>CAXTMF010000003.1:0-302280 GCA_964245435.1 uncultured Acidobacteriaceae bacterium
GTAAACAGCAGGGGGGCTCTTCTAGCGGCAGCTAAGACTCAACAGGCTCATCAGCCACGTTCTGTGTATCTGTTATGCACGCCTACATAACAAGAGCTTTACGCCTAAGGAATGTCATGCTCAAGAAACTCACAGTTTTCACCTTGTTTGCTTCGCTCTTGCCAATCGCCTCTCAGGCGCAGATCGCAATCCGGATTGGGCCGCCGCCGCCGCCTGTTGTCGAACACTACGGTCCTCCGCCACGTCCGGGATATGTGTGGCAGGGCGGATATCAGCGCTGGAATGGACAGCGATATATCTGGACGCCGGGTCATTGGGGTCGTCCTCCACGTCCCGGGGCGGTGTGGGTGCCCGGCAACTATGATCGCGGGAGTAGAGGATATCGCTATCACCCTGGGTACTGGCGCTAACGGCACTATTGTATGAACGATCTGGGACGCGGCGTGTTCGAGCTGCAATCTCGATTGCGACGCCGCGACCCTGAACGGCGGGTCAACGGAGCGTATCTCATACGCCATGCCTCGCTTGCAGGTTAGTCAGTGTCTGCGACCGATCATGCGCATCACTTCAAAGCTCTTGATGGTGGCTGCGGCCGCCTTCATGCTTTGAAAACCTCGAGTGGCCGGATGAACTGCTTGAGCGCTTCATGGTCGGCTTCAATGATGGGGTGATTGAAACCGAGCTAAGTATCCCTGAATCGTTCATGCAACAGAGCTCCGGTGTGAGACAGCGCTGCGTTCACCTGACATCCGGCGCTGACTCCGCCGAATACAATACAGGATTCAGGTGCGATGCAAGCCGATCGCCTGCCTGCAGACCCGGCATCCACCGTTCCATGTCCTGCGAATGATTTTTGTTCTTCGGGGGAATCAGGCGGATGTCCTTGTCCATATAGATCACGGTCATGACTTCACGGGGCTGATCAGTGCTGTTGGCGCCTGCCCGGTGAAAGATCCATCCGGAGTGGAAACTGACATCGCCCATGTCGTAGGCGCTGCTGTCCACGGAAAACGACTCCAGCGCGTCTTTCAGGGTTTTCTCGCTCTCGTCACTGATTTCGAGATCGCGACCGAGTTGCAGGCGGTGGCTCTTCGCAGAGAAGATCAGCGGACCCATGTCCACTGGCGTGTCCTGGAGCGGCACCCATGCAGTCACCGTACGATCGCTGTCGACGGGCCAGTAATACTGGTCGGCATGCCAGGGGGTGATGCCGCCACCCGCCTCTTTGTATAGAGCCTGATCGTGATACAAGCGCACGCCCGTTGTGCGCAGCAGCTGTGCGGCAACGCTGGCCAGCCGCTTACCGAATACAAATTCCCTTACACCCGGCGACTCAGCCCAGAGATTCATGACCTGCAGGAATGCCTTGCCATAGGTGTCGCGCTGCTCCATCGGCAGCGCATTGCGGGAGAGCTCGGCGACACGATTGTGAATGATGGCGCGGTAATGTTCCACGAGCTCCGGAGTAAAAATCTGCTTCAGCTTGATGTAGCCGTTCTCCTCGTAAAAGGTGATCTGCTCCGGCGCAAGAGTGAAGGTCGCGTCCAGTTCTTGCTGACGCTGGGCAGAGTACGTTGCGGCTGTCGCCATAAATTTCCTCTAGGAATAGCTGATCTAGTCGTCAGCAGGCTGCTGCTGGAAGATGGTTGATGGGAACGGAGAACCCATCTGAATGTCATTTGACTTTCGTATGTAGCTCTCGCCACCTGAACCAGAAATGCTGGTACTTCTCGCTCTTTATCAGACCTTCAAGCGCTTACATTCGGGACTGCACACCGCAGATCCAAGCTGTTCTCGTCTAGGAATCGGATGCTAGGTGCTTTCGGCAAAAGCTGTCAACCAACTGCGTCGGGGTCACGACGAGGAACAGCCGTCGATCGGCGGCAAACCAGGTGAGTGACAAGGCGGTGCTGCTCCCTGCAGTTACCGGCGCCGTAGCCAGGCCAAGCCGCAGAAGACTCATAAAGGCAGTGCTGGCAAGTTCCTTCCGGGGAACGCATGCGGTGGTCAGGCCCGGGTGCGTGAACGTGCTTAGCTGGATGTCATCAAAGCCTACAAACCAAAGTCGAAGAGCGTCCTAAACTTCCCAAGGCGCAAGTAAGAACTGCCTGATCATAGAAAGCCATCTCTTCTCCAGGGATTCAGCCCAAGTATTTTCCCGCGAACTGTCGTGGCGAGCAGCCCACGGCATGTTTAAAGGCTGTGCTAAACGCGCTGCCAGACTGAAACCCGATGACCAACGCTATTTCGCCGACGCTACGTTTCCCGCGTCGTAGCTCCTCCTTAGCCAACGCGATACGCCACTGCTGCAGGTATTCGATAGGGCCAAGCCCAACGACTCTGACAAAGCGTACTGCCAGCGCGGAACGGGACGCACCGCACAATCGTGCCAGCTTCTCCGTTGTCCACGGTCGCGCAACGTCGCTGTGCATGGCAACCAGTGCCCTCGCTGCGACAGGATCGGCTAGCCCGGTAAGGAGACCCGCCTGGGTATTGTCTGGTCCAAACGCCCGGCTGCGCAGGATCTCTACTAAAAGCAGTTCCATAAGCCAGGCAACAACAAACTCGCTGCCCGGCCGCAGTGCGTTCGACTCTGCCTCATTCAGCGCGAGCAGTGTTCGAACCCTCTCTGAGGCATTTGCCGTCGCGGCTACATGGATTACCTGCGGAAGCAACCCTATCAGCAACTGTTCGTTTGCAGTATCGAAGACAAACTTTCCACCACGAAGCACCGTTCCAGGACTTTGACCGTTGCCCAGCACCGCGATCGAACCAGCTCTCGCGATCACTGCCTCGCTGTCAGTGGCTTCAACAGCAGCATCCGAGACCAGGCTGAAGGGCGTCGATGCGCGCACGAAAACGAAATCGTTCGTTCGCAAAGACAAAGGCTCAAGGCCTGGCCGCGTCAATTCGCACGCCCCGTGCTCTACCCAGCAGAACAGTAGATCGTCGTGTCGCCGGAACGACAAGCCCCAGCGGCCACTCGCTTCTACCCTCGTCCACAACGTCGCCTGAGGTCGTAGGAGCCGGATGAGATCAAGAAATGGGTCCACAAAGGCTTGGATGATTGGTAAACAATGCAGGCTTCTCTGTTATCGACCTTGTGGAAGCCCGTGCCTATGGTTAGGAAGTGGCGCAGCACTATGCCATACAAAAGGAATGAATATGACAAATGAAGCATTGCAACAGCTATGGAAAACCTACCAGGACGCTTGGTCGGCAGTCTCAACCGAGGAACGCGAGCGACTTTTGCAGGCGAGCCTCGCCCCAGATGTCGCATTCACCAGCCCCGACAGCGACGAGCGGGGGATTGAACGCATGATTGCAACTATTGCCGCGTTTCAGTCGCAGTCTGCCGGCTCCTACTTCCGAAGTACCATGCTGAGACAGCAGCACGGGCAGCTGCTCTCCACGTGGACCATGTTTGATCGCAGTGACACGCCGCTGGTGAACGGCTACAGCTACGCCCGCTTCGACGAGCAGCAAGGCCGTCTGACTTATCTTGCCGGCTTTTGGAAGATGTAGCGTCAGCTGACATTTGCGCCCGAAGGCATCGATTGCCTTCGGCGCGCCTTGTAGAAATTAATGCTCGAAACAGGTGTCACGCGAAGTGGAGTTGGCCCTGCTCTAGCTCGCTTCCAGGGCTGCCACCTTACTGCGCGGCTCTCCGCTAACAAGGATCGGTCCTGGACGCAATTGTCTAAACGCTCTTGCTTAGTTTTTGGATCGAAAACCAAAGAGCCCCATACGAAGGGGACTCGGGATGTAACATCGTGCAGGCATCCTAAAAAGGCAGCCATGAAGTCGGACCCGCTTCTGCCGCCAAAAGCTTGGCAATGCGCTCCCTATGGTAGTTCAGCTCGCCATACGTGACCTGCTGCTTTGTGCCCTCGGGATGAAACTCCAGAAGCTGTGGGCAAGCTCTTCTGGCTGCTCCAACCCACGCCTCCTGGCGATCTCAACTGGTGTCTCCGTGGTGGCTGCCACTGCGGGGACTTACCGTCGCGGATTATCAAGTCACGACCAAACTCTGGCCACTCACGAGTCGAGCAGCAGGAGGACTGAGTAGAGCGGTAGCTGGAAGAAGAATCGGCGAGTTTTTCTCGCACGATCATTGCTTGACGATCCGTCAACCGCTCCTTCGGAAGTTCAGGGCTCGGCAGAGAGGTCTTCAGTGCGTCCGGTACGTTGGTAACTCCGTCGATCAACGCTCCCATCCAGTCTGTATTATCGAGGCGAAGGTTCTGCGTCGAAGCAGAACAGCGTAAGTGCGAGACGCAGCGCACTCTCCCGAGCAAGCGGCCACGGCAGCCGCTTGCAGAGCCGGAGTAAAGCAGCAACGAGCGAATATGCAGGGCCACTACGATCCATTCACTGTTGGTTTCTCGGTACTCGTTGCAGCTCTGGCGGGCTTTGCTGCACTTGAGGCGGCTGCACACGGCTACCACAGTAGTCGCCCTGCGTTCTGGACCATCACGGCAGGATGCACGTTGGGGCTTGGTATCTGGTCGATGCACTTCCTCGGAATGCTCGCGTGGCAGCCATCCTATCCTCTCTACTACGACCTCGATCGCACAATCCTGTCCGTGCTGGTGGCCGTCGCGGCCTGTTCGCTCGCCATGCGCCGGGGGAACACAGGCAGGGCACAGCTTGCCGGGGCGCTGCTAGTTGGCTCCGGCATCTCAGCGATGCATTACATCGGGATGGCGGCGCTGCACTTCTCGCGACCGGTGCTTTGGAATCCCTGGTGGATAGCCGCTTCTTTCGCGATCGCGGTCGGCGCGTCATGGATAGCGATGCGGCTGCTCGGGCGCAAGGGCGACGACCCGCTTGGCATAAAGAAAACCTTGCTGGCCTCGCTGTTGCTGGGCGCGGCGATCTCGGGTATGCACTACTCAGGCATGGCTGCGATGATGCCGGAGATGGGCAGTGTGTGCCTGCGGACAACCGGCTCTTTCAGCGGGACTGCGCTTGCGCGGGTTGGTGTCGGCAATGCATTGCTTCTTACGCTGGGGCTGCTTGTGACGACCTACTACGACAAGGCTCGCTGGATAGCGGCGGCAGGCCAGGCACGGCTTGAGGCGGCTGAGGCCACCCGGGCTGCCGAGCGCCTTGCGACCGCTGGTCGACTTGCCGCGTCGGTAGCGCACGAGATTAACAATCCGCTCGAGTCTGTGACCAATTTGCTTTACCTGCTTGAGCTGGGCGAACTGGATGAGGCGCAGCGAGGGTATCTGACCCTTGCGCAGCAGGAGCTCACGAGAATTGGAGAGATCACCGCCCATACGCTCAAGTTCTATCGTCAACCTAGTGAGGCGGAAGCGACATCTATCCCGGAGTTGTTTGAATCTGCGCTGGTATTATTCCGGCCGCGTATTGAAGCGGCTGCCATCAAGGTGGAGAAGCAGTGGCCCTCGGAGGTGCCGCCGGTGGTCTGCCGTGCGGGCGAGATGCGGCAGGTGCTGGCCAACCTGGTTGGCAATGCGATCGATGCGATGAGCTCAGGCGGTAAGCTTCGCATCGCGGTCGAGCCGCGAGAGGAGTGCCTTGTTGTGCAAGTAGCTGACACCGGCCAGGGCATGTCCCTCGAAGTGCAGCGCAGACTCATGGAACCCTTCTTCACGACGAAGGGTGTTGCAGGTACCGGGCTGGGGCTCTCCATCAGTTCGGAAATCATCGCTAGGCATGGCGGGACGCTGAGCTTCCGCAGCAGCACGGAATCGGGAGCTTCTGGCACAGCATTTCAGCTTTCACTGCCGTACTTCGGGGCCAGCTAACACAGCTGACAAACGCTCCTTCCTGGGCGCCAAGCGACCATAATCTGAAGAGAGATCCGCGTAGTTCACCAGAGCGCTCGCGAGCGGCTCTTCCTGGCAGTCGAGGTGGCATCGGTGGGAAGCGGAACGAACTCGCCAAGCGCTGAGTTCTTGCTCTTGTTGCTGGAGCCGCTGCGCCCAGAGCGCCGTACCTGATACCGATGCTCGGGGGGCAGCAGCTTGTCTCCTAGAAGTGGTAAATAAGATCACCGGCCAGCGTTCCCTGGCTCGACTTTGTTGGTGAGCCAAGATACGGGCTGTCATAAGCCGGCTTGTTATACGAGTGCTCAAAACGTATCTCAGGCCGGAAGGTTATCGTACTTCCAACCCAGAAGTTAAAACCGAAGAGATGCTCCGAGTAGACCGTAGGAGTTCCGGTGCGCTGCCCCTTGATGTCGTTGAAGAACTCGTTGCGGATAGTGAAGGAGGAATGGTGGTTGTTGAATTCATGTTCAATGTAGTTGACCACAGCATAATCTGGTGCATAGCAGTGCATGGCTGTCGCTGTGCAATAGGCTCCGTTCGCTCCCTTGATCGGAGCGGGCGAGATGACCGGCCCTGCGGTGTAGTTGTTATTCGGCACATCGCGTTCATACTGGTACCAGCCCTCAGTGTCGGTGTGCCAGGTCTGGTTGATCTTGTGGTAGTAGGTTAGATAGTATCCGGATATGTTGTTGTATCCATACTTCGCTGAGTTGAGAGAGTTAGCGGCAAAGTAGAGGTCATCCCCTCCGTTGTGCCATGTATAAGCCACGGTGGCTGTACCGGTCAGCTTGGTTCCGGTGACCCACGGCGCTATTTCGCACCCACCGGAAACACCGCCCTGTACCGTCCAGTGATCGCTGAGCTTGGTCGTGAGTACGATGCCATGCTGGGTATAGCAGTCATACGTGTATAGGATGGAGTGGCTGTAGGTGTAATTATTGGGCGCGAGCTGAGCTTCGATGTCGGGTAGTGAGATATACCGGCCGATGCGGAGATCGGCGCCTTTCCCGATGTGCGGAAGGTAGATATCCGCGTAGTACATCACCTCATCGAAGCCATACTGCTGGCCACTTGCGTGCGAGAGCAACTGCTGGCTGAAGACGCCCAGCGCGGTTGTGTACCGGTAGTCCAATCCGTACAGGCTGGCCAGCCGAAATCCCCAGTCCACGTGATCAGTTTGTACCGTATTCGGTAGACGTTCGAAGTAGAGCACTGCCTGATCCAGCTGGATCGAATTTGGGATCACATCGTAGGCGGTTTCGTTGTTGGCGTACATCCCCTTGTTGGAAGTGCTGGCATTGCCGCCGATGTCAAACCAGCCGTATGCCTTAATGCGCGAGTTTGGCTTTTCAAGCGCTGTCATCAAAGGATAGGTCTGGTAGTCGGGTGCGCCAATCACGACCGTTCCGCCAATCGGCCAGTCGGCCGATGGGAATGGTGGGGAACTGATAGGGCCCGGCGTGCCACGTCGCTCTGGGGCGGGCGCCGGTGTCGCATCACTGACCGGCGGACTCCAATCATCCAGGTAGGCATGGCCGAGCCGAGTCCAAAAACCGCGTTGCGGAACCGAGGCCGGCGGCGTTGCGGCATTTGGCGTCCTTTCCGGCGTCTGCTGCAGCGCAAGCTCTACATGCGTATCGCTGCCGGCTGTCACGTTCACGTTGACCGGGTTAGAGATGCCAGCAGCGCTCAAAGCGGTCAGCTGGTAAGCGCCGGCGGGGAGCTCTGTGACCGCGAACTGCCCGCGGCCATCCGTTCGCACGTTGGCCACGGAGGACAGACGCCCATCCTCGTCGATGCTGCGGATGAGCACCTGCGCACCGAGCGATGCGACGCCAGTTGGGCGCCAGGCTATGCCGTGAACATTGCCGGTCGCGAGGGGCACCGAGCCGGGGGTGGGATCAAGGACGGGACCGAGCGCAAGGCAGTTAACGGCAGAGGCTAAGACGAAGAGAAACAAAGACGGCCAGAAGCTGAGGTGCCGGATGAACTTGGTACTGAGCAAGGAACGACCCCTTTCAAAGACGGAAAAAACGGATAGCTATGCCCGCGGACTTCGACCTACTCGAAAGCTGCCGTGCTGGCGGCGGGATGGATGGAGAAAAAAGACGACTCGCCGTAGTGGAAGAGCAGAGGCGAATGCGTGGCCATCCGCAAATACTTAGCGCTGGCAAATAGAAGGTAGACGGCAAGAAGCGCATTCTCCGATTTCAGGAGAAATCGCAGGACTGTAGAAAGTCCGTAGGGAAGGCATTAGGAAGCAGTAAGCTCCCGCGATGGCAGCATCCCTGCAAGCGAAGACCGAGAAGCAGTCCCGCCGTTAACGGCGAAATGGCAGTACGTTACGAGCACACGCGGCACAGCTTCGACCCTCTTTGAAGAGGGTCAGGCTTGTGCGTGCCGGACGGTCGAGAAGCCCCAGACCTGCGGAGATCCAGGACAGCTCTGGGAGCTTTCTTGCATTTCAAAGACGTGGTCAGCTTGCGATGGAGAGAACGTTGGCTCGTCGTGCAGCCTCGGGCCGCACCGGCTCCTGCGCATCTGAGCACTGGGTAAAATCCCGGTAATAGAAAGCCTGGATTGCAGCTTCGCTTTGTAGCGAACTTTTCAGCCGGGCCAGGGAACGCCAAAGCTGCCCACGCAGCCGGGTACGCAGGGCCGGGTTGCCTGCTGCGAGAGTTGCCAGGGTTTCGCTTTCATGGGCGAGCACGTCGGAGCGGCAGCCGGAGAGACTGGCTGTCTCCTGCGTGAGACGCTCACCCTCTGGATAAAAGCAGACCGCGCTGCTAAGCCCCAGCTCGCCCGGCGCGGGAGCAGGTGCACCGGTCCATTGCGACCAGAGCAATCCCGCAAGATCAGCCTGTCCGGCTACCGCCAGGTGGCCCAGTTGAGTGGATCGCGGATTGAGCTCGATGAGCAGCGGTTCACCCGTATGCGCGTCGAGCATAAAGTCGAGACCGAAGAAGCCGGATAGCTTGAGAGTGTCGGCGAGCAGATAGCCGGCTCGGCTGATACGCGCATCGTTGATCAGCTGGATGACCAGCGATGGGCCCTTCTTGCCTTTGGACGCGACAACACGGGCCTGCACCTCGCCCAGGATGCGACCCTGGTGGCAGGCGTACATGGAGTTTGCAGGGACACCGCCTACAAAAGCCTGCACCGTAATCTCAGGGTGGCTCAAGCAGCGAAGCCGCGTGAAGGCAGATCTGTCGCCGATGCGCAGCCACTGGAGGATGCGCGCAGTGGAGCTGGTTTCTGTCGCAAGCAGCTCGAAGGCCTGCTGTGCCTGCTCTGCAGTATGCGCTACCTGCACTCCCTTGCCGCCCCATGTGCCGTCTTTCTTCAGGACTATGGGTGGATGGTCCGGCGGGCACCAGCGCTCCAGTTCGACGGCACTCGCGATCCGCTCCGTTTTCGGAACGGAGATGCCCAGTCGGTCCGCGAGCGAGAGCAGGTCCATGCGCGAGCGCAGAGTTGGAAAGAACCTCCGCTCGCCGAGCGAGCGTTCGACGATCGCGCGAAAGGACGGAAACTCATCAGCCAGCTCGTGGAGGAACCAGACAGAAAGATCGTCAGTCGGTACGACATACTCTGCGCCCGATGCCACGATTGCATGCCGAAGGGCCTGGATCGTGCCACCCAGGCGGAAGCGGAACCTCTTGTGAATGTGAGGCGCATAGGTAAGATGGCTCTCGTCAGGGCAAATGACCGAGAGTCGGCAGCCATACTCGGCGAAGCGAAGCGCAAGTCGGGTGATTTGTAACCAGGTCTGGGTCGTAACCACAAGGACCGAAAGCTGTGGGGACATTTTCGGCTGCTTTCCGCCCGGAGGCAGGCTCTTTTTGAACTGCGGAGAGTTTAGTAGACATAGGTAGGGTTACCGATCAACTCTTGGGTAAGGGTTACCCCTTTTTTTCTCTCATAGGTAAAAAGCACGCAGCTATACTTCGTATGTTCCCCTGTTCTTACAGTTGCTCCCCTGGACGGTTGCTATGCAGAAGACAGAAACAGATGTAGCGGTTATCGGTGCCGGTCCGTACGGCCTCTCGCTCGGCGCGTACCTGCGCCACGGCAACGTACGTCATCGTATCTTTGGGCGGCCGATGCAGAGCTGGCAAAACAATATGCCAAAAGGCATGTGTCTCAAATCCGACGGATATGCCTCAACACTTTACGACCCGGAGCGCCGCTTTACGCTCGAGCACTTCTGCCGGGAGCAGGGCCTTCCCTATAAGTACTCCGGCATGCCCATTCCGCTTGACACCTTCGTGGCCTACGGACTCGAGTTTCAGCGGCGCATGGTGTCGCAACTCGAGACGGGCGACATAGCCGGGCTTCGTAAGCAGGGAGATCGCTTCCTGCTGCAAACGGCGGAAGGCGAGGAGTTCACTGCGCGCCGTGTTGTGCTCGCGGTCGGCATCACTCATTTCGGCTACCTGCCGCCGACCCTCCAAGGCCTGCCGCCCGAAGCAGTCAGCCACAGCTATGCGCATGGCGACGTCAGCCGCTTTGAAGGCAAGCGTGTGCTTGTAGTCGGCGCGGGCGCGTCCGCCGTAGACCTCGCAGCATCGCTCGCGGACGCAGGTGCGGACGTCAACATCATGGGGCGTCGGCCGAAGATCGGCTTCTACATACCCGAGATGGATCCCCGGCCACTCAAGCGCCGTGTCCTCTACCCGCGTTCTGGCCTCGGCGTCGGCTGGGAGTACGTGATCTGCGTAGACGCGCCTCTATTGTTTCGGGCGCTGCCGCAGCGTTTTCGGCACCGCGTTGTTCGCCGTCATCTGGGCCCGATTCCTGGCTGGTTTATGCGGGAAAAGGTGGAGGGCCGGATTCCGATGCACATGAGCGCCCAGATCCAGGGAGTGGACTGGCGCGATGGCAAGGTGCATGTCACTTATGACCAGCCGGATAGCCCCGGTCAGCAGTTTGTCGCGGATCACGTCATCGCCGCAACCGGCTATAAGCCGAATATGGCAGCGCTCCGCTTCATGGATCCGGCGCTTGTGTCGCAGATCCGGACTGCAGAGGGAACGCCGGTGCTTGGCGCGACCTTTGAGACCAGCGTGCGCGGGCTGCACATGATCGGTCTTGCTTCGGCGAACTGTTTTGGGCCAGCTCAGCGTTTTGCTGTTGGCGCCAAGTGGACCTCGCGTCACATGGCGCGCTACCTGAAGCGCGAGTTTGGGCGCTCGCCGCGGCTGAGCGAGGTTGCGGCGCCTCTCAGTGCCAACGCAACTCTGCCGTCTTAGCGGACAGGTCGAAAGCTCCGGCATGCATGCGGCTCTTCCAGCGGGAAATCCGTATCGGCTCGGCCACGCAACGATCAACCGGTTTGGGCCTGATGGCATGCTGGGTCGAACGAGCCTTAAAGCTGCTGTTGATCAATGTGGCTCTGCGCCGCATCCGGTATGCCGCGGCTGCCGAAGACGCGAAAGTCGCTCACGCCATGCAGCGAGAAGACTTTCCCCCCACCCTTGGCCGCCTTGACGCGGAAGAAGTCCGCCCCGTCCACGTCCGAAAGCCAGAACGCAGGGCGCGCGTCGGGCGCCTCGGTCTGGATCTCGAGGGCGGAGACCTGCAGGCTCCGCACGTGCCGGCAAAAGAGGGCCGTCGCCGGCAGGTCGCCGAACATCGTGGGTTCTGGGTAGCTGTTCTCGTTTTCGGGTGGCATCCGCGCCGCGAGCTGCGGCGTGCCTCCGCCCACCTGTCGAAGAAAGACATTGTTGATCTGGATGTCCTCGATGGGGTGCCCGGGTACGCCGCTCAGGATGGAAGGTAGCATAGAGGCGCCTGAGCAGCTGATGTTGCTGATGACGATGCGGCGGACTGTGCCGACCGGCACGCCGGCCGGCCCACGCATCCGCCTGCCCAGGCGCAAAAAGAGCGGAGCCTGCGCGACATCCCTCATGGTCACGCCCGTGAAAGTGATGTCTTCACACCGGGCTCCATCGACGGACTCAAGCGCAAGTCCGCGCGAACTTTCAAAGACGCAGTTCGAGATGGTGATGTTGAGAAAGCCGCCGTTCGACTCGGTTCCACACTTGATGCGTCCGGTGCGGTGGTTCGCGAACGATGCAGGCATCGGCCGCCAGCTGCCATCAAGCACCGAGCCCAGCTCGTATCCCCCAGTCAGATAGCAGTTCGTGATGGTGACATTTTCAGTCGGGCGCGCGTAGCCGAGCGCAAAACTGCTCTTCGGGCAGATGCCGTCGTCCCAGGGCGAGTTGACGGTGCAGTTGGAGACGCGCGCATTGCGGCAGCAGTCCAGGTCTATGCCATCGCGATTGGTATCGATACGCAGGTTGTCAATGGTCAGGTTGTCGACGCCGGTCGCGAGGATACCGAACCAGCCGCCCTGCAGGATGGAGAAGTCACGCAGCGTAACGTTGCGGCAGTTCTTGAGTGCGATCGCCTTGTTGCCGACACCTGGCTTAGTTGTGTCGGGCAGGTTCTTATCGTCGTCATGGCCTCGGCTCAGGCCCTTGCCCCAGATCAGCCCGTGGCCAATGATAGATAAATCATGAAGTCCCTCGCCCCAGAGCAGGGAATTGTGCCAGTGATTGTGGCCATAATCCTGATAATGCTCAATCGCCGGATCCTGCGGTTCGGCCACGTCGTATCCACCGCTGCCGGCTCCGCTGAGAGACACATCGGCAGCAAGGATGGTGGCGCCCTGGTCGAGGTAGAGTGAGACCAGACTGGCCAGCCGGATGGAGTAGCAGCGGTAAACACCGGCAGGGAAGTAGACCGTGCCGCCGCCTGCACGGGCTACGGTCGCGATTGCTTCGTTGATCGCGGGCGAATCAAGCTTCGCTCCATCGCCGGCTGCGCCATGCTCACGCACGTTGAGCCAGCCCTCGGCTCTTCCACCCGGCCCGCCAGAGTCGGATACAGGCGTCGCCATGGCATCTCGCGACGGCACGGCACTCGCTGCCTGCATGGCTGAGGGAGCGAGCAGGCCTACGCCTCCAGCGACGGCGAGACGCAGAATAGCGCGGCGATGCAGCTGGCTGGACAGATTGGCTTCAGGCGCCATGCGAACCCTCCGGACAGGCTTTACGCCTGCCGCAACTCGGGTTCCTTTATAGCGCAGTGCGCGAGCGGCTGGCCTCCTCGCAGGAGTCGCCGCTACAGCGGCAGCGCAGCAAAGGCCTCTGCAGGCTCCGGTCGGACTCGAAAGTCCGCGTGCGCTTCTGCGAAGAGTACCGTTCTATCCTGCGCTACGACGTATGTGGCAGGGATCGGCAGCCGGTAGCTCGGCTCGCCGTTCATGAAAGGGATGTTGACCAGGATCGAGCGGTAATACCGCTGCAAGTACAGCGGCACCGTGTACACCAGACCGAACTGCTCAGCGACCGTTCCGGAAGGGTCAGCCAGAACTGGGAAGGGCAAAGCGTGCTGCCCGGCTGTGAACTCGTTCTGCCGCACTGTTTGCGGAGAGATCGCGACCAGCAGTCCATGACGCTCGCGGACCAGCTCATACACGTCCCGCCATGCGTCCAGCTCATTGACACAGTAAGAGCACCAGCGGCCGCGGAAAAAGTCGATAACAAGTGGCCCAAGTGCAAGTAGATCGGCCGAGCGTACGGCACGGCCACTGCCATCCTCGAGTCCGAAAGCCGGAGCTCTCGCACCGACCGGCAGAATACGTTCCTCGATGCCTGACGCGAAAAGCTCAGCAACCGCCTGCTCGCCCGGCGCAAGTCGCTCCGGCTGAACCAGCTTGCGAGTTTGCTCGGTGATGGCGTCGAGCCGGTCCTGCAAGGATGTCACTTGATTCTCCAGAACAAATGCAAACTCCCTACGCAGAAGGCGTTCACTGCGTGGCGGGTGTACTTAGAGAGTAAGTCCGCAGCATTGCGACGGCCATCATCGTTTACAGCCATTTTCCACAAAGACCCGCCACGAAGTTGCCGCCAGCCGCGCAGGCGGTTTTGCCCCCATCTTTACCGGCCCAGGCCCTTCATCCCGCCCATCATGCTCATAGCGCGGCGCTGCATCGCACCGCCGCCCTTGCCCATACCCTTGAACATCTTGCGCATCTGCGCATACTGCTTCAGCAGCTGGTTTACTTCCTGAACGCTGGTGCCCGAACCGTCAGCAATGCGTTTGCGGCGTGAGCCCGAGATGATCTCGTGGTTGTTGCGCTCGCGCTTTGTCATCGAGTTGATGATTGCCTCGACCCGTACAAATTGCTTCTCGTCGACCTGATCGGCCATCTGCTGAATACCCTGAAACGGGCCGACCGAAGGCAGCATCTTCATGATGCTTTTCAGCGAACCCATCTTGCGGATCTGCCGCAGCTGCTCGCGGAAGTCCTCCAGCGAGAAGCCGTCGCCTGAGAGCGCCTTCTTTGCAAACTCCTCGGACTTCTTGCGGTCGAGCGTCGATTCGGCTTTCTCGATCAGCGACATCATGTCGCCCATGCCCAGCAGCCGGCTCACGATACGGTCCGGGTGGAAGGCTTCAAAGGCATCCGGGCGCTCCCCGGTGCCTATGAATTTCACGGGCTGCCCGGTGATGTGACGGATCGAGAGTGCCGCACCGCCGCGGGCGTCGCCATCCATTTTCGTGAGCACAGTGCCGGTCAGCGCGAGCCGGTCGTGGAAGGCTTTGGCGGATTGCACGGCGTCCTGGCCGGTCATCGCGTCCGCAACGAACAGGATCTCCTGGGGGGCCAGCAGCGTTTTCAGCATCGCCATCTCGTCCATCAGCTCGGTATCGATGCCGAGCCGCCCGGCGGTATCGACGATCAGCGTATCGCAGCCGGTGTTGACGGCCTCACGACGCGCCTCCTTCGCTAGCCGCTCCACCAATGCTGGTCCAGCCGGCTCGCCGCGTTCGTCACCCTCGTACAGGTTGGCCTTGATGCTCTGCGCTACAACTTTCAGTTGCTGCCGAGCCGCCGGCCGGTACACGTCGACTGAAACCAGCATCGGCCGGTGCCCGCCCTTCTGCAGCCATGCCGCGAGCTTGCCGGAGGTTGTCGTCTTTCCCGAGCCCTGCAGGCCGGCCATCAGGATCACCGTTGGCGGACGCGAAGCAAACTGGAAGCGTGCGGTGTCCTTGCCGAGCAGAGAGACCAACTCATCGCGCACAATCTTGATTACCTGCTCCGTCGGCGAGAGCGCGGTCATGACCTCCTGACCGACCGCCTTGACACGGATATGCTCGATCAACTCCCGCACGACGTTGAGGTTGACGTCCGCCTCGAGAAGCGCGAGACGGATCTCGCGCAATGCGTCGTTGATGTTTTCTTCGGAGACGGTACCCTGGCCGCGCAAATTCTTGAAGGCGCGCTGGAGCTTTTCCTGCAGGTTCTCAAACATGGTTTTTCCCGGGGTGAACGGCGGTCGTGAAACCCCAGTTTACCAGCCGGATTGCGGGGCTAGGTGGCTTGCGAGCACGTGGTATCGGCGCGCCCGGGCCACATCGAGGCCAATCTGCTGCTTCAGCGCTTCGGGCGATGGAAAACGCCGCTCGCTGCGTAGCCTGTGCATGAAGCTGAGCTTAATAGGCGTTGTCTCGGTCAGATCCAGAGGCTCGCGGCTCGGATCGTAGTCGAGCAGGTGCGACTCAATCGCATAGGAGTCCTCGCCGAAGGTTGGCCGGTCGCCGGCATTGGTGATTGCCGCGAACGTGCGACCTCCATCACCCCCGCCCACACGCAATCGCGTCACGTAGACGCCGTGCGCCGGCTTCAGCTCCGCGTAGGGCGCCAGGTTGACTGTCGGCACCAGCAGCCGTGTGCCGATACCTCGGCCGCGGGCCTGCGTAGAGTGCAGCGTAAAGGGTCGCCCCAGCAGCGCGCGCGCCTGTTCCAGGCGTCCTTCGCGGACCAGGCTGCGCACCTGGCTTGAGGAGACAGCCAGGCCGCGGCGGTACAGAACGGAATGCGCGACCACGGAGAAGCCGAGCTCCGCGCCAAGCGCATGCAGCTGCTCCACTCCTGCTTCCGCACGGTAGCCGAACCGGAAGTTATCGCCCTCGTGCACAGCTACGGCGCGCAGCGATCGCTGGAGGAGGTTCTCCGCGAAGCTCCGGGCGCTTTGCCGGGAAAACTCCTCGGTAAACCCGAGCACGACTACAGCATCGACCCCTGTGTCTGCAAGCAGCCGCAAGCGCTCTTCAAGCGGCGTAATCAGTAGTGGCGCCTCGGCGGGTCGCAGCACTCGCAGCGGATGCGGATCAAAGGTGACAACTATCGATCGCGCCCCGAGCGCGCGCGCGCGGTCACGCACCTCGGCCAGGATCGCCCGGTGCCCGCAGTGAACGCCGTCAAAGTTGCCGATCGCGATCACGGAGCGTGCCTGTGTCGATTCGACGTACGAGGCAGCTTCTTCAATCCGAAAGAAGATATGCATCAGGAGAGCTCGACCGGGATGCGCTGCCCGTCGTAAAGCAGGCGAACGTGCGCCGGCAGTTTCGCTTCTGTGGCCGAGTGGCCCAGTTCATGCGACATATGCGTGAAAAACGCACGCCGCGCGCCGATCCGCTCGACCCAACGAAGCGCCTCTTCAACGTTAGCGTGACTTGGGTGGTGTTCCCACCGCAGCGCGTCAAGGATGACGACGTCGAGGTCGCTTAGCAGAGGGAAACTCTCCTCCGGGATTGCGCTCATGTCCGTCAGGTACGCTGCTGAGCCGAACCGGTAGCCGGCGATCGGCAGCCGCCCGTGTAGCAGCGGCACGCGCTGGAAGCGTTTTCCCGCGACCATAACCCCAGCCATGCTTCCGATTCGCTGAATGGCAACACGTGCCTTGTTCGGATAGGTCGAACCTGGAGAGAAGGTGTAGTCGAAGATGCGCTCGAGCACCGCAGCCGTCGGCTCGTCCGCGTAAAGCGGCATCTTCGACTCTTTGTAGCGGAAGGTAAGCGGGCGCAGATCGTCGAGCCCGAGGATATGATCGGCATGCGCATGCGTATAGAAAACTGCGTCCACGCTCTCGATCTTCTCGCGGAGGGCCTGCATTCGGAACTCCGGCCCGGTATCGATGAGGACACAGTGCTTTTCGCCCGCGGCAGCCCATGAAACAGCAATCGAGGGGCGCGTTCGATGATCTCGCGGGTCGGTCGAGGTACAAGTGGAGCATTGGCAGCCAAGGATGGGAACACCCATGCTGGTACCGCTGCCCAGCACGGTGATGAGGGCCAGCTCCTTCATACGCTATCGCTTCACGGACATAGTTATGCAATCCATTGGTAGAGCATGCGTTGCACTTTGCCGGCCAAGATCCGCCTCAAGAGCGGCGGCTCCCAGTGGAGCTGCGGGAGTAGATCTACCGAAGGCCGCCGGGAGCGCCTGGCCGGCCAGCAGGTGGCGTCAAGGCCTGCTTGCTGATCGCATTCGTGAGTTCAAGGAACATCATGCGCAGCTCAAAGGTGATGCCCTGGAGCAGCTCCTGCTCCTGCGCGGTCAGGTTGCCCTTGGTCTTCTCTTCCAGTACAGCAAGCATATCGATCGATTGGCGCGCGCCCAGGATGTCGATGCGCGGCTTTTGACCCGGCTCCGTGCCTGCGCCCATAGCCATAATCGCTGACAGGTAAAAGCTCTGAATCACATGTTCAAAGGCAACCACGCCGGGTGCTTGCATGCCGGGATTTGCCTGCTGCAGCAAGCGATCCATTTCGCGGCTGCTTTGGGCGTAGGCCGCGTTCTGCGCCGCTGCTTCAGCTGCGTTGCGCGGCGGCGCGAGAGCGCCTTCACCCTCCACCTCGTCGAGGTCATCCAGGCCGGCGTTGGTCATCATGTCGTCGCCGTCGAGGTCCAATCCCAGGTTCGCGTCCAGGTTTGTGTCCAAATCCGCGCCTGGGTCCGAGCTTCGCAGTGGGACAACCGAGCCGGCCATGTCCTCACTGGCAAGATCGTCCGCTGCCTCCGTCGCATCTGCCGTCGCCTCGAGTGTCCTGGCCGGCATGGTTACGACCTTGGCGCTTGAAAACTCTTCCGGTTCAGTTACTGCTGGCTTTGGTATTTCCACGGCGGGCTCGGGCGGCACAAACCCTTCCCTAATCTGTCCTTCTGCGGTGAACTTGCGCTTATCAACGACTACAAACGAGGGCGACTTTTCTGCCATGGTGGAGGATCCTCTCAAACTGGTAGAAGCGGCGCGTGGGGTAGCGCGGTTACCATGCCGCCTTCAAAGGTCAGGGATGCGTTCGTAGCTTCGACGCGCACGGTCCCCAGCGCGTAGGCGGCGTACGCGCCCTCAGCAGCTGGCGGGTACAGGTCTGTGATGCTGCTCAGCTCGCCGACAGCCGTGTCCGGCTTGTCCGGAGAGTAGAGGAGAGTACCGGGCCCGGGCAGCTTAGCCCCCGGCTCAACCTGGAGCGAGAAAGAGCGAATCTGACGATGAACAGTGGCGCGCGAGCGGATACGCTCAACAATCTCCTGGCCGAGGTAACAGCCCTTGTTGAAGTTAAGTGCGCGCATCTGGCCGGTTTCCTGAGCGAGGCTCTTCTCGTGAATGTCAGCACCAAAGCGCGGGATGCCGGACAGTATGCGGAGTGCCTCTACGGCGCGTACTCCGCACGGGATTGCTCCCGCGCCTCGCAGCTGGTCCCAGAGCGCCAGCGCGTCCGCATCGGGCACCCATAGCGTGTAGCGGTTCGGGCGTTCGCAAACCGCGCTTAACGGTCCTTGGTGCCGAAACCAACCTGGAGGGAGGGAGGCGAAATCCGCATTGAGGCCGGCCAGTATCGCCGGTGCTCCCGGTCCGGCAAGGCCGATCGCGGTCATGTCGCGCGCGCTCTCGAGCATCACATCATCCATGATGATGAAGTGGTCCAGGTGCTCGCTAAGGCGGAGCGCCTGCGCCTGCTCCGTCGCGAAAAGCAGCGACTCAGGCAGCGCGTATACATCCCCGTCACCCTGGATCCGCCCCTGTGCGTTCAACAGAAAGGTGTAGTTCCACTGCCCCGGCTCAAGATCACGGACTGTGTTAGTCACCATGCCATTGAGCCAGCGAACCCGGTCCTCGCCGGTAATCCGCAGACACGTCCGCCAGCCCTGGTCGTAGATCCCTACCGCTGTGCAGAGCGCCACGAGCTCCTGCTCCGCACCGGAGAAGACAGAGACGGTCTGGCGGCCTCCAAAGGCCACCTGATTCTGGGCGGGCATCAGGGAGGCGAGCGGCGTCGGCGACACGGCCTCTGGCACGGTGGAGGTTTCAATCAAATCAACTGCTACGTTCGTTTCGCTCATCAGCCGCACAGCCTGCCGCGCGCTTTTCGTTGCCGCGCTCCGTCCATTATAGGTGGCTGGCCGTAGCTTCTCCTGGTCGCGCTACCATGCAGGTTGGAGCCCATGTCGCCGACTCGCCAAACACTTCGACTCTCTTTTGTGGCGGCTGCAGTCGCCGCAGGGCTGATCGGCGCTGCAGCCCAGACTCCGGCACTGGTCGCAACTGGTACCAAGCCACGCATCAGCGCCGCCCAGGCTGCGGAGCTGTTCCGCTCGGTCGATACCATCCTGCGCTTCGACTCCAAGGACACCGGCCTTGCCATCCATCGGGAGGTGAAGCGCAAGCTGCTCACGCGGGAGGAAGTCGTTGCTTTTCTGAAGCAGAAGATGGATGAGGACAAGGACACCGCGCGTATTGAGCGCTCGGCGATCGTGCTCGAAAAGTTCGGCCTGCTGCCGCCCCACTTCGCCCTGCGGCCGTTCCTGCTCAAGTTGCTTGGCGAACAGGTCGCTGGCTTCTACGACAGCAAGACGAAGACCGTCAATCTATTGGACTGGGTCGATGCCGATACGCAAAAGCCAGTGATGGCGCATGAGCTGACGCATGCGCTCCAAGATCAATACCAAAGCGGACGAGGCGTTAACCTGGACGACTGGGAGAACGCCGGGCCGGAAGGTACCGCTACAAATGTGGCGGAGGATCGCGAACACATCCGCTACGATGAGACCGACACCGCGCGGGAGGCTGTACTGGAAGGTCAGGCGATGGTGGCTTACTACGACTGGTACCTCTCTGACAAGGGTCGCTCGTTGCGCACGCTGCCGGATCTTTCGCTCGGCGCAGCCAACGACACAAACAGCCCAGATGACGATTCGCCGATCCTCGATAGCGCTCCGCTGGTTCTACGCGAGTCGCTTTTGTTCCCCTACCAGGAAGGGCTCGTCTTTGAGCAGCACCTGCTCCGTGACCGGGGTACACAAGCTGCGTTTGCTGACGCACTGAACCGGCCGCCGGATACGAGCCTCGAGATCATGCATCCTGAAGTCTATGAGCATGGCGAGCATCCTCCGCTGCTCGCCGTGGCGGACCTGCACCCGCTGCTGGACCGAGACTGGGCGCCCTACGACGTCGGCGTCATGGGTGCACTCGACGTACGCATTCTGGGTGAGGCGCTGGCCGACAAGGGCGCCGGTGCCGATGCTGCGCTGGCCTGGGATGGAGGCATCTACTACGCGGCGCAGACCCGCTCTGCGCAGACAGAGGCCGCGAAAGACAGTACGGCTTCGATCGCACTCATCTATCTATCGCGCTGGAAGAACCCGGTAGCGGCAGCGGCGTTCGCGAAACTCTATCTAGCAAGCCTTCCAAAACGCTATCCGGATTCCCAGCTGCAGGAACCGGCGGTCAATCGCACAATCACTTCCACAAACGAAGGTCCGGTGATTGTGGCACAGCAGGACCGCTACGTCTTCGTGAGTCACAGCCTTTCCGTGCCGCTTGCCGAGACAGTCATGCATACGATGATTGACGCGCAATCGAGCCGGAGCCCGGCTGCTCACGCCGCGTCGCGGGGCGCCTCGCAACTCGCCGCGATGCCCGGCCTCGGCGCGCCGCTGCGCGCGTTTCTTGCGCGCCAGGGCACCATGCGCGCCGCACTGCCGCGGGTATACTAGTCCTTTTACAAGGAGTAGCGATTGCAGCAGCAGGCAGAGATCGGCATCATCGGCGGCAGCGGTCTGTACGCTATGCCTGGACTGACCGACATCCAGGAGCAGGAAATAACAACCCCGTGGGGGAAACCGAGCGATCCTCTCGTACTAGGCACGCTGGATGGTCGGCGAGTCGCCTTTCTCGCGCGCCATGGTCGCGGCCACCGTCTCCTGCCGAGCGAGCTCCCGTTTCGCGCCAACATTTGCGCGCTCAAGTCCGTCGGTGTCGAGCAAATCCTCTCCGTTTCCGCAGTCGGCTCGCTCAAGGAAGAGCACAAGCCGACCGACTTTGTCATCCCTGATCAGTTCATCGACCGCACTTTCGCGCGTACGGCCACATTCTTTGGCGAAGGCGTTGTCGGCCATGTCGCGTTCGGCGATCCCGTTTGCGCGGTGGTTGCGCAAAGCCTCGCGAAGGCGTGCGAGCAAGCGGAGGTGACAGGCAAGCTGGGCGGTACTTATGTGTGCATGGAAGGCCCGCAGTTCTCCACCCGCGCCGAATCGAATCTCTATCGCTCCTGGGGTGCCGACATCATCGGCATGACCAACCTGCAGGAAGCCAAGCTCGCCCGTGAGGCCGAGATGTGCTACGCGACGCTGGCCATGGTCACCGATTATGACTGCTGGCATGAAGGTCACGCCGACGTGACCGTCGATCAGGTCATCGCGGTTATGCACCAGAACACAGCCAACGCGGAGCGTGCTGTTCGCCATGCTGTCGGCCTCCTCCCGCGCGAACGCTCCTGCGCGTGCGCGACAGCGGCGAAGTTCGCCATCATGACCAGCCGTGAGGCAATCCCGGCAGCCACCCGCGAGAGGCTTGATCTGCTGTACGGCAGGTATCTGAACGCGTGACGCGCTTTTGTAGAAAAGAGAAGGCATGAGCATCCTGGTAGTTGGCAGTGTCGCGTTCGACGGCATTGAGAGCCCTTCCGGTAGACGCGATCGCATCCTGGGCGGCGCGGCCACGCACTTTTCACTGGCTGCTTCGTTCTTCACGAAGGTGCGCGTGATTGCGGTGGTCGGCGAGGATTTTACCGCGGACGAGGAACGCGTCTTTGCAAGCCACGGCATCGATACGAAGGGAATCGAGCACGTGCAGGGCAAGAGCTTCTTCTGGCGCGGCTCCTACGTGAACGACCTGAACAGCGCCGAAACGCTGGCGACTGAGCTGAACGTTTTCGAGAGTTTCGCGCCCAAGATTCCCGACGCCTACCGTGATTCGGAGTTCCTCTTCCTCGCAAATATCGACCCTGTGCTGCAGCAGCGCGTGCGCGCTCAGCTGCCGGACGTGAAGATGGTAGGCGGCGACACGATGAACTACTGGATTGCGGGCGCACGCGAAAGCCTTCTGCAGGTGCTTGCCGGCCTCGACACACTGCTGATCAACGACGGCGAGGCGCGACTGCTCGCCGGCGAGACGAACTTGTCCCGAGCAGCCGAGAGAATCCTCGCGCTGGGTCCAAAGAGCCTCATCATCAAGCACGGCGAGTATGGCGCGACCGCGTTCTTTGGAGAGCCGTCGCCCGTAAGCGGGAACAGATCGAGCATGGTAGCATTCCGTGCGCCGGCGCTGCCGCTCGGCGAGATCGTCGATCCGACCGGCGCCGGTGACTCCTTTGCCGGCGGCTTCTTCGGCTCCCTCGCAGAGTCCGGCGAGGTCACCCCAGCCTCGTGGAAGCGCGCTATGTTCTACGGTGCAGCCATGGGCGCCTTTGCCTGCGAACGCTTTGGTACAGAGCGGGCGCAGTCCCTTACACGGGCCGAGATCGATGCGCGCTTCGCCGAGCTGCGCGCTCTTTCGCACCTCGACTGATCAATCCCGTGAAGCGTACCGCACCTGCGACCCCATTGCCTTCCACACTGCGGCAGGAGTGTGTGCTGGCCGGAGGAGCAGCAGCGCTGCTCTCCATCTTCGCGCTGGTCTATTGCATGCGGCACGGCATGCTGCTGCTTTACGGTGATGCTGTGGCTCACCTGCACATCGCGCGCCGACTCGGGGACTCGCTGTACCCGGGCTTTCGGCAGCTTGGCTCGGTGTGGCTGCCGCTGCCGCACCTGCTCATGTATCCGCTGGCGCAAAATATGCGCCTGTGGCAAAGCGGGCTGGCCGGTGCACCGCCGTCCATGCTGGCGTTCGTCCTCGCGGTCGCAGGGCTGTACCGGCTAGCGCGGCTGGCGCTGCCGGTCTGGGGCTCGTTGCTCGCTGTTCTCTTTCTGGCGCTCAACCCCGGGCTGCTTTACCTGCAAACCACGGCCATGACCGAGCCGATCTTCCTCGCCGAGCTGATCTGGGCCGTAGTGTTTGTCGCCGAGCATGGCCGCGCATCGCGGCTGCCCGCGACCGAGCTTCGTGAGCGCCTGCTCAGCCGTACGCTGCTTGGTGCTGTGCTGGTGCTGGTTTGCGCGGTGTTCACGCGCTATGACGGCTGGATCATCGCCGCGACAGCCTGGTGTTTGCTCGCGTGGCATACCTGGCGTGCCCGCGCATTTCGCACGCGCTCCGGCGGCATCTTTCTCCTTTGTACTGCGCTGCTGTTGGCCGCGCCCCTCGGCTGGCTGGCCTACAACGCCAGACAGTTCGGCGACCCGATCGACTTTATGCGCGGGCCGTACTCGGCACGAGCCATTGACGCCAAAACCAGCGCGCATGGCGCCGGGCATTATCCAGGCTGGCACAATCCGCCTATCGCGCTGCTCTACTACGCCAAGGCTGCCGAGCTCAATGCGACAACGCGCTGGACCGCGGACCTGCTCATGGCCGGCGCGCTGGCAGGTACGGTCTTCGCTGTCAGGGCTCGCCGTGGGCTGAGCGGCGCGCCGCTGCTGCTCTGGTTGCCGCTGCCGTTTTATACCTACTCGGTTGCGTTCGGTTCGGTGCCGATCTTTCTGCCCCGCTGGTACCCGCACGGCTGGTACAACACTCGCTACGGCATGGAGATGCTGCCGGCCTTTGCGCTTGGCCTGGCCTGGCTTGCCAATGAGGCCATTGAATGGTTGCGCCTGCATCGTCAGCGACTTGCCGGACCTGCTTTCGGCGCGATCGCAGCCCTCTTCGTTCTAAACGATCTCCTGCTCCTGCATGAGCGACCGATTGTGCTTGGCGAAGCCGTTGTAAACTCGAGGACCCGTATTCCCTTCGAGGCAGGCCTGGCGCGTGCGCTCGACCAGCTGCCGCCTGCCGGGCTCATCCTGATGTATACCTCCGACCATGTTGGCGCCGTGCAGCAGGCCGGCATCCCGCTTATGCGCACCATCAACGATTCGGACTGGCTGCTATGGCGGCATGCTCTAGAGGATCCTGCGCACTCGGCCCGCTACATTGTTGCGCTCGACGGAGATGCTGTGGCTACGGCGGTGAAGGCGCACGGCGGGGGACTCACATTGCTCGATGTGATCTGCGCCACCGGGCAGCCCTGCGCTCGCATCTACGAGTCCACCGTGCACCGCACGTTCTAGAGGAAGCTGGCGAAGCCCATGCACCACTGCTTGAATGAGAAGCGAATCTTCATTAGCAGGCAAAGCAACTTGAAGGATCTCCGCTGTACTCGCCTTTGTGCGAACGCCGCCTCCAGACAGGGATGCAACCATGATTGAGTACGCGAAGGCACACGCCTGCGGAAACGACTTCCTGATTATTGACAACGCTCGCTCTGCCGGCCAGCTTAGCGACGCCGAAGAGCGCGCACTGACTATTCGGCTGTGCGCCCGCAACACCGGCGTCGGCGCTGATGGAGTCGAGTTCCTCCAGTGGACTGGCGAACGCTCGGGCGTCATCCGCCTGCGTAATGCTGACGGCAGCGTTGCCGAGATTAGCGGCAACGGCACGCGCTGTGTCGCCGCCTGGATGGCGTACCAGCGCAACGCGCAGCCACATGACAAGCTCACTTTGCAGACCGATGCAGGGGAGCGCCGCTGCTGGCTTGAGTTGCGCGACGGCGCCCGCATGCGGCTACGCTCCTCCATGGGCACGCCTGCGGTCCAGCGCACGAGCCTCGCGCTGGATGAGGACGCTATAGAAGTTGAGGGCGCGATCGTGTCGACCGGCAATCCGCATTTCGTCATCCGTGTCGAGGACGACAGCTTCAGCGCGTATGGCATGGACTGGGAGACACTTGGCCGGGCGATCTGCTTTCACCCGCAGTTTCTGGCACAAACGAACGTCGAATTCGTGCACGTGCTCGGGCCTGGATTGATCGCGATCCGTATCTTTGAGCGCGGCGTCGGTGCGACCTCGTCATCTGGTACTGGCACCTGTGCGAGCGCTGCAGCCGCCATGCAGCTGTATGGTTGCGAGCGGCAGCTCCAAGTCGAGGCGCCAGGAGGCATGCAGATCGTCTCCTGGCCGGCCGACGCCGCCGGGATGGAACTGACCGGCCCAGCCGAGCTCATCACGGTTGGGCAGGCGTTTCTCGATGTAGCTCCGAGCGGCACGCTCGCATGAGCCCCGCGCTGAAGCCATGGGCCCTGCCCGCGCGCCCCGTTTTCGCAATTGTCGCGCCGGCGAGCAGTGCGCAGCAGGCGCGCTTGGACGCTGGCGCCGCGGCGCTTGCCGCACGCGGGTGGCGGCTGCGCTTCATGCCGCACGCACAGGGCAGGGAAGCCCCCTACTTCAGTGGGACCATCAAACAGCGGCTTGCCGACTTCCATGCGGCCTTTGCCGACGCAGAAATCGATGCAATCCTCTGTACTCGCGGCGGCTATGGAAGCAACTACCTGCTTCCCTCCATCGACCTCGACCTCATCCGTGCTAATCCGAAACCGCTGCTCGGCTACAGTGACATGACCGCCGTCCAGAGTTGGCTGCTCGACCAGGCTGGCCTCCCCGTATTCCATGCACCCATGCTTGCGGCCGACTTTTACCGGCCCGCCGGCGTCGACGAAGCAAGCCTGCGAGCCGTACTCAGTGGCAGCACGCATACCTACGGCGCCGCGGAAGGGCTGCGTGTCCTGCGTCCAGGCGCGGACGTTGGCAAGGTAGAGGGTGTACTGCACGGTGGATGCCTCACGCTGGTTGCCGCCTCGCTGGGAACGCCGTACGCGGCGCAAACAGAAGGCAAGCTGCTGTTCCTGGAAGATGTAGGCGCAAAGCCGTACCAGATTGACCGCTTGCTACGACAGCTCGTACTGGCCGGTAAGCTGCGAGATGTGCCCGGCATCATCTTCGGCGAGATGCTTGACTGCACCTCGACCGGAGCACTGCCCGCTCTGCTTGAGCAGGCGATCCTGCGCGCGCTCGACGGCTTCGCCGGGCCTATAGCCATCGGGCTACGCTCCGGCCATGTCGCCGGCAGCTGCGTCACACTGCCGCTCGGCGTGCGCGCCAGCCTTTCCACTATCGGGCATACCGCCGAGCTCCGGCTGCTCGAGCCCGCCACGCGCGCCCGGGCCGATGTGCGAAGCTAAATGCAGCAATGAACGAGACGCCGCAGCAATCCAGCCAGCTCCCCAGACATATTCACCTGATCGGCATCTGCGGCACAGCGATGGCCTCGCTCGCCGGCCTGCTGCAGCTCAAGGGGTACCGCGTCACCGGCTCGGATCAGGCAGCTTACCCTCCGATGTCGGATCTGCTGCACTCTCTTAGGATCCCCGTCGCTGAACCATTTCTTGAGAGCAATCTCGAGCCGCGGCCCGACCTCGTCGTCATTGGCAATGCGCTCTCGCGCGGCAATCCTGAGCTCGAGTACGTGCTCGACCAGCGAATCCCGTTTACCTCCATGGCGCACTTAGTTCAGGAAGAGTTCCTTGCGGGCCGCGAGTCGCTTGTCGTTGCGGGCACGCACGGCAAGACCACGACCACGAGCATGCTCGCCTGGATCTATGAGGTCGCCGCGCAGACCGACCCGAAGTTCACGCCCTCGTTCCTCATTGGGGGCGTCGCGGAGAACTTTGGCACGAGCTTCCACCTGCGCGAGAGTCGCTCCTTCCTCATCGAAGGCGATGAGTATGACACCGCTTTCTTCGACAAGGGACCAAAGTTCATGCACTATTTCCCCGACGCGTTGATCGTCACGTACGTCGAGTTTGATCACGCCGACATCTACCGAGACCTCGACGCCGTCAAAGTCGCCTTCCGCCGTCTCGTGAATCTTGTGCCGCGTCGTGGCCGGATCGTCGCCTTCGATGGGGCGCCGCATGTGCGGGAGTGCGTCAGCAAGGCCCTGTGCCCGGTCGAGTTCTACGGCTTCAGCGAGGACGCAGTCTGGCGCGTGAGCGACATGACCCATGACGATCGGGGAACGCAATGGTCGGTGGCCCACAACGGCAAGCCCTGGGCGCAGCTGCGCCTGCCGATGGCCGGCGAACATAACGCGCTCAACGCGACCGCCGCGGCTGCCCTCGCCGCCGGCCAGGAAGTACCAGTCCGGGCAATCGAGCAGGCATTGGCGAGCTTCCAGAGCGTCAAACGCCGGCTGGAGGTGCGTGCGGTTGTCAATGGCGTCACCATCATCGATGATTTCGCGCATCACCCGACCGCAATCCGCGAGACCTTGCGTGCGCTGCGCACCGCCTACCCGAAAAGCCGGCTATGGGCGGTGCTTGAGCCACGCTCTAATACGCTGCGGCGCAATACGTTCGAGCGCGAGCTGGTCGACAGCCTTGCCCTGGCTGACCGCGTCGTCATCGCTTCTGTCTTCAAGCAGGAGGGCATCCCGGTAGACGAGCGGCTGCATCCCGAGCAGGTCGTGCTTGCGCTCGCTCAGGCCGGTCACGATGCTGCACTCTACGCGCACGCTGACGATATCGTCGATGCTGTCGCTCCGGAGGTTATCGAGGGTGATGTGGTCGCCATTCTCTCGAACGGCGGCTTTGATGGCATCTATGACAAGCTGCCGGCGCGCCTGCTCGCTCTGTGTGAGCAGTAGGTGCTGCGGGCCTGTTTCTTGCTCGCGGTATGGGGCGCGCTCACGATTCCCGTAGGACTGGTGGCGCTTCCCTGGACGGTCCTGAGCCGCAATGCAAGCCTGTTGTATCGTCTCGGCGTTGCGGTCGGGAGCATGGGCCTTCGCGCAGCAGGCGTGCGCACCAGCGTTCGCTTTGAGGTTCCGCTCGCGAAGGGGAGGCCCTACCTGTTCCTCTCCAATCACGCGTCGAACCTTGACCCCCCGTTGCTTGCCTCAGTGCTGCTGCCTGTTCGCACGGCCATGCTCGTCAAGCAGGAGCTGCTCCGTATCCCGCTGCTCGGCTGGGCTATGAGTCTGGCTGGCTTTGTTCCAGTCGCACGCTCTGGCAGCGTTGAAGATGCAAAGCGCTCGCTTGAGCAGGCGGCTGCCGTCGTACGCTCCGGCCTTTCCATGACTGTTTTTGTTGAAGGCACTCGCTCGCCCGACGGTCGGTTGCTGCCGTTCAAGAAAGGCCCATTCTTCCTGGCGATGGAGTGTGGCGTGCCCGTCGTGCCAGTCACGCTCGTCGGGACAGGGAGGCTGCTGCCGAAGGGCATCTTTCGTCTACGGCGGGGAATGGTGCAGGTTGTCGTGCATGCGCCGCTCGACCCACGCAACTTCCCGAACCGCGATGCTCTGCAGAAGACTGTGCGCGCAGCGATCACATCCGCGCTTCCGGCTTCTGCCGTAGCCGAACAAGCCCCAGTGAGCACAGCCTAGGGCTTGATGAAGGCGTTGTAGCCGCTGTCGGCTAAGCGCGTTCGCATTGCCTTTGCGGCTTGAGCTGAAGCAAACGGCCCAATCTGCACATGGAAGTAAGGGTCGCCGGTGGAGGTGCGCACGATTGCATCGAAGCCGTCGTGCCGAAGCGCGTTTGCCAGCGTCTGCGCATCAGCCGCGCGGGTCACGGCGGCGATCTGCACCATCATGCCGCTGCCGATCGGAGCGGGAACGGCGGAAGCTGCCGGCGAATCCGCCTCCGCGGCTGGTGGCGCAGTGCGCGGCGCAGCCTGCATTGCCTGGGGAGTGCTTGTGGCTGCCTGCGGAGTCGCTGGGGAAGCTCCACGGGCAAAAGTCGCGTTTGCGGAGTCCTGTGGCTGGGCCTGCACCGACGTGCTCTGTGTAGAAGCAGCAGCAGGAGCTCTGCGCGCCTGTTCCGGCGGCGTCTCCGGAGAGGCGACCGTAGTGCCTGGCTCCGGCTTCTCCGGTGCCGGCGCCGATGTTGGATACGCCTCCTCGGCGGCACTTTCCTGCGGAGTGGGCGCGGCCTCAGGTTCACTTGGTGGTGCCGGCCTTACCGACTCTGCTTGCGAAGCTGGTCCTGCAATGGCCGATTGCGGCTGCGGCGCATGAAAGCTGCGCGAAGATGAGTAGCCGAAGCCGAAACACACCGCGCAAATCAGAGCGACAGCAACGAAAATCCCAAACAGCGCCGGCATGCCCAGCACCAGATCGTGCGATGGCTCCCGCCCCGGATCCGGATCGCTCAGCAGATCGCGGCCCTGGCCCGGCGTAGTTCTCATGCCTCGCGGTCCCTAGCAGGCGCTGGATGCGTAGCAGGAGCAGGCGATACTCCGGGCATGGCGCCGATGGAGCGCTGTAGCAGCGAAAGCATCTCGATTGGCAGCGGGAAGATGATGGTCGTGTTCTTTTCCGCGCCGATATCACGAAGCGTTTGTAGGTAGCGCAGCTGCATCGTCGTCGGTTGCTCAGCCAGCAGCTTTGCTGCATCCACAAGCCGCTGCGCGGCCTCAAACTCGCCGTCGGCGTTGATGATCTTCGAGCGCTTTTCGCGCTCTGCCTCAGCCTGCCGGGCCATAGCACGCAGCATGGATTCGGGAAGGTCGACCTGCTTCACCTCGACGCTCACCACCTTCACGCCCCACGGTTCGGTGCGCCCGTCGATGATGGTCTGGATTCGCTGATTCAGCGTGTCACGGTGTGAAAGCAGACCGTCCAAGTCGACCTCGCCGAGCACCGAGCGCAGCGTCGTCTGTGCGAACTGAGAGGTCTGGTACACATAATTTGCAACCTCGATGACGGCGCGGGCCGGATCCAGTACGCGCAGTGTAATGACTGCGTTTACCTTCAGCGTGACGTTATCTCGGGTGATGACGTCCTGTGGCGGGACCTCCAGCACTTCCTGCCGGAGCGACACGCGAACAATCTGATCGAACGGTCGGAAGACCAGGATGACACCGGGTCCCTTGGGCGGGGTAAGCGCACGTCCCAGGCGGAAAATGACGCCGCGCTCGTATTCGCGCAGGATGATGACAGAGGAGAAGAGGTAGAACGCGACAATCAGCAGAGCTGCGATGCCGACAAAGTTCATGGATGGTTTAGCCTCTTGTTCGCTCCCGAGTGTACCGCAGAGACTCCCTGCCGCCTGCCACGCTCTTCAGGCGGGAAGCGGTTCTACCAACAAAGTAAGCCCGCGCACACCTGTCACTTTGACGTGTGCCCCGGCCGGAAGGGGTGCCGAGGCTTCCGCCAGCCAGAGCTCCCCGCGCACCAGCACCTGTCCGCGCGGTATCTGGCCTGCCAGCCCCATAGAGCCATGCGCTACCAGCGGCTCCTGTGCCACGGCTACTGCGCCCACCATCGCGGCTGAGCCGGTCAGGACCTTGTTCTTGCGCGCACGCCAGGCGATACGCACCAGGAAGGTCGTGATGAGCCCGAAACCAAGCCCGATGCCGACAGCAGTAGCAACCCGCACCTGTAGCTGTGGGATGGGGCCGGCCACCAACGTGAGCAGCCCGGTGATAAGGCAGGCGATCCCGGCAAACGCCAGGATTCCGTGACTGGGCACCTTGATCTCAAGCAGCATCAGGCCGAGCGCGGCAATCAGCAGCATGACTGCTGTGTAACGCAGCGGCAGGAGGTTGAGCGCAAACAGAGCTGTCACCACCAGCAGCGTACCCAGCGCGCCTGGAATGATCGTGCCCGGCGCGTTGAACTCGAAGTAGATGAGCAGCACCCCCGCGACCAGCAGCAGCACAGCCAAGTTCGGATCGGTGAGGCTGCCCAGGATGCGCTCCCGCCATGAAGGCTCCGCCTCGACCAGCCGAGCGTTCGCAAGATGGAGCACCGTCATTTTGCCTGAAATGCGGGTCACGGTCTGGCCGTCCAGCGAGCGCAACAGCGAGGGCACATCGGGCGAAACCAGTGTGAGCAGGCCAAGCTGCATCGCTTCGGCCTCGGAGTAGGACTTCGAGTTGAGTACCGCGTCCTGCGCGGCGGCAAGGTTGCGCTTTCGCAGGCTCACAAATGAGCGCAGAAATGCAGTCGCGTCGTTTTCGAGCTTCTGCTTCATAATCGGATCAAGCTTCGCGCCCTCGATGACTGGGTGGGCAGCGCCGGCGTTGGTGCCGGGCGCCATGGCCGCCACGTCCGCTGCTTCCAGCAGGAAAAAACCCGCCGAGCCGGCCCGGCTACCCGAAGGGTCGACGTACACGATCACCGGCACTGGCGATGCGAGAATGCTGTGCACCATGTCGCGCATGGACTCGAGCAGGCCGCCAGGTGTGTTCATCAGGATCAGCACCGCCGAGGCGTGGGCCTGGTCGGCTTCGTGGAGGCTCCGCTCCAGGTACCAGGCGCTCACCGGCTGAATCGTCGAGTCCAGATGAACGACGGATACCAGGGGCTGCGCAGGCGTTCCTGCGGCGCGAACCGGCAGCGGCAGCCACTGGGAAACCAGCAGGAGTAGCAGGGCCGCCAACGACCAGTACAGCCAGCAATGGACTGCGGACAACGCGCGAAACCGCATAGCCGGATTAGTGTAGGTCCTCGAGCCAAGTCATCGCTACTGGCTGTTTTCAGGCGCTTCAGGCGGGTCGGTGCGGCCTGACCGCAGCTTCCACTCTTCTGCGCGACTTAGGGCACCTGCCCGCCCCGCGCAACCACGGCCTGGCGAAGCCCACGCGCCTCGGCGTTGTTTCCGTCCAGGTGCAGCGCTGCAGAAACCTCGGTTGCCGCGGTCGGTACCTGGTTCGACAGGAGCGCGAGCCTTGCCAGCACCAGGTGCGCCGGGGGATTGTCATGCAGCTGCAGGCTCTTTGCGGCAAACTGCCGCGCAGCGTCCCGCTCTCCGGTCCGTTCGCGTATGCGTGCCAGCCCGGCATACGCCTCCGCCGAGTCCGGCTCGAGCGAGATCGCCTGGTTGTACTCGCGCTCGCTCTCAACAAGCAGCCCGGCGTTCAGGTAGCGGTTCGCGTCAGCCAACAGGGTGACCGTGCGCTTTGCCGGCGTCTCCGTGGCTGCCCGTAACACTTCGAGTTGTTCCAGCTCAAACGCAGCTTGTCGAAACGCTGCTTCGTCATACGACCGCTTGATGCGCTCGAGTGGCAGATTGCTGTTCGCGACGGCCTGGCTGGTCGTCCCCCCGGCTGGTTGCGGGGTATTCGTGACGGAGGGTGCCGGCAGATAGCTGGGATTGCGGAGGTTGTTCGCGAAACTCTGGACCTCCGAGTCGCCGGGCCGCAGCTGTAAAGCCTGCGCCGCTTCCTTCTGCGCGTTCGCACTGTCGCCGCGTCGCGCGTACGCCAGCGCCAGGTTGAAGTGGTAATCGGGATCTTTCGGGTCGCCCGTGATCGCCTGCTGGAAGAGAGGTGCTCCGTCCTTGCCGCGGCGTGCTGCAGCAACGCCCTGGTTGTTCACCACCTCGGGCAGGGGCAGGCGTGTGCTCACAAAGGCAAACGCATCTTCGGCGGGCAGGTACTTGCCTGTATAGAAGTAGGCGAGTCCACGATGAAAATCCGCCTGCAGCGCATTTGGGTCGTTCCGGGTCAGGTGTCCGTACGCAATCGCTGCCTGGTCGTAGTCCTGTGCCGCAAACGCCGTGTCGCCCAGCGCCAGCCATGCCGGGCCATAGCTCGGGTCCAGCCGTACCGCGTCTCGTAGATGGCGTAGCCGGTCCTCGGAGGAGCCCTGTACCAGCCCACGGATGTAATCCTCAAAGGCATCAAGGCGCAGGCCGGCATCAGCAGCCACAAAGGTTTGCTCCGCTACGGGATAGCTCGGGTCGAGCTGCCGCGCAATGCGCCAGGCCAGTGCGTTGGCAACATCGGGCAGACGGCTCAGATCCGCCTGCTCTGTAAGCGGCGCGCTCTCGCGCAGCTTGCTCATGTCGAGCACGCGCACCGTCGCGCTGATACGTGTGCCATCGACCTGGTAGGTTCCAAGAATGACCGCGTCCGCATCAAGGGTCTGGGCCAAACGTAGCGTGCTGGCATGCGTCGGGCGAAAGTCCGCCGGCAGGCCAAGATGGTCGAGAGCGTAGGCGCGGTCGCTGCGGCTGATCGGCAGAAAGCCCGCGGCGGACAGGCGCTGGTTCAGGATCTCCGGGAAGGCTTCGCCGATCCAGTCCACGTTTGTGCTTGCGCCGGCATTTTGGAAGGGCGGCGCCATAATGAGCTGCCCGTGCGCCTGAGCCAGCGTGGCCGATGTGGTTGCAGTTGTGGCGCCGGTTGCGGGCTGCGGCCGGCCGGCGGTCGACGGCTCAGGCGTGCCACTGGTCAGTTGCGCCGAAGCGCCAAGCGCAAAAAGCGAAAGCAGCAGGGAAGACGCGATGCGGATAGGAATACGGCGCAGTGGAGAACTCCTCCCAAGCCGCGCGCTCGGGCGTCGGCTCAGGGGCCATTATAGGAGGCAGGCTCTCTGTTCAGCAGCGGCGAGAAGGTCTGTGCCAGCTGCGGATGATCCATATGCAGCACAGCCGCCCACTGACCCGCGCGTCGTTCCTGCCAAACCACTGTGCCGCCCAGCAGCTCAGCGACGACAGCGGCGCTTAGATCATGGTGCAGATTAAAATACCGTTCCTCGGCTCGCTCCTCAGCTTGCCCCGCCCACCGGCCCAGGCTTACTCCCGGCGGCTCGTACTTGGTCGAGAAAACAATAGCCGTCGAATAGTCCTGCGGGGTGCCTGCCAGTGCCTGCAGCACCGGCAGCGAGAAGTTGTCGATCGCCACCACCGGCACCGGGGTGCGCACATAGCCAAGCTCCGGCTTCCGGAGGCCGTCCGTCACCGGCCAAGCAGAGAGCACCGCGCCATGCGGGTACTCGCGTAAAACTTCATCGATCGCATGCTGCTCCAGCACGACCGAGTCCCGGTAGGCAAGCGTGTCCTCGGGTGCGATGCGGTATGGCGGAGGGAGGAGCAAGCCGGCAAGAAAAGCGGCGATGCCGGCTGCCGGGTACCAGTACCAGCTGCGTACCCGTGCGGTAACGGCGGCAACGGCAAGCAGCAGCACCAGCGGATACATCGGCAGCAGATATCGGGTGAGCAGTGCGCCACCCAGGACGGAGAACAGCACCGCGTTCGCCACGAGAACGATCCATATTCGGCTGCGGGTCGCGCGTTGCAGGATGTGGCGGCCGGGAAGTACGGGCAGCGTGAGGCTGCCCAGGGCGATCAGTACCGGGACAAACAGGTTGAGGTGTGCCGAAAGATGCAGGATGCGGTGCCCGAGCGCCAGCAGAACCCGCGCCGGGGCGAGCGTGGCAGTGGCGTTGTAGTGCAGGTACTGCGGGTTGCCGAAGGTGAACCCAGTCCGCCATCGGTGGTAGCCGAACCAGGCGGCAAGCGGCAGAACCGGCGCGCACAGCACGCCGGCACGACCCAGCCATCCACGTTCCCGTCGGGTTGCTTCGGCGAGAGCGAGCGCCAGCGGGGTACCGATGGCGATTTCTTTGGTGAGCGCGGCTACGGCGAAGCATGTAGCTGCTGCCGCGAAGTGCCAGCTGTTCGCGCCGCCCTTCCACTCTGACGCAAGCAGGAGCGCAAGCCCCCACAGGGTTGCAGCAGCAGCCAGCATGTCCGCGTGTGCGAGTGTGCTCTGCGCAAACCAGACCGGGTACAACGCCGTTAGCAGAACCACGGCAGCAGCAGCGCTACGGCTTTGCAGCGCATCTGCCGCAAGCCGGAAGACCGCGAGCAGTGCAGCTGCGGATGCAAAGCACATACTGATCCGGGTAGTGAGCGGGCTGAAGCCGAAGACTTTCCAGGCCGCTGCAAGATAAAGCGAAAGGCCGGGCGGATGCGCGTTGGTCAACGTAGAAGAGGGAATCACGCTGCCAGTGCGGAAGAAATCGTAGGCTGCGGGAATGTAGTAGCCGGCCTCGTCCCAGTAGTAGGGCAGCGTGAGCAGCGAGAGATGTGCAGCAAGCTCGGCGGCGAAGATCAGGATAAGTAGCAGGGGTGCGGCCGGTGCGCGTTGTGTGCGGACGGCCGCGCTTGCCTGTTGCTGCGATAACAAGAAGGAGCTACTGCACCGGGCGCGGCCCAACGGGCTCAAGCGCGATCTGGCCGAAGGTCTGCTCGTACTGCGCGAGATTCTGGCCGAGAATATTGAAGAGAGCCTTTGCCTGCTGCGGGCTCAGATAAATACCCTGCTGGTTCTCGATAACGACATCGTCGGGCGATGTGGGGTGCGCAAGACCGAAGAGGAGAAAGATGTCCCAGACACTGACGCGGACCTGCACGCTGTTTGCATAGGTTTCGCGGTAGTTCGGGCCCTGAGTCACGGCAAAGGTTGGCTGATTGGATGAGGAGCTCATAGTGCCTCTAGAGTACACCGGCAAACTCGCTCGTTCGGCGAGCTTTGGCGCTGTGTCTGGTGCGAAAGGGGGGACTTGAACCCCCACGGGTTTCCCCGCCAGATCCTAAGTCTGGTGCGTCTGCCAATTTCGCCACTTTCGCATGTAGAGCATGTCGCCACTCAGAGCTTATCTGAAACTGCCGCAACGCTGAAGCGCTCTCGTACCACTCGCAAATACTCCGGTGCTTACGCCTTGAGCGACGGGAATGCGGTGATGCGAAGCTTGGCTGCCCCGTATGGGACCAGCGTGATCGTTTGTTCCTTTTCCGTGCTGGTGACCGGGCTCTGTGGAGGCGGTGCAGCGACACCGTCCTGTGCACGCCAATCTGGAAGAATCTTTGCCGTGACGCCGAGCTTCACCGGGGCACCGGCGAGGCTGAACGGTGCCTGCGCGACGGGCGACTCGGTTACCGTGATCGCCGGTGTCCTCTGCTGCTCCTCCCCACTGACGTTCAGCGCGTAGTTCCACTGCGTTGACGGAAAGACCTGCCAGTCCGCAGTCAGGCCGCGGTCGCGCAGCTTTACCCAGTCCTCGCCGATCGGGTAGGAGAAGATCAACGGCCCGCGCTCGACCGCGACCGACTGGTTGTACCAGCGAGAAAGCCTTGGCTGCTGCGGCAGGGTGATCTCGACGAGATCGCCGCCTTTCCAGGTCCGCGTTAGTTTGAAGAAGCTGCCGGGAGTGGGTACATCCGCCGCCTCCCCATTGATCTCCACGCTCGCGCCGGCTGCCCACTCCGGAATACGCAGACGGAGGGGGAAGTTCAATGCGGAATCAGGGTGGAGTGTGATCCGGATCGAGCCGCGGAACGGGTAGTCGGTTGCTTCCTCAAGCCGGACCGTTGTACCCCTGACTCGGGTTTCGACCGAACACGGCGCGTAGGCGACTGCCGCCAGCCCGTCATCGTGTGACAGCATCCATAGGCTCGCCGTGAACTTGGGCCATCCCTGATGGTAGTTAGCCGTGCAGCAGCCGAAGTTCGGTTCGAGTCCGTACAGGTTCGACTCCGGGCCATCGGTCGTCCAGGGCCGGCTATGTACGCTGCACTCCACCTGGTTCGGCTCCTGGTTATACTGGTGCGCCCACATGTCGTCGGTAAATGTGCCGGGCAGGGCATTGAAGGCGATTCGCTCGAGCCTGTCGCCGAGAGCTGGGTCGCCAACAATCGCAAGAGCAACCTCGAGCGAGTACATCGCCTCCACCACCGCGCAAAGCTCGATGCCCTGCGAAGGGTTCAGGCCGGCAAAGTGCTCATCAGCCGAGAACATGCCATTCGGCAGCCCGTGGTAGCGATCAAGCGCGGCCATCTGCCGGAAGATTGCGCGGCGATCTTCCGCAGAATTGCTCACCATGGACCAGACCGGCGAGGCTTTCAGAGCCTGGGCGTTATTCACGCCATGGGTCTGCAGCGCAGCATCCGGATTGGCGCCTTTCTTTAGCCCGACCGCCTCCGGTGTCACCCGCTCGGTGTACTTGAAGTCGACAAACTGCGCCTGCCAGTCGTAACCCTGACCGTGTAGCAGCCGCGCCAGCTCAAGCAAGTGCGGTTCCCCGGTGCGGTTATACAGCCAAAGCACGGCCAATACCTCGTCCTGCCAGCGGTACTTGCCCCAGTCCCGGAGCGGACGCGAGGGTAGCGCGGCAAGCTGGTACTGGAAGTATCGAGTCAGGAAAGGGATGACCCGCGGATCTCCCGTCACCTCGCCGTACTGCTCCAGAACCTTGAGCATAACCATGCGAGGCCACCAGTCATCGTTCGAGCGCGGACCGAACATGCCGCTTGGTTCTGGATGGTTCAGGGTCCATTCGACGTACTTCTGCGCTTTCGCGATCAGGCGGGCATCGTTCAGCAGGTAAGCGAGCGGCAGGAGGCCGTCGAGAAAGTATGGAGCTCGCTCCCAGGACTCACCGGAGCCGCCAAGCCAGCCGCTGTTCGGGCCCACATCCGGCCAGGTTTCGTCCAGGTGTCCACTCAGGCCGCTCGCCTGTGTTTCTAGCTGCTGCCGGAGCCAGCCGGACGGTCGAACGGAGCCGAGAGGCAGCGCGTAAAACGCGTTTGGAGCAAGCGGCGCCCGGTTCCGGACTGCTTCGCCGGTTGCAGATGTGGCCGCCCAGGCGGTCGACGAGCCGGTGAAGGCACGGCTCCCGGTTGCTGCCGTCACGCCGGCGACAGTCATCGCTTTGAGGAACCGGCGGCGGCTGCCTGTGAGTGATTCCTTATCGTTCAACCGAGACTCCCATTCTGTGAGTAAGGCCAGCCTGCACCAGCTATTTCTGCTGCCAGATTACTGAGTTGTGCAAGCCCCGCCTAGGTTGGCGAACAACATCCGTGAGCACAGCCGGCGAGCCGGAGGGTGATCTGTAGGCTTACGGAGCCGGCCCAAGACGCATCGTATTCTCCCGGGAGCAGAACATGACAGAGACCATCGATCACGAAAAGGTAAAAAGCACCCTCGCTAAGCTCATCGACACTCTGCGCGACAGCCACCAAGGTTTCACAGAGCTTGAAAAGCACATCAAGGATCCGGCCGCCCGGACTTTCTTCCTGGAAGAGACACAGGCCCGGGCAAACTTCTCGGGCGAGCTCGAGAATGAACTGCACCGGCTAGGTGTGAAGGATGTGCACCAGAGCGGCATGCTCTCCGGCAAGGTTCACCGCGCCTGGGGCGAGTTAAAGGCCAACCTGGGTGGGGGCGATAAGACGCTGCTCGATACTGCCGAGCAGGGTGAGGATGTTGCCAAGAAAGCGTATGAGACCGCTCTCGGTGAGCATCTGCCCGCAGATATTCGGGAGCTACTTACGCGCCAGCAGGCTCATATCCTTGCCTCGCACGACAAAGTGAAGGGGTTTCGGGACGCGAAGGCCTCGTAAGCTGCGGTCTTAGTTATTGCGGCGGCCCTGCCGGCACTTGGATCGTCCGGCAGGCTTCGTCGGAGGACGCCCAGCAGCGGCAACATGGAGCAAGCGTCGCCGGTCGCTATGTAAACGCGTTACCATCCTGCAGGGACCAGATGTGGAACCCCGGGGAGACGTCAATGGCCGAAGAGAGTTTCACGCGCAAACAGGGTCGTCGCAGCTTTCTCAAGACAAGCGGAGCTCTCGCTGCGGGGCTGCTTTCGCAGCCCATTGCTTCCGAAGCACAGACCGTGGCTGCTACGCCGGCCGCCCCGGCGAACCGGGCAACCATGCCGACCCGCAATCTGGGCCGTACCGGGCACAACGTAGGCGTTTTTTCGCTCGGCGGTCAAGGTGCCATCGAGCAGCCGAACAACTTCGATGTTGCCGTGCCCATCATTGAGCGCGCACTCGATCTGGGCGTGAACTATTGCGATACCTCGTCGATCTATGGCGGTCCGGACCGCTGGAGCGAGCAGTACTTCGGCCGCGTGATGAAGGCGCGCCGCAAGGAAACATTCCTCGCGACCAAGACCAAGGAGCGTACTCGCGACGGCTCCATGCGCATGATCGAGAAGTCGCTGCAGCTGCTCAACACAGACCATGTCGATCTCTGGCAGCTTCATGACATTGGCACCCTGACCGACGTGAACGCCTGTTTCGCGAAGGGCGGCGCAATGGAAGCGCTGATCGAGTGCAAGGAACAGGGCATCGTCAAGAACCTTGGCATTACCGGTCATCATCGCCCCGAGTCGCTCATCGAGTGCATCCATCGCTACCCATTTGACAATGTCCTGATGGCTCTGAATGCTGCCGACACACACGAGCACAGCTTCAGCGATCAGCTACTTCCGCTTGCCGTGGAAAAGCAGATGGGCATCATCGCGATGAAGGTACCGGCGAGAGGCCGCATCCTCGCCTCTTGGACGCCACCACCAGTCGAAAAGCAGCAAAGGATGTGGGAGGGTGGCGCGGAGATCTCCAGCCGCTCCGGCGTTTTGAATATGCGCGAAGCTATCTCCTACGTCTTATCCCAGCCCGTCAGCACCATGATCATCGGGTGTGACAACGTGCCGCAGCTGGAGGAGAATGTTCAGCTGGCGCGGGAGTTCAATCCACTCAGCAGCGCGCAACAAGCGGAACTGGTGACACGCACGGAGCCAATCGCCAAACAGGCGCTCTGGTTCAAGCATTTCGAGCGCACCTAAGCAGAGTGGGACAAAGCAGGCCCGCCGGAACCCCGGCGGGCCTGCTTTTTGCTATCCCAGCCATTTGGGGTTCTGGGCCGTTCCATCAAAGTGCTGCGTGGTTTTAAACAGCTCAAACTGCCCGGTCATCGCCGCTTCCCGGGTCCGATCGAGCAGCGCTGCCATTTGTGGCTCGGTCATCGGCTTGAAGTTCTTGACTGCCGCGAATGCCTGATCCATCGCCTGCGGTGTGTCGATGCCGGTAATCACGACAGAAACGGGCTGCGAAAGCCCATACTGCAGCGCTTCGATCGGCTCTACTGTCTTGCTGTCGAGGATGAAGTGGTCGCCGAAAGTCTTCATCGCGAGCACGCCGATGCCCTGCTTGATAGCGACTGGCATGGCCTCCCTGGTGAACGATCGGAAGTGCGCGTCCATGACATTGATCGGCATCTGCACCGTGTCGAAGTGGAAGCTGTGCTTCTGCGCGGTCTCAAGCATGCGAAGGTGCACTGCGGGGTCTTTGTGGCCGGTAAACCCGATGTAGCGGATCTTGCCTGCCTGCCGTGCCGCCACGGCAGCCTCCATGGCTCCGCCAGGCGCGAAGATGCGGTCTGGATCTTCCATGCGGATCACCTCATGAAACTGCACGAGATCGATCGTGTCCGTATGCAACCGCGATAGCGACTCTTCCAGCTGCTTGTTGTACTCCTTCACTGTGCGGCCATCCATCTTCGTCATCAGGAAGACCTTGCTTCGATAGCCATCGCGAAGCGCCTGGCCCATCCGGACCTCGCTGATGCCCTCGTTGTAGTCCCAGCAGTTGTCCATGAAGGTGATGCCGCGGTCGATCGCCGTCCTTACAAGCTGGACGCTTTCTGCCGGGTCGGCCTGTTTGCCGATGTGGTAACCGCCCAGCCCGATCGCGGAGACCTTCTCTCCGGTCCGTCCCAGGTCGCGGTACTGCATGTCGGGTGACATCGGCCGTGAAACTGGCCCGCTGCCGACACTGCTCGTCTGCGCCTGAGCTGCCGCGCCTGAGACGCTGGCCACACCCGCAACTGCTGCCGTTTTTAGAAAATCCCTGCGTTCCACAGATATCTCCCCCGAGTCCGCTCAGCCGGGCTCGACATACCTGGTGGGATGCGGGTTAGGCGCGCGAATAAGCAGGTCGTCTGCGAGCAGATCAATGACGCTCAGTTGCGGGAGCGTCCGCTGTACACCGCGACTGCGGCCTGCATTACCTGCTTTACGGCTACGCCGTGGGTCAGCGCCGCTGCCTTGCAGTCCTCGAACTCCGGCATCGCGTTCAGTTCCTCACCCTCGCGCGTGCCCACTTTTACCCGGACCTCGCCAAACTGCGTGGCGACGGTCGCGTGATGGCGGTCAAGGCAGGTGCGATGCTCCCGGCGCATCCGTACGCCCAGTGTGCTCGTCTCGCGCAGCAGCAGCTCTTCCATTGTGGTGGCCTGCTCGCCGTTGCAAAGGATGGTGATGAGCGTGCCCGGCCTACCCTTCTTCATAATGACCGGCGTCAGCATCACGTCGAGAGCCCTACCGGCCAGCGCACGCTCCGCGACATGGGCCAGCACCTGCGGTGTGGCATCGTCCAGCGCCGTCTCCAGCACCGTTACCGACTCGCCTGTGTGGCCATGCGTAGCTGCGGTTTTCGCAGGCTCGCTGCGCACCATTGCTGACCCGGAAGCCTCGCCAAGACTGAGCCGGAGGACATTCGGGAAGTCGCGCGGGTTGCGGCTGCCGGCGCCGTAGCCGATGCTCTCCACTGTCATTGCAGGCTGCGGGCCGAAACGGGGAGCAAGCGCGCGTAGCAGCGCTGCTCCCGTCGGCGTCACCAGCTCCTTCTCAATGTGTGCCGAGTAGGTCGGTACGCCGCGAAGGAGGTCTGCGGTTGCCGGTGCTGGCACTGGGAAGGTTCCGTGCGCGCAAACCACCATGCCTCCGCCGACGTTGACCGGCGAGGCGACCCACTCGAGCGGGCCCTGTTCCTCGAGGTACGCAACTCCCGCGCAGGCGGCCACGATATCGACGATCGCGTCCACGGCCCCGACCTCGTGAAAATGAATCTCCTCGACGAGTACATTGTGGATCTTGGCCTCTGAGTGCCCCAGCAGGGTAAAGGTCTCGATGGCGCGACGCGTGACCTTCTCCGGCAGAGCAGCGGCCTGGATGAGCTCGCGGATCCCTGTTAGCGACCGGCCATGCACATGCGGCTTCCCCGGTGCGTGCGCATGCTGGTGCTCCTGTGGGCTCGGGTGGTCGTGCGAGTGCTCAGGCTCATGCCGGTGTGTGTGCGGGTGCTCGTGCCGATGATCGTGCGGGTGCTCACGGAGCGCTGGCCCGGCTTCTTGCTGGTGCGTGTGTTTGTGCTCAGGTTCATGGGTGTGCTCATGGGTATGGCCGTGCGTATGGCTTTCCTGATGAGAATGGCTGTGTGGAACGGCACCCTCGGCGGGCAGGCCATTCTCAAGCACATGCACCTTGATTGAAGATATGCCGCTCCGGTCGACGACTTCTATTCGCAGGGAGGCATCGAGGCCGAGTGCGGCAACTGCTTCTTCAAGCGCCGAGAGCGGCACGCCGGCACCCAAGAGCGCGCCAAGCAGCATATCGCCGGAGATCCCGGCAAAACAGTCAAGGTAGGCAGTACGCATAATCTCCCTCATGTCTGGCGGGTAGTCTGGAGCAAAGACTGTCGCTCTAGCGCAGTGCCGGAGCAATAGACGAGACGGGCAGTACATCGTTCATGGAGCCGGAGCGGTAGCCCTGTGTATCGAGCGTGACATAGAGGAAGCCCACCGCCTTCAGCTCCGAGGTCATACGTTCCAGCACGTCCATCTGGAGTGCCCGTGGAAGGTCCTCGCGTGCAATTTCAATGCGCGCCAGCTCGCCGTGGTGCCGAACGCGTACCTGACGAAAGCCGATCGCATGCAGCGAGGCCTCGGCCTGTTCCACCTGACGCAAATTCTCTGTCGTTACCGGGCGCCCATACTCAATGCGTGATGACAGGCAGGCTGATGCAGGCTTGTCCCACACCCGCAACCCTGCTTCATGCGCCAGGCTTCGGATCTCGGCCTTAGTAAGCCCCGCTGTGACCAGCGGGGCCTGCGCTTGGTGCAGCGCGGCGGCCTGCTGCCCGGGGCGAAACTCGCCCTTGTCGTCCAGGTTCATGCCGAAGGCAAGGTGCGAGAAACCAAGCTCAGCGCGGGCTGCCTCCATCGTCGAGAACAGCTCGTCCTTACAGTGAAAGCAACGCTGTGAGTCGTTGCGCCGGTACTCTGGCCTATCCAGCTCTGCCGTCTGCAACACGCGCACCGGAATACCGAGTTCGCTCGTAAAGGCCAGCGCTGCAGCAAGCTCCGCGCGCGGCAGCGAGGGCGAGTCTGCGATCACCGCAAGCATCCTGTCGCTGAGCGCCTGGTGCGCGGCATAGGCGAGAAACGCCGAGTCAGTGCCGCCGGAGTAGGCAACCATCACGCTCCCGAGTTCGCGGAGTGTCGCGGCGAGCAGAGCCTGTTTCTCTGGGAGAACCATCTTCAAAATGGTAGCGCACTCCTCTACCTGCGCTCATTGGATGCCGCTCCGGCCTGGATCTAGCGGACGACACTGAACGGACGAAGCTCAACGGACGAAGCTCAACGGACTAAGGGCGGCAGACGGTCTGACACGCCGAAGACGAAGATAAGGCCGATTGCAAGGCTGTACGCCGCCGTAAGCAGCGTAACCGCGGACTGAACACCCGGCCTGCGCACTGCGCCCGCGAAGATTCCGGACGCGGAGGCGGTCATAAGAGTGTTCATCAGCAGCAGGCCGCCAATAAAGCAGAGCAGCCCCAGCATTCCCCGGCTGGTGCCACCTAGGTGCGCTGCCAGGAGGAAAAGCACAAGCTGGGAGGGGGTTTCCGCGCCCAGCCCATGGAGAATGCCGATGGCGAAGACGGAACTTTGACCGTACTTAAACGCAAACGCCTCTGGCCGGGGCAGCGCCGGATGACGCCAGGCACGGACGCGCCAGTTGGCATATTGAGCGCCGCGAACAAGCAGAGCGATCCGGCTGGCGGGGTGAGCGTGCGTTCCCGGCGCGCGCCGGAAGAATGTGACCAGGATGTACACGGTCAGGACGAGAAGCGTTCCGCCTACGACACGCTCGCCGACTGCGTCCAGGTGTACCGGTAATGCCAGGCGGAATACCACGACCGCTGTACCGAGGGCGGCGATCGTGCAAGCGTGGCCCAGAGCGTACAGGAAACCGAGGCGCATCCCCTCGCGCCAGCCCCGCTGCACACTGGTGATGTCGGTGATCGCGGCCAAATGGTCGTAGTCAAAGCCGTGCCGCAGCCCCAGCAGTGCACACGACAGTAGGGCAAGTTCTAGCTGGGGGACCATATACCTCACGATACCGGCTTAGAGAATCGCAAGCCAGTGGCCAGAGAAGGCTGATAAAGCAGCGCAGCGAATGAGATGTGCAACGGAGGCTTTTGAAGCGGGCTGAAACGAGAGATACCGGAGAGCACGTGTCTACCTGCCCGGACTTCTCTGCGCCAGCTGTTTGCAGATGGGAATGTCGAGTTGGACAGGCGGATTCCATGACACGCGTCACGGTTGTCGGGTCAGTGCAGTATTTCTTGATCAGCCGCACATAGGCGGACGCCGCGACAGAGAGACTAGTCGCGGCGTCGGCGGTTTGGATGGACCGAGACGGAATCAAGCCATCAGCTTGTCCGGCGTGATCGGAGCTTCGCGAATCCGCTTGCCCGTCGCGTTATAGATCGCGTTTGCGATCGCGGCAGTCGCTCCCGTAATGCCGATCTCGCCGACACCGCGTGCGCCGAGCACGTTGAAGTTCTTGTCCGGGATGTTGAGCGCCGAAACATCGATCTCGCCGATGTCCAGGTTCACCGGTACATGGTACTCCGCCAGGTTGTTGTTGACCGGCCGTCCTGTCTGCGCATCGATATGCGTTTCCTCTTCAAGGATCAGCCCGACTGCCCAGACCAGCCCGCCGATCAGCTGGCTATGGCCGGTCTTCTCGTTCAACAGTGTTCCAACGTCATAAACGCCGGTAATCCGCCGCACGCGCGCCATGCCGAGTGTCTCATCCACGCCTACCTCAGCAAATATCGCGCCCCAGGAGTGCTGCGCGAACTCCTCGACACTCTCTGAAGCCTCAGCGGCAGCCTTTGCCTCGACCGGCTGGCCGCCGTTGCGTGCAATCACCTCGGTGAATGAAATGCCGCTCGCCGGTGCGCTCTTGCGGAACAGTTTGCCACCCCCGAAAGCCAGATCACCCGGCTGAGCGCCATGGAACGGTGATGCGGTATTGCCGATCTCGAGCGTAACCAGCTTGAGCACCGCCTGCTGCGCCGCTGCCTGCACTGCTGGCGTCACGCTGGCCGCTGTCTGCGAGCCGCCGGAGACCGGCCCCTGCGGCTGCTTGGTGTCGCCGAGCTTGGCGTCGAACAGCTCGATCGGCATCTCCAGAGTTGCGGCCGCGGTCTGCGCCATAATCGTGTACGTCCCGGTGCCCAGATCCTGCGTGCCGGAGACAACGGTGACCCTCCCGTTCGGCTCGAAGCGCACAGCCGCCTGCGCCTGCGAGCGGTTTGCCGGGTAGGTTGCTGTTGCCATGCCGTAGCCGATCAGCTCGTGGCCCTCGCGATGTGTGCGTGGCGTAGCGGCTCGCTTGGTCCAGCCGAACTTCTCGGCCCCTTGGCGATAGCAGTCGCGAAGATGCTTGCCGGAGAAGGGCTTGCGGCTGGTTGGGTCCACTTCCGCATAGTTCTTCAGCCGCAGCTCGATCGGATCCATCTGCAGATTCTCGGCCAGCTCGTCCATCGCGACTTCAAGCGCGAACATGCCCGTCGCTTCACCCGGCGCTCGCTGAAAGGTCGGTATACCCACGTTCAGTGGCACCAGCTTCTGCGAGGTTGTGATTACAGGGGCGGCGTAGAGCATGCGCGTTGCCGCAGATGAAGGCTCCACGAAGTCCTCAATCACGGACGTATGCGAGTAGCAATCATGCCGGATGGCGGTCAGCGTTCCGTCCCGCTTCGCGCCCAGCGTGATGTGCTGGTAGGTCTCCGGCCTGCCGCCAACCGGACCAAACATCTGCGGGCGGCTCACCATCAGCTTCACCGGCCGCTGCGCGACCTTCGCCGCCATCGCTGTCAGTACAACGTGCGACCAGGTCGAGCCTTTTGACCCGAAGCCGCCGCCCGTGAACGGGCAAAGAACGCGAACATTGTCCTCTGGAATCCCTAGCGTTTTCGCTACCGTCTTCTTCACGCCAAAGATGTACTGGGTCGAGTCATGTAGGGTCAGCAGCTCGCCATTCCATTCCGCGATGGTCGCGTGCATCTCCATCGGATTATGGTTTTCCATGGGTGTCGTAAATACCTGGTCGACTGTTACCTCGGCATTTTCGAAGCCGCTCGGCACATTGCCTTTCGTCAGGAGCGGCGGCACCTTATTCTTGCCCGGATGTGCCTCGTCGAATCCGCTTCGGAAGTCGAGCTTTGCCGGGCTTGTCTGGTAGCGCACATCGAGGAGCGATGCCGCGAGAAGCGCCTGGTCCAACGTATTGGCCACGACGACGGCGATCGGCTGGTTATTGTAGTAAACGTTCGCGTCCTGCAGCAGCTGCATGTGGCGACCTGCCGGAGGGTTCACGGCGGCTTCGCCCGATTTGGGAAGCTTCGGGGCGTTCGCCGGCGTCAGAATGGTGACCACACCCGGCGCGCTTTGCGCCGCCGTTGTATCCATGCGTGTGATCTTTCCATTTGCGACTGTGCTGGTGACTAATACTCCGTATGCGACTTTAGGTACCTCGAACTCGGCTGCATACTTCGCGGCCCCTGTCACCTTTGCTCGTCCATCAACGCGCGTGATCGGCTGCCCGATCTTTGCTGCCTGATCGCTCTCCTGTACTGCACTCATCCCTGCTCCCCTGGTGCCATTCCAGACACAACCGTCAGCGCCCGCACAATCGCCTGCTTCGCCATCGGCACTTTGAATGCGTTGTACTGGTATGTCTTTGCGCCCGCGAGCGCCAGTTCCGCTGCTGCCTTGAAAGTTTCGGTTGTCGCCGGCTTGCCCGTCAGCGAGCGCTCTGCCTCTTCTGCGCGCCAGGGTTTATGCGCTACGCCACCCAACGCCAGTCGTGCACTCCGGATCATGTTGCCGTCGAGCTCAACCGCTGCCGCCACAGAGACCAGCGCAAATGCATATGAGGCGCGATCCCGCACCTTGAGGTAGTGCGAGTGCGCCGCATATGGGGACTTCGGCAAATCAATCGAGAGGATCAGCTCGTCGGGCCGCAGATTGGAATCAAGCTGCGGCGTGTTGCCGGCGAGCCGGTGGAAGTCGGCGAACTTGATCTTGCGTTCTCCTTTCGGCCCCTGCACGCGAACGATCGGCTCAAGAGCGGCCAGCGCTACGCACATATCCGAAGGGTTGGTCGCAATGCACTCCGGACTGGTGCCGAGGATGCCATGAACGCGGTTGTAGCCACCGATCGCCGCACAGCCCGAGCCGGGTTTGCGCTTGTTGCACTGCTCGTAAGCCGTGTCATAGAAGTAGTAGCACCGCGTGCGCTGCAGCAAGTTGCCGCCGTCGGTCGCCATGTTGCGCAGCTGGGCTGAGGCTCCAGCGAGGATTGCCTGTGCGAGCATCGGGTACTGCTGGCGTACTGCAGGGTGCGCCGCGGTGTCGCTGTTGCGTGCGGTTGCACCCAGACGCAGGCCGCCATCCGGCAGGGGCGTGATCTCGGCCAGTGGCAGGGGATTGATATCAATCAGCTGAGTCGGCTGCTCGACGCCCTGCTTCATCAGGTCGATCAAGTTGGTGCCACCGCCAAGAAACTTTGCATTTTTGCTGCCGGCCAGTGCGCGAACTGCCGACTCCGGCGCCTCGGCACGCTGAAACTCAAAAGAATTCACGTCTAGCTCTCCCTTGGGGTGCCGGAGCTTTGCCGGTAGGCTTGGTCAACAGCGGCAACAATGCCGGGATACGCGCCGCAGCGGCACAGATTCCCGCTCATACGCTCCTTGATCTCCGCCGTTGTCAACTCGGCCGGTCCGGTACGGCTCAGGTCCGCCGTCACATAGCTCGGCTCGCCCTTCTTCACTTCGTCGATCAACGCAACCGCAGAAACAATCTGGCCCGGCGTGCAGTATCCGCACTGGTAGCCATCGTGGTCTAGAAACGCGGTCTGTACGGGATGAAGTTCGTCACCCTTTGCGATGCCTTCAATCGTCGTCACTTGGTCGCCCTGGTGTACCAGCGCGAGCGACAGGCAGGCATTGATGCGCCGTCCACCGGCGATGATTGTGCAGGCGCCGCACTGCCCGTGATCGCAGCCCTTTTTCGTTCCAGTCAGGCCGATCTGCTCACGCAGCAGATCGAGCATGCTGATCCGCGGATCGACCTGCAGATCATGCTTTTGGCCATTAATCGTGAACGAGAGAGGGACAGTTCGGACCGGAGCGGCTGCCATGGCTTGCTGCTGGGCCTGCAAATCGGACCCAGGAATGGTGACCGCAAGGGCTCCGGCTACCAGGCTGGCTCCCTGAAGAAAACCACGCCGGGAAATGGCTTCGGTACCGATAGCGTTCGCCGGGACTGGTGTCCACGGGCCGCGTGGAGAGTCCGGCTCCTCGGCCTGGCACGGTGCGCCGGCGCCTTTCCGGGCGCGTTCAAAATCATCGCTCATTCTGGTAAAAACTCCTGACACTGGCTGAGAGAAGGAACGCGGTGAGCAATCGCGACCGGGCGTGGAAAGTGGAAGCCCGGAGACGATGCGATACGTTTATGCGGACAACTGATCCAGATGCCGGATAGACGATGCTCGAGGCTTGAACGGCTAAGCTGGTAGCACTGGCATCGAAACCGCTCAGCCGAATCGATTCGATTCACCCAAGAGCGGAGGGAGACGAAAGCCCGCTACTCCGGGCTTCCATCTGCGCCACAACTCGTACGCCACTCGGTTACGGTTTGTTTACGCCGCCGCAGCTCGCACCATCTGTAACCGTTGCGAGCGCGAGACCGGTCGCGGTCAGTGCCCGGCTATAGCAGTAGCCCTGCGTGTCCGTTGCCTGATATTCGGCGTTGCTGGTGGTCGACTCGTTTTCCACCGCCCCGCTCGTGTTTACAGCGTACTGATCCGTCGAGCCAACTACCTCCTGCGAGCCGCTGCTGTAGAGCGAGAGCCCGTTCAGCAGCTTCTCCGTGTACTCGAAATCCTGCTGGTAGACGTGCACGTAGAGGCTTCCCGAGTCATCCGGATTACTGACTGAGTTGTAGTTGAAGGTCAGCGGGTACACTGTCGTCTTCTGTGTCTCCTCGACCAGCAGTCCCGTTTGCTTGCGTGTGTCCGATGTCGCGCTCGCAACTTGCGCCAGGTCCTGCGAATACACGGCATTGTTGAAAGTGATGAGCTGGTAGTTGGCAAAGTTCACCTGCTCGTTGATCGTCGTCGTCACAATGCCTTGCGAGGTTTTCACGTACCCGCTCAGCAGGAAGCTACGCTGCGAGGTCACAAAGGTCTTGCCGTGTGTTGTTCCCGTTGCGTCTACCGGTGCTTCGGCCTGGATGTTCGGCGTTGGCGCGGCACCAAGCGTGTTTTCGGTTACGGCGCCTGTCACCTGGGTTGAGCCGTGGTCCAGGTACAGCAGCAGCGTCCCGGTTACGTCGAACTCGCTATCCGCATTGAAGACGCCCATTGAAACCGTGTGCTTGCTTCCATCCGAGAGCAGACCGGCAAACGGCGTCAGGTCCACAAGGTAGGGCTTGAAGTTGAGCGTCTGTACGCCTGTGATGGGCTCCCAGAGTGCCGGATCGATTCCTCCCGTATAGATCCATGGCAGCACTGGCGCAATGCCGGCCGGAGCGCCGTCCACGTACACCTCGGTCTCACGAAAACCGGTGTTGCCGCAGTTGCCGTCGAGCTGCGCAGCCACGCTGTTCGGCGAGCAGGTGTACCAGAACTCGTCGTTCGCCTGACTCTGCGAAAACAGCTCGAGGTACGCACCCTCGATATTCCGGGGCAAACTGTTGAAAGTACCGGTCAGGCGATCGGCCGTCGTCTGCAGGGCGGTTGTTTCGCCAGCCGGATCAAGCGGCAGTACCGCATCCGGCACAGTTGCCGGGCCATCCTTCGGACCAACCGGGTAGAACTCGAGTTGTGCCGTGCCGGTGATGATGCCGTTGTAGTCGACTCCGCCCGAGACGCCGTAGAAGTTGCCGAGTGAGGCGACAACCGGCTGCGTGGCGCCGAGTAGCGGGCTAAGCTCGCTGATGTCGCGCTCCACGTGCCAGGACGGGCTCAGTGCGGAGCGCGGCTCAGCGGTAGTGCCGAAGTAGAAGTTGGCGCCACCGATGAAGAACTTCGCCGTCCGGTCGAACTGCCGGCCGGCGCTTACGTTGAAGTCGGCGGTGAAAACGACCTTGCTCCACGGGCCTGGGCAGCCCGCAGGTGGGCTGTAGGTAAAGTTCTTGTCCGTGTAATCGATGAATTGCTGCCCGGTGAAGAGAGGCACGATGCAGGGCGTGGTCGAAGGGCGTAGAACCGACGGTTCGGCGGTGACCGGATTCGATGAGCCGACAACCGGGTTCGGCGGAACAGGCGTCTGCGCTTGCAGCACCGTGGCAAGCAGAGCGAACATCACGACCAGGAAGGAGGGGCGGGGGAAAAGAGGGAGCAGTTTCGTGGGCGCGTACACAGAAGACCTCCGGAAGCAGTGCAGTGGAATGCGGCAAGCATACGCAAGCGTGTCTTCCCGTGGAGCAGTTTTTCGCCGGCACCGGCCGGGACTTGCCATAACCCGCCCTCTTGCATCCATTTGCGGCTCCGTGGTATCACACTTATAGTTCATGTTTGCTCCCTTGGAGCGAGCCTGGATTTCATGAAGAGTGGTTGAGGGACGGGCCCTGTGACGCCACGACAACCGGCCGGTGCAATACCGGACATCGGTGTCAACTCTCTCCTGACGGCCGCAAGGCCAGAGGGGAACATGAGATTCGGGGTGATGCTAGCGCAAGCTGGCCCATCTCGCTAATTTCCGTACGTGCTGTAGCTATTGCTGTACACAAGTCGTCAGTCGTGCCCGTACCATCGGCTGCTCTCGTTAGCGAGGGCAAGGATGGCATTAGCTTACGAACTACGTTGTCGCGAGTGCGCAAAGCGCTACGAAAACGCACCGCTTTCGATCTGTGACGAGTGCTTTTCCCCACTCGAAGTGTTCGTCGATCTCGGCCTGGCAAAGCATACCGTGACGCGCGAGTCGATCGCCGAGGGCCCGGCTTCCATGTGGCGCTACCAGGCGTTGCTACCCGTTCCAGACACCTACAAGCCCGCCACCCCGGCCGGCTGGACGCCGCTGGTTACTGCACCCAACCTGGGCGCGCGTGTCGGAGCCAACAATCTCTACATCAAGAACGATGCCGTCTGCATGCCGACACTCTCCTTCAAGGATCGAGTGGTCGCCGTTGCGCTTGCCAATGCGCAGGCCTTCGGCTTTGACACTGTAGGTTGCTCTTCGACTGGCAACCTGGCTAATGCTGTCGCTGCTCACGCCGCCCGCCTCGGGCTCAAGACGTACATCCTGGTTCCTGCCGACCTGGAAGCAGCCAAGATCCTCAACACTGAGGTCTACGGCGCGCACCTGGTCCGCATTGACGGTAACTACGACCATGTGAACCGGCTCTGCTCGCAGATCGCCGATCGTTTTCACTGGGGCTTCGTCAATGTCAACCTGCGGCCGTACTATGCCGAGGGCTCCAAGACCGTTGGGTACGAGATCGCCGAGCAGCTCGGCTGGCGCCTGCCCGACAACATCGTCTGTCCCATGGCCGGTGGCTCGCTCATCGTCAAGATCAAGAAAGCTTTTCAGGAGCTGGTCTCCCTCGGCTTGGTCGAGGACAAGCCAGTGCGCTTCTTCGGCGCCCAGGCCACGGGTTGCTCCCCGATCTCCGTCGCTGTCAAGACCGGCGCCGACCGTATCGAGCCGCAGCGGCCCAACACTATCGCCCGCTCACTGGCGATCGGCAATCCGGCTGACGGGGTCTACGCGGCGCGTGCCATTCTTGCGAGCGGCGGCTGGGCAGAGGATGTTTCCGACCTTGAAGTAGTCTCCGGAATTCGTGAGCTCGCCGAGACGGAGGGTATCTTCACCGAGACTGCCGGTGGCGTCACCACCGCCGTTACTGCCCGCCTCTACGCGCACGGGCGTATCCAGCCCGATGAGCTTACCGTGACCTGCATCACCGGCAATGGTCTCAAGACCACCGATGCGGTCGCCGACTGCTTCGAGAAGCGTGCCGCAGTGCGCCCTCGCTTGAGTGACTTTGAAGCGTATGTCGACCGTCACCAGTTCGCAGCCGAGCTGGTCTAAAGCGCCTGCATCCAGCTGAGGAAGAAAGGTAAGGTGTGCGGCTTTCCGCAAGGGAGCCGCACGCCGGCACACTGGCCGCCTGCGGCCCAAAGGCGGCGCCATTCCGAGAAGGGGAAGCAAGAGAAATGCCTGTGAGAGTACTGCTGCCAAGCGCGTTTCAGAAACACACCAATGGCGAGCGTGAATTACGCTCGGGCGCCACTCACCTGCCGGAACTGATCGAGGATATTGAGACAGCCTACCCGGCGCTGAAGACGCATCTGCGCGATGGCGATGGCCAAGTGCGCCGTTTCATCAACTTCTATGTCAACGAGGAAGACATCCGTTTTCTTGGCAACGAGAAATATACCTTTCAGGATGGTGATGAGGTACTCGTCATACCTTCGATTGCGGGTGGTTCGGCAAAGTAACAGTCGCGCGGCTGTTTCCGCGCCAAACTGCCATCGTTGCTGACCGGCATTCCATATGTAGGTGACTTATTTTCTTGTCTACCAGGCAAAAATCCTATCGGTCCGGTGTACAACAGAAGAACGCCTTGGCAGGCCTCCGCAGGCGCGCGCAAGCGCCTGTGCTAGGGTCTCGATCGACTCTCGTGGCTAAGAGTGCATCGTTTTGCGTAGGCATATCTCAGCAAGGGTTTCGCATCATGACTCGAGAAGAAATGATCGCGGCGATTGAAGGGGAAATCGCGCGCCTGGAACAGGTGCGCGAGTTACTGCGTAACTCCACCAGTCACCGTTTCAGCGCGGCTATCTCAGGCGACGGGCACGGACCCGCCGTCAAAAAGGCGCGAGTATTAAGTGCCGATGCACGTCGCCGCATTGCTCAGGCGCAGAAGCGCCGCTGGGCCAAGCAGCGCAAAGTCAATGCAGCTTCGCCCGAAGATGAGTAGCGTTCGCGTGACTCGCTTCTGCCATGCATCCCGTTGATTGATGATTAAGGTAAAGCTCCTGCATCCCGAAGCTCGGGTACCCTCCGTCAACTACTCCGGGCACGACCTTGGCTTCGACCTGTACGCGGTCGAGGATGTTCTGCTCGCGCCCGGCACTCCCGTCAAGGTGCGCACCGGTATCGCTGTCGAAGGACCTGCTGGTATGGGTTTTGTTCTTGGCGACCGCTCCAGCATGGCTGCTCGTGGCATCACGTACGCCGGCGGGCGGATCGACGCAGGCTACCGCGGCGAGATCCTCGTCTGCCTGATCAACGTGAACCAGCCGCGCTACTCGCTCGCGCTCGACCGAGATCCGGCTGGCAACCTTCAAGATGTTGGGCTGCTCTCGACCGACGTCACCGTCGCGATCCGCGCCGGCGACAAAATAGCGCAGATGTCGCCTTTTCAGGCAATGACGCACCTGGAATTTAGCGTAGTCGAAGAACTCGGGGTGAGCTCGCGTGAGGCGCGTGGCTTTGGGTCAAGCGGGCGGTGACTCGGCGATGCCTGAGTAGCCGCAGTGAGCGATAAAAAAGCGTGCTCCAGAGGAGCACGCTTTGCTGCAAACAGAAGCAAGCTCTAGTGAGCGAATGCGCCGACAGACTCCTGCAACTGAGTCGTCAGCACGCCGCCGTGCGGGCGGACACGAAAGCGTTTGATCTTGATATTGAGCTGGCGCTCGATCTTACGCAGGTCGCCCTTCTCGTTTGGCGTCGTAAAGGTAGAAGCAACACCCTTCGCGGCTGCGCGGCCGGTGCGGCCTACGCGGTGTACGAAGTCTTCCGCTTCCTTCGGCATGTCGTAGTTCACCACATGTGCCACGTGCGCGACGTCGATTCCACGCGCTGCCACATCGGTCGCTACCAGCACCCTCTGGCGCCCCTGCGAGAAAGACCGCAGTGCTGCGTTGCGCTGCGCCTGTGTGCGGTCGCCGTGGATGCGAGCCGCCTCAATGCCTCCGCGTTCCAGCCGCATCGCAATCCGGTCCGCGCCATGCTTGGTACGCACGAAGACGATGAACGAGCCCTTTTCCGAGCGAAGCAGGTGCTGCAGCAGATCCAGCTTCGAATCGGCATCAACCTCGAAGGCCTGCAGCTCAACGTTCTCTGCCGGCTTCAGCACCGAGCCGATCTCGATCCGGACCGGATCCTTCAGATAATCGCGAACGACTTCCTTGATCGGCGCGTCCAGCGTTGCTGAGTAGCACAGGGTTTGGCGCTCCTTCGGCAGCACGTCCGCAATGCGGCGAATCGCCGGTTTGAAGCCCATATCCAACATCCGGTCGACCTCGTCCAACACCAGGATCTTGATTCCATCCAGGCGTGCCAGCTTGCGGCCGATGTAGTCCTCCAGGCGGCCTGGTGTTGCGACGATCAGCCGTGCACCACGCCGGATCGCCTCAATCTGCGGACCCTCTGCCATGCCGCCAACTACCAGCGCCACGCTGATGCCCGTCGTCAGCTGACGGAAGGCCTTCTCAACTTGCATGGCGAGCTCACGCGTAGGCAGCAGAATCAGCGCCGCGGCTCCGCGGCTCTTTTCTTTCTCGATCGTTTCAATAATCGGCAGCAGGAAGGACAGGGTCTTACCAGTGCCGGTCTGTGCTGTCGCTAGTACGTCGCGGCCTTCCAGTGCCGGCGGAATCGCGCCGCTCTGCACCGGAGTAGGAATGGTGAAGTTGCAATTGGCAAGGCGCTTTTTGAGTGTTTCAGAGATTGCGAAATCAGAAAATTGTGTCATGCGAACTAAAAAGTTCCCTTCAGGGACTGCGCTCACCGGGCTTTGCCTGTGCACACGCACTTCCTGCGTGGCGGATGGCCATCTTCCGGTGTTTGCTGCGATGTCGCGCTGCGGCCACAGGCCCGGCAGTGCAACGACAAAAGATTTGCGTATGGAAGTGCCCGGAAGATACCCGGATTGAGAGAGGGGACTCTCGCTCTGCCGCACGCAGCCATGAGTCCGCCGGCGTAGCGCCGTGACTCTCGACCACACCTCCCGGACCGGTCTGTTACGAACAAGGTCGAGGTGGGTACGCTTTAGGGCTTGGTGGAAGAAATGTGCAGGGCGTCTCCCATTGCGGGCGAGAACTACTGACAACCAATCACTGGAGCGCATCTAGAGCGTAGCACAGACGACATACAAGTCAAACCTCGTGGCGGTAAGCGATACCGGAACTTCTCGCTTTCAGGCGGAGAATCATGCCTGGTACTGCTCATCGCTGACCTGCTCCAGCCAATCGGCTACCTTGCCGTCCAGCCATTCCTGAATGGCAAGGTGAGTCAGCGCCGTCGTCGGCGAAGCCCCGTGCCAATGCTTCTCTCCCGGCGCGAACCAGACCACATCGCCCGGGTGTATCTCCTCGACCGGACCGTCTTCCCGCTGCACTCGTCCGCAGCCTGCTGTGACAATCAGGGTTTGCCCGAGTGGGTGCGTATGCCACGCGGTGCGCGCACCTGGCTCAAAGGTAACGCTGGCGCCTGACACCCGCGCCGGCTCCGGCGCCTGGAACAGCGGATCAACTCGTACCATGCCGGTGAACCAGTCTGCCGGACCTTTTCCTGAGGGCTGCGAGCCTACGCGCCGAATCTCCATAAGCCAAGTCTAGCGGCTCGCACAAAAAGATCCGGCAGAGCAAGCCGCTGGTCCCGACGCGATGTGACTCCGGAGGTTCACTTAGAACTCGAGCTCGAGAGACGCCTGCCCCGTTCGGTTGCCGCCGAAGTCCGATCCACGCGCCTGTGTGATCGCTCCAAAGGCAGCGTTTGTCACGTCCAGCACCGGGTCTGTCAGGTTTGTATGGTTAAGCACATTGGTAAATGTTCCTTCCGCACGCAGGTGCAGCCGCTCAGTCAAGGCGATGGTTTTGTTCACGCCAGAGGAGAGATTCACCGTGCCAGGCCCCTCCACACTGCCCACTGCCTCGGTGCCAAAACGGCCGATCGGCGCAGCGTTGATGCCGGTCGTGCAGCCTGTCTGCAGTGTGGCAAAGCCGCCACCGCCTGGGCAGGCGAATGCCGCCGTATTAAACCACTGGCGCCTGCTCTGCGAGCTCGTGTTGCCTCTGGCGACAAGATCAGGCCGCTGTGGCCGGCCGTACAAGCTGCCGGAGCCGGTACCAGATGGGTCCGCTGTACCCGCTGGGAGAAAAGGCGTGAGATATGGCCCGGTCTGCCAGACGAAGATGTTCGTAACCTGCCAGCCGCCTACAGCTGCGTCCAGAAACCTGGGCATGGTGCCGCCAAAGTGGCGTCCGCGGCCTAGTGGTACGTCCGCGATGCCGGTCAGCAGTAGCCTGTTTCGACGCGTCGCTGTCACGTTGCCGTAGTCAAGCGCTCGATTGCCGGCCCAGGTGGCATAGTAGCCTCCCTGTTCATCGGAAAACGATGCAGGATTGCTGCCAAAGGCGCCGTAAGTGCCCTGATCGTCGGAGAGATTCTTGGCGAGCGTGTATGCGGCTGTGAACGACACGCCCTGGCGGAAGCGCCGGTTCAGCTCGCCCTGGAGCGACTGGTAATGGGCGCTCGCCTCCGTGTTGCGGCTGTTGATCGTTCCGAAGTTGGGGAAAGGAAAAGCAGAACGCGGCTGTGCGGCTGCCGATGTTGTGGACGAAAGCGGCAGATCGTTGTAGTTCGGTTGCCACACCAGATGCCGGGTCTCCAGTCCGACATAAGACAGCCGCGCCGCAATCTGGCCGGTAAACTCATGCTCCACCGAGAGCGCCGTCTGTAGCGAGTACGGATCGTGAAAGTGGAGATCGACCGCCGAGTTGAAGCTGGCTGAACCATACTGCGGAGAGTAGGTGCTGTTTAGCCCCACGTTCGGAAAGACGATCGACGGCGGACCCCCGGTGGTGTTCGTAAAAATCTGCTCATTCGTCTGGAGCGTACCGGTTAAGGCGTAGAAGATCGCTCCGGAGGTGGTGATGTTGTAGTAACCCGCGCCACCGCTCACTACTGTTCTGTCGTTGCCGAAAGGCCGGAGGGCAAAGCCGAAACGCGGCTCAAAACGGAGCTTGGGCGCAGTACGCAGGCCGCTCGGCAAGCCAGCCTGCGTGTTCGAGAGCACGGGAGTACAGGGCGCCCCGTTGACAACTGCTCCTGTCGCATACTGGCTTGCCACGCCTGCCGTAGGGCATGCGTCGAAGTTGCCGAGCTCCGCTGCGGAGAGCAGGCCTGCATAGCCTGCTGGATACAACAGTTCGCCGGATTTTGCGACAGCCGGGTTGAAGTTGCCGACGTTGCCGTCTTCGGCATGGAACGGCGGGTGGTACTCATAGCGAAGCCCCAGCGTGATATTCAGGTTCGGCGTAGCGCGCCAGTTGTCCTGCGCATAGAAGGCGTACGCCTGACTGCGGCCACGATTGTTCGTCGTGATGTCGTCCGTGTAGCTCTGGTACGGTGCGCCGATCAGGAAGTCGGCGAACTCCTGTCCGGTGTACTGGCCATTGAAGATGAAGGATCCGTAGTTGTCGCCGGCTGTTGCATCGAGAGGTGTGTTTGCTTGCAGGGTACGGATGTCTGTGCCGAATCGGAGCGTGTGCGCGCCCTTCTGCCAGGTCACGTTGTCCACGTACTGCAGCAGGCGCGACTGCTCACTATAGGTGAGCCGGCCGTTGCCGCCTGGCGTGGTTAGTGCTGTGATGTGGTTGAACTGCAGCAGCGAGATGCCATTAAAGGGATAGCCAGGGCCGATCCCGTTGAAGCCTGCCGCATTGGTCACACCCGCGCCATTGAATGGGTTCGCGGAGCCATCCTGCTCAAGCGTAAAGCCCAACCGGAACTCGTTCGAAACGCGAGGCGTAAAGGTGTAATTGAACGAGCTCGCGAAGATGCGGTACTGTGCCGTGCCCGTCGAAGAAGGAAGCAGCAGGGCGTTGGGCTGTGTTTGCGCGATGTTCTTCCAGGTAAAGCGGCCGTACACAAAGGCACGGGCGTTGAAGGTCTGGTCGACGCGTGCGTCAAACTGGTCAGAGTTGATGCTGTTGTCTTTCAGCGTCTGATAGTTATAGCCGAGCCCAGCGAGCGCTCCCGCGAGCGACTCTGTGTTGCCGATGTTCGGATCAGGAAAGAGCGAGAGAAACGGCAGCGCACTCGCGTTGATCGCCGGCAGCGTCTGGTTCGGATAGGGAGCGCCGGTAAACGGGTTGGTCAGCGTCGCAGTCTCCTGCGAGAAGTTACCCTGCTTCATCGCAACCGTAGGCACCACGTACTGCTGGACGGTCGACTCCGGGAAGCGCAGCCCCTCATAGGTACCGAAGAAGAAAGTGCGGTCGTGCCCGTTGTACAGGTAGGGGATGACGACTGGGCCGCCCAGCGACCCGCCAAAGTCGTTCGCTACCTTGTGCGGCTTGGGCGACCCGTAAGGGATGGCGTCAAGGTCCGAGTTCTGGAGGTACTCGAACGCGGCGCCGTGTAACGTGTCGGTTCCCTGCTTCGTCACGGTTGTGATCTCGCCCGGCTGACCGAACTCGGCATTGTTGTTCACTCCGTCGACCCGGATCTCCGCGATCGACTCAGCGGAAGGGAAGGCGTCGGCCTGCACATTGTTGGTGGTCTGGTTCTGCGCGGAGATGCCATCGACCGTGGTCTCCGACTGTGAGGGTAGGCCGCCCTGGATGGAGAACTTGACTGCAGGGTTCGGAGACGACGATGCCGCAGGTGGAAACGTCGCCGAATCGGGCTGCACACCGGGCAAGGTCTGGATCACGGTAAGCGGGCTGGTCGATCCATTGCCGCGGTAGTTCGCCGGCAGCGCAAGCACATCGGCCGGGCTGAGCGAGGCGGCAATCGAGGAGTCTTCGGTGTTGAGAGCACCGACGCCGGAGGCCGAAACCGTTACCTCCTGTTGCACGCTCGCCGGCCGCAGTGTCAGCTCAAGCCGGAGCTGCTGCCGCGCAGTCAACTGCACGCCCTGCTCCTGCTCGCCGGCAAAGCCTTCATGTGTGGCAGAGAGCGTGTAGGTGTCCGGTTCAAGATTCAGGAAGTTGAAGGCTCCACTCTCGTCGGCGGTCACCTGCCTGGAGGCATGCGTCAGGCTGCTTGTGACGGTGACCTGGGAGCCGGGGATGGTAGCGCCACTCGCGTCATGGACGACGCCGCTGAGTGAGGCCTTAGTGGACTGGGCTTGCAAGGGGAGGGAAACAGAGGCAAGGAAGGTTAGCGATAGGAGCAGGCGGGGAAAGCGGCATGAGTGCTCGCCGGAAACGGTAACGAAGGAGAGAAGGCGCGTCATGCGCGGAGTTGCCATAAGGTCTACAACTTTACGGGGAGCTTCTGCCAGAGATCAGTGTGTTTTCATCCTGCTTTCACATCCTGAAACCAGAGGCGTTAACCTGCCGTCCTGAGATCGGCTATGGACAAGCGGTCCCCGAATGGCAGAAGGTACTCTCGATGTCTCTGGTGATCTCCCGGGTTTCTTCAAGCATGGCGTCGTCTTTGCGGGCGAGCCTTCTGATTGCTTTTTGGGTGGCCGGCCCCGGCTCGGTTCTCAACACGGCTTCGGTCGCTCTGGCGCAGACGGCTCCAGGGTCTGTCTCACCCAAACCGGCCGAAGGTGCTCAGTCAGCTGGTTCGTCAGGGGTCAGCACGGGCACGCCGCAGGCCGCGGTCCTCGACAGCGAACAACGGCCCATTACTGCGGGCGGCTTTGTCAAGGATGGTCCTGTTGTTTTCAAGGACATCAGCGATGCATCCGGGCTCACCCGCTGGCACCACACCATGGGCACGCCACAGAAGAAGTACATCCTCGAGACCACCGGCTCGGGCGTCGCGCTGCTCGACTACGACAACGATGGGTGGATGGATATCTACCTCGTCAATGGCTCCACCTATGCCGCGGAAGCAGGTAAGGCAGCGGCGCCTCATGCAGCGCTCTTCCACAACAATCACGATGGGACCTTTACCGACGTGACGGCGACGGCCGGCGTCGCGAATGACCGCTGGGGCTTCGGGGCAGCTGTGGCCGACTACGACAACGATGGCTGGCCGGACATTTACGTCACCAACTTCGGCAAGAACCGCCTCTATCACAACAATCACAATGGCACCTTCACCGATGTGGCTGAGCACGCTGGCGTGATGCTGGGCAACTGGTCCACCGGTGCGACATGGGGAGACTACGACGGCGACGGCCGTCTCGACCTCTTTGTTCCGGGCTATGTGCATTACAACCTTGCCCAGCAGCCCGGCGACAACTCGGGCGGTGTCGCACTTTCCTTCTGCGAGTTCCGCGGAGTGCAGGTGATGTGTGGGCCGCATGGCCTGCCGGGTGAGGCCGATCACCTTTTCCATAACAATGGCGATGGCACCTTCACGGATGTGAGCGAAAAGGCCGGGGTTTCCGACGCGAAAGGCCGTTACTACGGCCTGGCTTCGCTGTTTATCGACGTGAACAACGACGGCAAGCCGGACCTGCTGGTCGCAGACGATTCCACGCCGAACTACCTGTACCTGAACAAGGGTGATGGCACCTTTGAGGACGCGAGCTTCGCCTCGGGCTACGCGCTCAACGACCAGGGCCGCGAGACTGCGTCGATGGGCATCGCTTCCGGCGACTTCACCCATTCCGGCGACATCGACATCTACAACACCACCTTTTCCGACGATTACAAGCCGCTCTATCGTAACGATGGCGACGCGAACTTTACCGACGTCAGCTACGCAATGGGCATTGCCGGCGTGACGGTTCCATTTCTAGGCTGGGGCACGGGTTTCCTCGACTACGACAACGATGGATGGCTCGACCTGCTCGAGTCGAACGGCCATGTTTACCCGCAGGTTGACCACGCCGAGTGGGGTACAAGCTTTCAGCAGCGCCCGCTGCTTTTCCACAATGACCACGGCAAGCTTTCGCTGGTACCGCCGACCGAGGGGACGTCCCTCGCCAAGCTGGGCGCCGGCCGCGGCATGGCAATCGGCGACATCTTCAACGACGGCCACCTGGATGCGGTGATCAACAATCTCGACAGCACGCCGTCGTTTCTGCGCAATGTGACCGCGAACAGCAATCACTGGTTTGGGCTCAAGCTTGTGGGCGGTCCGAAGAGCCCGCGCGATGCGGTCGGCGCAACCGTACTCGTCACCGCCGGAGGGTTCGTCCAGCGCGGAGACGTCACCAGCGGCGGCAGCTATTCCTCTACCAGCGACCCGCGCCTGCACTTTGGCCTGGGAATGGCGACCGCGCCGGGACGCGTCGAGATCCTGTGGCCAAGCGGGCTGCGTGAGGAGATACCGCCGCCCCCGGTCGATAAGATCACGACCATTGTTGAAGGGAAAGGTACGCCGGTCAGCTCAAAGCTTGCCGGCGCGTCCACCTCTGTACACCCGTAGAGACCACAAACCGACAACAGCTTAGGCGGGCAGCTCAGCGGCCGTCGGAAAGTTGTGTTGTTCTCTGCCAACGGCGGCGTCGTACTTCACCGTGCTCTTAAACAGTTCAAAGCGACCGTCATTGAACTGGCGCCCGTGCTCACGCAGGGTAGCCATCTGCTGCTCGCCGAGCGGCGCGAAGTTCCGTAGGATCTCAAGATTCTGATCAAGCACCGCCATCGAATCCATGCCGGAGATCGTGACAGAAACGCCCGGAACGCTCATAGCGTACGAGAGCGCCTCAGTCGGTGTCAGCGCGCCATGCACGATCGGCTCGCCAGAGCCGCCCATGCTCTTCATCGAAAGCACCGCCATCCCTTTCTGCACGGCAACGGGCAGCACCTCGCGCTCGAAGGAGCGGTAGCTGGGATCGAATGGATTGATCGGCATCTGCACGGTGTCAAACTTATACCCGCGATTGATCATGTCGAGGTGTATCGAAGGGTTCTTGTGCCCTGTAAAGCCGACGAACCGCACCTTGCCCTGCTGTTTGGCTGCCGTAAGCGCCTCGAGCACACCGTCCGGAGCATAATGGCGCTCGGGGTCGTTGTAGTAGACGCACTCGTGTACCTGCCAAACGTCCAGGTGATCGGTTTGCAGGCGAGTGAGCGACTCCTCCAGCTGCTTCATTGCAACATCTTTGCTGCGGCCGTGCGTGCAAACCTTGGTCATCACGATGGCCTGGTCGCGCTTGCCTTTGAGCGCCGTGCCGACCCGCTCCTCGCTCATGCCCTCGTGATATTCCCATGCATTGTCGAAGAAGTTGATGCCATGATCGAGCGCCTTGGCAACCATGTTGTTAACTTCCATCTGGCCGGCCACTGTGCCCAGGTGAAAGCCACCCATACCGAGGATTGAGACCTGAAGCCCTGTGCTGCCCAGCGCCCGCTTTGGCACCTGGAAACTGGGGCCTGCACCGGCCGCCGACATGCCGGGGTACTGACCCTGGAAGTTCGGCACGATTGGATTAGGCATCTTTGACTGCGCGCCCTTGCCCGTTTGATACGGATAGGTTGCCTGCGCTGCGGCTGTCTCGGGGGCAACCATAGCCGCAGCCGGCACCACTGTAGAAACACCCGCCACGGCCGCACCCTGGAGGAAGCGGCGCCGGGATAACTCCGCTTCGAGGGCTTTTGCGTCTTTCAGGCCGTGCTGCTGCGGATTGACATCGTCGGGCTTCTTCGACATAACTCTCTCTATCTAGTTCAAGCGTGTATTGGAGCGATTTCAGCAGCGTTTATACGCCGGGCGAGGTGGTGACCTGCGGGTATGCGCGCCCGGTGTTCTGGGTCTCGTAGATCATCTGCTTGACCTCAACCTGCTGCAGGTCAAAGGGGAAGTCGTGCGCGATGCGTGCTTCCGGGTTGTCGAACTTGATCGACACCTTGTAGAGCTCGAAATGACCATCGCCGGCGTATGGCTTGGCTCGGTCGCGGAGTGCCTGCATCTCACCGGCGGAAAGAGGCTGGAAGCTTTGTGCGATCTGCAGGTTCTGCTCGAGGATGGGCATCTCCGATACGCCTGAAATCGTCGTTGCTACGGGCAGCGACATCGCGTAGTGGAGCAGCTCGCCGGCTGTGAAGACGCCCTTCTGCACTGGTTCGCCATGGCCACCGATCGGCTTCATTCCGAGCGGCGCGATACCGCGCTGGTTCAGGACGGGCAGCACCTTCTGCTCAAAGCTCTGGAAGTTCGCGTCAAACGGGTTCAGCGGCATCTGAACAGCGTCAAAAGGGAAGCCGGTGTTCAACATCGCGAGATGAATTTCCGGGTCTTTGTGACCGGTAAAACCGAGAAAGCGGACCTTGCCATCCTTCTTGGCGCGAAGCAGGGCCTCCGCTGCGCCACCGGGACGCATAAACAAGTCCGGGTCGTTCTGGAAGCTGACTCCATGCACTTGCCAGAGATCCAGGTGGTCGGTCTGCAATCGCCGCAAGCTTTGTTCCAGCATCTGCGTCGCAAGGCTGGCGTCACGGCCATGCGTGCAGACCTTCGTCATGATGAAAGCCTTGTCGCGCTGACCTTTCAGCCCCTTGCCGAGCCAGTCCTCTGACTTGCCGCGGTTGTACTCCCAGCAATTGTCATAGAAGGTGATGCCGCCATCGAGCGCCTTATGGACGATCTCAACTGCTGCGGCTTCGCTGGCTGCGGCACCCAGGTGATGGCCGCCAAGACCGAGTGCGGAGATCCTGACGTCTGTTTTGCCGAAAGGCCGGAGGGAAATCGTTCCATTTGTCGCCATGATTTACCTACTAGGATGCACGCCGTAGAACATGCCGATTCCTCCGACCTCTTGCCGCGTGAAACGGAGGCGATCGGGCCATCTCGAGATGCATTTCAGGAAGGAAGCCCCTACGACTGTTCCACCTTGCGGGCGCTCCACTCCTTGAAGAATCGCGGGCCGACCTCGATCAGCCGCGGATGCATGTTGAAGACGGCCACTCGGTTCCACAGCTCTCCATCTCGCATGCGGAAACCCTGCTCGTTCAACGCGCTCACGACGTGAGAGTACGAGAAATCCTGGACCAGCAGATCCATCATCAGGTTCAAAGCCTCATTCTCTGCCGGATCGATCTCCAGGCGCCGGCAGTCGTCTGAGATCCGGAGACCGTAAGGAATCTCTTCGCCGGGAGCGCTCATGCTCAGTGCTTCGGGCAACTCGCGCCGCCACTCCAATGAGACCAACTGCCAGCCGGCAGCTGTACGCTGCTGCATCAGCTCCGGGCTGAATGGACCGGAAACAATATCTCTGATTCGCTCAAAATGTGCCATGATGTGCCTCCGTTTCATGGAAGAGGCAATTGGAGAACCGGTGAATGAATCTAGGTCTAATTACTTCAAGCTGTTTAGAATGAGCGATCCTACGCGCGATGCCCTCGTGCGGAACCATACAGTCGAGATCTCAGCTGTCCATCCGCGGACGGCAGCGTTCTCTTTCGAACAGCTCAGGCGAAGGCTGGCTTCTACCGTGGTCCCGTACCGTGGGGAGGGAAGAGCGTCAGGCAGAGGCTGGGGTGTTGGTGGAGGCGGCGGGAGTCGAACCCGCGTCCGAAACTGCGTAAGACAAAGAGAGGCTCCATGCTCAGTCACGTTCCAGAGACTTCGCTTCTGACCCTCAGAACGGACAAGGTGAGTCAGACGCTAGTCCGATGGTCTCGCCGCGCATCCACGGACCGAGGGTGCGCAGCCAGCCTGCTGTATGACATCCGATCTGGGCCCACAGGCGAAGCTCAGGCGGACGGCAACTTAGTTAATTAAGCTGCGAGTGCGAATTCAGTGTTGGCAATTCTGTTTTTGCAAGCGATTGCGGGTGCCTGCACCCCGACATGCCTCTTTGTCCGAAACAGTCCCGTCGAGACCGTGACGCCCCCCTCTCGAACCTTTACAGTTTACGCCACTTCGGCCCGGCCGCAAAAAAAGGCGGCACGAACAGTATCTGTTCGTGCCGGGAGGCCAGTGACGCAACTTGTGGAGCTAAACTTGATGCTGGATGGAGAGTCGACGCTCAGATCAACAGCCAGCGTTTCGTCCCTAATGCCTCAAAGTGTTTTCAGAATACCAGTTTTCTGGATACTTGCAACCCGTAGTCTACATTTTTCCGGAGAAAGTTCAGGAGCAGGGTTGAAACACTCTCTTGCGTTCCGAAAGGACGAAAATCCCGTTCAGCCATGGGATGCGGACGTCTCTGTGGAGGTTGAGCAAAGCATCGCTGATCTGCCGGGCGATGAAGGCGCGCGGGATGTTGCAGAAGTGAAAGAGAGCGCAGACGAGGATCGCATGCCCGGCTGGCGCTTAGCCTTGCTGCTGGCGAGCTCGGCGCTGCTCAGCGGGATTGCAGTTGTGGTCTGGAATCGACGGAGTCTGCAGCACATTCGTCAGGCACAGGCAGAGCCGAAGTCGGTCGTCGAGCCCGGTGAATTCATCTGACGCCGCTGGCGGCGATTTAGGGATGATTGCTTGGCGTAAATACGAAGCAGATCAGCGCGCGAGGGCGAAACCGCTGTGCCCAAGGATGGCATCCCGGAGCTCTTCCCACACCTCGGACGGCATGGAAAGAAAGGCATCTACGACCCGCGGGTCAAACTGCGTGCCGGTGCACCGCGCAATCTCGTTTCGGGCAGCAGAGAAGGGTGACCCGCGGCGGTACGGGCGGTCTGAGGTGATCGCGTCCAGGGTGTCGGCGACGGCGAAGATGCGGGCGCCCAGTGGGATCTCCTCGCCGCGTAGCTGACGCGGGTAGCCGCCACCGTCGAAATACTCCTGATGGCTGTACACGATGTCCGCCGCTTCCTTCAAGAACGGGATCTTGCGCACGATCTGGTACCCGGAGTAGCAATGCTTCCGCATGGTGTTCACCTCATCCGGGTCAAGCCTTCCCGGTTTGAGCAGAATCGCGTCCGGGATTGCCATCTTGCCGATATCGTGCAGAAACGCGCCATGCTTGATCGTTTTCATGTCGGCCGGATCGACGCCCATCGAGCGGGCGAGCGCGATGGTGTAAGCCGTTACCCGCCGCGAATGCCCTTCAGTTTCCGAGTCCTTAAGGTCGAGCGCATCCCCGAGTGCCTCAAGCGTCGTGTCATAGGAGCGTTCAAGCTCGAAGATCGCCTCGCGAAGCAGGCTGGTGCGGGCTTCCACCAGATGTTCCAGGCTGTTGCGGTAGGTCGTGTTGCGCCTCGCCGTGTTGCCGAAAGCAACGCCCCGTTCAATAGCGCTCAGGAGCGTTTCTTTTTCAAAAGGTTTCAGAATAACGTCGAAGGCGCCGCTGCGCATCGCCGAGATAGCCGTGCTGACCTCGTGGACGGCGGTCACCATGATGACCGGGGTGTGCAGCTGGCGGGCTCGTACCTGTTCGAGCAATCGTAAGCCGTCTATCCCGTCCATGATCAAATCTGTAACGATCAGGTCAACGGCCTTTACGGCAAGCGTCCGCAGCGCGTCCTCGCCATCCCGCGCACTCTCGACAAGGTAGCCCTCCCGGCGCAGAAGAGTGACCAGCAGCGTGCGCGTTTGCTGCTCGTCGTCCACGACCAGAATCTTTTCCCCAGCCATGCTTCCCGCTTTCGCCGCCGTTTGACCACTTGAATTTTGCGCGGCTTCTCTGCCTAAGAGAGTGCCATAACTGATGCCAAGTGCGCCCGAAAGTTTCTCCCCTGCGTTACTGAGAAAACACTCCTGAGTCTTCAGGTGGTGACTGCGGAGCATTATTGTCCCGCGAGTGAATCCTGTGTTCGATCTGGGACACCGTTCTGGCTGGTAAATCCTTTAGATTAAGGAAGCCATCCAGGTAAGACGTTCCCGGTCAAGTGGTGCGACACTTCCGGCTCGCTTCAGTCGTCTATCCATTCGAGACAAAGGAGCTGCACTTGTTCGATATTGAACGACAATTGCGCGGTAAACAGGGCATGGTTGCGTCTCAGGCGCAGGAGCTCACCGCCGAGCAGAAACAGCGCGATGTGTATGAGACGCATCGCCACCGAGTGTTCTCGGTGTGCTATTACATGACCGCCAATGAGCTTGAAGCCGAGGACATCCTGACCCGTACTTTTATACAGGTCTTTGCGAATGCGCCTGAGCCGAAAGGCCAGCAAATCGATCAGGCTTTGCTGGATGAGCTGGAGCAACGCTTCTCGCTTGCGCCCTCAGCGCCGGCGCAACCCGATCGTCAGGCGTCGCTGGATCGAAGGCGGGTCCGCAAGACCGACCTGGAGGAATCGGTCGCGACCCTGCCGCCGAGGGAACGGCTCATCTTCCTATTGCGCGACGTGGAGGGATACCCGGCCGGGAAGATTGCCGAACTGCTCGGAAGCGAAGAGCTGGAGATCCAAAGGACGCTTATTTCTGCGCGCATCCGGATGCGCAACGCCCTGCACGCCCTGCACGCCGAGGAAGTCGCGCGGGAGTCGACCCATCTGGAAGACCAGAGCCTGCCCGATTACGCAGGCCGCACCTAGCTTATCTTCCAGGGAACCTCTCAGCGCATTCGCATGACTCTGCGCTGCCGAGTGGTCGCATCAAGGCGTTAGGAGCCGCCAGTCCCGTCTTTGTTGCTCCGGCTGCGCATCCGCCGTTTCGACGCCCAGCCTTCTTTGTTCACCTGCCGCGCTCGGCCAAGCGCCAAAGCATCTGCCGGCACGTTTTCCGTGATGCAGGAAGCTGCTGCCACATAGGCGCCTACTCCAACCTCAACCGGCGCGACCAGTACGGCATTGCTGCCGATAAAGGCCGCTTCACCAATTTGGGTCTTGTGCTTCTCGCGGCCATCATAGTTGCAGACAATGGTGCCCGCCCCGATGTTTGCGCCCTCGCCGATGTCGGTGTCGCCCAGGTAAGCCAGATGGTTTGCCTTTGCGCCTCGTGCCATGTGCGTCTTCTTCAGCTCGACGAAGTTGCCGACGTGGGCAGCTTCCTCCACCAGGCTTTCCGGACGGATGTGCACGTAGGGCCCGAGCAGTGCGCCATCCCGCACCTCCGACTGCTCAAGGATGCAGCCCTGCCGGATCAGCACATCGTCGCCGATCGTCATGTCCTCCAGCACCGAGTAGGACCGGACCGTGGCGCCGCGACCGATCCGCGTTGTGCCCAGCAGCTGAACAAAGGGCTCGATCACCGTGTCCGGGCCGATCTGCACGGCGGCATCGATAATGACCGTTTGCGGGGCGAAGATGGTCACGCCGGACGCCATGTGGCGCTCTGCCGTCTTGCGCCGCAGAGCCGTGTCGAGCGTCATCATCTCCGCGATAGTGTTGGCGCCGAGAACCTCGACCGCAGACGGCGCAGGCAGGGCCAGCACCTTCTCGTGCGCTGCGGTCAGCAGCGCAGCCATATCGGTCAGATAAAGCTCCTGGTGGGCGTTCCCCGGCTCGAGCCGGTTGATATGTGCGGCCAGCGCTGGCACAGCGAAGGCATAGATGCCGGAGTTGATCTCATGGATCCCGGACTCCGCCGGCGTCAGCGCCTTCTGCTCAACGATCGAGATCACCCGGGCTGCGCTTCTTTCGGGTGCGCGTCCCGTCAGCTTGCCCCCATGCTCGCGCACGATCCGGCCGTAGCCGAATGGCTCATCTACCTCGGCCGAAAGAATCGTCATGGCGGCACTCTGGCCGATGTGCGTGTCCCGCAGCTCGGTCAGGGTGCTGCTTTCGAGCAGTGGTACGTCACCCGAGAGCACGATCACCTGGGTGTACTGGCTGAGTGCCGGCATCGCCTGCTGGATGGCGTGGCCGGTACCTTTTTGCTCACCCTGATCAATGAAGCCGACCCCGGTGTGAGCGACAGCATCGCGGACGGCGCCGGCCTGGTGCCCGACGATCACGAAGATGTCCCTGGCGGGAACCAGCTGTAGTGCAGCATCCACAACATGCTGCAGCAGCGCCTTGCCGCCGATGGTGTGCAACACCTTTGGCCGCTTCGATTTGAGGCGCGTGCCTTTCCCGGCGGCCAGGACTGCGATTGCGAGTGCCATGGGTGAAACCTTTCTTTGGGCGCGAACGACTCCGCCGCGGCTACTCCGCCGGTGCGCCGCCAAGCTGCTGCCGCAGCTCGGGAGGGATGGGAATCGTGATGTCGAGCGGCTGAGCCGGGCCGAGATTGAGCGTGGAGAGCGGCTGTTGGAAGTCAGCCTGATTGCCCACGACCAGCACTGCCAGCTTGCTTGTGTCAACCCTGGCTTTCGCGACGCGCTCGAGATCGGCCAGCGTTACCTTTTCGACGCCTGCGCGGTAGCGCTGCAGGTAGTCGGCCGGGTAGCCATAAAAAGCGAGCCGTGCGGTCGCACTCAGCACCTTCTCCCGTGTGTCATAGTTGAAGATAAAACCGTTCAGCACCTGGTCCTTGGCCAGCTTCAGTTCATCCGCGGTAAAAGGGCTCGTTTTCAGCGCCCCTGTGTCTTTCAGCATCTCCGCGGCCGCGGCCGTGGTGCTCGCGCTCTTCGTTGAGGCGGTCACGCGAAACATTGCCGGGTGATCGAAGGCCGAACCGAAACCGCCGCCGACGCTGTAGGCCAGTCCAAGCCTGGTCCGCACGTCCTGGAAGAGCCGCGAGCCGAAGCCGCCGCCGAAGATCTCGTTCAGCACAGAAAGTGTGTAGAAGTCCGGGTCGTCCCGACGGATACCGAGGCCCACAATCCAGACATTGCTCTGGTCGAGATCCTTCTTGTCGACCAGGTACAGCCCGGGCTTCGGACCCGGATAGGTCTCCTTCGGGGTGGACGGCGCCGTTCCGCGCGGCAGGGAGCCGATCAGCGTACGGACCTTTGCTTCCATCGCAGCTGCGTCGAAGTCGCCCTCGATACCGATAATCATGTTGTTCGGCATCACTGTTTTCGTGTGAAAAGCTTCGAAGTCAGCGACCGTAATGCCAAGCACGCCCGAGATTTCGGGCGTCGCAGCATAAGGGCTCTGCACGCCGTAAACAAGCTTCGCTGCCTCTCGAGCCGCAATTCCCTCCGGATCTTCATTGCGCCGCACGATGCCGGCAATATCCTCTTGCTGCGCGAGCTGGAGCTTCCCAGGATCGAACTTCGGGTGCAGCAACAGGTCGACTGCCAGCTCGAGCACCTGGTCGCTGTCGCCCTTCAGCGATGACCAGGAAAGGGAACTCGAGTCCACGTCGGCATCAGTCTCAATCTTCGCTGCTTTGGCCTCCAGCAGGTCGTCAAGCGCGTCCCCGTTGATCTTCGCCGTGCCGCTGGTTCGCCAGACCTCTCCGTAAAGCTCGGCGAGGCCTGCCTTTGAGGCCGGGAGGTCGCGGCTTCCCCCATGCATCTCGATGAAGCCATTAATGAATGGCAGGTCGTGGTCTTCCTGAAGCAGCAGGAGGGCGCCATTCGGAAGCTCGACTCGACGCGGCTGTACTGGCTCGAAAGGCGGCAGGGCGGGCACGTTGAGCTTTTCCCAGGCGCCTGGCTGGGCTGCCTGGCTGGCATCCGGGGGGATCACCGGGTGCCCGGGCGCGGCGCTGTCCTGCGCATACACAGCGCCAGCCAGCAGGAGCACGCCGGAAAGCCTAAAGCGCCGCACGGCAGAGCGGCAGACGGCAGAGCCGCGCTTCAACGGGCACCGCCCTGGGCGGCCTGCGCGCCTGGTCCCGGCGGGGCGCCACTTTGGCCGCCCGCCTGGCTGCCGATCTCGGCATACGTCCTGTTCGCCGTGGTAAACACCTTGTTTGCCACCCTTCGTATATCTGCCTTGGTCACCCGGTCCACCCGGTTTAGCTGCAGAAAGAGTTCCTGCCAGTCGCCGTAGCGCAGCTGGTACTCGGCCAGCTCCTCCGCCAGACCCTGGTTCTCGTCGAGGCCGCGCAGCAGGTCGGCCCGGGCGCGGGTCTTGAACATGAGGAGCTCGGCGTCAGAAACATCAGCTGTACGCAGCTTGTCGATCTCCTTGTGGATCGCGGTGCGGAGCTCGGCGTTAGTGTGCCCGGGCGCCGGAACAGCCAGAAAGCCGAACAGACCCGGGTACTTTTCACCCGGAAAGCCCGTGAAACCCTGTGCCTCCGCGGCGATCCGCTGGTCGCGAACAAGGCTGCGGTACAGCCGCGAGGTACGACCGTTGGAGAAGATGTCCTGGATCGCGTCGTACACCGCGTCATCCGGATCGCGGTAGTCGGGCTTGTGGTAGCCCTCGAGATAGATCGGCTGGGAGGTGTCCTCGAGCAGGACGGACCGCTCGGCGGTTTGCGGCGGTTCGACGGTGATGACGCCCTGCGGCTTGGGTCCGCCATCCGGGATAGCACCGAAGTACTTTTCCAGCACCGGCATTGCCTCTGCATCAGAGAAGTCACCGACCACCGCAATCACGATGTTCGAGGGCACATAGTACTGCTCATGGAGGCGCAGTGCCTCAGTTGCAGTGATATGGTCGAGCTCGCTTTTAAAGCCGACATTCGGCCGATGATAAGGGTGCGCGACATAGGCTGCGGCCAGGAACTGCTCGACCATGCGGCCGATGGGGCTCGCGTCCACTCGCATGCGTCGCTCCTCTTCAACAACCGAGCGCTCGCGATAGAACTGCCGGGGAACAGGGTGTGCGATCCGGTCGCTTTCCAGGTAGGCCCATAGCTCGAAGCGGTTCTCGGGCATCGACCAGAAGTAGCGTGTGTCGTCGAGCGAGGTTTCCGCGTTGAGCCCGGTCGCGCCGTTCGCCTCGGCTATCTCGGTGAACTCATTCGGGATGACGTACTGGTTGGCGGCCTGCTCGGCGGCCTCATAGGCGGCTTGAAGCTGCTTCAGCTTTGCCGGGTCCTGGCCGACCCGCTTCAGCTGCTCCGCGTCGTAGGCAGCATAGGCGGATTCGAGCTTGGCCAACGCGATCTTCTCGGCTGGGTAATCCTTGGTGCCGATATCCTCAGTACCTTTGAATGCCAGGTGCTCAAACATGTGAGCCAAGCCAGATTCCTGGCCCGGATCGTTCGCATCGCCCGCGTCAACAATCGTGGTGTAGGAGAAGACCGGCACATCCCTGCGCTCGGACAAAACCAAAGTGAGGCCGTTCGGCAGCACCTTGACCATGGTGTGGGCCTGGAAGTTCTTGAGGGCACGCGCTGTATCCGGGTCCAGCTGGCTAGTGGCCGCTGGCAGGGCCTGGGCAGCGGCTACGCTGGTAAAGAGCAACGCGAGGGCGGAAAGAAGCAGGGGCGTGGAGCGCGGCATGGACCCTCAATCCCGAAAAACAATCCCGAGCAGTGATCCGGGAGGAGTTCTGATAAGTGGCGAGTAGCGAAGCGGGCGCTGTCATGGACTTGCGCCTTCTCTCGAAAGCTAAAGCGCGTGTCCACCGGTGTCAAACCAAACGACTATCGCGCGAGAACGCCCTGGTACAGCCACGCGGCGTGGAACCGGAACGAATCGCAGAAAAAAACTTGGCCGCGCCGCAACTTTCCTCTTCCGCTGCTGTCAAAGACGGCGCTGTCAGGAAAGTACGCCCACGGCTTGACGGCGTGTCGTACCGGCAACAGTTTCGTACCGGCAATAGAAGTGCACCACTGGTACATAATTTCCTGCGGCAACGCATCCTGCGAGCTTCCAAGCTCGTCTACGCTCACACCATCCGCCAAGTACAACAGGACCACTGGATCACGCATGCGACTGAAGCTCCCGTCCTCACCTCTCTCCCGCGCAGCTTTGGCCGCCGCGCTGTTTGCTGTTCCCGCCTTGCAGACCCAGTCCGTTCTGGCGCAAAGCGATACAGCGCTGCTTGCGACGCCTACGGTCCAGATCACTCAACCGGTCACGAATGACACACTGGTCACTCTGAAGGGCAATACGCACCCTCTGGCGAAGGCTCAGTACGACCAGGGCGCGGCATCTTCCTCAATGGCCTCCGGACGCGTGCAGCTGCTGTTCAAGCGCAGCCCGGCCCAGGCTGTGGCTCTGCGCGAGTATCTGGGCAGCCTGCAGGACCCGCACTCCGGCAGCTATCACAAGTGGCTTACCCCGGCCAGCTATGGCGCCTCGTTCGGCATCTCGAACCAGGATCTGGAGACTGTAGAGACCTGGCTGCAGAGCCAGGGCCTGACGGTTGAGGCAGTGCCAGCCAGTCGCAACCTGATCTCGTTCTCCGGCACGACCGGCCAGATCGCGCAGGCCTTCCACACCAGCATTCACTCCTATGTGGTGAATGGTGTACAGCACTACAGCAACACCAGCGACCCGCAAATCCCGTCCGCCTTGGCCCCGGTGATCGCGGGCATCTCGCCGCTCAATGACTTCCGCGCCAAAGGCGAGCATGAGGTGCGGGCCCGGGTGCAGGTCCAGGAACAAAGCGGCAGCTTGAAGCCGATTGCGCAGGCTGTGGGGGGTGCCAAGCCGGCGCTGACCGGCAACATCGAGGGCGGAACCTTTCTGTACCTGACACCTTCCGATGTCGCAACCGCCTACGACTCGCCAAACTCGTTCAATCGCAACTTCAATACATCCAGCCCCACCCGGGACGGCTCCGGCGTCAACATAGGTATCGCTAACTACTCCAACCTGAATACGACGGACTACGCCAACTACCGCCGCCTGTTTCTGGGGGAGAGCTCGCCGGTGGCGCCGACCATCGTTGTCGATGGTACCGACCCGGGCGTCCTGACAGAGGGTGACGGCACCGAAGCGCTGGTCGATACTGAGTTTTCGGCTGCCCTGGCGCCCAAGGCAAACATTTACCTGTACACGTCTGCGTCCACCCTCTTCCAGGACGGCCTGCAGAATGCGGCTATTCGGGCCATCGAAGACAACACCGTCGCGGTGCTCAGCCTGAGCTACAGCAACTGCGAAGCGTTTTTGGGTCAAAGCGGAAATCTGCTCTTCAGCGAGCTATGGGAAGAGGCTGCGGCGCAGGGCATCACGGTGACCGTTGCTGCCGGAGACACAGGTTCGGCCTCCTGCGATGATGGCGATGCGGCAAACACTCCGGCCTCGGACGGACTGACCGTCAGCGGCATCGCATCGACTCCCTACGATATAGCTGTTGGCGGCACCGACTTCGATGCATTGCTGAGCGGCTTTACTCAGTACGTAAGCCCGACCAACAACGCGCTTTATGGCTCCGTGATCGGACCTATTCCGGAGAATCCCTGGAACGACTCCATCAGCAATAATCCAGTCGGCGACTACACGACGGACACTGCTGCGGGCTATACAGATGTTGGCATCATCCTGGCGGCGGGCGGCGGTGGTGCCAGCAGCTCCGGTGTCTGCAATGTGACGGATCAGAATGGCTACTGCATCTCTCCCGGATACCCGACTCCGCCCTTCCAGTCCAATGTGAATGTGAACGGCGCGGCACCGGCCGGGGTTCGGTACCTCCCGGATGTCTCGCTGTTCGCCGCTACCGGCGACCAGCATCCGGTGGCCTGGGGATTATGCTCTGACAGCGTGACAGATGGAGCCTCGGCAGGCTCGTTCAATGTAGCAACTGGTGCCGGAACGGCGACCTATACCGACTGCGAACCGGCCGCCGATGGCTCCTTCTATCTGGTACCACTCGGTGGAACCTCCGCCTCAACCCCCGCCTTTGCCGGCATGCTGAGCCTGGTGATCGAGTCGCTCGGCACCAGCACCCGGCTGGGTACCGCGAACAATGTCATCTACAACCTGGCCAACAGCAACTACAGCGGCATCTTCCACGATGTCACGCTGGGCAACAACTCGGTGCCTTGCGCGTCGGGTTCATTGAACTGCGAAACCTCCAATGACTTCCTGACCGGGTACAACGCAACCACGAACTACGATCTCGCGACCGGACTGGGCAGTGTCGATGTCACGCAGCTGGTGAATGCATGGCCGTCTGCCAACTTTACGCCGACCAGCACATCGTTCCAGGTAAACGGCGGCACCTCGCCGATCAGCATTGAGCATGGGACCGCCGTCACGCTCACCAGTACCGTTTCGCCGAACACCGTTACCGGCATCGTTTCAGTCACCGGGCTGAGCGGACAGGGCGGAGCAGCCGTGCAGGAGTACATCGGGCTAACGAATGGGACCGGCTCGATCAGCGCGAACAACCTACCTGGCAGCGGTCCCACGCCGTATAACATTCAGGCCTACTTCCCGGGTGATGTAAGCCATGGACCCAGCACCTCCAACTCCATCGCGGTCACTGTCACGCCCGAGCCCAGCAATCCGTTCCTCCAGGTTGCTGCGGTTGACCCCTCGAGTAACAGCCAGATCAGCCTCGCTTCGGTTCCTTACGGCTTTGCAACGGCAGCCGAAGTAATTCCCTCAAACACCAATGAGGCGACTGCCGGTTCACATGGCGCCGCGACCGGTACGGTCGCCCTCCTGAACAACGGCGTCACATATGGCACACAGACGCTGAACAGCACCGGCATCGGTGAGTTCGATCTGAATGCGCTCGCGCCGGGCTCCTATAGCTTCACCGCATCCTACGGCGGCGACAACAGCTACAGCCCGAGTGGTCCGACGGCTGCCACCCCGATCAATATCGTCAAAGCATCGACGGCGCTGGCCGTGCAGGCCAGCTCGAGCAGTATCACTGCATCTGCCTCGGTCACTGTTGTCGTTCAATTGACTACGGATAGCCTTGGGAATGCGCCCACCGGCGCCATCACCCTGTCAGGGAACGGCCAGACCTTCACGGCAACCCCGGTTGCGGCGGCCACCTCGACGGGCACGGTCGCTCTTATCTCAACTTTCACCGTACCCGGAGCAACACTGGCCGGCGGCAGTAACACGCTAACAGCGAGCTACAGCGGTGACGGAAACTACAACCCCGCGGCAAGCGCCACCACGTCCGTCACAGTCACGGGCGGTACCAGCACAAGCGCCGGTTTCGCGCTCACTGGGCCTACCGGCGGACTCACCGTCGCCAACCTGGGAACGGCACAGACCGGCACAATTACGATCACTCCAACGAATGGCTTTACCGGAACAGTGAACCTGAGTTGTGCCGTGCAGTTCAGCGGAACCGGCGCAGCCCCGACCTGCAGCATCGCTCCGACCATCAACTTGGCCGCGAACACGGCTGCAACCACAACGCTAACTATCAATACCACTGCGCTTTCTTCACTCGTGAAGCCCGGCACTGGTGAGCCGGGTGGAACGCCAGCGCGGCGGCTGCTTGCTGCCGGCGGCGGTATTGCACTCTGCTCGCTGCTCCTCTGGGGTATGCCGGCACGGCGGCGTTCCTGGCGCTCCATGCTGGTTGCCCTGCTTGCCTTCGGCGCACTTGGCATCATCGGTTGTGGCGGATCTTCCAACTCCGCCAGCTCCGGCACGCCGACCGGCACCTACACAGCGATCGTGACGGGCACCAGCGGAACGGTCACGACGAGCACCAACGTGAGCGTCAACGTCGAATAGAGAGCACAGCATAAAGACAAGCGGCTCCGCCTCGGCGGAGCCGTTTGCCTTTGGGGCAGCGTCTGTCTGCATGCGCGACCGGCCTGTACAGCACGGGAGGCAGCCCGTGCATCTACCACGTGGACAATCACTTCACACCGCGGCGGAGCGAAAGCCGCACCAAGAAGGAGAGATCACAATGTCCAACGATTCGAATGGCGGCAGCGCATTCAGCTGGTTTCTCGCAGGTCTCGGCCTGGGCTCGCTCTTAGGCGTCCTGTATGCACCGCGTCCCGGGCAGGAGACTCGGGATAGCCTCGTGGCCGGAGCGCTCGGGTCGACTGAGTACGTCAAGCAGCGCGGCTTGGAAGCGACTCGCGTAGCCGGCGATTATGTCGAACGCGGCAGGGGGCAGCTGAATGAGTACCGGGGGCAGCTTACTGATTTCGCGGCTCGCGGCAAGGGCCAGCTCAACGAATACGTCTCGACCGGTAAGGATCAGGTCAATGAGTACGTATCCAAAGGCAAGGAAGCTGTAGAGACGGGCCGGCAGAAGATTAACGAAGCCTATAACCAGGGCCTTCACAGCGTCGCCGAGCAGAAAGAAAAGCTGAAGGCCTCCTATGGAGCCGGCAGGCAGGCATACGTCGAGACTTCAGTTCCGGCCGGCAGCGCGAAGGAAGAGCTGATTCCCGGTAGCGATCAGCATAGCTAGATCTACAGCGGGCCCTCGACCGGGCGGCGAGGGCCCAGATTCCCCTTGATAGTTACCCTACTTCACATCCACCCACGGCACCCGCAACTCACGAGAGATCGAGCATGCAAGTCACCTATCCTTCGAACACCCTGGGCTTGATCTTCACTATTGCTGTTGTTCTGAGCATTGTTATCCAGGCCGCAGTATTTGTCGGTCTCTACGTTGTTGTCTCCACTGCGCTCAAGAAGCTGATGAAGACAGTGGACGAGGTGAAGGGTAAGGCGATGCCGATCGTCGGCAACGTGCAAAGCATTATCCAGGATGTATCACCGAAGGTAAAGACGGTCTCCGGTCACATTGTCGAGATTACTGAAACGGTGCGCGATCAGACAAAGCACGTCAACTCGACCGTTGACGACGTGGTGGACAAGACCAAGGCACAGGCTGCGAAAGTTGATGATATGGTCTCGGCAGTGCTCGGCAGCATCTCGCATGCTGGGTCAACCGTGCAGCAGGGTGTTGCGAAGCCAGCCCGCAAGGTCAGCAGTGTTTTTCACAGCATCCAGGTAGGGCTGGAGTCATTGCTGAGCAGAAAGTCCCGGGAGGCAGCGCCGGGAAGCACAACTTATCGGGGCAGCGCATACCCGGCGGGGCGGGCAGAGACCGTGGAGGAGGATTTCGCAGCCAATGGTACCGCACAGAGTCAGACGATCCATCCTCCGCCAACGACTTCGTCCCCACAATAGAAGACAGCCGACTGGCCGGGTGTCACGGCACGCTGCGGTTCGTCGAAGCGCACCTGTACCTCGTCCTCCTCAACGAGGCTGATTGTTGCGGCCGCAGGCTCATGGCGATGACGTATCTTGGCCTCGACCCGCAACTCACCGGCTGGCGGAGGCTGGCTGATCCAGTTAAGCTCCTTCGTTCGGAAGCAATCCCGGAAGAGCTCCGCTTCGCTGCCAATAGTGACCTGGTGGGAAGAAGCGTCGATGCCTAGAACATACAGGGGATTGGGTGCTGAAAGTCCCAGCCCTTTGCGCTGGCCTACCGTGAAGTGGTGAATACCGGCGTGCGCACCAAGTTCCTTGCCGCCTGCCGTGACCAAGGAGCCAGCTGTCTCGGGCAGCTCCCGCTCCTGCTCCTCCAGGTAGGCGTCGATGAAACGCTTGTAGTCACCGCCCGGGATGAAGCAGATCTCCTGCGAGTCCGCTTTCTGCGCGAGCGCGAGGCCATGCTCTGCAGCAAGGGCACGCACCTGCGGCTTGGTATAACCGCCGAGCGGGAAGAGTGTCCGGCTGAGCTGCTCCTGGGTCAGTCCGAAGAGGAAATAGGTCTGGTCCTTGGACCGATCCGCCGGCCGGCTTAGCACCCACCGGCCTCGACCTTCATCCCAGCGGTTGCGCGCGTAGTGGCCAGTGGCGATCCGGTCTGCGCCGATCTGACGTGCGGTCAGGAGTAGCTGATCGAATTTGAGGTGATTGTTGCAGAGCGAGCAAGGGATCGGCGTACGTCCCGCGAGGTACTCCTCGACAAACGGCTGGACGACGTCGCGCTCGAAGCGTGCCTGCTCGTTGACGACGTAGTACGGCAGCCCGAGCGTCTCGGCGACGCGGCGCGCGTCATACACATCTTCAATCGAGCAGCAGCGGCCCTGCACCTGCTCGGGCATCCCTTCTTTCCCGGCCAGCCGGCGCTGGTTCCAAAGCTGCAGCGTCAGGCCGATTAGGTCATAGCCTTCAGCCTTGAGCATGGCTGCCACGGTCGAGGAGTCGACCCCCCCGGACATGGCAACCGCGACCGTGTTGTTGTGTTCGGGGTGCATGGCTACTCCAGTATCGCCTGCTTGGGCGCTTCAGGCCGGATGCCCGTTGCGGTTTGATGGTCGTTCCGTGGCATGCGCGGTGAAAGCGCCATGAGACGATGGTTCTATGAGGACCGTTGAGATCGTGCTGAGCATTCTGGGCGGGCTGATCTTCCTGGCTGGCCTCGTTTTCGCCTGCCTGCCTTCAGCGGCGGTGCGGCAAATCACAACACAGCTCTTCCGGAAGCGACAATAGGGCGGTGGCTTAGGCCTGCAGCACCGGCTCTGCCGTATTTAGCCGGTTGCGTGGTGCAGCATCGCGCAACTCGCGGCGGTACACCGGGCTCAGCTCGCGCAGCCTGGCTACGGCTGCCGGCACCAGCTCGAGCACATGGTCTACTTCCTCGTCGGTGGTTAAGCGGGTGAGTGAAAAACGCAGACTGGCGCGTGCGCGGTGTTCCCCGACGCCCATCGCGGTAAGCACGTGCGAGGGCTCGGTTGCACCGGAAGCACAGGCCGACCCGCCGGAGACCGCAAGACCCTTCAGGTCGAGTGCGATCACCAGCGCCTCGCCCTCCAGATGGTCGAACCAGATATTGGTCGTGTTTGGCAGGCGGCTGCCGGGCGCGGTTGGCCCGTTCACGCCGCACTCATCCACGCGCTCCAGGATGCCTCGTTCCAACCGATCGCGCAATGCAGCGATGCGCGCCATGGTGCCATCGGCGAGCGCTGCTTGCCCCAGCCGGATCGCCGCGCCCAGCCCGACCAGCCCGGCAAGGTTCTCAGTGCCCGCGCGGCGCTGGCGCTCGTGTGCGCCGCCATAGAACAAAGGCTGCAGCGGGGTGCCCCGGCGGACCCACAGCGCGCCCACACCCTGTGGCCCGTGCAGCTTGTGCCCGGAAAGGCTCAGCAGATCGATCCCCGGAGACGCCGGTGCAGCGCTTCCTGCTGCCGATCCAGCGAGCGCCCCGGCACCTGCGCGAGTTCCGATCGCCTTTACGTTGACCGGAACCTTGCCGATGGCCTGTACCGCATCGGTGTGCAGCCAGACATCCGCTTCCACTGCAATGCGAGCGATCTCATCCAGCGGCTGCAGGGCGCCGGTCTCGTTATTGGCCAGCATGACGCTCACCAGTGTCGCTTCAGGGCGATCAGCATGCACGGATCGTAGCGCCCGGTTCACGTCCTCTGGACTGACAACCCCTTCGCTCGAAACGGGCAGCCAGGTCACCCTGGCTCCACGCCGCTTGAGGGCTTCGGCCGCATGCAACACCGCATGGTGCTCGATCGCGGAGGTAATCAGGTGGGCGGGCTCACCCGCGTCGAGCGCCTTGCCGAGCAGTCCGAAGAGTGCCAGATTGTCGCTCTCCGTCGCGCCACTCGTGAAGACGATTTCGGAAGGACGTGCGCCGAGAGCCGCAGCCATCTCCTCGCGCGCTTCTTCGACTGCCATTCGCGCTTGCTGTCCGAAGTAGTGAATGGAAGACGCATTGCCAAAGCCGCCCACCAGGTACGGGCGCATTGCCTCAAAGACCTCGGGTAGCAGAGGTGTCGTAGCGTTCCCGTCCATGTAGATGCGCTGCATTACTCATTTCTAGTTTACGCCGCTTACCCGCGGGCTTCTGCTACGCTGGCAGCGCATTGTTTCGCCGCATTGCTCTATCAACACACCGCGGAAGTTCGCTTCCTCGGCAGCCGCGCAGCAACTCGCACCCAGATATACGAAATAAGGAGATCCACAACGTATGCGCTTTCCTCTTACTCTCTCAACTCTCGCGTTTGCCGCTGCTCTGACGCTTCCGGCCTGTACCCTCGCCCAGGGCATGGGGTCCATGAGCATGCCCGGCGGCACCAAGGCCTCCGGCAGCATGGTGGCGCCCTCACAGGTCTTCAACAAGATGCTTTCCGGCGCGGAGAGCGAGTTTGTAGGCGCAGCTGAAGCGATGCCGGCCGAGAAGTTCAACTTCGCGCCCGCCAGCAGCATGGGCACCTACGAAGGCGTACGTACCTTTGCGGCGGAGATCAAGCACGTGACGGAAGCGAACTATGCGTTCTTCCACGGCTTCGACCTGCCAAACGCGAAAACCCGCGCCGAGATCGACAAGCTGACCGACCGCGACCAGATCCTGCAGGCGCTTAAGGACTCGTTCGCCTACGCGCACGCTGGGATCGCCACGATCACACCTGCAAATGCCTTTGCCGATATGGACGGAAAAGGCTCAACGCGTGCGGGAGCAGCGGCTGGCGTAGTCGCGCATATGAACGACCACTATGGCCAGATGGTGGAATACCTGCGCATGAACCGCATCATTCCGCCGGCCAGCCGGCGCTAGAGCCGGGACCGATGACGCGGTGGCGGCCACTTCGTAGCGGGTAGCTTGAAAGGCAGGGGCGGAGAAGCATCCGCCCCTGCCCTTCAACGTGACATGCCGTGTAAACAGCTGCTATCTCTGCAGCCGTTTACCGCTTCTCAAGCGGCACGTAAGACGTCGGGTAGGCCGAGCCGGTGTACTCCGCGCGTGGGCGAATCAGACGGTTGTCATCCAGTTGCTCGATGACGTGCGCGGCCCAGCCGGCGACGCGGCTGATGGCGAAGATGGGTGTGAACAGGTCGATCGGGATGCCAAGCGTCGTGTAGGTGGACGCGGAGTAGAAGTCGACGTTTGCGTTCAGCTTCTTCTCAGCCTTGATATACACCTCGATGGCTCGTGACATGTCGAACCACTTCGGGTTGCCGTCCGCCTTGCCCAGCTCTTCTGACATGCGTCGCAGATGCGTCGCGCGCGGATCCTCGGTGTGGTACACGCGATGGCCGAAGCCCGAAACTTTCTGCTTGTCTGCCAGCATCGCCTTCACGTGTTCGACCGGGTCGTCCCCGGCTTTGTCGATGGCAAAGAGCATCCGCATGACAGCCTCGTTCGCGCCGCCGTGCAATGGTCCCTTTAAGGCGCCGATCGCACCCGTGACGGCTGAGTGCATGTCGGCGAGAGTTGCGGCGATGACGCGCGCAGCAAAGGTTGAGGCATTCAGCTCGTGATCGGCGTGCAGGATCAATGCGACGTCGAAGGTCCTGGTCGCGGTCTCTGAAGGCTTCTCGCCACGCAACATCCACACGAAATTGCCTGCGTGCGAGAGTGTTTTATCTGCCGGGACAGGCTCTTTGTCATTGCGGATACGATCCCAGGCGGCGACGATCATGGGCACCTGCGAGGTCAGCGCGAAAGCTTTGCGGAGATTGCTCGCGTGGTCAACTGCTTTTTCATCGGTGTCGTAAAAGCTGAGCGCTGAGACGGCGGTCCGCAGGACCTCCATCGGCGTTGCCGTCCGCGGGAAAGTCTTCATCATCTCGAGGACCGCCGCGGGCAGCTCACGCGCCGCAGCGAGGCTGTCGCGGAACTCTGCCAACTCAGCAGTGGTCGGCAGCTTGCCGTTCCAGAGCAGATAAGCTGTCTCTTCAAAGCTCGAGCGCTCGGCGAGCTCGTGAATGTCGATGCCTCGGTAAGCGAGCACGCCCGTCTCACCGTCGATCCAGCACACCCCTGAGTTGGCGGCGACGACGCCCTCCAGCCCTTTGCCTGCTACTGCGGTTGCCATATCTCTCCCGTGCCGAGCCAGTGGACCGGTCGATCGATTGACCAGTGGGTCCATGGATGAAGTGGATTTGATCGATCACGCCGCCGAGGGCGTCCGTTGCCGCTGTTTCTGGTGGATGTTGCAGACAATGGTTATAGCGTACGCGCTGAACGCTTGTCACGACGCCGCGCCCCTGTGAGCCTAGGCTGCTTCTGTGCTCGTGGCGTGATCTGGCGCTACCCGTCTGGCTCCGTGACGTTCAATCGCCCGTCACGCTTGCCGGAGCAACCTCTCTGGGCTAAAGGCGTCCAGTGACACGGAAGGCGAGTTTCCGGTCAGCAACTCGCCAACTACCCGAGCTGTACCCGGCGCCAGCAGGATGCCATTGCGAAAGTGCGCGGTTGCCAGCCAGATACGTCTGCCCGGCGGCCTCGCGGACGCGATATCCGGCGAGCTGTCAAGCTGTTGCGTTAGCGGGCCAATCACCGGGAGAGCATCAGCGATACCGGGTGCGAAGCCTGGTCGAAGCCCAGTCCAACGTGCGCTGATGTGACCCTTAAGGATTGGCGGCCAGAGTGCTGCGGCAGCCTTCCAGAGGCGGTCTCCTGCTTCTTCGTCGATGGCTCGATCAAAGCCAGCGTGCTCGACAGTTGCGCCGATAACAACCCGCCCATCCCCACGCGGAACCAGGTAAAGCTCCGGGGTTCGCACTACCATTGGCAGCAGCGGGCCGTCGAGTGTGACTTCAATCATCTGGCCTTTTCTCGGTGCGACGGGCAGCACAGGCAGTCCTGGCAAACGCAGCTGAGCGGACCAGGCGCCGCTCGCTATCACGCAGAGGTCGGCCGGGATGGATCCGCCATCGAAGAGGTGAAGCGTCATGCCATCCGGAGTGAACGAGATGCTGTCAACCTGGGAACGTTCACGGAGACTGACCCCCGCAGCCCGAACGGCGCGCGGGAGCGCCGCGCAAAGGTCACGCGGGTCAAGGCTCGCTTCTTCCAGCACTTTCCAGCTATACCGGTCGGTACGGAGAGCCGGAAGCCCGGCGCTGGAAGAAGATGGAACCGCAGCGACTGCCTGGAGCGTCTGATGTGTGCGTAGAGGGACCGGGTATCCACTTAGCTGCCCGACGCGCGCAAGGAATGCCGGATAGAGCGCCGAGCTCAAGCGCGAGAGCGGAAGCAGGGCGGCTGGATTTTCCGGATCATCTACGGCGAGCATGCCCGCGGCCGCCCAGGATGCCTGCTCCATCGCACGGCCACTCTCCAGCACGGTCACGCGAAAGCCCAGGGCCGCGAGCTCCAGCGCGCAGACCAGCCCCACGACACCCGCGCCTACGATCGCTACCTGCTCAGCCCGATCCACTGTTTCATTCTATGCAGCCGCTACTGGCCGGGTGCGTCAGCGATCAGGCCGAGGCTCCTTGAGCGCCAGGTCGTGCTGGTACTGGAAGGAGATGTTGACGGAGAACATCCGGCGGACCTCCCAGTCGTGTTTGGTGACCGGGTAAGCAAACAGGGCGAGCCCTTCCGCCGAAGCGCCCGGCGCCAGCGTTAGGTCACGCGGCAGCAGGGCGCCTCGCACGGGCGGCAGCTGCCGCAGTGAGCGCACCTTGGCTACCTCGATCGGGCTTTCCGACTCGGTAAACTGCTCGGTGCCGTCCAGCATGACGAGTCGGGCTCGCTGGTGCGTCTCAAATAAGGGCTTGTCTTTGGTGAGGTTCTTCATGCGAACGGAGACCCACACGTATAACTCATCGGACTTGAGAACGCCGCCGCCATAGCCTTCGGCCATGGTGCCACCCTGCCGCAGCTCTGTGTGCAGGGGAACAACCTCTACGGACTCGATCGCCCCCTCGGACGAACGCTGCCGTGTTGTAAAGAAGAAGAATGCCGTCACCGAGGCGAACATGAAGCAGGTTGCGGCAATGAGCGCGATCGTGCGTCGTGCGGCGCCCTGGTTGTACACATCCGTTTCAAGCGGCATCCGGCGCGCCGGTGCTGTGTCAGGCATGCGTAGCCTGTCCCGGCCGGCGTGGACGAAGCCCGGCAATGAACTCCGTGTAAGGCCGTGTATTGAGCACATCTGTCGCCGTGAGACCGGCCCGGCGCAACTGGCGCACGCCGTACTGCAGCTTGCCGAGCACTGAGCTCGCGTGGGCATCTGTGTTGATCATGATGGGGCAGCCAAGCTCGTGCGCCAGGCGCAGGTGGTTATCGGAGAGATCAAGCCGCTCCGCAGAGGCATTGTGCTCTACCGCGCAGCCGAGCTCTGCTGCCCGGCGCAGCACCGCTGTCACGTCGAACCGCATCGGCTCGCGCCTGAGCAGCTGGCGCGCAGTCAGGTGACCCATCACGTGCACATACGGGTTCTCGACGGCTCGCAACAGCCGCTCGGTCAGCTCGGTCTCGCTCTGTGCGAAGTTCGAGTGCGTGCTCGCGATCACCAGGTCCATCCCGGCGAGCACCTCATCCGACAGGTCGAGCGTGCCATCGGCCAGGATGTCCACCTCGATGCCCGCCAGCACGCGGATACGGCCTTCCAGCTCCCGGTCTATCTCTCGTGTAGCCGCGATGTGCTCCAGCGCGCGCGCATCATCGAGCCCGTTGATCATCGCCAGCTGCTTGGAGTGATCAGTGATCGCGATGTACTCGTAGCCGAGCGCTATGGCTGTTTCGGCCATCTCGCGAATCGTGTTCTTCCCGTCAGAAGCGATTGTGTGCATGTGCAGGTCGCCGCGAATGTCGGCCTGCTCGATCAGCTTCGGCAGCGTACCGGCCTCGGCCAGCTCGATCTCGCCGTTGTTTTCGCGCAGCTCAGGCGGAATGGAGGCAAGCCCGAGCGCGGCGTATATCTCTTCCTCGCTTGCCCCTGCGACAAAGGAGCCGTCCTCGACCCGCGCCAGTGCGTACTCGCTCAGCGTGTAGCCGCGACGCAACGCACGTTGCCGGATCGATACATTGTGCGTCTTCGACCCGGTGAAGTACTGCAGCGCGGCGCCGAAGGAGCCCTCCGGCAGCAGCCGTACATCGACCTGCAGCCCGGAGCGCATGCGAAATGAAACCTTGTTAGCGCCCTTGGCAAGGATGGTCCCGGCGAGCGGGTAAGCCGCTGTGTACTCGACCGCTTCTGCAACCCGATCCTCCGCGCAGGCCGGCCCTGTGACCAGAATGTCGAGATCGCCGACAGTTTCGCGGCCGCGCCGCAGAGAACCTGCTGGAACAATCCGGTCCAGCCCGGGAAAGGCGCTGAGATACTCGCGCAGCTTCTCTGCCGCTTGCTCGGCGACGTTGATCGTGAAACGACCGCTGTTGCGTTTGTAATCGGCAATGCCCGCGCGAAGCTTGTCGACGCCCTTCTGCCCGAAGCGCGGCAGTGTCAGCGCGCGGCCGTCCTCAAGAGAAGCTTCGAGCTCTTCCATGGAACTGACCTGCAGTGCGTCCCAAAACAGAGCTACTGACTTCGGCCCCATGCCGGGAAGTTTCAGCAGCTCCAGCATGGAAGGCTTGTAGCGCAGCATCAGCTCTTCGCGCAGTGGGAAGGTTCCAGCTTTTTCGATCTCCAGGATGTTGGCGGCCATGCCCTTGCCGATCCCAGGGATCGCGAGCAGCTTCTTCGGCTCGTCGGTCAACGTACTCAGCTGCACAGTACTGGCCTCAACAGCCTCAGCTGCGCGCCGGTAGGAGCGGATGCGAAACGGATCGCCTGCCGAGATCTCCAGCAGGTCCGCAGTTTCGTCGAGCATCGCAGCGATTAAGCGGTTCTCCATGCCCCTCTATCTAAACAGAAGCAGGGCGTCCTGCTGGAGCCGCGAACGCAAAACGCCCCGCACTGGACATAGATCTAAGTGCAGGGCGCTTGATAACCAAAAGCGTTGTATCAGGCGATCTCGCGCTGCCGGATTACCTGGTCTGCCTGTGGGCCTTTCTGGCCTTGGATGACGTCGAACTCGACCTCATCGCCTTCCTTCAGGCTTTTATAGCCTTCAATCTGGATTGCAGAGTAATGAACGAAGACGTCTGGTCCATCCTCCCGGCCGATGAAACCAAAACCTTTTGCATTATTGAACCACTTGACTTTGCCTTTGAATTGTCCCACCGGCGGTGCCTTCCTGTGTGCGCGGATTGCGGAGCTTAGCCCAGCCTGCCTCTGCAGAAACAGACGAATCACCCCTGCGGTTGGTTTCGACCGGGCTGACGCTGCTGCAGCGCTGCCACTTGGACGGGGCTCGATGGATTTCGCTTCACCCTCGCGGAGCATTTCTTTCGCGCGGGATTTTTCGCGCTACCGCGCTTTTTTCTTGGTCGAATCCTTCTTGACAGTCTGCTTGCGCGTCGTACGCAGCTGCCGGTACATTGCGATGCCGATCAACGTTTTGCCGTCCAGGATCTCGCCTTTGGCGATAAGCTCCTCCACCTGCGAGAGCAGCAACGGATAGATTTCGAGCGTCTCGTCCGCCTCCGGGCGTGCTGGCCCTTCGGTCAGTTCTTCGGCGAGGTAAACCTGCATCCACTCGCCCAGAAAGCCCGGGCTGGCGAAATACCGCACCAGCTCGGTCCATCTTTCGGCGCTGTAGCCGGTTTCCTCTTCCAGCTCTCGCTTGGCGCCTGCCAGCCGGTCTTCATTTGGCTCGATCTTCCCCGCGGGCAGCTCCCACAGGTACTGGCCCGCAGCATGGCGGTACTGCCGCTCCATAATGACAAGCGGATCATTCTTCCGGGCCTTGCTGCCGGCCATCGTGCCATCGTCGACGGCCAGGATCACCACCGAGCCATTGTGGCGGATCACGTCGCGGTGGGTAGTGTGGCCGTTTGGCTCGCGTACCTCGTCTTTAAAGACTTTGAAGAGCGGCCCCTCGTAGGCCAGCTCCGATTTGAGGATCTCCGCTGCGCCTTCCGCGCGCAGTTGGGGCAAGAGCGGCGTGGAATGTTTTTTTCTCGAAACCTTCTTTTCTTTCTCTTTCGCCATCGGGGGAACTTCCTCCGCATCCATTCTCTGTCAAGACTCGCGCGCAGTGACCAGCATATGGTCATGCGCTTCGGGAACGGCGCAGTTGCAGCCCCGTCCCGCTGAGGTGCATGGCTGGCCGTCCGTGAGAAACTTGCAGAGATGGAGGAAGACCAGTGGCTGGTTCGTGTTACCCCCTCACGGTGCTGCCCGGGCTTTCCCAACTCTTTCAGGATTACATCGCCGGCGAAGCGCGCGAGTTTTTCGCGGCACCGGCAGCCGGCAACGGCTGGATGCGCTCGGTCTCGCCATCCACGGAGGCCAAGACCGCCCATGCCTCGCTCGCGGACCTGCTCCAGGCACAGAACCACGCCTGGCATGCCGGTGCACCAGCCCTCACCAACATCGCGAAGCTGCGAGCAGGGGCGCGAGCCGTCGTTACCGGGCAGCAGGTTGGGCTGTTTGGCGGTCCGCTTTACACCCTGCATAAGGCAGCAACGGCCGTGCGGTTGGCGCGCGACGCGAGTGAAGCGACCGGTGTGCCGCATGTCCCGATCTTCTGGCTGGCTACCGAGGATCATGACTTTGCCGAAGTCGATCATGTCGCCTTTCCGGCAGCCCGCGGCGCAGGGCCGACGATGGAGACGGTCCGCCTCAAGCACCACTCGGGACGCGGCTCCGGGTCGCCGGTCGGCGCATTGCGCCTGGAGCGCGGAGTAGAGGACGCGATTGCTGAAGCCCGGGAACTGCTGGGCGATGGAGGCGAGTGGCAGCTGCTGCGCCGATGTTACCGGCCCGAGGCGACCTTTGCAGGCGCCTTTGCACAATGGCTGGCCGCCACTTTTCGCGATCATGGCCTAATAATTTTCGACGCTGCTGGACGTGCCGCTCACGCGCTCGGCGAAAGGGTTCTTCGCCAGGCCATCACCAGGGCCGACGAGCTGGAGCGATTGCTGCTGGAGCGTGGCGCGGCGCTCGAGTCTCACGGGTATCAACAGCAAGTGCTGGTGAAGCCAGGCGGAAGTCTCCTTTTCCTGCTGGCCGGTGCGGCAGAGAATAGCCCACATACGCGCTTGCCTCTGAAGAGAAAAACAGACGGCAGCTGGACCGCCGGCCATGCAAGCTACTCAACCGAAGCGCTGCTCAGCATCCTTGAGGAAGAACCCGAACGGCTAAGTCCCAATGCGCTGCTCCGGCCTGTCTTTCAGGACGCGATTCTTCCAACATCGACCTACATCGGTGGCCCGGCCGAGATCTCCTATTTCGCGCAGACGGCCGTGCTCCATCGCACCATTCTCGGCCGCGAAACGCCTGTGCTCCCGCGCCTCAGCGCGACGCTGCTCGATGCGCGTGAAGCGGCGATGATGGAAAGCGATGGCATCGATCTTCCGGAGGTCTTTCGCATGCCGCAGGAAGAGCTCACCCAGCGTGTGGGCGCACGCAACCTGCCGCGGGAGGGCAAGCAGAGACTGCAGGCGGCAGGCAACGCGATGACTGCGGAGCTGGACGCCCTGACAACCTGGATGCACTCACTGGACGCGAACCTTGGCCGCTCGGCCGAGACTGCGGCCAACAAGATGCGCTACCAGATGAACCGGCTGCGCCGGCTTGCCGCCCGGCGTGAGCTGGAGCGGGACAGCTCCATCCGCAAACGTATCGCATCCCTGTACGCTGCTGTTTATCCCGGCGGTCACCTGCAGGAGAGAAGCATTGGCGCTGCGGCAGCGCTGGCTCGCTACGGCGCGACCCTGCCGACAGCACTGGTTGAGGCCGCGGGCGATCCGTGCCCCGGGCACAAGCTCATCCAGCTCTAACCCATTCGCGCTGCTGCCGCTGCCTTGCCGTCCGTCCCATGCTATTGTTCGCTGATCGAGCACCAGCGCGCTGGCGCCGCAGTAAAGGAGACACACCCATGGCGAAGCGCAAACCTGACCAGGGTTCCGGGACCGACACCGTCTTCGAGGTAGCCTGCCCGGAGTGCGGCGGCTTATTGCGTATCGATGGAGCTACCCGAGCTGTTATCTCGCACACGGCCGCGCCCCGCAAGCGCACTTTTGAGGACTTTGAGACCGCCGCCCGGGCCATGCGGGAGGGCGACGAACGCAAGGAGTCGCTCTTCCGTCAAGCGATCGACGCGGAGAAGAACAAGGAAGAGGTAATGGCAAAGCGATTTGCCGAGGCGATCCGCAAGGCAAAGGAATCGCCGGCGAATGAGCGTCCGCTGCGTGAGTTCGATCTCGAGTAAGAGGAGGGCGCGTTTTGAGGCTTGAGCGCATCCCACACCAAAGTGTGGGCAAGCAGTTCAAGAGCTTGTTAGTCCCTTTGACCAAGGCCGCTACCCTGCTTTCGTTCTTACCGGCAGCAGGAGATTGACTTTCTCGACCGGGCGCAGCAGCCGCGAATCTGCTGGAAGGAGCAGGGAATGGATCTGACGAAGTCGACTTCCAGCAAAGCCGGAGAGATCCTGCAGAGCGGCCAGGATGTGCACTGGTCCCATAACGCGGCAGCGGCAACGATGGTGGCCGCTGCTGTTCTACTGGTACTGGGACGTCCGCGCCGGGCGCTGGCGGTTGCTGCAGCTGGTGCCACGATGACCCTGTTTGAGCGTCCTCAGGCCGCGCAGGAGCTGTGGAGTCGTCTGCCGGAGCATATCCGCACCGGTCAAGACTTCCTGGTGCGAGCAGAAGCCTTTATCGAGAAGGTTGCCGAGCAGGCCATTCGAGTGCGCGAAACGATCTCACGGCAGGCCTGAGACTAGGGCTCTGCCCTTTCGCCGTGAATGACACGTCGCCGTCTATGTGGCCAGTCGGGTTGGTTTCCTCTGGGCGGCAGTACCCCGCCGCCGGGCCTCAGAACGACGCGATGCCGAGCTTCTTCTGTGCAGCCGGGCTGATCCGGTCCGGAGTCCAGGCCGGCTCCCATACAAGGTCGACCTTCGTTTCGCTGATCTCTTGAATGCCGGCCAGTCGGTTGCGCACCTGCTCCAGGATCATCGCGTGCGCCGGGCAGCCTTGAGTGGTCATCGTGATCTCGATAGCAACCCGTTGCCGCGGCAGGATGCCGGGCGCATCCAGGTCTGGCGATACATCTACTTTGTAGATCAGTCCAAGGTCGACAATATTGACCGGTAGTTCCGGATCGTTGACGTCGCGCAAAGCCGTCAGTACATCGTCCTCAGTGAAAGCCATTGTTGTTCCCTTCGAAATCTAGTGCTCGCGTTGGACCAGGTACGTTGCCAGCGCCTTCAAGCCATCTGCGTGGCTGCCGAAGCAAGCCAGCGCCGCGAATGCTTCGTCGATAAGCCGTGCTGCATCGCGTCGCGACTGGTCCAGCCCGTGCACAGCCGGCCAGGTCGCCTTCTCGCTTGCTGCATCCTTGCCGGCTGTCTTTCCCAGTTGCGCTGAGCTCTGCGTCATGTCGAGCACATCGTCGACGATCTGGAAAGCAAGCCCCGCCTTGCGCCCGAACTCGGTAAGCGCCTCCGTTTGCGCAACACTGGCACCTGCAAAGATGCCGCCCGATACCACGCTGACTCGGATAAGCGCGCCCGTTTTTGCCCGGTGAATCGCTTCGACCAAGAGCTGCGTAGGCGCGCTGTTTTCGCCTTCCAGGTCGAGTACCTGGCCGCCGATCATGCCGTCCTCGGTACCGGTGGCCTCCGAAACCAGCCGAACAATCGCGATTCGCGCCTCGACCGGACAGTCGAGGCTGGCGAGCACCCGGTAGGCGTGCGTCTGCAGCGCGTCTCCGGCAAGGATTGCGATTGCCTCACCATAAATGACGTGGCAGGTCGGCTTGCCGCGGCGCAGGTCGTCGTTATCGAGAGCCGGCAGATCGTCGTGAACGAGCGAGTAGGTGTGGATCATTTCCAGCGCAGCGCCGAGCTCGTCGACCCCCGCCGGGATCTCCGGCGCAGGGACACCGGCGACCGCCCGAGCCGCCTCAATGGCGAGAATGGGACGCAACCGCTTGCCGCCTGCGAAGGTGCTGTGACGAATGGCCGAGTGGATAGACGTTGGAGTCGCGCTGGCTGGAGGCAGCAGCCGCTCGAGCGCCGCATCGGTTGCTGCTGCGCCGGAACGTAGCAGGTCCTGCACATCGAAACTCATTTCCGTCCCATCATAGCGGAGCCGCAGACAGTCACAGCACGGGGAGCTTAGCTGCGCCGGCGAAGAGCAAGGACAGAAAGCAGCGTGAGAGCGGCGCAGGACGTCAGTCTGCCGGCCCAGACGTCTTCCGTGGTCGTATAGCGGGCGTCGATCTCGCTCCACCTTCCCGGCGGCAGATGCACGGTGACGAGGCCGTCCTCGCGCGCTACACAGGCAGTGCCGCAGGGGAAGCCATTCAGCGATACACGCCAGGCCGGAAACTGCTCCAGCCGTAGCACCGCATAGTCCGCATGCGGCGCATATACCCGGATTGCAACTGCTTCCGGCCTCCACCGGATGATCTCCACCTGGCCGCCGGCGATGCCGTGCGCCGGGGCTTTCCACTGCGGATTGGCTGCGGCGTCGCTCGGGCCGGAATCATCGCCTTCGTCGGCGTCGGGCGCTGCTAACAGGCGTACTCGCGGCAGTCCTTGCTGGATCTCGCCGTTGTCGGAGCGGGCCGCCGCATACTCGTCCGTACCCTCGAAGCCGGTGCCTGCTCTAAGCAGCTCCAGCTGTGCGGAGACACGGTCCTCTTCATCGCAGGGTTGGTAGCGAGTCTGCGACGCCCATGCGACAGCGCCGATCGCATACACAGCGGTGAGTCCAAGCACTGCCAGGCGTCCGCGATGCCGCAGCAAGGGAAAGGCCGACGCGACCAGCAGAGCGGCCGCAGCACTGGCCGGCAGCAGCAGCCGCCAGGGAAACTGCAGAAAGCTGAGCTCCGGAAGGGCATGCCAGAGGATGAGAGCCGGAGGCAGCTGAAGGAGCAGGCAGACTGCGAACACAAAAGCAAGAAGAGCGAGGGCACGCTCTGGATCATTCGTGGAAATCGGCTGCAGGTTGGTGCGCCCAACCGCTCGTGTGCGCAGGAACCACCGGCTGGCCGCCAGCATGGCAGGCCATGCAGCGAGCGCTGCGACCCAGATCACGATCCAGGAAGCGGTCGCGAGAACCTGATCGTGGAATGACTCGCCGGTATGCCCGAAAAGAAAGCTGTCCTGGATGCGCAGCCCCGGCGAAACTGCGCGATCGATCGAGACGAAGCGCTGCTCGTAGGTAGCAGGGATGAGGTAGTCGGCCGCGAGCGCGCCGCCGAGCAGCAGGGCAGCGCCGCCTTGCAGGGAAGAGAACGCAAGCGCGCGAAAGATACCCATAGACAAGTAAGTCTGCCGAGGGTGCAGTCGTTGCAGCGCGCGTAGATTAAGCAACGCTGTGCCCACATGCCACACAAGTGCGAGGAGCACCAGGTAGCAGCCCATGACCGCGGCCGGCGCGTTGGTGTACCAGAGCGTGGCGACCAACAGGGCGACCCGCAGCAACGAAAGAGGCGGGCGCAGCAGCGCCAGCAAGAGCAGCGGCATCCATGTAGCAGCTGCGAACTCACCGTATGCGGTGCGCTCATAGCCGGTAAACAGCAGATACGGCCCCAGCGCGTACAGCACAGAGGCCACCAGCGCCGGTGTGGGCGCGCAGAAGCTGCTTGCGAGCCGGTGCATCGCTGCGGCTGCTCCGGCAAAGCATACAGCCGTAAACGCGGCAGGCACCCATGTCCATGGCAGCAGGAACCCAAGCAGCGCGCCTACCAACCAGGTGAGCGGGGGATAGAAGACAAGACGCGGCTCACCGGCGCCGTAGTTCGCCGCTGCGACCCAGTGCGGGTCGAGCAAGCCTGACTGCCATGCGCTGTGCACTCCGAGCCAGCTTTGCAGGTGGAAGTCGAAGTCGTGCCCGCAGGAGGGTCCGCGCAAAAACAAGGGCAGCGCGGCTGCCAACCCGACAGTGACTGCAAAGGCCGTGAACCGGGCGGAGCGGAGCAGCCGGATTCTCCGGCTGCTCGGTGGGTTAAACGCCGTCACGGCACGAGGTGCAGGGTATGCTGTGCCGCTCGCACGACCGCGGCCTCCTTGAAGGGAAGTGAAAAGGTGGTGTCGCCATACCAGTAGGGCCACTGGTCGCGGAAGTACTGGCTCGCCGGATCCTCAGACTGGCCCATGACGATGTTCTCGGTCGAGCGGTCCAGGTCACTGAGGTCGGCGGTAAATCGCTGCGAGGGCCCGAGTGAACCCGATACCTGTTTGACGGTCGAGGCATCGCCCGACTGCGGCAGCGGGCCGACGCCGGAGTGAAAGCCGGGCAGCGCCTTCCACAACGGGTGCTCAATCGCGATCGTGTGCGCGGCGCCGTAGCGCCAGCTGCGCAGATTACCAGGCGCGCCGGCGCTTTTGCTGACTGCCGAGTCCACCAGCGCAGCCAGAAAGTCGTTCCAGTTGCGGTACGTACCGGGAAGCCACGCCGCAGGCTCATGCGCAATGAGCTGCTCGCGTGCGTAGGTGCTCTCCGACCAGTCATACAGCCGCCAGCCGTCCCCGATCTTCGCGCCCAGCACCGTCGGCCAGAACAGCTGCTCGGTCGAGGTCACGATAGCCGCGGCGGGCGAGTCCACCGCGAGCACGCCGTCCCAGGAGCGCAGCAAGTCAGCCGCTTCCCGCGCCCGAGAGCTGGGATGTGCGGCATGGTCGACCGCATACGCGAACCGCTGCGCGATCTCCTGATCGACCTCGGAGTAGATATCGGTCTGAAGAGTGATCATGTCGCTGGTGTGCAAGCCTTTCTTGCCACTGAGCCAGTGCCAGATGCGCTCGTTGCGGTAGGGCGAGGCCCACTCCAGAGTGATCTGGTAGGGGTATCCGTCGGGCGTGATACGTGCATTGGCTGTGGCTACGATGCCGCCCTCCGGGTCGAGCACGGAAGGCAGCGATTCAAATGGTATGTAGCCGGTCCACTCTCCGACCGGCGCAGTCGATACAGGTGCAGCAGGCACCGCGGGCAATGCCGGGACGCTGCCGGGCTGCCGCGCGGCATCAGCAACAGGAGCAGTGGTAGCTGGGGCAGGCGCGGGCTCCCTCAGGCCCGGCGTGATAGGCATGCCCTGCAGACCCCCCGCACGCACAGGAATAAGACCGACTGCCTGGTAGCCGATGTGGCCTGCATCGTCGGCATAAGCGACATTGAGCGTCGGTCCCCACCAGGTCGCAAGTGCGGCCCGGAAGCTTTCCCAGTCGCTTGCCGTGTCGAGCCCAAAGAGCGGCAGCCCCTGCGCTTTATCGTCGTATATGGACCAGTGCAGAGCGAGTGGACGCCGTTCGCCGGCACCGAGACCTGCGCCCGCGGGTGCCCCGGCCTGAGTGAAAATCTGGTTCAGCAACGGCCCATGCGCAGTCCGCTCGACGTCCAGTTCCACGTCGCTACCGCCCCGCACGTGGATGCGCTCGTGCTCGTGAAGGAGAGGCTGCCAGTGTGTCTTGCCGCTACCGTCGGCAGCGACCGCCTTGTACTCGCCCTGCGCGTTCAGCTGCTCCACGTACAGGTCCTGCGTGTCGCCGCCGAGCGCGGTAAAGCCCCAGGCGATGTGGTCGTTGTGCCCGGCTGCGATCAGCGGCAGGCCGGGGATGGTTACGCCCGCGACGTGGAAGCTGCCGGCGTGCAGCTCGGACTCATACCAGACGTCGGGGATGCCGTGGTCCAGGTGCATGTCATTCGCGAGCAGCGGCTTGCCACTGGCTGTATGCGCACCGCTGACGGCCCACTCATTCGAGCCGGGCTTTGCGTCCGTGAAAGCGCCGCTTTCGCCAAGCGCCGCAGCAGCAAGCAGCTCGCGCACCGGCAGGAGCGGCGTAGCCAGCCGTACCTGTGAGGGATCGAGCGGGATCTGCGGCACGTCCTGCGGGTCACTGATCGCGGGCCCGACGGGTACCGGGGGGTGGTCTCGCCAGGAACCTGTCGGATAAAGATCCGCCGCAAGCTCTGACTCGCCATGTGCCGCAAGCCGCGCGGTCACCTGCTCGCGTTTCAGCTTGGCCTGCCAGCGCTCGTCCAGCATCTCTGACATGCTCAGCGCTATCAGCACCGAGTCGTATGGGCGCCACGGCGCGGGCTTGTACATGAGCAGCGAGAACTCCGCCGGCAGCGTGCCGCGCGTGTTTGCCTCGGCGATGTAGGCGTTCACGCCATGCGCGTACGCCTCCAGCTGCGCGAGCTCACCGGGCGGCATCATGCGCACCATGCGTTCCGCGACGTCGCGCATGCCGAGCACGCGCTCCTGCCGGTCGTGCGCCACCAGCGCCGAGCCCAGAACCTCCGCGGCTTCGCCGGCCGGGAGTCTTCTCGCCATATCCATCTGCCATAAGCGGTCGCTGGCCGTGACCCAGCCCTGCGCCGCCAGCGCGTCATTCACCGTGGCGGCTTCCATGTGCGGCACTCCGTGCGCGTCGCGGCGCACCGTTACCGGTGCGCTCAGCCCGGGCAGGCGCAGAGAGCCGTCCAGCGGTGCAAGCGAAGCCCGCATCTGGTGGTGCAGCGCGCCCAGAACACCTGCGATGAGGAGCGCAACGAGCAGCGCAAGCGACGCGAGGCCGATCGTAACCCGGCGAAGAAGGGGTGTGCGCGATCGTGCTTCTAGAGCTCTGGGCATAGGCTTCCTGCTGTGCGAGCAGACAGCTCAGCGCTCGCGACACCGTGATTCTCTCATTCGCATGTGGCACCTTCATTGAAGCCCATGCTGGCTTTGCCGGTCACCCGTGCAGCTGAGACGCCGCCTGGCGCCGGGTACGGAGCGGGCCCCACCACAGATATACGAATGCTGCGCAAAGGAGCAGCAATGGAAGCACGAGTAGGCTGCCTTCCGGGCCGGTCGCGCCGCCGCTGAGCAGTGGAGCGCCCCGCGGATGTTCATCGAGCAGGTGACCCTGCACCACCACGCCGCTGTCGGAGGTGCTCCAGAAGAAGCTCTCGCCCCAGTCCCATGCCGCATGGAAGCCGATCGCCCACCAGAGCGAACGTGTGTACCAGATGCTGAGACAGAAGAGCAGCCCCACGGCAGCTGCTGAGAAAAGACCGACGGGTGTCTCGCCTTTGTTCGTGCCATGGATCGCGCCAAAGGCAGCCGAGAGCAGTAGCGCGCTTCCCGGCCAACCCATGCCGCGGGCCAGCGTGAAAAGCAGGTAGCCGCGCAGCAGCAGCTCCTCGGCGAGCGCTACCAGCAGGAAACCGAACGCCCACAGTAGCCCGTAGCCTGCAATCGCCTGAACAGGCAGGGCAGGGCCGTGCAGCACGAGTAGGTGAGCCGCCCACAGTGCGCCGACCAGCGCAGAGATCGCTGCGAAGCCTGAAGCAAGGCCTGCGCCGAAGCGCGGCAGAAAGAAGCGGTCGCCAAGCCCGAAGCTGCCGAACCGGCGCTGCTCCAGCAGCGACATGGCAAAAGTGACCAGCAGCACGGCGCCGACGGTGACGAGCTCGCTGAGGATCAAGGTCGGCGGCGGAACGGGGTTGCCCTGCGTGGGCCGTGGGGAGTGCACAAAGAGTTTGGCGAGCAGATTGAGGAAGAGCGTCAGCAGCACGAGCAGCGTGGCAAACAGCAGGGATGCCCAGCCTGCGCGCAGCCCTTGCGGCCCAAGGAAGATGCGGTTCGCCGGCGGGCGCTGTGGCTTGTCGGCCTGCTCCATTTCGTCACGAGGTGGCACTTCCGATTTGTCTCTCAGATCCACGCGTAACTTCGGCGGCAGCTCCACTGCTTGACATCGTAGACCGGCCTCGCCATCCTAGTAGATTCGTACCTGCAGCCGCCTCCAACCGCAAGTGGCTGCCCGGGGAAAGGAACGGCTCGCGTTGACAGTTCGCGTCTTCTACCACGACCACTGCTTCGACGGAGCCTGCTCCGCTTCGCTGTTCACGCGTTTTCACCGCGAGTGCATTGATCCGCGCGCCACGTACGAGTACCACGGCCTCGTGCACCGCGCCGGTTCGTTGTTCGACGATACGGCTTTCATCGGCGACGAGAACGTGATTGTCGATTTTAAGTATTCGCCTTCTCCACGGGTGACCTGGTGGTTTGATCACCACCTCAGCGCATTTCTCTCCCCTGAAGATCACGCGGCGTACGAGCAGGGGCTTGCGGACCCGACGAGCAACTACCGCGACCGGCGTTTCTACAATCCCAACTACACTTCGTGCACTTCCTTTATCGCGGACACCACGGCTGCACGCTTTGGCTTTGATCGCTCGGGCGTGGCCTCGCTCGTGCACTGGGCCGACATCGTCGATGGCGCCCTGTACGAGAGTGCCACGGCGGCGGTCGAGATGCGCGAAGCCGCCATGCGGCTGACACTCATCATCGAGTCCTCCACTGCTCCCGATTTTGTCCCTCGCCTGATTCCACTGCTTACAGCGATGCCGCTTGCGACCATTCTGGAGCAGCCGTTTGTTGCGGAACTGCTGCCGCCTCTGCTTGAAAAGCACCATGTTGCGCTCGAGATCATCGGCCAGCGCGCAACGGAGCAGCGCGGCACTATCTTCTTCGACATCGCGGATCGCGAGCTCGAAGGCTACAACAAATTCATTCCCTACTATCTGCACCCTGGCGCCACCTATTCAGTTGGTCTTTCGCGTTCCAGCTTCCGCACCAAGGTCGCGGTCGGTACCAATCCCTGGACGAAAGCGCGGCCGGAACAACTGGTCAACCTCGCCGCGATTTGTGAGCGGTACGGCGGTGGAGGCCACGCGCGCGTCGGCGCAATCTCCTTTCCTCCGGACCGATACGAGGAGGCGAGCGAGGCCGCCCGCGTCATCGTCGATGAGCTACGCGCGGCAAACCCCCACGCCGGCTAGAGCGGGAGTGAGACTTTCGATCGAAGCAGGGCCTGCACAGATGGAAGAGTTCAGCTTCGGCCAGTGACCGCCAGCGCCGCAAGGGCTGCGACATGGGTGGCAAGGGCTGCGAGCAGACCGGCTAGCAAGCTTCGCCGCCACGTCACAACGGACGCGAGCAGACCATACACGGGGAATTGCGCCCACATCGCCCATGCTGCCAGCGTCTCCCGCTGCTCCGGAACGAGCGGAGCCGGTGCGTGTGCCTGCACAAGTGCAACCGCAGGGAACAGCAGCCGCAGCGCACCTGGACCTGACAGCGCTAGGACACTGGCTGCGCGTACCGCAAACGGCGTCGCGACAAGAGCCAAAAGCAGTGGCAGCCACACAAGCCAGGCGGGACGCGTGCGCTTCTTGCCTGCTCGTTTGCCGCGGGCGCGAGGGCGTTTGCGCTGGGCTGCCGCAGGGCTCATGGCATCAGCATACGCGCGGCTCTCACTCCGCCAGATCACGCTTACTGCGGCCTTAACCTAATTTGTCCGGGTTTAACAGGCTTTTATGCCTAAAGTCACGTGTGAGTGCCCCGGTTCCCACTTGACAAGCAAGATACCCGGGCGCAAGGTGGAGTGGTTTATGTAGACGGACTAAAGCCTTCGTGCTTTGCTCCGTACGGGCCGTCCGCTCTGGCGCTCCGTGGACAATTTATGGCAACCACCCTAGCAACCGTTGAGTCGCGTGAGGTTTTGCGTTGCGAGCGCTGTCAGCTTGTACAGTTCCGTACCTCGCACGGGAACTGCCGGCGCTGCCAGAAGCCTCTGGAGCTGGAAGAAGCGGCGCTGCCACAGATCCATCTGCAAAGCGCTCAGGCAAGTACTCCGCAGGAGCTGAACGTCGCTCGAGCGTTGCGTTCCCTGCGGAGGGCCCGGAACCTGAGCCAGCGGCAGCTTGCCGGCCGCATGCTGGTGCCGCGTACCTACATCTCCAAAATTGAGAACGGGAAGGCGATGCCGACGCTCTCCTCACTGCAGCGCCTTGCCGACGCGCTCGAAGCACCTGTCTCCGAGTTGCTGCAGGACGCCCGTTCGCGTCGCGAGCAGGCTCTCTCGCAGGTGCTCGATGACGCCTTTTTGAGCGAGATACTGCCCTTCACAGGCCGGCTTAACGCGTTCCAGCAGCAGGTTCTGCTAAGCCATGCACGCGACATGGCACGGGAGGCGACCTCCGGTCGACAGCACCTCGCACGGGCGTAACGGGCTGCTGCCGCACTGCTTTGCGGCGCGCGTCGCGCTATGCTACGGTCTGAACTGAGGTCGACCCTTGCCACTCGAGCAGCCGAGCCGCGTTCACGAACTTTCCGCGGAAGAGGCGGCCATCTACCGTCGTCTTGACCCTTCCCGGTTGCCTGAGCACGTCGCCATCATCATGGACGGCAACGGACGCTGGGCCGGAAAGCGCGCCATGAAGCGCTTCGTCGGGCACAAGCAGGGTGCCGAGTCGGTGCAGTACGTTGTCGAGACAGCCTCGCGGATCAATCTGCCCTGGTTGACCCTGTATGCGTTCTCGCTGGAGAACAATCTTCGCCGCCCGCGCATTGAGGTTTCCTTCCTCATGCGCCTGCTCTCGAGCTACCTGAGCAACAACGTGCAGCGAATGAACGACAACAATGTTCGTATCCAGTACATAGGCCGCGTGCATGAGCTGCCGCCCGAGGTGCGCGAGCGCATGGAGTGGGCTTCCGAGGAGACCTGCCGTAACACCGGCACTACGCTTACGCTTGCGCTCAACTATGGTGCACGCTCCGAGCTGGTTGACGCAGTGCGTGGCCTTGCCCGTGAGATAGATCAGGGCCTGCTCCGCCCCGAGCACCTGACCGAGCAGGACATCCAGCGCCATCTGTACACACGCGATATGCCCGACCCGGACCTGCTGGTACGTACCTCCGGGGAGATGCGTATCTCGAACTACCTTTTATGGCAGATCGCTTACACCGAGATCTTTGTCACCGACCGCCTGTGGCCTGATTTCCGCGGCTCGCACCTGCTCGAGGCGCTCGAAGCCTACGGCAGCCGCAACCGCCGTTACGGCGGTCTAAGCGAGCCGGAAAGTGGAGCCGGCACGCTTGCCAGCAGCCTTCTGGTGCCGCGCTAGGCATCCCATCGCTGTAGTTCATCAGTTTTCCTCGACAACCCCATCCCACATTGCTTGCTCGGTCTCCAGCGGCCGGCGTGCCGCAACGAGCAGGTAACTCTCGGCAGCGAGAAACTCCCCGAACTGTGCCTGCACGCGTTCCAGAACGCCGCGTTGCGATGCGTGTTTGGCAAACGCAGCGAACTTGAGCTCCTGAAGCGGTCCAAGCTCGAGGCGTAGGGACGAGGGCGTGCGGGTGCCCGTTTGCAAGGCTTCCTCGTCTGCGATGGAGAGGAACGGGGTCGCTGCGTAGTACAGCTTCTGCGGGGCCCAGGGAGCATGGTGGGTGAGCTGATCGGGAAAGATGCCGGAGCGCGCGGCCCAGTGGAACGCCGCGGTAGCCGCCAGCGATACGGTCGTATGGTCCCGGTGCAGGTTGACGCCGCCTTCAGCGCCGAAGGTAAGGACGATGTGCGGCCGGAATTGGCGCAGTTCCAGGGTGAGTCTTTCAACGAGCGGCAGAAACGGCTCCTGCCAGAGCCCCCCGTCCGGGTAGTCAAGCAGCTTCGCATGCGTGACATGGAGCGCCGCACAGGCCTCTGCAAACTCGCTTCTGCGCAGCGCCGCCAGCCCTTCATCGCTCTGGCCAGGGTCCCGGTAGGATCCGGCGGCGCCCTCAGTCAAGCAGAGTACGGCAGTTTCGACGCCGTTCCGGGCGGCAAGGAGCAGCGCGCCTCCAAAGCCGCCGGCCTCGTCGTCAGGGTGAGCAGTCAGGCACATCAGGCGTAGCGGCAAAGCAGCTCCTCTCAGTTAGGGTAGCGCCCGGGCTGGATCAGCGCAGGAGGGATGCCGCTACGCATCATACAAGCAGGTGTCCCATGGCAGGCCCGCCTCCCACACCGGGCGGAAGCTGCGCCGGTGCAGCGCCGAAGGTCCATACCGTAGCAGCGCGCGCTGGTGCTCGGGCGTCGAGTAGCCCTTGTGCTCATGCAGGCCGTAGAGCGGAAACTCGCGGGCTAGCTCACACATGCGCGCGTCTCGGTACACCTTCGCGACGACGGATGCGGCAGCAATCGACAGAGAGCGCGAATCGCCGTAGATAATGCTTGTTTGCGCGCAAGCCAGCGGCAGCCGCAGGGCGTCGATCAGCAGGTGATCCGGCTCCGGCGTGAGCTCCTCCACAGCGTGGCGCATAGCCAGCTTGGTCGCCTGATAGATGTTGATTCGGTCGATCGTCGCCGCGTCCACTTCCCGGATCGCAACGGCAAGTGCGCAGCCCCGCACCATGACAGCCAGCCGCTCGCGGTCCTCCGGCTCCAGTTGCTTGGAGTCGCGCAAGCCCGCTGCCTGCAGAGCTTCGGCATTACAGTCGCCGGGCAGAATCACAGCCGCCGCAACGACCGGGCCGAACAAGGCGCCGCGTCCCACCTCGTCCACGCCGGCGACCCGCCGCGCTCCCGCCTGCTGAGCTGCACGCTCATAGCTGTCATCGCAGCACAGGGTGCGTAGCATGCGCAGCTTCCGGGTTGCCTTTGAAACCTCTGCGTCCGGCAGAGAAGCGCGTCGCCGCGGAGCAGAGCGCAAGGTAGGGGCGGGGTCCTGCGTAGAAAGCGAGCGAGCTGCAGCCATCACATCCAGTGTAGCGAGAGTGATCGGTCTGTTTCGAAAGGAAAAGTGGAACGAAAAGGCGCCCTGAGCAGAGCGCCTTTGCACTGGGATCGTGCTGGATGGCTAGGTGCGCTCCACTTCCTTCAGGCGGGCCGCCTTGCCGCGAAGGCCACGCAAGTAGAACAGCTTGGAGCGACGAATCTTTGCCGAGCGAAGCTTCTCGACCTTATCGACGACCTTTGAGTTGAAAGGGAAGATACGCTCGACGCCTTGGCCAAAGCTGATCTTGCGTACTGTGAACGAGCCTTGCGGGCCACGCTTGTAGGCAATCACCAGGCCTTCAAACGCCTGCAAACGCTCTTTCTCGCCTTCCTTGATCTTGACCTGCACGCGGACAGTGTCGCCGGTGGCAAAGGCGGGGAGGTCAGTACGCTTCAATTTGTCGGCAAGGCGCTGCATCACTGGATGGATGGACATGATTGGATCCTGAGCTTGATTTTCAGCTGCTGCGCAGAACGGACACCACTACCTGATTGCCGGGCGCGAACCGAACCCTCAGTATACAGCAGTGTTCCTCCGGGAAGAGACTGCGTGTTACTCGCGCTCGAGCCGGGCCAGAATGAGACGGTCTTCGGCTGTGAGCATATCGGCCTGCTCTGCCGCGGCGAGCAGATCGGGACGATTGCGCCAGGTTTTCCGAAGTGCCTGCTCGCGCCGCCAGCGCCGCACTTGTTCGTGGTTTCCGTCCATCAGCACCGCTGGCACGTCTGCACCTTCAAAAGCGGCGGGCCGCGTGTACTGCGGATAGTCGAGCAGACCGCCTGCGCCCCAGTTAGCTCGCGGGTTTGCTCGCCTGCCGTCGTTTGTCAGCAGTGCGCTGGCCTTCGTGTCTGCCGCGCCGAAGCTCTCGAAGGCGCCGGATGCTGCGTTTCCCAGAACTCCAGGCACCAGCCGCGTCACCGCATCCACGATGACCGCCGCCCCTAACTCGCCGCCGGTGAGCACGTAGTCGCCGATCGAGACTTCGCAGTCGGCCATCCGTGTTGCGACGCGCTCGTCAATACCTTCGTAGCGCCCGCACAGCAACACGACACGCTCCAGCCGTGCCAGCGCCTGCGCGGTCGCCTGCGTGAACGGCCGGCCTTGCGCGGAAAGCAGCAAAACGGTCTCTCGGGCAAGGTCGCGCTCCGCTTTTGGCGCAATACCGAGCGTGGCGAGTGCTGCGGCAAATGGTTCCGGCTTGAGCACCATGCCTTCGCCACCGCCGAAAGGCCGGTCATCAACGGTATGGTGCTTGTCCGTCGCGTAATCGCGCAGGTTGTGAACGACAGCCTCGACCTGGCCGTCGAACAGCGCGCGCCGCAGCATGCCCGAACCGAAGATGCCCACTCCGTCAATGCTTTTCGCGGCTGGCGTGCCGAAGAAGTGCGGGAAGATCGTCAGCAGGTCGAATCGCATACGTCAGTCGCTCGAGTCTGCATCCGGGTCGCTCAAGCGTGGCGGCGCGCCTGACTCCTCCAGCAGATCAAGCAGCCCCTCCGGCAGGTGCATGTGCACGGTGCGTGCCTGCAGGTTCCAGCGCGGGGCATACGCTTTCACGAAGGGCACCAGCAGCTCACCTTCCTTGTGCTTGACGACCAAAAGGAGGGTATTGCTCAACTCGCGGTCTACGTCGACGATGGTTCCCACCGGTTTTTGCTGACGAGAGTCGATGAGCGTACAGCCGGCAAGCTCGGCGATATAAAGCTCGTCGTCGGGCAAGGGCGTTCGCTGCTCCCACGGCACCACAAGTTCTACCCCGCGGAGAGCTTCGGCCTCGTTCATCGAGGTGCATTCTGCAAAGTGGAGCACGATGCGCCCCTGGTGTAGACGAAACTGCTCCACTGTCAGGGTGCGCTCGGGATCGTCCTGTTCGCGGGCGCGAAGCCACACCTGCGGCCGGGTCTCGAAGCGTTCGGGGAAATCCGTGAGGAGTTCGGCGACAACGGCCCCACGATGCCCCTGCGGCCGCACGATCCGTGCGACGCGGAGCCAGAGCTGTGGGGTGTTTGCGGCTGTGTCGGGCAAGAAGCGTCTACCCGTGTCCATCCCGTACCGTGCGGGCGTGTCCATCGCGCTCGGCGGCGGCTGTTTCCACGATGTCGAGTGTGTACCGATGGTGATACTTCATGCTGACGGCGCTCAGGATGGTGCGGAGGGAGTGCGCGGTGCGCCCCTGTTTGCCAATGACTTTCCCGATATCCGACTCAGACACGCGGAGACGCAGGACGGTGCTTTCGTCCCGCACCAGAGCCTGTACCTCGACGGACTCCGGATGATCGACCAATGCGCGCGCTATCTGAGTGACCAGATCCTGAGTTGGATCGGCTTGAGACTCAGGCTCGGCATCGGCGTGGGTTGGAACGTTGCTCGCTTCGTCGCTCATACGTGCCGCTCCAGCCGAGCTGGCAAGGAAACCCCCTCTTGGCTGGCGCCCATAGTAGCAGTTTGCGAACGCGACGCAATAGAGCAGAAGATATCGATAAGCACGTTTGCAAAAGGGTCCGTGCAGCCCGACCGAGACTCTTGTTGCTGCGTAACGGGCGGGGTTGCGCGCTGGCTTGTTAGGCGGTTGCTTCCGCCGGCGCTGCGGCTTCTGCGGGTGCAGGTGCGTCCTTGAGGAGCTTCGCTACACGCTCGGAGACTTGTGCACCATTGCTTGTCCAGTAGGCGATGCGCTCGCGCTCAAACTGCACGGTTGCGGGGCTCGTGCGTGGGTTGTAGGTTCCAACCAGCTCGATTGAGCGGCCATTGCGGGCGCGATCCTTCTCGATGACGACAACACGATAGAACGGCTTCTTGCGGGCGCCAAAGCGCGCCAGGCGGATCATCAACACAATACATTCCCTTTCGAACGGCGGCGTAACAGAGAGTCAGGAGCCAAGCAGGCGGGCCAGGCTCCACGGGGCGCGACTGCCCCAGCCCTCTACTATAGCAAAGCGCGATCGGCGAAGGGCTGCGCAGCCGCTCGCTTGGCAGCTGCTGCAAGCATCCCACGCCGGTATGGGACCGGAACCAGGGAGCGACTCGCCGCAGCTGCGAGCGAAAAGACCGTTGATTCTCACGCTTGCGCTCGACCCGAAGAACCAGTCGCGTTTCGAGGCAGAGCGCAAGCGCTACTTTCCCGCGCGGCTCAACCGCATCCCGGCACACATCTCGCTCTTTCATGCGCTGCCCGGCGAAGAGGAGGACTCGATCCGGGGGACGCTCGCGAGGGAGGTGGCGGGGATGACGGCGTTCCAGATCGAGGTCTACGACCTGATGCGGCTTGGGCGCGGTGTGGCCTACTCTGTGCGCGCCGAAGAGCTGGACGAGGCGCATCGCCAACTGCGCCGTGCCTGGCTGCCGTGGCTTTCCCGACAGGATCAGCAGCCGTTTCGCCCGCATGTGGTGGTCCAGAACAAGGTTGAGCCTGGAGAGGCGCGGGTGCTCTACGAAGGGCTTTCTGCGCAGTTTCGGCCCTTCTACGCCGAGGCGGTGAGCCTGCTGCTATGGCATTACGAGGGCGGCCCGTGGACGCCCGCGGGCGAGTTCCGCTTCGGCGAACCCGGGGCTGCCGGCACGGAGCAGCCGTGATGCGCCGCCGCCTGCCGAGTTTTTGCCTGCGTGAGCCGGCCCGCAACCCCGACGTACTGACCGCATCTGAACCGCATATGGCAACTACAGCAACGCAATTTGATCTGCGCCAGCTTGGAAACTCCGACCTACACCTCACGCGGATTGGGTTCGGCGCGTGGGCCATCGGCGGCGGCGACTGGGAGTTCGCCTGGGGCGCGCAGGAGGACGGCGAATCCGTGAAGGCGATCAAGCGCGCGCTTGATCTGGGCCTCAACTGGATCGACACGGCGGCTATCTACGGCCTCGGCCACTCGGAAGAAGTGGTAGCGCGGGCTTTGAAAGATAGTCCGCATAAGCCATACGTGTTCACGAAGTGCTCCATGAAGTGGGATCGCGAAACGCGCAAGATCTATCGAGCGCTCGATGCGCAGTCGGTACGGCAGGAGTTGGAAGATTCACTGCGCCGGCTTGATCGCGACACGGTCGACCTGTATCAGGTGCACTGGCCTGACCCCGAGGACCAGATCGAGGAAGGCTGGGAGACGCTTGCGAAGCTGAAGGAAGAAGGTAAGATTCGCTACATCGGCGTCTCGAACTTCTCGGTCGCGCAGATGCAACGCATTGAGAAGATCGCGCCGATCACGTCTTCGCAGCCACCGTACTCGTTGATCAACTCCAAGGTGCAGGATGAGGTTTTACCCTACTGCCTGGAGCACAACATCGGCGTCATCAACTACTCGCCGATGGTCTCGGGTCTGCTCACAGGCAAGATGACCGCCGAGCGGGTCGCTCAGATGCCCGTCGATGACTGGCGCAAGAAAAGTTCGAACTTCAACGAGCCAAAACTCTCGCGTCATCTCAAGCTGGCCGAACTGCTCGGCGAGATTGGCAGAGAACACGATGTACAGCCCGGCGTTGTGGCCATTGCATGGACCCTCTACCATCCCGCGATCACCGCGGCGATCGTTGGCGCGCGAGACGGCAAGCAGGTTGAAGGCGTATTACCGGCCGCCACCTTCCGCCTGACGGAAGCCGAGTACAACCGCATCAACGAGTGGGTTCGAGCGAACCCAGCCTGAGGCGTGCGCATAAAGGGACGGCCGCTCTTCGGAGCGGCCGTTCTCATTGGATAGATCACGAGTCTCTACTTATCGCGGTTCACTACAAAATCCGGCACCCACAAAAGGGCCCGCTTGTACTCCGACTCAGGGAGCTCGTCGAGCGACCGCCGCGCCTTCTCGGCATGACGCCGAGCAATGCTCATGGCGAAATCGATCGAACCATAGCGGTCCAGTGTTGCCAGAACATCCTCATAGCGTACCTGGGTGAAGGCGCCGTCGGCAAGCACCTGCAGAATCGCCTCCTGCTCTGCCGGACTTGCATGCCCAAGGGCATGCACGACTGCGAGCGTAGCCTTGCCTTCCCGCAGATCGCTGGCTACAGGCTTGCCAAGGACTGCTTCAGCTGCGGTCAAGTCGAGCACATCGTCGACAACCTGGAAGGCCAGGCCAAGAGAGTGACCATACTCGGCAAGGCACTCCTCAGTTTTTGGATCGGCGCCGGCAAGCACTGCGCCCAGCCGCATCGATACCTCGAAGAGGCAGGCCGTCTTGCGATAGATCAGCTCGTCGTACTCCGCCTCAGTGACGGCACGGCCCAGCTTTTCTGTCTGGAGCAGCTCGCCCTCTACCATGACCTGCGTGAGGCCGATGAGCAGCTCGAGTACACGGAAGTTCTGTTCGTCAAGCGCAACGCGGAACGCCTGCATGTACAGCCAGTCGCCGGCGAGCACACAGCGTGAGTTGCCCCAGGTTGTGTTCGGCGAAGGCCGTCCGCGACGCAGCTCGGCGCCATCGATGATGTCGTCATGTACCAGCGTAGCGGTGTGCACCATTTCGACGACCGCGCCAAGCCTGTGCATGGCAGAACCGGAAAAGCCCAGGCTGCGGCAGGCCAGCAGCAGCAGGGAGGGGCGAATGCGCTTGCCACCACTCTCCCGCAGGTACTCAGCGATCTCGGTGATGGCGGCGACGGAGGAAACGGCATCCCGGCCGAACTCCCGCTCAATGGCGAGCAGATCGTCGTGCAGGAGATCGAAGACCTCTTTCGCCGTCGCTATCGCCGCTGTCCCCACATCGACTCCTACCCTACCTGATGCGCACGTTCTATACGGCGAACGCAAAGCCGGCTTTACCGCGCAAACTTCGCCTGATGCGATCTGTCGGCTATACCTGTCAGTTCGACCGGAAATTCGTGAACTGCATATCGATCCCGAGATCCTGCTTCTTCAGGAGGGCGATCGTCTCCTGTAGAGTATCGCGATCCTTGCCGGTGATGCGGACCGTGTCGCCCTGGATCGTAGCCTGGACCTTGCTCTTGGAATCCTTGACGATTTTGACAATCTCCTTCGCCTTCTCGACTGCGATCCCCTGCTTGAGCGTGACCTTCTGCCGTACGCTCGAGTTCGCCGCCGGCTCTACCTTGCCGTACTCAAGCGACTTGATGGAGATGCCGCGCTTGATCAGCTTCTGCTCCAGAATCTGCGTCACCGCCTCGAGCTTGTAGCTGTCGGCCGAAGCCAGCTCGAGCGACTTCTCGTCGCCTTCAAGCTTGATGGTGGACTTGGAGTCTTTTAGATCGAAGCGCGCGTTCAGTTCCTTTGTTGCCTGGTCGATGGCGTTCTTGACTTCCTGTACTTCCACTTTTGAGACAATATCGAACGAATTATCAGCAGCCATGTGATCCTCGTGCCGTGTAGCTTCCCATCCCTATTATGGGTGCAAAGGGGTGTATCGGTTCGGTTTAGCTTTCCGGAACCGCGTCGGTGCCATGGAAACTGGAATGGATCGAAAAAAGGCGGTGAAAGTTCTCTGTGGTCTCCTCGGCCAGCGCCTGGAACGAAATGCCGCGTACCTGCGCCAGCACCTCGGCTGTGCGCCGGACCAGCGCCGGTTCGTTCCGCTTGCCGCGCTCGGGCGTTGGCGCCAGGAAGGGGCAGTCCGTCTCGACCAGGTAGCTCTCGCGCGGTATCGCCGCTGCGATCACTCTCAGCGCTGCGGCACTTGGATAGGTGAGATTGCCGGCAAAGGAGACCAGGAAGCCAAGCGCCAGTGCCCGCTCAGCATGCGCGCGATCGCCTGAAAAGCAATGCAGGATGCCGCCAAGCTCCGTAGGCTGCCAGTGCTGCTCCAGCATGGCAAGCGTCTGCTCCCAGGCGTCGTTTTCTGCGCCGAATGGCGCTCCCGGACGGCAATGGATGATGATCGGCTTTCTGAAGGTGGCGGCAACCTCCATCTGCGCGCGAAACGCCTCCCGCTGGATCGGCACCGGCGGATTGTCGTTGTGGTAGAAGTCCAGCCCGATCTCGCCACAGGCCAGCACCTCAGGCTCGCCGAGCAGGACAGCCAGCTTGCCAAGAGCCTGCGCGTCGCACTGCCCGGCCTCCTGCGGGTGTACTCCGGCGGTCGCAAGGATACGCGGAAGGCCCGGCTGGTCACGATAGCTTCGCGCAAGTTGAAGCGCGCCGTCCATGGTCGCAGGGCCGTCGCCAATGCCGATCGACAGGATCGTCCGCACGCCCGCATCCCATGCGCGCCTCAGCAGCAGGTCCCGGTCTTCGGAGAAGCGCTCGTGATCAAGGTGGGCGTGCGAGTCGATCAGCAAGCGTCGGAGTCCTTTCAGGTGTACCGCTAGATTCAAGCGGTGTGGAACAGCAAGATGGCCGCCTCCGTCCATCATCCATCATCTCTCTGGCCGAAAGGTTAGCGCGAGGGGTGTATTTGGGCCGGATAGAGAAAGCGCATCATCAACCCCCATCCGTACCTGGTTCTCGGTCGAAGGTCGTCATGGACGGAGGCATACAGGGCGATGGCAACCTCGTTCGAGCCTTGTCGAAGAGGTAGGTCGAAGGAACCATTCTCGTACGACAGCCTTCCATCCGGATCCCGGCGCTCCTGCTCCGGGTAGTAGAAGTTCTTGCCTTGCGATCGCGAAACTGGATGCCAGGCATGTCCTGAGACAACGGTTTCACGTCGAAGTCGATGGTGCCATCTCGGAACACCAGTCCGTTGAGCGCTGCTGTTCCGGCCTTGACGACCAGCACGCCCTGCGGAAAGCCCTCCTTGCGCAGGAACTGCAGCTCGGCTTTCGGCCCCATGCTGTCGGCACCCAGCGGCCTCCAGCGCTCGGCAGTCATTGGCACGGGTATGGGGATCGGGCTGCTCACTTGCGCGAAGGCAGAAACGTGGAAGATCAGGCAAAGCAGCGTCGCTGCGCCGAAGAGCCAGGAGGCGTGAGACCCGCTTGCCGACAGCAAGCGTTTCCCTGGCGCAGCAATGTGTGTACGGGTGGCCGGCAATCTATTTTAGCCGCGCGCCGATCTCGACGTAATCCAGAAAGCCTGCGAGCGAAGGCCGGCCATGTTCGCCTAGCGAAGCCGCAACGACCATCCCGTTCGACTCATAGCCACGCAGTTTGCGCGGCGCAAGGTTCGCTACGATCACCACCTTGCGGCCAATGAGCGTCTCCGCCGCGTAGGTTTCGGCGATGCCAGCCAGGATCTGCCGGCGTTCGTAGCCGAGATCGACCTCAAGTCGCAGCAGCTTATCGGCCTTGGGCACGCGCTCGGCCAACAGGATCTGCGCGACGCGCAGTTCGACCTTTAGGAAATCGTCGATCGTGATCTGCGGCAGGGCATCAGGCCGCGTTTCCGGGGCGTCGGGAGCGTCGATCGTTTTTACCTCGATCGGGGCAGGCGCTGTGATCTGCCCCGCGAGGGCTGCGTCTTCCAGTGCCTGCAGCCCGGGCTCGAAGGCGGCGATCGGTAACGGCGCGATAGGCGCATCTTCGGGGGGTGTCGCCAGCGAAATCGCCGGTGAAAGCGGCGTCGTGACAGGCGGAGTCGACGTGACAAGGGTGACCGTCGAATCAACCGGCGCGGCGACCGCTTCTGGAGTGGTAGGGGTTGCTGGCGTATTCCTTGCGTTTTCCTGTTCCATAGCTTGCATTCTTTCTGCGGCGTCCTTCTCCGCACGTGGGAAGATAGGGCCGAGCGCGCCCAGGCGCGTGCCGGGCGGAAGGCCACCCCAGCTCAGATGCCTGAGATCTGCCGCGGCGATCTCGCCCAGGCCGAGCTGTTGCCAGACCCTGGCCGCGGCCTCGGGAACGATCGGGTAGACGAGCGCGGTGATGATGCGGATCGCTTCGGCAGCGGTCGCAAGTACGGTCTCAAGTTCAGCACGAGCTGTTTGGAGGGCTGCGAGCTTCCACGGAGCGCGTTCGGTGATGTAGCCGTCGAGCAGCGCGATCAGGTTCCAGACGCCTTCCAGCCCCCGCGAGAAGTCGAGCAGATCGAAGCGTCGCTCCGCCTCATCGATTGCAGCGGCGGCGGCAAGGGAGATGCGCTCGTCGAACGTGGCCGTTGGCACCACGGCGTCGAAGTACTTGCTAATCATTGCGAGCGTGCGGCTCACCAGGTTTCCGTACCCGTTCGCAAGGTCCGCGTTGTAGCGCTGCACCAGCGCGTCGAACGAGAACGAACCATCCTGCCCGAAGACGATCTCGCGCAGCAGGAAGTAGCGCAGCGCATCGGCCCCAAGCACGGCGAGGATGGTCTCCGCGCGCACGATATTTCCGCGCGATTTCGACATCTTCGACTGCTCAAACAGGAGCCAGCCGTGCGCCACCACGGCCTTCGGCAACGGCAGCCCTGCGGCAAGCAGGAACGCGGGCCAGTACACGCAGTGAAAACGTGAGATCTCCTTGCCGATGATGTGATACTGCGCCGGCCAGAACTTCTGAAACCGGCTCTCATCGTCCGACCCGTACCCGAGCGCGGTGATGTAGTTGGCGAGTGCATCAAGCCAGACATAGATGACGTGCTTCTCATCTCCTGGCACGGGGATGCCCCACTGAAAGCTCGTGCGCGAAACAGACAAGTCGCGCAGGCCGCCGCGCACAAACGCGAGCACCTCATTCCGGCGCGTGCGCGGCTCGATGACGAACTTGCCCCGTTTCGACTCCTCCGAGCCCGGCACGTTCTCATCCGGCTGCCAGATGATCTCGAGCAGCTTGGTTTCAAATGCCGAGAGCTTGAAGAAGTAGTTCTCCTCGCTCACCGTCTCAGTGGTGCGCCCGCAGTCGGGGCAGGGCGCGCCGGGGCCGGCCTCGACGTAGAGCTCGTCCCATACGCAGTACTGGCCTGTGTAGGTGCCCTTGTAGAGAAAGCCGCGCTCTCTGAGCAGGTTCCACAGCTTGGCGACCCCTTGCTTATGCCGGTCTTCGGTGGTGCGGATGTAGTCGTCGTAGCTGAGCCCCATGCGGTCCCACAATCCGCGGAACTCGGCCGAAACCTCGTCGGTAAACTGCTGCGGAGCCTTGCCCGCCAGCGCCGCCGAGCGCTCAATCTTCTGCCCATGCTCATCGGTCCCAGTCAGGAACCAGACATCATCGCCCAGCATGCGTCGCCGCCGCGCGATGGCGTCAGTTGCAACCGTGGTGTACGTGTGCCCGATATGCGGGCGCGCATTGACGTAATAGATCGGCGTCGTGATGGAAAAGGGTGTGCTCGAATCGGCCATGATTGGGGTGTTAGAGACGGCTCGGTCTGCGGTGAATGCAAAGCACATCCTATCAGCCAGCCCAGAAACGAGCGCCGGCCTAAAGAGACCGGCGGTTTAGACTCACTTCTGCGACCATCCAAAGAAAAGCAGGAAACGCCGTGTACCTTGCCGGTCAGAAGCGATTCGCGAGCACATTGCGCGCGGCCATCCAGAGCCTTTACTCCCTTACGGTTGATAACATTCCCATGGAGCAGCCTCCCGATCTTAAGTTCGGCGAGTACGCCGTTCCGATCGCATTTGAGCTCGCGCGAACGCTGCGAAAGGCACCTCGAAAGATCGCAGAGGAAGTTGTTGCGGCCCTCGGTACAGTGGAGGGCTTCGTCGCATTCGAGGTCGCGGGCGCAGGCTATATCAACGCCCGGCTCGATCGCGCAGCCTCGCTGCGCCTGCTCGCGCTCGACGGACCGGAGCCCTCGACACGTACGCCCCAGCACGCGCTGGTCGAGCACACAAGCATCAACCCGAACAAAGCCGCGCATGTCGGCCACCTGCGCAATGCCATCCTGGGCGACACGTTTGTGCGTCTGCTGCGGGCTACCGGGGATCAGGTTTCCGTGCAGAACTACATCGACAACACCGGCGTTCAGGTTGCCGACATCGTCGTCGGCCTCGAGCATCTGCTCGGGCTCTCGCTCGACGAGGTTGAAAACTGGATGGGGCAGCTCGCCCGGGCAGGCGAGCGCATCGACTTCGCCTGCTGGGACCTTTACGCGCGTGTCTCCCAGTGGTACGGGGCTGGAACGCCGGAGGAGAACGCCGCGCGGAAACAGCTGCGGCTTGACACATTGCATCGCCTGGAAGAAGGCGGAAACGCAACCGCTGCGATTGCAGAACGCGTGGCGACCCCAATTGTGCGCCGGCACCTCGAAACCATGCAGCGGCTCGGTATCGAGTACGACCTGCTGCCGCGCGAGAGCGAGATCCTGCGCCTGCATTTCTGGGACGCGGCATTTGCGCAGCTCAAGGAAACGGGCGTGCTGCGGTTGGAGAGGGAAGGCAAGAACAAGGGCTGCTGGATCATGCGGCGTGCAGGGTCCGATCCGGGTGGCGCGGAGTCTGCCGCTCCATCCGAGCCCGAGCAGGCTCCAGACGAAGACGCGAAGGTGATCGTGCGCTCGAATGGCACTGTCACCTACGTCGGCAAGGACATCGCTTATCACCTGTGGAAATTCGGTTTGCTGGGTCGCGACTTCGGCTACCTGCCTTTTTTCGAGTACCCGGCACACACCTGCTGGATCACCGCCGAGCAGGGCGCGCCTGAGCACCCGCACTTTGGCGGAGCCGACGCGATCTACAACGTCATTGACGCGCGCCAGAGCGATCCGCAGGCCAACGTGATCGAGGCGTTGCGCGGCCTGGGCTACACCGAGCAGGCCGCGCGCTACACCCACTTCTCCTACGAGATGGTTGCGCTCACCCCGCGCTGCGCCCTCGAGCTTGGCTACGCGGTTTCCGAGGAAGACCGCGGCCGCGCTTACATCGAGGTGTCAGGGCGCAAGGGCTTCGGCGTGAAGGCAGATGATCTGGTCGACCGGCTCCTGACTGCGGCAAGCGAAGAGATTGCCACACGCAATGCCGAGTTGAGCGAAGCGGAACGCGCGCGTACTGCGCAGCAGATTGCAGTCGGCGCACTGCGCTACTTCATGCTTAAGTTCACGCGCAATACTGTGATCGCGTTTGACTTCAAGGATGCGCTCTCTTTCGAGGGTGAAACTGGACCCTACCTTCAGTACGCGGTGGTCCGCACGCGCTCAATCTTCCGCAAGGCGGGATCGAGTGCAGAGGCTGCTTTGGTCGAGCTAGCAAGCCTCCATACGGCGCCGTATATCGACGGAGAACCCGGTGATAGCATCTGGCAGGTTTGGCTGCGCGCCGCGAAAACCGGCACGGTGCTGGAGCAATGCCGCGAGACGGCCGAGCCCGCGCACCTGGCGCGGCACTGCTTCCAGCTTGCGCAGGAGTTCTCCAGCTTTTACCGGAAACACCATATCCTCACCGAGCCGGACCCGGCTCGCAAAGCCCTGCTGCTAGCAACTGCGGCCATTACGGAACGCACGCTGGTGCGCTCGCTCGCCGTATTGGGAATCGAGACGCCTGAGGTGATGTAGGGGACCGCCGAAGCGATAGCAGCCTCTATGCTGCTGGCTTGTCATCGTTGCGAGAGGTGTCTGGATGGCGACCACAACCTTGATTACCGTTGAGGAGTACCTCCGCACCAGCTACGAACCTGACGCTGAGTTTGTGGATGGTGTTCTTGAGGAACGCTCGACGGGAGAGGACCGGCATTCGTTGTAGCAGGGCATGCTCGTTGCCTTTTTTTGGCCGCGCGCGAAGGACTGCAACATACGCGTACGTCCCGAACTACGGACGAAGACAAGCGAGCGGCGCTACCGAGTACCGGACGTCGCCATCCTGGACGCAGACGCACCGCGCGATCCCGTAGCAACCGTGGCGCCCCTGGCGGCTTTTGAAATCCTCAGTCCGAAGACCGGCTTTCCCGGGTTCTCGTGCGACTCAGTGACTTTGAAGCGATGGGTATCGCAGCGCTCTACGTGGTCGGTCTGGCCGACAACAGCTTCTTCTGCTACCAGGCGGGCAAGTTGGGGGCAGTGACAGAGGTACAGGTCGTAGGCCGAATAGTTCATGGCGAAGAACTCGTGGAGTTGCACTGGTAATCAGCTTCGCTAATGATCTAAAGCGATAGAGTCTCAGCAGTGCGGTTCTGTTCGGGTCAGGTCGAACGTAGGTGGTTAAACATTCCTTCTGCTATGCGCCATCGTCCGAAGCTATGGGAGCATTTACTACTAGCTTTCTTGTCAGGACTAGTTGTAGCCGTGTTGGTTGCTTGGCTGACATTCCGTGCAGGCATGGTTCTTCAGCCAGATTGCAGGCCTAGCCAGGCAGACGGCCAATGCGGACTTGCGACCTTCATGAATGTAATCATTGCTTCGGGCTGCGGAGCACTCGCGTGGCTAGCGCTGTCGCTTGTAGTCTTCACACTTTTGCGAAGACTACAAGCGAAGCGACTACTCAAGTAAGAATCAGATTGTTCTTCAATCTATCTACGGCAAGGGCTGCCCTGCAGCCGTGAGTGTCTTTAGCTGTGCTTCGTCATACTTTTCGACGCCGTCCGGCAGTGGCGCATAGTTGAGCGAATTGGCGGCGGACTGCCCGTCGTTGATGATGTACTCTACGAAACTCTTTAATGCCGCGCGCTTTGTCTTGTCTGGCCCGTCCTTCGGGATGATCAGGAAGGTTAGCCCTGAGATCGGGTAGGCATCTTTCGCCGAGGCTGGCGGGTTTACGATGGAGTGGCGGGGATCCTGTGAAAGCTGGTCGGAAAAAGCCGCAATGGCTGCGGTCGTTCCGGCAGCGCTGGCCGGTATGTAGCTGCCGGCGGCATTCTCGATCTTTGCAAGCGGCAGCTTGTTCTGCTCGGCATAGGTCAGCTCCACATAACCAATCGCACCAGGCGACTGGCGGAGCTGTCCGGTCACCCCCTCACTGCCTTTGCCGCCCAGGCCCACGGGCCAGCTCACGCTCTTGCCTGCGCCGACCTTCGTCTTCCACGTAGGACTTACGGCCGAGAGATAGTCGGTAAAGATCGCGGTCGTACCGCTGCTTTCTGCCCGGTGCGCGACCACGACCGGCAGCTTTGGCAGCTGCACGCCCGGGTTGTCTTTCGCGATCTGCGGGTCATTCCATGTCTTGATCGTGCCGAGGAACATGCCCGCCAGTGAGCCGGGCGAGAGCTGCAGCGGCTGCGAGAAGCCGGGCAGGTTGTAGGTGATGCAGACCGGGCCTGAAGTCTCGGGAATCTGGATGATCGGTCCCATGGCCGGTAGCTGCGCGTCCGTAAGCGCCGCATCCGTCGCGCCGAAGTCGACCGTCTTGTTCTTAACCTGCTCGATTCCGCCGCCGGAGCCGATGGACTGGTAGTTGATCTGCGTGCCCGCATGCGCCTGACTGTAATCCTGGATCCAGCGTGTCATCACCGGGTAGACGAATGTGCTGCCGGCGCCGGCAAGCATGACGTTGCCGCCGCCGCTGCCGTTCGAGCCCGAGTTGCATGCGGTCAGGCCACCGCAAAGAGCCAGAGTGCCAGAAAGGATGAGTGCGCGACGCGAAGTCATTGCCATCACAAGAGAGTTCCTCCAGACACTTCGAGGGCTGGCAGTCTTTCGCGGTTGTGAGTGGCCCTTGAAACCAGCGAGCTTTTGTAGATTTATTCACCTTCCGGTTGCGTTCGGCGTGTTTCTTCGCGGACAGCCTGCCGGGGAAGCCGCCGTACCAGCAGGGGAAACAGCAGCGTCACAATGAAGTAGCCTCCCGTAGCGGTGAGAGCCAGGACAGGCAGGCCTGCGCCGCAAGCCATGCCGACAGCCGCGGTGAGCCATACCGTTGCCGAAGTCGTAAGCCCTCGCACCAGGTCGCCCCGCACGAAGATGATGCCGGCTCCGATAAAGCCGATCCCAGATACGATCTGCGCTGCTACGCGGGATGGATCAAGCGCCACCAGACCTGGACGCAGAACGTCGGTAAAGCCGTACTTGGACACCAGAAGAAATAACGCGGACGCTAGGCCGACGATCGTATAGGTGCGCACACCTGCGCTTTTCTGGCGCAACTCGCGCTCAAGACCGATGAGCGCAGAAAGCACGAAAGCGCTGCCAAGTTCGCCGACCTGAAGCAAACCCTGGCCGCTTGCTTCGCCTAGAAGAGCCATCCGTCCTCCTCGGGATTGTCTCTGCTTCTACAGCACGGTGCAGAGCTTGGCAACGCCGGTACGCCTCCACTCGTCCTACGGGCTAGAAAGCAGGGAGAAATATGGCACAGCTGACAGGGAAGACGGTTGCGATTCTCGCGACTGAAGGATTTGAGCAGGTGGAGTTGACGGAGCCGAAAAAGGCTCTGGAGGAAGCCGGTGCCACGACTCATGTCATCTCGCTCAAGCCTGGCGAGATCAAGGGCTGGAAGTTTACCGACTGGGGTGAGAGCGTCAAGGTTGACAAGACCGTGTCAGAGGCCCGCGTAGCAGATTACGACCTGCTGGTGCTTCCGGGCGGCGTGCAGAACCCCGATAAGCTCCGCCTTGATCCTGGTGCGGTCGCTTTTGTCGGAGAGTTTTTCGAAAGTGGCAAGCCGGTCGGCGCGATATGCCATGCGGCGTGGACGCTCATCGAGGCCGATGTGGTGGACGGTATGACGATGACCTCCTGGCCATCGCTCGAAACGGATCTCGAAAATGCGGGTGCAGACTGGGTCGACGAAGAGGTTGTTGTGGACGAGAACCTGATCACCAGTCGCAAGCCCGACGACCTGCCGGCCTTCAACAATAAGCTTATTGAGGCTCTCGCATCGTAGGTGTAACGATCGCTAGCGGGCCCGGTTTGGGAAGCTCTGGCAATAAAACCCCCTGCGTGAGCAGGGGGTTTTCATTGGAGACCTCGTACGCGCAAAGCTACCTGTGGATGCAAACTCCCGATCAGGCAAATCGCCGGACCCACTCCACCAAACTCCGAACAGCGACGCCGCTCGGGCCCTTTGCCATCCAGGGCTTTCCGTCGTCGAGCCATGCCATACCGGCGATGTCCAGGTGGATCCACGGCGTCTCGCCTGCGAACTCTTTCAGAAACATCGCTGCCGTGACCGCTCCGCCAAACCGGCCACCAGTGTTTTTGATGTCGGCGATTTCCGATCGGATTTGCTCCCGGTACTCCTCGGCTAGCGGCAGGCGCCAGAACTTCTCTCCGCTGGCTGCGAGACCATCGTTGAAGCGAGCCCAAGTTTCCTCATGATTCGAGAAGCCGCCGGCATGGTGGTGGCCGAGCGCCACGGCAACGGCGCCGGTCAGGGTCGCGGCGTCGATCAGGTGGGTTGCGCCCAGCTGCTTCGCATAGTGCAGCCCATCGGCGAGTACCAACCTGCCTTCCGCGTCGGTGTTGATGATCTCGATCGTCGTGCCGCTCATGGCCGTCAGTACGTCGCCCGGGCGATAGGCCCGGCCGGAGGGCATGTTCTCGGCCGAACAAACCACACTCAGCACCCTCACCCTGGGCTTCATCTGCGCGATCGCACGCATCGCGCCAAGCATCGCTGCTCCGCCGGCCATGTCGTACTTCATCTTCTCCATGCCATCTGCCGGCTTGATGGAGATCCCGCCCGTGTCGAAGGTGATGGCTTTGCCAACCAGCCCCAGTACCGGCGCGCCTTCGTTCTCAGGGACGTCTTTCGGCTCATAACGCATGACAATCAGCGCCGGCGGTTCGTCAGAACCCTGAGTCACGCCCAGAAAGGCGCCCATCTTCAGCTCCCGGAGCTTTTCTGTGGAAAACACTTCGCAAGAGAGCCCGAACTCGGCGCACATCGCTGCGGCACGCTCGCCGAGTACAGTCGGCGTGAGCATGTTGCCGGGCTCGTTAACGAGCGCCCGTGCATAGTTCTGCGATTCCGCAATGAAGATGCCTTCCTCAAGCCCCGCCGCGGTCGCGCTCTGGTCAATGCGCTCCGAGCCAAGCACAAGGAGCGAGCTCATCGAGTGGTCCTTGCGGTCCGACTTGTAAGTATCTGGGTCGTAGTCAGCCAGGATCGCGCCTTCTGCAATCGCTCTGGCAGCTTCCGCGTCCGTCGCCTCGACCAACGTCTGCGGCAGCGCAATCGCGGCTTCACGGAAGCCGCGCTGCTTCGCGTACCGGACGGCCGTCCCAGCCGCCTTGCGCAAAGCAGCCTGGCCGGGTCCTTTGCCGTCAGCCGCTGCCTTGCCCAGGCCTACCAGCAAGAGCCGTTTCGCCGCAAAAGCGGCCGGCTTGTGAACCAGCAACACCTCGTTCGCGGCCGACTTGAACTCTCCGCTCGTGAGCAACTCGGTGAGCGAGTCATGAACAATCTGTGACTCTGTCAGCGGGAAAACGGCCGGCTTCGCGTCCGGAGCCTTCCCGGCACTCTGATCGACGGTGAAGATGACCAGCAGCTCGGTCGGGGTTTGCGCAGCGAGTGTAAAGCGGAGTTCGGGTTTCACCCTTCTTACGATGCACCCTGAAGATGGGAAATGACACATACTGCCCAGTTCTCTGGGCGAAGTACGGTGCAGACGGAGTGACGGCCTTCCCGATCGCAGCGCCGAGCCCCATCCGTGGGAAAATAAGCCATGCGCCCAACCATCCAGGACCGTATCCGCGAACAGTTTGAGCGCTTCCGCGGCACCGGTGGCGGCACGGCCGAGCAGCAGCCAGACCAGGAACACGAGGACCCATCCATGAGCCAGACCCGACCCGAAACCTCTGAAGAGTTGCTGGAAGCGATCCAAAACACGGACCCCGTGAGCGACCCGGCGGATGACGTTACGACCGGGGCCGAGGGAACCGAGCGGACCGCCGGGCCCATCACGCCGACCGAAGCAGCGGATGCGGAAACCGAGCGCCTGCGCCAGGAGCGCGATGGCTTGCTCGATCGTCTTGCGCGCCTTCAGGCCGAGTTTGAAAACGCACGCCGCCGCGCCGATCGTGAGCGCGCCGAGTTCCGGGAATACGCCACCGGTTCAGCCGCGGAGCAATTTCTGCCCGTGCTCGACAACTTTCAGCTTGCCCTGAAGGCAAATGGTACCGCCGAGCAGCTCCGCGGCGGCGTCGAGCTCATCGCCAAACAGATGGAAGAAGCCTTTCGCTCGCTCAACGTCGTGCCGGTAGAAACAGTCGGCACGGCTTTCGACCCGCGTTTCCACGAAGCGCTCGGCAGCGTTGAAAGTGTCGAGTTGCCGGACGGCCAGGTGTACGAGGAAGTCCGGCGCGGCTACCGCATCCGGGAGCGTCTGCTGCGGCCGGCTCTGGTGCGTGTCGTTGCCAACCCCGAACAAAAGCAGGCGTGATCGGCTTTCGCTTCACATGGTAAAGACCAGATGGTAAAGACCAGCCCAGGCGCGGCTCTTTCGTCAGTGAACGCCGCACATCACCTACTTTCTTTAACCCGCTGCATGCGAGAAACGATCCAAGACCATTCCGACCGTGACGAAAACCGATTACTACGACATCCTCGGCGTCTCCCGTACGGCGTCTGACGGCGAACTGAAGACGGCCTACCGCAAGCTCGCCATGCAGTACCACCCGGATCGCAACCAGGGCAACGCCGCCGCGGAGGAGAAATTTAAGGAGTGCTCGGAGGCCTACCAGGTTCTGAGCGACCCGGACAAGCGCGCCGCCTACGATCGTTATGGCCATGCCGGGGTCGGCGCAGCTGGCCCGAATAGCGGCAGCCCATTCGCAAACGCACAGGACCTTGGCGACATCTTCGGCGACATTTTCGGCGAGATGTTCGGGGGCGCCGGCGGTGGCCGCGGGTCGCGCGCGCAACGTGGGCGCGACCTGCGCTACGACCAGACTATCGACTTCACTGAAGCCGTCTTCGGCAAGGAGGTCGAGGTCTCGGTGCGTCGCATGGAGCTTTGCGAAACCTGCACCGGCACCGGCACGCGTTCTAACAAAGGCCCGGCTGTTTGCCGACAGTGCGGCGGTCGCGGCCAGGTCCGTTTCCAGCAGGGCTTCTTCTCGGTTGCGCGCACCTGTACGAACTGTGGTGGCACCGGTCAGGTCATCACCGATCCCTGTCCGACCTGCCACGGCGACGGCCGCGCCGAAAAGACACACACTGTGCGCGTTTCGATCCCGGCCGGCGTTGAGGAAGGCACGCGCATCCGCTACGGCGGAGGTGGCGATGCCGGCCGCTTTGGCGGCCCTGCAGGCGACCTCTATATTGTGCTAACGGTCAAGCCGCACCCGTTCTTTGAGCGTGACGGTAATGACGTGCACTGTGTCGTTCCAATCTCGTTCACGCAGGCCGCGCTTGGCGACGAGATCACGATCCCAACGCTGGAAGCCGAGATGCGCCTGAAGGTTCCTGAGGGTACGCAAAGCGGCAAAGAGTTCCGGCTGCGCGGCAAGGGGGTCCCGTACCTGAACGAGCATGGCCGCGGCGATCTGATCGTCGAGGTTGCGGTGCAGACCCCCAAAAAGCTTACCCGGGAACAGAAAGAGCTTTTCCGCCAGTTGGCCGAGGGGATTGCCGTCGAGAACGCGCCAACCTCGCGGTCACTGCTTTCAAAGCTCAAGGAAATACTCTCCTAGCGCATCCACCGCCTGCGGCTTGCGTTTGCGAGCTGCAGGCGGTGCTGATTTTAGAGCTGGAGCCGCGAGAACGCGCCGAGGATCGAACGGCTTTTCCTTGGAGTCCGGACGCCTGAGGTGTCGCTTCTTAGCCGAGCAATGCTGATGCGGCCACTGCAAGACCAGCAATCGCTGCCGTTTCTGCGCGCAGGATCCGCGGTCCCAGGGTCACCGGCTGCCATCCGGCGCCGGCAAACAGCTGCTCCTCCTCGGACGTCCATCCGCCTTCAGGCCCCACAGCAAGCGTGACATGCTCTTCTGCAACAGACTCGACGGTTTGGGCGCGGAGTGTGCTTTCACGCATCGGTTCGACTGTCGCGCTCAGCGTAGTGAGCGCGTCGCTAAGCGTGACCAGGCGCTCGCTCTCGGCGAGCAGAATCCGCAGACCTGGCCGACTTACAGTGACGGCCTTCTCCAGCGCTACTGGGGCGTCGATTGTCGGCACATCAGCTCGCCTTGACTGTTTGGCAGCTTCGCCGGCGATCCGGCGCCACCTCTCCGCGCGCGCGGCAGCTGCCTGAGCCAAATGCTTTTCTGTGCGGCGCGCGACGACCGGCGCAATCCGCAGCACGCCCAGCTCGGTAGCTTTCTCGATCGCCCACTCCACGCGGTCGAATTTGAAGATCGCCAACAGCAGCGTCAGCGGCAGCGCAGTGTTACTGACGATCCTGGTGTCCAGGAGGAATTCAACACGCTCCACACTGATGGCGCTTACCGTTGCGGACCAGACCTCGCCGCCCGTGACAACGTCGTAGCGCATGCCGGGCCGGGCACGCAGGACCAATGCGAGATGCCGCGCCTGAGTGCCGAGCAATGCAGCACGCTTTTCGTTCCACTCATCGGCTATCCACCTGCGCCGTGCCATGAGCCATTCTCGCAGCTCCGCGAGTCGGTTCCATCCTGGTTGCACTCTGCAGGCTAGACAGGCCCGGTAAAAACACGAAGGGGGAACACTCATCGAGCGTTCCCCCTTCGTATTGCCTTGCCGTGCTTTGCCTCGGTTACTTCTTCTTGGTGGCTTCCTTCTTGACCGCGGCCTTCTTCGTCGCGGGCTTCTTGGCTGCTGCCTTCTTTGACGTGGTTGCCATGGCTATTCTCCCTATCCCTGCAGTACTGCACTGCAGTTACCGCAAGATATAGATAGCGCAAAATTGACTGTCAAGAGAAAAAGCGAAACACAGTACGAGAGGTGTGGGCAACGTGTCTGAAACTGCTTCAGCACTCGATGACATTGAGCGCAAGACCGGCCAGCGAAGTCTCCTTGTAGCGTGATTGCATGTCGAGCCCGGTCAGGTACATGGTGCGAATTACCTGATCGAGCGACACCTTGTGCCCGTCTGTTTCGTGCATCGCGATACGGCAGGCCTGCACAGCCTTCACCGCGCCCATCGCATTGCGCTCGATGCAGGGGATCTGCACCAGGCCGCCGATCGGATCGCATGTCATGCCGAGGTTATGTTCCATGCCGATCTCCGCTGCGTGCTCCACTTCATAGTTCGAGCCGCCGAGTGCAGCTGCCAGCCCACCTGCTGCCATGGAGCAGGCCACGCCCACCTCGCCCTGGCAGCCAACCTCCGCGCCGGAGATCGAGGCGTTCTCTTTGTAGAGCACCCCGATCGCCGCGGCGGTCAGGAAGTACCGCAACAGCCCGGCCTCGTCCGCATCCTTGATGAAGTCGAGGTAATAGCGCGCGACAGCAGGAACTACGCCGGCCGCGCCATTGGTTGGTGCGGTGACCACGCGGCCACCGGCGGCATTTTCCTCGTTGACCGCCATAGCGAATACAGTGACCCAGTCCAGCGGTGCGAGCGGATCAGCCGGACGGCCCTCGGCCGCGCGCGTGCGCAGTCGCTCGGTCAGTCGCGCCGCGCGCCGGCGTACGTTCAGTCCTCCCGGCAGAATCCCAGCAGTCGCCATGCCACGTTCCATACATGCGCGCATCGTCGCCCAGATACCCAGAACCCCGGCGCGTACTTTCGCCGGCGTGAGCAGCCGGCACTCGTTGGCGAACATGAGTTCGGCGATGGTCATGCGCTGCTCTTCGGCCATCTCCAGCAACTCGGCAGCACTGCGGAACGGGAAGGGAAGGGGCGTGATCGTGTTTGTCTGCGCTTGCTCCAGTTCTTCCCCGTCGCGAATGACAAAACCGCCGCCGATAGAGAAGTAGGTCTCCGCAAGGAGCGTTTGGCCGGTGCTGTCGCGTGCTTCAAAGCGCATGCCATTCGGGTGCTCGGTGCCCGAGCCTGGCGGCAGCATGGTCTCGCGATGGAAGAGGAGGTCGCGCTCGACAACGTATGGAACAGGATGCCGGCCCAACAGCAACAGCATCTGCATCGCTGCGATGCCGGCAAGCTTGCCTTCGACCTGGTCCGGATCCGTCGTAGCTGCTTCTTCCCCGAGCAGGCCCAGCAGAACAGCCCGGTCGGTACCATGCCCCTTGCCGGTCAGAGCAAGCGACCCGTAGAGCTCAGCTTTGACAGCCGCCGTACGCTCTAGAACTCCGCGATCGGCCAGCGTCAGTGCGAACGCTCGCGCTGCTCGCATAGGGCCCATCGTGTGCGAGCTCGACGGACCGATACCTACTTTGAACAGATCGAACAGGCTTGTTTTCACGTCAACTCAATTGTAGTCCGGAGTGAAGTTTTTACCGGCCTATAACAAGCCTTGTTCACGGGCGGCATCACAGTCGGAAGAGACCGCAGCTCACTGTAGGTCCGCCCCACTTTGCTAACTTGAGGCCTTCTAAAATGACGCTTCGCAGCTTGCCCTTATTCTCGCTGGTGCTTGCTCTTCCCCTCGCCGCCGCTCAGGCACAAACCGCTCCGCTCTCCGATGCGCAACTTCTACAACAGCTGGACCCGGACATGGCGGAAGTCGTCCTGCTGTTCGATGCCATCAAGGGAACGCCCATCATTGATCTCACCCCCCAGGATGCTCGGCAGCAGTTCAGCCCGGAGGACGCCGCAAAGATCCTGGCCCGCGGCTTCGGTTCTGCCCCGTCTCAGATGCCGGTAGCCAAGGTGACGGACGGCCTGACGATCCCGGGCCGCGCCGGCAACCAGATACCGATCCGTATCTATACGCCTGCCGGCACCGGCCCGTTCCCGGTAATTACTTACTACCATGGTGGCGGTTTTGTTACCGCGACCATTGATACCTATGACTCGAGCGCGCGTGCGCTCGCCAATGATGCCGGTGCCATCGTTGTCTCGGTCGAGTATCGCAAGGCGCCCGAGGCACCTTACCCGGCGGCCTTGAACGACGCGATCGATGCGTATACCTGGGTGACTGCCAATATTGGTACTTACAACGGCCAGCCGACCAAGGTCGCCGTGGCCGGCGAAAGCGCGGGGGGCAATCTCGCGACGGAGGTATCGATGGCTGCCCGCGACAACGGGCTCCAGCGACCCACTGCTGAGCTGCTGGTGTACCCGGTAACAAGCAGCAATGTGAATCAGACCTCTGACATGCTCTATACCAGCAGCCAGCTGCCCCTCAACACGCCTGAGTTGAACTGGTATTTTGGCTACTACGCGACAACGGCCGAAGCGAACCTGCCCGGTGTGGCGCCGATCGGAGGCAATCTCTCGAACCTGCCACCAACTACTATCATCGCCGCGCAGCTCGATCCGCTCGAGAGCGATGGTCAGGCTTACGCGGCTGCGCTCAAAGCGGCCGGCAACCAGGTAACATACCAGCTTTACACCGGCACCACCCATGAGTTCTTCGGTATGGGCGCCGTTGTGGCAAAAGCTCTGAGCGCCGAGCAGTTCGCCGGAGCCCAGCTCGCTGCCTCTTTCAAATAGGGCCTCATAGGATCGGGGCGGCGCTCGCTTGCCCCGGTCCTCAGGAAATCTGAAACGCATAAGCGTCTAGGGGCGCGGAAGGTGAAGTGTTTCGTCGTGCTATCGTCAGGGTGACCGGCTGCTCTGGCGCATCGCCTGCTTGCCTGCTTCGATTCCAGCACGGGAGATGCTTCTCCGCATGACAGCAGCCCTTCCGCTCAGCGCCTCACCTCGAGTTCTCTACCTGCCCAACGAGATAGACCTATCACCGACCTGGCAGCAGGTTGGAGGCCGTCGTGTATTTGCCGAGCTTGCGCAGGAAGGCGCAATACGCGAACTCGCGATCGACAGCTTCCTTGCGGACTACCGGATTGATCGCGTCCGGCGGCGCTCACAGCAGCGGCTCCTCGAGGTGATTGCCGCCTTCCAGCCCGACATAATCTTCTGGCAGCACCCGCAGGATTTTCCTATCGACGCCGGGTTCCTGCGCGAGGTCCGTCGCCGCTCCAGCAATGTCTTCCTCGTCTATCACGAGGGCGACCCTTTTAACTCATTTTGGAAGCGCGCGCTGGAGAGCGAGCAGTCGCTGTACCGGGCCTGCGACGTCTTTTTCACCGTCGCGCTTGGCGGGCAGCGACGGCTCTTCGAGAAGCTGGGCGCTCACCGACACTTCTACTACTCGCCGACCTTCTTCAACCGCGAGCGGGTTGGGTCGCCGCCCAATCCAAACCTGGTTGGCAGCCGCTACGATGCCGTCATGATCGGCTCAATCGCTCACCGGATGAGAGTGCTGCGGCAGCCCGGGTCCCCGGAGCGCATCGCGCTGGCTCGCGGGCTGGCCCGCAGTATGGGCAACCGCTTTGCGGTCTTCGGCGCGGAATGGCCGAAGATGCCCTGTCACGGCGGCTTCCTCGATCCGCTTGAGCAGACGCGCACCATTCAATCGGCACGCATGTCGGTCATCTGGGAGAACTTCCCCGAGCACACCTTCTACTACTCCGACCGGCTTCCGATCTCCATCGCCAGTGGGATCCCGCACATCACCAGCCGACGGCCGGGCTACGACATCCTTTTCGGCAAGACCCCAGGCCTCTTCCTGGCTGATACCATCGAGGATGCGGTCGACATCGCCTGCTACCTGCGTAGCCTGCCGCTGGAGCGTATCGTCGAGCTCGGCCTTGCCGCACGTGCCTGGATTTTTGAGCACCTGGAAGCTGACCGCATCTTTCGCGAGGCCTTTGCGCTTTCAGCCGAGCTGTGGCGCAGGCGTGGGGCTGCCGGCTCGCGGCCATCAAGAGCGTAAGCGCAGACGCGACCACACAGCTGCCCTTTCTGGCTGCATGTACCCAAGGTCACGTGCATCGCGCTTTCGTGGCGCTGCTCTTCGGCAGGCGATGCTAGACTCAGCCTCGCAAACCCAAACCTATGCTTGCCAAAGCACTTAGCGCTGCCGTTTATGGCATCGATGCGAACCTTATTGACGTGGAAGTGGACTTCTCCGGCATCAAGCTGATGGAGGATCGCTTCTACATGGTCGGCCTGCCCGACTCCGCCGTGCGCGAGTCGCGCGAGCGCGTTCGCGCCGCCATCAAGAACTCCGGCTTTCAGATTCCACCCACCTCCATCACCATCAATCTCGCTCCGGCCGATCTCAAGAAGGAGGGTTCAGGCTTCGATCTCGCCATTGCGATCGGCATTCTTCACGCCTCTGGCGCCATGCAGATCAAATCGCTCGGCGAGATCCTGCTGATCGGCGAGCTTGGTCTGGACGGGCTGCTGCGACCGGTGCCAGGCATGCTGCCCATCGCAATCCTCGCGCGCGAACGTGGCATTCGCACTCTGATCGTGCCGCAGGCAAACGCGCGCGAAGCCGCCGTCGTTGATGGCGTGGATGTGTACCCCGCTGAATCGCTCAACTGTGTGCGCCGGCTACTCAATGAGCATGCCGCAGGTGGCATCCAGTCTGTGCCGTTTCGTGTGGAGGCACGCGAGCTGCTCGCCGAGGAGCAGCAGTTCCATGTCGACTTCGCGGACGTGCGCGGGCAGAGCGGCTCCAAGCGTGCGCTCGAGGTCGCCGCGGCTGGCGGCCATAACATCCTCATGATTGGGCCGCCTGGTTCCGGCAAAACCATGCTGGCTAAACGTCTTCCGAGTATTCTTGCGCCGCTCACTTTAGAGGAAGCGCTCGAAACTACCAAGATCCATTCTGTGGCAAGCGTGCTGGAAGAGGGTGCGGGCCTCGTGACCGAGCGGCCGTTTCGTGCGCCGCACCACACGATCTCGGACGCTGGCCTGATTGGCGGCGGTGCCGTGCCGAGGCCCGGCGAAGTCTCGCTCTCGCACAACGGCGTGCTCTTCCTTGACGAACTGCCGGAGTTCCCGCGCAACGTGCTCGAAGTGATGCGGCAGCCGCTGGAGGATGGCAACGTCGTGATTGCCCGCGCTGCCATGTCGCTCAGCTTCCCAGCGCGCTTCATGCTTGCCGCCGCGATGAATCCGTGCCCGTGCGGATACTTCAACGACAAGTCTCGCGAGTGCCACTGCACTCCGCCACTCATCCAGCGCTATGTCGCGAAGGTCTCGGGCCCGCTGCTCGACCGCATCGACATCCATATCGAGGTACCGGCCGTGCAGTACCGCGAGCTGCGATCGACAGCACCGGCGGAAAGCTCAGCTACCATCCGCGAACGCGTGCTTGCCGCGCGGGCCCGCCAACGAGCGCGCTTTGCCGATGCCAAGCAGAAGATCTACTCGAATGCCCAGATGGGTACCCGCCAGATCCGCGCCTTTTGCGAACTGGAGCCCGACTCCGAGCGGCTGCTGGAGCGTGCCATGCAGCAGCAGGGCCTTACCGCCCGCGCGCACGATCGCATCCTAAAGGTCGCCCGCACCATTGCCGATCTGGATGGCTCAGAGAAAGTCGCGCTCCCGCACATCGCCGAAGCGATCCAGTACCGCACGCTCGACCGCAGCTACTGGAATTAGCAAGGGCGAAGATCCCGGCGCAGGAAGCAGCGACTTCGTGGCGGTGTACTCTGCGTTGAACGTACTAAGCAGCCGTCCTGGTCGTGCGGGTGCGATCCTGGGCGCGCGACTCTTTGGAGGTCTACCGACCCGCCAGCCGCCGCTCCAAGGTTGTAGTGATGGCTTCCAGCAGGTCTGCCGGCACCTGCGCCTGCGCCAGCTCTCCTGTGCCGCCGCTCCGTAGGTTATACGGCGCCAGCACCTCACGAAGCAGTCCATCGCAACCTCGCGGCACATGCGTGCTGGGCACAACATTCGAGGCGATCACGACAGTCGCTACTCCATCACCTGAGGCTGCCGGCGTTGAGACCAGCAATGCGGAGGTATGCGGTACCGACTGCATCAGCTTGCTGGCCAGCAGCTTGATGTACTCCGCATCGCGGTCTGTAAAGGATCGGCAAACAAGCCGGAGCCCCTGCTCGATGCGCTCCTCGACCGCAAGCTGCACGGCGTGGCTTCCCGCGATCTCTTCGCGCAAACGCTGCCGCTCCTTGACGAGAGCTCGCGCTTCAGCCTGTAAGCGCAGCACGGTCGCTGCAACGTCCGCCCGGCCGACCGAGAGCATCGATGCCGCGGCGCCCAGCTCGGCCCAGTCTTCGCGCGCCACACGCACAGCACGCATGCCACACACAAAATGAAGCCGCAGGCCTTTCTTGACGCGTTCGGTCTCCCGCAGCAGCACCGGCCCGATCTCGCCGAGACGCTCCACATGGGTCCCGCCGCAGGCGTTCAGATCCAGCCCTGGGATCTCTACCAGCCGGATCGGCCCCTCACGCGGCGGCAGCTTGCGTACGGAGCCCGCGGCCAGCAGGGCCCGTGCTTCCTCGTTCGATACGGTTCTCGTCGACACGGCCAGATCACGCGTGATGTGCCGGTTCACACGCTCTTCCACATCCGGCAGCCGTTCGGTAACAGCAGCCTGCACGGCCTTTGTATCGAGCGCGAGATCGATTGTCGCATCGACCTCGCCAAGATGGAACGAGACGGTGGATACGCCGAAGTCACCAGCCAGAACCGCAGAGAGCAGATGCTGGCCGGTATGCTGCTGCGTGTAATCGAGCCTACGGGCGCTATCGACCCGGCCGTCGATGTCAGTTCCGGTCAGCAGGGGCTTGGTCGTCGCGTGCCACACCTCGCCCGCTTCGTCCTCCACTACGTCGTCCACGCTCACGCTCAGCTCTGCTCCGGAGCGCGATGTCGCCTTGAGCACACCCAGGTCGTGTGGCTGTCCTCCGCCGGTCGGGTAAAACGCTGTGCGGTCCAGCGCAACATGCCAGACCTGCACGCCGTCTTTGCGGGCAAACTCCCGGATGTCCGTGACCGTGGCGCGGAAGGTAGTTGCTTTCGGGTCACTCAGGTAAAGTCGTTCCGCCGTCGCCATACCCGTCGAGTGTATCGAGCGCGGCGGTCGCGATGCACCTGCTCTTTTCGGGACCGGTGACTACGGTATCCTTGCCGAGACCAAAGAGGGAACACACGTGTCAGAAGCATTACAACCGGAGGCAGAGCAGCTACCCAGGACAAGATCTCGCGATATCCCCCGCAATCTCAAGCCGTACTTCCTCTGCCTCCTGGTGAAGGGTGAGCGCTGGGACGACCCCGAGGGGGCGGAAGCGCTGATGCCGGCGCAGCTGGCTTTTCTGCGCGAGCAGATCGAGTGGCGCCGCTACAAAGTGGCAGGTCCAGTCACCGACGGCGGCGACATCGTCGGCTTTTCCATCCTCGAAGCTGCCTCAATGGAAGCCGCTCTGACACTCGCCAACGCCGACCCGGCGGTGCAGGCTGGGCGTGTGTCCGTCCGCCTGCTACCCGCGATCCTGCCTGCGCTCGATACACTCAGGATCGACTTTCTAAGCGCTGGGAGCTAAGTAGACGGGAAACGTTAGGGGCTCCACATCCTGCGGGCGTCAGAGTGGTCCAGTGCTGCATCGGGCGCTCACAAACAACGGTCTGGCAGGCAGGAGAGCCACTTACTGAAGAGCCACTTACTGGACGGGCTTGTTCACTGCTCGAGGCGGGCGGGCGGCGGGCCGCCTGGAGCGCGCATGCCGACGGGCACGGGTGTCTTTGTGGGATCCACGGCCACAATCAAGTCCGCAACGTAGCCCATCTCCGGGTGGGTTGCCTCGGCGGAAACGAGCTTTGCTATGGAAGCCGAGCCTTGCTGGTCCTGAAAGACACCGTCCTCAGCTTGCGTGGTCCGGTGGATCTGGTGCTTGGCATAAGGTTCATGCCGCATCGGCTCTGCAGCGAACTCCTCCGGGAAGAACGCCTGCCCTGTATGCGAGGTATGACCTTCGATATACGTTTTGCCGTCGGATGTGCCCGCGCGAGCTATAAGCTGGCCGCCTCCCCGCACCTTGAAGTGGATGTGGTTGGTTCGCCCCATGTAGAAGCCCGGGAAGATCGTTGCGAACTCCACCCTGCCCGCATTGTCGGCGAACTAGATACCCCTTAGAAAGCTCAGCGGGTCGGTGGTGTGCATGGCCGGCGGCGGCACCATGCCCTCCGGGGCCCTGGCCTGTTATGCGGGTGTTGCGGGTCAAAGCCCGGAGGTGGGCCAAAGTCATTTGGGTCAGAGCCGGGCGGTGGCCCACCTGGATCCACACCGGCAGGATTCATTTTGGTGAACCCTGCATAGAGGCCGAGCGCATCGCAGTGCCAAAGGTCGATCGCTGAGTTCTGCAGGGGCTTGCAAGTCCGCGCATCCAGCACTGTCAGCTTCAGTAACAGCGGCAGCCCCGGCTTTCCTTCCCGCACATTGCGGCGCACCAGCTCACTGGCCACATAGTACGGTCCGACCTCCTGCTCGGCCATGCTTGTATTGCAAACAGGCGTTCCCTCGGGAAGGCCGAGCGCCCGAGCTGCATGCTCAAGCTCCCATGCTGCCGCAACGCCGATGCTGCTCTGCAAGAAAGCTCTCCGGCTCACGCTGGACGTTTGCACCACAGTTCCTCCCGCTTGACCTGGTGTACAGGTAAGACGTTCGTTGCAGGAGAAGGCTTGTAAGCACTTGAACGTGTGCTTCAGTCTGAGCGGCGGCTGACTTGGGAAGCACAACCGCCATGACTCAGCACGCAGGATCCTACAGGGAACTCATGTTGTGCAGGAACTCCGCGTTGTTCCGCGTCTTACCCAGCTTGTCGACGAGCAGCTCCATCGCCTCAGTCGGGGACAGTGGATTGAGCACCTTGCGCAGCACCCAGACGCGGCTCAGGTCGTCCTTGGTGATCAGCAGCTCTTCCTTACGCGTACCGGAGCGCTGGATGTCGATCGCCGGGAAAACGCGCTTGTCGATGAGCTTGCGGTCCAGAATTACTTCCATGTTGCCGGTGCCCTTGAACTCTTCGAAGATAACCTCGTCCATGCGGGAGCCTGTGTCGACGAGTGCTGTTGCGATGATCGTCAGCGAGCCGCCTTCTTCGATATTGCGCGCGGCCCCGAAGAATCGTTTTGGGCGTTGCAGCGCGTTCGAGTCGACGCCACCCGAGAGTACCTTGCCGCTTGGCGGAACGATTGTGTTGTAGGCGCGTGCCAGACGAGTGATCGAGTCGAGCAGAATGACCACGTCGCGCTTGTGCTCGACAAGCCGCTTCGCTTTTTCAATGACCATCTCTGCCACCTGTACGTGACGCGCCGCAGGCTCGTCAAAGGTCGACGAGATAACCTCGCCCTTGACTGAGCGCTGCATGTCCGTAACTTCCTCCGGGCGCTCGTCGATCAGCAACACGATCAGAGCGACTTCCGGGTGATTCGAGGTAACGGAGTTGGCGATCGCCTGCAGCAGCATGGTCTTGCCGGTGCGAGGCGGAGCGACAATCAAACCGCGCTGCCCCTTGCCGATCGGGGTAAGCATGTCCATCACGCGACCCGAGATCGACTCGCGTACTGTCTCCATCTTGATGCGCTCCTGCGGGTACAGGGGCGTCAAGTTATCGAACAGGATCTTGTTGCGCGTCTCTTCCGGGGACTCGAAGTTGATCGCTTCAATTTTGACGAGCGCGAAATACTTCTCGCCTTCGTGAGGCGGGCGCACATTGCCCGAGATCGTGTCGCCGGTCTTCAAATCGAACTTGCGTATCTGTGACGGTGACACATAGATGTCATCCGGGCCTGGAAGGTAGTTGTAATCCGGCGAACGCAGGAATCCATAACCATCCGGCAGGATTTCCAGCACGCCTTCGGCGAAGATATGACCTTCTTTTTCGCTTTGTGCCTGCAGAATCTTGAAGATGAGGTCCTGCTTGCGCAGGCCGCTGGCGCCGGGTATATCGAGCGTGCGCGCAATGCGGCTCAGCTCAGTGATGTTCTTTTCTTTCAATTCAAGGATGGTCATTGTCACCTACGGGGCATGAAGCGGGAGGGGTGGAGAAGGGCGCGCCGGCGTTCAGGAGGGGGCGGTGCAGGGGCTTGCGGTACTACTTTGGTAGGTGAAGCACGCCGCGGGCGTTAAGCCGCGCGGCGGTGCTCGTCTTCTGCGTGCGTGGTAAGGGTTAGCTTCTCCGACGAGGGATCCGTATCGTGGAAGCGCAGCAGTACTTCGTTTGTGGTGTCCTGGAGGCGGGTATTCGGCTTATGCAGCTTGCGTGTCGCCTTGGAGGCGAGCTGGCAGAGCTGGTAGCGGTTCTCAAGGTGGGCCAATGCCCCAAAGATCAAATCAGAGCGCATCTCGGTGAAAACTCCTGGATGAAATCGTCCGCCTCTGCATCGGGATATAGACTTGGATGAAAGAAGCGATTCTGGTGCTCTAGCTTTTTGTAACGTTGGTAATATCGACGGGGCAATTACTGCCCGCCTGTTAGACGCTGGCGAATTTGTGTTGGATTCGCTTCCTTCGTGGTATCCGAACCGCGTGAACCTCTCTAGCGAGAGGGTCCGCATTCCGGCGTTCGCCCATGGTGCCCGGCGAGGAGCCTTGTCCTGTGAGGAAGGTGTGTCTCTCGCAACCGCAACGTAAAGGTAACGCTCAACGAAAGAGGGGTCAACTCTTTTTTCATAGATTCTTAGAGCGCCATCTACTGAAAACAGGAAGTACGACGCTGGAAGCTTTCTGGACCCCTGGCTTCATACCGAGCTGCATTGCTGTGTGGCTGGGGCACCTGCTAGTATCAACGTCATTCCGCAGTGAAAAACCTGCTTTTGGGTGCTTCGCTATGGGTACTTTGGGGCTATAGCTCAGCTGGGAGAGCGCCTCGTTCGCAACGAGGAGGTCAGCGGTTCGATCCCGCTTAGCTCCACCATCCCACCTCGGTCAAGGCTCGCTCGTCATGCCCAGTCGCCTGCAGCACGAGCTGAAGCAATCCAAACCCTTTAGCAGTTTCCGCCAGGAGCTGGTTCTGCAGCTTGCCCGCACCCACGCGGTCGTTTCTCATGCCTGGGAGCAGGACCTTCGCCGGCACGGCATTACCTCAACGCAGTACAACGTGTTACGCATCCTTCGAGGCGCTGGCGCTGCGGGCTTGTGCCGCCACGAAGTTGCCAGCCGCCTGGTGGCTCAGGTGCCGGATGTTTCGCGCCTCCTCGACCGGATGATGCTCTCCGGCATGGTCACACGTACCCGCAGCGATGAGGATCGACGCCTGGTCAAAGCCCGCATCACGACGAAAGGTCTAGGGATTCTTAAGGAGCTCGACGAGCCGTCCGTCGCGCTGCCCGACCGGCTCCTCGCCCACCTTTCGGATGACGAGGTCCAAACCCTGATCGCACTGCTGGAAGTGATTCGGACCCCTCCCGACCAGGTGGAGTAGCCGCGATGCCTGTTCTTCGCGGAAATAAGTGACAGCTTCCTCGCTTTGCTGGATCAAAAGCGTGTTACAACATGCATCGAGCCGGTGTTCCTCAAACCGACTTCAGCTCGGGGGAAGTCTCATGATCTCGATTCATAGCACTCGCTTCGCCGCTTTCCTGGCCGTCGTGATCTTTTCCGCTTCCAGCGCCCTTGCTCAGGGCGTGACCTACAAGATCGACAGCACCCACTCAGAAGCTGATTTCACGATTCGCCACATGGCGATCTCGAATGTTCACGGGCGCTTCGGCGATATCAAGGGCAATATCACCTTTGATTCCTTCGATCCGACGAAGTCCATTGTCGAGGCCACAATCGACACAACAACCGTAGACACCGGCGTGGCCCAGCGGGATACGCACCTCAAGTCCACCGACTTTTTCGACGTTGCCAAGTACCCGGTCATGACTTTCAAGAGTACCTCAGTGAAGAAAGACGGTGACGGCTTCGATGTCGCGGGTGACCTGACGATGCATGGAGTCACCAAGCAGATCGTGCTGAAGGTCGATGCGCCCAGCAAGGAGCAGGTCGGGATGGACGGCAAGAGCCATGCACGTGGGTTCGAGGCGACAACGACCCTGAACCGCAAGGACTACGGGCTGACCTGGAACGGAACACTGAAATCCGGCGATGCGGCACTTGGCGACGACATCAAGATCGACATCAGCATCGAGGCCGGCCGTCAGTAGTCAACCGCTTTCCCCGACCCGCTTGCGTCCGGAGAAAGAGCGCAGTATGGGCCCACGAAGCGCAGCCGGACCGGATACCATACGTGTTGTTTGCGCAGAGCTGACCAGGTTTGCGCCAAAAGGGAGAACAAGAGCATGAGGACGGCTAAGTCGACGACGAGCGTATCGCTTTCAGCGTTAGCAATGGTAGTAGCGCTGCTTGGGTCGGTGCAGGCCCAGGCGGACACAGCATCAAAAGGGTCACCCAAAAGCGTCCTCGTCCACATGGAGACCTCGGATGGCCGAGATGCCGGCATCGCCACGCTGGTACAGAGCGGAAGCAGCGTGAAGGTGACGGTCGATTTTAAGAACCTTGACCCTGGCGAGCATGCCATCCACCTCCATGAGCACCCGATGTGCGACGCGCCGGAGTTCAAGACCGCCGGTGGCCACTTCAATCCCGGAGGCAAGCAGCACGGCACGGAAAACCCGCAGGGTCACCATGCAGGCGACTTCCCTCTCAACCTGACCGTCGGCGACGATGGCATGGTTAAGAAGACCTTCACGACGAAAGACATCACGTTGGATCCGAACGCCCCCAACTCCGTGTTCGCAAACGGAGGCACCTCCATCATGGTTCATACGAAAGCCGATGATATGAAGACTGATCCAAGCGGCAATGCGGGTGGCAGGGAAGCCTGCGGCATCGTGAAAATCAGCAATGCTTCCAATAGCACGCATGTGCTGGGAGGCAAGGGCCAGACCGAGTCCCCCAGCAATCACTGAAGCTCGACGGTCCGGTAAAGCAGGCTTCGGCCGAGCCGCGTTTCACTCACCCATCAAGGGCTTGGACATGGTGAGAAAAGAACATGGCATCTTGACAGGCATCGTTTCCGATGGAAACGGTGCCGTACCGGTGAGCCGGTAGCCATAGCGCTCGTACAGCGGCGGCAGTTCGGTTCGCAGATCCACAACAGTCAGGTCAACGAAGCGGGCGCCCATCTCCCGGCAAAATTCCTCGCCGGCTGCCATCAGGCGCGTCCCGATGCCCTGACGTTGACGCTCCGGCGAAACCGCAAGCATCCCAAGGTAACCGCGCTCACCTTGTACCTCTACATAGATCGAACCGGCTAGTCCACCTTTGTCTTCCAGCAGGAGAAAGCGGCCGGTTGCGAGAAAGCCCTCGACCTCGGCTGCATCGGTACGCTCACCCACCTTGAAAAACTTTTCTACCTGGAAGGCGCGGTTGACCAGCTCAATGATCGCCGGCGTATCCATAGCGATCGCAAAACGAAACTCGGGTCCCATTCTCTCTCCGAACGCGTTCTGCCCCAACGAGCAAGGCCGGGCCTCGGCCCGGCCTTGCGGGCGCAGTGCACAGCTACATTGTGGAAGGCATGTTGCTGCGGGCCGCCTGCTTGGCCGCGTCGGCTCGCTCGGCCGCGGCTTCCAGTTCCGTTGCCTGCCCTAAGACGGAGACTGCCTTCTTTACTGCCGGATCCCACTCGGCGCGGGCGCGGGCACCATCCTCTTCGGTATAGGCCGTACTCAGTAGCTCAGCCAGGATGTTGGCCTTGACCCAGTCGATTACCGGCGCCATCTCGGCGTCTGTGTAGGCAATGTTCTTCTCGCGCAGGAACTGCTTGAACCCGTCCAGCATTTCAGGTGTGACCTGTGCATCCTTGGCTACCTGATGCTTTGAGAGCCACTGTTGGGCGAAGTCGAAGAAGCTATAGTGCGCGACCAGAACTCGCTGGATGTGAGTCGGCTTCGGTTCCTCGAACGGCACGTCGGGCGCGATGCCATCGCCGCCGTACTCGGTCCTGCCGGAGTCAGTCAGCTTTACCTCGCGGTCCTTGTCGTTCTGCGGCTTGCTGTGGTTCGAGTAGTAGTCATACAGCGAAACGCCTTCGTAGTTGCGCTGGATGAGCCGGCCGCTCGGCGTGTAGTAGTGATAGGTCGTCAGCGTCAGGCCGGTATTCTCCGAGAGTTGATACACAGTCTGCACCAGGCCCTTGCCGAAGGTCGTCTGGCCGACGATCAACGCGCGATCATGGTCCTGCAGCGCGCCTGAAATAATCTCCGCGGCTGAGGCCGTCCCGTGATTGGTCAGGATCACGATGGGATAGTTTTTGCCGTCATTACCATGGTTCGCGCGATATACCTGCTCTGGGTAAGCCCGGCCGCGCTGCGACACAATCACCTGGCCGCGCTTGAGGAACTGATCGCATACCGCAACTGCCTGGTTAAGCAGGCCGCCTGGGTTATCGCGCAGGTCAAGGACGAGCCCCTTTATATCGCCGAACTTTGTCAGCGTATCTTCTACTTCCTTGCCCGTGGTCTCCTGCACGGCCTTGATGTGGATGTAGCCGATGCCGGGCTGTATCTCGTAGGCAAGATCGACCGAGTCATTCGGGATCTCGGCGCGCACCAGGTCAAAACTCAGGTCCTGCGCGCTGCCCGGCTCTGTACCCGCACGCGCTACCGTCACCTTCACATGCGTACCCTTGTCGCCCTTCAGCAGGGCTACCACGTCGTCTGAATTCAGCCCGTCGGTCGATTTGCCGTCGACGGCTGTAATCACATCGCCCGGATGGATGCCGGCTTTGTAGGAAGGCGTCCCAGCAAATGGCTTCAGCACCACGGTCCGCTGCTTGTCGCCGATCAGCTGCGGCTGGATGAGCATGCCTACGCCGTAGTAGCGGCCGCGTTGCTCCTCAAGGAGCTTCCCGTAAGACTTCGGGTCGAAGAAGTTTGAGTGTGGATCAAGCGTACGCAGCATGGACGGGATAGCGCCGTCGTAGATCGCATCGCTCGGCTTATCCCCCGTGAATGGCTCGGCATAGTTCTCGGAGATAGTTGCGTAGACGCTGGAGAACTGCCGGAGTGAGTCGCGAAAATCAGCGTCCGAGTCCCCTGCCTGTGCCCGGACTTTTTCGCTCGCCAGAACCCCGGCCAGGCCGCAGGCGGTAAAGAAAACAACAAGGGAAAACGCGGTGCGGCGGGTTCCGGAAGAAGTGGGTCGGGGCATGGCTGGGCTGGACCTCGGAGATGCCTTCGTAGTATAGCAACGGCGGGGTACATGCTCTAAGCCGACATCGATCCTGTAGGAGGCCGCTTGCGCTAGGCAGGGCTATCTTCCCTGCGACGTTTCGCCCACACCGTAGGCAAGAAAAGCGGCTCCACCCGCGAAGGGGTGAAGCCGCTTTTACTCCGGGCCACTCGGTCCTATGCTGCCTGCGCAGCCTGCTTGTTCACCTGATCAGTGCCGATCTTGGTCAGCTTCTCGTCGCCACCCTTGCTGTCCTCCAGGTTGGCCTCGAGCTCGGATACGGCATCTTCCTTTCCGATCAGCTTCGCGTACTCCTTCAGCGAGCCATAGGATGCCACTCGATACATCTGCTGCTGGTTTGCCGCCACGATGAGCGCCGCGTCGCGAATCGGCGACTTGTCGGTGTTCGCGATCATGTTTTCAACTTCCTGGATCATGGCCTTGGCGATGTAATTCTCGTTGCTCTCGGGCTGCTTGCCTATTTTGCTGAAAGCCTGCTGCACCCGCTCGGCGTATTGCTGACCTTTCGAGGCACTTTTCTCGAATGCCTGCTTGAGCTCCGGGTTTGAAGAAGCTTCTGCCATCTTGGAGGCTTCCTGGGAGATCTTCTGCTCGAAGTCGTGGACGTACGTCAATCCTGTAAACAACAGGTCACCGATGCTTTGCATTTTCATAGGGAAAGGTTTCTCCTGCGCCAGGCTGTAGATGTGTGCCGGCGCTCATACTCGATAGGTTGAGTTCATTGCCATATCCGTTGTCGCGCGTGCGGCGTTCCGCTTTGATCCTGCTCGAAGCTCCATTCTATTTTCGGAGCGGCTGAAGCAACGGTACTGCGGCTCACCTGCATAGCGGATGCCGGAGTGAGTCTTTGCTGCAGGCGCAGCCCGGCTCGCAGCCCCAGCACTCGTGCGCCAGACAGGTAGCTTGGCCCTTTGTTCCACGCGTACAATTGGTCTGCGACCCCGTCTCGCTGCCCGCGCCCGCACGTTCCGCGCAGCCGCCTGCCGGCCGCTGAGACCTTCTATAGATGACACTTCGAGCTGCCCCGTCTCGCCCTTTGCGCCGCGCGAACCTACTTGCCGCCGCTACCTTTGCACTTGCAGCCTTTTCTTGGAGCGGCATTTCGCTCGCGCAGGCCGTTTCGGCCCCGAGCAAGAACGCCGCTGCGGCAGCACCCGTGTCGCCGTACCACGGTGAGGTCGTGGAAGACATCATCGCCCGCGTCAATGATCAGGTCATCAGCTCGTCGGACTACGCCCGTGCCGAGCAGGAACTTGACAGCCAGGCCACGCAGCGCAACATGACTCCGGCCGAGCTCTCGGACCAGAAGCGGCAGCTGCTACGGGACCTCGTCGACAACCAGCTGCTGCTCTCGAAAGGAAAGCAGCTCGGCATCACCGGCGAGGCCGAAACAATCCGCCAGCTGGACGAGCTGCGCAAGCAGAACAATCTCGATTCGATGGAAGCACTCGAAAAAGCCGCTGAGCAGCAGGGCGTCTCCTTTGCGGACTTCAAGGCCAGCATCCAGAACCGCGTCATCACCTCCCAGGTAATCCGAGACGAGGTAGGCCGCCGCATCAACATCACGACCGGCGACGAGCAGCAGTATTACGACCAGCACCACGACCAGTTTGTGACCCCGGAGCAGGAGAAGATCTCGGAGATCCTGGTACCTACCGCAGATCCGGATAACGAGAGCGAGGTCGCCAAGGCGCAGCAGCAGGCCGATGCTCTGGAGTCGGAGCTGAAGGCAGGCAAAGATTTCGCGACACTTGCGAAGAGCAGCTCCAGCGGATCAACCGCGGCGCAGGGCGGGGTGCTCGGCGAATACAAGCGCGGCGGTGGCCAGCTGGCCAAGGTGCTTGAGGACGATACTTTCGCGCTCAAGACCGGCGAGTTTACCGCGCCGGTCCGCACGAAGCAGGGTTTCGTCATTCTGAAGGTAGACGAGCATACCCCAGCCGGCCTGCAGCCGTTTAGCCAGGTGCAGCCGCAGGTCGAGGATGCGATTGGCATGGAGAAGATGCAGCCCGCCCTGCGCGCTTACCTGACGCGCCTGCGCGAAGAGGCCTACATCGAGATCAAGCCGGGCTATGTCGACAGCGGCGCCAGCGCGAATGAAACCCGGCCTATTTTCAGCGCGTACCAGCCGCCGCAGCCCAAGAAGAAGAAGTCTGCCGTCGCGCGCACGCGTTTCAGCACGGCACGCGGACGTAATTCGACCCAAACCGCCCGCATACAGGCGCCGCCCCCGCCAACACCTGCCGGCGTGCCCTCGCTGGCGGATGTGCCGGGCGGCAACTCGGCAGCTCCGGCCGCCATGGCTGCCGTTTCGGGCGCCGGCGGAGGGACCGCCACGGCAACTACACCATCGCCTGCTCCTGCAGCGACGACCGCGAAGTCCACCCAGACTGCCTCCACCCAGAAGCCAGGAAAGAAAGAGAAAGTACGTTTCGGCCAGGCTCCACGTGAGGCGCTGCCCGCAGCGGACACCCGGACCCAGGATGCTGGAGCCTCCTCGGCGAACGGCAATGCTGCGGAAGCTGATACAAACATCGCTCAGAACGGCAGCCCGAGCGGAAACGCGACAAATGCGCGTTACGAGAACGGCGACAGTGCTACAGAGGAGCAGGCAACTGCGAAAAAGGTGAAGACCCGCTTTTCTCAGCGCCCCCTTGAGACCAGAGCCGCCAAGGCTGACAGGAAGGCAAAGGCAGCTGCTGATCCGTACCCTTCGCCCGCCCCCGACTCGCAGGAGGTAGCCGACAAAGCTACCCAGGACACGCCGCTGGGCCTGCATGGCGACACCTCGAAGCCGAAACCCAAGCCGAAGCCGACGGGAAAGACGCGGTACTCGGACGAGGCAGGTAAGAAGACCGACACTACGCCGCCTGCGACAGGTGCCGATGCAAACGCGCCTGAGACCCCGGTGGGCCTGGCCGGCCAGACAACGCCGGTCGCGACGCAGCCCTACCAGGAGCCCTCACCGCAGAGGCCGCCGGCGAGTGATTCGCCGGTCACGACTCAGTCGACGCCATCCGGCTCTGGGGATCCGCTCGGTTCTCCGACTCCGGCTCCGTCCGGACAGTCGACTCCGCCACAGCGCTAAAGGACTTTCTATAGCATGCAACCCGCAGACAGGCAGAACGCGGCTTCCTCGGATGAGGAAGTCGCGCTTTTCGGGGCGGCTCCAGTGCGCGAGCCGGGGATGTCGCTCCCGCGATGAAAGAGATCTCTGTCGGCGGTCTAGCGCAGCTCGAAAACCAGACTGTCACCGGCTTCTTCGTGGCGACCAACCGGCAGCTTCGCACCAAAGCAGACGGATCATCCTACCTTTCGCTCACGCTGTGCGATGGTACAGGGCAGATCGAAGCACGCGTTTGGGAAGCCAGGGACGCCGGCGAGTTCGCCTCCGGCGATATCGTGAAGCTGCGAGGCCAGGTTTGCCGTTACCAGGAGAAGCTGCAGATCAAGGTCGACCGCCTGCGGCGTGCCGACCCGGCGACCGACGCAGGCGAATATGACCTGGGCGACTTCGTCCCGAAGACCAGCTACGACGTCGAGCAGATGTGGACAAAGCTGGCCGGCTATGTCGGGAGCTTTACCGACCCGCACCTGCGCGCACTGCTCACGCTTTTTCTTGACGATCCGGCCGTTGCCGCCGCTCTGCGCGAAGCTCCGGCGGCGAAAGCGATGCACCACGCCTGGATCGGCGGCCTGCTGGAGCATACTGTCTCGCTGCTCGATCTGTGCGAGCTCGCCGCAGGCCACTATCCAGAGGTGCATCGTGACCTGTTGCTCGCCGGGGCGATACTGCACGATATCGGCAAGCTCCACGAGCTCAGCTGGGGCACAAGCTTTGCCTACACGGTCGAGGGCCAGCTGCTCGGCCACATCACGATTGCGACCGGCATGATTGATCGAAAGATCGCCGGGCTGCCGGAGTTCCCGCCTCGCCTGCGTACGCTGCTGCTGCACATCGTGCTGTCGCACCACGGACGGCTCGAGTTTGGCTCGCCCAAGCTGCCCATGACCGCCGAGGCGCTTCTGTTTCACTACCTCGACGACCTAGAAGCCAAGATGCAGACGATGCGCTCGGAGTTCGCGCGTGCGGTCGCGAGTGGTGCGTCCGCGGCTGAGCCAACCGACTACATTCGCGCTCTCGAGCGCCCGCTGCTGGATAGCCGCGCATACCTGGCTGGCGAGTAAGCGCAGAGTCTTAGCGCGCAATTGCTTTCTTGCGAGTGGGTTTCGTAGCGCTTGTGCTTTCCAGCAGCTCCCGCGTGCGATGTGGGAGGCGCCCAAGCACCCCGGCGTGCGCGTTACGCAGCAGCTCCTCGAGTAAGGACCGGCCTGCTGCGTCCCACGCCAGCAGTGCCACCCAGTGAGCTCGAGCCAGGTAGGGCGCGGGACAGAACCCTTCGATCTCCAGCAGTTCCGCCGCTCGCTCAGGGCCTGCGTAGAACGAAAGTACCGGTCTTGGCTTTACAAGAGTAGATCCAGGCTGCGGCTCGTCGTCGAGGTTGATGAGCGCAAACATCTTGCCGCCGAGCGTCTTTTCTCCGGCCCAGTACACCAGATTTGCGCCCCACTGCATCGTCTCTGCCACGTGCGGCAGCTTCCGCAGGAACCGGCGAGCTTGCTCAGCGTCCATCGCCAGCAAGTATGTTCTCCTTGCAGGAGAAGCCGCAATGCTTTAACGCCGCGCAGCCGGGCCAGCGCCTGCTGCCACCGTCTTGCGGCACGCACCGTTACAATCAGTGCAGACATGCTACGGTTTGCAACAGCAGGAGAATCGCACGGCGAAAGCTTGGTCGCGCTGATATCAGGGATGCCCGCCGGCGTTCCCGTCGAGGGCAGCTTCATCAATCGGGAGCTGTGGCGTCGCCAGCAGGGATATGGCCGCGGCGGCCGGATGCGTATCGAGCAGGATACAGCTCACATCCTTTCCGGCATCCGCCACGGTTCGACCATCGGCTCGCCCATCTCCATGCTCATCGCCAACCGCGACTGGGAAAACTGGCGCGAGATCCTGCCGGTCGAAGCGGGCGACCCCGCGCTGCACAAGGCAGTCGCCTCACCGCGCCCGGGGCACGCCGACCTGGCCGGTTCGCTCAAGTACGACTTTGCCGACGCCCGTTACGTGCTCGAGCGCGCCTCGGCCCGCGAGTCGACGGCGCGGGTCGCGGCCGGCGCTATTGCGAAGGCGCTGCTTGGCTGTCTCGACATCTACGTTCTCTCACACGTTGTCCGCGCGGGGCGTGCCGAGCTCGGCCGCGACGCTCAGTGGCGTGAGATCGCCGCGCTTGCCGGAAGGGATGAGGTCGTCCTCGGCTGCGTCGACGACAAAGCCGAGGCACGCATGAAGGCCGAGGTGGATCACGCACTACGTACCGGCGACTCGATCGGCGGCGTTTTTGAGGTGGTCGTGCATGGCGCGCCCGCGGGCATCGGCACCTATGCCAACTGGGACGAGCGGCTTGATGGCATCCTTGCACAGGCTGTTATGAGCCTTCAAGCGGTCAAAGCTGTTGAACTCGGTCGTGGAGTCACGGCTGCCGAGTCCTTCGGCTCCGAAGTCCATGATGCGATTGGCTATGCCGGTCTAGACGGGTCTGACACGGAGAGCACCGAGACGAGTGCGCAGAGCGATGGCCGGCACACTCGCTTCACCCGCGAGCGCAACAATGCAGGCGGCGTCGAGGGCGGCATCTCCAACGGCGAAGATATCATCGTGCGCGGCTATCTGAAGCCTATCTCAACCCTTCGCCGCCCTTTAGCCTCTGTCACGTACTCGGGCCGCCAAGAGACCAAGGCTGCCTACGAGCGCTCTGACGTGTGCGTGGTTCCGGCGGCCGGCGTTGCCGCCGAAGCCATGGTCGCGCTCGCCTTTGCGCGGCTGCTGCTCGAGAAGTTCGGCGGCGACTCCCTGCGCGAAACAAAGCGCAACTACAGTAGTTACATTGACCAGATTCGCACTTATTAGCGGACAAGCAAGAGCCAGAAATGATCCGAGAAATCGTCAAATATCCCGATCCCGTGCTGCAGCGCGAGGCTGCTCCGGTCACGGCTTTCGATGCCGAGTTGCAGACTCTGGTCGATGACATGTTCGAGTCGATGTACGCGGCGAAGGGCATCGGGCTCGCAGCACCGCAAATCGGCGTTTCCAAGCAGATCACCATCATCGATCTCAGCTTTCAAAAGAATCCCGAAGAGAAGCTCGTCTTGATCAATCCGGAGATCACCTTCCGGGAGGGTCGCCAGTATGAGGAAGAGGGCTGTCTCTCGCTCCCAGAGATCCGCGAGAAGGTCTCCCGCTCAGCCCGGGTAAAAGTGCGTGCGCAAAAAGCCAGCGGGGAGTGGTTTGAGCTGGACGGCGAAGAGCTGCTCGCCCGTGCCTTCCAGCACGAGATTGATCACCTGCACGGCATCCTTTTCTTCTCGCGCGTCTCCGCGCTCAAGCGCGACCTGCTACTTCGCCGCATCCGCAAAATGCAGAAGAACGGCGAGTGGTAGAGGCCGAGACGGGCGGCAAGGCTGCACGGGACACGCCGCTGCGGCTTGTCTTCTGCGGAACACCCGAGTTTGCCGTTCCGACATTGGCCGCGCTGCACGCTGCCGGACATGATCTCGCGCTGGTACTCACGCAACCCGATCGGCCGAGCGGCCGCGGGATGCAGGTTCTAAGCTCGCCGGTCAAGCAGTGGTCGCTGGCGCACGGTCTTCCGGTCGCGCAACCGGACAAACTGCGCGGCAACGAGCCGCTGCGAGTGCGGCTTCAGGCGATCGCGCCCGAGGCGATCGTGGTCGTCGCCTACGGCCGTATCATCCCGCCCTGGATGCTCGCGCTGCCGCCTCTCGGTAACGTCAACCTGCATGGCTCGCTGTTGCCGAAGTATCGTGGTGCCGCGCCGATCCAGTGGGCGATTGCCAATGGGGAGCAAATGACGGGCGTGAGCACCATGCTGCTGGAGGAGGGGCTCGACACCGGACCGGTTCTCGAACAGTTACAGATTTCGATCCCGCCGGAAGCGACCGCGGCAGAACTCTTCCCGCAGCTCGCGGCGTCGGGCGCGCCACTTGTCCTCTCAACGCTTGCAGGCCTTGCGCGCGGTACACTTCAGCCACAGCCGCAGGACCATGCGGAAGCGACGCATGCGCCGATCCTGACCCGGAATGACGGCCATATCAGTTTCACCCGGCCAGCACAGGTGATTTACGATCGCTGGCGCGGCTTTCAACCCTGGCCGGGCGCCTGGACGATGCTTGGTGAAAAAAAATTCACCGTTACGCGCATGGCTCTGCCTGCACCCGGGACTGGAATGGAACTAGATACAGCTCTGGGCACTCTCTTCTGCGATTCCGGCACTCTCTATGCTGTCTGTGCAGGTGGCACGGCCGTCCAGCTTCTTGAAGTGCAGCTCGAAGGCAAGCGTCCTACTGGCGCGGCCGACTTCCTTCACGGCCATCCTCACGTGTTGGGCCGGCAGCTGAGCTGATCCCGACCACGGCAGAGCCACGAGACAGCTTGTTGACAGCCATCAGGACTTCGCCAGGTGATGGCGCCAGCCCCGCAGCCGATCTCGTTATTACGCCTCAGCGTAGTCTTGAACAAATGAATAAACCATCCGCCGCGCCGGCGCGCACCGCTGCCGCGCACGTCCTGTTGGCTGTTGAGCGTGGTACCGCCCATGCCGACGACCAGCTCCGCTCGCCGCGCGTCGAAGCGCTCTCACAGCAGGATCGCGATCTCGCGACTGAACTGGTGATGGGCACCCTGCGCTGGCAGATCGTTCTCGACCGCGAGATCGCCGCGCGGCTGAGCCGGCCCGACCTGGACATGCACTTTCTCACCATCATCGCGCTGCGTCTGGGTGCGTACCAGTTGCTGTTCCTGGACCGTATCCCATCTCACGCAGCGGTCAACGACAGTGTGGAGCTGGCGAAACAGGCAGACGGACCCCAGGCCGCCAATCTCGTCAATGCCATCCTGCGACGGCTTCACCGCGAGCGCGAGACGCTCGCCGGCCTGCGCTCACAACCCACGGCGGCCTATCCGAACTGGTTGCTCACGCGCTGGCGCACGCGTTTCGGCGGGACTGCCACTGAGAGTCTCTGCGCCTTCGGGCAGCAGGTGCCGCCCGCATTCCTGCGGCTGCTTGCGCCCCTTGCCGAAGAGTCCGCCGCGCTCGTGCCGGGCACTTTTCTCAGCAATGTTCGACGCGTCGTTTCTGGCAATCCAGTCACTTTTCCTGATTCACGCGTCCAGGACGAGGCCTCGCAGCTGGTGGGTGAGATCGCCGCTCTCAACGCTGGAGACTCGATCCTGGATGCGTGCGCGGCGCCCGGCGGCAAGACCGCCGTCCTGGCCGAGCGCAACCCTTCTGCAACGATTACCGCCATGGACGTCAGCGAGGCGCGCCTGCGAATCATGCAACGGCGGTTGTCGTGGAGTGAGCCGCGTCGATCGCCCGGGAATGTGCTTCCTGATACTGGCGAAGGCGCGAAGGGCGACACGCGTGAGCGCGTCCTCTTCGTCGCGGCAGACGCCTCCATGTTGCCTTCCGAGCCTCGCTACTCGACCATTCTGTGCGACGTTCCATGCTCCGGCACCGGAACTCTGGCGCGCAATCCGGAGATCCGCGTCCGCCTGCTTGAGAACGCGCTGGGGCGGCAGGCCGAGCGTCAGCGCGCGATCCTCAACGCTGCTGTGCGCGCCCTCCGCCCGGGCGGGAGGCTTCTCTACTCCACCTGCTCGCTTGAGCCGGAGGAAAACGAGCAGGTCGTCGAAGCTGTGCTCAGCAGCCAGGCCAGAGCCACGCTACGCCCTATCGAGCCTGCGCTTGACGAACTGCTTGCGGCCGGTATTCTCACGCCCGAAGGCCACGCGCGTCTCCGCGAGACGGCGCTTGCCGGCCCATATCTTCGCACCGTGCCCGGTGTGCACCCGTGTGACGGCTTCTTTGCCGCGCTGCTGACGGCAAGCTAGGGAATCGTCCACGAAATCCACGTACAAGTGACGGAGGTACCGGAGGAGGCAGCCTTTTCGTCGAAGGGCATCTTGTTCTCAGGCCGAAGCGCCCCTAGGATGCCCAGAACGACACGAACAATCGAAGGCAAGCGGGTCGTTCTAGCAGGGGAGGGCACGCGAGTGAGTGAGTACAAATTCATCTTTGTGCGTTGGCCAAACGGCAGCTGGACCATTGCTCTAGACCGCGATTACGCACCGCTGGATATTGACGAGTTCTAGCGGCTACCTTCCGCGTGTGAGCCCCGCACGGCTCAGCGGGCTCCAGAGGCTGCTGCGTCAGCCGCGGCGGTAGCGGCTCCTGCCGGTACCCAGAGAACAATACGTGTACTGGCGTCGACGCGCGCTCCCGAAGGCGGGCTCTGCGCTACTACAGAGCTCGCCTTCATCTCCGGCGAGAGACTCACCTCGGCTCCCGGCGGCGCACCCTGAGCGGTCTCGACGTGCAGGCCGGCCCGCTCCAGCTCCGCCCGGGCGTCGGCAAGCGGGCGGCCCTGCTCCTCCGGCATCACCCACGCGGGTGTTTCGGCCGTTTCGGGCGCTGCCAGGAGCAGGCTGACGCTAGGCCGCTCGGCGCCCTGGGCGTCTGGTCCCGGGTCCTGCGCCAGTACCGTGCCGGCGCTCACGCGGGCATCTGGGAGGTGCGCCAGCGCACCCAGTTCGAGCCCTTTCTGCCGCAACAACAGGAGGGCGTCGCGTTCACTCTTACCGCGAACATCCGGGATTGCGATCTTCTGCGGCCCGAGGCTCTCGGCGACTGCCAGATTCCAGCCTTGCCGGACGCTTGAGCCGGCTGCCGGCGACTGTAGCAGCACCCGCCCGGACGGCATAGCTGTTGAGTAAAACCTTTCTGTCACCGAAAGATCCAACCCCTGCGCAGCCGCTCGGCTTGTCGCCGCATCGATGGCGAGTCCCTCCAGATCAGGCACCTTCACCTCTTCGCGATGTACCGCAAACTGCATCGTCACGATCGCCGAAACGCACGCGATGCCGGCGAGCAGCAAGACGATGAGCGCCAAGCGAAAGTACCCGATCACACCAGCGCGTCCGCCGTCTTCCGGCTGTCGTCCTCTGCCGGCTCCTCGGCAAACTCGATTGCCGAGGAGATTGCGACCGACTCCTGCAGCATGATCGAGACTGAGCAGTACTTCTCCTTCGAGAGCGCGACCGCGTCTTCGACCGCTTTGCGGCTCAGCGCGGCTCCGCTCACCCGGTAGGTCACCAGGATCTTCGTAAAAACACGCGGTGCCACGCTCGGCTGCTCGGCGACAGCTGTCACGACGAGGGACGAAAGCGGCTGACGCTTTTTCGCCAGGATGCTGACGACATCGACCGAGGTACAGGCGCACAGTGCGGTCAGCACTGCTTCCATCGGCGAAGGGCCGGCCGTGTGCGCTGCATCTGTGTCGAAAAGGATCGCGTGGCCGCTCTCGCTCCGGCCCTCAAACTCGGTTCCGCCTTTCCACGCAGCACTGGCTCGCATGGCTCTCCTTTAGTAGTGGTGATTGTCAGTTACCGGCTCGGGATGGATCAAGACTCGGTCCACCTCCGGGCAGTCACTCTTGAAGCGGTCTTCAAGCACAGTGATGACCTGGTGAACACGCTGCATCTGCAGATTGTCGGGCATGGTGCAGTGGCACGAAAGCTGGAAGCGGTCACCGACGCGGCTCACAACCACCTCGTGCACGTCGAGGATTTCGGGCAGGTGCGCCGCGGCGTGCCGCAGATGCTCCTCCATCGCCCGATCGCGTGCGTGCAGCTCCGGCCGCTCGATCGTCGCGGGCTCACTCTCGATATGCGTCAGCACACTCTTCACCTGCGGCAGCGCGGTACGGATCTCATCCTCGATACGGCGAACGAACGCATGCGCTTCCAGGAGCGGCAACGCTTCGTCCACTTCCAGGTGTTGCTCGATGCGCAGCCCTGTGCCGAGCGTCTGCACGGAGACATCGTGCAACACGACGTTGTTGCGCAGGGCCACGGCGCGCACCCGGTCGAAGATGCTCTCGGTCTCGGTCTCGCGTGGTACGGTGCGGATCACCACATCCGCCCCCGGGAGTACACGCTGCACGGCCGCTGTCGCTTCTTCTACCAGCTGCTCCGTGCGCTGAAACGTCAGCTGCCGCGACATGGAAAGTGTCAGGTCTGCGAAGTGCGACGCGCCGGCGCTGCGCATGCGCGCCTGGTCGACGGCCAGCACGCCGCGCACGTCGCGGACCTCGTTCAACACGCGGCGTCGGGTGTCACCCGGGGTGGCGTCCACCAGAGTGCTCACTGTCCGCCGGCCGACTTTCCAGGCGAAAGCGACAATCATCAGCGAGACCAGCAGCGCTGTGACCGAATCCGCATAGCGCAGCATGCTGACATGGAAGCGCGCGCCCCACCACGAAAGCACCAGACCGACAAACACCGCAGCGCTGGCCCAGATGTCGGAGGAGAAATGCGCGGCGTCGGCCGCAAGCGCCTCGCTGCTGGTTCTGACCGCTACCCTGCGCAGCTTGCGCGAACGCCATAGATCCACGGCGATGGAGGTGACGAGAACAAGCAGCGGCCACACGGAGTAGCGGATGCCGACGACGTGATGAGCCATGCGGCCAACAGCTTCTGCGCCGATCCAGAGCGAAGAGCCCAGCATCAGAAAGACTTCTACAAACGCGGAAACGTTCTCGACCTTGGCGTGCCCGTAAGGGTGATCATCATCGGCAGGCTTGTCGGCGACCTGCACGGAAAGATAAGTAAGCCCGGCTCCTGCGAGGTCGAGCCCTGAGTGGGCCGCGTCCGAGAGGACACCAAGCGAGCCGCTGGCAAGCCCTGTCGCTAGCTTAAGCAGCGTAACTGCGAGTGCAGCAAGCACGGAACCTCTGGCCACCGCTGCCTTTTCCCGGCTGGCACTCTGGCCCAGGCTGGCGCTCGATCTTGCGGCCTGCTCACTCATCGCTCTAGGGTATACCGGGTCCGCGCTGCCTCTGCGAGCTTGCGGTCAATGCCGCAGCGGTCCATCCCACACGATATGGAGGCGCGCCTGGGCCGCGGGTGCTTTGTGAACTGCGGCGCGCGGGGCGTTCGCCGTCGCCGGTCCATCCCACACGATGCGTGTTACTGCGGGCGTCGACGTATGGTTCGCTAGCTTCGCCTTCACCGGCGGGACACGGACCTCGTGTACATTGCTGGCTGGCCGCAGTCGTGCGCGCACCAACTGGAGCTCATGCGGATCGCGCGGCAGCCGCAAAGCGGCACTGCTGTCACAGGGCGCGACAGCGGCGATCTTGGTGACCGCCTGGAAAGCTGGCGTCGAGGGCGAGACCTGCTGTACCGCGCCGCCTGTTAGCCGCAGCAGCACCAGGTCTTCAGCAGGGTCTTGCGCCACGGGGGTAGCGCGCCGCTCCACGATGTTGTTCAAGGGCGGCTGCGGGAGACCCACGCCGACTTCTGTGGCAAGCTCGCCCGTGGGTGTCAACAGATTGTGCCGTGCGGTGACAACCTGATCTCCCGACTGCAGCACGAAGCCCGCGCCGGTTGCGAAATGAGTGTGGATGTAGGCCGGCGCACTCTGCTTCATCTCCGCCACCGCAGCTGCCAGATCTCTGGTGGGTACGGGCGATGTTCTTTGGGCTATCGCGTCCCACCCGGGAGAGAAACACAAAAGAGCAGCGGCGTACACATACCATCGCTGCGGCAGGACCGGAATCGGGATCATAGGCGTGTCTGCGCTTTCCGAGTGGCGGTTCGACCCGCATTGCGCGATCAGCCCGGGGGAGGGAGGTCTTCGGCAACGCTGACTCTGGTCGAAGAGAGCGAATATAGGAAAGCAAAGCAAGCGCAACATGAACAGGCAGAGTCCGGATCGTCCGCACAGACCGTCCTGCTGCCGAGGCTCCTCGTTAACAGACTCGAGAAGAAGGGAAACGGCATCGTCCTTGCCCGTTTCGGCCACCAATGCTCTCTATAACAGATAGCCACAAGCTGTCGATACCGCCGGTCCCTAAAGGAAGGCCCCTGCCGCTGCAGCCGTATCCTTCTAGCTACCTTGCTACGCGCCGGAAGCCGTTCCGGATTCAATGAAAATGCGGGACCCTGCGTGAGCTATGGCATCCGCGCGGTAAACAGTCCCGCGATGCCGAAGCTGTATGGTTTCCAGTACACATCAACGAAGCCAGTCTCCCGCATCTGCGCGCAAAGGGCATCCGGAGCAGGAAAAGAGCCCACCGAGGCCGGCAGGTATGCGTAGGGTCCACTCATTCCGGAAAGCCGTGCGCCGATCCGCGGTAAGACCTCGCGGAAGTAGAATCGATATGCTTTGCCGAGCAGGCCCTTCGGCTCGGCGAAATCCAGGATCCCAAGCTGGCCGCCGGGCGCGAGCACGCGTGCAAACTCTTCGAGACCGCCGCGGTAGTTGCGCAGGTTGCGAAAGCCAAAGGCCGTAGTCAGCAGGTCAAGCGAGTTGGAAGCGAGTGGCAGCTGCATTGCATCGGCCTCAATTGCTACTGCGCCCCGGGCCGAGAACTTGCGCGCACCGCGCAGCAGCATCTCGTGCGAGAAGTCCGCAGCCAGCACCGGCAAAGCACCCGCGGGGCGCCGGCGCAGCAGGGCCATCGTCATGTCGCCTGTGCCGCAGCAGAGGTCTAATACCCGCGTCTCAGGCCTTGCCAGCACGGTGCGAAAGCGTCGTGCCGTGCGCCACCACCAGAGCCGGTCGATACTTAGTGACAGCACGTGGTTGAGCAGGTCGTACCGCGGGGCAATTGCGTCGAACATCGCGCGAACCGCCGTGGCTGCTTCCTGCTCGGTCGCTACGCCCTGCGGCCGTGCGCCGGGGTTGGCGCGGCCGTTCACAGTACGCCTCGCGATCCGGCGCCAGCCTCGCGCAGCACAACCTCAATCGCCTCGAGCAACTCCGCGTCGGTCACGTCCTCAACCACGACGGCTTCCCCGATCGCACAGGGAAGCACGAACCGCCGCACCCCCGCGGAGCTTTTTTTATCCCGTCCCGTGGCTTCGAACAGTGCCTCGGGCGTTGCTGTGAACGGCTGCAGCGAGCCCAGCGCGCGAACCAGAGCACTGATGCGCGCACCGTCTTCCCCACTCAGCAGGGCTCGCCTGCCCGCGATGTACGCAGCCGCCAGCATGCCCCAGCCTACCGCCTCACCGTGCAGCAGCACGCGGTAGCTGGTTACCGCCTCGATCGCGTGCCCGACCGTGTGGCCCAGGTTCAGCAGCATGCGCAGACCGCTTTCGCGCTCGTCCTGCCCGACAACCTCAGCTTTGATGGCGACCGAGCGAGCGACAATCTCCCCAAGGAACTCCGTTTGTACCGCCGAGTCTCCGAGCAGCTCACCGGCGCGGCTTTCTAGCAGTTGAAAGAGGTCAGCATCGCGGATGATGCCGGCTTTTACACTTTCCATGAGCCCGGCGCGGAGCTCGCGCGGCGGCAGCGTAGCGAGTACCTCGGTATCGGCAAAGACGGCCGCAGGGTGATGGAAGGCGCCGACGAGATTCTTACCCGCAGCAAGGTTGGCGCCGGTCTTTCCGCCGACTGAGGAATCGACCTGTGCCAGCAGCGTTGTCGGTACCTGCACATACAGGATTCCGCGCATGTAGATCGCTGCCAGAAAGCCGCCCATGTCGCCGACAATGCCGCCGCCGAAGGCTACAAGCAGCGAAGCGCGATCGGCTCCGCTCCGCGCCAGCTCCTCGGCCAGCCGTTCAATCGCGGAAAGGCGCTTGGCGCTCTCGCCAGCCGGCAAGAACAGAATCGCCGGCTCCGGGCCACCCGCAAATGAAGCAAGGAACTGCTCGCCCCACAGCGCCCAGACCGGCGGCGAGGTCAGCACAAAAATGCGGCCGCGCGTGTAGGCGGAAAGGCGCCCGGCCAGGCTCGTCAGCAGCCCTGCACCCACATACACTTTGTATTGCGCCGAAGGGGTTTGGACACTGACCGTACGCACGTTCCTTCCATCGTATCCTGCACCCCGGCACGGCCTCAGGATGTCTAACTAGCTATGGACGCTCGCGCTTCGTACCAGACCGCAAATCGCGCCGCAGACCGCACCGTGGATTTCGTCGTTGTGGGTGCCGGTATTGCCGGGCTTCGCGCCGCCATCACGCTTGCTGCTCACGGGAGTGTTCTCGCTATCACCAAGGAGCAGCTTGGCGAATCGAACACGAGCTATGCCCAGGGTGGCATCGCCGTCGCGATGAGCGGCAGCGAGGATGTCGCCGAGCACTGGGCGGATACCCGCGCCGCTGGAGACGGTTTGGTGGATCGCGAGGCCGCACACATCCTGGTCGCGGAAGGGCCGGCGCGGGTCGATGAGCTGCTGCGCTGGGGTACCGGCTTCGATACCAATCCCGCGACCGGTGTTCTGCTGCTGACGCGCGAAGGCGCGCACAGCCGCAGCCGCATCCTGCATGCGAACGGCGACGCGACCGGCGCCGAGATCGGCCGTGCTCTGCTGGCGCATGCGCGTACGCATCCGGCGATTGAGCTGCTCGAGTGGACAACCTGCACGGACCTGCTGCGAGATGGAAACGGCCGCGTAGCGGGTGTCGTTCTGCTGCACCGCGAGCCGGACGGCGAACAAACAGTGCTGACGGTGCAGGCGCGCGCAACCCTGCTGGCCAGCGGCGGCGCGGGCCAGGTTTACAGCGATACCACCAATCCCAGCGTCGCGACCGGAGATGGCATCGCGGCCGCCTGGCGCGCCGGCGCGGCTGTCGCCGACATGGAGTTCTACCAGTTCCATCCAACGGCGCTCTCGCTGCCCGGGGTGCCGCGTTTCCTTCTCTCCGAGGCTCTCCGTGGTGAAGGCGCCTACCTGCGTAACGACAGGGGCGAGCGTTTTATGGAGCGCTACCACCCGCTGCTGGAGCTCGCGCCGCGCGATGTGGTCGCTCGCGCGATCACCCGTGAGGGGATGCCGCTGCCTTCGGCGTCGGCCGGTGCTGCTTCCGCTGGGCGCCCTGTTTACCTCGATATGAGGCACCTCGCTTACGAGCACCCGTCGCTTGATCTCGCGGCTCGCTTTCCCGGCATCTCCGCATTTCTGGCCAGTCACGGGTTACTGCTCAGTCGTGACCTCATCCCGGTTCGCCCGGCGGCGCACTACCTGATGGGCGGCGTTGAGACGGACGTACACGGGCGTACCTCGCTGTCCGGTTTGTTTGCCGCAGGCGAGGTTGCCTGCACCGGGGTGCATGGCGCAAACCGGCTCGCGTCGAACTCGCTGTTGGAGGGACTCGTCTTCGGCGCGCGAGCGGCTGAAGCGATGCTGGCCGAAGATGCGCCCGCTCGACCCATACCTACAATCGCGCCGTCGTCGAGCGCGCCTGGGCTCCGAGCGATCCTGCAGGCGGAGATGTGGCGCGATGCGGGTCTCTTGCGCGATGGGGAGGGTCTTGTGCGCGCGCTCGAATGCGTCGACTCCTTGCGGGCGCGCAGCGGCGCAGGCGGCGCGGTGCCACTCTCGCGCGACGGCGTTGAGATGCGCAACCTGCTGGATATCGCTGAGTTGATCGCCCGCTCGGCACTTGCTCGTGAGGAGAGTCGCGGAGCGCACTATCGCAACGATTTCCCGCGTCGCGATGAAGAGGGCTTTGCCCGGCATTCGCTGGTGGTGGACAGCTCACCGGTCAGCTTCGCGCCGCGCGAGCTATGAGGCGGCGTATGCGCATAAGCAGAGTTCTGCGAACAGCAGCGCCGGGGCTTTTACTACCGCTCCTCGTCGTTTCGTCAGCCGTTGCAGCAAAACCGGTGCTCGCGCCCGTGCCGGTCGGCTCGACGCTGCCGGTGCTGCTCGAGCGCGGGCTCGATTCGAAGCATGTGCGCGTTGGCCAGCCAGTCGTCGCACGGCTGGCGCAACGGGTGCCGCTCGGCGAGGGGCGGTATCTGCCTTCGGATGCGGAGCTGGTGGGCTCAGTGATAGCGCTCGGCCCCGCGACGCTCAGCCTGCTATTCACCGGCGTGCGTCTCAGAGGTGCTTCTGAGCCGGTGCGGGTCAAGTTGATCGCCGCAGCCAGCTGGCTGGATGTAATCAGCACGCGCGATTCGCTGGGCGGCGCGACACACGACTCGAGCGATATCACGACGAAGCAGGTCGGCGGGGACGAGATCTATGGAGCCAACGTGGCGACGAAAGTCTACGACCAGTACAGCCAGCCCGTGGGCCGGGCTGACGGCACCGGCGTGTACGCACCATCGCTGGCGCCCGACGAGCCGGAGCGGTCGATGGGGCCGTTTTCGACCACAGCGGCCGGCCTCTATGACATCGATGGCCTCGGTATAAGCTCAGTCGGCGCGGGTGGTCCGATCGTCTTCGCGCTTAAAGACCCACGATGGCAGCTGCATACCGGCTCCGGCCTGCTGATGCAGGTGGTTGAGCCTTGAAGGCGAGCTTCCTCGTCTCACTCCTTGCAGGCTTACCGTTGATTCAAAGCGAAACAAGGTGACTTAGGTATGAAGACCGGCTGGAAGTTTCCGGAGCAGGCCGCCCTGGCCAGGCACGCGGAGATGCTGATCGAGACAGGCGAGCATTATGAGAAGGCGCTTGCCTATCTTCGTAAAGGCGGCATGGGGCTGCTCGATTCCATGCGGGTCCTGAGCGATGCAACGGGCAAGCCGCTTACGGAGTGCAAGAACATTGTGCTGCGGAGTGCTGCCTGGCGCTAAAGAGATCTTGCTGCCTGAAGAGCACTCCCTTTAACCCGTCGTTTGCGCGGGCGCAGGAAGCAACCGGCTCGCCAGGGCGAAGCCGCCTAGGATCAGCACGATAATCAGCAGCGAAATACTCGCCGGGATCGTGATCCACTTCGCGGCCAGCATCTTCAACGCGACAAAGATCAGGATGACCGCGAGCCCATAATGCAGCAGGCGCAGCTTGTCGAGTACCCCCGCGAGTGCGAAGTACAAGGAACGCAGCCCCAGGATCGCAAAGATGTTCGAGGTGTAAACGATAAATGTGTCACGGGTGATGGCGAGCACGGCCGGGATTGAGTCGAGCGCGAACAGCAGGTCGGTTCCTTCGACGGCTGCGATGACCATCAGCATTGCTGAACCGTGCAGCCCGGAGCCCATCCTGCGCTGCAGCCAACGGATCAGCGCCGGCTGCTCACCCTTGCCGCCCGAACGCAGCAGGCGGAGGCCGGCCAGCAGCAGCAATAGCCCGAACAGGTACTGCACAAGGGCGAAGTGCTCAAGCAGCGCGACCCCGGCGGCGATACACACCCCTCGTAAAACGATCGCGCCAAGCACGCCCCACAGCAGCACACGCCGTTGCTGCTCGACGGAGAGGCCGAGCGAGCGGAAGAGCAGCAGAAAGACAAACAGGTTATCGATCGAGAGCGATCCTTCGACCAGGTAGCCTGAGACGAACTCGACCGCACGGCCGTGCCCCTGCTCCCTTGAGACAAAGAGTGCAAAGCAAAAAGCGATCGCGGCTAGAACCGCGGTCCAGGCCCATGCTTTCTTTACCTGCTCGCCCTTCGCCCGGCCCATTACTAAAAGGTCGGTCAGAAGAAGCGCAGCGAGGATGGCATGAAATATCAGCCAGAAGCGCAGCGAGGCGCCTCCGAGATGCAGGTTCATCACCTGGAGGAAGATGCCGTGCCGGAAGCCGGCTCGGCGTCGAGCAGCCGGATCGCTTCTTCGATGACGGTCCCGGAGATGGTCAGGCTCTTTGCACTCAGCTTGTCGAGTGTGTCCTGGGCCGTGTGGTGGTAGCTGTCGTTCGGTCCGTAGTCGATGTCAATGATGTCGACGCATGGCACGCCGCGCTTGACGAAGGGCATGTGGTCATCACTCACGGAAGTGTTCTGCTTGAAGAAGTAGGCGCCATTGCCGGTTTTCTCGGCTGCGGTCGCAACCAGCGCCTGAAGCTCCGGGGAGGAGTTGGTGTCACGCTGGATATCGAGGTCCTTGTCGCCGATCATGTCCGTCAGCATGAACGCTTTGATTTTGCTGAGGGTTCCATCGGCCTGCCACTTGGCTGCCAGATGGCGTGAGCCGTAGAGCGAGTCCGCATCGGTCCACTGCGGACCGACAGACTCCTCGCCGTCAAAGAAGACCAGCCAGACGCTATAGCCCTGAGGCGGATGCGCGCGAAGATCATTCGCGACCTGCATCAGCAGCCCGGTCGTCGCGCCGCCGTCATTCGCGCCGACAAACGAGATGTCCCTGAGCCAGTAGTTCGTCTCGTAGTGCGTTGCAAGCACGATGATGCCGTCGCGTTTACCGGGATATTTCACGATAAAGTTGTGCATCAGCTGCGCACCGGCAGGCGTGGACGAGGTGAATGTGTCCTCCTCCAGCCGGTCGTGCGCGAAGTAACTCTTGAGAAACGCCTGTGCTTTCGCAAGCCCCGGACTGCCGTTGTAGCGCGGCCCTGTTTCGGTAACAAAGGAACGCGTGTACGCGAGTGCTTTCGCGCCGTTAAAGGCAGGCGTTGTGGTGGCTGCCCGGGCAAAGCGGTCGCCGGAAAGAAACACCAGCGCAAGCAACAGCGCCAGAGACATAAAAAAGTTCACCTGGTTCATCTCGCTGACTCCTCTTCTGCGTTCGCAGTAGTCCATCTATTTCGCCCCTTCGAGCGCCCGGCGGCGTCGCGATGGGTGCACCATATAGGACACACCAATGCTGACCAGGTAGAGAGCCAGCATTGGCGATGCAAAGAGGCACATCATCAGGATGTCCGGCGTCGGGCAGATGATGGCAGCGATGATGAAGATGATCAGGATCGCGTAGCGAATGTTCTTCCACAGGAACTTAGGGTTCACGATACCGAACAGCGAAAGGAATAGCACAAGGATCGGCAACTCAAAAGTCGCGCCCAGGCCGAGGATGACGGTGAGAAACAAGCCCGTGTACTCGTTGATTTCGATCAGCGGCTTGAATTTTTCGCTGTACGAGAGCAGAAAGTCCAGCGAGCCGGGGAAGACAAACCGGTAGCCGAAGAAAGCGCCTGCGAAGAAGAGCGAAACGGTCGCGGCCATAAACGGCCACACATAGCGCTTCTCATGCTTGTACAAGCCCGGCGAGATAAACAGCCACAGCTGGTAGAAGATGTAGGGCGCCGCGATGAGGGCGCCGACCATAAAGCTGAGCTTCAGATAGAGATTAAAACCATCGACCGGGTTGTGGTAAACGAGCTGTGTATCGAGGTGGTGCTGCTTGAGCGCATAGGTGATGGGCTGCTGCATGAAGACAAAAATGCGCTCATGGAAGTTGTAAGCGACAAAGAAGGCCAGCACCAGTGCCACGATGACATGCATGAAGCGCTTGCGCAGCTCTTCCAGGTGCTCGAGCAGGCTCATGCCCGGCAGCTCAGCCCGGTCCGTCACAGCCGTCCGCGCACGGTCGAGCGCGTCGTTGGCGTTGAAAGGCAGGTCAGCCACGGTGCACCGGAGCTTCGTCCCGCTCGTGTTCCTGAGCGGGTGCCTCCGCCGGGACAACAATGCCTCCGGTCTGATCGGCCGGCGTGCCATCCATGGGTGGAATCACGTCCACGCGCAACAGCGGGTGGTCCTCCGTCAAGCTTTCCTCTCCAGTGGTGGCGGAGACGGCCGAGACCGCGTACGGGACACCGGCTTCGGGCGGAACCGGCGCCGGCAGCTGTTCACCGGTTGATGTCTCGGCCGGAGGAAGGATGGTGTTCTCTCCAGAAGCGGCGGCGGCGGTGCCGGTACCCAGGGCCGCACGTTCGGCTTCCTGCTTTTTTTGTTGTTCCTGTTGCTCGGCGACGCGCATTTCCTCGTTGAACTGGAACTTGAAGTCGTTCGAGGCCTTGCGAAACTCAGCCATCAGCTTCCCGACCTGTCGGGCCAGATCCGACGTCTTCTTCGGTCCGAGCAGCACAAACGCAAGAATGAAGATGAAAATCGGTTCGCCAAGGTGCATCGCCACTCGATGATACCTGAGGGAACCCGCTCGACACCCGGAGGCTGACCTCGGTCATCAACGGCGCGGGAAAGGCTGTATTAAACTCACCGTAACGGAAGCAGCCTGCCGCCTTGCCTGCATCGCGGCGTCCGGGCCTGCATCTGTGTATATGAGGTTGCAACATCCCCGCGGCTTGAGAAGGTGCGAAGCCGCTGCGACCGGGCACCATGCTTTCAACATCCCCGTCTGCCCCCATCTAGGGAGGCGGACTGAAGGCGGAACACTGACGTGAGCGTACTGACCGAGGAAGTAGCAGTCCCGTATGCCGACTTGACCCCTGCGCCCGCAGAAACACTGGGCTCCGCAGAGGCCTGCTCTTTAGAGAATTACCTCGTCCTGCCGGATCACTCTATGGATGAGCGTATCGCAGAGGCTCGCCGCAAGCTGGGCGACACCGCCGTCCTGCTTGGGCACCACTACCAGCGCGACGAAGTGATCCGATTCGCCGATTACACCGGTGACAGCTACAAGCTGTCTAAGATTGCAGCCGAGACCGCTGCAAGGTACCTGGTGTTCTGCGGCGTCCACTTCATGGCTGAGTCGGCAGACGTTCTTGGGCGACCGACGCAGCAGGTTATTCTTCCCGACCTGAACGCGGGCTGCTCCATGGCCGACATGGCGGAAATCGGTCAGGTAGAGGATTGCTGGGACGCGCTGATGGCTTCGGGACTTACCCCGGACGACATCCTGCCGCTCACCTACATGAACTCCACTGCAGCGATCAAGGCGTTTTGCGGCGAACGCGGTGGTCTGGTGTGCACCTCGTCGAACGCCCGTGCAGCTTTTGACTGGGCCTTCGCGCGGGCTGGCAAGATTCTCTTCCTTCCTGACCAGCATCTCGGTCGCAACACTGCCCATGCGATGGGTATCTCGCTGACGGACATGGTTGTATACGACCCTTACCAGATCAATGGTGGGCTCACCCCGGCCCGGCTTAAGGCGGCTAAGGTCATTCTGTGGAAGGGGCACTGCTCGGTTCATCAGCGTTTCCTGCCCGACCACGTCGATCAGGTCCGCGCCAAGTACCCCGGTATTCAGGTCGTCGTGCATCCCGAGTGCCGCTGGGAGGTCTGCCAGAAGGCGGACGCTCTCGGATCGACCGAGCGCATCATCCAGCTCGTTGAGCAGGCACCGACCGGTTCGACCTTTGCCGTTGGGACGGAGATCCACCTGGTCAACCGGCTCGCTAGGCGCTTCGCACCGGAAGGCAAGAAGATCATCACGCTCGACGACACAGGTTGCCTCTGCACGACGATGTTCCGGATCAGCCCGCAGCACCTCTGCTGGGTGCTCGAAAATCTGATCGAGGGTCGTGTCGTGAACCAGATCAAGGTTCGCGACGACGTCAAGTACTGGGCCAAGGTCGCGCTCGACCGAATGCTTGAAGTCCGCGCCTGAACTGTTCTTCCTTTGCTGCTGCGTCGGCGCTCTCGGTTCCAGGAGATGCCGCCTGCGCAGCTGCCTGGGAAAGCTGGTAACTCCAAGTAACTCAGGGCAAAGGCACAGCCTACTTTCTTCCCCGGCAACACCGCTATACCTCAGGGCATCCGACTAGCCACCACTTTAGAGGTACTCATGGCTAAGTCCGTCCGCCTGCTTCTTATCACGGTCGTCTCTGTTGTTGTCTTGCTGGTGATTGTGGCGGCTGCCGTGCCGCTCTTTCTCAACGCAGACACTTTCCGTGCGCGTATTGAAGCGACGCTCACCAAGTCGCTCAACCGCAAAGTCACGATTGGCAAGGTGGATCTGTCTATCTTCTCGGGTGGACTGGTTGCGACGAATACAGTCATCGCGGACGACCCGAACTTCAGCACGCAACCATTCATGCAGGTAGACAGCGTAAAGATCCACGTCGAGATACTGCCACTGCTGATCCATAAACAGGTGCGGATACGAGGCTTCTCGCTGGATACGCCGAAGGTCGAGCTGCTGCGCGCCGCCAATGGCAAGTGGAATTACTCGACGCTCGGCAGTACCGCAACACAGGCACCTACTCCTGCTGAAAGCAACGGGTTGATCCCGGACATTACCGCGGGTTCGATTGAAGTCGAGCACGGGCAGATCACCGTTGGCCCGGCACTTACCAACGGCGAGCCGGGCATGACGGCCCATACCTATCAACAGGTGGATCTGAGCGTGAAGGACTTCGGCCTCGCCAAGTCATTCCCTTTTACGATGACGACGGAGCTGCCGGCCGGCGGCACGGTCAGTCTGAAGGGAACGGCCGGTCCGTTGAACCAGCGCGACACCTCGGAAACGCCTTTTACAGCACACCTTGAGATGAAGCACATCGATCCGCTGGCTTCGGGTCTGGTCGATTCGGCGGCCGGGGTCTCGGGGCTGATCGACAACCTCGTGCTTGACGCGTCCTGGAGCGGACAGGAGATGCATGTCTCCAAGCTCGTCGTGAACAATCCGCGGCTGACCCTGGTGCAGAGCAGCAAGCCGAAGACACCACCACCAGCGAATGGGAAGCCGTCGACCTTGCTGGAGAACCTCTCTGTTGACGATGCGGAAGTAACCAATGGCACACTGACCCTTACGACGGCGGGCAAGACCGGCCCGCCAGCGGTCTATCAGCAGCTGGATGCGCGGATCACGAACCTGACTCCAAAGACCGCTTCACCCTTTACGGTCAGCGCAGTGCTCCCGGGTGGCGGCAAGTTCAGTGGACGGGGCCAGGCTGGGCCGTTCAACCAGCAGAACAACGCGTCCACGCCGGTTAATGCAGATGTTTCGCTTACGCACTTCAACCTGGGTACCGCAGGCATTCTCCCGCCGGATGCCGGTATCGGCGGGACAGCCGACCTCCAGGCGCAGGTGCGTTCAAATGGCCAGCTACTGAACGCGACCGGCACCGCGGACGTTGTCGGCATCAAGCTCGCAAAAACCGGTCAGCCCTCGGCGACGCCCGTGCGAGTACAGTTTGCTCTTGCGCAGGATGAGCGTGCGCTGAATGGGCAGATTCAGCGGGCCGTCATCACAATTGGTCAGGCCGTCATTAACGTAACCGGAACCTACCAGAGCAATGGGCCCACAACCACGCTCAACCTGAAGGCAGGCGGCAATGCCATTCCGATCGACGCTATCGAGGCATTCCTGCCGGCTCTCGGCGTACGGCTTCCGGAGGGCTCGCAGCTGAAGGGCGGCTCCGTGACGACCTCGCTGGCGGTGACCGGCTCGACCGCGAGCCCGGTGATCAGCGGTCCCGTCCAGCTGGCCAATACGACGCTTGCCGGCTTCGACCTCGGCGCGAAGCTCGGCCAACTGTCGAAGCTGACCGGGGGCAAGATCGGATCTGCGACCGGGTCGGGGACGAACATCAGGTCGCTCAGCATGGACGTACGGGATACCTCCGCGGGAATCCAGACCGACAAGATCGCGCTTGCGGTTGTGGGCGTCGGAACGGCCACCGGTGCGGGCACGGTGAGCGAGGGTGGAGCGCTCAACTACAACATGTTGCTCAAGCTGACGGACCTAACTGGAGCACCCGCCGGCGGTGCTGCTGCCGCGCAGAGCGCGCCAGCAGCTGGCGGTTCGGCGGGCGGCCTCGCGGGTTTTGCCGGTGGACTTGGCGGCCTGATACCCGGCGGCGCTTCTGGTACCAAGGGGCTGGGATCGCTTGGCGGCCTGTCCGGCGGACTGCTTAAGAGCGGCATACCAGTGTTGATCGCCGGCACAACTACCCACCCAACCTTCGCACCCAACCTGCGTGGTCTCATCTCCGGCGCGGGCGCAGGAGCCGCACAGCAGCTGCTAGGCGGCAAAACCAGTGGAGCGCCGGCTGCGGGCCAAACACCCGCAAAGACACTCAAGAACAGTCTCGGGGGGCTGCTCGGACACTGACGTTGAGCCCCGGAGCTTCCAGACCATTGCCGCTGTTCAATGCGGAAGCAAGTTCCGGGGCGAAAATGGGAGCTACGCGCGCAAACCGAATGTTACGCCGGCTGCACGTTACCTTGACGCTCGGACTCCTCGGTATCTACGCTTAAAGCTTATGAACCAAGACGAAGGCAATCCGTTCCGGAGGGTTTGCGAGCAGGCCGGCCTCGCCGTTACGCACCAGCGTCAGGTCATCTACGACGTCCTCTGCTCGATCGAGGGCCACCCTAGCCCCGAAGAAGTTTACGAACGGGTGAAGCGGCTGATTCCATCGATTTCGCTTGCCACCGTTTACAAGAACCTGCACCTGTTCATCGACTCCGGCATCTTTCAGCAGGTTTCGCTGCATCACGGGTCCATGCGCATGGAAACCAATCAGACCCGGCATCACCACCTGCTCTGCACTCGCTGCAAGACGATCCACGACATCGACTCGGAGCTGCTTGGCCTCGCTGAGACACCGCGGCAGCTGCCCGGCGGTTTTCTGATGGAGCGACTTTCTGTGGATGTGCTTGGTATCTGCGCACGCTGTCAGCAGCTGGGTGAGGCAGAAACAGGTGAGACAAGTGAGAGCACGCACATAATCCAGTAGGTGCAACCCGCGTTGAACGCAGGGAACCGTCTCTCCCCCACCTGCGTATTCTTTCGCATGAGCACTGCAGCCCTATCTCTTGGAGTGTTTGGCGTCCCGGCATCCGGCCGCAGGTCGGTCTCTTCGCTGAGGGCAAGAACCGAGAATCCGGCGCAGGCTCGCCCGGCCGCCACAGCGGCTGCAAGGGGGCAGGTGGAACAGGACTGGCCGGCAATCGCGCGCAGGTGTCTCCACGGCGATCCAGCGGCCTGGAACGAGTTGGTAGTGGCCCATCATGGACGGGTGTACTCGCTGTGCTACCGCTTCACCGGCTCAACGCATGACGCAGAGGACCTAACGCAGGACATCTTTCTCAAGATCTACGGCAATCTGAAGGCTTTCGAGCCGACAAGAGGTTCTCTTGTCGTGTGGGTCACGACTATGACCCGCAACCACCTGGTCGATCACTACCGCCGCTCGCGTCTCGAGCGCGCCTCTGAGTCGATTGACGCCGGCTGGGACGAGCCGGATGCCAACAGCGCCCCCGTTCGGCTGGAAGACACGCGCCCTGGGCCGCATTCGCATGCCTTGCAGCGGGAGCTGGAGCGCGAAGTGCAGGCAGCCCTGGCCAACGTCTCTCCGGAGCTGCGGGAAGCGGTTATCCTGCGCGACCTGCAGGACATGGATTACAAGGACATAGCCGCTGTACTCAGGATCCCTGAGGGAACGGTCAAGTCACGGATCAGCCGCGGGCGTGCGGAACTGGCCCGCATCCTGGCACAGTCGCCGGGCCGCAAAGGGAAGCAGGTCAACTGATGAGCGATGAGCGAGAGATGAAGCCGGTAGATCGCAGTCTGCGAGGCGGAGAAGAAAGCTGCCCGGGCTGGGAAGCCGCCATTGTGGACCTGCTTGACGCAAATCTGGGCGCCGCAGAGGAAGCAGCCCTGCGCGACCACGCGGCCAACTGTTTGTCTTGCGGTGAGCTGCTACGTGAGGCAGGGGCTGGCCGGGAATGGGTGCGCCTGCTTCAAGAGGAGCCGGTTCGTGTGCCGGAGGAATTGCTTGGAAAGATCCTTGCCCGTACCTCAACGTTGACCGGGTCAGGCGCGGGAGCAGGTTTGCCCGGCCTGGGAGGTCTGGACGTACCCGCCACGGCCGGCGTCCTGGCTGCCGTGTTGCCGCACCCGGGTTTCCATGGCCAACGGCAAGCGCGCCTGCTCATGACGGCTGGCATGGCCTTCTTCTCCATCGCGCTCACGCTCTCGCTTGCCGGCATCCGCATCAGCAGTGTCCACGCCGCAGTGCGCTCCCCTGAGTCGCTTCCGGCTTCCATCAGTGCCTCAGCTTCCCGGCAGTTCTTCGACACCAAGAAGCAAGTTGTGAGCTTTTACGACAACCTGCGACTGGTCCGCGAGGTGGAGGCCACGGTTGAGGACTTGCGCCGGAGCAGCAGCGAGGGTCCGAAGAAGGGGACTGAAACGCCCAGCTCCCTGCATCCCAGCGCAGCGAAGCGAAACGGTCTTACCGGGCCTGAGCCGCTGTTTGCCACACGCACTGCACTGCTTCGCTCAAAGGCCGATGAAAGGAACACCCTATGAACTGCGCCAACCATCCCGAGCGCACGGCCACTGCCTTCTGCCAGAACTGCGGCAAACCTCTTTGCGCGGAGTGTACCCGCTCGGCCGATGGCCTGATCCTCTGTGAGCCGTGCCTCCATCTGCGGCAAACGGCGTATGCCGGCGCTGCGGGTGCCCCCGGGAGCGCCGCAGCCGGTGTTCCGGGCGGCTTCGTAGGCGGCGCCGGGAGCGGCGCGCAGACCCCCGGTTGGAGCCGTGTCCCCCCAATGCCTACGCCAGTATCGCCGGCCGGCTTCCGCCCGGTTCTTAATCCTGCGGGAAGTACGGCCCAGGCCAGTCCGGTCCTCGCCGCATTGCTGGGCTTCATCCCCGGGGTCGGTGCCATGTACAACGGGCAGTTCGTCAAGGCGTTGCTGCATGTCATCATCTTCATCGTGCTCATCGGCATCAGCGAGCACCTGCCGCTGGTCGGCATCTTGATTGGTGCCTGGGTCTTTTACCAGGTTTTCGACGCCGCGCAGACCGCCTCAGCCCGGCACGATGGTCGGCCGCTGCCCGACCCCTTCGGCATCCTGGACATGAGCCAGCGCCTGGGACCGCAACAGCCTGTTTACCCGGCCTACCACCCAACTTATCCGGGCCAGCCGCCTTCTACAGTGCCTGCCGGTCAGGGATCCGTGCCCACCGCAGCTTCTGCTGCAGCTCCGGCCTCGAACGCAGGAGTGGCAGCAGAGCCTGGACCGGCCTCGAACACAAATTTTGATCCGGCTGCCCAGGCCAGGTCTGAGGCGCGGCCATTCGCTCCCGTCACGCCGCCAGGCTATCAGTATCCCCCGTTCTCCTCGCCGCCTCATCAGGCGCAGACTGCCTACGTTCCGCTTTCGGCGATCCCGCAGCCGCAGCGGCGTTCTGAGCCGATCGGTGCCATCGTGCTCATTGTGGTCGGGCTGCTCTTTCTGCTCAGCACTCTTGGCGTACTTGACTTCGACTGGATCGGCCGGGGCTGGCCGCTCATCCTCCTGCTGCTCGGCGTATGGCTGCTCATCCGGCGCGTACGCACCCCGCAGCCGCTCGGTGTACCTGGGCCTGCCGGCGCCGCTCAGCCCGCTCCAACGGTCCGCTCTATGTCGCTCAGCATCACGCCGCAGCCGGGCATTTCCCATGATCCGCTCGCCCCGGGCACCCCAGCAGACGAGGAGACCCGATGAACCCGCTCTTCTTCCGGCGTATCCGTGGCCCCGTGTATCTGCTCTGCTTTGCCCTGACCGCCATCCTTGCGCAATGGGACATACTTTCCTATGGGCGCAGCTGGCCGCTTTACATCATCACTGCCGGCCTTCTGAATCTAGTTGAGGCGCTGCTGCCGGTTGGGACCGTGCAGACGGTCTATGGCGGTGGGGCGATTCCTTTGGTTCGCCGACGGTCGCCCGCAGGCTCCCTGCTGCTTCTGATCATCGGTGTCGTGACATTGCTCACCACCACCGATGTGCTGCCGTTCGCGGACTTCTGGCGTGTATACAGCACCTGGTGGCCGCTACTGCTGGTGCTGCTGGGTGTGCTTCTGCTGCTGGAGCGCATCTTTGACCGCCGTGCTCCCGCCGGAGCCTACGTGCCGCGGCGTCGAGGCAGCGGCGGTCTGGTGTTGCTGGTGCTCCTGCTGATCGGTCTGGGCCTTGCCGGCCCGAACTCGCCTTACCTCTCCCGCAGTAACTGGCAGTGGGACGAGTGGAATCACGGCTGGGGCCTGCCGTTCACGGGCGAAACGCACGAGAATGATGTCACCTTCTCCTCACCGCTCGCTGCCGATGCCACCCTCACAGTGGACAACGCGCACGGGGACCTGCAGCTTGCGCCCTCATCGGATGGAATGATTCACGTCGAGGCTCACCAGACCGCGCACGTCCCGGATCGCAGCAAGGAGCGTGCATTTCGCGACAGCCGGCCTGTGCTCTCGGTTCATGGAGAGACCGCCAGCGTGACCGTGCCCTCACGGAACGGCGTCGATGTACGGCTTGTGCTTGCCGTTCCCGATGGTGTGCTGTGCACGATGCACAACCACCATGGCGATATCGCGATCTCCGGCCTGCGCCGGCCAATCACGATCACTCAGGAGCACGGCGCCGTTGCGCTCGACAGCCTGGGCGGGGATGTCCGCTTGACGATGGATCATGGGGATGTCACGGCTCGCGCGCTTGCAGGCGACCTCACCATCGACGGCCGTGCTGATGATGTTTCGGCCTCCGGCGTGAAGGGACGAACAAGCCTGCGCGGAGAGTTCTTTGGCGACACGGAGCTCGACACCCTCGGCGGCCCGGTCGAGTTCCACTCCAACCGCACCGACCTGAGCGCGCAGCGTATGACCGGGCAGCTCTCGCTCGACTCGGACGCGCTGCGGCTCTCCGGAGTGAGCGGCGGACTGAAGATCGATACGCGTTCCAAGGAGATTGAGGTAACCGGGCTGAGCGGGAACGCCCAGATTACAGATAGCAACAGCGACGTGACCGTGACCGCCCGTCAGCCGCTGGGCGCACTGACACTGACCAACAGCACGGGCAACGTCATCCTTTCGCTCCCTGCCGCGGCCAGCTTTTCCTTGAGTGGGCAGACCGGCAATGACGACGACATTGACTCCGACTTTGCTCTGGAGCAGAGCACCAGTGATGGCAACAAAGCCATCCGTGGCCAGGTCGGCCAGGGCGGTCCCCACGTGGAGATCCGGACCAGCCATGGAGACCTGACGCTTCGCCGAAGCACCGGTGATGAAGAGCCGGAACCACCGGAGAGGCCGGATGCTCCTGAGCCTCCCGCCGCGCCCGGAAAGGCTGCGCATCCGCGCCACCTGCAGGCCCCGGCACCATCCACGCCGCCTGCGGTGCAGTAGGGTGGATCGATGTCCTCTAGGAGGGCGAAGGAATCGGCGGAACCGCTGAGAGCTGCCAGCGCTCCTCGACGAGCGCCGCGATCTTCTCCGTCACCTCGTCGAGGCTGAGCGCGGTCGAGTCGATGGTGATGGCATCCTCGGCCGCGCGGAGCGGGCTTTCCGCGCGAGAGCTGTCCCGAGCGTCCCGCTCCTTCATAGCGGCCAGCAGCGCTTCACGATCCAGGAGCTCCGGCCTGCTGTCGCCTGGGTTCTCCTGCGCAAGTCGGCGCTCAGTCCGGGCCTCGGGGGAGGCGGAAAGAAAGATCTTCAGGCTTGCGTGCGGGAAGACCACTGTCCCAATATCCCGGCCTTCCATGACGATGCCATGTGCTACGGCCGGGTCGAGCGAGGTGCCGAGCGCCTGCTGCAGCCGCACCATCCATGCCCGCACCGGTCCATGCACGCTGACGCGGGATGCAGCTTCCGAGATCTCGCGCGTGCGCAGCCGCGCGGTCACATCCTGGCCGTCCAGCAAAACTCGATTGCCGCTCTGGGCCGGCAACAGCTCGATTGAAGTTTTCGCGCTGAGCTTCTCGAGCCCTGCCGTGTCGTCCAGCGAGCAGTTGCTGGTAAGCGCGCACAACGCAAACGCGCGGTACATGGCGCCAGTCTCGATGTTGAGCAGGCCAAAGCGCTCGGCCATGCGGGCGGCGACGGTGCTCTTCCCGGCGCCGGCTGGTCCGTCAATCGTGAGCACGCGATTTTCAGGTGCGGCGCTCATCCATCACGCCTCGGATTACGATCGCCGGGTCTACCGCCTGGTTTTCTCCCCGAGGGGGGCTTACGCGGGCCAGCTCCTGCCGGCCGCGTAGCTCGCGGTCCGGTACGCGGACCGGAACCGGGGCCAGGCTCCGAACTGGTGCGTGGACCGGGCCTGCCGGTCGCGCCAACGCCGGGCCGGGGTTTGCCCGACGATGTAAATGGCGAGGTGCGAGGCCGCTTGCCTCCAGGTCTCCCTGTGCCGGCCGGAGCTCCTGGTCGCGACGGACGCCCACCCGCGGGAGGGAAGCGCTTTGCGGGCGCGCCAGGCGCTCCTGTGCGTCGGGGCACTTCTTCGCCACCTCCATCACGACGGAACGGCCGCCCTTCTTCCCTGGAGAACGCTCCACCGCCGCCGTTCTGCCCCTGAAACGGGCGACGGTCCTGGCCGGCGCCTGCCGGAAAAGCACGCCGCCCGGGTGCACCACCTGGTCGCGGTGAGAACGGCTTTCTGTCACCAGTGGCTGCGCCTGGCCGGCCGCCTTCACGCGGCGTGAATGGTTTGCGGTCGCCGCCGCCGGTGGATGGTCGTGCACCTTCGCGCGAAGTAAATGGCTTGCGGTCGCCCCCGTCGAAAGCCGGCTGCCCACCTTCGCGTGGCGGGAATGGCTTGCGATTGCCGGATCCGGAAGGTGGACCGCCCTTGCGGGGTGCGAAGGGCTTCCGCTCGCCTCCGCCGGGAAACGGCTTTCCGCCCTGGCGCGGCACAAAGGGCTTTCGGTCCCCCGAGCCTTCTTGCGGCGCGAACGGCCTTCGCTCAGCATTGCCGGAGACAGGACGCTCTCCGGGACGCTGCGTGAAAGGTTTTCGCGGGGTCGCCTCGCCACCGCCGCGAGAAACAAACGGGCGACGCTCTCCATCCTTGTGGAAGGGCTTACCCGAGCCGGCACCAAACGGCTTGCGTGCCCCACGCGGGAAGGACTCTCCGCTGCCCGCGGCAGCAGGCCGGGAAGGGCGTTCGGCGGTACCCCCGGTTGACACCTTGTCGCGTCCCGGGCCCACCGGTCGTTGATCTTCTTTCCATGGCTCCCGGGCGAAGAAGGGCCTGCGCTCGCCGGTCTCCTTTGCTCTTCCGGCGTTCGCACCAGCCCCGGCACGGGATGCCGACCCGGGAGCTCGACTGAAGCCCTTCCGTTCGCTGAAGGGCTTCTTCTCGCTTCCGCTGCGGAAAGCAAAGCTTTTCCGCTCGCCGCCGGTGTTTCGCTGCGCTACGAAACGCTTGCGTCCCTCGCCAACGGTCCGTTCCCGTTCGGTCTCTGCTTCGGAGAGTGCCTCGATGTGCAGCTCGCCTGCGCTTCCAGGCTCGCCCCCGATGATCTCAACCGGGACTGCGATTTCGGGAAGCATGTCGGCCAGCACAGCCGGTACGTGGCGGCGATCTTCCAGCTCGCCGTCCGCTGAGGTCTCGAACTCGGGCAGACTGCCTTCCACAAAGAAGTGCTCGTCCGCTCCCAGATTGCGCAGGCCGAGTTGATGGGTAGCCAGCAGGCCACGTACGGCATCCCGCACTTTGGAGCGCGACGCGACCGGCGACAGAAAGGACTCAATCTCCTCGCCTGTCGCAGCGATCGCACTCTGCAGATAGAGCGAGACCAGTGCGGAAAGCGCCATGCCCTGCGCCATGGCGCTTCCGGCTGTCATAGCCTTTTCGTGGTTCATTTCGAGTAGCTGCCAGCGAGTCGCTCCGCCCGTACTCTCGGTACCGGGATCAGGATAGATTGGCTCGACGCGCAACGTGGTCCAAAGCTCGGTGAGAGCACGTAGCGCTGCGCTTTCCGTCAGTTGCCGGCCCAGCCTGTCCTTGATCTCGTCCGCGGTCAGGGCGCCGTCACGGTCAAGCTGCTTCCACACTTCAACGACTAGTGGCGAGCTCTTGCCGCGCGGTCCCCGCTTCCACTCCCGGTCACCACGCAGCGCAAAAAGAAAGGGAAGGGTCTCCGCGGTCGCGAGATAGTCCGGCTGGTCGCCAAGGCTGCCAAGCAGGTTTAATGCGATCGCATCGCCGGCAGCGAGCAGCCGGTGCACCAGCTCCGTTGCGTTCGTGATGGCCCGCGGAAGTGGCGTGCTACTCCCTTCTCCCGACGTCGCTTCGACAAACGACGGAGCCGGCGCAGCGACCTGGGCAGGTCGAGGAAGAAAGAGAGCGAGCCCGGCTTCGCGAAGCCAGGCTGCCGCATCGTCGGCGGTGAGCAGGGCATTGCCCTGCTGATGCCAGGCCGAAGCACGCGCGCGTTGGAGCTGTTCTGCTGTCAAGAGAAAATCCTTACCGGAGTGGCTCCGCGCTTTGTTTTCAGGAGCGTTTGGTTTCTGCCTGGGCAGAAGATCGAATGAGAAAGGCTGAAATATTTGGTCTCGTACCAGCCAGGGACGCGCAAACTCGGGAGCGGTTTGTTCTCCGGTCGAATGCAACCGAGATGCCCGCTTCCTCGGAAAAGAAGCATGCGCTAAAGACGCTGAAAAGCCCGCTGTATGTCCCTCCAAGAATAGCGCAACGCGATTGGGCGGCCGTGCGGACAGCTGGTCGGGTGCTCGGTTTTGCCTAGTTCCGCAAGCAGCCAGTGCATCCGCTCGGCTTCCAGCGGCATGTTGACCTTGATCGCCGCGTGGCAGGCGATCGAGGCAGCGATGCGCGTGCGCGCTGCTTCGAGGTTTTCGATCTGCTCATGCTCGGCCTGCTCCAGCACCTCGGTGAGCATGCGTTCCAGCGAGCGTCCTTCCAACCCGATGGGCGCCGCCTTGATCGCAATGGTGCGCGGGCCGAATGGTTCGGCCTCGAAGCCATTGCGATCAAGCTCCCGCGAGATTCGCGCGAACAGAACCATCTGGTGCGGCTGTAGATCGATCAGCAGCGGCATCAGCAGTCGCTGGCGCTGCACCTGCTCGACCGCTCGCTCGCGCAGGATCTTCTCGAAGAGCACCCGCTCATGCGCGACGTGCTGGTCGATGATCCAGAGCCCGTCATCGTTAGTGGCGAGGATGAAGCTTTCACGCAGCTGCCCGAGCGGCTTAAGCGAGGCGAGCGCGTTCAGGTTTTCCGCTGGCTCGGCAGCGGCCGCCATCGCCGCTTGGCTCGCGCCGTTCTGCGGCAGGGCAGGCTGGCCTGCCGCCAGGCCCGAGAAGCGTTCGGTGAGATGCGCTGCTCCGTTTTGCGAGACAGCTACCTCGGCCAGCGCACTGGCTGCCGCAAAGGGCAGGCTTGCGGCCTTGGCTGGCAGGGCAGGCGCCGACAGGGAGAAGCTGCCCGTGTTCTCGCTCGGTGGAACGGAGTCCAGGAACTCGGAGGGAGGGGTAATCGCTGATGGGTACTCGCTAAGTCTAGGTTCCTGCCCTGCGGCGATGGCCTCTTTGCCGTTCGGGCTCGCGCCCAAAGCGGTCAGGAACGAGGCCGCCGGCCGCGCTTTCATCAGCGTGACGCGTAGGGAGTCCCGCACGAAGTCATGAACAAGCGTGGGCTGCCGGAAGCGCACCTCGGTTTTCGAGGGATGCACGTTGACATCGACCTCGGCTGGCGGCATTTCGAGAAAGAGCAGCAACACCGGGTAGGAAGTCGGCGGGACCACGTTGCGGTAAGCCTCCGAGATGGCATGGAGGATGAGCCGGTCGCGGATGAGCCGGTGATTGACAAAGATATAGATCGAATTGCGGTTGAGCTTTTGCAGCTCGGGTTTGGAGGTAAAGCCCGAAAGGCGCATGTGACCGGGCGCAGCCGGTTCCCAGTTCTCGTCGCGCCGCCAGGGCGGCGGCTCCGGCAGGCCGCCGTGGTCGAAGGGCCGCTCGGCAGCCATCGGCAGCAGTTGGTCGAGCGTATCGCGGCCGAAGATCTGGTACACCCGCTCGTCCGACCGTGCAACGGGAGGCGCGTTGACGAGCGTGTGCGTGCTTGAGCTGAGTTCGAAGTGCTTGTCCGGATGGGCGAGTGCGTAGTGGGTAACAAGCGCGGTGACGTGCGCGGTTTCGGTCTGCTCGGATTTAAGGAACTTGCGCCGGGCTGGCGTGTTGAAGAACAAATCCTGGATGGTGAAGGTTGTGCCCGCCGGACCCCCCGCGTCCTCGACCCGGGCGAGCTTGCCGCCGTGTATCTCGATGCGGGTGCCCAGGTCCTCGTCGGCGGCACGGGTCGCAAGCTCGAGCCGTGAGATTGAGGCGATGGACGGAAGTGCCTCGCCGCGAAAACCCAGGGTGCTGATCTGCAGCAGGTCATCGGAGGAGCGGATCTTTGAGGTCGCGTGGCGCTCAAAGGCGAGCAGCGCGTCATCGCGGCCCATGCCTTGGCCATTGTCGGTGATGCGGATGAGCTTGCGCCCGCCGCCCTCAATCTCAATCCGAATCCGTGTCGCCTGGGCGTCAAGCGCGTTTTCGAGCAGTTCCTTGACGACCGACGCCGGCCGGTCGACTACCTCGCCGGCCGCGATCTGGTTGGCGACCTGGTCGGTAAGGATGCGGATGCGGCCCATGTGGCGAGTTTACCGGAGGGAGCAAAGAGCGTTCTAAGATGGGACGGGGCCGTCGGGGCTGGGCCCTCCCGTACACAGACGGACAGTGTCGTCGAGTCGGGCAACGCGTTTGATTCCGGTGTAGCAACCCGACAACGGGAATCAGCCCCGCTGCGCAAGGGGAGTAGAAGCTACTCCTTTTCCAGGAGTATCCAGGCGTGCGTCTTGCTGGCCCAGCATAAGGTGGATCTCATTCAGACCGTCTCAAGGCGGTCGATCCTGTTGTCCATATGGTCAAGCCTGGCGTCGATTCGGTCGAAGCGAGAGTCCATGCTGTCCAGGCACTTATTGCCGCACCATATCGCGGTTAGGACCGTGATCGTCAGGAGACTGCCGAAAAAGTAACTACGATTCGTTCACACCTCACGCCTCGCGCACACGAGAGATGTGGCGGCACAGGCTTTCTTAAAAGCTTTACACCTGCCTCCTAGACGTGCGCCTCCTCGTGCTTCATCTTCGCCGGCTCCTCCACCAGGTCTCCCAGCACATGCATGCGCATGAAGTTCGTTGAACCGGAGTTGGTGCGGGTTCCGGCCACGATCCCGACGATATCGCCGCGCCGCGCGAAGCGGCTCCGCTCCAGCGCGCTCTCGACTGTTTCAATCATCCGCTCGGTGGTTGCTGCTTTTCCGCAGGACAGGGGGAAAACCCCACGCAGCAGGCTCATGCGCCGCAGTACCGAGGGCGAGGAACAGAGCGCGCAGACGGGCGGCTTCGGCTGCCGCTTCGAGAGCAGCCGCGCCGTTGCGCCGGTCTCGGTAAACACTGCGATCGCGCGAATGTCGAGGTCATTTGCCGCGTGCGCCATCGACTCGCAGATCGATTCGGCGACGGTGGCCGCGCGGCCATGCAGCCGGCTGGGGTACAGCCCCGGCAGCTCGCGCATCTGCTCCTCGGTCTCGAGCACGATCTTCGCCATCATCTTTACGGCTTCGACCGGGTACTTGCCGGCCGCGCTCTCGGCGGAGAGCATCACGGCATCAGTCCCGTCATAGACCGCATTTGCGACGTCAGAGGCTTCGGCGCGGGTCGGACGAGGATTCTCGATCATCGACTCAAGCATCTGGGTTGCGGTGATGACGGGCTTCCGGTATTCGGCCGCGCGGCGAATGATGAGCTTCTGCATCGCCGGTACCTTTTCTGGCGGAACTTCGACGCCCAGGTCGCCGCGCGCCACCATCACCCCGTCCGCGATCTCAAGGATCTCGTCGACATTGTCGATCGCCTGCGGTTTTTCAAGCTTCGCGATCAACCAGGTGTCCGCGCCGGCAGCTGTGATCCGGTCCTTTACCTGCCGTACATCCTCAGCATTACGGACAAACGAGAGCGCAATTGCATCCACACCGGCGCTGATTACGAACTCAAGGTCGACCGCATCCTTTTCGGTCAGCGAGGGAACCTTGGCAGCGATGCCGGGTAGGTTGATGCCCTTGTTTTCTCCCAGCAGGCCGCCATTGATGACGACGCACTCTACATCCTCACCGAGGATGCGCGTCACGTGCAGCTCGATCAATCCGTCAGAGAGCAGAATGCGCGCGCCCGGCTCCAGATTTTCGGCGAGCGTCAGAAAGGTCGTCGCGATCCGGTCCCTGGTACCGGGAACATCCTGCGGCGTGATGGTCAGGGTCTGGCCTGCTTCAAGCAGCACCGGCGTCCGGTTTTCGAGCTTGCCGGTGCGGATCTTCGGTCCCTGCAGGTCAGCCAGGATGCAGATCGGCTTTTGTTCTTCTTCGGAAATCTTGCGGATTAACTCGATCAGCCGCATCTTGTCGGCATGGTCGCCATGCGAGAAGTTCAGCCGGGCGGCATCCAGCCCGGCGCGCACCAACGCGCGAAAGATCGGCTCATTGCCGGAAGCGGGGCCAAGCGTCGCGACGATCTTGGCACGGCGCAGAGCGCCGGTAGCGGTGAAGGGATCGTGCTTCGTCATCTCTGCTGTCTGCTGCTGTGCTTCCATTGAGTCCTCACGCAAATCGATCACCTGCTGACGCGGCCGGCGAGTGCTTGAAAGCCATCGGGGTACTCGAGCACATCATCCTCGGCCAGTGTCGAGGCGGACTGCTCATCCCACAATGGATACACCTGCGCATTGAATTCTGCACCGAACAGAGTTGCAATTGAGACAAAGTACAGCCACACCATAGTGGCGATACCAGCGCCGAGCGAGCCATATACCCGCGAATAATCGGCAAAACGCGTCACGTACCATCCGTAGGCCATGGTAGAGCCAAACCAGGTTGTCGTTGCAAGCAGTGCACCTGGCAAGGTACGGGCCCACGGCGGGCGTACTGCAGTAGAGAAGTGAAAGATGACCTGCAACACGGCTACGCTTGTCGCCAACGCTGTGATCCAGCGCAGGCCGCGCCATGCCAAAGGCACCCAGGACCGCAGCTCGTGGCCGGCGTTTGAGATCATCCATAGTTCGATCTGGTGGCCGAAAATCACGAAGGTCGTCGCGAAAAGCATCGGGATCAAAGTGGAAGGGATCAGTAGCAGGGCGACCAGCCGCTCTTTCCAGAAGCCGAACTGCGCGCGTGGCAGACGGTAGGCGCGGCGGAAACCTTCCATCAACGAGAGCATCACACCCATAGCTGCCCCGACGGCGACGATACCGGCAGAGATGACCAGCCGGTGCGACCGGGTCGAGGTAGGGGTGAAGTAATCCTGAGTCAAAGTCATGGTGTCTGGCGGCAGCAGGTCGGCAAGCATCGTGTGAACTTCACTGCGAACCAGCTCTGTCGTCGGCAATGCGGCCAGGAGCTTGGTGGTCACCAGAAGAGCGGGGAACAGACTGAGCAGCTCGGAGTATGCGGCTGCTTTTGCGATGGTGAAGGCGTTGTGGCCGAAGGCCTTCCAGAGGGCGTGCCGAAGATGGTGACCGAAACGCCGGAGGAGCTCCCCAAGCATATGCCCGAGCTTACCGTGAATCAGCGACACTCGGCGAGTCTTTCGCGCCACCGGACGTGACCTGGGTACGGCCACTTGCCCGGGCCGGTTTGGTGGACCTGTTGCAGCCCGGAGTCGATCTGCGCACAAATACATCACTGGCAGTTGCCAGAACTCCCGGCTTGAGGACCTCGTGATGAACCGCAGGCTCTGGCGTGTCCTGATTGCCTTTACTCTCGCCCCGGGTCTTCTCCACAGGGCGCAGGCGGCAGACAGCAGGCCCGTTCACGCGCAGCGGCTTGTCGACCAGACTGTGACGGCAGAGGCGGATCTGTTAGCCGTCAACATGGTTGTCGTCTCGCCCCACGCCAGGCAGCACACCACCGTTTTCGCTGCACGCGTCTCCTTGGAGGCCGCTGCTCCCGTACCGGATCAAACCGGAGCTGTGAGCGCAGGCAAGCCCCTGGGGGAGGTGGAGCAGGATGGCGCTCGCATCCGCGTTACCGTGCCGCTCGAGGATCGCAGCGGGCGGGTCCTTGGTGCGCTGGGTCTTGTATACCGGTACAGGGCAGGTGAGAGTCAGTACGTCTTTTTACGCCGGGCTGAGGCAGTTCGCGACGAGCTTGCCGGGCAGATCGATTCGAAGCAAGCTCTTTTCGCCCGGGAGAAGCTAGTTTCGGCCACACGCCGGAAGCGGCGGGAGCGCTGAGCGTATCCAGGCTCGGGCAGCGGCGGCCTGCTGCTATGTTTGAAGGATGGTCAAGGGGCTCACATTGCTGCGCTCAACTAAGACGCCCGCTGACTTTGAGCGGCTGCAGAGCTTCTTCGCGGCGCTGGGCTTCGAGCCCGGGAGTGCGTGGCAAAACGAGGCAGGTCGTGGCGCGGCATTTCGCACGCCGCTCGGGGCTATTGAGTGGGTCGACCCGACTGCCGGTGTAACGACGCAGTCGCTCGCGCCTGCCGAGCTGCTGGTCGAAGTAACTGCGCTCGGCGCCATGCGCGACGCAGCCGAGGGATGGCTTCGCGCACAGGGCGTCGCTGAGGCAGAGCTGGCCGGGCGCTTGAGCCCTGTTACTCCCACCAGCTGGAAAACGGAGCTCTTTACGGTTGAGCCGGTTCCAGGGCTGCCCATTGCCTTTTGGGAGTGGGCTGAGCCGCTCCGAGGCAAGCCTGCGGCCATGGAAGGCGATCTCATTGCGACCGGCATGCGGTTTGCCATCGTTGTCGCCCGCTGGAACGCGGTGATCACTGACCGTCTGCTGCAGGGAGCGCTTGATGCACTGCTGCGCTCCGGCTGCCGGCGCGAAGATGTGGAGATTGTGCGCGTGCCCGGAGCCTGGGAGATCCCGGATGCTGCCCGGCAGCTGGCTGAAACGGGTCGCGTGAACGGGATCGTGACGCTTGGCGTACTGCTTCGGGGCGAGACCGCTCACTATGAAGCAATCTACAACGAGGTTTCGCGTGGCATCGGCCAGTCACAGCAGGAGACCGGCATCCCGCACGCCTTTGGCGTGTTGACCTGCGAAACGCTCGAGCAGGCTCTGGACCGGGCAGGACTGAAAGCAGGCAACAAGGGTTTCGAGGCTGCCTCGGCTGCGATCGAGATGGTCTCGCTGCATCAAAAGATTGGCAGGACACAAGCGGCAGGGAACGCTACCGAGTGAGCGCACCGACAGGCAAACGACGCAAGAGCCGCGAGCTCGCGATGCAGATGCTGTTCCAGGCCGACGTAGGCAAGCAGAGCCCCGAGCAGGTGCGCAAGAGCTTCTGGGAGGCCCGGGATGTCGTTGAGCCGGATGTTCGCGGCTTTGCAGAGGACTTGTACCGCATCGCCAGCGTCAAGGAAGACGAGATCGCTGATCTGATCACGAAGCACGCGCAGAACTGGCGGCTGGAGCGTATGCCGGCCGTGGACCGTAGTGTGCTGCGTATGGCGATCGCGGAGATGCTAGGTTTTTCGGCGACGCCTGCGCCGATCGTCATCAATGAAGCGCTCGAGATCGCGCGGCGCTTCTCCGGCCCTGAGTCGATCAACTTCCTCAACGGTGTGCTCGACGCGGTTGCGCGCTCCCGCAGGGAAGCCTGGCAGCCTGCTGCGGGGCGGCGCGGATGAGCCTCCGCTATCTTCGTCTCCTCTCCGCCGCCATCACGATGGCTGGCGCGCTTGTGCTTTCCGGCTGTGTCGAACACGCGACCGAAGCCGACAAGGCGGCTGCCGCACAGGCGGCTGCTGCGCGGCAGCAGCAGGCCGACGAACTGGCCGCAGCCCGCAGGACCATTCCCAACGCCGAGCAGCAGCTGGCACAGCTACCGCCGCCGGCTAAGGCACGGTACCTGCAGGTGCGTACGCCGGATGGCTGGAGCAATCCTTTTCTGATCGTAAGCCGCAGAACTCTCACCCTGCGTATCGTCGACCAGCAGCCTGGCGACACATTGCCGAACAACGTGCTTGCCGGACAGAAGCTGCGGCCCTCTGGCCCGAGGAAGCGCGAGCTGACGCTACGCCTCATTGATCTGCCGCAGGCGCTTGCCGCGCTGCCCGAGGAGAGCTGGAGCTACGGGCGGGTCATCGCGGTTGAGGAAGACCCGACGACACCCCGGCGCGAGCGACCGTTCATGCGCCGGAATCTCGAGGCGGTACTGGGATTGTTGAACGATCTCGATATCGTCGTCGACGAGTGGCCTTATGGACAGCGCTAGCCCGCGGCAGTGAACGTGCTCGGCGCACGCTGCGGTTTGAGAGTGGGGGCATGCTGAGGCAGGCGGGGCTTCCGCGTCATCGAGTTGGTTTGGCCGCGTAGAAAGGCTACCGGCTCCGGCTGGGGAGCGCTGATACGATGAGGCCGTGCCGCCCTCCGTTTTTCCGATCCTCCAGCCTGGCGTGATCCGGCCTGTCTTTACCCGAGCCGACGTGCTCGCAGCTTCGCTTGGCCGGGCCGTTCGAGGCGAGGTGCGTTTCGACCAGGGCTCACGCGCGCTCTATGCGACAGACGCCTCCAACTACCGCCAGGTGCCGATCGGTCTTGTTCTGCCGCGCGACACGGACGATGTGATCGCCGCAATGCGTGTATGCCGCGAGCACGGCGCACCGGTGCTGGCACGCGGCGCAGGCACGAGCCTCGCCGGGCAGACCTGCAACGCTGCCGTGGTTTTTGACTACTCGAAGTACATGCGCGGGATCGGTCCCGTCGATCCCGCTTCCCGTACGGTGGAGATTGAACCCGGCGTCGTGCTCGACCGCGTGCGCGAAACCGCCGAGTACCACGAGCTGACCTTTGCGCCGGACCCGGCGACCCACTCGCGTTGCACCCTGGGCGGCATGATCGGCAACAACAGCTGTGGCGTACATGCGCTGATGGGCGGCAAAACCGTCGACAACATCGAATCGCTCGAGATCCTGCTCTACGATGGCACGCGCATGACCGTCGGCTCGACCACGGAGGCTGAGCTTGCAGCCATTCTTCGCGCCGGCGGCCGGCGCGGCGCTATCTATGCCGGTCTCGAGCGCATCCGCGACACCTATGCGGACGAGATACGCGCCCGCTTTCCGCTTATCCCGCGCCGCGTCTCAGGCTACAACCTCGATGAGCTGCTGCCCGAAGCAGGCTTTCATGTCGCGCGCGCGCTGGTCGGCTCAGAAGGCACGTGCGCAACCATCTTGAGCGCGAAGCTCAGGCTGGTGCCAAGCCCGCAGCACCGGCAGCTCGTCGTCCTCTCCTTCAGCGATCAGTTCGTGGCTGCCGACTTCGTCCCGCGTGTGCTCGCGTTCCGGCCGATCGGGCTTGAGGGCTTCGATGGTCTGCTCGTAGACATGATGCGCCGAAAATCACTCGCTCTGGACGACATCGGCCTGCTTCCGCAGGGTCGGGGTTTTCTGCTGGTCGAGTTCGGCGGCTGGACCGCGCAGGAAGCACTCGCACAGGCTGCCCTGCTTGTCTCGGAAACCGAGCATATGCCTGAGGTGTTGGGCGTGCGCAGGTTTGCCGGTGCGGAAGCAATGCGTGTGTGGCGGGTGCGCGAGCAGGCCCTGGGTGCAACGGTCTTTGTGCCCGGCGAACCGCATAGCTGGGAAGGCTGGGAGGACGCTGCCGTGCCGCCGGAGGCTCTCGGGAGCTATCTGCGCCGGCTCGAAACGCTGATGCAGCGCTACGGCTATCGCAGCCCCATGTACGGCCACTTCGGCCAGGGTTGCGTGCACATGCGCATCAACTTCGACCTGCAGACTGCCGAGGGCCTCAGCAGGTATCGCGCTTTCATCGATGAGGCTGCCGATGTCGTGCTCGCCCATGGTGGCTCGCTCTCGGGCGAGCATGGCGATGGCCAGTCCCGTGCCGCTCTACTGCCGAAGATGTTTGGCGAGCGCCTGATGAAGGCGTTCCGCGAGTTCAAAGCACTCTGGGATCCGGACAACCGGATGAATCCGGGCAAGCTTATTGACCCGGTGCAGGTATACTCACCCATCGAGAACATCCGTACGGGCGATGGTTACAGCTCTGCCAGGCCGGAGACGCTCTTCCAATTCCCGCATGACAGCGGTTCGTTTGGCGAAGCTACCCTCCGGTGCGTCGGCGTCGGCGCCTGCCGCAAGGAGCACGCTGGCACCATGTGCCCCAGCTACATGGTCACCGGTGAGGAGCGCCACTCCACCCGTGGCCGCGCGCACCTGCTTTGGGAACTGATGCAGGGCGATGTACTCGGGCAGGGATGGGTGAATGAGGACGTGAAGGAAGCGCTTGATCTATGCCTAAGCTGCAAGGCCTGCAAGACGGAGTGCCCGGTCAATGTCGATGTCGCGACTTACAAAGCGGAGTTCCTGGCGCACTACTACCAGGAGCAGCCGCATCCTTTGCGCGACTACGCCTTTGGCCGCATGGATCACTGGGCGCGCCTTGCCGCGCTCGTGCCCGGGCTGACGCCGCGGCTTGCGAATGCAGCACTGCGGGTACCGGGGGCGCGCGCACTTGCCGGTTCGCTGCTCGGTCTGGCGCCCGCGCGCACGCTGCCGCGTTTTGCTGCCCGGTCATACCAGAGCACGCTGCCGCGACGAGGCAAAACGCCCCTGCAGGCAGGTTCGGCAAGCATTGTTCTGTGGCCCGACACCTGGAACAACTACTTTCACCCGCAGGCTCTTCGCGCGGCGGACCGTGTTCTGCGTGATGCCGGGCTCGCGCCCTGGACGCCGCGCGAGCATCTCTGCTGCGGACGCCCGCTCTACGACTTCGGCATGCTCGAGGAAGCCCGTGCATACCTCCAGGCGATCCTCAAGCGCTTCGCAGCCGAGATCGATGCGGGCAGCTTTTTCGTTTTCCTCGAGCCAAGTTGCGCAAGTGTCTTCACGGATGAGCTCCTGAACTTTTTCCCTGAGGACACTCGCGCACACAAGCTCGCAGCGCAAACCCGCCTCTTCGCCGATGCTCTCCATGAGCTCGCCCCTGGGTATCGACCGGCGCAAGTTACTACAGGAGGCGCGCTGCTGCATGGCCACTGCCATCACAAAGCACTGGGCAAGCTCACTCGCGAGCGCGTCTACCTTGAGCAGGCATGTGGCACCGTGGCTGTGCCAGACACAGGCTGCTGCGGCATGGCCGGCCCTTTTGGCTTCGAGCGCGAAAAGTACGCCGTCTCTCAACAGCTGGGTGAGCGCGTCCTGCTGCCCGCCGTTCGCGCTGCAAGCGCTGAGGCACTGATTGTCTCTGGCGGCTTCTCCTGCCGGGAGCAGATCGCGCAGGGCACCGGTAGGCAGGCGCTGCACCTTGCGGAGGTGCTGGCGCGCGGTATCGTGGACTGAGACGGAAACAGGCCCGCCTGCGCGATGGCAAGCGGGCCTGCGTGGACTGGAAGTGCGGAGAAGCGTTCTAAAAGTGGAACCCGAGCTCCGCGTTGAGCGAGCGCGGTGTGACATAGTGCGTTCCGCTGAAGGTGGAAAGAAAGTTGTACAGCGAGTAGGAGTTGGCGATGTTGATGCCGGACAAGCGCAGGCTCCACTTATACCGGTCTCCCTTGAACAGGTCGTCCTCGCCAAGCGACAGATCAAAGAGGTTTCGCTGCTCGATCCGCTGCGGGTTGTGATCGTTGTCGCCGGTTCCCGGCGCAGGAATGCTGACCAAATTGGAGGTAAGCTGTGAAGCCAGGCAGACGCTTGGCAGCGCGAGGTACGGCGTTGCTTTCACGCCGTTACAGACCAGCCCGGCCTCAAACTCCTGATCGGCGGTGAGCGGTGTCCCGGTCGCGTCGACCAGTGCTATGGCCGGCTGTCCATCCAGAGTGGTCGAAGACGCTGCGCAGGCAGTGTTCGGGTCATTGGAGAGCGGGTTGTAGCAGGGCGCGTTGCCTGCGACCAGACCGCTGTCAAACCTCCAGTTAAAGCCAACCCAGGGCGAGTAACGGCCAGGGACCTGATATTGCAGGTGTGTGGTCTGGTTGAAGCGCTCATCGTGATCGATGCGGAAGGGGTAGACGTTGCCTCCCACGGATGACCCGACAGTTGCGCCGGCGCCGGCGACCTGCGGCGGGAAGAAGCGAGCGGCCACTGAGGAAAAGACCACGTAAGCGCTCAGGTTGTGGAAGTCCACCAGATCTGTTCTGGCTGCGACGCCCGGGATCTTCGAGTTGTGCCAGTCGATCGGGAAGGTGATCGGCGTATTGCCGAGCACGCTGAAGTCGAACGCGTTGTGCGTGTACTTCCAGATGTACTCTCCGCTGAAGACCATGTGTTTGCCGAATGCCTGCTGCAGGCCGGCGTGGAACTCATTGCGGAAGCCGGGCTGGAGTGTGCCGGAGACGCCGCCGGTGCAGGCGAGCAGCGGAGCCAGCACATCGTTCGAGCAGCCCTGGCTGGAGAGCACAAGGTTCTCGTTGAATGGTGTCTCGAGTGTTCGCGCATAGGAAAGCCGGAGCACCGTGTTGGCGCGCGGAACGGTGTATGCAAGACCCAGGCGAGGCTCTGCCTGACGCGAGATCGCGAGCCCGTTGTAGAGATCGCCACGAATGCCCAGATTGAACAGCCAGCCGCCGGCTTTGATCTGGTCCTCCACGTACAGTGCCAGTTCCTTCACGTCGGTGTGGCCGAAGTAGTTATAGAACGAGCCGCCGCGCGTTAGATCGTAGGGCAGCAGAACGGGATTGAAGGAGGGGTTGGCCTGCGTCGTGCCCCCGCACTGGCCAGGGTTCGAGAAGCCGGGCAGGGGATTGCCGTTCCCATCAACGCAGGGTGCGCTGAATGCATAACTTGCGTCGACAATGCCCAGGTTGTCGTGTTCGCGCAGCAGGGTATGCTCGTAGCGCGCTCCAGCCTTGATGTTGTTGATGCCGCGCTGATACGAGATATCGCTATGCACCCCGACATTGAGCAGCGTGCGCTCCTGCGAGATGGATGAAGTCTGGAGGTTTGGCGGCCCAAGATCGGCCAGCGGGTTGCCGCTCGGGTAGTAGTTGTAGGCATCTTTGCGAACGAACGGCGCAAAGTTAAACACTGAGTTTGAGCCGATAATGCGCGTGTAGGTAGGCGCGATGTTGAAGGTTTCGATCTTGGAGTGCTGATCGGTGTTGCCCACATCGGCAAAGACCGGGTTCGCAGTCGTTCCCCCGCTCACAACATTCTCAACATTCAGGTTGTCGTAGGCGTTCGGCGTCTGAAACCACGACCGGCTGTAGTTCAGGTCCAGGTGAACGGCATCGACCGGCGTGAAGCTTCGATCGATGCGATCAAAGACATTCTCTTCATTGCCTTTCGAGTGGAAGACCGTGAACTCGGGCGGGTCGAGGAAGCGGCCTGTGTTCAAGCCGTCGAGCTCGAAAAAGTTGCCGCCATTCGGTCCGCCATAGCTCAGGTCCACCGAACCGGTGGCCGAACCGAAGGTGCCGTAGGAGCTGGTGATACTGCCGGTCGGCGTGGTTACACCCTGGCCTGATCGGGTCGTCACATCAATGATGAGACTGGTTTTATCGCCGTACTCGGCCGGCGGCGCACCGGAGATGACGTTGATAGACTGCACTGCGTTTTCGGGTAACTGGTTGGAGAAGACCTTGCTCTGCTGATCGGTAATGGGCTGCCCGTCGATCGAAAACGAGTTCGATGCGTGGTCGCCCAGGCCATGAAACAAACCGTTTGAATCAGCCGCGACGCCGGGAGAAGCAAGCGTGACCAGGGAGCTGAGTCCGGAGGACTGGCTTTCCAGCGGAACCTCCTGAAAGGTTTTGCGGTCCAGATTGGTTTCGAGGTTTGTGCTGTCATTGTTCAGGTCATCTGCTTGCACGGTGACGTTGGTCGCCGATCCGGCAACTGACAGTGGGATGGACAGAGTGACGGGCACGGTCGAGCGCACCTGCGCGTCCGCTGTGGCGCCTCCAAAGCCGTTTGCTGTCGCCACGATGTGGTAGGAGCTGAACGGCAGGTTGCCGAACTGGTACCGTCCGGAAGCATCAGTCTTTGTGGTGCGGAGCAGGCCGCTGACCGGGTTCTGCAGCGTGACAGTCGCGCCCGGGACGACGGCCCCGGAAGGGTCAGTAATGAGGCCGCTGACGCTTCCGGAGTTGGATTGTGCAACGGACAGCGCCGGTAATGAGAGAACAAGGGATGAAAGCGCGCAGGTGCGCGCGGCTCTTGAAGAGAATGGCATACAGCCTCCGGAAAGATGCAGAGTTGGGGAGAGTGGCGGCTGCCTGAGTACAGCTGTGGCAGACCTGTGTGCAAACTCTGTCAGAGGGAGAAAGGAGGCGGCGGCCGAATAAAGGCTGTTACAAGCACGGCACGGGAGCCGGCTTGCGGCTCGCCGATGCCAATGAGCCCGAGAACCAGCAGAGCAAGCGGAGTCAGCCCATCCGGCTCCGCTTCAATGGCCACGTGCGCCAGCGTGCAGAACTGGCAGTGCCCGTCGCCGGCGATGCCGGCATGACTGTGGGTGATCTCCGCAGTCATAAAGACCATCAGGATCAGGCACAGCAGGCCAACAACGATTCCGACAACTCTGCTCCGAGGCTTCATCTGCGACGCAATCGGTCCTTGGTGAGTGGAGGCTGCTTGTTATTGAGAATACTATAGCACTAATTCCGGAGCGGCTCGCTGCCGGGTCGCTGCACGGGTAAGATGAGGCTGCATGGCAACGCAGGTCCGTGATACGCAGCAAAAAAAAGCCATCCGTGCGGCCTTCTCCGCCGCCGCGCGCCCGCTGTCTCCGGAAGAAGCACAGGCGGAGGCCGCAAAGCTGGTCAAGGGCATCAGTGTTGCGACCATCTACCGCAACATCAACGCGCTGATCGACGATGCGTGGCTGTCCGCGGTCGACGTGCCTGGCGAGCCGGCCCGCTACGAGGTCGCCGGCAAGGGGCATCATCATCACTTCCACTGCGAACAGTGCGGCCGTATCTACGACCTGGAGGGCTGCATTCTCGGGTACAACGTCGATCCCCGGCCGACTTTACCGGAAGGTTTCCGCCTTACTGGGCACGAGCTGTTCCTCTATGGCCTGTGTGCTGCCTGCACGAAAGCGCGTTCTTCGCAGGAAGGCGAGCTGGCGGAGCAGTGACAGCAAGGCCTTGTCAGGTATCAGCCGAGGTGGAGGCCGGTGACGAGGATCACGACGCCAACGCCAGCGCCAAGACAGGCCAGCTGCGCAGCTGTTGATCGAGGACCGCTGGCTCCCTGCAGCTCGGGCAGCAGGTTCACGCCTGCGATGTAGAGAAAGCTGCCCGCGCTCACCGGCAGCAGCCAGCGCAAAGCATTTGCTCCTCCCTCACCAACAAAAAGCACGAGGATAGCGCCCAAGATTGCCGGCAGACCCACCGCAACAGCGAAACGCATGGCTTGCGACGCCGGCAGCCTCAGGTGCAGCAGCACCGCGACGTCACCCAGCCGGTGCGGCACCTCGTGCAGGGCCACGGCAAAGGCGGTCAGCACTCCCAGCCGCGAGCTCACCCCAAATGCTGTGGCGATCGCCGTTCCGTCGACGAAGCTATGGAGTGAGCTTGCGACCAGCAGATTGACCGGGCGAAGCGAGCTGGCATGTCCGCATCCAGGCCCGTGCTCCACTCCAGCAAGGCTTAGCCCGCAGGAAAGGTTTTCAGGCTGCTTTGCAGCAGCCGTACCGGGAAGGCTACCCGCAGCTGTAATCGCCTGAAAGGTGCGTTCCAGCGCAAAGAGCACGAACAGGGTGAGCCCGGTAACAAGCCACACGCCGCGGCCGTTGCCCAACGCTTCGACCGCCTCGGGCAGCAGATGCAGCAGGGCCGTCGCCAGCAACACGCCGACAACAACGCTCACCAGGTAAGGTAGCGTGCGACGCAGCTGCTGCTCGCGCGAGCGAAGCAGCCAAGCAGCGGCGATCGCAATAGCCTGCACGGCGAAGACAGCAGCAAGAATCAGCAAGGGGGCACTCAGTCCTAAGGCGAGAAAAAGTCGGTCTGTCGTCAGTTTCTTGTTGCGAAGGCGTACGCATTAGCATGACACAGTACGCCGCTGGCGGGGAAGCGCGCGGGGACCAATTCGCTGCTCGCCACCCGGCAAAGCTCGGTTACACGCGCGATTGAGTCTCCTGGGCTTCTCCGCACAGATCGCCTGGATGCGCGCCGATTCCGCCGCTCATTGCCATTTCGGACTTCTGGCAGGCCGTAGGCATCGTACTGCCAGAATGGTTTGCGAAAGTGCTTCTTCATCTTCACTCCCCCGGAGATCCCTCCTTTGATTACAGAATCCGTCATACCCGCTCTCCAAAGCCGCTTGCCCAAGGTCATCAGCCCCAGGATTCACGGCATCATCGACTACTCCCACGCAGCCTTCTTTCTCGGCTCAGCCTGGTTCCTGCGCAAGAAGAACCAGCCGGCGGCCACCGCCTGCCTGGGCACCGGCGCCTTTGTGCTCGTGCAATCCCTGTTAACGGATTACGCGCTCGGCGTTTCGCCGACCATCCCCTTTGCAGCGCACGGCAAAATGGACGCGAGCTTTGCCTCGGCATCGTGGGCGATCCCGCGCCTGTTCGGCTTCAGTAAGACGCCGGCGGCTCGTATCTTTCAGATCAACTCGGTTGTGGAAGCGACGGTGGTCGGGCTCACCGATTTCAGCACGGAGCGTGCTCGTGCGGAGCGCGTTTCAGATGAGTAACGGTGCCGGGCGCCCGGAGCGCTACTTGCGAGCCTCAGCGTCGCGCGCCATGCCATTCTGAAGTCCCGCAGCTTTGCAGAGGCGATCGTTCCCAGCCTCGGCTGACACACAGAAGCAGGCAGCCGTTGAGCCGCCTGCTCTTTCTCAGCTGGTCCGGAGCGACTGCTGGCTAGCTTCGAGCCGGCTAGATGGTCGCCATCAGCGTTCTTACCCGCTCTTCCCAGGTGCCGCGTCGGCTTGCCTCCCAGCGCTCCGCTTCATGGCCGTCGGTAAAGCCGTTGGCGCTCAGGCGTCCCATCGCGGCTTCCACATCCGCTGGTGTGTCGACAAGCTCCAGCAGCGGTGGCTTTTCGAGCAGCTCGGCGAAGCCGCGCGTCGCCAGCATCGGGCGGCATGCCGCGACGTGCTCGTAGAAACGCGTGGAACTCCCTGAATAGGTCGGCTCCTTCTTGCGGTAGGGCAGCACGGCTACGTCGAAGCAGCGCGCGTAGCGCTGCAATTCTCCGTAGGGCTTTGACCCTGCAAAGAAAGCTCCCCTCATGCGGATCACCGCGTCTCGCGCGGCTGACTGGCGCTTCTCCGCGATCGGCATCGTGGTCGGCCCGACGAACACCCAGCTCACGCCCGGTGTCCGCTCGATCGAACCCTGGAGAAACTCCCAGTCCATGTTGGCCGAGAGATTGCCAATGACACCCGCGATAGGGCGAGGGAGGTGCGCGATCTCGTCCGGCAGCTCGCCCGGCGTAAGCAGCGGCGCGTCGGCTATGTTGCTCTCACGTGTCGCGTTCGGCACGACGGTCAGCTTCGCTGCGTCGCAACCCGCTTCGTCGCGCAGGTATGCCGCGATGCGCGAAGAGTTGGGGCACACAGCGCGAGCGGCGCGACACATGCGTCGATCGAGCGCCAGTACCTGCCTGGGGTTCATGCCCTCATAGCGCGCGGTGAGGTCGGTTACGTAGTAGATCGCCGGCCCCGGCCACCGTTCCGCGACAGGCGCGTAGAAGGGCGTGGAGCAGATTAACGGCGTCTGCCGGGGATCCGTGCAGTGAGCGGCGAGCCGGCGAAGCAGCCTGTGCTCAAACGGAAAAAGCGTTCGTAGCGGCGCGCGCGCGTAGCCGCGCTGCAGCGGGTAGTGCGTGATCTCGAGCCGGGGTTCCGGGAGCTGTTCCGTGCGCTCCCGATCTTCGAACAGACCGGTTAGCCGCATTGTCGGGGCCCAGGCGACCGTGGGTGTCACACGCGCCATGGCCGAAGCAAACTCCTTCATCCAGATGCTGCCGACATCCAGAATCTGCCAACGCTCCCAACTCATCGTTTCCGCCCTGTCGCTCGTGCATGCCGCAGCAAGATGAGGCGAATATACCCGATCGCCTGCTTCCGCCCTTTAGTAACGAGCGCGTGATGGTATCCGGAACGGCGTCGGGTATCATTGCGGCGTCCCGTTCTGCTGTTGGCTGATGCGCCCGGACGCTGCAGCCTTCCGTCGTTGCCGACCGAGTACCCGAGGGAACACACCATGAAACGGATTTCCCTGCCTATCCTCCTGATTGCCGCCCTGGCTGGTGGCTTCGTTATCAGCGCCAAGATCTTCGCCCAGTCCTCGCTCGATGTGCGCTTCGGAGACCAGGGGCTGCAGCAGCTTTCTTACGCCGGTACAGTGCTTGAAGACACGACGCAGAACAGCTCGGACAACTTCCATATCTGGCACATGAAAGCAACGGATCTGCAGGGCAATCTGCTTACGGACGGCCAGTACACGTGGGGCGAGACCAACAACGGGCGCAGCTGGAACGCGGCGACTCATACTTGGACCTACACCTTCACCTGGGGCACCATCGCGGTCACCTACGCGCAGACCGGTGACAACCTCAACATCGCGGTGAAGACCATGAACTCCGCAAACTCGGGCATTATCTTTGACGGCGCCACGATCTATCCGCTGGTGCTGCACTTCCCCCAGCTGCCCGCAGGTTTCAGTGATCCCACGATCCCGCAGTATGCCTTTAATACCACCGGGCCCAGCGTCACGCTTGCGGACTACGGAAAGGGTGAGGTTGCCGCAGTTGTTCCAGGGGCGAGCAAGCCGCTGTACAGCGGCTATCAGCCGGCGAGTCCCGCGCCTGTCTATACCGCAATCATCAGCGGAACCACACCGGACGGGCTTGCGACCTTTCAGCCCCACAATGATCGGCCGGTGATGCCCGGGCAGACTGATGTGGAGACCGTGTCACTGCGCTTCGCAGCCTCCGGCACTGCCGTAAGCACGCTCGCTGGCGACGTTTACAAGGACTGGGCGAAAGCCTGGCCGGCCAAGCTCAACTGGACGGACCGGCGCATTATCGGCACCGTTTACCTGGCCAGCTCGCCCCAGGGCAATCCCTCGCAGCCGGGCGGCTACCCGAACAACCCACGCCGATACTTCAACGACAGCAACCCCGCCGACTTCGACGTAACCACGCCGGCCGGGCTCGCCGCCTTCCAGGCACGCGTGCTGCAGCAGGCCGTCAGCAACGTACAGAATCTGCAAAAACTGAATGCGCAGGGCGCCATCACCTGGGACATCGAGGGCGAACAGTACCCGCAGTCGACAAGCTATGTTTGCGAGCCGGATCAGATCGCCCAGATCGCGCCCGAGATGGAGTCGACCGTCAGCAACCAGGCTTCGCCCTACAACGGCATGAAGCTCGACGACGCCTACTTCAAGACGATGCGTGACGCCGGTTTCCGCGTGGGTGTATGTGTTCGTCCCCAGCACTTCACGCTTAATGCTGACGGCACGGCGCAGCAGGTCTATCTCACCGACGATCAGGTTTATGCGGAGATGTTGCGCAAGATGAAGTTTGCGCACGACCGATGGGGCGCGACTCTATTCTATGTCGACTCCAGCGTAGAAAGTGACGGCGCGACGCTGTCTGCCGACATCTTTGGGAAGCTGGCAGCGCAGCTACCTGATTCCTTGATCTCTCCGGAGGAGAGCACACCGAAGCACTACGCCTACACAGCGCCCTTTCTTAACTTCCTCTTCAACACCGCTCTCGGAACCGATCCATCGATCTACAACTATTACCCAAATGCCTTCAGCCTGAACCTTGTGAATGACGTAGACCCGGGCAAGCTCGCGACCTATACGCCACAGCTTACCGATGCGGTGCGCCACGGTGACATCCTGATGGTGCATGCGGACTACTGGCAGGCCAACAACCCGGTCGTGCTGCAGATCTACCAGGCGGCGGGCAAGTAGCCGCCAGTCAGCTACTGTGTGACCGCTTCCTGGCTCGCGGCGGAGCTTACTGAGACCTGCTCAACGATTGGAGCGCTCTCCCGCGCAGGCCGCACATCCTTCGTGCTGAAACGCTCCTGCAAGGCATGCAGTGCCTTCAGCATTACGCTCGGCGCGGGTTCGCCGCCCACTCGCGTCACATTCAGGCTTCCCTTGTTGCCGAGCGAGAGGGTCATGATCCAGGAGGGCAGCTCATTGGCTCCGTGAAAGACTCCCGCGTACGATTCTCCCTGGTACTCCATCTGCGCCGAGGCAAATTTCAGCTCGCTGCATGTGGTGGAGACGACCTTCCAGCAGTCTTCGGCGGTGTCGGCCTGCTCAATGGACTGCTCAAGTGTGTCGAGGTAGATGCGCTCCTGCAATACCCGCAGGAAGGTCCTGCGCGACAGCAGCTCCCGCACCACGCTGAACTCGGCATACTGCAGTTTATTGACGCCGGCAATGGTGAGGAGGCAGAACAGCACGACGACGAGGCCCTGGAACTTGTCATCGATCATGCTCTGCACCAGTGAAAGGATTGCCGCGATGCCGCAGACCGCGTACAGGATGAGAGCCACGTGGCGCGGCGTAAAGCCAAGCGCGAGCAGACGGTGGTGGATGTGCCCACGGTCTGCCTGAAAGATCGGACGCTTGCTCAGGTACCTGCGGCTGATCGAGAGGCTGACATCGATCAGTGGGAGGGCGAGCGCCATCATGGGCGCCGCCATGCCCAGGAAGGTCGCCGACTTCTGACTCCAGATAAGGCCGAAACAGCCCAGCAGAAAGCCGATGGTGAGACTTCCGCAATCTCCGAGAAATACCGAAGCCGGGTTGAAGTTGTAGCGCAGAAAAGCCAGCAGGCAGCCGGCCAGCGGGATCGTTGCCATCGCTAGTCCCGTATTGCCCTGCAGGATCGCTGCCAACAGTGTCGTCAGCGTGGCAAACAGGGCTACGCCGGAGGCCAGCCCATCCAGCCCGTCGATCAGGTTAAGTGCGTTGCTGCACGCGAGCAGCCAGAAGATGCTGAGGGGGATCGTGATCCATGGCGAGGCAGGGTGCCCGTTGACCAGCGTGATACGCGCGCCGAGCGCAACGGCCAGCACCGCCGCGACCCCCTGGCCGAGCAGCTTCGCCCGAGGCCTGAGACCGATCAGGTCATCGATCAGCCCGGTCGCAAACACCAGCCCCGCAGGCGCAAGCAGTGAGAGCAGCAGCACTTTATGGCGAATAAAGATGCGGGCTCCATGTGGCGCAAAGGCCAGCAATAGTCCAAGGGCCAGAGCATACGAGAGAGCGATGGCAATGCCACCCACTCGAGGGATGTCCTTGGTGTGTAGTTTGCGATGTCCATCCGGTCGGTCCACAATCCCCAGCTTCAGGAAGATGTTCCGGAAAATCGGCGTACTTACCAGGCACAGGCAAAATGCAAGGACACCAAGTGCAATCGCTGCGTGCATACATCACCTCACCGTTGTGCGGTCCTGAAGGGCCGTACCGGTTCTCTCATCCCGTCTCGTTCAGCTTTTGCGGTGCATCCAGTTCGAGCAACACGTCCAGCTCATCTGTTCCGTCCATTGCGTCCACGTACTCACTGGTGCGCCTCCACCAGGCGCTCGTCGGTGAGCACGTTCACCAGGCCGTCGTCGGTCTGGCTGTCTGCGGCGACCGGCAGAGGAGCTACGTTGAGCAGCTTGCAGATGCGCTCGGTACCGAGCGGCAGGTCGAAATGCGCAACCAGCGTTTCGCGCGCGCGGCGGGCTGCAGCAGCCACCTCGTCGCGGTTCCCATCGAGCCGAAGAAGCAATGCGGTAAGCCCGGCAACGTCGCCGACGTCTACCTGCCAGCCGCATGCGAAACGCTCGACGATGCGCGCCGGGGTGGCCTGGCGAGGGCCGATGAACAGCACCGGCCGGCCAGCCGCCAGCAGCCCGTACACCTTGCTCGGTACGACCGCGCCGCAGCACGCATCCTGCTCGGTGACCAGGCCGATATCGCCGGCGCCGAGGCTCACACCCAGCGCTTCGCGAGGCACATAGGAGCGCCACTCGACGGCTTCGATCCCCTCGCGTTCGCAGAACTGCTCAAGCTCCCTGCGGCGCGGACCGCCACCGGTAAACAGAAAGCGGAACTGCGGGTTCGCCTTGAGCCGCAGCATGGCCCCGCCGATTGTGTCCACGTCGTGCGCCAGGCCCAGGTTGCCGGAGTAGAGCAGGACCAGCTCCGCGGGATCGCCCGGTCGCGCGACCGGCTGGATCGCCTCGCTGTCCGCCCAGTTGTCGGCGACCAACAGCTTCTCCGCGGCAATGCCACGCGCGATCAGCCGCGTCTTCATGCACTCGCCCAGTGCGATGATGCCGTCCGCTCTCCGTCGCGACAGGTCTGCCAGCCAGCCTGTCACCCGGTCGGGCACCCCGCCGGACTGGAAGTAGCCCAGCGCGATCGCCACATCCGGATACACGTCCATCTCCCAGATGAAGTGCCGCGTGCCGCGTAGAAGCTTTAGCCCGGTACCGAGCAGCGAGATCAGCGGCGGGGTGGTCAGGGTCAGCACGAGGTCCATCCGCGGCAGCGCCAGCGCCGCTCGGGCCGCGCCGAGGTAGAACGAGAGGTAGGAAAGCATGCGGCCCAGCTTGCCTCGCTTGAACGCCGTAGCCTCGACCCGGTGCACCGTCACCGGTGGCGGCGTACCGGCGGAGGCGACTGCGTAACTGCCGGCTGCCGCGATCACGTGCACCTCATGTCCGTGCGCGGCCATCGCAATCGCCAGATCGGTCAGGAACTGGCTTGTTGCTGCCGAATCCGGCCAGAAGAATTGATTGACCAGCAAAATCCTCATCGTGCAGCCTCCAGAACCGCAGTTTCGTGAGCAGGTGTGACCGCAGCCTTGCCTGCTGTTTGGCCAGGCATAGCCGGTTCGGGAAAGTTCTCAGCCGTGCCCGATCCAACGTGGCTCGTGTTGTTCGCCGGGGCTGGCCGGGGCTGTGTTTCCGACGCCCCTGCCTGAGCCGCTGTGATCTCCGGAGACAGAGCTGTCGACAGCATGGTGACTGTCTCCACCGTCGGTGGCGCTTCCGCGCTGCCCTCCCGCGGAGCGTCTGCCGCGCGGAGCCGGCGGTGTCTGGCGAACTGCGCCGGATTGCCGGCATGGATCTCGAACGCCGGAATGTTCTTCGAAACCACGCTGCCGGCGCCGGCGATGGCGCCTGCACCGAGCTCCACGCCCGGCATCAGCACAGAGCGCGCTCCGGCCCAGGCTCCGTCGCCGAGCGTGATCGGCGCGACCATCAACCCGAACGTCGGGTCGGCCCAGTCATGGTTGCCCGTGCAGAGATAGGCGCCCTGCGAGATGCATACATTGCTGCCTATCCGCACCGTGGTCAGGTTGTCGATCCAGCACGCCTCGCCCAGCCAGCAATGGTCGCCCACATGGAGGTGCCACGGGTATTTCACCTGCACCCCAGGCTTGATGACCACGCCATCCCCGATGTGAGCGCCGAAAAGCCGCAGGAGCTTGACCCGCAGCGCCGAGGAAGGTACGAGCGCCGAGCGCAGCACCGGCAGCCCGAGAAGGAACCACGCCGCCTGCCACAGCCGCGAGCGCCCGGGCTGGTACCAGCTATTGTCGTAATCGGCCAGACGGACGGTGCTGCCGGGAGGCTGTGGGGTCATCGCCGTCCTCCACTGGTGGCCAAGCCGCCGTCCGCGCCGTCTGCGCCTGCGAACTGCAGCTGGAAGCTGACCGGTTCCGGACCGCCCTGCACCCACGTGTACAACTCGGCCATCTGCACAGCCACTACTGGCCAGCTGTAGCGGCGGGCTACCAGGGCAGCTCCGCGCTGCCCGCAGGCCTTGTTTGCTCCGGGAGTGTTCCCAAGGCAGCGCTCCAGTGTCGCGGTCAGCGCGTCCACATCCGGCTCTGTCTCCCAGCCGGCGTTTTCCCGGCTTACCTCCGGCAGATGGCACTGCCTGGTCACGATCACCGGCACCCCGGCTCCCATTGCCTCCAGCGTGGCTACGCTCAAGCCTTCGGAGTACGAAGGCAGCACGAAACATTCAGCGGCAGCCAGCGCGCTCCATTTCATGGCTGCGTCGAGCATGCCGGTAAACAGCGTGCGCTCACTTCCTCCGGTCGCGGTTTGATTTCCGGTCCGGAGTGTGGTGCCGACCCCGAGCTCCGTGGCGAGCGCCTCCAGCGTTTCGCGCGTGCGGCCCTCGGACGGGCCCGCCATCACAAGCAGCGCATCCGGAAAGCGCGCCGCCAGCCGGGCCCAGGCGCGCAGAAGCAGCTCTACACCCTTTTTGGTGTGCAGCCGGCCCAGGAACAGCAGCAGCCGCTTACCACGCGCTGCCGGGGAAGCGTGGAGGAAGGCCTCGGCAGCGCCCTCCTCGAGGGCGGCCGCCGGGACATCGACCCCGTTCGGAATGACGGCAATCGGCCGTCGGCTGCCCCAATCGCGGTAGTCCTGCGCTTCGGCCTCGGTGAGCGCATGAAGGCAGCGCGCACCCTCGACATTGGCGCGCTCGAACAGCGCCGCATACAGCTTCTTCTTGAGCCGGCTGCGTTCAAGCGCCCAGGGCTCGAGCATGCCGTGCGCCGAGACGATGTAGGGCTTGCGCATGGCGCGCGCAGTACGCGCAGAGATCAGTGTGCTGTGTTCCCAGAGCCCGTGAATATGGATCGCGTCCGATTGCGCGATCGCGCGTCGGAAAAGGGGTGTCAGGGAACGCTCAAGCAGCCAGCGCTTGCGACTGACCGGCCAGAACGAGATCGGCAGCTCCGGATAGGAGACCGGTTTGCAGCGCTCTTCCGGCAGGCAGAACACCTCCATCTGCACGTGGAAATGGCCGCTCTTGACCATCATCGAGGCCAGCTGTGGCACGACCGTGCTTAGACCGCCGTACTTCGGGTCCAGGTGCGAGACAACGCTGAGCCAGTTGCCGATGGTGGGCGCGGCGGAACGCGTGGCTTGGTCGGCCACCTGGCTCGACCCGTCTGGCCGGTCCAGACGCTTGGTCAGATCTGTCGGGTCCGCCGGATCCAGCCGGTCCGATGCATCCACTGGATCCACCGGATGCAACCACTCCAACTGGGCTGACTGGTCCGTAGCCTCTGCTGCTTGCACTGGCATCTCCACCCCCTTTGTTTCCCGATCCCTCGACTTGTCCCGTACCTGCGCGTTCCCGGGCGCCGGCCCGTGCTTTGGTTCCGGCCGCGGCTGGTCGTCAGGCTTTCGCAATGGCCGCGATCTGCTCCCCAAAACGGTCTGGCGAAAAGCCTGCGATCCGGTGCAGCGAAGCCGAGCTCATCCGCACCCGTTCCTGTTCTGTAAGCCCTTCCACTGCGGCGAGCAGCTGGGCCAGCTCGCGGTTCACCGCGTCGGCTGGCGGTGCCGGATCGGACGCCGGCCCACAGACCGGGTCAAAAACGAAGCCGTTCTCTCCCGGTGTCACAAGGTCGACGGCGCAGCCGCAGCGGCTCGAGACAATGACCGGCAATCCGCACGCCATGGCTTCGTTCACCACCAGACCCCATGGCTCGCGGGTGCTCGGGAGCACGAAGCAGCCGGCAAAGGCGTAGTAGCGGGGCAGCTCCGCGGAGCTTTTGTGCCCGGCAAAGTGAATGTCGGGCGCAAACGGCGAAGCAGCTGCGTGCTGCTCAAGGCGGGCGCGCTCCGGCCCATCGCCGACCAGCACCAGCGGCCAATGGCCGCCGGCCTCCCGGTGCGCAAGGTAGGTTGCCAGCAGTCCGGCGACGTTTTTCTCGGGCGCCAGCCGCCCGACATACAGGAAGTATGGAGCGGTTGGTTGCGACGCCTCCCGCAGCAGCCGTTGCGATTCGTGGTACAGCCGGTCGTTGTCAACCACGTCATAGAAGCGCGCGACCCGGGAAGCCGGGAATCCGAGATCAGCCAGGTAGCATATGTGGTCGGTACCGCCGGCGACCGCCCAGCCAAAGAGCAGGCGGACCAACAAACCTTTGAGAGCTTCCTTCCACATCTGGCGCTGGTGATCGCCGCGGGTGCTCTCGGTCATCAGCACGCTCCGGCGCCCGTGCACCCTGGCCCACACGGCGGCCGCAAGCGCGGGCAGCGTGTAGTAGCCAGGTACCAGCACCAGCTCCGGGTCGAGCTGGTTGAGCCGCCGCCAGAGCGCGCGGGCGATGCGCAGCTGGCCCTGGCCAGGAAACCGGTCGCCGGGCCGTGTTGCCGGCCAGTTTTCGCCGGGAAAGAGCGTCGCGACAGGGAGCTTGGGCGGCAGCTCTTCGCGGAAGCGCTGTCCCGCATGCACGCCCACCCCGCCTACCATCTCAATCCCTGCCACGGCGCCGGCAAGCTCCGGATGGCTCGCGAGGCCCACGAAGCGAGCGATGTGGTAGGCGTACCAGTCAATCCAGATCACGACCACGCGACAGCGGGCCGGCTTCCGGCTCGTCGGCCGGCGCATCCCTTCCAGCACCTTCAGCTCGGTCTCAAGCACGCTGCACACTCCCCAGGGCGGCCGCACCCTCGCCTGTTGCCGGCAGCTCCCGAGCTTTGCGTCCCAACTGCTCTTGCGGCGCGCGCAGCGCCCATCGCCAGCTCAGCCAGCAGGGGATGGAGAGCAGCAGTGTGCGGAAGATGACCGCCTCCATGGTCTGCATCACCAGGTATATCGAGAGCGCCGAGAGGATCACGTACTGCGCCGACCAGGGGCCGCCGCGGGTGACCGCTTTCTTCCAGACATAGCCGTACAACCAGCCGAGGACGGCCATCGCCGGCACCGCGAGCCACCACAGTTCCACCCAAAGGTCCGCGATGATGCCCGGCGCCGAGCCGACCGCGCCCTCCCAGCCCAGCGCGTCCGCAAAGCCTTCGCCAGTGCCCGCGTTCAAGAGAAGCTCCGGCACGCCGAAGTCCTGGTACTTGGTCGGCCAGATGGCGCTCGGGATCGGCCGGACCAGGATCTGGGCCAGGTAGCGCCGCATCCAGAAGTAGTGGTCCCGGCGCTCGGCACTCAGGATTGAGCCGCCACCGTAGATGTACTCGTTGCCCGTGTCGGGGGTCTCGACGATGTCGCTGACATCGGTTTTCACGTTCCAGTCCGAGCCGAGATAGATGTTGCTCCGGTTGGTGACCAGGAAGAGCACCAGCCAGCCCATAAGAAAGGCGGAGGCAGCCATCGCGATGACCGGCGGCCGCTGTTTCCGGGCCATGTACCAGCCCATCAGCACGATGGCCGCAATGGCGAAGGTCGGTCCGCGGCGCGCCATCAGGAGGGCCTGCGAAAGCCACGGAAAGCCGAAGATGCCGGCGAGTGCAAGGCTCCAGAGACGCGGGCCGCCTGAGGCGAACGAGGTGACCGAGAGCAGCACACCGACCAAAAGCAGCAGGCTGCCATCGCGGATGTATCCCGAGTCGTCCCAGCCGCCCGAGTAGGAGGCTGAGTAGGCGGCCACAAACCCGCCCACATTCTTGATCGTGATCAGCCAGCAGAGCAGGCCGAGCGCGCCGGCGATGCCGCCGCCGATGAGCAGGCGCCGGCACATCTCAGGCGTGAGCTGCGGAGCCTGCCTGCGCCGGGGCTCGACCGGAAGCCGCCGCGCGCGGACGCCCACGCTCAGGCACGCCACGACAAATGCAAGGATGCCGCAGACATAGAAGGTTTGCAGGAAGACCAGCTGATCCGCGTCGAAGTAGCGGCTCAGCCCATCGACCGCCAGCAGCTTCGACGGCATCCAGGCGTAGAGAAAGATGAACATGGGGCCGATGAAGACCAACGGATGAAAGACGTCGCGGCTGCCGTCGAGCGCGAAGAGCATGCCGAGCAGCGCGATGCCGGCGGAGATCCAGAGCAGCGCTTCAAACATGGCGGCCTCCATTGCGCGCTAGCTGCGCTGCTTGCGCTTTGTTCTCCGGCAGTCCATTTCCTCTCAGGTCCGTCGAGGAAAGGTCGCAATGACCGGGGCGCAGCAAAGTAGAGGCACCTGCGACGGCTACCGATCCCGGCCGGCGTTGCTCACTCTGCTGCTCCACAAAGGTGTTGAAGGCCGCGCGCACCCCGGCGCGGAAACGTGCCCAGCTCATCTGCTCAGCGCGCGCCCGAGCCGGAGCGCGCATGGCGGCAAGCGCCTCCGGGTGGTCTGCTGCCCAGCTGATCCGCTCCGCCAGCAGGTCGGCCCGGCCTGGCTCGACGACCCAACCCTGCAGGCCTTCCTCAATAAGGTCGGGCGCGGCGGTGTGGGTGGTGCTGAGGACCGGGAGCCCGCAGGCCAGCGACTCGAGCAGTACCTGTCCGAAACCCTCCGCGATCGATGGCAGCACGAACAGGTCAGCCGCACGGTAGGCCTCGACCAGCTCGGCGGCGCTGACCGACGGCCGGATCTCGATCTGACTGCGGAGAAGCTCGCGATAAGGCCGGAAGAGGTCGAGTCCGTCCACGACGCGGCCGCAAACCGTCAGGTGAATGTGACGGCGGTCCAGGAGGCGCATCGCCTCAAGCAGGTAGTGGAGGCCCTTGCGCTGGTTGATGCGGCCGACGAACAGTAGCTGTAGCCCTGGCTCGCGGCTGCCGCGCCGCGATGCGTCCTCGTCTGGTGCCGGTGAAAACCGCCGGCAATCCACTCCGTACGGGATGACGGTGACGGATTTGGGCGCGATGCCGTGTTCGATCAGCGTCTGCCGTGTAAAGGAGGAAGCCACCAGAACGTGTGCGGCCATGCGCGGCTCTGCCACCAGGCGCTCGAAATCCCGCTCCGGCAGCGCCAGCTCCCACTCTTTCTCGAGGGAGGCCGCGCACTCGGGGTGCGTCTCGCGCTCGGCGGCAAGGATGCGGCGCACGCTGGCCGGGTGAGGATGCAGCTGAAAGAGGATGCCCGGGGCACGGCTCGCGCGGAACGCATGGTAGCCGTAGTAGCTGTAGCTGACCAGCGTTGCGCCGGTGCGTTGTGCCTCCCGGCCGGCCGTGGCGCCGAGCGCTGCATCGGTTCCGCGCATCAATGCCCGTTTCCACCCGAATGGCGCGTGGCGTAGCTTGTCAAGACCAAGCGTTGCCAGACCGCGCAGGGTCAGGGCACGTACCCGACCCGACGGCAGCGCTGCGTCGGTGCGTGCGGCAAGCTGCTGCAGCAGCGAGGTCGGTAAAAGGCGCAGGAGCCGCGCCCGCAGGTTCGTTGCGTCCCCGGACCAGTAGAGATCGGTGACCAGCTGCTCCAGCTGCCCACTCTCGGCGAGTGCACGGGCTACCTGGTAGCTGTCGCGGGCGCCGCTGTGCACCACCACCGCCCTTCTGCCGTGAGCCTGCTGGCTTGGCAGGGCAGACGGCAGAGTATGGCCAGCGGGGACGCACTCCCGCTGCGCTGCCGCGCCCTGCTCGGCCACGCTGCTGCTCCTGTCCCGCTCGAGTTCGCCCGCAGTTGCTACCGTTCCCATACGCTGCTCTCGCTCCCCGCCGATCCGTTCTTCTTCCGGGCTTCCGGATTTGTTCCCGGGTCCACCTGCCCGGGTGCGCCCTGCGTTCAAGCCCGCATCCCAGCTAGGCCTTACTCGCCTGCCAAACAGGGCAGCTCACAGCAAACTGCGAAAGTGCTCCGCGATCAGCGCGGCCGAGCGCCCCCAGGTGAACTCGGCCGCGCGCGCCCGCCCGAGATGGCTTAGCTGTGCCGCAGCCCGCTCATCGCTCAGGACGAAGGCCACCGCATCCACATGCGCCGCGATCGAGCTGGCTTGGCTTTGCGCGCTGCCTTGCACATGCCCCGGCAAGGCTGCGCCGTCCGGCACCAGTAGCGCGGCCCCCCCGGCGATCTCAGGCAGTGACGAGGCCTGGCTCGCCACCACCGGCGCACCGCAGGCCATCGCTTCGACCACCGGCAGCCCGAAACCCTCGTACCGGGAAGGGAACCAGACGGCCGCCGCAGCGCCGTAGAGCGCGCGCAATGCTGCATCCGTCACAAAGCCGAGCAGCCGGAAGCGGGGCCCGAGCGCCTGCGCGCGCGCTGCGTACTCCGGGTCCGAGTGGTTCACAACAGCGATCGTCAGCGCCGGAAACTGGCGCAGCAGCACAGGCGCTGCAGCCAGAATGAGCTCGGCATTCTTGCGGAAGTGCAGCCCGCCGGGCACCAGCACGAGTGGCGCGGGCGCCGGGCGCCGACCCTGCCCGTCTCGCCCGGTACTTTCCTGCCTTTGCTGCGAAGCTCCGTCCGGTTGCCGTGCGGCGCTGGCCGCCGCGAAGCCCTGCGCTTCGAGGTAGTCCTGGCCTTCCGGTTCGACCGGCGCGAAGAAGACCGGCGAGACCGCGTTCGGCACCACGCGCAGGCGGTCCCGGATCGCCGGGAAGTAATGCGCCAGCCGTTCGGCGGAAAACTCGGAGACGGTGTGGAACAGGTCCGCCCGGCGCGCGAGCCTCCGGTAGAGCAGCTGCCACTTGAAACGCTGGCGCCAGTAGGCGGCGTCTGGCCGGTGCGCACGGTCTCCGCGCTCGAAGTAGGCTGCGTCGTGCAAGGTGACTACCAGGCGGGCAGTTCGTACCGGCACGTAGGACTCAGCCGTCAGCCAGGCTACCTGCGCTTCGGGCCAGTACCGCTCGGCTACCGGGTTGTTGAGCAGCATCCACCGGGCTTGCTGGCGCGAGGTGTCGGCCGGAAAGGTTGAGTAGCGAAACTGGTCCCAGGGCGTGCCGACCAGCGGCAGGATGCGTTCCCGGTCCGCGGCATCGGCCAGAATACGTAAATCGATATCGCCGCGAAGGGCCAGGTGCTCGCAAAGCTGCCGGGCGACCCGGCCCGCCCCGGTCGACCCGTGAATGTTGCGGAGGTGGACATAGGCCAGCACGCGCATCGGCGCCGGTTCGCGAGCGGTGGCGCCTGCGAGGTCTGGAGCGTGCTCCTGGTGCGCGGCGTGGAGGGCCGGGTCGCCCGGCGGGACTATCTGCGGTTCGCGGCCGAGGTCAGAGCCCCCGTCGAGGATCGGCTCGTCGACCAGACGGGCGCTTCGGCCCGCTTTATAAGCGTCGGCAGGGTAGCCGGTCGAGAAAGTGGAGCGGAGCGGCGTCCTCATCATGGCCGTCTCCCATCCGCTCTGATTGCCCGCGGCGGCAGCAGCCGGCCTGCGACGGTGCGCACCACGCGTCGGAGTGCGGAGCCGCTCGGCAGCCAGCGATAGCGCCGCCCCAGCCCCACCAGGGTCGCTAGTGCGCCGGCAAGCAGCGCCAGCATCAGCCCGGTCGACCAGCCGACCAGCGACAGGCTCCCGGCTGCAGCCTGCGTACGCCAGCAGGCCAGCGCGGCGAGCGCTGTGGCTGCGCCTGTGCCGGTTGCGAAAACAGCGAGCAGACCCCGGGGCACCGCGCCCCGCCGCGCGAGCGCGGCAAGCACCAGAACCGCGGAAAGCAGGTGGCCGAGAAGGTAGATGGCCATCGCCCAGCCGGCCGAGCCGCTGCCGCTCAGGTGCAGACCAAGCACTCCGCCTGCCGTGCTGCTGCCAAGCAGCAGTGCCGTGCCGGCGATCGCGACAAAAACGGCCCAGATCGTATTGATGACGCCTGTTGTGCGAATGGAAAGGATGGTGAGCCGTGCCGCAGCGGGCGCATTGCCCATGTGCACCACAGCTACTGCGAGCCCAAGCGCCGCGGTGGCTGCCGCCGAGCGGTACGCGCCGCCGTAGAGAACAGACAGCCCCCACGGAATGACCAGGATGCCTAGACCGGAGAGCAGCAGTGCGGAGATAGTGGAGAGATAGGTGCACAGCGCCATGACCTGGTCGGGCGTGTCGGCCAGCTCGGTTTCCCGGGCCATGATGGCGTAGCTCGACTCGGTTAGCAGGCTTGGTGCCAGGCCGACGATATTGCGCAGCTGGTTTGCGATGGCAAAGAAGCTCATCTGCACCAGCGTTGCGTCGGCCCGTGCGATCAGGGTCGTCATCCACCAGCCGGCCAGGTTGATGCCCGCAAGACCGGCAAGCTGCACCATGCCGAATGCCCAGATCTCGCGCAGCATGGGGCCGATCGCGGTGCGGGGCTTGGACGCCTCGGGAGCGTGCTGCGCAGAAGTGACGGAAGGAGGCCCAAGCAGCCCCAGGGGTCTGGCCAGAGCCAGACACACGAGCACCGCGGCGCCCGTCACTGCGCCCTGCGAGAGCACCATCCGCACGGGGCTGTGGTGGAGAGCGGCGGCCGGCAGCAGCAGCAGCATGCCGAAGCCGACCACGCCCGAAAGCAGAAGCAGCGCCCGGAGCCGACGCTGCCCGACAAAGAAGCCGCGCGCGCACTCGAGCAGGATCATGCCGGCAGCTGAAAGTGCTGCCCAGCCCAGCAGCGGCGCGAGACTCGGCTTATGCAGCAGGGTGGCGAGCGGCCCTGCGCCAAGCCACAGCCCGGCCGCGGCCAGGGTTGCTGAAACCAGGGAAACGATGATCAACGCGCGCGCAAGGATCGGGTAAGTCGGGCCGCCGTACGGGTACTTGCCGGAGAAGCGAGCTGCCGTGGCACCGATGCCGCCCGAGGCGTAGGTCGAAATGTTGGCTGCCGTCGTGATGGCGAGCGAGTACGCGCCAAAGGTGGAAGCGCCACCGAGACGCGCGGCGAGGACGTTCGCCAGGAAGCCGAAGCCACGCTCGGCAAAGACGCCCAGACCGAGCGCGGAGGTGCCGCTTAGCAGGTGCCGCGTGACCTCACGGGGGACCGGCGAAGCGCCCGGCTGGGTCGGCGTTGCCGTCGCGCCGGCGGGCAAGGCCCCGGGCTCGGGCGTGCCGGCCGACGCTTCCACCAGCGCGCCCGGCCGGGCTCCGGTCGACACAATGGTTTCTGGCGCGGCTGCTGCCGGCAGCGCCGCGCGCTCGGGGGTCGCAGTCGGGCTCATACGCTCGCCGGAGTCTCCTCACGCGTTTGCTCGCGTGGTTCCGCCGCCTGCTGGTAGCGGTAGTAGGAGTCGTAGTAGCTGCCCTTGCCCTCGCGCGAAGGATGGAAGCCGTTCAGGATAGTGCCCAGCACGCGCACGCGGTCGTGGACGAAGAGATCCCGCGCTGACGAGGCCTGCTCGACGTTCGTGATGCCGGCACGGAAGACCAGGATCACCCCGTCGGCATGATCGGCAAAGATGCGTGCGTCCGCCATGTGCAGCATCGGCGGCGTATCGATCAGCACCAGGTCGAACTCGCGGCTGAGCCGTGCGAGCAGATGGCCGGCACGCGGGGAATGGAGCAGCTCCGTCACCTCTTCGGAGCCCGAGCCCGAGGTCACCACCGACAGGTTCGGGATCGCGGTCGCCTGGCAGAAGAGCCCGAGTTCGGCCTCGGCCGGATCGAACTCGCCGCGCAGCACGTTTCTCAGCCCGACTTTGTTCTCGAGGCCCAGCGCTTTGTGCAGTCCCGGCTTGCGCAGGTCGCCGTCCACAATGACGACCCGGCGCTGCGACTGGGACAGGGCTACCCCCAGGTTCGACACAACGGTCGTCTTGCCCTCGCCCGAGTTCGGGCTGGAGATGACATACTTCTTCGCCTGGCCCCCCAGCCGGCTGGCCAGCAGGATTGAAAACGTGGCGCTGCGGTAGGCTTCAGCGACAATCGAGCTCCCGTCGTTCCAGATGCTGATGCCAACCGCTCCCGCCGATGGTGCCTGGGTGGGAGGCGCGCCCGTACTGCTCAGCAGGCTGGTGCCGGCCTGCAGCTTCGCACGCCGGACGCGCTCGACCGGACGCAGCCGGCGACGCTCCCGGACGCTTGGGATCACGCCCAGCCCCTGCACCTGCAAGAGGCGCTGGATCTCGCCTGGGAAGTGGATGATGCCGGAGGTGCGCTCCTTGAAGAACGCAAAGCCTATGCCGGCCAGCGCACCCAGGAGGAAGCCGACCCCGATTGCACTCGAGCGGCGCGGCGCGACCGGGATCTTCGGCGCCTTGGCTGCATCGACGATGCGGATCGTGGAAACCTGCATGGCAGAGGCAAAACCGGCCTCTTTGGCGCGTTCCAGCAGGGTCTGGTAGAGCTGCTGCTCGGAGTCGAACTCGCGCCGGAGCAGGGCCACTTTATTGGTCTTGTCGAGTTCGCTGGAGGTGCTCTGCTCCTGGACCTGGTAGGTCGTCGAGAGGAGGTCTTCGCGGTGCTTGGCTGCGTCGTACTCATCCTTGAGCCGGCTGACGACAGTATCGCGCTCCTGCACCAGCTGCTCCTCGGCTTCCTTGATCTGCGAGCGCAGGTGGATCACCTTCGGATTCTCCTCGGTCAGAGGTGGCACCAGCTCGGCGACCCTGCCGCGCAGCTCGGCGATCCGTTGCTGGTCGGCGCGGTAGTTGGGACTATCGATCACGCTTGGGAGAGAGTCGACTGGCGAGGTCCGGCTCACCTCGAACTGAGCCTGCTTCTCCATGCGGTCCGCTTCGGCTCGTACCAGCTCTTCCTGCACCTGGCGCAGCCGGTCTTCGGAGACCGAGTCGTTCTGCTGGCTCAGCACCAGGCCGTTGCCGCCGGTCGCGTCTTCGAGCTTCTTTTCAGACTGCTCAACCTGCACGCGCACATCGGCTACCTGGCGGGTCAGCCACTCGCTTGTCTTGGAAGCCTCGGCACCGCGGGTCGCGTAGTCCTCCTCGCGGAAGCGGGTCGTGAGTTCATTACAGAACCGGGCAGAGAACTCGGCGTTCCAGCTGTCGCAGGTGATCTCAACCAGCCGGGTCAAGCCGAGCGGTTTGACCTTCACCCGCTGCGCAGCGTCCTGAACAAGCGCGCCGTAGGAAAGCGGGGCCGTGTGGCCGAGGTGCAGCTCACGCTTCCAGCTCGAGATCAGGTCGTCCCGCTCATAGTTGGGGTGGGACTGCTGCTCGAGCGAGCGCACCGTGTCCTCAAGCAGCGTGTCGCTCTGCAGCAGCTTGATCTGCGTCTGCACGTACGCCTCGCTCGAAGCATCCGTCGAGCCGCCGATTGCCGCAACGGCGTGCATGCCCATGAAGTCCGAGTTGAGGCTCTCGATATCGAGCGATGTGCGAGCGCGATAGACCGGCAGCGTACCGAGGTTCAGCAGGAAGCCGCCAAGCGCGCCGGCCAGCGCAAGCGCAAGGATGACGCCGCGCTTGCGGAGCAGAATCCGGAGATAGTCGAGTAGCAGATTGGACTCTCGTCCGGAGCCGGTCAGCCGTTCGTACGAAGAGTCATAGGCAGGGCTCAGGGCCGGTTCCAGCACGGCAGGCGCCGCCTGGAGGACGCGGTCGAGCCGGATGTCGTTGAGCTTCTTTTCCATGCTTGCCCCCTCGGAACCGCTTACTTCTTACTTCCTGTTTCGCTCACCTTGCCTGGACTGGATCCAGGTACGGGCGTTCTGCACAGCAGCCGTGTCTTGCCAGCCTTGAAGCTAATCCCGACCGGCAACGCTTCCACGTTTGCTCGCCTGAAGCAAAATCCGGGACGGTTTGCAGCTAAGCACTTAGCGCAGCTCTCTCCAGCTGGACGACCTGAAGCATTTGCTTCAATCTGCTAATTACTTGCCGACTTAGGAGTGCTCACTCAACTTAGTGAGCATAGATAGCTACCCCGCTTGCGGTCTGCAGGATCACTTCCGCGGCGCGGCGGGCCGAGCTTTTGGCAAGACTGTTTGGGACAAAGAGCACATCATTCGCGTACATAGCGACGTTAGGAGCTTTTCCGGCCATGATCTTCGTTAAATCAACCGGTATTTCATCCATCTTGGTCGCATCCTTGTCGGTCGGCCGCATGATCTTTGCTTCTTTCGGCTTAGCACTGGGGCCGGTACCCTCGGAAAGGGAGATCGCCTGCAGGACAGAGATACTGCTGTGCGAGGAAAGCTGGAAACCGCCGGACTTCTTCACATCGCCCACGACATAGATGAGGTCGGCCTTGGGTATGGAGATGACGTCGTTGGGCAGAATGAGGATGTTTTCCGCGGGATTCTTCGCGGCCAGCAGACCGTCAAGCGAAAGCGTTGCTGTGCTGAACTCCGTGGTCTGGTCGACCTGGACGCCGGGCAAGGGAAGCGTACCCCACTTCATTTCGCGCGTCAGAATGACGCGGGAGCCGGCATCCTGGCGAACCCCGCCTGCCAAGGAGATCACCTCGATCAGCCGCTTCGGACCCTGTAGCTGATGTACGCCTGGGCTGTTGACCGCTCCGATGACGGACACGGGTCGGCTCTGGTCGTCAGTCAAGTTGATGGAGATATGGGGAGTGCTGATGTAACGCTCCAGCTTGGCGGCAAGGGCGACTTTTAGCTGCTCGACCGTTAGCCCGCTTGCTTCCACTCGCCCAGCCAGTGGTAAGTCAATGAAGCCGCTCGGGTCGATGCGGATCGGCTTATCTGGTATCTCATCCATGTCGACGACGTGGAGAAGTATCTCGTCTCCCGGACCAAGAACATAGTCGGTGGAAACGGTCTTCGTTGTTTGAACGCTCTGCTGCGCGGTCGCCTGCAACGCAAGGCAGATAGATAAAAGCAACACTAAGTTCCGGAGTACAGTCGCACCCGCCATAGGCACCATCCATCATGTCCGACATGGTTCGCACGGCTTGCAGGTATCCCTGCTGAACCTAAGCAGTTTGCTGATGCCTGTCGAAGCTACAGCAAGCCGAGTAAGTAACACGTGCTTGCTCTGTTTGCGCTTCTACCGGACCAGCTTGCAGATTGCTCCCAGATGACCCGGTGCTCAGGAGCTAACGTGCTCACCGGATTGTTTTGACTATAGCCTGAATGGCTAATCCGTGTAGAAATTAGTCGTCTAAATTTAGTGACTCACTTTGGTAATCGTTAATATGGTCACTTACAACAACCCGCGTAACTGCAATCTGAAGACGCAAGTTGTACAGGTATCTTCTGTGTTCTAGAACTCGTGGACTGACTGGGTGAACTTTCCCGTTTGTATAGAAAGTTCACTAATTTCCTGCCGTCCCTAAATCCAAATACCGTGCGTAAGCGTACCGGTTGGCTGATCGACATCTGCCGCGTGGCGGGAGCATTTATGAACTGTGTGCCGCGACCGAGGCTTCACGGCATCGCTCGCGATCGCATGGGGGCGTGTAAGGGTTGCTGGCATGCAGCGGTGGTCTGGATAGATCGAGGGCCGGTGAGCCAGCGCGAGCGTCACGTGAAGATGACGCTGGCAGGAGGAGTCCACCGCAGGCGACGGCGAGCGAATCGGAGGCTGCAAACCTGCCGCTCGGGGCGCTATCGGGCTATCGGCGCGCTAAAGTGCAGCTTTGCCGCCTCGTACGTGCGACTGATTCCATCCTGGAGCGAGGTGCTGGCCTGCCAGCCGAGCGCTCCGATGCGGCTGACGTCGAGCAGCTTGCGCGGGGTCCCATCAGGCTTCGACGTGTCATAGCGGAGAGCGCCGTGGAACTTCAGCAGGCGTGCGATCGTCTCGGCGAGTTCACGGATGGTTACGTCGTGGCCGGTGCCGATGTTGATCAGCGGAGGCTCCGCCTCCGAGAGCAGCGAACCGTACCTGTCCTCATCAAGCTCCAACAGAAAAACACAGGCTTCCGCCATATCCTCTGAGTAGAGCAGCTCGCGCCTTGGTGTCCCGGTGCCCCAGACCCACACCTCCTGTTCGCCGGTCCGCATCGCGTCACTGATCTTACGCAGCAGCGCCGGCAGAACATGTGAGGTCTGCAGGTCAAAGTTATCGTTTGGGCCATAGAGGTTCGTCGGCATAGCCGCCAGGTACCGTGTGCCGTACTGCCGGTTGTAGGACCAGCACATCTCGATACCTGCTATCTTGGCCAGTGCGTACGGCCGGTTAGTCGGTTCGAGCGGACCGGTCAGCAGGTACTCCTCCCGGATTGGTTGCGGGCAGAGCTTTGGGTAGATACAGCTGGAACCTAGAAAGAGCAGCCTCTCCACACCCGCGCGGCGGCTGGCTTCGATGACGTTGTTCTGGATAGCTACGTTATCGCGAAGAAACTCCGCGGGATAAGTGCTGTTCGCAAGGATACCGCCGACTCGTGCTGCAGCGAGCACTACGTATTCGGGCCGTTGCTCGGCGAAGAACCGGTCGACAGCCGCCGCGTCGCCGAGTTCCAGCTCCGCATGGGTGCGCGTGATGAGATCTGTGTAGCCGCGCCGGCTGAGCTCCCGGCAGATCGCCGAGCCGACGAGGCCGCGATGACCCGCAACGTAGATGCGGCTGTTCTTCTCCATAGCTAACCTCCTGAACTGAGCGCGTGGGTAGGGCTACAAAGCTCCTGGCTGGAGCAGCCTGGCACACCGGCCGCGTGTAATTGCTGACTTGCTGCTCAGCTTTCGCGCACGTCGTAGCTATCGAAGCCATGCTTGCGCACCAGCGCATCGCGTAGCGCCGACTTGTAGTCGGCGTCCACCATCTCGCGCACCAGCGATGCGAAGCTGGTGCGCGGCTCCCAGCCCAGCTCCCGCCTGGCCTTGCCGGCGTCGCCCAACAGTGTTTCCACCTCGGTCGGTCGAAAGTAGGTCGGATCTACAGCCACGACCAGCCGGCTGTTCTCGTCATAGGCTTTTTCGTCGACGCCTTCTCCCTGCCAGCTCAGGTGCATCGTGAGCATCTCGGCAGCCAGCTCGATGAACTCACGCACGGAGTGCTGCTCACCGGTCGCGATGACGTAATCGCGGGCCTGCTCCTGCTGCAGCATCAGCCACTGCATCTCGATGTAATCCCGCGCATGCCCCCAGTCTCGGAGTGCGTCCAGGTTGCCCATGTAGAGCGTCTCCTGGAGGCCGGCCTTGATCCGTGCCAGGCCGCGAGTGATCTTGCGCGTCACAAAGGTTTCGCCCCGGTTCGGCGACTCGTGGTTGAACAGGATGCCGTTGCAGGCATACATACCGTACGCTTCACGGTAATTCACCACGATCCAGTACCCGTAGAGTTTTGCCACGGCATACGGTGAGCGAGGATAAAAGGGCGTCGTTTCACTCTGAGGTGTCTGCTGCACCAACCCGTATAGCTCTGAGGTCGAAGCCTGGTAGAACCGGGTCTTGTTTTCGAGACGCAGGATGCGAATCGCTTCCAGCATGCGCAGGACGCCAAGCGCATCCGAGTTCGCCGTGTACTCCGGTTCTTCAAAGGAGACCTTCACGTGACTCTGCGCGGCCAGGTTGTAGATCTCGTCTGGCTGAACCTTCTCGACGATGTGGATCAGGCTCGAGGAGTCGGTCATGTCACCGTAATGCAGGTAGAGGCAGCGGTTAGACGTGTGCGGGTCCTGGTACAGGTGATCGAGCCGCGCGGTGTTGAAGAGCGAGCTCCGCCGCTTGATCCCATGCACCTCATACCCTTTGCCGAGCAGAAACTCCGCCAGGTATGCTCCGTCCTGGCCGGTGATGCCGCTGATGAGAGCTCGCTTCATGCCGCTTCCTGCCTCCGCCTCAAAGGTACCCTGTTGCCCGTTCCCTGTCTCTGGCCCGGCGGTAACAGTGAGGTGCCCTGCTTGCAAGGCGGCTTCCTCTTGTCTAGGCAGCCCGTCTGTCCGATATATAGCTTCAGCGAGCCGCCTGCTTCGCCTTCGGACGTGCGATTGCATACATCTCTGCAGCAATCTGGTTGAAGAGCCCGTACCGGTCATCGCCTACCTTGTACAAATCGAAGTGGGTGCGACCCGGCATGTAGGTGAAGTGCGGGTCAGCACCGAGCTGGCTGAGCCTCGCTTCGAACAGGTGCGCGGAACCATCCAGATAGAAGGTATCCGCGGTGCCGACGTAGAGGTGGATGCGTCCTCGCAGCAGCGTCTTCCGTTCACTCCAGTGCTGCTCCACGTCTACCGCCAGATCGTAGTGGTCGTGCCAGTACTGGACTACTTCCGGATGTACGTCGCCGGTCAACCGGTCGAACATCGGTTCTGGCGCTCCGTCCGCTCCCTTGGGTGAGAAGACCCAGTCGAACGATGAGATCTGGCCTCCATACGGACCGACAACGGCCTCCATGCGCGCGTAGTCTTCAAACGTAGCCGCAACCTTGCCATCTGCGCGTATGAGCGGTGTCAGCGAGCCGTCCGGCCTGCGATACACATTTGCGTGCGGCGCGTACAGGTCGGAGTTGGTGAAGTTGTGAAAGTCACTCGGGTCGGGCGATGTCGACCAGGTTCCGCCGAACACGTGCGGATAGTTGACCTGGAGCTGCAGCGTCGCCCAGCCGCCGCTGGAGTGGCCATTCAGAAATCGCCCAGTGGGCCGTCCGTCCATCCGGTACTTGCGTTCCAGCGACGGGATGAACTCGCTCGTCAGCGCGGCACCCCAGGGACCATTGTTCACTGAGTCGGCAAACTCATGGGTGCCCTGCGGGATCGACTCGTCCAGCATGACCCAGATCATCGGCGGAATCTTTCCACTCTCCATGCGGGAGCGGATGTCCATGCCATTCCGCAGCGAGTAGTTCAGATTGCCTCCAAAGCCGTGCGTCCAGTAAACGGTGGGATAGCGGGTCTTTGCGGTGGGGCTGTAACCCGGCGGCAGAATGACCCAGGCGCGGATCGAGGTCGGCCTTCCCCAGAACCGGCCCAGAGCAGGACTTTCTAAGTCGAACTCTTCGGCTACGCCGGCCTTGCCGGACAGTTGAGCTGCGGAACGCCGCGGAACTGGATGACGCGTGAGCGTCAAGACCGGCTCCTCTGGTGTAGGGGAAAGTGCCACGACATCGCTCTCCCAATCCGTTGCGTCCCGGCCGGTGTAGTTGTACGAGTGGTCCACATCGAGAACCGCCTGCACCTCCCAGCTGTCGGCAGGTGCGTGGCTGAAAGGCTCCGGAAAGGCGACTGTGTCCGCGTCCACCTCGACCGAGGCGCCCGGCGCGAGATCGTGAACCTCCTGCGCGGCGATCCAGGTCGCTCTCGGGTGGTTCTCGTCCGAGTCAACAGCCGTGTCGCCATGCCCCTGCTTCATGAACAGGAGAAGTCGCCCGCTGACCGGGCCAGGCAGCGTTGAGGCTGCGGTGACGCGAAAACGGCCCCCCGATTGCGCCCGCATCTCGGTGGCTGCAATGGCTAGAAAGGCGAGGCACACTGCCCAGGTACAAGGACGCTTTGTCAAAGCTGCTCTCCTCGAAACGTTTGTCTGCGGGAAGGTTTGTCTGCGGTCACTGCTAAAGCGTCGAATGTCGCGGCGCGAGTGAGCCGGCCACTTCCTTACCTGCACGAATGCTGGCGTGGCATTGGATTTAAGAGCTCAGGAGGAGTGCCAGCATTCCCTCCTGTCGGATCCTCGGATGGTAAAGGCGCATCCCTTTCCGTACAGGAGATGGAAACGCATCAACTGAACATTGGGAACCGGTGGGAAGAAGCACATCCGAAAGGATGCCGGCGGGCATACCCGATCAACCAAGATCGTTCGGCAACGCTTTTCTAGCTGCCATCCGTCTCGCGCAACGCTTGTGCTCTGAGCGATGCGTCCAGAGAAAGATGTCAGCGCATACTCTGGTTCTCTTACTGGTGCCGGGAGGGGGGGTCGAACCCCCACGACCGCAAGGGTCGGCGGATTTTGAGTCCGCTGCGTCTGCCAGTTCCGCCATCCCGGCCTGCTGCAACATCCCTACTCTGCAGCGCCCGCAGTTCGCCCTGGGCGACCGCAGAAGCGTCGATCCTCGCACTCACCCCGTCAGCCGCAGCTCCACCGACCCGGAAGCTGCCATCAACGGCTCGGTGCGCCGCAAAGAGCAGAAAGCCGCTTCAGTATCGCATACCCGTTCCGCTGTCGCGACCGAGCGCTCAGCTGTGCGAAGCAGCAGCGGCCGGCACGCGGGAGATGCCGGAGCCACGAAGAAAATTCCACACGCCGTGCGCGGTGGAAAGTCCCTGCGCCCGGGCAAGCTCGCACACCTGTGCCCGGCGTGTCGTGTCTAAAAAGTTCCTCCCAATGGCCGCTGCCACTGCCTGGTCGGGCAAAAAGGCGAGTGTGCGGCTGCCCTCCGCCTCCAGCGCCCTGCGCTCGGCATCGAGCGGTGAGCCGCCGAACATGCGCCCTAGTGGGTCAAGGATCAGGACGCGGTCGCAGCCACGAGCCAGCGCCGTATTGGTCGAAGAACCGACGCCTCCGTCCATGTAGGAACGGCCGTTTACATGGACCAATGGAAAGGCGCATGGCACTGCGCAGCTAGCCGTTACAGCTAGCGCCAGCGGCACACCCGACTCGCTCGTCCAGGCGTGCAGCTCACCGGATTCTGCGTCGACCACTGTTACCAGCAGCTCGCGACCTGCCGGCCAGCCGCCTTTCGGTGCGTAGGAGCGTGCGATCGCTGCCACAAAGCCGGCTTCTCCAGGCAGCGCCATCCGGCGGGCGCTCCTGCCGAGCGAGCGTCGCAGGCTCGGCATGGACCGCGTAAACAGCTTTGCCTTGAAGAAAGCGGCAAGAAACTTGGTCATGCCCGGGCCTCGGGGCGTGTCATCGCCAAGCGATTGACTCTGCTGCGCTACCAGGGGCTCTATAGAGTCGTGCACCGCGAGATGCGCACCCACGATAGCTCCGGCCGATGTGCCGATAATGCGGCCTTCTAGGAAAAGGGCAAGCGCGCTAGCCGAGTAGCGTGAGTCTCTGGAAACGGCTGAACCGCTCGAGCCAGCGGTACCCTCCTGCTGCACGAACTGCTGCCAGCCCTGGGCCCAGCCCTGCAGAAGACCTGCCTCCCACGCAACGCCGAGCGGGCCGCCACCGCCCAGCACCAGCGCACACCGACCCGCCTGTCCCACCTGCTCCAGCATGCGCAGTGGGATGCCGGTGAGAGTTAACTCTGCAGGACCGGCTCCGAGCTCTGTACTGGCTCGTGAACAGAAGTGCCTTTCACTCGTGGCTTTGTCCCGTGTCCGCCGGCGCCAAGAAGGGTCGAGAGCAGCACATAAAGCACCGGGATGAAGAAAAGGTTGAGGATGGTTGACAGCAGCATACCGCCCACGATGCTCGTGCCCACCGAATGCCGGCCGTTCTCGCCGGCACCGTGCGCAAATACCAGCGGCATCACTCCCAGAATGAACGCGAAAGAAGTCATCAAAATCGGCCGTAGCCGCAGTTCGGCTGCCTCGATCGCCGCATCCATGATCGAACGGCCCTGCCGGCGCAGCTGCTCGGCAAACTCCACGATGAGAATGGCATTCTTCGCGGAGAGCCCGATCAGCAGTACCAGCCCGATCTGGCAATACACGTCGTTCGGCAGCCCGCGCAGGCTTTGTGCCAGCAGTGCTCCCAGCACCGCCATCGGCACCGCCAGCAGGATGATGAACGGTAGCGCGAAGCTTTCGTACTGTGCCGAAAGCGTCAGGTACACGACCAGGATACCGAGTGCGAAGATGATGACCGTTTTGCCGGCAGACTCAACCTCTTCAAGCGCCAGTCCCGTCCAGCTATAGCTCATGCCCTGCATCATGTTCGCTTTCGCGGTTGCAACCATCGCATCCAGCCCCTGGCTCGAGCTCAGGCCCGGTGCTGCCGAGCCGTCGATCTCTGCCGAGCGAAACAGGTTGTAGTGGGAGATAACCGCCGGCGCGGAGGTCTGCTCCAGGGTGACAAAGTTGTCGAGCGAAATCATCTGTCCGGAGTCTGAACGCACGTAGAACTGCCGGATATCGGCTGCTGTTCTCCGAAACTGCTGGTCTGCCTGCGCGTAGACGCGGTAGGAGCGGTTGTTGAAATCGAAATTGTTGACGTACTCCGAGCCCATATACACGCTCAACGCCGTGCTTACCTGCGAGAACGGCACGCCGAGTGACTTGGCCTTCTCGCGATCGATGTTGACCAGGACCTGCGGATCGTTCGATCTGTACTGCGTAAAGAGGCCGACAAGCTTGCCGCTCGCGTTACCCTTTGCCGCTATGGTGTGAGCAACACGGTCCAGGTCCTGCAGCGTATTGCGGCCGAGATCCTGCAGCTCAAAGGCAAAGCCGCCAAAGTTGCCCAGCCCCGAGATGGCCGGCGGCTCGAACGGGACGACGAGAGCGCCCGGAATCATGAGGCATTGTGGGCGAATGCGCGCCAGGATGGCAGCCGCCGTATCCTGCGCGCCAAGCCGCTGCTGGATGGAGATGAGCGGCAGAAATGTCAGTCCATAATTGGGCGCGTTGCCGGTAAACGAGAAACCCGAGATCGAAAAGCTGCCGAAGATGTCGTGTTCATGTGCCATCTTTGCGGCGAGCCGGTCTTGTACCGCCTCCGTGTAGGCGAGCGAAGCGCCCTGCGGGGCCTGCACCAGGACGATCAGGTAACCTTGATCCTCTTGCGGCACAAATGCTGTCGGAACCGTGTTGTACATATACACGGTCGCCGCCAGTCCACCGATAAAGAGCAGGAGCATTACGTATCGCAGCTGCAGCACCACGTGGATGATTCGTGCATAGCCGCTGCTTACCTTCCGAATACCTGTGTCAATCGCCCGCAGGATGCCGACCTTGTGCTCTTCCTTGCGTAACAGCAGCGCAGCGAGAGCCGGTGAGAGGGTCAGCGCGTTGAACGCGGAGATTGCGATCGAGAAAGCGATGGTGAGTGCGAACTGTTTGTACAGCAGGCCCGTGGTGCCAGGAAAGAACGACACCGGAATGAACACCGAGATCAGCACCAGGGAGGTTGCGATAACCGCGCTCGTCACCTCGCTCATAGCGATCGAGGTCGCCTCATGCGCGTCCGCGATCCCTTCCGAGATGTGGCGCTGCACGTTTTCAATGACGACAATCGCATCGTCGACGACCAGTCCGGTGGCCAACGTGATGCCAAAGAGGGTCAGCGTGTTGATGGAGAAGCCGAAGATCTTGAGAAAGGCAAAGGTTCCGATGAGCGATACCGGAATGGTGACCGCCGGGATGATGACCGCACGCCAGTCCTGCAGGAAGAAGTAAATCACCAGGATGACGATGCCGATCGCTTCAAGCAGAGTGATGACAACGTCGTGGATGCCCTCAGCCACGACCGTGGTGGTGTCAAAAGCGACCACGTACTTCAGGCCGGGAGGGAAGGTCTTCGCCAGCTCAGCGAGAACCGCCTTGCCTTCCTTGTCGACGTCCAGCGCGTTGGCATTCGAGAGCTGCTGCACGCCGATGCCGATCGCGGGCACGCCGGAGAACTTCAGGTCCGAGCTGTAATCCTCTGCGCCCAGCTCCGCGTGACCGATGTCGCTGAAGCGCACGATCCCATTTGGAGTGTCCTTGATGACAATGTCGTTGAACTGAGCCGGCGTTGTGAGTCGGCCGATCGCGTTCACGGTGATCTGGAAGTCCTGGGTTGACTTGTTTGGCGGCTGTCCCAGCTGGCCCGCCGGCACCTCGACGTTCTGCTCCTGGATCGCAGCGACCACGTCGGTAGCCGTCAGCTGCCGGGCCGCCAGCCGCACCGGGTCCACCCAGAGCCGCATCGCGTACTTACGGGCACCGAAGACCTGCACGTCGCCGACGCCCTTGATGCGCTTGAGTGCATCCTTGACGTACACGTCGATATAGTTCGAGATAAACAGGCTGCTGTAGCGGTCGTTTTCCGCATAGAACCCGGCAGCGAAGACAAAGTTAGAGTTCGCCTTGGTGACCGTGATGCCGGTCTGGTTGACTTCGGCCGGCAGCTGGCCAGTGGCCGACGAGATGCGGTTCTGCACGTCGACGGCAGCGATATCAAGGTCGTAACCGGTGTCGAAGGTAGTGGTGATTGCGCTGGTACCGTCGCTCGCGCTGGTCGAGGAGATGTAGCGGCCGCCCTGCACGCCGTTGATCGCTTCCTCAAGCGGAGTCGTCACCGCTGACTCGACCACCTCCGCGTTCGCGCCGACATAGTTGCTCGTGACCGTAACCTGCGGCGGCGCGAGCTGGGGGTACTGCGCGATCGGCAGCGTGGGGATACAGACCGCGCCGGCGAGGATGATCAGCAGCGCGCAAACCGAGGCGAACACCGGCCGCCGGATGAAAAAGTCGACCACGCTTAATCCTTTCTACTCTTACTGCGAACCCGAAACCCGGGTGATCGCCAGACTCCACTGTCACTGACAACCGCCGGGAGCATGAAAGCTTCGAAGCGGAGGCGGCGGATGAAGCTGCTGCGGTCCAAATACTCGGAAACCGTGCTCTTGCATTGTTGGCTGATTCAGTCCGGTCCAGGATTCAGCACGAACTCGCGCTACGAACCAAGAGGATGTACCGGGAAACCCTCCTGCAGAATCTGCAGCCCGGAAAGAATCACCTTTTCGCCCGGAGCCAGCCCGCTCTGGACCGCGTATGTGTTGCCGATCGTGTCGCCCAGCTGTACCGGCTTCTCATGCGCGACGTACTTGCCCCCGCCTGCATCCTGAGCCACATAAACAAAGCTCTGGCCTCCCAGCCGGGTTACCGCCAGCACCGGAACTGTCGCCATCGGCTTCTCTGACCAGGTCACCTGCGCCTTGACCAGCTGCGCTGTTCGGAGCCGGTCTGCGGTCGTCGACTGGACCGGCGCTTTCAGCAGAATGCCTTGCAGTCCGTTATCCACCTGCGGCGAAAGGAAGTCCACCTTTGTTTTCTCAAGAACCGAGCCGTCCGGCCCCAGAATGCTTACCGGCAGACCAAGATGTAATTCGCTGGCGCGTTCGGTAGGGACATATATGTAGGCTTCCAAGTCTGTATTTGCGTCGACGGTCGTCAGCAGTGTTGTCGCCGACACGTAATCACCAACATGCACCGGGATGTCGCCGACCACGCCGTCGAAGGGGGCCTGAATCTGGTAGTAAGCCAGCTGCCGACGTTGCGTGGTGGTTGTCGCGACGGAAGATTCATAGTCTGCTTTGGAGTTCTGGAAGCTTTGCAGCGCCTGGTCGTAGGCGTCGCGGCTGGTGATACCGGCCTCGAACAGCTTGCGCTGCCGCTCAACCTCTGACTGGTTGTACTGGTAGACCGCCAGCTTCTGCGCCTCGGTCGCCGCCGAGGACTGGAGCGTTGCCTGCTGCTTGACTGGATCGATGACCATCAAGACCTGACCCTTGCTCACATGCTGACCGGAGACCACATTGATGGAGGTCAGGTTGCCGTCGACCTGGGGGTTCATGGTGGCCGAACGCCGCGACTTGATGGTCGCAACGTATGTGTCTGACTCAGGGACGGCAGAATCAGTCACAGTCTGCGTCTGCACCGGCAGGCCACCCGGCGGCAGCGCGAAGCCGCCGCCGGCTTCGGCAGGCTTCGCCTTGCATGCAGCAAGAGGGCCCAGAAGGGCAAGAAGCAGGATCGAGCAGGGAAGAGCGCGTACAGAACTAGTCACAAAAGCCTCACCAAAGTCGAAACCCGGATGCATTCCCGGGCGGTCTTGGCTCCGCAGTCTGCTCACTTCCGCAAGCAACCTTCTCTGGAACCGTTCTTTGGATGCCTCTCGACACGGTTCGCTGCAAGAAGTTGCTCCGGAGCCCGGGTCTGCATCCCGCCTGCTTTCGCTTGAGTCCAAGGCGCATGCCGGAGCTCGACCGACCGAGCCCTCGGCGGAGTAAGCCATCGCCAAGTCTTACAGGAAGGCGACTGAGTTCACCCCGGCTACGTCGAACCGTTTGCGGCAGCGGATGTTCTTGCAGGCTGCCTTGTCGTCTCGCAGCAGCATGTACGATTGCGCCTTGGCGAATCGAGCCCGATCGCGCTCGTCGGCACCCCGGCCGAGCTGCGCCTTTTTGCGCCGAACCAGCCAGCCGAGCTGGTACTCGTCCGCCTTGCCGCAGTGCGGGCAAGTAAGCGTATGGGTCCGTTGTTCCGGCTTCTCGTCGAAAAAATCGCGCTCTTCCATTCCTGCTGTTCTCCCTCTTCCAGCTTCGTCGCAAACCAATATTATGTGGCATCGCGAAAGAGGAAAAATTCAGCGGGAAGGCGGGTGGAGCCGTGAAGAAGCGAGGCGGAGCAGGCAGGCGGAAGCAGGGGCTCTTGGTGGTCGACGCTGTGAAAGTGAACGCGCGGGCGCAGGTCGGTCAGCCGAAGCCCGCCCGCGCGCTTCCTCTAAGAAGCGTGGCTAGAGCCAATTGGAAGCATGAAGCAACTCTTGCCCGAACTCTCGCCTTGCCTGAAGTCAAGGAATGACGAGGGCTGGGACCTTTCGTAACCTCCTCCAAGAACGTGCTTTCCGCCTCAGGGCGTAGGATGGGTCAGGGATAAGGATTCGGTGGGAGATCAAACCTGCTGCGACTTGGCTCAGAAAACAGAGGACGCATGCGCTCAGAGTTGGTCTATGCAGCTGGCTTGAAAATGGAAAATCGTTATCTACTCTCCACCGTGACCATGCTGGCGGTCCGCAAGCTTCATATCGTTTCAACCCGGACAGAGGACACCGCCAACCACGTTTTCTCGGAGCTGGCCGCGGGTCGCGCGCTTGATGTCACCATGCCCGAACTAAAGCCATTGCTCCCAATCGAGCCCCTGCTCGCCCTGGTCGGTTAGACCTGGGGTCCCGAGGCCGGCGATCGCAGGCCCTGCGTAAATCTAAATAAACCATGGCCGCAAGCCAGGATTGGACTTCCTGACGGTTGACTCCGTTGGGGCAATTGCCTACTCTATAGTTCTTGCGCAGTCCCGTATCTGCGGTATGCGGATACATGTCTCTCCGCAGCTTTGAGAGGCCGGGGGGCATCTGGTCTTGCGCCCGCTCACACCAACAGTGCCTTGCTCAGGTCTGGCTGGTTTTCAGCCAGGCGGCGCTGAGGCTGTGGATAGGGCGATGATTTTGCCCCAAGCAGTTCCAGCAGTGCTATCTGCGGCAGCAGGTACAGAGGAGAAGTACGAGATGTCGACGTTTATTCCAAGCGCGCTTGAAATCGATCGCAAGTGGTTCGTGGTCGATGCCACCGGCAAAACGCTGGGCCGCCTCGCAGCCGAGGTCGCCAGTATTCTGGCCGGCAAGCGTAGTCCCAAGTACGTGCCCTACATTGATATGGGCGACCACGTCATTGTGGTCAATGCCGAAAAGGTTCGCCTGACCGGCCTAAAGTCCGAGAAGAAGGTCTACCGCCGCTACACCGGCTTCCCGGGTGGGCTGCGAGAGGAGTCGTTCCTGCGGCTGCTCGCACGCCGGCCCGAGAAGATCATTGAAGAAGCCGTGCAGGGCATGTTGCCGAAGACCAAGATGGGCCGCCAAATGGCGACCAAGCTCAAGGTCTACCGGGGCGACAAGCATCCGCATCAGGCGCAGATGCCGGTCACGCTCGACATCAACACCAAGCTCGGCAAGCATCGTGGTCCGTCGACGACCGTGCATGCTTCGGCGCAGCCGGTTCAGGCGTAAAGGGAGATCCATGGCAGATCTGGTGCAGTATTACGGGACAGGGCGCCGCAAGTCGGCGATCGCCCGCGTTTTTCTTCGCCCCGGCAATGGTGGTTTCACAGTCAACAAGAAGCCCTATGACGCTTACTTTGTAACTGAGCAGCAGCGTATCTCGGCCAAGCGCCCCCTTGCGTTGACTGAACTCGGTGGCAGCTTCGATGTCGTAACGACTGTTCGCGGCGGCGGCGTTTCTGGCCAGGCGGATGCGGTCAAGATGGGCATCGCCCGCGCCCTGCTCGAGTTCAACGTGGAGCTACGCAAGACGCTCAAGGCTGATGGTCTGCTGACCCGTGACGCTCGCATCAAGGAGCGCAAAAAGTACGGTCAGAAGGGCGCGCGCGCGCGCTTCCAGTTCTCCAAGCGCTAGGTTCTTATGGCACGCATCAGTTTCGTCGAGCTTCCAGTCCCGGATCTGCTGCGTGCCGATAAGTTTTTCGCGGAAGTGTTTGGCTGGACCCTGACGTCTTTTGGTCCGACCTACGCATGCACGATGACCGGTGACGTTGACCTGGGTCTCCAGGCAGACGCTTCCAAGGCGACCAAAGCACCACTCGTCGTCATACAGGTAGAGGATCTCGCCGCAAGCCTGGAGGCCGTCAAGTCGGCTGGCGGCACAATCAGCAAAGAACCATTCAGCTTCCCGGGAGGGAGGCGGTTTCACTTCCTTGATCCGGCCGGCCACGAGCTAGCCGTACTCGAGGTGGAGAAGGCTGTAGTACAGCAGTAAGCACCACCCGTTTTCCAATCCCCATTGGAAGGCGGCAATCTCGGACGTGATTCTCCCGATTAGGGAATCAATCCGGAACCTCAGTCTGTGAGGCCCCGGATGCAATTTGCACAAGGAGGCTGTTTGGCGACCATCACTATGAAGGAGCTGCTTGAGGCCGGTGTTCACTTCGGACACCAGACCAAGCGTTGGGACCCGCGCATGAAGGAGTACATCTTCGGCGAGCGTAACGGGATCTATATCATCGATCTGCAGAAGACCCTCAAGATGTTCAAGGAAGCGTCGAAGTATGTGACCGACCTGACATCGACCGGCAAGGTGATTCTCTTCGTCGGCACCAAGCGCCAGGCGCAGGATGCCGTTGCCGAAGAGGCGAACCGCTGCGGCATGTTCTACATCAACCAGCGTTGGCTCGGCGGATTGCTGACCAACTGGGTTACGGTGCAGAAATCGGTGAAGCGGCTCCAGGAACTGGACGAGATGGCCACCGACGGCCGCTATGACCTCCTTACCAAGAAGGAAGTCATCAAGCTGGAGCGGGAGCGCAAGCACCTGCAGGCGAACCTGGCTGGCATCAAGAACATGAAGCGCCTGCCGGATGCCCTCTTCATCGTTGATTCAAACGCCGAGGCGATTGCCGTTAAGGAAGCCCGCAAGCTCGGCATCCCGGTCGTCGCTGTCGTCGATACCAATTGCGACCCGACCGTTGTCGATTACGTGATCCCGGGCAATGACGACGCGCTGCGTGCGATCCGACTGTTCACCTCGAAGATCTCGGACTCGGTCATCGAGGGCGTGCAAATCTCAACGGATAAGCAGTTTATGGATGTGGCTGGAGTTGCGCCTGAGTCGCAGTTCACTGAGGCGACCTTCGCTGAGGGATCGCTCGAATCGGGTTCCGACGAATCTGCGATCGCGGCAGCTGCACCAGAGCCCGAGCCGGAGGTCGAAGAGGTGGATCTCGAGTCCGCGCTCGGCGGCGGTATCCGCAAGGCCCCGGCTGGAGTGGGCGCTCTTACCGAACCCGAAGTCGCCGAGGGTATCTAGTCCCCGGGTCGCTTTTCGCCAGACGAGGCGTGGTCCGGTTTTCCGGCACCACGCTTTCGTTGCGTATGGATCAATTAGGTTGATTGCAGGTAACAGCGCTCTCAGGGAGCGCAAAGGAAAACAAGGTGGCGGCAGTGAGTGAGAAGATCGACGCGAAACTGGTCAAGGAGCTCCGCGAAAAGTCCGGGGCCCCGATGGGTGACTGCCTCAAGGCGCTGCAGGAAGCTCAGGGCGATATGGAGAAGGCCTTTGTCGTGCTGCGCAAGCGTGGCATGGCCTCAGCAGCCAAGAAGGCATCGCGCGGCACGAACGAGGGCGCGGTCGGCACCTACATCCACGCCGGCGGCAAGATCGGCGTGCTCCTCGAGCTCAACTGCGAGTCGGATTTCGTCGCCCGTACGGAAGATTTTCAGGAACTGCTGAAGGACATCGCGATGCACATCGCCGCGACCGATCCACGCTATGTCCGCCGCGAAGACGTCACCCCAGCTGACCTGAGCCGCGAACAGGAGATCTACCGAGCCCAGGCAGCGGAGACTGGCAAGCCCGCTCCGGTCGTGGAGAAGATCGTCGAAGGCAAAATGACCAAGTTCTACGAGGAGTTTTGCCTGCTCGAGCAGCCGTTCATCAAGGAGCAGTCACTCTCGATCCGGGAGATGATCGCGCAGAAGGTCGGCAAGCTGGGTGAAAACATTACGGTACGCCGTTTCGCCCGCTTCAAGGTAGGTGATCCGGTCTGGACCGTGGCGCAGGTTCTGAACGAAGCCCGCTCCGAGGACGCTGCGTCCGAGTAGTTTTCTGAGAACTCCAGCACCGCGGACCCGGCCATCCTGTCGGGTCCGTGCTACGTAGAACGTGCTTTCTCGCGGTTTCTTGGGGGGCCAAAGTGGGGCATGCGCACCAGTGAGGCCCTGCCGCCGGGCATCCTGATTGCTGACCAGCAATTCACGGCCGTCAGCAACGCTTTCTTCGGAGTTCGGGTATCTGGCATCCTTCTCAGAAGAAATCAGACTGGTCAGCAGAGATGAGGAACATGCGCCGCTGCCGGGAGATACCAGCTTGCCTTCTTTTAGTCGCCTCCGCTGCAGCCTTTTCCGGGTGCAATGAACGGCGGGACTGCGTTGACGCGTCCGGGCACAAGCTCCCGGATACTACATGTCAGGATTCGCAGCATTCCTCGGGGGCTCACTACATCTATGGCGGCACTGGAGGGAAAGGCTTTGGTGACGCCGTAAGCGGTGGCAGCGACTCGCCATCTGTCTCCAGGGGAGGCTTTGGCAGTGGCGGCGAAGGAAGCTCGGCCGGGGGCGGCGAAGGTGGAGGCGAGTAGTGCGGCGGCATACGCTTTCGCCCCGTCGCGGCTGGCAAGGTCTGGTCGCCGGACAGGGTTTGTCTTTCCACTCTGTAGGAGAGCGGCCTTACTGGGACGAGTCAGCCTACTGGGAGTTCAGCTCCGCAGAGATCCAGCGGTTGGAGACAGCGGCTGCCGAGCTTCAGCAGATGTGTCTGGCAGCCGGCGATCATATTCTCCGGTATGACCGGCTTGCCGAGATGCACATCCCCGCGGGAGCCGAAGCCGCTATCCGCGCGAGCTGGGAGGATGAGCCGCCAGCACTGTACGGCCGCATGGACCTGGCCTTTGACGGCCGCTCTCTGAAACTGCTTGAGTACAACGCCGATACACCTACCTCACTCATCGAAGCTTCCATCGTTCAATGGCGCTGGATCCAGGATTGCTTTCCTCACCGCGATCAGTGGAACGCGATCCATGAGGAGCTTGTTGCGAAATGGAAAGACCTGAAATCCTATGTTTCGGAGCCGGTCTATTTCGCCCATGACGGCTCTGAAGAGGACGCGCTCACCATTGCGTACCTCCGGGACACGGCTCATGCTGCGAGCATCGGCAGCAAAAGCCTACGGATGAGCGAGATCGGTTGGGATAGGGAGCGGCGCTGCTTCGTCGATAGGAGCGAACTGCCGATCGAAACGCTGTTCAAGCTCTATCCCTGGGAGGCGCTCCTTCGGGAGCCATTTGGCGTCCACGCACTCCAGTCGCTGACGTCCGGTCAGAAGCCTCAACCCAGGCGAACCCAGTGGATCGAGCCGGTGTGGAAGATGCTTTGGTCCAACAAGGCCCTGCTCGCCATCCTTTGGGATCTCTACCCGGACCACGATCTCCTGCTTCCAGCGTATCTGGACGGGCCGCGAGGCATGACCCGGTATGTCCGCAAGCCTTTTTTCGGCAGGGAAGGCGCCAACATCACGATCCAGGATGCCTCCCGTACGGTTGCTACCCAGGGAGCCTTCGCGGATGGCCCCTGGGTCTATCAGGGGCTCGGTGCTGTACCGGTTATTGATGGAAACTGGGCGGTACTTGGTGCGTGGCTGGTCGATGGCTTGCCTTGCGGCATGGGAATCCGTGAGTCACGAACTCCCATCATCCGCAATACGGACCGCTTTGTCCCTCACCTGTTTTGATCTGCTTGCTGGTCTTTCCTGGCAGCTTCTGCCTTTAATGCCCGCACAATATCCTCGAGGAACTGCATCTCAACTGATATGGCCGCCGTCTCCCGCGCAGTATTCGGCTACTTCTTTCTGGTTTTTATGGTGCGGGTCGTTGGCCGCCGGCCCGGCAAGCAGATGAACCCATTTGAGTTTGTGCTGATCTTTTTTATCGGCGGCCTTGCGCTGACTTTCATCGTTGCCGACGATCATTCACTGACCAATGCCATCACCCAGATCATCACCATTGCGATGTCACACCTCTTCCTGGTGCTCATTCGGCAGCGTTCTGAGTGGGTCGCGCGGCTTCTCGACGGTACACCGCTTCTGCTGCTCGGCAAGGGTCAATGGCATAGCGAGACGCTAAAGGGCATGCTTATCAACCCAGACGATGTGATGACTGCGGCTCGTGACAAAGGCATTTCCTCGCTCGATGGGATCGAGTACGCCATCCTTGAACGCAACGGTGAGATCACTATCATCCCGGCAGAGGGAGACTGAGGAGCCATGCCTGCGACTACCGAGACGCCGACAAAAGCTGTTGAAGATTCTGTGGCCAAGATCGACGGCGAGGTTGCCGTTGGAGAAGACCTCGAGTTTCAGCGCCGCTGGTGGGCGTTTGAGCGGTGGACCTGGCGCTTCTTCGCGCTGATCGTCCTGCTGGATTTCCTTGGAGTCTTCGGCCGCGGCCCGCTCGCAAATGCTCACGCCCGGACTGCGGATGGAGCGCTTACTCTCAACTATGAACGCGTCGAGCGCTTCAATACTCCATCTATTATTACGATCCATCTTGGCGCCGACGCTGTCGAAAACGGCCAGGTCAAGCTCTGGGTCGATGACTCAGTGGTGAAGCGCCTCGGCAATCAGCGGATCATTCCGCAGCCGCTGTCCTCCTCGACGGCCGATAGCGGCATCCTTTATGTGTTTGCGGCTGACAGCCACCCGAACTCTGTGGAATTTGCGCTTCAGCCGGCTGAGGTCGGCGTGTCCCACTTCACCATACGGCTCGTCTCGCACGGCAGCATCCAGCAGCCCCAGGATGCCTTGACGGAAGGCGTCTTTGTGATGCCCTGATGTCCAGGGTTGACTCTCAACCGGCCCGGAGCCCGGCACGTTTCCGGAAGTGACCATCGCATGTATACCCTGGTCCACGCTGTTGTCGGCTATTACGTTCTGCTGCTGGTCGTTCGTATCCTGTCTCGGCGGCCGGGCGCGCAGTTTACGCCGTTCGAGTTCGTCATCGTCTTCCTGGTCGGCGGTGTCATCATCGCGGCGACTGTGGGCGATGACCGCTCCATCACCAACTGCGTGTGCGCCATCATCACCATCGGGCTGATGCATCGCCTCACGGCAGGCCTTCGCGCTCGCTCGAAGGCAGTCGGGTCTTCACTCGATGGAGTACCAATGGTGCTGCTCAACCGCGGCCAGTGGCATGAAGAAGCGATGACCGGTATGCGGCTTAGCGACCAGGACGTAATGCATTCGGCCCGGCAGAAGGGCCTGACGGACCTTGGCCAAGTGCGTTATGCCATTCTCGAACGAGTCGGCACGATCAGCATTCTCGAGGACACGCCGGAAAAGCAGGAGGCCGAGCAGAAGCGTCAAACGGCTGATCGGGATGAACAGAGTGGCGAATAGGTCTTCTCAGCATCCATCCGGCGGCCCGCAGAGTGAGGCTTCAGGCAACGACGCCGAGCAGGTGATCGAGACGCAGGTTCCGGCCCGCCTGGACCGGCTGCCGTGGTCACGATGGCACGCCCGCATCATTCTCGCCCTCGGTACCTCGTGGCTGCTCGATGGCCTTCAGGTTACTCTTGCCGGCTCGCTCGCCGGGATACTGGAAGATCGCCGCGGTCTTGGGCTCACTGCACCGCAGGTCACCGCTGGCGCTACCACCTACCTGGCCGGTGCGGTGCTGGGCGCGCTGTTTTTCGGCTACCTGACGGACCGGCTCGGCCGCCGCAAGCTCTTCCTTGTCACTCTTGCCACCTACTCAGTGGCGACCCTAGCGACTGCCCTGTCCTGGAACTTCTTGACCTTTGCCCTGTTTCGCGCGCTTACCGGTTTCGGTATCGGCGGTGAGTACGCCGCGATCAATTCGGCTGTCGACGAGCTCATCCCGGGCAAGGTGCGCGGCACGGTTGACCTGGTGGTGAATGCTACCTTCTGGCTGGGGGCGATTGTCGGCTCGCTTGCGTCCTTTCTGCTGCTCAATGGCCATACGATCTCGCCCAATCTTGGCTGGCGTCTTGCCTTTTCGACCGCTGCCGTGCTGGGTGGAGGTGTGCTCATCCTGCGGCTGGCCGTACCGGAAAGCCCGCGCTGGCTCATGCTGCGTGGCCATACCGAGCAGGCCGACCGCATCGTCTCGGAGATCGAGCGCAAAGCGACTCGCGGCAGGGGCCTTCCGCCACTTGAAGGCGAGCACGCCAAACCGCTTCGCCTGGTCGTGCGCGATCATACCCCCCTCTCGGCCGTTTTCGGTTCCATGCTCGGCGAGCACCGGATGCGTTCTGTGCTCGCGCTGGTGCTGATGGTGGCACAAAGCTTCTTCTTTAACTCCATCTTCTTTACCTACGGCCTGATCGTGAAAAGCTTCTACCATGTTTCCGATTCGCGGCTGCCGCTGCACCTGCTGCCGTTTGCGATCGGCAGCTTCTTCGGCCCTATGCTGCTTGGCCCGCTCTTTGACCGCTGGGGTCGCAAGCCGATGATTGCCGCGACATACGGCATCTCCGGCCTGCTGCTGGTCGCGACGATTTACCCGTTCACCCATGGGCTGCTGTCGGCTCGTGGGCTGGATATTTGCTTTTCGGCGATCTTCTTCGTCGCGAGCTCGGCCGCGAGTGCTGCGTACCTTACTGTTAGCGAGATCTTTCCATTGGAGATACGGGCGTTTGCAATCGCCATCTTCTACGCTCTCGGCACCCTCGCCGGTGGTGTAGCCGCGCCCGTCTTTTTCGGCGAGCTCATTGCAAGCGGCTCGCGGGCGAATGTCTCATGGGGTTATGCCCTCGGCGCGGTGCTGATGCTGCTTGGCTCGGTTTGTGAGCTGACTATTGGCGTCGAAGCTGCCGGGCAATCGCTGGAATCAGTGTCGAAGCCGCTGCAGAGTCGCTAAGTTACGCGGCTTTGCAGGGTTGGTTCTAACTCCCGGCGCTCGTCGAGCGCGAGTAAGAGACCCTGAAACTCCGCCATTGTCTGGCCATCGTGAGTTTGCGCGAACTCACGAGCTTGAGTTCGTGTCGCCTCCGGGAAGAATCGCAGATAAAGCTCGATCCTCTGCGATTCGACAGCCTCCCCGAGGTGGAGCTTGTAGTCAATACGGCCCGGCCTCAGAAGAGCTGGGTCGAGTGCTTCCGCGTGATTGGTTGTCATGACAAAGACGATGTTTTCCGGCGCATGGAAGCCGTCTACTACATTGAGCAGGCCGGAAAGGGTCACACCGGAGTTCGAGGCCTCGTTGGTCTTTCCAACGGGTGCTGCTGGCGTCGAGTCTGTCCAGTTATTCATCGTCGGTCGACGCTTACTCGACTTTGCGGCGTCGATGTCTTCAAACAGAACCATAGAGTTTCCGGGCACTTCGTTTATCGCTGTCTTGAGAGTCCTATCGGTAAATTCGGCAAGGTTGATCAAGTAGATCGACATGCCGAATTCTGCTGCTAAGCCTGATACTAATGCCGTCTTGCCGGTACCGGGCGGCCCGTAAAGCAGATGACCGCCGACTTACCTTCGCGACCGCGTAGTCAACGCGATCGCATGCAAGGACGGAACTACTGGATGGAGCGAGACGGGACTGTGCCCGCTCGCGGCATGCATGAAAAGGATATTTGGCGCGTGATGCGGAGTTGCGCTTAGCGCAATGGAAGCGACGCCCGATTGCAACGAAGCCGCTTGTCTGGCTCACGCTGCCCACTCATCAAGTTGCACGTAAACTCAGCCATGCGGGGCGTCCTTTCCTTTAGAAGTCTTTCTACCCTGCCATGGTTCAGTGGGTTTGGCAAGGCAATATCTTGTGACTGCTAATATGCGACTCTCGCAAGGCGTCAATCACAAGTACATACGTGCGGAGCTGGGCTGCGGGCAAGCTCAGACTGGCATAGTAGCCTCAACCCATGCCAGTGCTGCGGTACACCTTCATCCTGCTGCTTTTCCAGTTTCTAGGCGAGGTCCTGCACGCATTGGCGCGCATGCCGGTGCCAGGGCCAGTGCTCGGCATGCTCCTGCTGGCCGGCTGGTATACGGTACGGCGTCGCGAACCGCCGCCGGCAATGCAGCAAACGGCGAATGGCCTACTCGGCTCCCTGGCGCTGTTGTTTGTTCCCGCTGGTGTCGGTATCGTTGCAAATCTCCCGCTGCTGCGCGCAGCTTGGCTGCCCATCACGCTTTCGCTTGTGGGCTCCACGCTCGTTACGCTCACCGGAACAGCCTGGCTGATGCACCGGCTGAGCCGGCGCATCGCATGAGCGCAATGCTCTCCCAACGAGCGATCTCGCCCGGCGTTCTGCCGCTCTTCGCGCTGCTGCTCACGGTAGGCGCGTACCTGCTCGGTGTCGCGATCCAGCGGCGGCTTCGCAATCCGCTCGCCAACCCGGTGCTGTTTGCAATTGTGTTCATCGGGGTCACGCTGCGGCTGCTGCATATCTCGTACGTCACCTATTTCTCCGGCGCGCAGTTCATCCGTTTCCTGCTCGGGCCGGCGACTGTGGCGCTTGCCATCCCGCTCGCCTGCTCGCTCGAGCATATGCGGCGCAGTCTCGGGCCGATGCTTGCTGCGCTGCTTGGCGGCTCGCTCGCCGGCATGGTGTCAGGTTACGTGCTGGTGCGGGTCGCAGGCGGCAGTCAGTTGGTCGCGCTCTCAATGTTGCCCAAGTCGGTCACGACGCCCATTGCGATCGCCGTGGCGGGTGGTATCGGCGGTCTGCCCTCGCTCGCTGCGATACTCGCGATCGCCGGGGGCATCCTGGTCGCTGTCGCCATCGATCCGGTGCTCAACCTGCTGCGCATCACCGACCCTGCCGCACGTGGGCTGGCGGCCGGGACAGCCGGCAGCGGCATTGGAGCGTCGCAGGTCATCCCGCAGCACCCGGCTGCTGCCGCCTTTGCCGGGGTCGCGATCGGCCTCAACGGCCTGCTTACCGCACTGCTCGCGCCGATCATCGTGCTGCTGCTCAAGCTCTGGTGACAAGCAGGCCGGCGCCACAGCAACAAAGATCGGCGTAGACCCGTAGTGCTCGTGAAGACTCCGTCGCCACCTTGCGTAATTCAGCGTGCCGAAGCCACTCTTACGTTTGACTCCGGCGATTGCCCGTTCCGGCTCCAGAGGCGCCCTACCAGGCGCGGAGCCATCCTGGCTCAGCTTGGCTCCGTCACCATCGCAACAGGACCAGCTGCGAGCAGAATCCCGGTCCCATCGCTGCGAGGATACCGAAGCTTCCCGGCGCTGGGCGCTGCTCGCGAATCGTATCCTCAAGAACGAACAACACGGACGCCGACGAAAGATTGCCGACCTTGCGCAGCGACTCCCAGGAGAGCCGGCACTCATCGCGCGTTACTCCGGCGGCGTCGGCCATCGCCTCCAGCACCTTGGGACCGCCTGTGTGTAACACCCAGGAGCTAATCTGCTCCCGCTCAACGCCGTTTGCTGCGAGAAACCGCGCAAGGTCGACTGGCAGGTGTTCGCGGATGATTGCCGGGACTTCAGGCGAGAGCACGATCTTGAAGCCTTCCTCGCCAATATCCCAGCCCATCGCCTCCTCGGTGTTCAGGTAGAAGCTGGAGGCACATGCGACCACCTGCGGTCCTGCTGGCCCTTTCGCCAGCGGCAGTGTCACCTCGTCCCCCGCGACGATCACTGCGGCCGCTCCATCGCCAAACAACCCGGTTGCGATGAAGTTCGCGATCGAGAGATCCCGCTGTTGCCAGGTCAGCGAGCAGAGCTCGACCGAAAGCAGGACCGCGATCTTGTCCGGGTAGGCACGAACATAGTCATATGCCTGCGCTATACCGGCCGCTCCGGCCACACAACCCAGGCCGAAGATAGGTGTCCGGCGCACATCGGCCGGCAGCCCCATGCGGTTGCAAAGGTGCGCGTCGAGCGAAGGGCTGGCCACTCCGGTGACGGTGACCGTCAGCAGAGCACCGATCTGCTCCTTGCCGAGGCCTGCTTGCTCCAGTGCGCGGCAGATCGCCTCCTCGCCGAGCTCTTCGGCCACTCGCAGCCAGGCCGCGTTGAACTCGCCCCAGCGCTCCAGCTTCGCGTATTCATCGAGCGCGAGCGCGAAGTAGCGGCCGTCAACGCCGACCCGATGGTGGAAGCGCTCCAGCAGTGCCGGGTTCTCGAGTTGGTCGCCCCAGTGCTGTACGAGCTGGTCGAAAACCTGTTGCTGTGTGTAGTAGCGAGGGGGCAGGGCAGAAGCGACAGCAGCGATTTGGCTCAAGAATGACTCCATGGCAGCAGGAAGGAGGCTCGTGCAGCCCCCGTAGTGTGACACCTATGCTACCCAAAGCGTTACCGCAAGCCGGAAGAGGAACCGTCGCTGCACCGTGGCGCGATGTCCGGTGGCCGCGAGCATCAGTCGCATCTCGGCTGCCGAGTAGGCCTGCCGCACCGACACCGGCCCATCATGCCGGGAGATCCGGCTCGGATCGACCAGGGCAAACAGCCGCGCCAGAAGGTAGTGAAAGGGGGTTCGCTCCAGATCGTTGATAATCACCGCGACCCGCGCGACCCGCAGCGACTCCCGCAGAAAAACCGCCACCTGCTCTGGCGATAAGTGGTGTACAAAGAGGCAGCTGCTGACTACGTCCACACTCCGGTCCGGCAGCGGGATCCGGAGCGCGTCTCCTTCCACCATGCATGGCGATGGCAGTTCGCTGGGCCAGCCTCCAGGCAGGTGAGTCGCTCGGCGGTCCAGCAGGGTCGCTCGTATCGTCACACTCTGGCCCGGTTTGCGGCTTTGCCTGTGTGGTCTCAGCAGAGTCATTCCGGCTCGGGCCAGCGCGGTTGCCCGCCCTGCCGCAACCTCCAGGACGTCGAGCTCGCTCCGCCCCCCGGCTACCTCTCGAAGCAGCTGCAGGTGAACACGCTCGCCCCCGAGCCAGCGGTTTACAAAACCAATCGAGGCAAGTGCACTCGCGACCTCCGCCGGGCTGCCGTGATCCTCGTCCAGCAGCTCCTCTGCCGGTCGGCGCGCAAACGTCATCTCTTCACCTTACTCAATCAGCGTCGCCTTTCGTCCGACCCGGGTCCACTGGATCCCACCATTCCTAACAGCGACGTTCAACGCTCGAGCGAGACTCCGTGCACCCGGCTGCCTTCGCTGGCATGCGGGAAGCAACGTGAGGCATGGTACTGTCGAGTTTTTTGCGCGATGAACGCGCCTTTGCCCATGCCGCAGGTGCCGGGAATGCGATACTCGGAGCAATGTACAAACGCGTGGTGCTCAAGCTCTCAGGGGAAGCCTTGGCCGCCGGCCGCGGTTTCGGCGTCGATGTCACCCGGGTCCACGGGGTCGCCAGAGAGATCGCCGAGGTCCGCGAACAGGGTGTTGAGGTGGCGGTCGTTGTAGGCGGTGGCAACTTCTTCCGCGGCGTTGCCGAGCAGGCCCAGAACATGGACCGCGTCTCAGCCGATAACATGGGCATGCTCGCGACCGTGATCAACTCCCTTGCTATCCAGGACGCGGTCGAAAAGACCGGCACGCATTGCCGGGTCATGTCTGCCATCCAGATGCACCAGGTTTGTGAGCCCTACATTCGGCGCCGCGCCGTGCGCCATCTGGAGAAGGGACGGGTGGTTGTCTTTGCCGCCGGCACCGGCAACCCATATTTTTCGACCGACACCGCAGCCTCGCTGCGTGCGATGGAGATCAAGGCAGACGTGCTGCTGAAAGGCACCAAGGTCGAAGGTATCTATTCAGCTGATCCAGTCCAGGACAAGACCGCCACAAAATTCGAGACCATTACCTACATGGAAATTATGCGGCTCGGGTTAAAGGTGATGGACATGACCGCGGTGAGCCTTTGCAAAGACAACAGTATGCCCATGATCATCTTCAACATGAACCAGCCAGGGAACATACGCCGCGTGATCGAGGGGGAGCGGATCGGGTCGCTGGTAACGAGCTGAACCAAGCGAGTCATCCACCAGTTCTGGCCGAGGGCGACGACTCCCCTTCGGCGGGCGTTCCGCCTCGTGGAAAGACGGCAAGCAAGCCAGGGCAGAACCGGCTGCCCGCGCTGACCGGGCTTCGCGCCTTTGCTGCCTGCAACATCGTCTTCTTCCACTTCTCCAATCCCAGGTGGTTTGGGCCATTTGCTCCGATTGTTGATAACGGCTACACCTCCGTTTCGTTTTTCCTGCTGCTCTCCGGCTTCATCCTTTCTTACAACTACAGCGCTCGTGCCCAGCGCGGCGAGCTCGTCCACTGGCGTTTCTGGGTCGCGCGGCTCTCGCGGCTGTATCCGGTCTACGCCTTCGCGCTCCTCATCTCGTTTGGCATGCTGCAGTCCGAGTGGGGCGCCCGCTCGCATCGTGAGTTCTACGAGGGGCTGGTGCTTACACCGTTGCTGCTCCAGGGCTGGATTCCGACGCTTTCAACCTTTTGGAATACTCCTGCCTGGACGATGTCCACCGAAGCGTTCTTCTATCTTGTGTTCCCGTTTGCGGTGCGCTGGCGCAGGCCGCAGACTATCGCTGGCACGCTCGCGCTGCTGGTTTTGTTCTGGTGCCTCGGCATGACGCTGCCGCTGCTGTACATGCACTTCCACCCGGATGGCGACATGCATCCGGGCCGCTATACGGAGGGCTTCTGGATTCGCGCGCTGAAGTTCAGCCCGCCCCCTCACCTGCCATCGTTCCTTTTTGGCATGACGCTCGCCGATCTTGATGCGCGCATTCGGCGGGACGGCTGGCCTCGGCTCGTACTCGGGGCGGTCGGTGTGGCCGGCGTGTATGCAACTCTGCGCTTTGGTGGCGACATCCCGTATGTGCTCATGCACGATGGCTTGCTGATGCCGCTTTTTGGCTGTGCCATCCTCGGATTGGCCGGAAAGAACGTCATCGCGCGCTTCTTCGGCTTTGCACCGTTTGTTGCACTTGGCCAGGCTAGCTACTGTCTCTATATCCTTCACTTCAATTTGTGGACGCTGATCCACGACTCCCACTTGCTGGAACGTACCGGGCTGATCCGTTTCGATCCCTGGGTCAGCTACCTCCTGCTCGCAGCAGGGGCCGGGATGGCTCTGATGTTCATCGAGCGCCCCTTGCAGCGGCGCATTCGCAAGCTGCTGGCGTAACACATCCGAGTAGCGTGCGCCCCCTGGATGCGCGCGTACTCACGTCAGGCCCCGAAATATCTGCACAGCGGATCGCGATAACAAGCTACCGAAAGCCCTCGTCCTGTCCGAAGACGCGTCATCCTGAGCCAAAGCCTTCTTCTTGAGCGTGGCGAAGTACCTGCTTTCCATTGTCGGCGGAGGACGTGGCTTCTCCTGTTACTCGTTGCTTAGAGGGATGCCCGTCCCAAGGGTGAAGCGGGCCGCAAACGCAAAAGCCCGCGCGAAAGCGCGGGCTTTTCATATCGACCGGCTCGTTCTACGGATTGCCGTTCGGGTACGCCTCATTAGAGGTCGTAATGACCGGGTGATTGTTGTGTGGAGTTGCTGCTACACAACTCGTCAGACCGGATGCCGCATAGAAGCCGCCCTGCGCCGCTGTAAGTGCACCGTTGTTCGGGTTCAGCACAAAGGCACTCACCGTGCCGTCTACCAGGTTCGCCGTGTACACGAATCGGCCCAGTGCCGGCTCCACGATGACGCAGCCCGGCTCAGCACCGGTTATCCCGGACCCGCCTGTCGCAAGCGCTGAAAGTCCACCCGTGGCCTGGTTTACCGCATAACCGCTGATCGAGTTACCAAACTTATTTGCCACATAGACGTACAGGCCCCGAGGATCGACAACAACCCCATCCGGGGTCGTGCCTGTGGCGACTGGACTGCTGGAGAGCGGCGTGAGCGCACCTGGGTTAGTCGTCGTATTAATGGTGTAGGCAGTGACCTGATTCTGTGAACCATCCGTCACGTAGAGAAAGGTGCTGAACGGGTGGCTTGTGACAGCAGTAGGCAGAACGCCGGCACAGAATGGTGTCCCGTTGACCGGTGCAAGCACGCCCGTCGCATTTCCGTTGCCGTCAAACTGCATGTTGTAGGCTTCAATCCCGCCCTGGCTCACACCGCAGTCCCCGCTTGGCGCGGTAGCGTCCAGGGTGTCGACAACATAGACATGGTTGCCGTCAGGCGTGACATTTACGTCTGCAGTCGGGGTGTTCGCTCCGGTGGGTATGGTCTCCAGCGGGATGAACTGGCTTGCCTGTCCATTGACGGTCTGCGTGACCGGGCTGCCAATCGCGCCGCCCGAGCTCAGTTGGTAGACAAAGAGCGCGCCCGGGCCCGGGTTCAGGCTCGTGAAGTTCGGCTGGTATGTCTCAACAACAAACAAGAAGTTTGTCTGTGCTTTCGTCGTCGGATTCGTATACGTGTGAATGGAGAGCGAGGTCGGCTGCGAGCCGGAAGGATTGACATCCTCATCGTGGTAGAGCTTGGCGTCCGTGCCGATACCGTACTGGGAGATCGTGTTATCGATGTAGTTGACCAGGTAGAGGTTCTTGCCCTGGGAGTCGATCACGAGCGATTGCGGCTGACGTCCGGCAGGGAACGGCGAGGTCGCGATCTGCGTCGCCACGCCTGACTCTGAGTCAACGTCGTAGACGTTGATCTGCCCAGGATCATTTTTCGACGAGACCGCGTACAGGTAATCCGTGGTATTGCTGGTCCCGCAGGAAATAAGCCCGGTAGCCGCACCGATCGAGCCCGCAACAGCCAGGAATGCCTGGCTCCACCGCTTCAACTTCATGTGTCCCTTGCGCCCCGCCCGTCCGGTGGGGCTATTTGGATAAAGGGGCGTTGCCCCCGAGTAGATATCGTACGCACTGAGCTGTCCGGCTCAGGCGGGCTTACTGGCCGTTCGCAACGCCAAGGCACCAGGTCGGCGTTTGCACGGTCGGCACCGTGCCGTTCTTCGTCAGGTCGGCCAACGTTCCGGCGTTCGGGTTAATTTTCCGTCCCGTGATGCTGTTGTCAAGCGAGCCGGCGACATAGAAGTACTGGTTCGTCGGATCCTCGAAGATGCAAACCGGACCTGAGACGGAACCCAGCGTGAAGCCGGAGGTCTGCACCTGCGTATTCAGGTCGCCGGTCGTCGCGTTTGGGATGAAGGCGGTGATGTCGGCATTGGCCTGCGTGTTATTCGTTGGGCCGCCGTTGACTACGAATAGATACTTGCCGGTAGAGTCTGTGTACGTCTGCCGGGGACCGCCCGCCTGCGTGCCAAGGTTATCGAAAGGCGAGCCATTGACCTGTGTCGGCGCGCCATTGCTCCCGATGGTGTAGGCGTAGATAGCGCCGGCACCGGTATTGGCAAGCGGGTCGAGCAGGTAGATGTACTTGCTGATGCCATAGCCGGTGTTTGGGTTCGAGTCTCCGGTGATGGTTGCGACGTGGGTTACAGCGACGCCACTCGAATTACCGCTGGCGATCTGGCTGACCTGGGTCTGTGCCGGTGTCAGCTGGCCGGTCGAGCTCGACACTGCATAGGTGTAGATCGTTTGTATGTCGCTGTTGCTGGACGCGCCCCCATCCAGGGTGTACAGGTAGGAGGCGGACAGCCGGAAATCCAACGGATTGCACCCGACCGGGAAGTACGTCAGGCCGAGCTGGCGCTGATTCTGCTGCAGCTGCAGGCGCCCCGTGGAGGGATCGATCGAGAAGACAGTGATGGCGCCTACCGGGTGGTAAACCTGCGAGTCGGTTGCATCCACGCAGGGGTAGTTGGTGCCGGCACCAGTCGGTGTCGCACCGCCCGCAAGCACCGCGGTCGGCGCGGCCGAAGCAGTAGACGGGTTTACATTCGCGTAGGTGTCGAGCACGAACAGGTGCGCGCCGGCGCCATCAATGGCGATGCGTTCCGAGCCGAAACCCTGGCTGTTGTACGAAAGCTGCTGCGTGAGCTGCCCGTAACCGCCGATCGAGAACAGCTGTATGTTGGCGCTGGAGTAGGTCACGGCGCCGTTGCCATCCGGCTGGGAGGCCAGGCCCGCATTGAGTACATACATGAAGCGGTTGCCGGACGGCACCACGGCGCGAATCGGGTTCACTCCACCGGAGGAGAGGGTTGCATTCGTCCTGAGCGGGGTCAGGTCGCCACGGTTATTGTCTTCCTGAAAGGAGCTGATCTGACCGCTTGAAGCGCTCGCGACATCGGCGCCCAGGACATAAACATAGCCAACAGTGTGGTCAGCAGAGCAGGAGGTGAGGCTAAAGGTAAGACCGGCTGTCCCAGCAAGCAGCAGCAGGGTACGGCCCAGGGTGCGGAACTTCATGCGCTTCCTTCATCCCGCGGCTTGGCGGTCAAGCCTGCGGGAACGGTGGTGTAGAGCCCATTGTAACCGCACGGACAACGCAGAGTCGCCGAGCGTGCATCGGTCTGGCCTTGCACAGGAAAGGCCGGAGCCCCGGTTCGCTAGTCGCATCGGGGGTGCCGGCCTTCCTCGGCATCGTTCTTAGGTACCGCTTCCGCCGGCCTCTACATATTTACGGAGAAGCCTTCCGGAATACGTTGAGCTTACCAGACGTGGCAGGCGTTCGCCGGCATCATTGGCTGGCCGGTGTGGCAGCCGAACGCCTGACCAAACTGCGCGAAGTTCTGCACCGTTCCGTTGGTGCGGAACTCTCCCGGCGAGTGCGGGTCCGTCTTTGCTGCTACACGCTCGTAGGCGTCCGTCATGTTGGAACACCATACTTGCGCGAACGCGATGAAGAAGCGCTGGTCCTCGGTGTAGCCGTCGACCTTGCGCGTCCGCTCTGCTTGCGGCTCCTCGGCCAACACCTTCTGTAGCGCCTGATATGCGATCCGGATGCCGCCGTTATCCGCCGTGTTCTCGCCGAGCGTCAGCTTGCCGTTCAGCTTCTGTCCTGGCACTGGCTCGAAGTTGCCGTACTCCTGCACCTCGCAGTCGGTCATCTGCGAAAACTTCTGCTTGTCCTCGGGCGCAAACCAGTCGCGTACGTTACCCTGCCCGTCGTACCGCGAGCCCTCGTCGTCAAAGCCGTGCGTCATCTCGTGGCCAATCACGACGCCGATCGCTCCGTAGTTCACCGCCGGATCGACCGTCTGTGAGTAGAAGGGCGGCTGCAGGATGCCGGCCGGGAAGTTGATATCGTTCAATGGTGGGTCGTAGTAGGCGTTCACCGTGGGTGGTGTCATGCCCCATTCTTTCTCGTTGACGGGTTTGCCGATGTGGTTAATCTCGTAGTCGTAGTTGAAAACCTGCGCGTTGTGCAGGTCTACGGCAAAGTCGGTCGGCGTCACCTCCACGGCGGAGTAGTCGCGCCAGTTCTCCGGGTAGCCGATCTTGTCGCGGAAGGCGGCCAGCTTCTTCTCCGCTTCAGCCTTGGTCGCCGGCGACATCCAGGTCAGCTGCTCGATGTCCTGCCCCCAGGCCTGCTTCAGGTTGCCGACCAGCTCTTCCATGCTGGCCTTGTTCTGCGGCGGGAAGTTCTGTTTGACCCAGTCCTGGCCCACGGCCTCGCCAAACTGCTGGTCTGTAAGCATCGTGCACCGCTTCCACCGCGCCTGCTCTACCGCCTGACCGCGCAGCGTTTTATTGAAGAAGTTGAACGAGGCTTCATCAAACGGCGCCGAGAGGTACGGCGCTATGCCATTGACCGCGTGGAGTCGCAGGTAGCTCTTGATTGCCGGCAGTGGCTGGTCCGTGATGACCTGAGCCATGGTTTTCAGGTAATCCGGCTGCGCCACGTTGATAGTGGTGAATGTAGGCGGCTGCACACCGGCGAAGAACTGCTGCCACTCGAAGTCAGGCGCCAGCTGCTTCAGGTCCGCAGCCGACATAGGGTGGTAGACCTTGTCCGGGTCGCGCATATCGACGCGCGCCATCGAGCCTTGGGCCAGCGCGGTCTCGACTGTCAGCACATCTTTCGCTTCTGTGTCCGCCTTCGCCGGGTCGTCGCCGATAAGCTTGAAGATCGTCAGGAGGTAGTCGTGGTACTGCGAACGGATCTTCTGCTGTCGCTCATCGGTTTGCAGGTAGTAGTCGCGATCCGGCAGCGTCAGACCGCCCTGGTTGAGCGCCGCAATCTGCTTCGATGAGTCCTTCTGGTCCTGCTCTACGCCGAAACGAAAAAAGCCGCTGCCGAAGTACTGCTTGTTGCCGAGAAACGCCGCAATCTGCCCCTTGTCGGTGATCGCGTCAATGGCGGTCAGCGTCGGCTGCACTGGCTTTGCGCCCAGGGCGTTCGCCTGGTCCACGTTCATACATGCCGCAAAGAACGTCCCGTACTGCTTCTGCATTGGAGTCTTCGGCGCGTCTGCAGCCTGCTTCAGCTCGGTATAGAGCAGGTAGTTGTTGCGCTCGCCCAGCTCGTTGAAGGTGCCCCAGCGCGCCTGGTCCGAGGGGATCGGGTTGTTCTTGCGCCAGTTGCCGCAGGCGTACTGGTAGAAATCCGTGCAGGGGTTAGCGGTCTTGTCAATCGAGCTGGTGTCGAAGCTGCGAAGGGCTTTCGGTTCTGTCGGCGTGGCATTTGTTGTGTCGGCGGGGGCAAACTGTTGAGCAAGCAGCGGGGAGGCGAGCAGCAGTAGGGCTGCCGGAGCAAGGCGGATCGTTCGCATAGAGTCCTTGGTATACGAATGAGAATACGTGAGTAGGAACTTATCATGTCGCGAAGTCACCACCTATGTGACGCTCCTTTCCCCTGACACTCCTTGGTATGCGGGTCTGAACGTTCCGGAGATCGAGCTGGCCTAATTTGCTAAGCGTGTCGCGAAGTCGGCGATAGCATGAGCGAGTCTTACGGGTTCATCTATCGGGACCAGGTGGCCACTGCCGGCGATTACCTCCAGATGGGCGCCCGGGATCCGCCCGACAATCTCCCTGCGATGTTGTTCGATCGGGTCGATACGATCCTGCTCTCCTGCCAGCACCAGGGTAGGAACCGCGATTCGCGAAGCTTCGGACGACAGGTCTTCCAACATCCCCGAGGTTGGCCACGCCAGCTTCGCTTCTGGGACGCCACTAAGACTATCTTCGACAATCTGTTCCACGATATGCGGCTCTGGTATACGAGCGCTCAGGAGGGCGACGGCCTGGAGCACCGTCTCTGGATTGTCATAGGCATGCAACTGCTGCTGCAGTGCTTCCGCGGGAAGACGTACAGGGGTCGGGGCAGCAGGCGCTACCAGAACCAACCCGAGCAGTCCAGCCGGATGACGCGATGCAAGTAGCTGAGCTACTTTGCCCCCCATCGAGTGCCCGACAAGCACATAGTTCTCAAGCTCCAGCTCCTGGATCAGCAAAGCTGCTTCATCCGCCAGCTCAGGCATGGAGTAGCCGCCCTCCGATGCGCCGGACTGACCCCATCCGCGCATGTCGTAAGCGACGGTGTGAAATGAGGTCGCAAGCTCGGAGATGACCTTTCTCCAGGTGCGATGCGTGCCTCCCCAGTAGTGCAGGAAGACGAGTGAAATCTTCCCCTCGCCCTCTTCCTGCACGTGCAACGACACACCGCCGACGGTATGTTTCACAATACCTCCTCTTCATTGCGCGGCCGCCGCCTTGCGAACGCGGCTCTTGCCATGAGATTCAGGAGCGCATGGCGAGGTGCATCGAAGATTGCTTGCGCGAGAGAAGGATTGACTTACATTCGGCGGGCTTTTTGGGGCATACAGTCTGAAAGTTGCTTCGTGCTTCGCACGAGGATCGGGGTGGTTGTGTGCGCGGCCTTCCGACAAAAGGCCACGCTGTTCAACAAGATCTCGGGAGAGGCATCGGAAGATGGTGCCTGCGCTGGCGCTACCAGACATGGCAGGTATCTGCCGGCATCATAGGCTGCCCGGTATGGCAGCCGAACGCCTGCCCGAACTGCTCGAAGTTCTCGACCACGCCGTTCGTGCGGAACTCGCCCGGCGAGTGCGGATCAACCTTGATCATCCTCCGCTGGTAGTCGGGTTTGGCGTTTTCGCACCAGATCTGCGCGAACGACAGGAAGAAGCGCTGGTCCGGAGTGTAGCCGTCGATCTTTGAGCGCTGCGACGCAGGCTCCTGAGCCAAGACCTTTTGGAGCGCCTGGTACGCGATCCGGATGCCGCCGTTGTCTGCGGTGTTCTCGCCTAAGGTCAGCTTGCCATTCAGCTTCTCGCCGGCGACCGGCTCGAAGTTGCTGTACTCCTTTACCTCGCAGTCAGTCCGCTCCATGAACTTCGCTTTGTCCTCGGGCGTAAACCAGTCGCGCTTGTTTCCCAGTCCGTCGAACTTCGATCCCTCGTCGTCAAAGCCGTGCGTCATCTCGTGGCCGATGACCGCGCCGATGGAACCGTAGTTCACGGCCGGATCGATGGCGAAGGTGTAGAAGGGCGGCTGCAGGATCCCGGCAGGGAAGTTGATGTCGTTCATCTGTCCGTTGTAGTAGGCATTGACAGTCGGCGGCGTCATGCCCCACTCGCTTTCATCGACCGGCTTGCCGATGTGGTTAAGCTGGAATTGATTGTTAAAGACGGCTGCCCGGTGCGAGTCGCCATACCAGTCGTCCCGGCTGACCGTAACCGCCGAGTAGTCGCGCCATTTGTCCGGGTAGCCGATCTTCTGCCGGAACTGGCTCAATTTCAGTTCAGCTTCCTTCTTGGTCGCGTCCGACATCCACGGCAGCCCGGCGATGTCGTCATGCAGGGCACTCTTCAGGTTGGCGACCAGCTGCTCCATGTTCTGCTTGGCCTGGGGAGGAAAGTGCTCCCGCACCCAGTCCTGCCCGACCGCTTCGCCCAGCGCGCCATCTGTAGAGGAGGTACAACGCTTCCAGCGCGCTTCCTCTTCAGCCTGCCCATCCAGCACCTTGCCGAAGAAGGCGAAGTGCGCCTCGTCAAAGTGCGCGGCTAGGCGGGTCGCGCTGCCGTTGATTGTCTGAAACCGCAGGTAGCTTTGAAGCGCCGGCAGCGGTTCCGCTTCGAGAAGGTTGTTCATAGCCTTGAAGAAGTCGGGTTGCTGCACATCGACCCTGGTGAACGTCGGCGCCTCGGTCGCCTTAAAAAAGGCTGTCCAGTCGAAGGCCGGCGTCAGTGCCACGAGACCTGTCACCGGCATGGGGTGATAGATATTGTCCGGGTCACGCGTGTCCTCACGTGCCATGCTTGCCTTGGCCAGCGCCGTCTCAATCCGCAACACGTCCACGGCTGTTTTTTCGGCTGCTGCCGGGCTGTCACCGGCCAGCTTCATAAGCTGCACGATGTACGCGTGGTACTTGCCACGGATTTGCTGCATATGCGCGTCTGTGCTCAGGTAGTAATCGCGATCAGGGAGCGTTAGGCCGCTCTGGTCCACCTCGGCGATGTAGTGCGAAGAGTCTTTCTGGTCCGGCTCCGGGCCGAAGTCGACGAAGCCGCCGACGTCATAGCGTGTGTCGCCGATCAGCTCTGCAATGCCGCGCTTGTCTTTGAGGGCCGCAATCGCCTCGAGCGAAGGCGCCAACGGTCTCGCTCCAAGCCGGTTGATCGTTGCTGTATCCATACAGGCTGCGAAGTAGCTGCCGTACTGCTGCTGCAGCGCGCTCTTCGGCGTATCGGCTGCAGTTTTCAGCTCCTTGTACAGCAGGTACTGGTTGCGCTGCTCGAGCACAGCGAAGCTGATCCATACGGGCTCATCGGGCGGGACCGGGTTGTTCTTGCGCCAGTTGCCACAAGCGTACTGGTAGAAGTTCTGGCAAGGGTCGGCCGACTTGTCGATTGAAGAAAGGTCGAGGCTGCGCAGCGCCTTCGGTGGCGACGGCGCTGCTTCGGTAGCCGGGTTCGGCGCGAAGCTCTGACCGAGGGCAGGGAGGCAGGCCGGGAAAGCAGCCAAGGCAAACCAGAGGGCGGCAAGGGAACGCAGCGAGATCATTGGGATCACTCCGTGATAACGGAATGAACGTACCACTGCGTGCCGTTCCACACCAACCTGAAGAACGACTACCGCTGAGAAGCGGTCCAACGAAGGACCTGATCTTCTCACCGCTTTCGCGTAAAAAAGCAGGTCCTGATTGTGCCCAGGATGGAGGCCTTTTCGCGCCCACCATTCTCTGCTCTTACCGGGCGCAGCGGAGTTCAGGATCATCCGTGCGCCCTCCACGCCTAGAAAATCTTGACGTGGAAAGTCAGGTACGTCTTCGGATTCTCGCGGATAGCGGTCACCAGATGGTTTGCGTTGGCGATCGCATCGTCCGCGTGATTGTAGAGCGAAGGATTGCGCACCAGCTGTCCGAGCGTGCCCTCGCCGTTATCCGCGCGCGAGAGGATCGAGTCCAGCCGGGTCACTGTATCGTTCAGTTTGCTCGCAAACTGCGGGTCCTTGGCAATCATGCCGAGCCCGCCACGGCCTGCGTTCACATCGGCCAGCAGCTGGTTCAGGCTGTTCGTTGATTGCTGAAGATTGTTGTAGAGCGTGGGGTCCTTGATAAGCTTGCCGATCGAGCCCTGCCCGGAGTCGATCTGGGCGGTGACGGAGTCCAGGTGCGCGATCGCATCGTTTGCCCGATTGTAGAAAGTCGGGTCGTTGACCAGTTTGCCGATGGATCCCTTTCCGCTGGAGATCGACGTTACCAGGCCCTGCAGCTGTCCTACCGCGCCGACGGCGTCCTTGTAGAGCGTCGGATCGTTGATCAACTGGCCGATCGAGCCGCGGCCCGTGTTCAGCGAGTCGACTACATTGTCCAGCTTGGCCAGGATCGTATTGAGTTGCTCAATCGTCCCCTGGCTCGACTTGATGACATCTGTGAGCGAGGGTGTTTCGTTTGTGGGCAGCTCGCCGTTCTCGGCGATCGCCGGCTTCTGCGCCGCCTTGCTGCTGATATTGACCACCGTGTCACCCAGGACACCAATCGTCTCCAGGCTGGCCTGCGAGTCCTGCCGGATCATCGAAGAGTACTGGCCTGAGATCTTCATGATGACCTCAACGGGAGTCAGCTTGCGCTCCGGCGCGATCCGAATCTGCTTTACCGCGCCTATGGTGACCCCTTCGAGGTTGACCGGGCCGCCGACCTTCAGGCCCGCCGAATCCTCAAAGTACGACCGGACGGTGAGCTTGCGGGAGAAGAGCCCCCCAACACCCCCGGACATCAGGAACACGAGCGAGGTAAGTGCCACGATCGCGGCAAACACGAGCACGCCTACCTTGAGCTGAGACCAATGTACTTCCTGCTGACTTGGCAATCGTTCCCCTCGAAGGCTGCCTTGCGGGCAGCTCTCTTTTTACACTAAGCGCCATCGCGCCAGCGTTGCGCTGCCATCGCGCCCCGGACTGCCGTTTTGATGTCGGCTCGTGCTCCGGTGTTGCAAAAGGCCCGACGCGAGAGGCTACTGAAGATTAATTGGAGCAGCGTACATCAGGCCTCCCTCGGTCCAGAGCCGGTTTTCCCCGCGATCGATGCGGAGCGGGGAGCCGGCGCCGAGATCGCGCTCAAAGATCTCCCCATAGTTCCCCACTGCTTTCAGGACATTCGCGCCCCAATGATCGTCGAGGCCGAGCCGCGCACCCGTCCCGAAGCGGCCTCCCAGCAACGTCTGGGTATCTTCGTCCCCGGAGGTCTGCATGGCATCGACGTTTTTCTGGGTTACCCCCAACTCCTCGGCTTCAATCAGCGTGTTGACGGTCCAGATAACCAGCGTGCCGAACTGCGGATCAAGCGACCGGTAAGCCGGGGCGAGGGGATCCTTCCGGAGAATGGTCGGCAGAATGGTGAACTCCGGGGCGCGACCCTTGTCGATGGCTCGCGTGTTGGCCAGCTGCGAGATATCGCCGCTCATCCCGGCGCAGCCCCCAGTGAAGAACCCGGCCTCCATCTCTCCCATCTCTGAGAAGGGATACCAGATATAGGAGATATGCTGCCGGGCCGCATACGCTCGCAAGCCGCCGTCGCTCGCGCTGGGCAGCGCGAAGCAGATTTTCTTGCCGGCCAGGTCCAGAGCCGAATGCACGGCAGGGTTGTTGGGGATGAGAATACCTTGCCCGTCATAAAAGGTGACCGGCCCGAAGCTGAGCCCGGTCGCAGTGTTCTGGACGGTTGGGCTGGCGGTCGGCAGGAGGTCGACTTTGCCCTGGTGAAGCGCGGCGACCCCGGCCGGTTCATCCGGAAAGACGCTGATCAACGCATGTGCGCCCGGTCCCAGGATCGCGACCGCGACGGCTCTGCACATGTCGATGTCGAAGGCAGCCCGGTTGCCATGGTCTGTGGCCCGGGAATAATCCTCCTCTTCCTTGATGACCCCGCAGGTGAGCGTGTGCGTTGTGCGTACCTTGTCGAGAACCGGTCCTGCAAGGGCGCTGCGTGCAGAACAGAAAGCAAGCAGAGCAAAGGCGAAATTGCGAAAGAGCATATGAAGCGACATTCTCCATGAAGATGGGGACCAGCAGAGCTGGTCCCCGTTGCGCAGCAAGGTGCAGGAACGCGCCAGTGAAGCCTCGGTACTAGGGAGTCCAGGTACCCGAGGTCGGCGTACCCGGGTCAGACGCCGGACGCGGATTGAAGTCGGACGGGACATTATTGGTCAGGCCCGTGTCGGTTGGCGTGATGCCCAGCAGCTGGCAGCCCTTATTGCCCCCTTGCGGGAAGGTGTTGACGAGCTGTTCCGGGATCTCCGCGTATGAGGCGGGAAGCGTCTGCGCGGCACCACTCAGGCGGTTGTTGTCGAAGGCCGAGAACATATTGCCGATCCCCGAGACACCCGCATCCGCCGGCCCAAGGTAAGCCTGACCGAACATGGTCAAGCCATCCTTCCGGGCCTGCTTCTCGTCCGGCAGGTCAGCGAGCGGCTCCAGGCCGAAAAGCTGATCGATGAACTTGATGATGGAGCTGTGCTCGGTCGCTTCGTGGGAGATAGCGTGGGTCACACTATAGGGTGAAATGATGATGGTAGGAATACGTGGGCCCTGCTCCAGCGGGTTACCCTGCGGATCGTAGTTCCGGATGACCTCCGCAGCGTGATCGTACAGGCCGTCTGTTTCGTCGTAGGTGATGATGATCGCGCTCTGCGGCCAGTAAGGGCTCGAGGCAATCAGGTTGACTTCGTCGGCGACGAGCGCGCTGGAGATCTGAAGATCCGAGTAGCCCGGGTGATCGTCGTTGCCCGCGAAAACACCGGCAAGCTTTGGATTGGGGTCGACTGGCGTAAGGCCCTGGATGTTGTTCTCGCCGCCGCGTACGTAGAAGACGCCGCCTCCGGCTGGCAGTTGCTTGTTCGCTACCGCAACAGCGAAGTCAGACAAGCCATGGAGGTGCGAGCTGACCGCAGGGTTGTTGGAGACGTAGCCGAAGTACTGCGGGGCGTTGTGGTGAGTAACGTAGCCCGCGTGGCTGGCGGTGGCCGTCGTATCACTAAATTCGTGATCGTAGCCTTCTTCGTACCAGCCCCAGTTGGTCGGTTTGACACCATTGCCGGCGATCTCGGCGATATCTTTCTCGACGTCGGTCAGATCGGCCGCGGGTGCCAGGTCGGACGCTGTGGTCGCCTGAATGTCGGAGCCCATGAACGAGAGCGGCAGAGTTGCGAAGGTCAGATTGATCTCAGGCGTAGCGGAGGGTGGATTGGCAGGCTGCTTGGTGGCGGCAGACGTCGTATCCAGCTGCGAGCCCCAGAACGGGTCGCCGTCGCTGATGACCGGCACGCCGTTGGAACTGGTCGACGTGGTTGCTTCCGTGGGATGCTTCACCCACTGCGTTTCTCCCGACTGGCCGGAGATCATCGCCAGGGCGTTTGGCGTGGATGCTGACAGGACCGTCTGATGGAAGTCGTCAAACAGTGTGAAGCGGTCCGCGTAGTTCCACAGGACCGGTGCCGCGTCGCAGTCCACGTGGCCCATGACCAGCTCACCCATCTGCTTGTTTGCGAGCGAAGGCTTTTTGGAGGGAACACCGTTCACTACTGTGACGCCTTCTTCGGTGGTCGCGTAGCCATCGTTCTTGGTCACGCCGCCCTGCACATCGATCTTGGTGATGTACGCAGAGTGTGCGTGGTTGACCGAGTCCGTGTCCTGCGGGTAGATCGGCACAGTGTTGCCGTTGACGTCAGTCACGCTGAGTGGGATCTTGAACGCCGAGATCGTGCCGATTGTCCCATCCGTGTTGACGATAGGCTGCGTCAGGCCCGGCGTCTCCGAAGCTGGCTGCGAGTAGAGTCCGTTTGCGCCCGGGTAGGTGCCGAAGTAGAAGTCGAACGAGCGGTTTTCCTGAAAAAGAACGAAGACATACTTGATGTTCTGCTGAAGCAAGGCGAGCTTCTGCGCACTGGTCAGGGTAGCCTCAGCCGTGGGTGTCACGACAAACTTCTGCACCGCATCGCTTGACTTGGGAGCAATCGTGATGGCTGCTGTGGCTGCGCTGGCGGTATTCTGCGCGAGGGCAAAGCCGGGCTGCATCATGGCCACCATGGCCAGCGATGCAAGACCCTTTTTCCATATCTGATTCGTCATACACCTGTCCTCTAGTCCTGCATCGTTATTAGGGTTTGCCTGCCGAGGAGCTGCCACACGCCCGGCTTTGTGACGGGTAGCGCGCAAATCTTCTACGCAATAGGCTGTATAACGCGCCCTGATGACAAACAGGTGAAATCCGGCGAAGTCCTGCGCAGTGGATTACCGGGTTCCGTGTACTGCATTACGTAAGAGGCACGCGAGTAGGCAAAAGAAGCGTCGCTCATGCTTTAGGAGGGAACCGCCGCGCTGCGCGACAACGCCGCGTGTCACGATTCGAAGATCACGGTCGCCATGGCTTGTGTGTCGGTGTGCGTTAGCGAAACGGAGGTATGCCGCACCCCGAGCGAGTCGGCCAGCGCCCGCGCACGGCCATGCAGCACGAGCCGAGGCGGCCGGCCGGGGTCGCGCAGTACCTCGATGTCCTTCCAGCCCACGCCGCGGCTGATGCCAGTTCCGAGTGCCTTGGCTCCAGCCTCTTTCGCCGCGAAGCGGGCTGCCAGGTTCTGCGCCGGAAAGCGTTTTGGGGCGCAGTAGTCGCGTTCTGCTGCGGTGTAGATGCGGCTCAGGAAGCGTTCGCCATAGCGCTCGATGGAGTGCGCGATGCGGTCGACCTCTACCAGGTCGGTACCAAGTCCGATGACCATGCAACTTGATGCTAACGCGAGCGGGATCCGCCGGATCCATCTCAGAAGCCGAAGCGATGCCAATCCGACGCTGTCGGATCATTACTGGACGTCACGAAAGATAGCTAACGAAAACCTGCAGAAACGCGGGGGCCGGACGATGAAGAAGGTATGAGGGACAACAAGAGACCGGATGAGTGGAACCTTATGCTGGTGGCGACCAGTGAGGCGGATCCGTCGGCGTTGCTGGCCGTGATGAGCGGCGCTGTGACAGCCTGTGGCGGCTGGGTGCTGGCCCAGGGCGTGGTGAGCGCCGGCTGCGCCGACATCGACTTCGAATTTCCTCGTGACCTGTGCTTTGAGATATATGGCCTCATGGTTGGCTCTGGCATGGAGCTGAGCTTGGAGGCTCATCAGCAGCTGACAGAGCTGTGCCGCTGCACCCGGCAGCGCATCTATGCGGATGAAGAAACCCAAAGCACCCCGGTGCGCCTCCATCTGTCGGTCTACCTGCGCGAGACGAGCGGCAGCTTCCTTGGCGACACAAACCGGTCTTTGCCGGACGCAGCGTGAGTGGGGTGCTGGAAAGCTCCGCCGTGTTGTTATTCCTCGCCGGCCTGCGACCCCCATCGCTAACCGGCGTTCACCAGCCCATACCGGCGCTGCCAGGTTTCGCGCAGCGTGGACCACACAGCTGCTTTCTCCTCTGCGGTCGCCTCCTGGTCGGGCTCGGCGGCAAAGCGTTGTGCTTCCGCCTTTGCCTGCTCGAGCAGCGCTCTGTCGCGTAGGAGGCTGGCAACGCGAAAGTCCGGGAGGCCCGACTGCCGGGTACCGAAGAACTCGCCCGGCCCTCGCAGCTGGAGATCGAGCTCGGCCAGGTCAAAGCCGTCTTGCGTACGGACCATCGCAGCCAGCCGTTCGGCCGAGGCCTCGGATACTCGGCCCCCGGTCATAAGGATGCAGACCGACTTTGCGGTGCCGCGGCCTACCCTCCCACGAAGCTGATGCATCTGGGACAGACCGAACCGCTCGGCGTGCTCGATGACCATCGTCGTGGCGTTCGGCACGTCGACGCCGACCTCGATGACCGTGGTTGCGACCAGAACATCGATCTCGCCCCGTGCGAAGCGGCGCATCATCACTTCCTTGTCATCGGCTGGGAGCCGGCCATGCAGGAGGCCGAGACGCAGCCCGTGCAGCGGACCATGGCGCAGCTCCTCGTACATCTCCGTGGCGGATTTCAGGTTGCTCTTGCCGTCTGCAGGCGTGGTTTTCGCCGCGTCAGAGGGCGAGGGCTGTGACGCGAAGAGCGTCCCGGCCCTCCCCTTTGCGCCGGCGCCGCGCCTGGTTGGTTTTGACGGGGCAGCAGGCCCGGCTTGGATCGCCACAGGCTCGTTTGCTGAAAAGTCCAGCTCCGGCTGGTCACTCTTCGGACCCTCGATGACCGGGTACACGACGTAGGCCTGGTGCCCGCGCGCTGCCTCCTTGCGTACGAACTCCCAAACCTCCTGAGCCCGCTCATCCGTGACCTGCCGCGTTACCACCGGAGTGCGGCCCGGCGGCAGTTCGTCAAGCGTGCTTACCTCCAGGTCGCCGTACAGCGTCAGCGCAAGCGTGCGTGGAATCGGCGTCGCTGTCATTGCGAGCAGGTCGGGCTCGGCCGCACCCGGCTTGCGCATCAACCGGAAGCGCTGCAGCACGCCGAAACGGTGCTGCTCGTCGACGACCACAAGGCCCAGCCTCGCGAACTCTACTTTGTCCTCGATCAGCGCATGTGTGCCGATGATGAGCTCCGCGTCGCCATTTGCGATCCGCTGCTGGTTCCAGCGCTTTTGCGCCGGCTCGAGCGAACCGGTCAGCAGCACGACACGGTAGTTGCGGCCGCCGCTTTCGCTCGCACGCTCCAGCAGTTTGCGCGCCGCCAGGTAGTGCTGCGTCGCCAGGATCTCGGTCGGCGCCATGAGTGCTGCCTGGTAGCCGTTTTCGATCGCGATCAGCATCGCCTGCACGGCAACAATCGTCTTGCCGGAGCCGACATCGCCCTGCAGGAGACGCCGCATCGGCGTAGGCTTGCGCATGTCGCCGGCAATCTCGGCCAGCGAGCGCTTTTGCGCAGCGGTCGGATGAAACGGCAGTAGGTTTCTGAGCGCAGCGCGCACTGCATCGCCGGTGGCAAAGGCGATGCCGGCCTGCTCGCGAGCCCTGCGGCGTTTGAGTTCAAGGCCGAGTTCCAAAAAAAACAGCTCTTCGAAGATGAGCCGCTGCTGCGCCGGCGTGCGCGCGCTCGAGAGCAGGCTCATAGGCGTGCCAGCAGGCGGGAAATGCACCTCGCGCAGCGCGCGAGTGCGGGCAGGCAGCTTTAGCCGCTCAAGCAGCGCTTTGGGCAGAGTCTCCGGCACACTCTCACCAAGGTCCGCCAGCATGGCGCGAATCACGTCGCGCAGCTTGCGGCTGGTAAGCAGCCTGCCAGCTACAGCCTCATAGACCGGGATGAGTCCTTCGAAGTTGACGAGCTCTGATGAGCTGTCACTAGCCTCGGAGAGGCGCAGCAGTTCGATCTCCGGTTGTACCAGTTTGAACCCGGAGCCCGATCGCGAGGCTTCCACCCTGCCATAGGCCACCACCCAGTCGCCCGGTTTGAACTTGTCCTTGAGGTAAGCGCCGCGAAACCACATGCACTTGACCGTGCGCAGGTTTTGCCCGATCACCAGTTCAAAGAGCGGCATGCGCTTGGTGTGTAGCAGCGCGCTGCTGCGCACCTCGCCGATCACGCTCGCCATCTCACCAGCCTTCAGCTCCGAAAAGAGCAGCGGATGCGCGCGGTCCTCGTAGCGGAACGGCAGACGGTGCAGCAGGTCTTCAACGGTCAGGATACCCCTCGTCTGGAGCGACTCGGCGATGCGCGGACCGATGCCTTTGACGTACTGGACCTGTGTCTCCAGCGAAAGCTTTGGCTGCAGGGGCATTCGAGTTCGATCGTAATGCAGACGTTGCGGGCAGTGACCGGGAGCGTCGTCTCCAGGCCGTTCCCTGGTGCCGCCCGACTAGAATGAGCGCGTGAACGGTACGGCAGCCAAAGCAAGGCGCGAGTTCTCGTGGCGGGAGCGTGTGGTGGTGTTCTTCATCTCGCGCCTGGCCGCGCTGTGGATCACGGCTATCGGCAGGACGCTACGCTTCACCGTCGTCGCGGAAGAGGGTGCTGAGCCCGCGCCCTTGCCGGCGCAGGGGATTTACTGCTTTTGGCACCAGTGCACCTTCAGCGCCGGCTGGTACTTTCGGAACTACAACGCCTGCATTTTGATCAGCCGCTCGTTTGATGGGGAGCTGATCGCACGCACGCTCGGCCTTCTGGGTTTTCGCAGCGTGCGCGGTTCGAGCTCGCGGGGCGCCGTGGCCGGCCTGCTGGCGCTGCGGCAGGAGCTGCAGGGGGGCGGCCTCGCCATCTTCACGGCAGACGGGCCGCGCGGGCCTGTGTACCGGGCCAAGATGGGACCAGTAAAGCTCTCGCAAAGGACAGCGCGACCTATCGGCTGCTTCCACCTGGAGCCGGAGCGTGCGTGGACACTCAGTTCCTGGGATCGGTTTCGCATTCCCAGGCCATGGTCGCAAGTAGTGGTAAGCTGGGCGCGTTCTGTACCTGCAGCTGCTGCAGATGCCGGCGAGGCGGAGCTGGAGCGGACACGAGAGGCGCTGGATGCAGCACTGGAGCGCGCCCGAGCGCAGGCGCTCGCCTGGCTCGCGCGCGGCTACACTGAGGCTTGAGGGACAAGCCGATTGCTGAAGAGGCAAGCCTGAACGAACTGCACACGCCCAGCACCGGCGCGCCCGAGCTCGTAAGTGCTTACGATTACGCTTTGCCGCCTGAACTGATCGCCCAGGAGCCTGCTGCGGAGCGTTCCGCGAGCCGCATGCTGGTAGTGAAGCGAGCGACTGGTGCGCTCGTAGACCGGCAGTTTACCGATTTGCCCTCGCTGTTGAGGCTTGGCGATCTGCTGGTGCTGAACGACACGCGGGTGCTGCCGGCGCGGCTGTTTGCGAGGCGCGCAAGCGGTAGCCTGCAATCCGGCCACGCGCCGGCTCGCATCGAAGTGTTGCTGATCGAAGAGATCGCGCCTGGCGAGTGGAACGTGCTCGTGAGGCCAGGGCGTAAGGTGCGGGTCGGCGAGCGGCTCCTGTTCCCGCCGGAGGGCTCGCCGATGCTGGAGGCGGAGGTCGTGAAGTACCGGGAGTTTGGCGAGCGAACAATCCGCTTTGCCCCCGCGCCGGACTTCTTCGCCGTTCTCGAAGCGCTCGGACAGATGCCGCTACCGCCCTACATTCACCGGGAGGCAAGCCGGAGCACGCCGGAGGACCGCGATCGCTACCAGACGGTTTACGCCGGGCAACGCGGGTCGGTGGCGGCGCCTACGGCGGGTCTGCACTTCACTCCGCAGATCCTGGATGCTGTTCGCGGTCGTGGGGTCGAGATCGCCCCAGTGACGCTGCACGTCGGTCTTGGAACCTTTCAGCCGGTACGCGTCGAGCGGGTCCGCGAGGTCAGGCTCCACAGGGAACGGTACACGCTGCCTGCTGCGACGGCAGACGCCGTGAATCGCGCGCTGGCTGAGGGTCGCCGCGTTGTTGCCGTGGGAACAACGACCGTGCGCACGCTGGAGCATTGCGCTCGCGCTGCGGAGGGCCAGCCACTCACCGCGCACTCCGGCACGACAGAGATCTTCATCTCGCCTGGTTTCCCGTTCCGCATAGTGGGCGGGCTGCTCACCAACCTGCACCTGCCGCAAAGTACACTGCTGATGCTGGTCTGCGCCTTTTCCGGGGTCGCGCCGGTGCTCGCCGCCTACCGGCACGCTGTGGCGTCTCGCTACCGTTTCTTCTCCTACGGCGACTGCATGTTTCTGGGCTGATCCGGCGCAGCCGGTCTATCTGACGCTGCCCGGCAGGCGATAGACTTGTGCTCGATGAGCACCTCGAGCCAAGCCACGCCACGACCTATCTTCCTGCTCGACGCGATGTCGTTTATCTTTCGCGCGTACCACGTGATGCAGCGGCAGCGGCCCATGTCCACGCGAACCGGTGTGCCCACGGCGGCGACCTATGTCTTCGTCAACATGATCAACAAGCTGCGGCGTGACTTTGAGCCGGAGTACTTCGCGGCTGTCTTCGATGTAAGCTCGCCTGTCTTTCGCGACGAGCGCGCCAGCACTATGAAGACGATCCGCAAGTGGAACCTGAAGACGCAGCAGTTCGACGAAGTGGATTATGGCGGCTACAAGGCCAATCGCGAGGCGATGCCGCCCGACCTCGCACAGCAGCTGCCATATATCCGGCGCGCGCTGGAGGCCTTCCACATCCCGATCCTGCAGCACGAGGGTTTTGAAGCCGACGACGTGATTGGGACACTGACCGCAAAGGCTGCGGCCGACGGCATTCCGGCATATATCGTTTCAAGCGACAAGGACATGCTGCAGCTCGTCAACGAACATGTGAAAGTGCTTAACCCGATGAAGGATAATCTCATCCTTGATCGCGCGAAGGTCGAAGAGACGCTTGGCGTGCCACCCGAGCGTGTTGTGGATGTGATGGCACTCCGAGGCGACTCGATCGACAACATCCCGGGTGCGCCGGGTATCGGCGACAAAGGCTCGGTCGAGCTGATTCAGCAGTTCGGCTCAGTAGAAGCCGCGCTCGACCGCGCGGGCGAAGTGAAAGGCAAACGCCAGCGGGAGTCGTTACAGAACAACCGGGACGCGGTGCTGCTCTCGAAGGAGCTCGTCACGATCCACACCGAGGTGCCGGTGGATCTGGAGCTGGAGCGCATGCGCACGACTACGCCGGACCTGGCGGCCTGCCGCGCGCTGTTCTCGGAGCTGGAGTTTACGACGCTGCTCAAAGAGCTCGCTCCCGAAGCGCCGGCTGTGCCGGTCGAGTACACGCTCGAGCCCACGGCCAAGCAGGTAAAAGCGTTTATCGCAAGCGCACGGAAAAGCGGATTCGCCCTGGCGGTGCCGGCGAGTGAGCTCGAGCAGGTAGCCGAGCAGGTCAGCGAGAAAGAGACCGAGGCCGCCGAGGAACGCGAGCCTGAGCTCCGGACCATGCTGCTCGACTTCTCAATTACTACTCCGGTCACGGAAGAGCCGGCTGCTGCTGCGCTCCCGTCCTATCGTGTCGGCGTCGCATGCGAAGACAAGGGTGCGCTGCTGATCGAGGCTGAGGCAATACGCGCCTTGATCGAAGACGCGGCCATACCGAAGCAGGTGCACGACCTGAAAGGCGCCACACGCGAGCTCGCCGCGCACGGCGTTGTGCTGCGTGGAGCACACGAAGACCTGATGCTGTTCTCCTACCTAGTGAACCCGACGCACTCGACGCATAGGCTCTCCGATGTTGCAGCACGGTTTAGCAATCGACCGTTGCAGGAGCAGGCTGAAGAGACGCTGCCGGAGGCGGCGCATGCGATCCACACGCTGGCGCCCGTGCTGCGTGACGACATTGAGGGCGCGGACCTGAAGAATGTCTACGAGACGATCGACCTCCCGCTTGTGCCTGTACTGCTGCGCATGGAGCAGGCGGGCGTTCGCGTGGATCTCACGGTACTTCGCGACATGGATGCGAAGCTGACGAGCGAGATGACGCGCGTGAGCGAAGAGGTGTACGCGCAATCGGGGCACCGTTTCAACATCAACTCGCCAAAGCAGCTTGGCGACGTGCTCTTCAACAAAATGGAGCTGCCGAAGCCGCTCAAGTACGGCAAGGGCAAGGTTATCTCGACCGCGCAGGACATCCTCGAGGAGTTGGCGGAGATCAACGCGGTGCCGCGGCTCGTGCTCGAGTACCGGCAGCTGGCCAAGCTCAAGTCCAACTACGTGGATTCTCTCCCGCTACTCGCCGACAGCGAAAGCCGCGTCCATACCACGTTCAACCAGGTGGGCACTGCGACTGGCCGGCTCTCCTCGACCAACCCGAACCTGCAGAACATCCCGATCAAGACCGAGCTGGGCCGCGAGATCCGTGCGGCGTTTATCGCGTCGCCCGGGCACCTGCTGCTCTCGGCCGATTACTCGCAAATCGAGCTACGGCTCATGGCTCACTTTTCCGGAGATCCGCTGCTCGTGCAGGCCTACCGCACCGGGCAGGATATCCATACGCTCACCGCAAGCGAGGTGTTTGGCGTCGCGCCCGAGGCGATGGACAAGGAGACCCGTAACCGCGCGAAGGCAGTCAACTTCGGCATCGTGTATGGCATCTCTCCATTCGGTCTCGCCGCGAACCTCGGGATCGATCAGAAGGAAGCGCGCTTGTACATCGACCGCTATTTCGAGCGCTACGCCGGCGTACGCGCCTATATCGACCGCGTGCTTGCAGAAACGCGGGCTGAACAGCGGGTGCGGACATTGTTCGGGCGCTCCCGGCCGATACCGGATATCCAGAGCCGCAACGCCAATCTGCGCGGCTTTGCCGAGCGCACGGCCGTCAACACACCTCTGCAGGGAACAGCGGCTGACCTGATCAAAGTCGCGATGATCCGTATCGACAAGCGCTTGATGGACGAGAAGCGCCAGGCGCGCATGACGCTGCAGGTACATGACGAGCTTCTCTTCGATGTGCCGGAGCATGAAGCCGAGGAGCTGCGCGCGATGGTGAAGCATGAAATGGAGAACGTGATCGAGCTGAGTGTGCCGATCATCGCGGATGCAGAGCTGGGGTTGAACTGGCGCGATCTTTAAAAGGTGAACGGGCTAAACTGGGTTTGCTGAGGGTGTTCCATGGCGACAGCGGCGAAAGTATCCAGAGTTTCGATCGACGAGTACCTGCGCACCGACTACCGACCGGATGTCGAGTACCTCGACGGGGAACTGAGGGAGAAGCCGGTGGTTGATTTCGTGCACGGTGAGACGCAGGGCCTGATCTTTGCTTGGTTTCTACAGCATTACCAGGAGTGGAAGATCCGCTGCGCGGTCGAGACGCGGACCCGAGTGAGCACCGAGCACGTGCGTCTGCCCGATGTCGTCGTGATTGCAGCCGAGAACTACCAGAGGCGAGAGCTGGATCGGCCGCCGCTGATTGCGATTGAGGTGCTCTCACCGACCGATACGTATCAGGAGCTCAAGCAGCGCGCAGCCGATCTGAGTTCGATGGGAGTGCGAAACGTCTGGCTGCTCGATGAGAAGGCTCGTACGGCAGAGGTCTGGGAGAATGGTGCGTGGCAGCTGAAGCACACCACTCGCCTCGAGGCGGTTGACTCTTCCATCTACCTTGACCTGCAGTGGCTTTGGGAGCAGCTCGACCAGTAAGTCGCGGGCGAGTGCAGCTGCCTTACGCTCCCAGTTCCTCGCGAATCGCATCCGCGATACGCTCCGCGTGCTCCCGCATCAGCGTCTCGGATGCTGCCTCCACCATCACGCGTGCGAGCGCTTCAGTCCCGGAGTAGCGGATCACCACGCGGCCGTTCTCGGCGATCGTGCGTTCAGCGTTAGCAATAGCCGCCGCGACGGTTGCAAACTCCGAGAGCGGCTTCTTCTCCCGAACGCGGACATTTACGATGACCTGCGGATAGGTTTTCAGGTCCGAGACCATCTCCTCCACGCGCCTGCCGGAGCGCTTGAGAATATCGAGGATCACGAGCGAGGTGAGCAGGCCATCCCCGGTGGTAGCGAGGTGCGGAAACAGGATGTGCCCGGACTGTTCGCCGCCCAGAGCGGCACCGTGGGCCTGCATCATCTCCAGCACATATTTATCGCCGACCGGCGCACGCAGCATGCGGATGCCATCGTTGCGGAGCGCCGCTTCGAGCCCCATGTTGGACATGGTGGTTGCGACGACCAGATTGCCGGTGAGCCGACCTTCAGCCTGTAACGCACGCGCGGCTAGCAGCAGGATGGCATCGCCGTTCACCACCCGGCCATGCCCGTCTGCGAACAGCGAGCGGTCGGCGTCGCCATCGACCGTGATGCCGAGTTCGGCGCCGAGCTGCTGCGTCTCCTTCGCCACGGTCTCGGGGTGCAGCGCACCACAATGCTCATTGATGTTGCGGCCGTCCGGCGCTGCGTGGGTCAACTCGACCTGTCCGTTCAGAGTGGCGAACAGCTCGGGCGCAATCGAGGATGCCGCGCCATTCGCGCAGTCGAGCACGATCTTCATTCCAGCGAGGCCGTCGCCGCTTGCGAGATTCGGCACGGCGGCGCGAAGAAAGGCTTCGTAGTCGTGCCTGTAAACCGGATCCACATCCGGCAGCTCCCGCTCTGTTGCGGCAGGGCCTCCGGCTAGCCTCAGGAAGATCTCGTCCTCAATGGCGAGTTCCTGTGTGTCGGGCAGTTTGTAACCGTCCCCGGCAAAGATCTTGATGCCGTTGTCAGTCCACGGATTGTGCGATGCCGAGATGACAATACCTGCGGCAAAGCCGAACTTGCGCGCGAGATAGGCAACGGCAGGTGTGGTGATGACGCCCGCGTTCGCGAGGGTAGCCCCGCCCTCCGCAAGGCCTGCGTGCAGCAGACGCGCAATCCACGGCCCGCTCTCCCGCGTGTCCATGCCAAGCAGCACGCGGGGTATTGGGTGCTGTGCTTTCAGGGTGTGCGCCAGTGCTTCACCTACGGCGAAAATCGTAGTGGGATCGAGTGGCGCCTGACCCGCGATGGCCCGAATGCCGTCGGTGCCGAAAAGCTTTCTCATGCAGTGTCCTCTATGGCTGTTGCCCTGCCTGTAATCGTCGCCGATAATGCGCCGTCTGCCAGCAGCAGCCGTACCGCGTCACCGGCTTGGGCGGTTTGGGCCTGCTTGATGAGTGTGCCGTTCGCCGCGAAAACAAGCGCATAACCGCGGCCCAGCACAGCCAGCGGCGAAAGCGAGGCTAAAGCTCTTGCAGCTGCCTGGTGCTGATGTTTTGCCCGCTCCACCCGTGCCTCGCTCGAACGAAGCAGACGTTCGCGCAGCCCGGCGATGTTTGTATGCGCATGTAGAAGTGGTGCAAGGCCGTCATAGCGCAACAGGGCTCGCTCGCCGGGCGCATGCTGCCGGCGCGCGAGGCCAAGCTGCTGCAGGGCAGCGCTTTGCAGCCGCGCCTGTAGGCTTGAGAGGCGCTCGTGTATCACGCGCAGCCTCTGCCTTGCATCCTGGCGCAGCAAGGTGGCATGTGCCTGCGATGCTCGGTCAGAAGCTGCGCGAAGAAGAGCCGTCCCGGCACGCTCCAGCCGGAAACGCTGCTCATCTATCCGCTGCTCCCGGCGACGCAGTCCATTGCTCACCCGGCCGAAGCTGCGCTCCGCCTCGAGCGCGGTGAAGCGGTGGCGAGCGAGCGAGAAGCTGTAGCGGACGGCCCGGCCGAGCCGTGCTTCCAGGGCTTGCACGTGCTCTTCGATCCGGTGCTGCGCTGCTGTAATCAGCTCTGCCGCAGCGGAAGGTGTGGGAGCGCGCAGGTCAGCAACGAAGTCGGCGATCGTGAAATCTGTTTCATGGCCGACGGCCGAAACGACAGGCAGGTCTGATGCCGCGATCGCCCGCGCAACGACTTCACTATTAAATGGAGCCAGATCTTCGAGCGAGCCGCCGCCCCGGGCAATGACGATCACGTCTACGTTTCGTCTCCGGTTGAACCAGGCGATGCCGGCGGCGACCTCGGCGGCGGCTGTCTCGCCCTGCACGGTTGCCGGATAAAGGAGTACATCGAGCGCGGCATGGCGGCGCCCGGCAACGTTGAGAAAGTCCCGAATGACGGCTCCAGCGGGCGAGGTCACAACACCGACGCAGTGGGGAAACGCGGGAAGCGGGCGCTTGCGGTCCATCGCAAACAGCCCTTCCGCTTCCAGCCTGCGTTTCAGCTGCTCAAAGGCGAGTTGCAGCGAGCCGGCGCCGACCGGCTCGAGGTACTCGGCGATGAGCTGCATCTGGCCGCGCTGTTCATACACAGAAACATGCCCGCGCAGTAGCACCTCCAGGCCGTCTTCGGGGCGAAACCGCAGCAGCAGCGCCTGCCGACGAAACAGGACGGCTGGCAGGGAAGCCTCACCGTCCTTCAGCGTGAAGTAGAGGTGGCCGGAAGGCGCCACACGCAGGTTGGAGATCTCGCCCCGTACCCATAGGTCCGGGTAGGCGCCTTCAATATGTCCGCGTACCTCGCCGACCAGCTCAGCGACCCGCCAGACCCGGCGCGTGGGTTCGGCAGAGGGTTCCGTTTCCAGAGGCTCGGGCTCAGGCTTCGCCGGCATGGCGGCGCGAGCCCAGGCCGGCAGGGTGTCCGCACGCTGTGCGGCACGCCTGCGAGCCGGTGACGGGATGGCAGCTGCCGGCTGGGCAGGAGCGGACGACTTTCGCGGCTGCTCCTGCGGAGCGACTGCGGGAGTAGCCGGTTCAAACAGCAGGCCGAGCTGCCCTGCATTGCTCTCCGGAGACGTCTCGTGCGCAGGGGAGCCAGGCAGCGGCCGCCGGCCAGAGGGCGTGGATGTCGCTCGATCCGGGGCGCTCACGCTTCCAAGTCTACTGCCGCGGTAGAATATCGTGAATCGCTGACGGAGAGGGATGCTCGTCTCAGGAGCCTGAAAAGCTGCTCTAACGGCGAAGCCGATGCACAATGGCGAGCACGAGCGTCAGCAGCACGCTCAACAGCAGCGACGTTCCCAGTGGGGCGAAGACCTCCGTGTGTCGACCGCGCCAGTGTAAGTCTCCTGGCAGACGGCCCAGAGGCAGACCAAACCGACCTGCCAGCACCAGCAAGCCGCCGACAAGCAGGAGCATAAATCCCAAACCGGCCAGCCAACGGCCCAGCTCTGTCATCGTTTCCCTCGTGCGCTCTCACCAGTGTAGGGCGATTGTGCTTGACGCGTCCGCCGCTTGCCTGCTGCTCTGGAGCTATGCACGTTCTTGCCGGTATCGCCGGAGTACTCTCGATCCTGCTCGTTCTGCTCGACGCGTTCGAGACGGTCATCATGCCGCGTCGTGCCAGCGGGCGCTACCGGCTTACGCGTATGTTCTACCTCGCGACCTGGAAACCCTGGTGCTGGGCTGCCAGCTTTGTTCGTCGGCCACGCAGCCGCGAAACGATGCTGTCGGTTTTTGGACCTTTGTCGCTGGTCCTGCTGATCGCGCTCTGGGCGTTGTTCCTGGTCGTCGGCTTCGGGCTGTGCTTCTATGGCGCCGGCTCGCCGCTAGCTGATCCGCTTGACCCGAAGGCTGGATTGCGGTCCGACATATATGTAAGCGGCACCACTCTCTTTACCCTGGGTCTGGGCGATGTGGTTCCGCGTTCTCGGCTCGTGCGTGAGCTGCTGGTGGTGGAAGCGGGTCTGGGACTCGGCTTTGTTGCTGTCGTTATCGGCTACTTTCCAGTGCTCTATGGAGCGTTTTCGCGCCGCGAGGTCAACATCTCGCTGCTGGATGCCCGCGCCGGCTCTCCGCCCTCGGCTGCGGAGCTGATGCGCCGCCATGCCTTCGAGGGTGGGACAGGCGCGCTGACCGTGCTGCTGGAGGAGTGGGAGCGCTGGGCGGCGGAGCTGCTCGAGAGTCACATCTCCTACCCACTGCTGTGCTACTTCCGCTCGCAGCACACGAACCAAAGCTGGCTTAGTGCGCTTTGCGCCGTGCTCGACACCTGCGCACTGATGGTCGCCACGGTGCAAGATAAGCCGGGCCGACAGGCGCAGCTGACGTTCGCCATGGCCCGGCATGCAGTGGTCGATCTTTCACAGGTTTTTAATCTCCGGCCGGCCCCGCCGAAGACAGATCGGCTCCCTCCAGCCGACTTTCGACACCTGCACGACCTTCTTTGCCAGGCCGGTACCCGCGTGGCCCAGGACCCCGGCTCATTTGCGCGTCTGAACGAGATGCGGGCGCTCTACGAGCCCTACGTCGAGTGCCTGCGGCGGCATCTTTCGATGGATCTGCCGCCCTTTGTTCCTGACCGGACACGCCTGGATAACTGGCAAACTGTAGCCAAGCTCAGTCAGGCGACCCGATCGGCTGCCAGCCATGCCCCGGGACTGCACCCATCGTACGAGGAAGAGAACCACATCTTCTGAGGCATTGGCCGCCAAAGAGGAAAGCGCCCTAGACGAAAGAAAGCCGCCTTTCGGCGGCTTTATGAGAGTACCCAAGACTTTGGAGGGCCTCCATCATAAAAGTTCGAACGTGGGGTCTAGTGTGGAATGGACTGCTCGCCGGTGACCTGACCCGGGCGATGGGGCTGCGCGTGCCGTGCTCGTGAAGCGGAGCTTTGGCAGAGTGCGAGAAAGCCGATGAGGGTGGCAATGCCACAGCCACCGTAAACCTGGAGAAAGAGTGACACTTCCTGTACTCCCTTGCAGTTGCTTGTTCCCGTTTCCGGTCCGAGCGTGTAGGCTCTGACGGGCCCGTCGGAATAGAGACAAACAATAGTCCGAAAAGAAGACATTTGGCTAGAGAGAATTTATTCCGGACCGCAACTTTTTCTACATGCAAAAACCTCCCACAAAGATGGGAGGTTTTTGCGTTTCGAGGAGCATCCTTTTAGCTGACAGCTAAGCAGTTACTGGATCGAACACGCGAGCAAACTGCTTGCCCTCGCGGGCCTTGTAAGCCTGCTTGTGATAGGCGTAACCGGCGATCAAAGGAACAGCAAGTGTGGCTTCGGAGAAGACCATCTGCTCGAAGGTCGTGTCAACCTTGCCCCAAGAGCTGGCCTCCTTCAGCGTGGAGGATGAGAGCGCGCCGTCCCGGACGTCGGCGACCGTGATCTGCACCGCGTATTTGTGCATGGGGGCGTCCATCCCGAGGACGTCGGCTGCGACCACGATGTCCTGCGCGAAGTTCTTCGGTACGCCGCCGCCAATCATGAAGAGGCCGGTCGTCGGATTAGCAATCTTCAGCTGTGTGATCTCGTAGAAATCCTTTGCCGAATCAAGCGACACCATGGGCTTGCCCTGACGTGCATGCTGGTGGGCGACGAGCCCAAAGCCGGCGGAGCAGTCAGAGAAGGCCGGCACAAAGATCGGCACGTCCATTTCGTAAGCCGCGTAGACGATCGAGTCCACGCCGCCATGCACCGGGGTCTTGCCCTCGCGCTCCAGGTATGCACCCATCTCGCGGATGAACTCGCGCGAGCTATACGGACGGGGGTCGAGCGAGTCGGCGATCCTGCCGGTAATCTCGTCGCAGATGCGCAGTTCTTCCTCATCGATCAGCGTGTCATAGATGCGATCAATCATCAGCTCGCGCAGTGTCGCATCCTCGGTACCCTGCTTGTAGAGCTCGTCTGCGATCCAGTGCTTGAAGCCAAGCGCCTCGAAGAAATCCTGGTCAACAATGTTGGCGCCAGTCGAAACGATGGCGTCTACCATCTTGTTACGAATCAGGTCGACAAAGACCTGTTTAAGTCCGGATGAGATCAGCGAGCCGGCCAAGCAAAGGATAACGCCGCATTCGCGGTCGCGCAGCATGCGCTCGTAGATTTGAGCTGCGCGGGCGAGGTCACGCGAGCTGAAAGCCATGGAGCTCATGGCATCAACGAGCGCCACGACATCGTGCTGCTTGATGTCAATGTGCTGGATGGGTGTAGTCAGAAGTTCTTTTTTCGTCGGCATGGAAGTTCCATTTTACAGCGGGATGGCGAGGCTTTCTTTAACATTTGGATGCCGTGCTAACACCCTCCTCCCTCGTACCTGATTTGCGCCGCCGCATGCAGCGCACTGTGCTCGCGCTGCTGTTCTCGGCCGGGTTGGTCAACTTCCTCGATCGCGGCTCACTCTCCATTGCGAACGGCTCCATCCGCGCAGATCTGCACCTCTCCGGCAGCCAGATGGGCGCGCTCTTGTCTCTTTTTTCGGCCGCTTACGGCCTGGCGCAGTTGCCGGTCGGGGGTCTGCTGGACCGTTTTGGAGCGCGTGTGCTGCTTGGCACTGGGCTGCTGGTCTGGTCGCTTGCTCAGGCCGCAACTGCACTGGTACGCAGCTTCGCGCAGTTTGTGCCGCTGCGGCTGGTGCTTGGCTTTGGGGAAGCGCCGTTTTTCCCTGCAGGGGTGCAGACCATCGAGGGCTGGTTTTCGCAGGAAGAGCGTGGCTGGCCCACCGGTCTGTTGAACTCCTCCACCATGCTCGGTCAGGCGGTCGCCCCACCGGTGCTGACCATCCTGATGCTGCACTCCGGCTGGCGGGCGATGTTTGCCCTGATTGGCGGGCTGGGCGTTCTCGTCGCGCTGGCCTGGTTCCCGCTCTTTCGCGATCCGCAACCGCACGTCCCATCAGCTGGACAGGCGAATCCGGGCGAGCCAGCCCTGCGCGAAGGCTGGACGGCGCTTTTGCGCAGCCCGGTGATGTGGGGCATGCTGCTCGGATTCTCCGGCATCAACTACACGGCCTGGCTCTATCTGGCGTGGCTGCCTGGCTATCTGGAGTCCGCCCGCCACGTCTCGGTCGCCCGCACTGGCTGGCTCGCAGCGCTGCCATTTCTGCTTGGCGCATGCGGCATGTTCTCGAGCGGCTTGGTCGCCGACGCCCTGGTGAGGCGAGGCCGCGATCCGCTCGGCTGCCGCCGATGGCTCATTCTGGGCGGCATGGTGCTTTCTGCAGGCTTCACCTTCCTGGTCGCGAGCGCGGCATCGACGCTCGGAGCAGTGCTCCTGATCGGCGGCGCACTATTTTTTGTCCACATTGCAGGTACGGCCGCCTGGGGTGTCGTGCAGTTTGCCGCCCCAGCCGGCCGCGTCGGCACGGTCGCGTCAATCCAGAACTGTGGCTCGTTTCTGGTCGCCTCTGCCGCGCCCTGGATCACCGGAGCGCTGCTCGACGCGACACACTCATTTCATCTCGCGCTGACGCTCTGCTCCGCTGTTACGCTACTGGGCGCTCTTGCGTACGCATCGATGGTTCGCGGGCCGATAAAGGTCGGTCGAGCCAGCTGACACGCCGGCCAACGACTACGAGCGAGATGCTGAAGAGCTGAGCGACGAAAGATCTGCCTTCTCGCTTGGCGAGCGGAACAGCAGGTTCTTTGCTCCTGGGGCATAGCCTTGTAGCTCAGGCTGACGCGTGCTTTCGTGAACCTTATTCTTGCCCGAGTGGTTTGCCTAGTTGCCGCTCGACCTGGCATTCGTTGAAGCGGTTGTTCCGCGTCCGTAGTACCCGGCGCGCGTCTGCACGTATAGATCTTTCTTCTTCGTCGTCAGCGAGACGCGGTGGAAGCCGTCAGCTTCGCTTGCAGCGTCCGGCGTATAGCCGAGCATGTACTGCTGCCGTAGCTCATCCGCGATCTCCTTGTAGATTGCGTCGAAGTTCTCCTTCTTCTTGGCTTCGAAAAAGCGGCCGCCGGTCTCGTCGGCGATCTGCTGCATGATCTTCTTGCCATCCACATGAGGCTCGCCTGTCGGCTGCTGGCCGCCGCGACGACCTCCGCCGGGGTACCCACCGCCCCCGCCCGGGTAGCCGCCTCCCGGAAAACCGATACCTCCGCCTCGCCGGCCGCCACCCTGGTTGGGGTTGTAGCCGTTGTTGGCGCTGTCGCCCTCACCCTTGAAGTAGATCGTGTACACCTCGGCCTCAGCCTTCTGCGCCGCTTCGATCGAGGACTGCAGCGACTCCCTGCTCCCCCGATCCTCGCCGTCACTCAGCACGATGATCGCCTTCCGTCCAGTCTGCTTGGTCAGAACGTCCGAAGCCGAAAGATAGATCGAGTCGTACAACTGCGTGCCGCCATGGCGCCGGCCGCCGCTGTTTCCGTTGTCGCCGGAGCTGCCGCTGTCCGAAGGTGCAGGTGTCGGCCCAAGCTGGTTCAGAGCCTCGTTCAGCTTCGGTTTCGAAGCTGTCACGTCCTGCAGAAGCTCGACCTCGCGGTCAAAGTGCAGCACCGCGGCCCGGTCCTCCGGGCGCGTGATCATCCCGTCAAGAAAGCTCTGGCTGGCCGTCCGTTCTGTGTCGAGCGCGTCCCGCATGCTGCCGCTGGTGTCTACGTTCAGGGCGAGCGTGAGCGGCAGGTTGGTGTCGAGATTGAAGTAGCGGATCGTTTCCGGCCGTCCGTCTTCCGTCAGGATGAAGTCGTCCTTGGTCAGACCGGAGACGATCTTGTCCTTTTTGTCGCGGACGACCACGGGCAGGGTCACCAGTCGGGCGTTGACCGAGAGCGTGGTCTGCGAGCCGCCCGGAGCAGCCTGGGGCGCCGCCTGGGTTGCGGACGCAGCGGGCGTGGACGGCGTTGTTTGCGCAGCAACTGGCAGAGCGCACAACAGCAGGGAAACAGTGAGACATGGTTTGGCGTGCATGGCACTCACTTGGACGAAAGCGCGGGCTGCAAAGTTGAGCCGTTTACGGAAGCCCAAGGTGGGATCGCTATACTCTGCAGCAAATGACACGACGACCCGCGCTTCGCGCCCTCGCGCTGCTTGTACTTCTCCCGGCCTGTGCCGTTCCCGCCTGTTTCGGCTGGGGCTCTGATGGGCACCGCATGATCAACCGTCTAGCTGCGCAGAGTTTACCGTCGGACGCTCCGGGCTTCCTAACCAGTGCGACGGCGCTCGACGAGATCGAGTATCTAGGACCTGAGCCCGATCGCTGGCGCTCGCCTGCTGAGCCCGAGTTGAGCGCCACCCAGGCGCCGGATCACTTCATCGATCTTGAGTACGCGGACGTGATAGGCCCGCTGCCACGTCGCCGTTACGAGTTCATTGAAGAACTGAGCCAGTACCGCGCCACGCATCCCGACCAGGCTGCGCTGGAAACGCCGGAAAAGGTGGGCATGCAGCCCTGCCAGACCGAGGAGATCTGGGAGCGGCTGAAGGCAGGCTTTCGTGACTACCGTGAGGCGCTGGCCGCGCACCAGGACACGAAGCCGGAAGAAGCCGCTGTGCTCTTCTACGTGGGCTGGCTCGGCCACTATGTAGGCGATGGCTCGCAGCCGCTCCACGTGAGCCGCGACTATAACGGCTGGGTTGAGCCGACCAACCCGCATGGCTACACCACGGAGCACCATATTCATGCTCAGTTCGAGACTGTCTTTGTAGCGGCGAATATCAAGCCTGGTGACGTGAAGCCGTTGATTGCGCCCACGCGGCCGATTGGTGACGAATGGGCCGATTACCTGGCCTACCTGCGGCACTCTGCTTCGCTAACCGAGCAGACGTATGCGCTCGACAAACAAGGCGCATTTACCGGGGCTGGCACCCCGGCGGGCAAGCAGTTCGCCTCGGAGCGGCTGGCCGCCGGTGCCTCCATGCTGCGCGATTTGATCTACGCCGCCTGGCAGAAGAGCGCGGACCCGGTTCCGGATGAGCATGAGCACGAAGGGAAGAGTGGAGCCGGAGCGCCCACGAGCAAGCCCTAAGCGAGACCCGCCTGCGCGGCCGGTGACTAGTTCGTGGCATGTGTACTTGGAGCCTGCTATGCGAGCGAGGTGGCCCTCCGTTGGTCGGGATCGCACGCGGAGAAGGGCAGATCCTTCGATTACGCTTCGTTTCGCGAAGGATGACCCGGCAGCTGGAGGAGTTTGCGTAGACACTCGTTCTCGACCATCGGGATGGCTGTGCGGGGCCGAACCCGCCACGAACTGGCTGCCAGTTCCTTTCTCCTGATGAAACCCGGCGCGGCACTCGCTATGACGTGGCTTGTCTTCGCGGGAACGCCACACTGGCGATTGCCGGCCAGTAAGTGTGTCAGAGGAGAAGGGAAGCCGCGCAGGCGGTTTTCCTGCCCCTTATCTGCCCGTCAGGCGCTCCCAGTTCCCATGCGCAATTTTGCGCTTGGCTTCATCCTCGATCGGCGCCTCCATCAGGAAACGCCTTGCCTCGCCGCCCGGGGCGAAGCGGTAGGGGTAGTCGGTCGAGTAGACGATGCGATCGATTCCCAGCAGATCGATGGACTGGAGGAGGTAGCGCTGGCTCAGAATGCCGCTGCCCGCGACATAGAAGTTACTGCGGAAGTACTCGGAGATAGGCTTTGCCAGGTGTTTGGCGACGCGACCCATGCTGTCGATGCGGTCCAGGTAGAACAGCACCACCTCGCCCCAGTGTCCCAGGATGATTTGGAGGTCCGGCAGTCGGTCGAAGACACCGGAAAAGATCAGGCGCAGTGCGTAGAGGCCCGTGTCCGCATGCCAGCCGAAGCCAGGCCCGGCAAACATCGTGTCGGTCAGCTTGTCGAAACCGGAGTAGTACACTTCGCGAACGGCCGGGGCCGGCGACTGCGGATGGAGCTGCAGCGGCACTTTGAGCCGAGCGGCGCGCTCGAGCAGCGGCAGGTACTCCGGTTGGTCGAGCGAACGATCGCGGGTACGCGGACTCAGTAACGCCCCTTTGAAGCCGAACTCTGAAACGCAGCGATCGAGCTCGTCGGCGGAGGCCGCAGGGTCGGGTGTGGGTAAGGTGGCAAATGCATCGAAGCGGTCGGGATACCGCTTCACCGCTTCGGCTAGGAGGTTGTTGGCGGTCCGGGCAATCTCGCGGGCCTCGGACGGCTCAAACGGCTGCGCGCCGGGCGTGGTGAGCGACAGCACCTGGACGTCAACGCCGCAGTCGTCCATCTGTCGGAGACGCTGCTCCCCTAGGTCCTGCAGGCGGCTTCCAATCTCGCCACCATCCGCCATCGAGGTGACAGGGTCTTGCAGGTCAGCGGGCAGTGCCGCCCAGGTGGCGGCGATAGCAGGGGTAGTGAAGTGTTCTTCGAGTGCGATCAGCTTCATCGTGAGCGGTTCCTCTTGCGGTTGAGATGCCGCTGGTCTGCTTGGTTAAAGCAGCATCCAGTGCCGACTTCAAGCATTGCCACGGCTCCAAACGGAACCCAGGCCGCCGTCAACACCGAGCACCTGCCCCGTGATCCAGCTCTGCGCAGGGTCGAGCAGGAATGCAATGGCAGCAGCAACATCTTCTGGCTGACCAAAGCGGCCGAGCGCATGCATGTTCAAGGACGCCTTCGCCGAAGTTTCGGAGTTGACGATTCGCGCAGTAAGCGGAGTGTCTGTCAGCCCCGGAGCTACGCAGTTGAAGCGTAGCCCGCGTTTGGCGTAGGTAGCGGCTGCCGCGAGCGCCAGACCCTGCACGCCTGCTTTGGCTGCGGCGATTGCTTCGTGGTTGACCAGGCCGATTCGGGCCGCCGCGCTCGAGACCAGCACCACACTGCCCGCCCCGGGGATCGATTTTGCTGCGCCCCGCATGGCGGCGAAGCTGCTTCTGAGATTCGCGGTCAGCACGCCGTCGAACTCAGCGTCCGAGGTCACATGGCCCGGCTTGAGCAACAACGAGCCGAAGCAGTTGGCGACTCCATCGAGCTGCCCGAACTGTTGCGCGCCCCCGGCGATCGCGGCCTCAATGGAAGCGCCGTCGCCTGCATCGGCCTGCATGTGCGGGCAACCCAGCTCAGAGGCCAAGGCGCTGAGCCGTGCTGTGTCTCGCCCGGCGAGCAGCAACCGGTCACCTCGCGCTACAAGTATGCGTGCCAGCGCCGACCCAACCCCACCGTAGCCGCCCAGAATGACAAAGTTTGCCAAAAGAGGGTTCTCCCGTTCTTGCTGTCAGCGCGCTTGGATGCCTTTGGCCGATACCGCTGCGAACCGGTCAAAGTGCCGCCTGTTGGCTCAATGAAAGGTCCCACCCGTCTGGTGTGGCTCAGGGAAAGCCAATCTGCTCTTCTCGCTCCCCCCGCGGCAGGAGCCTGCGGGTACGCAGCACCGCCAAGACCTGTTCGATGGACCAGTCGAGAGCCGAGGTGCCGTCGACCACTACGTCTGCCCAGCGTGCCGAAGGCCGCACGAACCGCTCGGCCATGGGCCGGACTGTCGCCGCATAGTGCGCGGCTACCTGCTCCGGGACACGGCCCCGCTCGCGAACATCACGACGCAGGCGGCGCTCGTAGCAGAGCTCATCCGGCGTGTCGACATACACGGAAAGTGAGGCGAGTGCGCGGATCTCCGGCCAGTGTAGAGCGAAAATGCCGTCGAGCAAGAGCACATGCGGCTCGCTGACACGTTCGGTCTGCTGCGGGATCCGCGTGTGCCGGGCGAAGTCGTAGCAGGGGCGGTCGACACTGCGACCCGCAACCAACTCGCGCAGGTGTTCCAGCAGCAGTCCATGCTCGATCTGGTCGGGATGATCGAAGTTCTGCTGGGCACGCGATTCGGGCGGCAGGTGGCCGAGGTCGCGATAGTAGTGATCGAGGTGGAAGTGTGTGCCTTCCAGCTCGCGCGCGAGCTCCTCGGCCAGAGTCGTCTTGCCGGACCCGGAAGCGCCTGCGATCGCGAGCAGCAGCGGACCCTGGGCAAGGCCAGGTGCGCTCAATCCGCGTCTCCGGCTTCGAGTCCGAGATCGTCCAGCGTCGCATCGACTGGCACACCCTCAAGCAGGTTTGGCTCCGGCGGGTTGGCAAGGTAGGCCGCGGCACGCGGCACGATGCCAGCAAGCAGTGTACTCAGCTGCCGCTCTGCGGCTGTGCCGGCCTTCAGCGTGTCCTCATGGCTGATCGGGTGCGGATCGACGCCGGCTGCCATGTTTGTGACGCACGAGATGCCCAGCACCTCAACGCCGGCCTGGCGGGCCGCGATGGTCTCCAGCGCGGTCGACATGCCGACTAGGTCTGCACCCAGCACGCGGAAAGCGCGTATCTCGGCGGGCGTCTCAAAGCTGGGGCCAAGAACACTGATGTAAACGCCTTCCGTGATGTAAGAGCCTTGCGCGGCAGCGGCGGCGTGCGCCAGCTCCCGGAGCCGGCGCGAGTAGGCATCGGACATGTCGAAGAAGCGCGGCAGTGTTTCAAATTCGGGCCCGGCTGCCGGGTTCAGCCCGGAAAGGTTGATGTGATCCGAGATGAGCACCAGCTGGCCCTGCCGAAGATCCAGCCGGATGCCACCGGCGGCGTTGGTGAGGATCAGCACCCGTACGCCGAGCGCCGCAAGCGTGCGTACGGCAAAAACGATAATCCCGGCGTCGTGGCCTTCGTAAGCGTGGACGCGACCCTGAAGGACGAGGACCGGAACGCCCAGCAGCGAACCCGCGACCAGCCGGCCGGCATGGCCGGCAACGCCGGATGGAGGGAAGTGCGGGATCTTCTGGTAAGGGATCGTCACCGGGCTGGCGAGTTGCCCGGCAAACGCGCCCAGGCCCGAGCCAAGAACGATCGCAATCTTCGCCGCCGCAGCCAAGCCCAGATTCTCTCGCAGAAAAGCGGCTGCCTGCTGTACATGGGCCTCTACCTGCGTGCCCTGCTGCGTCTTTCCGTGGTCGGCAAGGTCGGACGGTGACATCGTTGGCCCTAGTCTACCGTTTGGCCGGTGTGCTTACCTCAATAGCAGACCCACAATCGAGGCGGACATAAGATTGGCCATGGTTCCGGCCAGCATCGCCCGCACGCCCAGCTGCGCCAGCTCATTGCGCCGTGTCGGCGCGAGCGCGCCGATGCCGCCGATCTGGATACCGATCGAGCTCAGGTTGGCGAAGCCGCATAGGGCGAAGGTCGCGATGGTGAAGGATCGCGGATCAAGCAGCGACCTGTCGCCACCCAGCAGCTGATACGCGACCAGCTCATTGAGCACCATGCGTGTGCCCAGCAGGTTGCCGACGAGTGTTGCCGAATGCCAGGGAATGCCGATCAGCCATGCCATCGGCGCAAATACAGCGCCGATTACGGAGTCGAGCGATTGCGGGAACCAACTCGCGTGTCCATGCGCCCAGCCAAAAAGGCCGTTGACCATCGCGATAAGCGCGAGAAACGAGATCAGCATGATGCCGACATTGAAGGCCAGTCGGCCGCCGTCGAGGGTGCCGCGTGCCAGTGCTGCCAGCAGGTTTTCTCCCGCGTGCACCTCGTCCTCCGGCATGTGGACGACGCCCTCTGTCGCGGGCCGGCCGGTCTCCGGCACCAGCATCTTCGCCATTACGATCGTTCCCGGCGCAGTCATGATGACGGAGGCGAGCAGGTTCTTTGCTTCAATCCCGTACAGAACGTATGCGCCCAGGATCGCGCCGGAAACATGGGCCATGCCACTGGTCATCACGGTCATGAGCTCCGAGCGTGTCATCGCAGGCAGGAACGGCCGGATGGTTAGCGGCGCCTCGGTCTGGCCCATGAAGATGGAGGCAGCGACGTCGAGGGACTCGGCGCCGCTGACGCGCAGGGTGAGCTGCATCAGCCGCGCGAAAACGCGGATCACAATTTGCATGATGCCGAGCGCATACAGCAGCGAAAAGAACGCCGAGATGAAGATGATGATCGGCAGCACCTGGAAGGCGAAGATAAGCCCGGCCGAAGAGTGCTGCTTGCCGAGCTCGCCGAAGACCTGGGAGGAGCCCGCGAACGCATAGCCGAGCAGAGTGGTCACGACCCCGCTTGCTGCAGCCAGCCCGTGCTGGCCCGAACTGGATCGCAAAACAACGAACGCAAAGCAGAACTGCAGCGCAAGACCCCAGACCACGGTGCGCCAGCGGATCGACCGGCGGTCGGTAGAGAACAGCCACGCCAGCAGGAGCATGGTGAGCAGGCCAAGGATCCCGGTAAAGCGCGTCATTGCCTCCCAGCATACGGGTTAAAAACTGCCTCCACGGTCACCTGGTGCTGTTCTCGGAAAGGCGTGGTCACTTTATGGCTGTTCACTCTACGCATCATCCGTCTTGAATTGGCCGGCCCCGCACAAGGCTTCCCGTTCTTGCGCTGTCGCCATCAGTACCTCACCAATCAAAGTGGGCGGCTCCGGCCGCTCATCTCCGATCACCACAGCTTTCGTGACCAAGGCAGTCGGCTCGGCAAAGCGAGTTTCTTCCGCGGCAAACAGGGTGAAGAGCGGTTCGCCTGCCTCGACCCAATCCCCGAGCTTGCGATGTATCTTTAGTCCAGCATGCGGGTCGATCACGTCGCCTGCCCGCTCGCGTCCGGCCCCAAGCCGCTGCACCGCCCAGCCAATTGCGGTGGTGTCGAGGCTGACGAGAAATCCGGATGTTGCCGCCCTGAACACGGTCAAAGCGCCAAGCGCGTGACACGTCTCCGCCTTGTCCAGCACGCGCAGGTCGCCGCCCTGTGCCGCGACGATCGCGCGAAAGCTCTCCCAGGCGGCACCATTTGCCAGCAACGTCTTCGCGCGCTCCCGACCGGCGTCAAGGCTCTGCTCCGCGTGCCCAAGATAGAGCATCCATCCGGCCAGTTCGAGCGAGAGCAGGCGCAGGTCTTCGCTGAGCGCCGGCCGCTCGCCTTTGAGCAGAGTGCATGCTTCGGCGACCTCTACCCAGTTGCCGGCGAACTCGCCTAGCGGCTGGCTCATATCGGTCAGCAGGGCCACAGTACGCGTGCCGGCGCGCTCGCCTGTCTCGACCATGAGCCGGGCCAGCAGCCTCGCCTGCGCCTCATTGCGCAGGAACGCGCCCGAGCCGGTCTTTATATCAAGCACCAGTGCATCGAGCCCGGCCGCGAGCTTTTTGCTCATGATTGAGGCGCAGATCAGGTACGGGCTCTCGACCGTCGCTGTCCGATCGCGGAGCGCATAGAGGACCCGGTCCGCAGGCACCAGCGTTTCTGTCTGACCGACCAGGCAGGCGCCCGTGCGGGCCAGCACGGAGCGCATCCCGTCGAGAGAAAGCCCGGTGCGGAAGCCGGGGATCGACTCGAGCTTGTCGAGTGTGCCGCCCGTGTGGCCGAGCGCCCGGCCGCTGATCATCGGATCGAGCAGGCCGGCCGCAGCCGCGATCGGCGCGACCAGCAGCGAGGTTTTGTCGCCGACGCCACCAGTCGAGTGCTTGTCGACCGTGCATCGGCGCTGGTTGGTCGGGGGCGTCGGCCCTCTGTCGCGCGCGTCGAAGACCTCGCCGGAAAAGCGCATAGCGGCGGTCAGCGCGCTCAGTTCCGACGATTGAAGCCCGCGCTGGAAGACCGCCATCAGCCAGGCAGCCAGCTGTGCTTCCGGCACAGAACCTGAGGCAGCCCCGGCTACCAGGAAAGCGATCTCGCCTTCCGTGAGCGGCTCGCCATCCCGCGTTTTTCGGATCAGGTCGACGGCGTGCATCAAAGCGGAGCTTCGATCTGAAATGAGTACGGCAGCAGATCGCGGAAGGCGATGGTCGCGAGTGCGAGCCCGGCCCTGCCGGGGAAGACTACAAGAGCATTCTCCGCGATGAACTCGCTGAGAACCTGCCGGCAGGCGCCGCACGGCGGGCTTGGCGCATTGTTCAGGTTGGCGACAGCGATGGCCGCGATACGTGCAACCGCGCCACCCTCGCTGATGGCGCGGAAAACAGCATTGCGCTCGGCACAGCTGCTGAGGCCGTAAGAGGCATTCTCGACATTGCAGCCGGTGACGGTCGATCCATCCTCAAAGAGCAGCGCGGCACCGACGCGAAAACCTGAATAGGGCGCATAGGCGTGCTTCGCGGCGGCCTGCGCCAGGCTATACAGTTGTGCAAGCTGTGGAGCGGAAGGCGGCATGCTCGCTCGAGGCTAACCGGGGCAGACTCCGGACAGCAAGCCGGCCGCTTGTTGCTGCATCATGCCGCTTCAAAATGCACAGTTCAGGCCTGCTGCATCCAATACCAGTTCGCACGACGGGTTGAGTGCGGGAGAGCGATGCGGAAGGCAGCCTTACAATCCGGTGCTGGTGGCGGCGCTCAGACTGTAGCTGCGGTCGAGCCCGTGCCCGCGAGTACGGCCGCGCAGGACGGTGACGCAGCACTCGCGCTCTTCCATCCTGTCACGGCCGACTGGTTCCGCGCCGTCTTCGAGCGGCCGACTGCACCGCAACGTCTGGGCTGGCCGGCAATCGCCCGTGGAGAAAGCACGCTGATCCTGGCGCCGACGGGCACCGGCAAAACGCTGACCGCCTTTCTCTGGTGCCTGGATCGCATCATGCTGAGCGACCGGTCCTCAGCTGTTCCTCCTGCAGCACCTGTGGCTGCTCCAACAAAGCGTAAGAAGCGCGAAGCCGGCGGGTGCCGGGTTATCTACATCAGCCCGCTCAAGGCGCTGGCCGTGGATGTCGAGCGCAACCTGCGCTCCCCCCTTGCCGGCATCGCCAACATGGCGCGCCAGCGCGGGGTGGCCGTGCACCTGCCGGAGATCGCCATACGCACCGGCGACACCTCGCAGAAGGATCGCGCGCGCTTTCGCCGCAGTCCGGGCGAGATCCTCATCACCACGCCCGAGTCGCTCTACCTGCTGCTCACCTCCGACGCAGCCGCTTCGCTCAGGACCGTTGAGACCGTCATCATCGATGAGATTCACGCGCTGGTGCCAACGAAGCGTGGCGCGCACATGGCGCTATCGCTCGAACGGCTGGAGGCGATTACCCGCGAGCACAGCGGCCGCCCCCTGCAGCGCATCGGGCTTTCAGCCACGCAGCGGCCGCTTGAGGAGGTGGCACACTTCCTCGCCGGCGCGCAGCCTCGCGAGCGCGAGCCCGCGGTAGCTTTGTTGCCGGCTCAAGCAACGGAAGACCTGCGCGAAGAGAGTGAGCGCGAGTGGACCAGCGAAGCCGAGCCCGTCGCGGATCATCTGCTTCCATCTGCAACAACCACCGCGGCAGCCACGGAAACAGCGGCGCGCTACCGTCCGGTCACCATCGTGAATGCGAGCGAGCCGAAGCGTCTCGAGCTGAAGATCGAGGTTCCGGTGGAGGACATGGCCCGGCTCGGAGAGATACAAGAGCTGCCGAGCGGCGCGGCCTCGCAGGGACCGAAGCGCACTTCCATCTGGAGCGCGATCCATCCGCGGCTGCTCGAGATTGTGCGCGAGCGTACTTCGACGTTGATCTTCGTCAATAGCCGCCGCATCGCGGAGCGGCTGGCCGGCGCGCTCAATGAGCTGGCGGAAGAGAATATCGCACGCGCTCACCACGGCTCTCTCGCGGCGCCGCAGCGCTCCGAGATTGAGGAGCTGCTGAAGGCCGGCAAAATCAAGGCCCTCGTCGCTACCTCCTCGCTGGAACTCGGCATTGATATGGGAGCAGTCGACCTGGTGATCCAGATCGAAGCGCCACCTTCGGTCGCCTCCGGCATGCAGCGCATCGGGCGCGCGGGGCACTCGGTGGGCGCGGCGAGCGAGGGCATCATCTTCCCCAAGTACCGGGCTGACCTGGTCGCGTGCGCCGCGGTTACGCGCGCCATGCACGAAGGCTTGGTTGAGTCGACGCGCTTCCTCCGCAATCCGCTCGATGTGCTCGCGCAGCAGATGGTCGCCATCGTTGCGCAGCCGCCTTCGCTCGCGTTGCGCGACGCAGACGAAAAGCGCACTCGAAAGCTCAAAGCCGAGTTCGATGAAGAGCGTTCGCCGGGTCTCAGCGTTGAGGCGCTTTACGCGATCGTGCGCGCTGCTGCCCCTTACGCGGAGCTCAGTCGCGGCGCGTTCGAGGGTGTCCTCGATCTGCTCGCGGGCCGGTACCCGTCAGATGAATTCGCAGAGCTGCGTCCGCGTGTTACCTGGGATCGTGTGACGAACATTGTGACGCCACGCCAGGGTGCGAAAGGGCTGGCCATCCTGAATGGCGGCACCATCCCGGACCGCGGACTGTATGGCGTCTTTCTTTCCGGCTCTGAGAAAAAGCCGATCCGTGTCGGCGAGCTCGACGAGGAGATGGTCTTCGAGAGCCGTAACGGCGATACATTCATCCTCGGTGCGAGCACCTGGCGTATCGACGAGATCACGCATGACAAGGTGCTGGTATCGCCTGCGCCGGGCGAACCGGGCAAGATGCCGTTCTGGCATGGAGACAACGCCGGACGGCCGCTCGAGTTCGGCCAGCGCATCGGCGCGATGACCCGTGAGCTTCGCGCGCTGCCCCACAACGTCGCGCTTACGCAGCTGGTTCGCGAGCACGACCTGGAGCTCAAGGCTGCGGAAAACCTCCTGCGTTTTCTCGCCGACCAGGAGATCGCCACAAGCATAGTGCCGGATGACCGGACCATAGTTGTCGAGCGTGTTCGAGACGAGCTGGGCGATTGGCGTGTTTGCGTGTTGACGCCTTTTGGCTCCCGCGTCCACGCTCCTTGGGCGATGGCGGTGACGGGTCGCATCCGCGCCAGTGGTGGCCCGGATGTCGAAGCGATGTGGGCCGACGATGGCTTCGTGCTGCGCTTCCCGGAAGCGGATGCGGCGCCTGACGCTGACATGCTGCTGCTCGATGCCGAGGAGGCGACCGGCCACGTGCTGCGGCAGCTGGGTGCGACGGCATTGTTCGCGGCCAAATTTCGTGAAAGTGCTGCGCGGGCGCTACTGTTGCCGCGACGCCGCGCCCAGGGCCGAGCGCCCCTGTGGCAGCAGCGCAAGCGCGCCTACGACCTGCTTGCGGTCGCCTCGCGCTATGCGTCCTTTCCCATGCTGCTAGAGGCATATCGCGAGTGCATGCGCGACGTCTTTGACATGCCCGCGTTTCTCGAAACGCTCCGCGCTGTCGAGAAACGGCAGATTCGCGTCCATGTTGCCGACACGCGTACGCCCTCGCCGTTTGCATCGTCGTTGCTTTTCTCCTATGTCGCCAACTACATCTATGACGGCGATGCTCCTTTAGCGGAGCGACGAGCGCAGGCGCTCTCGATCGATCAGGAGCAACTGCGCGAGCTGATGGGCGATGCCGACCTGCGCGAGCTGCTGGATCCGGAAGCAATCGCGGAGGTCGAGGAGCAGCTGCAATCGCTTGGCGAGCTGAGCCACGCGCGCTCCATGGACGCCATGCACGACCTGCTGCTTCGGCTTGGCGACCTGTCGCGCGAGGAGCTACGGCGGAGAACCGTGTCAGACGAGGTGTTCGCGCAACTCGAACGGCTCACCCGCGCGCGTCGCGTGCTGGAGGTGAAGGTTGCCGGCGAAAAGCGGCTGCTCGCCGTGGAAGATGCGGCGCGCTACCGCGACGCCCTCGGCATTCCGCTGCCACCGGGCTTGCCGGGCGCGATGCTCACCACTGTCGCGACACCCGCACTGGAGCTGCTACGCCGGTATGCGCGCACGCACGGTCCATTTACGCTTGGCGAGGCGCAGGCGCGCTTCGGGCTCGATGCGCAGATCACGGAGGCTGCGCTGCGTCAGCTGCTGCTCGATGGACGCGTCGTCGAGGGCGGTTTTCGCCCGGGCGGCGTCCATCGCGAGTGGTGCGATGCCGAGGTGCTGCGGCTGATTCGCAGAAAGTCGCTCGCACGCTTGCGGAAAGAAGTGGAGCCGGTCGAGCAACAGATGCTCGCGCGGCTCGGCACGCACTGGCAGGGTGTTTTGCAGAAGCGCCGCGGACTCGACGCACTGCTCGACACGATTGAGCAACTGCAGGGCGCGCCACTGGTTGCTTCTCTTGTGGAGAGCGCGATCCTGCCAGCCCGCGTGCAGCGTTACACGCCGGGCGATCTCGATACGCTGATCGCTGCCGGTGAGGTCACCTGGTGTGGGCTCGATCCGCTCGGTGAGCACGACGGCCGTATCGCTCTCTATCTTTCCGACTTGCTCCCTACGCTGCGCAATCCCCGGCCGGCGGTTGTCGAAAAAGACGCGGGGGGCCTGAGCGAACGCGAACAGCAGCTCGTCGCGCAGCTCAGCCGGGGCGGCGCGATGTTTTTTGCGCAGCTGCATGATGCGGTTGGGGGCGGCTATCCCGGCGAGACCCTCGACGCACTCTGGTCGCTGGTCTGGCGCGGCGCCGCTACGAACGACACGTTCCATGCTTTGCGTGCTTACGTGCACAAGCCTGCGGCGACGGCGCGCAATCCAAAGCGCCCGCATAACCAGGTGCATAACTTTCGCTCCCGCCGCACCACGCCGCCCAGCGCCCAGGGGCGCTGGACGCTGCTGCCATCGGGTGAGGCTGTCGCGAGCGCAACCGAGTGGAGTCATGCAATCACGCAGCAGTTGCTCAACCGCTACGGCGTGCTTACGCGCGAGAGCGTCGGCAGCGAGAACCTGCCCGGCGGCTTTAGCGCAGTGTACGACGTGCTCAAGGCGATGGAAGAGAGCGGCAAGATTCGACGCGGCTACTTTGTGGCTGGTTTGGGCGCGACCCAGTTTGCGCTGCCTGCAGCGGTCGACCTGCTGCGCTCGCTGCGTGCGGGCGCCCGCCCAGACGAAGCCGAAACTGTCACTCTTACCGCCACAGATCCCGCAAACCCGTACGGGTCCGTCCTGCGCTGGCCTTCCATCGAGGCCTCGCAATCAGCTGACGGCGAAGCGCAGGATGCGAGTGCTAACCGCACGCTCACCCGCAGCGCTGGCGCCAGTGTCGTGCTGCGCAATGGCGAGTTGGTCGCGTACATGCGCCGCGGCAACCCGCACGTGCAGTTTTTTCTGCCCACAGAGGAGCCCGAGCGTTCGCAAACCGCGCGCGACCTGGCAGCGTATCTTGCAGCCGCCACGCAGGAAGAGATGCGTGCCGGTGCGGCGCTCGGCAGGGAAGCGCAGCAGCGCGGCGGGCTCCTGCTGGCCACCATTAACGGGCAGCCGACGCACCTGCACTGGATGGCGCGCATCCTGCAGGACGCGGGGTTCCAGGCAGCGCCGATGGGCTTCAACGTGCGCCGCATCCTGCCGCCAGTCGGGGGTGGCAGTCGCCCAGCTTCCAGAGGAGTGCAGTAGCCCATGCCGGAAGGCGACACAATCTATCGCTCAGCTCGCGCTCTAAGCCGAGCGCTTGCCGGCAAGACCGTCACGGCCTTCGAGACTGCGCTCGCGCCGCTCGCGAGCGTTGACGACAATACACCCGTGACAGGACGCACCGTCGAGAAGATCGAAGCCAATGGCAAGTGGCTGCTCATCCGCTTCTCCGGCGATCTCATCCTAGTCACGCACATGCTCATGAGCGGCTCATGGCACATCTACCGTGCAGGTGAACGCTGGCGGCAGCCGCGCCGCGCGATGCGCTGCGTCATCCATGCCGGCAGCGGTGATGGAGCTTTCGAGGCAGTCGCCTTCAACGTGCCCGTTGCCAAGTTCTTTACGGAGCGCACGCTCGCCCGCGACAGCATGATTCCGAAGCTAGGGCCTGACCCGCTGCGCGCTGACTACGACGAACAGCAGGCGCGTGAGCGCGTGCTGGCGCGGCCGGACGAAGAGATTGCGAGTGTCCTGCTCAACCAGCGCGTCATAGCCGGCCTGGGTAACGTCTACAAGGTTGAGGTCTGCTTCCTGTGCGGCGTGCACCCGTTCCGCAAGGTCGCTTCACTCACGCCCGCGGAGCTCGACTGTCTGCTCTACCAGTCGCAGAAGCTGGTGCGCGAGAATGTGCAGGAGACTTCGCATGCTGCCGACGACAAAATTCTGACATACACGGGCGCGCGCCGTACCACCGGTTCCGGCGATCAGGCCTCGCGGCTGTGGGTGTATGGCCGGCAAGGTCAGCCCTGCCGCCGGTGCGGCACGGCCGTGCTGATGAGGAAGCAGGGCCCGGACGCGCGCTCGACGTACTGGTGCCCGCTCTGTCAGCCCAGCGACGAGCCTGTGCAGGGATGGGCCATGACAAGCGGACGCAAGCGCGTCGGCTGCTGAGCGTCACTACTGAGGCTGTTGCTGTTGGGAACCCGAGTCGCTGCTTTTGGGCTTGTGTCCGAAAAGCCGCCCGAAGAAGCCAGGCTTTTTCTCGGGTGTCGGCTGCTGCTGCGTGGGTGTTTCAGGTGGCGTAACTGGTCGAGCCGCGCCAAACTGCTGCTGCTGTGAGGGTACGGGAACCGGAGGCTGCTGTGAGGTCGTCGGTGTTTGTTGTTGCTGCTGAATACTTTGCTGGTCGTGACCTATACCGAAAATCTTCTGAAAGATATTGCGCTGATCGTTTGCCGGCTGATCACACGTAGTTACCGGCGCTGTGCCATCGAGGAACGCAGCAGTGTAATCGTCAGGGCAGCTGTCATCAGCGAGCAGGTTTGTCGTTTTGTCTAGTTTGACCAGCGACACACCAGAGGGCGGTGCGAACTCTTTGGCATCGCTGTATTGCGGCAGGGCAACAGCGCGCTTCATGAAGGCTGCCCATACCGGCGCTGCCGCTTGCCCGCCTGTTAGATTGATCTTCGAATAGTCGTCATTGCCCACCCACACGATACAGATCAGGTTGCTGGTATACCCAGCGAACCACGCATCTTGATCGCCGGAGGTTCCCGTCTTACCTGCAGCCGGCGAAGTAAAGCCGAGTTGCCGCGTCACGATTCCGGTACCCGAGTTCATGACTGCTTCCATCATGTTCGTGGTGAGATAGGCGACCCTAGGATCAAGCACGGGATGGCTCCGCGGAGAGAACTCCTGCAATGGGTCTCCCGTGGAGGTGCGTATTGACGCCAGCATCCACGGCTTGATATCTGTGCCGCCGTTGGCGAAGACGGTGTAAGCGCCTGCCATATCCAGCGGAGTCGCGTCATACGCGCCAATGGCAAGTGAAGGTGTCGCGCGCGCGCTCATAATCCCAGCGTCCCGTGCGAGAGCGGCGACATTCCCGAAGCCCACCATCTGTCCGAGAGCGATGGTCGCGTTGTTCTCCGACTCCTTTAATGCGTACGTCGCCGTCACTTGGTCTTCATATACGCCTTTGTAGTTCCTTGGTGTGTAACTCTGCCCGTTGCCGTAAGTGAAGGTCTGCTGGTCATTCGGCAGCAGCATCGCTGGTGTGAAGATGGCGGTTGTGCCATCTACGTTTGCAAGCTGCGTACCGGCCAGCGACGAGTTGAAGGCTGCCGCATACACAAACGGCTTGAAGATAGAACCGGTAGGCCGGTGCGAAACCGCGTGGTTCAACTGCGAGTCGCCGTAATTGCGGCCGCCGACCAGCGCCAGTACCTGCCCCGTGTGCGGGTCGAGCGCCACCAGCGCCACCTGCGGGTACACCACCGGCTCTCCGGCATCGGCTGACTTCGCATGCCGACGGTCCACCAAGGCGTCTACGCGCTTCATGCCGTCTTCCACGGCCGCGCTTGCTGCCGCCTGCAGCTGCGGGTCAAGTGAGGTGTAGATGCGCAGCCCTTCCTGGTTCCAGTTGCTGTCGCCCAGCTTCGCTGCTACCTGATCGCGCACCAGGTCCACGAAATATGGCGCCTGGTCCTGCTGCACGCTTTGCGTCGCCAGGCGCAGTGGCGTGGCCTTTGCTTCCTCGCTCTGCTCCTTGCTGATGGCGCCGGTTTCCACCATCTGATCCAGCACCAGGTTGCGACGCTCGATCGAGTGCGCAGGGTGCCGCAGCGGGTTCAGACGGCTCGGGCTCTGAATCATGCCGGCCAGTAGCGCGCACTCGGGCAGGTTCAGCTTGGAAACATCCTTGCCGAAGTACACCTCTGCCGCCTCGCCGAAGCCGTTGATCGCGAACGATCCCGCCTGACCGAGCGGGATCTCGTTCGCGTACATCTGGAAGATCTGCTCCTTGTTGAAGCGGCTTTCCAGGTGCCAGGTGATCATGATCTCGAGCAGCTTGCGCTTGATGTGCTTGGCAGGCGTGAGAAAAAAGCCACGCGCCAGCTGCATGGTCAGCGTGGAGCCACCTTCCATGTAGCTGTGCCGGTGCGTCAGGTCGTTGCGCATAGCGCCCAGCATGCGGATGTAATCCACGCCGCCATGCGAGAAGAATCGCCGGTCCTCAATCGAGGTCACAGCCGGAACCAGATATTGCGGCAGCTCGCTATAAGTGATCAGGTGGCGCTTGGTACGGTTCTGGTCAGAAAGCCCGGTAATGAGCAGCGGCTCAAGCGCATAGCTCGCCAGCTGCTCGCCGCTGTTTGCGGTAATCTGAGAAACCTTGCCGTCGTCAAAGGTGATAGTCGCTGCTTCCGGTGCGTGGAAGCTCTGCGGGCCAGGCCGAATCGTAATGCTGTCTTTATTGGCAGCGAAGGTGCCGAGCGGTGAAGCTCTTGGTGCGCTGTCGTCGGTGTAACCCGCGGCCCGCAGTTGCGCCGCAACCGTGGCCGCCGTCAGGCGTTGGCCGGTCCGGACCTGCCGGGCGGCCGCGTAGATCTGGGCAGTGTTCGCGAACAGCGGCTTCTCAAGTCGCTGGTCAACGACCACCCCATACTTGTGGTAATAGAACCCGAAAACGGCAAGCCCCACACCGGCCACAAGCACCAGCGCGACCAGAGCGGATGCCAGTACCCGCCACAGCACGCCGCGCCGGGTGCCGGGAGTGTTTCGCAAAGGTGCGCGGGGAAGTTGAACTCGTATCGCCAAGCAGTCGACCGCCTTCTTATGCGTCTGTCTACGCGCCAGACCTTTGTTGGACGCACCATCGCAGCGGGAAGATCACTGGCGCCGATCCAATCTACTGCAATCTACCGTTTTGCGAGCTGGGCTGCCAGCGCGTCGATCGACACATCCTCGGTCGTGCCGCTCAGGCGGTCTACCAGCTCTACGACGCCATCGGCGACCTTCTTGCCCACGTTCACGCGGTATGGGATGCCGACCAGGTCTGCATCTTTGAACTTCACACCGGCACGTTCGTCGCGATCGTCGAGCAATACATCAACGCCGACCGCGTCGAGCTCCTGCGCCAGCCGCTCGCCGGTCTCCAACAGCGTTGCATCGCGCACGTTGGTTATCGTGATAACCACCTCGAACGGCGCAATCGTGCGCGGCAGGGCGAGGCCTGCTTCCCCGGAGCCCGCTTTCGTTGCCCCCTGCTCGATCGCCGCGGTCAGAATACGCTCGATGCCGATGCCGTATGAGCCCATGATCGGCGTGACCTCGCGTCCGTTCGCGTCCAGTACTTTCGCGCCAAGAGCCTCCGCGTACCGGTACCCCAGCTTGAAGATGTGGCCGATCTCCACCGCCTTGCCGATCCGGAGCGGCGCAGGCACGCCTTCCGGCGCATCCGGCGCGTTTTCGCCCTCGACCGCATTGCGGATGTCGGCCAGCACCGTCCAGCTGAAGTCGCGGCCCGGGGTCACATTGCGGTAGTGGTAGTCGGCTTTGTTGGCGCCGGCGACCAGGTTGCTGCGGCCTTCGAGTGCCGCGTCCACCACCACAACCAGCCCTCCATCGTGCATCTGCTTTGCGGGCACCAGGCCAACCGGTCCCAGGTATCCCGCGGGACCGCGCAGCCACTGCTGCAGCTCATCGCCGTTCATCGTGCGCAGCTCCACACCATGCACTACGCCCAGCAGTTTGGTTTCGTTCACCGTGTGGTCGCCGCGCAGGAACGAAGCCACCGGTTTCCAGCTCGATCTGCCGCCTGCTTCGCGTACTTCGGCCATGTATGCGACGCACTTGATGTCCTGCGCCGGCAGAATTCCGAAGAACTCCGCTACCTCCGCAATTGCCGCCTTGCCCGGCGTATGTACCAGCTCCGGAAGGCCGTCGCCGGTTGGCGCGAGGTCCTCGATCAGGGCAAGCCGCGAGGTCGCCTTCTCGAGATTCGCCGCGTACCCCGTCACGTCTGAACTCGCGATGAAGTCCTCACCCGCGTCGGTGTACACCATGAACTCCTGTGACTGCGAGCCGCCCATTGCGCCCGAGTCCGCCTCGACTGCGACGAATGCAAGCCCGCAACGGGTAAAGATCTGACGGTAGGCTGCATCATGCAGCTCGTACGAGCGATCGAGTCCGGCAGCGTCGATGTCAAACGAGTACGAATCCTTCATCAGGAACTGACGCACCCGCAGCAGCCCCGATTTCGGCCGCGGTTCATCGCGGAACTTGGTCTGGATCTGGTACCAGATCTGCGGCAGCTGCTTGTAGCTGCGCAGCTCCTTTCGCGCGATGTCGGTCATGATCTCTTCATGCGTCATGCCTAGGCACAGCTCGGCGCCCTTGCGATCCTCGAGCCGGAACATATTTTCGCCCATCGTCGTCCAGCGCCCGCTCTGCTGCCACAGCTCTGCGGGCAGCAGAGCGGGCAGCAGAAACTCCTGACCGATCTTGTCCATCTCTGCGCGCACAATCGCGGTGATCTTGTTCAAAGAGCGCTGGCCCAGGAAGAGGAACGAGTAAATGCCTGCGCCCAGCTGGCGCACATAGCCGGCGCGCAGCAGAAATTTGTGGCTCGCCACCTCGGCGTCCGAGGGCGCCTCGCGCAGGGTGGGAACGAAGAGTTTGGACCAGCGATGCATGACTAGCCAGGAGCCTTTCGCATAGAGTGTCCCGATTCTAACTGTCCCGGGGTGAGCGCTTGGCAGAAGTTCTTGCGCATCGGGATCTGGTTTGAGACTCTCAGACCATGTCCACACTGGGACTTTCAGGTCCACCTCGAAAAACAGACGGTTTGTGGAAAGGACTTCTCTGGCCTTCTATCGAAAACGCGGACGATGCTGATCTGGCGGCTACTCGCGGCTTTTGGATCTGCATCGCTTTGGCCTTGTCCTTTGTCGCCTTCACTTCGACCGGGTTTACGCTGAACATCGGCATCTCTCTCGAGAGTCTCTTCAGTCTCGGAGTATTGCTCTTCTTTTTTCTTGGAGCAGTCGGAGTACGCGAAGGAAGCACGGCGGCCTCGGCCTCTATGCTGCTCGTCTACTTCCTGGGTACCGTGCTCTACTTCTGGGCGTCGCCGTTCCACTTCAGCTTCTTCCGCCTTATCGGTCTGGCGCTGCTGGTCACGAACATGCGGGCCGCTTACCTCATTAGGCAATGGCGCAGCGACGCCTCCCGGCAGGAAGATTTTCTCTATGGCCCGGTGCGCCAGAAGCAGACACTTCGTGATCGGTTCGTCGATCAGATGCCGCGGGTGGTCTGGCCCTGGGGCCGGGCCGCGTTTTACGCGCTGGCTGTGGCGATCATACCGCTTGAGGTTTTTGGGATGCTCCTGCTGATGAGGAAGTGACTGCGAACTCGCTGCTGAAGCCGGCGTACGCCGAAGATGTCGAGCGCGTGTCGTCGCTGAGCAGAGCAAGATTCGGATATTGCCTGTGCTGCGGAAAAGCGGTCAAACGGTCCTTGTGCAAACCTTCCAGCCGGCCGGCAAGCAAGCTGTGATGGCCCTTCATGTAGAGCGAATGGTAGTCCGCTTTTTGCGCTCGGTTCTCGAAGTAATCCAGAAACGGTCGCACTATCGAGCCTGCTTAGGCGTTTTTTGTAGCTATCTCCTAGGCAGATGCAGCAGCGATCGAGACCCGCACATCTCTATCACCCGATGCAGGCACACCTGCTACACCAGCCCAAGCCCCCACAGCGCATGCAGATGCAGCACCCCCGCGACCTCCCGGCGATCCTCCGTTACTACCAGCGACGTGATCCGCTGCGCCTCCATCACGGCCAGAGCCCGTGGGGCGAGCTCGTCAGGCGAAATCGTCCACGGCTCCCGGTGCACCACGTCTGCCGCGGTTAGCGTCAGGGCAGCGCCGCCATGCGCCACCAGAAGCCGCCGCAGGTCGCCGTCGCTGATCACGCCCGCGAGCCGGCCGGCTTCGTCCAGCACGACAGTCATGCCCAGGCTCTTGCGGGTCATCTCGTCCATCACCTCACCCATCGGCGTCGCAAGCGTAACCAGCGGCACACGCTGGCCGGTGTGCATCAGCTCCCGCACGGGAGCAAGCTGCTTGCCGAGCCGTCCGCCCGGGTGCAATCGTGCGAAGTCTTCCGCGCGAAAGCCTTTGCGCAGTGAGACCGCGATAGCAAGCGCGTCGCCGAGCGCGAGCATCGTTGTCGTCGAGGCTGTTGGGGCGAGTCCGACCTCGCGGGCGTCTCCGTCGTACAAGCCGGTATTCGCCGCCCCGACCGAGCAGTCCAGCGCGACGTCGCTCGCGCGCGCCAGCGTCGAGCTGAGATCACAGCAGAAGGTCACGAGCGCATCCCCGACGCGCTTGATGGTCGCCAGCAGCCGCAGCAACTCTTCCGTCTCGCCGCTGGCCGAGAGCGCGATAACCACATCGCCCGGCGCAAGCATGCCGATGTCGCCATGAACAGCCTCCGCCGGATGGAGGAAAAGCGCGGGCGAGCCGGTAGAGGAGAGCGTCGCCGCGATCTTCTGCGCGATGATGCCGCTTTTGCCCATCCCGGTCACCACGATGCGGCCCCGTGCCTCGCCGCAGCTGACTAGCAGCGCAACGGCACGCGTGAACGGCTCAGCCATAGGACCATCCAGCCGGTCGGCCAGCGCGGAAAGTGCGGCAGCCTCCACGCGAACCAGCTCGGACGCGCTTTTTGTGTTCATCGTGTTCCTCATCAAAGCATCCCGTGTATTCCGAGGCAAGCCGGTGTGCTTCCGTCTGAGCTCTTCTACACTGGAAGGAGTCGGCGGTTTCATCCCGACAGGGAGCAGCCTTGATTCGTAGAACGGTCGTCATATTCGTGATTTTCGTCGTTTTTGGGTTTGTCATCTGGTCTGGCTACAGCCGCTATCACATAGGCCAGATGAAGCGGGTTGCGGAGATGACGCCTCGAGGGCAGCAGCTTGTGCTCACGAAGGATGGAGCGGCCACCCCTTCCACGGAGGGCGCCGGTGCGGCGGCGGGCGACCCCGAAGCTGGCGGCCCGCAGGCGCCGCCCAACCCGTTACTCGGCAGGCAAGCGCCTGGGTTCTCACTCATCGACACCGAGGGAAAGAAAGTTTCGCTCGAAAGCTATCGCGGAAGGCCCGTGCTGGTGAACTTCTGGGCGACCTGGTGCGGACCCTGCAAGTACGAGATTCCCTGGCTGGCCTCGCTCAAGACCAAGTACGCCGGTCAGGGCTTTGAGATTCTTGGCGTTTCCTCGGACGAGCTCGACAGCGATCAGAAGGGCAAGGTCGCCGAAGAGAAAGCCGCTATCGTGAAAGCGGCGAACACCTTGCACATCAACTACCCGGTGTTGCTTGGCGGCGACTCCATCACGCAGCAATACGGCGGAATCGACCTGCTTCCGCAGTCTTTCTACATCGACCGGTCGGGCAAGGTCGTCGCCGTCATCACCGGCGCCGGCTCAAGGAACGAAGCCGAAGCCGACATCAAGAAAGCGATCGGCAGTGGCGCTTAACCGCCGACTCGCACTGCTGCTGACAGCAGCCTTCACGCTGGGCGCGCCCGCGCCGCCTCATCTTTCGGCGCAGGATCCGACCTTCGAAAGCCATGCCGCACCGGACGCGGCCAGCTCGTTTGTGCAGTACGAGTACCCGGAACAGGTGCAGCTTACTACTGGCAGGCCGCAGCAGGTCGATCTGCACTTTCGCATCCGCGACGGGCTGCACATCAACTCGCACAAGCCGCTCGACGCAAGCTTTATCCGCACAGAGTTGATCGTCGACGAGCCCTCCGGGATCGATGTTCAGGCTGTGAGCTTCCCGGAAGGCGAGAGTTACACGTCAAAAGGCCTTCCCGGAGAAAAGCTCAGCGTGTACACGGGCGAGCTCGTGCTGCATGCGCGGATCGTCGCCACGAAGCCCGGCAATCGCATGATGGAAGCAGCGCTGCGCTACCAGGCCTGCGATGCTGATCGCTGCTTTCCGCCAAAGAAGGCGCCAGTCGCGCTGAACCTCATCGTGCATTAAGGCCGATCGTGCAATCCGTAAAAAAACGGGCCGCTTAGGGGTTGACCGTGTCAGTCGAACCTCTTGAGATGCGCTACACCGGCCCCAGAATCGTCGGTGCGGCTATCAGCCGCTCGACGGTCCGCCCGCGCCCCAGCGCAACCATTACCGCGAACAGGCTCGGCGCAACACCTTGCCCGGTAAGCGCCACGCGCGCTCCATTGATCAGCACGCCGGCCTTCACCCCGCGCTCCCCGGCAAAGGCCCGTAGCACCGCTTCCGTGGAGTCCTCGCTAAACTCGCGATCCTCGTTCATTCGCCCGCCCAGCTCGGCCAGCAGCGGCCCGGTCGCCGGGTCTTTCAGGAACTTCGCGACCGCCGCCGGGTCGAACTCGAAGCGGTCCAAGAAGTAAGCGCGAAACGAGCCCGCGAAATCCTTGAGCGAGCGCGCCCGCGTTTGCAGCAGCGCGATGGTCGCGAGCAGCTCATCGCGCGAGCGCTCGACCATCAGGCCCGCCGCGGCCCACTCCTGCTCGATCAGCGGAAGCAGCTGCTCGGGCGGGAAAGCGCGGATGTACTCCGTGTTGAACCATGCCAGCTTGTCGTTGTCGAAGACCGAATTCGATTTGGTAATGCCTTCAAGCGTGAACAGCCGGATCAGCTCTTTGGATGGGAAGATTTCACGGGCTTTCCCGTTGGCATCCACGCTGGCAGCGCCGGGCGTCCAGCCGAGCAGCGTCAGGAAGTTGCGGAACGCTTCCGGCACGATGCCCAGCTCCTTGTACGACATGACGCTGGTAGCGCCATGTCTCTTTGAGAGTCGCGTCTTGTCCGGCCCGAGAATGAGTGGCACATGCGCAAACACGGGCAGCGCCGCCCCGAGCGCCTGGTACTGCAGCACCTGCTTCGGCGTGTTGGAAAGGTGGTCGGCACCCCGGATGATATGCGTGAGCCGCATGTCGATGTCGTCGGCGACCACACTCAGGTGGTAGGTCGGGATGCCGTCCGAGCGCAGCAGAACGAAATCCTCGAGCTCGCTATTTGCAAATGATACGGTGCCAAAAACAGCGTCCTCAAAGCTGGTTGCTCCACCCTCGGGCACGGCGAAGCGGATCGCCGCCGGCTCCCCGCGCTCGACTCGCCCGCGGGCGACTGCGGGGTCCAGCCCGCGGTCCCGCCGGTCGTACATGGGCGTGCGCCCTGCAGCGACGGCGACAGCCCGGCGGCTTTCGAGCTCTTCCTTGGTGTCAAACGCGTAGTAAGCGTGGCCGCTCGCGAGTAGCTTGTCCGCGGTTGCGCGATAGAGCGGCAGCCGCTCCGACTGGTAAAACGGCCCCTCGTCCCAGTCCATGCCCAGCCACTGCATGCCGTCGAGGATCCCTTGCACAAACGGCTGCGCGGAGCGGCCAAAATCAGTGTCCTCGATGCGCAGGATGAGCGTGCCGCCGAAGTGGCGCGCGAACAGCCAGTTGAAAAGCGCCGTGCGTGCGCCGCCGACGTGCAGGTAGCCGGTAGGGGAGGGAGCGAAGCGGACGCGAGGAGCGGAGGTTGTGGACTCAGGCATAGGCTAGACCGATGCTAGGGAAGTCCCGCTTTGACTGCAACACGCGAGAGTACTCACGCCGGCATAGCATCCCGGGGGAGCGCACCCGTTGTCTACGGCGCAGCTAGTTATGCCTCGTCTGTCCGTGGAATCAGCTCCTGCAGTTTAAGTAAAAAGTCAGGCCTGAAAGCTTCTCCAGGGTGGTTTCTCTTCAGCTATTTCCGTATGTGCAGCGTAAAAGCGGTAAGTCTCAAGATGGTCGTCGAAGACCTCTACCTCGCATGTGTTCCATGAGAAACAGATAGTGTTCCAGTAGCCCCTCCCGACGTTCACCGGGACGGTAAAGCTGCTTTGATGACATACTTCGGCCAACTCCTTTGCACTCGCGAGTGTATTGTGCCCAGAAGAACAATCCATTCCTGTGATGATCTGGTTGATCGCTACTTCCACATCCTTCCAGCTAGTCAGCTGCTCAAAGCAGATGCCTGCACCAGCTCTGCGCTGCATGATTTACCTCATTCTTCATAAGTCGGCTAAGAGCCGGACCAGTGGGCAGGTCGATCCCTCATAGCCCTGAGAGACTGTATTGCAGACTTACTCCGAGGGTTCACTGCCCAAGCGGCAGCCCCGCGACACTCCCCAACCGTCCGACCGGATACAGTCCGACATGGTTCGCCGTGAACCACGGCGAGCGATCATAAAAGAACCGCAGCCGCGCCGAAGGGCTTGCTGCGAACTGCGCATCGGTCGCAAGCTTCGCGTCGAACTCCGCCTTGAGCAGCGGATCAGCCGCGAGCATCTTCGCGGCAAGCTTCTCGACCACGTACGGTTCGCCGTACTCCTTCTGCTCAAAGATCGGGTCAAACAGCCCCCATGCCATCGCTGAGTCCGGTGCTGTCGGTTCGAGCCAGTGCACTGCAACCTTGCTCAGACGCTGGTCGAGCTGAATCACTGCGGAACCAGCCGCGTAGTTCACGGTCTGCCTGACTGGCGTGCACGTGCCAAAGCTTCCGGCGTTTGGCGGCCTGGCTTCGCCCGCAAACAGCGGGTGCCGTCCTTCGAACGGCGGCCGCTGCCATTGCATTCCCTCGCACTGGTACTGCTCGACCGTGCCCGTCCACGGCGCAGTTAGCCGGCGCATCGCGACTCCGTGTGCTGCCAGAACATCGATCACGTACTTCCACGCGACCGGCACGATATATGCAGCCGGCGGCACAACAGTCGTTGTGGCCTTGACCCCGCTCTGCGCCTGCAGGTCGTAATCCGCTTTCACATGCGAGTACGACACCATCTGCCCGCCTGAGATTGGGCTTTGTGCCAGCGTGTACTCGTAACCGTGGAAGCGGAACGGCGTCGTTGTCCCGTCCCAGGCAAGCGCCAGCGGCAGCGTGAGCCCACTCGCGCCCAGCTGCTTCGCCTTCCCGTCGGCCGCCGCGTTCATCGCGATTAGCTTGTCCGCATCGCGGTTCACAATCTCAAGCAGCGAACGTAAGACCGCGTAGTTGCCCTCCACCCGCGTCCGATAATCCTTCAGCATGTGCATTTCCACCAGCATCCCCGGACGGTTCTCGAGAATCATCGCGCCGCAGGAGTACCGCGGCGGGTCAGCGAAATAGGCGAGGCCTTTGCGCGGATCATTCTCGTCGACCAGCTCGATGTACTGTGGTGAAGCCAGGTGACCCGGTACGCGGTCGACGCCTGTCACCAGCTGCGGCGTTACCGTGTTCGTGATCCAGGCGGCCAGCCCCGTGTCTACATCCGGGCCGTTGTCGATCGTAAAGGTCACGTCGTACTGGTAGTCCGCGCCGTCAGTCACGTGGTCGTCAACGAAAAAGTCCGGCAGCCAACGCTCAAACATCGTCCAGAACGCCCGCGTTTCCGGCGCGTCCGCTTTCATGTAATCGCGGTTCAGGTTCAGATTCGTCCCGTTCGCGCGCCAGCCCATCAGCTCCGGGCCGTTCTGGTTGATGCGGTTGTAGGGCGATAGGTCGGCGAAACCATCCGCGTTGTAGATGGGAATGAAAACGAAAACAGCACGGTCCAGCAGCTTCACTTCTGTTTTCGTGATCACCATGTCCCGCAGCAGTGCCATCGAGGCATCCTTGCCGTCCATCTCCCCTGCATGGATCGCGTTCTGCACCAGCACCACCGGGCGGTGCGCGGCGTGCAGCGCCGCTGGATCGAAAACGCCGTCCCGCGAAGCGATCACAAGGTCCAGCTCGCGCCCATCACCGGTTTTGCCGAATGGCTCAATCCGTACCTGCCCCGGCGCTGCCGCGGCCACGCGCCGCAGGTACGCCATCGTCGCGTCGTAGTCAGGCGTTGTGCGATAGTTGCTCACTTCGGCCGGCGTGAGCCAGTCCGAGCGTTGTTGAGCATGGGCAGTAAAGGGGAGCAGCAGGGAAACGAGAGCGACCGAGCGAAAGAACATGGCGCGAGTGTATCGCGAGCCCGCTCGGAAGACCTGCAGGTGCAATGCTGCTACGTAATGTCTTCGGTATCAAACACCGGCACCACGGTCCGCTTTACCTGCTCTTCGCGGTGCACCTCGCTGATCAGGTCCTTGACGACATCCTCCAGCTGGCGCTGCGACTCAATCACATCGCTCATCGTGCGCAGCTCTGAGGGGTCTTCCACATGCTCGAGCAGCACAACCGCATGCGCCTGTGCCACGTGGTCGAGACCGAGACCTTCCGGTGTTTTCGCCTTGATGCTGACCACTTTCGGGAGAACATCGAGCAGGATGGCGACGCGCTCACGAATTTCGCCCGCGATGGGCGAAATCTTGGGCGCTGTCAAAACGAGCGTTGCATCTACATTCACGATGCGGTAACCGGCATGCTGGATCTCTTCAAGCGCCAGGTTCAGGAAGATCGAGGACTCAGCATCCTTCCAGCGCGGGTCGCTTGGCGGGAAGAACGTGCCAATATCGCCGGCCGCAACTGCGCCCAGCAACGCGTCGGTCAGGGCGTGCAGTAGCACGTCGCCATCCGAGTGGCCGGCCAGCCCTTCCGGGTGTTCGATCGCGAGTCCGCCGATACGCAGCGGCACCCCGGCCTTGAATGAGTGCGAATCGAAGCCCTGCCCTATGCGCATGCTCATCGTGCTTCTCCCTTGCGCCGCGCCAGGTACCACTCGGCCAGCGGCAGATCGCCTGCCTGCGTGATCTTGATGTTGCTTGCTGCACCCGGAACAACCGCGACTGCTATGCCTGCCCGTTCGAGCAGGCTTGCTTCGTCAGTTCCTCCAAAGCCGTCCGCTGCGGCCTCCGCAACCGCCCGGCGCAGCAGCTTTGAGCGAGCGCCCTGGGGCGTCTGCGCCTGCACGATGTTCTCACGTGGAATGGTCGCCGTAATCACGGCGCCGTCCGCGGTTCGTTCCACCTGCTTGATGGTATCGGTTGCCGGGAGGGCCAAGATTGCCGCGCCGTGCCGGTGGATCGCCGCGATGGTGCGCTCAACTGCGGACGTTTCCACGAGCGGCCGCACCGCGTCATGCACCAGCACCACGTCATCCTCTTCGCAGTCGATCCCTTCTAGCGCGCGCGCTACACTCTCCTGCCGGGTGTTGCCGCCCTCCACAAGGGAAATGCGCAGGCTCGCCGGCAGCTCAGCCGAGAACTCGGCAAGCAATGCTTCCATGCGGGCGCGCTCGCTGGCACGCACCGCGACCCAAACGCCGCCAAGCGCCGGCACTGCCGCCAGGGCAGCCAAAGTATGGACGAGGATGGGCCTGCCATGGAGAAGCAGGAACTGCTTGGGCGCCGGCCCCGACGCTGTGCTCATCCGCGTACCAAGCCCAGCCGCGGGAACTATCACATAGACAGCAGCCATAAACGGCTAAGTATATCGTGCGGCGTTGCAGTCGCTTTTCCCCATCCAAAAGACGCAAACCGTTCAGGAGACCTTTTTAATTTCATGCTCCGCAAGGCCTTTCGCAAGCTCTCGTTCCTTGTGCCGCTCGCTGCCGTGCTTCTACCTCTCGCGACTTATGCCGCGCGGCCTGAAAAAAACGTGAACACGCTTGCGGCCACACCGCCGCTCGGCTGGAACAGCTGGGACTCCTATGGGCTTTCGATCACTGCCGATGAGTGGAAGCAGAATGTGGACTGGTTCCATAAAAACCTTCAGCCCTCGGGCTGGCAGTACGTGATAGTTGATGAGGGCTGGTACCTAGCACACCCCGAGAATGCAGGCACCAAAGCTGACCAGGGCTACACCATGGACGCCAACGGCCGCTATCAGCCTGCAACCGGGCGTTTCCCGGACGGCCTCTCCGGTTTAGCCGCCTACGCGCACTCGCTTGGGCTGAGCTTCGGCATCCACATCATCCGCGGCATCTCCAGGCAGGCTGTCGAGAGCAATCTGCCGATTGCCGCGAGCACTTTCCACGCAGCGGAGGCGGCCGACACAGCCGACATCTGCCGATGGAACCCGGACAACTACGGCGTGAAGGATACGCCCGCTGGCCAGGCCTGGTACGACTCTCTGATCGGGCAGTACGCAAGCTGGGGTATCGATTTCCTCAAGGTCGACTGCATCTCGCAACCCTATGACGCGCATGAAATCCACATGATCGATGCGGCGATCGCGAAGTCGGGCAGGCCTATTGTGCTGAGTCTCTCACCGGGCCCAACGCCGCTCGCTGATGGCGCCGATGTACAGAAGTCAGCCCAGATGTGGCGCATCTCCGACGATGTCTGGGATATTTGGAGTGACCCCGCCATCGCGGGCGGCTTCCCGCAAACGGTACGCAACCAGTTCGGTGTGCTGGCCAAATGGATGCAGTATCAGCAGACCGGCCACTGGCCCGATGCGGACATGCTGCCGATTGGCTATCTCGGCCCCAGGCCGGGGTGGGGACAGCCACGGCTCTCACGGCTCAGCTACGACGAAACACGAACCCTGCTGACTCTTTGGTCCATCGCCCGCTCCCCGCTGGTGCTGGGCGCGAACCTTATGCAGCTGGACTCCTTCACCGAAGCCCTGCTGACCAACCGGGAAGTGCTCGCAGTCGATCAGCATTCGGCAAATAACCGGGAGCTGCTTGTGGATGGCGCACTGGTGGTCTGGAAGGCTGACGCTCCAAGAGGTGCATCCGGTAAAAAAGGAAGCTACTATGCCGTCTTCAATCTTGGGAACACCCCTGCCAGCTTCAGCTATCGCTGGAAGCGGCTGAGCCTGGGCGGCGGCCAGCATCGGGTGCGGGACGTCTGGCAGTCGCAGGAGATCGGCCGCTTGCCCGGACTGGATGGCACTTTGCTGCCGCATGGGTCGGAGCTCGTGCGGGTGGAGTGATAACGCTATCCCGGGTTCTTACCCGAAAGTGGGAACAATCTACGCCCTTCTGCAGCCTCCGGATTGGACGGAGCCGGTAAGTCTAGTTACACAGGTAATTTACCCAAGCTTAATTAGCATCTAGGTCCTGATAGGCCGAACTTTTTCTGAGAAAAGGCTCAAAATGATGTTGCAGCCCGTGAAATGGCCTTATACTCAGGCCAAGAAGAGAGGCAGCGCCCAGCAATCCTCACGAGTACCACCTTCAAGAGCAAGTCCCGTGTTATCACACGGGAACTGTCACCTAACCCGCACTGGCTCCTCCACATACCGCTCGCCTCTTCGGGCCCGTCAGAAAACGGGCCCTTTCCACGTCTTGCATCCTGAGGGAAAGTAGCACACAGGTGGTACGGTTCAGATGCGGTCTGTTGAAGCGTCACGGACAGGGATGCCCAGAGCTCGCATCTTCCGGTAGAGGTGACTGCGTTCCAACCCCAGCGCGTCAGCTGCCCGGCTCATATTCCCGTGGCACTCGTCGACCTTCTTCAGGATGAAGTCCCGCTCGTATGCTTCGCGCGCCTGCTGGAGTGAGGCGTACTCTTCCGCCGTGCCGGCCGGCCGTGCCGGGGTCCGCAGCATAAGCGCAGGCAGGTGTTTGCGCTCGATGCGTTGCACCTGGGGGTTGAGGATGAGCATGCGCTCAACGATATTCTTCAACTCCCGGACGTTGCCCGGCCAGCTGTACCCTTTCATCACATCCAGCGCGTCGGCAGCAATGTCCACGTGAGGCCGTCCGTACTCGCGGCCAATCTCCTGCAGAAAGCCACTCACCAGTGGCGGGATGTCCTCGCGCCGCTCCCGCAGCGGCGGCACAAAGAAAGGAATGACATTGAGCCGATAGAAGAGATCCTCGCGGAAGTTGCCGTGGGCAATCTCTTCTTCCAGGTTTTTGTTGGTTGTCGCAATTACGCGTACATCTACATGCAGTGGCTCGCGCCCGCCGAGTGGGGTAAAACTTTGCTCGTCGAGCGCACGCAGCACCTTGGCCTGTGTCTTCAGGCTCATGTCACCTACCTCATCGAGTAGCAGCGTGCCTCCGTCGGCCCGCTCAAAGGTGCCACGCTTCTCAGCTGGTGCGCCTGGAACCGCCCCGTTCCGGTGCCCGAACAACTCGCTCTCGATGTAATCTTCCGGGATGGAAGCGCACTTGAGCTCGAGAAAGATGCGCTCACTGCGCAGGCTTTCCGCATGCATGGCGCGCGCGATCAGCTCTTTGCCCGTTCCGGACTCACCGAAGATCAGCACGCGTCCATTGGTCGGCGCCATGAGGCGGATCTGCTGCCGGAGCGCCTTGGCCGAGATGCTGTTGCCCGTAATGGAGGTACCGCCCGGTAGCTGCTGTTTCAGCTCTCGGTTGTCCGCGCGCAGTCTGCGTTTTTCTACCGCGTTCTTGATGGTGATCAAGGTGCGTTCGAGCGAGAGCGGCTTCTCCAGGAAGTCAAAGGCGCCCAGCTTGGTCGCGCGCACCGCTGTTTCAATCGTGCCGTGGCCGGAGATCATGATGACCTCCGGCTTGCCCTCACTGGGAAAGGTGCTGATCTCGCCAAGCGTGTCGAGACCGTCGCGGTCGGGCATCCACACATCGAGCAGCAGCACGTCATAGTGAGCGTCGCGCAGCAGCAACAACGCTTCGGTGGTTGTGCCGGTGCAGGCGACGGCATAGCCTTCCTCGCGCAGGATCTCCGAAAGCGAATCGCGAATCGGCGCTTCGTCGTCTGCGATGAGCACGTGCATCATGCCGGGACATCCTCTACCGGCGTCACCAGGTCGAGAGCGCGGGCCAGCGGAAGTTCAATCAGGAAGCAGGCGCCCGAGGATCCGCGCTGCTCGGCGCGGATCGTTCCATGGTGGTCGTGGATAATTTTGGCGGTGATGGCCAGCCCAAGCCCGGTACCCCGCTGCTTGGTAGAAAAGTAAGGCAAAAAGAGCCGTTCACGGATCTCGGGGCTGAGCCCTGGGCCGGTGTCGCTCACCAGGAGGGTCGCCATGCCGGAACGCTCGCTTAAGCAGGTTTCTACGCGCAGAACGCGATGGAAGCTCGCGCTCATCGCTTCTGCGGCGTTGTCGATCAAGTTTGCGAGGGCACGCTTCAGTGCTTCTGGGTCGGCCAGCACTGGCGGCAGCGCTGGTGCGAGTTTCGTCTCAATACGCGTGCCTTCCAGACGGCCATGGAAGAGTGCCAGCGCCGCCTCCGCAACCTCGTTCAGAGAAGCTGGTCGAGGCTGAGCGGCGGGAAACTCGGCCAGCGTCCCAAACTGGTCGACCAGCAGCCGCATGCTCTTCACGGAAGACAGGATGACCTCGCTGCACTTGCGAATGACAGCGGCCGACTCAGGGCTGAGCCGGTCTGCACTGGGCCGGTCGCTGTTGTGGTGGAAACCGGCCCTGTCCAGAAGCCGCATAACGCGCTCGGCGGAGAGCGCGATCGGAGTCAGCGGGTTCCTGATCTCGTGCGCGACGCGCTGTGCTACTTCCTTCCAGGCCACCTGCCGTTGAGCCTGCAGCACGTCCGAAACGTCATCAATCACCAGTACCGAACCACGCCGCTGCTGGCCCTCCGGTCCCCGGCCAAGGTTGAGCACCGCGATCGTCACCGAAAGACTCAGCGCTCCCTTCTCCGCGCTGTCCGGTGCGGGCAGTTCCAGCTCTACGCCTGCGACACCCATCCGCTGTGCACGCCGCTCCAGGCGGAGAACGTTTTCAAGGATCGCTGCCGGCAACAGGTCTTCGAGCTCGAGCCCTGCTGGGGGCAGCCCTTCGCCCTCTCGGGCGAAGCGCAGTCCCCGGACGGGAAGCGATGCTGTCAGCAGATCGAAGAACGCCCGATTCACCTGCAGTACCGATCGGGCTCCATCCAGCACAACAACGCCGCTCGGAATAGTCTCAAGGATCAACTCCAGCTCATGCTGGCGCTCGCGCAGCCTCTGGTTAGCGTGCTCAATTTGCGCGACCGAGCTGTCGGCGATTGATCGGCTCTCCTCGAGATCGGTAGCCATCTGGTTGAAGGAGCCGATCAGCTCGCTGAGCTCCTCGCTCGCCGAGACTGCAACTCGCTGCCGGTAGTCGCCCTCTGCGATCGCGTCCATCGCATCAGCCAGCGCCTCGACGGGCTGCGTAATCTGTTTGGAAAGGAAGAGCGCCAGCCAGCTGGAGGCGAAGAAAGTCAGCGTCGTCACCAAGGTAAGCAGCAGAAGAAAGGTACTACGTACAGCACGCCGCTCCCGGTACACAGCCCAGTACTCGCGTGCGCCGTCGGCGACGCTGGTTGTGTCCTGGCCAAGTCCGGCGGGCAGAGGCAGCGCGACGACCACAACCCCACCTTCGCCCAGCGAAGCGGCTCCAAGAGCGAACTCGTTAGCTGCACCCAGGGACAGCACCGGGCCGTCCGCGTTCTCAGCGCCGCGCAGCGTCGCTGCCGCCAGCGCGGTTTGCGCCGCGGAGAATGGAGCGACAGCCGGCAGCGCCGGAGTTGCCGTCTGGGAGGCATCGGAACGATACGCAGCCCTGGAACCTCTTACGGCTTCAGCAGGCCCAGATGCGGTTGCACCACCCTGGCTGGCAGGCCCTGCTCCACGAACCGCGTCCATGGGCCAAGTCTGCACAACAGCCGCCGGTGGCGAAGCGGGTACCTGGTAGCCCGCTACCGGCTGACCATCCCGGTAGACGAAGGCGAAGCCGCCCTCGAGTGTGATCCGATGCTTACGCATCTCCGCAGCAAGCGCTGGGAGATCGTCGCTGCTGTAGTCCTGGTCGAAGCCTGCCGAGCGTGCAAGCGACTCGGCTTCCGCGCGGGCATTGCCGGTGATGTAATGTGTTAGCTCCATGGCTAACTGCAGGGACTGGTCCCGGAGCCGCGCGACCGGCTGCGAAAACCAGCGGTCTAGCGAGCGGTTCATCAGCAGGAACGAGAACAAAGCCATGAAGACGATGGGCGCAAACGAGAGTAGCAGCGCACCCAGCAGCATGCGCGAGCGGAGACGTGAGCCCAGCACGCGCGAGCGTCCGTCGCCGTACATCTTAAGTATGTTGCGAGCCAGCAGGGTGAGCAGCAGGAGCAGCAGCAGAAAAAGAACAACGGTGATCGCCGTGAAAAGGAACAACGCCAGCGGGCTTCCGTGATATGGCGGAAGCATGTTGAAAGCGTTCAGGGCACTCATGCCAAGCAGCAGCAGAAGTAGCGCGCCGCCGATGAATGAAAGGCTGAGCCGACGTTTAGATCGGGTAGTCTGCGCCGTCGTAGCCATCTGCGCCTCTTGCTTTCTCGCGATGAGTGGCGTCCTTGCACCAAGAGTACCAGCGAGTTCAGAGTAGGGGCCGCTCGCGGCTTTCCAGAAACCTCAGCTGCCGGAAAACTCACTTATATAGGTGAGGCATCACAAACGATTGCCATGAAGACAACACTTCTTGCTTCCGTGTCCCTCCCCCTGGTCTTGGCTGGCTCCTTGTTGGCTGGCGGATGTAGCAAGCAGGCACCACAGCAGTCGGCAAACCCGTCACAGACGCAACCGGCCCCGAACGCTCCCGGCGAACAGGCTATGAATCCAAGTACAGCGGCGCCGACCCAGCAGCCGCCACTGGCGGCGCCGCAAGGCGCGCCGTCCGCCGCTGCTCCGTACCAGGCTGCTCCATCGCAACAGGCAAACAGCGGCTATGCTCCCGCGCCGCGACCTGAACGGCCACCGGTGCCTGTCTCGCTGACGATACTGGCCGGTACGCACATCACTGTGACGACCCGGGAAGAGCTGAGCACGAAGACAACCCAGTCCGGCCAGACATTCACAGCAACCGTCGCGAGCCCAATTGTTTTACACGGTGCCACTTTGATCCGTGCGGGATCTCCTGCGACCGGCACGGTTGTCGCTTCCAAGCAGCAAGGCCGCTTCAAGGGATCTGGCGAACTTGACCTGCGCCTCGATTCAATCCGCTCGGGTGGTCAGACGTACGAGGTATCAACCAGCTCCATCGACCAAGTAGAAAAAGGTAAGGGCAAGCGCACGGCTGGCTTTGCTCTGGGCGGCGGTGGCGGTGGCGCGCTGATCGGCGGCATCGCGGGCGGCGGCAAGGGAGCCCTGCTGGGTGGCCTGCTCGGCGCCGGTGGCGGCACGGCTGTCAACGCCTTCACGGGAAACAAGCCTGTGATCGTACCGGCAGAGAGCAATCTGACCTTCCGTCTGGAGCGGCCGGTAACTGTCAGCCGCTAGGCTTCACTGGAAAGAAGAAAGGGAGCGCGTTTGCGCTCCCTTTTCATTGTCAGCGTGTCGGCTTTGGCCCTATGACAGTAGCTGCTGGACCGGCTGCCACTCTTTTCCCTGCGAAGTGGCCACGGGCTCACAGGTCAGTACTCCGCCGTAAGTGTTCACGCCGTTTGCCAGCCCTTCATCTCCAAGGATTGCCCCCTCAACTCCCTGCGCCAACCGTTGCACATACGGGAAGGTCGCATTGGTGAGGCCGAGGGTTGAGGTATTCGGCACCGCTGCCGGCATGTTCGTGACGCAGTAATGCACGACGCCTCCTACTTCGTACGAAGGATCGCTATGGGAGGTGGGCCGTGCAGTCTCGATGCAGCCGCCCTGGTCAATCGCAACATCGACGATTACTGCACCTTTCTTCATGCCGCTCACCATGGAAGCGCTCACGAGCTTTGGCGCCGCTGCGCCGGGTATGAGCACTCCGCCGATCACGAGGTCTGCTGCTGCGACCGCTTCGGCCACGTTATGCAGGTTGGCAGCCAAGGTGAAAACGCGTCCTGAAAAGATGTCGTCAAGGTCGCGAAGCCGGTGTAGGTTCCGGTCCACGATGGTGACCTTCGCTCCCATGCCAAGGGCGATCTTGGCGGCGCTTGTGCCAACGATACCGCCGCCTAGGATGCATACTTCTGCAGGCGGAACTCCGGGAATGCCGCCGAGGAGCAGACCCCGGCCGCCCTTGCCTTTTTCAAGATAGGCGGCGCCGACCTGCACGCTCATGCGCCCGGCTACTTCGGACATTGGCGTCAGCAGCGGCAGCGTTCCGGTCGCGTCGCGTATGGTCTCGTAGGCGATACCGGTAACTTTGCGGTCGAGCAGGTGTTGGGTCAACACAGGTACCGGCGCGAGGTGCAGGTAGGTGAAAAGGACCAGCCCGGGACGAAAGAAGCCGTACTCCTTCTCTGTCGGCTCCTTCACCTTGACAATCATTTCGGCCGTGGCCCAGAGATCGGCTGCAGCTCCGACGATCTCTGCGCCTGCGGCCTGGTACGCATCATCGGAAAATGCGGAGAGCTCGCCCGCGTGCTGCTCAACAAGCACTACATGTCCGGCTGCCTTCAGCTCTTTTACTCCGGCTGGGGTCAGCGCGACACGTGTTTCGTGGTCCTTCACTTCCTTGGGGACACCAATAATCATGCGTTCCGCTGTTCCTCTCCATCAATCATAGCGTGCGGGCTAGCGCATGATCGCTCGTCGCACTCGCCTTTCCTGCTACCGCAGGCAGAGGCGCGTCTCCGAACAGTGCTACCGGTATAAGGGCTTCCAGGGTGGGCTTGGCGAAGAGGTAGCCCTGAAACAACTCAACTCCGAGATCCTCGAGTACCGTGAACTCGGTCCTGGTTTCTACGCCCTCGGCGACCAGCCGGATCCCAAGCTCCCGACAGAGCGAGACGACTGCCCGCACGATCGCGCGGCTGGCGGGCCGGTTCTCGATCCCGCGCACAATCGCCATATCCAGTTTTAGGATGTCGGGCTGAAAATCACTGAGCAGATCAAGACCTGCAAAGCCGGCACCGAAGTCGTCGATGGCGGTTTGTAAGCCATGCCTGCGGTACTCACGAAAGATGCTGATCAGGTGCTTGCGATCAGTGACGCGTTCGCCTTCTGTCACCTCGAAGATAATGTCTGACAGCGCGACGCTGACGCGAGCTGCTGTTTCAAGAGTCTTGCGGATGCAGGTCTCCGGCCTGTAAACCGCGCCGGGCATGAAATTGATGGACACGCGCCGCGGGACGCCAGCGCTCAGCCTGGCCGTGAGTTCGATGGCTTTGACACGGCACGCTTGGTCGAACGCATACCTGTTCTTCTCGTTTACCTGCGACAGCACAGTGCCCGCACTTTCCCCGGCCGGACCGCGCACGAGTGCTTCATAGGCAAATACGCCGGAAGCCTGCACAATGGGTTGAAAAGCCATGGTGAATGGAAACGGAGCTTCGTCGTCGAGACGACAGGCACCGCAACCGAGATTCTTTTTTGGATCGACGCCAAGAATGTTCACGAAGTCCCTCCGGAGCTATGCACTGCTTGCGCACACATAGCTTCTTCTGTGACCTGCGGGCATGCAAGATGAGGTATGCAATCCGGGTTCTCGAAAGTTTCTGAGGTGCCACTTTGGGAAGGTATGCCGAAGCGGAACTGACGCGAGGACAGGGCTGGACAAGGACGGAAGGCGCAGCCAGGGCTAACGACCATGGCTCCGCCCCGCTGCGGAGCACGGCCTCAAACATCCGAGGCGCTACAATGAGGCTTACTTCAGGGGAAACTTCGCCCGCTCCATGCCAGCTAACGGTTTTCATTCGCGTTCGTCGCGGTCGCACGGGATGCGGTCGTTGTTCAGTGTCTTCTCCAGCGATCTCGCTATTGATCTTGGAACTGCGAACACCTTGGTCTATGCCCGGGGCAAGGGCATCGTTGTCAACGAGCCTTCTATCGTCGCGATAAACAAGAACACCGGCGAGGTTGAGGCGGTCGGTAAGGAGGCGAAAGAGATGCTCGGACGGACCCCGGGCAATATCGTCGCCATCCGGCCGATGAAGGACGGCGTCATCGCCGATTTCAAGATCACCGAGAAGATGCTGAACTACTTCATCCAGAAGGCGCACAATCGCAAAATGATGGTGCATCCGCGCATCGTCATCGGCGTGCCTTCCGAAATCACGCAGGTCGAGAAGCGCGCCGTCGAGGACTCAGCCTACCGCGCCAAGGCCAGCGAGGTTTTCCTGGTCGAGCAGGCGATGGTGGCTGCGATCGGCGCAGGTCTGCCTATCACGGAGCCCCAGGGCAATATGGTCGTCGACATCGGCGGCGGAACAACCGATATTGCCGTGATCTCGCTTTCGGGCATCGTCTACTCGCGCTCGGTACGCATGGCCGGCAACCAGATGGACGAGTCGATCATGAACTATCTCAAGCGGAAATATAATCTGCTCATCGGCGAGCGCACCGCCGAGCAGATCAAGATCGAGATTGGCTCGGCCTACCCGCTGGACAAGCCGCTGCAGATGGAGATCAAGGGCCGCAACCTGATCGAGGGCGTTCCGAAGACGATCACAATCGACGATTCGGAGATCCGCGAAAGCCTTGCTGAGTCCATTTCGACGATTATGAACGCCATCCGCGTCGCGCTGGAGCGCACCCCGCCGGAGCTCTCGGCCGACATCTCGGATCGCGGCATCGTCCTGACCGGCGGCGGCGCGCTGATCAAAAACCTAGACAAGCGCATTCGCGAGGAAACTGGTCTGCCGGTTTCGGTGGCGGATGATCCACTGGCCTCGGTTGTTCTGGGCACGGGCAAGATGTTGTCGGACTTCCGCCTGCTCCGAAAAATCAAGATCGACTGACACAGAGGTCTATCCATAGGTACTGCTATGGCGGCCTTTCCTGACGGAAAGGCCACGCCGGGCGCACGGGTCGCCTTACACTGGCCTTGATCGTCACAAAGAGCTCTGATGGAATCCTTTTTCGCCCGCTACAAGAACTCCCTGGTGCTCGCGCTGGTGCTTCTGGCGCAGTTTGTCCTGCTCGCCGTACAGGTGCGGCCGCAGCTGCCAGGTGCGGCCGCGGCCGACCAGGCCGGGGTGAAGGTACTGCGGATGGGCGTTTCGACCGTCGTGACGCCGCCGGAGAAGGTTCTGCACCAGGGCGGGCTCACCTTCCGGGGCATCTGGTCGAGCTACATCAACCTGGTAAACGTGAAGCAGCAGAACCAGGCGTTGATCGAAGAGAACCAGCGCTTGCAGCTGGAGCAGGCAGCGCTCGCCGAGGATGCCCGGCAGGGCCAGCGGCTGCAGGAGCTGCTCGCCTTTAAACAACATTATGTAGACCAGACAGTGCCGGCGCAGGTGGTTGGGACCGGCGGCTCTGACCATGGCCGGCTGCTCTACCTCGACAAAGGCTCGGACGACGGTCTCGCTGCCGATATGCCTGTGATTACGCCGGACGGCATCGTGGGTAGAATCCGCGATGTAGGCGCGCATACCAGCCAGGTCCTCGAGATATCCGACCCGACCAGCGCGACCGGCGTGCTGCTGGAAGACACGCGCACGCGCGGTGTCCTCAAGGGCGACACGGTCGGGCATGCAGAGATCGTCAATCTGATGCCGGATGACCGGATCAAGCCAGGCCAGCTGGTACTGACCTCGGGTGGCGACCAGATCTTTCCGCGCGGCCTGCCGGTCGGTGTTGTGGATCGCGTGGTACCGGACGTGGATAACCAGCCATTAGTAGATGTGGTCCTGAAACCGGCAGCTAATCTGGGACGGCTGGAAGAGGTCCTGGTTGTAACCGGAACCAGTTCTTCCATGTCGTCCCAGACCCGGCGTGACCTGGCGAAGAGCGAGGGTACGGCAACCGCAGTTAAGCTGGCTGCGATCGCGAAAGCTGAGGCTGCTGCCAAGGCTGAGGCTGCCCTCGAAGCACAACGCGCCTCAGACATCCTGGCACAACGCCTACCCAGCGCTTCCAACGTGAGCAACCCGGACGCTCCGGACGCAGCGCCTGGCTCCTCGCCCGAGACCGCTGACTCGGACGCGGCGCCGCTGCATCCGCCATCAGCTTTGCACGCCGACCATTACTCACCAGGCTCGGTACCGAAGGCGGATGATCTGACGCCGGGTGCGCGTCTCGGACCGTATGCGCAGGGTAGCTCCGAGGCGGAAGCAAGGGCGCGCAAGAGTCCGGACGGCAGTGATGAATCGGCGCCGCCTAGCCCCTCGGTTTCGCCTGCTTTCCGCGCCGCGCATGATGCTGCCCTCGCTGCGAGACCGCAGCCTCCGGCTGCGCCGGCGACCCCGGCTGCTCCCGGTGCAGCCGCTGCGACCACGGCACCAACGGCAGCGTCCACGCCCAGCGCAGTGGCAGCAGCCGGTGCCGACGGCTTCTTCATGCGACCGCTGGTGCGTCGCGTGCCCGTGCTGAACGC
>CAXTMF010000003.1:302380-339526 GCA_964245435.1 uncultured Acidobacteriaceae bacterium
CCCGTGCTGAACGCTGACGGCACACCCCGGTTAAATGCCGATGGAACGCCCGCGGTAAGACGCGTGCCGGTTCTCAATCCGGATGGAACCCCCGTGATGCATCGGGTGCCGGTGCCGGCAGCAACTGGCGCAGCTTCAGCCAGGAGCGCAGCATTGCCGGCATCCGGCGGAACGCCCCGACCTGCAGGTACGACAGCAAACGGCGCACAAACGGCCCCTTCGCCCCGACCCGCAGCTGGTAATGCGGCCGGCGGCACGCAACGACCTCTCGGCCAGGCTGCGACGACCGCTTCACGCCCGCGGACAGGCGTCCCAACGCAGGTGATCACCGACGGTCCGCTGCCGGCGGGCCGCAGCGCACCTCCGTCGAGTACGACCCCGACCGTGCCTCGCCGGCGCTCTCCGACAGTGGTTCCGGATGACGGCAGCCGTCCTCCGGCCGGGGCGCAGCCATCGCAGCCCAACAATGCTCCCGCGCCCCAGGGGCAGCGCTAGCCTATGGCGTTGCTGGCTGCCTCGCGACGGGAAACAGAAGCACCCACACTGCCGTTCTGGCTGGTGCTCCTGGCGCCGATTGTAGCCATTGGAGTCGACTCGTTCCTTCCGGTCCACTTCGCTCCGGCTGGGCTGCTGGACCTGCCGCTGCTGCTGGTCATCTACTTCGCTATCGCCAAGCGCAGCCCGGTGGTGGGCCTTTGCTCGGGCGCAGTGATCGGCATCCTGCAGGACGCGATGACCCGCGAGCCGCTCGGCGTCTTCGGCGTAACCAAAACGATCGTCGGCTACATCGCCGGCCTGCTCGGCAACCGGATCGATACGGAAAACCATGGCGCCCGCGTGCTCTTTACCTTTGCGCTCACGCTGCTGCACAGTGGGTTGTACTGGCTTCTGGTCGGCCGTCTGCTTGCGCAGCCGGTCGGCTGGAGCTGGCTGCACGAGCTCATCCGGGCGGCTGTCAATGCGGCGGTCGGCGTCATGCTCTTCGCCCTGCTTGATCTAACCCAGGGGGAGCCTGGGTAGAAAGCAGCCTGCGCCATCGGAGTAGTCGAGGGCGGAGTGCGCTCCATCCAGCACAGAACCCTTCCGCGCGCATTTGCGGGCATTCCCTTAGTAAGCAGATTGCATAGGCCTGGCGTGCAAAACGGATATGCTAGAAGCATCGCGTTTGCGTCGAACTTACACGCTTTCGCTTCTGATCATGCTGACCCAAAAACCGGAAATCCCCGTCGCCAAGCTCTCCGTCGTGCAGTACGTCGTTGTCGCCGTGCTCCTGGTGCTCGTAGCCGGCTTGTGGCGTCTGCAAGTTGTCGGCAAAGACAACTACCGGGCGCTGGCCGAGGCGAACCGGGTCCGCAAGGTGCCCATTCTGGCGCCGCGCGGTCGGCTCCTGGACCGCGAAGGCCGGCTAATTGTTGATAACTACCCTTCCGTGACCGCATTTCTGGTTCACGAGCAAGGACGCGACCTGGATGTTGACCTGCCGCAGGTAGCGCGTGGGCTCAACATGACGGTCGACCAGATCCAGGCAGCCATCAAGAAGTACGGTATTTCGGCGAAATATCAGCCAATCCCATTGAAGCAGGACATCACGCCCGATGAGGAGGAGTACATCGAGGCGCACCGTGAGGAGCTGCCGGAGATCGAGCTGATTAACGAGCAGCGCCGGTTGTACCCGCGCGACGGCTTCGCGGCGCACCTGATCGGCTACGTCGGGGAGGTCAGCGAGGACATGCTGCAGCAGTCGCAGTATGCCTACTACGAACCGGGCGATGTCGTGGGCCGCTCGGGCGTAGAGGAAACCTACGACCAGCTGCTGCGCGGCACTGACGGCTCACACGACGTCATCGTTGATTCACACGGGCGGGAGGTCGGGGTGCTCGGCAATGAGCCTGCCATTCCAGGCAAGGACCTGCGGCTCTCGATCGATCTGGATGTGCAGCGGGCGGCTGAAAATGCACTGGGTGACCGGAATGGCGCTATTGTCGCGCTGGACCCGCACACGGGCGAGGTGCTGGCGATGGTTTCGCGGCCCATCTTTGACCCGAACCGCTTTGCTGTTCGCATCGGCCGCGATGATTGGAACAAGCTGATGACGGACCCTAATCATCCACTACTTAATAAGGCGATTCAGGCGCAGCTGGCACCGGGCTCGACGTTCAAGGTGATCATGTCGGTCGCCGGGCTAGAGGAAGGTATCGCGCAGACATTGAAGGTCAATTGCCAAGGTGGTGCGAGCTTTTATGGGCGCTTCTTCGCCTGCGACGCGCACCACGGTAACGTCGACATCCACAATGCCATTCCGCTTTCCTGCGATACGTACTACTACACGCTTGCCGAGCGGCTCGGCATCACAAAGATCGCTGACTGGGCGCATCGGGTCGGGATCGGCAAGAAGACTGGCATCGATCTGCCCAACGAAGTTTCCGGGACCATGCCAAGCGAAGAGTGGGCGATGAAGAACTACCATCGCAAGTGGTATGCCGGAGAGACGATCTCGGTTGGTATCGGCCAGGGTGCGGTCGCATTGACGCCAATCCAGCTTGCTCGCGCCATCGGCGGCATAACTTCAGGCGGCGACTTCCAGCGACCGCACGTGGTGCTGCCGAACCAGCTGCCTGCCGAGTACGAGCAGGCGATGCTCGAAAGCTATCCCGGCTCCGGGGCAGCTCAGATCCACCTGGATCCAGCCGCCTGGCAGACGATCACGGACGGTATGGCGCAGACGACCACCGGCAGCGGCACCGCGCATGCCTCCCACCTGGAAGGGATCGACTTCGCCGGTAAGACCGGTACCGCCCAGGTGCTGAATCACTCTTTCGGTGCCACAAGCGTGTCCAAAGACAAGAATGGCCGCGCCAATGCCTGGTTTGTCGGCGTCGCGCCGCGCCGCAATCCCGATATCGTTGTCGCGGTACTTTGGGAGCACGGCGGTTGGGGCGCCGGTTCTGCGCACCTGGCGGCACAGGTCATTGAAACCTTTGTGGACAAACAGCGCCGTCTCGAGCACAACCTGCAAGCGCCGGCACCGCCGCAGGTCGAAGTGGGGGCAGTCTGGTCAGCGCCGGGCGAAAAGGATGCTGCGACAACCCCCGGTTCCAAGCCGAGTGCGAAAGCTGTGAGCACGCCTGTTGGCCCAGGCGAAAAGCCGGCGCCGGTAGTCGGATCACCCACAGCGCGCCTCGGTGATCACGCCCCGGGCAGAAGCGAGGCCGCCGACAACACGGCAGATCAGGATACGGATCATTTCCGGGGCGGCCATTTCTGGATTCCCGTGCAGGCCACGCCAGTGGCCGCAGGCCTGACTCGGCAGCCGTCAGAGAGAGGGCCGAAGCGTCAGCCGGCTGTTGCTTCCGCGGCGCTGGCAAGCTATCTGCCGAGGGCGGCTGAAGGAGCGCCTGCACGATGAAGGGCCGTTTATTCTCATTCCGGGACTTCGACTGGGTCCTGCTCGGCATGGTGCTACTGCTCTCTGTACTCTCCGTGCTGGAGATCTACTCGGCGACGTTGCACACCAAGTTCGTCGGCTTTGAGAAGACGCAGGTGCTCTGGCTCTGCGGCGGGCTTGTCGCCATGTTTGTCGTCAGCCGTGTCGACTACCATGCATTGCTCGACGCGATCCCCTGGATCTACGGCTTCTGTATCTTCTCCCTTCTCGCCGTGCTGCTGGTCGGCAGCAAGGTACTTGGAGCCAGGCGCTGGATCAAGCTGCCCGGCGGCATCCATTTTCAACCGTCCGAGTGGGTCAAGATCGTGCTGATCGTTGCCGTTGCTCAGTATTTTGCCAAGCGGATCGGCAAGGAGATGAGCTGGGCTGATATTGGCAAAGGAATAGCCCTGGTCGCGGTGCCAATGTTACTTGTGCTCAAACAGCCGGATCTAGGGACCGCGTTGACCTACTCGCCAATCTTGCTGGTCGGACTGTTTCTTGGCGGCATTCCGTGGAAGAAGGCGGCCATCCTGTCACTAGTCGGTTTCACGTTGGTCGGGGGCGTATGGACCAGCGGCAAGGTGCTCAAGCCCTACCAGAAAGCCCGTCTTACCAGCTTCATCAATCCTGACACCGACCCGCGTGGCTCTGGATACCAGATCCGGCAATCGCTCATCGCAGTTGGTGACGGGGGTATCTTTGGCCGTGGCGTCGCGAAAGGGACGCAGACGCAGGGCGACTTTCTGCCAATTCCGTACACTGATTTCATTTTTGCCGCATTCAGCGAGGAGCACGGCTTCGTCGGTGCCGTCGCTGTGCTGCTGCTATACTTCCTCATATTGATGCGTTTGATACAAAACGCTCAAACCGCTGCCGATCTGTCCGGAACCTTGCTGGTGATGGGCGTGGTCGCGGTCCTGATCTTCCAGATAGCGGTCAATGTGGGAATGGTGATCGGGTTTATGCCAGTCACCGGTATTCCGCTTCCATTGATGAGCTACGGCGGGTCATCGATTTTGTTTACGTTTCTGGCGCTCGGCATGGTCATGAACGTGCGCATGAATCGCTTCGTTAACTAGCCTCATTGGGCACGACGAAGCACAACTCGGCCGGCGCTCCGTGTGGCGGAAGCTCAGTTCGGAGAGTGTGCGATCCTAGCTGCTCTTGAGCAGTCTGCGATGCTTTTAGCAGTTTGCCCGGAAGTAGAATCGCAAGTTGTTTGTAGTTCGATACGAAATAGAACCGGCCAGGTGGACCGAACAGGCTCCGGCCGGGCAGGAACCCTGGGATGAGCGCAAGAGGATGGGAAACGGCCCCACCCGCACCGTTGCTGGTTTGTGCGGTCACCATCTTCTCACGCCCCCTCTCGAAGCCAAGACCTTCCGCAGTTGACACCTTTTTCTCCCGCCGTCGATCTCATCGGCAGCCGTGCTTTTCTGGCGCCGGCCTGAGCGGGGCATCCGGGTACATACTCTCTGCAGTCCGGCTTTGCCGCTTCCCCCTCGGTAGCATCCTGTCCGCCGTTCGCTCGTCCGTCTGCCCTGGCCCGAGAGAGGCACCATGGCAAAGGAAATCTGCATTTCAACTACGCCGCATGAAACACGGCTGGCGATTCTAGAGGACGATCAGCTCGCAGAGATTTACTACGAGCGCGAAAACGAATACACCCTGGCCGGCTCCATCTACAAAGGCCGCGTAACCCGGGTTCTGCCCGGCATGCAAAGCTCCTTTGTGGATGTAGGCCTCGAGCGGGACGCGTTCCTCTACGTTACTGACTTCCTGGAAGAGCAGGAAGACAGCGAAGAGTATGAGACCTCCGGCGGGAACGGGCAGGCGCGTCGAGGCGGCAGCGAGCGGTCTCCATCTGACGAAGCCCAGTCGACGCCGGCAATGGTGACCGACGACCGGCGAGGGCGTCGGGAAAGCCGTCGCAGTGATGGGCGAAAGGGGGAAGGTCGCCCAGACCGCGGGGAGAGCGGCGAGCCAGCACCTCGCACCCCGGCACAGGAGGAGCGTGCCGCTTCATCCGCTGCACTCCGGACTGCACAGCCAACGGAGATAGATCAGGAAGAAAAGGGCGATACAGAGACGCCGGAAGGTACGCGTCGCTGGCGTGGTCGTCGCGGCCGGCGCCGCGGTGGTATGCGTGCCGGCGTGCTCGGTGTAGCCGCAGGGCGGGACGAGGATAGTGGTTCTTTGCCGCAGACGGCTGCTGCCCCGTTTTCGTTGCCGGAGCATGGAGCCCCGGGCGGGTTAGCATCGCCTTCGGCTGCCACACGCGAGATCTCCTTTAGCGAAGTCGACGAACCGGAAGAGGTAGATGGGCTCCAGGGAGGCGCAGGCTTCTTCGAACTCCAGGCTTCCGCCATGCCGGGTCCCCCACTTCGCAGCCAGGAACGGCGTAGGTCTCCTGATGTTTCCACCGGCGTAGCCGCTTCTCTGCTTCCGGGCGAGTCTTTGTCCAAGTACGGCAGTGCGCCGACAGGAGCATCCAGCGAGGCGCCCGTAGCCAGGCTGGCCGCAGCACCTGCAGTTCCGGCACGCCCGGTGAACTACACGGCTCCCAAGCCGGCAACGATGGTCGAAACGGTGGGAGGCTGGGATGGCGGCGCATTGCTTCCCGGGGAGACCATCTCCCGCTATAAGGCGGCTGCCGCTCCCGAGCCGGGTGGACTGGATCAGGTCGCAGCTGAGTCAGAGCCAGCGCAGGTAAGTGGAGCGATCGAAGCGTCGGAGCCTTTCTTTGCTGAGGGCGATGCCTCCAGCGCGCCGGTTGTTTCACAGTCGGCTTCGATGCTTGCTCCGGAGGCAGGTACGGACGCGCATGCGTTTCAGAGTGAGCGTACGACGGGGATCACAGACCTAAATGCGCAGGGCGTCGCAGCAGCATTGGAGGGATTTGATCAGGTCGCTGGCGTTGACACACCGGCTGACACGGTAGAGCCGGGCCACGCGGCGGAGCCGTCAGCGCAGCACTATGCCGAGATCCTGCCAGAGGTCGCACCTGAAATCGCGGCCGAAGCTATGCCTGGGGCAGAGCATGCCGAGCATCTGACCACAACTGCTGAGCCGATCGCTGAGGCAGGCCAGACGCTGCGGGCGATCGCAGAGAGCGAAGCTCCGAGCGTACCGGAGAACTCTGAAGCGGAGTACGAGCCGAAGGATGGGGAAGCCTCGGTGCGGATCTCACCGCCGGCAACAAGCGAGTTGCGACTGTCGCAGCTTTTCGGCGGCAGTGAGATGCCGGCACGGATCTCAGAGGAAGAAAAGGGCCAAATCACGGAAGATGCAGCCGTGACCGAAAGCTTGCCAGAGTCGCCCTACGGCGAGTCAAGCCGTATGCAGGCGTGGGATTTTAAAGAGCCTGCTCGTTCGACACTGAACGCCGGATCGGAAGTGCAGGTGCCTGCGCCGACAGCAGAGGCGAACGACGAATTTGTAGGCGCAAGTGAGCTGCCGCCTCCCGAAACAGCGGTCTTCGGCACGCCACTCCGCGATACTCCACTGCGGGAGACGCCACTCTTTGCGACTCCACTCGGCGAAGCGTCGATGCAGAGCATGAGCTTTCCTGCAGTCGACGACGAGCCAAGCGGAGTGCACGGGCATGCACTCGATGGGCTGCGCGACAGTGAACTAGGCGCGCCGGGTAGTCTTCATGGGGACGCCCTGGGCCGTGGTGCTGGCTTCGCGGAGCTGGTAGACCAACTGCAGGGCTTTGCTCCTGGTTCCGGGCTGCTGGAAGAGGAAGTGATCGACGAGGATGAGTACGACTTTGAGCCGATCCATGCCGGCGCCGACGATCAGGATCTGGAAGACCTGGAAGAAGAAACGCTGGAAGGTGCGTATGGCGCAGATGACCTAGAGCCGGAGCGGGACGGGCTGCGGATGGAAGATGCGAGCGTAGAGGAAAATCAGGACCACGAGGAGGATCAGGAAGAGGATCTGATAGATCGCGCTGCCTTTGCACTTGAAGAGATTGATGAGGACGAGGTCCCGAACGAAGTGGCTGCCGGGGAGCCGTCGCGCTCCGGTAATGGCGCGGAACGGGAGCGGAACGGGGAGCGTAGCCGCGAAGAGGGTGGCCGCCGTGGTGGCCGAAATGGTCGCCGACGGGGTCCAGGTGGCAATGGCGGAGGCAGCCGGCGGCAGTCGGCGCAGACCCAGGATTTGCCTATTATCTCGGACCTGCTCAAGCAGGGTCAGGAGATCCTGGTGCAGATTGCAAAGGAGCCGATCGCCAAAAAAGGCGCCCGGATCACCTCGCACATCGCTCTGCCGGGCCGCTTCCTGGTTTTCATGCCGACCGTGAGCCACGTCGGTGTTTCGCGCAAGATTGACTCCGATGAGGAGCGGCAGCGCCTCAAGCGGATCCTCATCAGCGAGAAGGGCGACAGCTCGGGCGGCTTCATCGTACGCACGGCAGCGGAGGGTGCCAGCGAGGAGGAGCTTCGCGCCGATCTACGTTTCCTGATTAGTCTGTGGGCAGAGATCAAGCAGCGGTCCGATACAGCAAAGGCGCCGGCACTGATCTACCACGATCTAAACCTGGTGGAGCGCATCCTGCGTGACCAGGTCTCGAGCAACTTCTCGACGATCTGGGTCGACACCGAGCAGGAGTATGAGCGCATTGTCCGCTTCCTGAACCGGTTTCAGCCCTCATTAGTACGGCGAGTCAAGCTCTACATCAAGGAGACGCCGCTATTCGAACACTTCGGCATCCAGGAAGAGATTACAAAGGCGCTTAAGTCCAAAGTCTGGCTCAAGTCCGGCGGCTCCATCGTGATCAACCAGACGGAAGCGCTGGTGGCGATCGACATCAACACCGGCAAGTATGTCGGCAAGACTGCACGGCTCGAGGACACAATAGTCAAGACCAATCTTGATGCGATTCCAGAGATTGTGCGGCAAATCCGACTGCGGGACCTGGGCGGCATCATCGTCATCGACTTTATCGACATGGACGAGCGAAAGAACCGGCACCGGGTGCTGGCAGCGCTGGAAGAAGCAATGAAGGTTGATCGCGCGCCATCGAAGGTGCTGCAATTCAACGACTTTGGTCTGGTCGCTATCACGCGCAAGCGCGTCAAGCAGTCGCTGGAAAGGACGCTAAGCGTGCAGTGCGACACCTGTGCCGGTACGGGCATGGTGAAGAGCCCGGTGACCGTGTGCAACGAGATCTACATTGAACTGCGCAAGATGCTGAAGCACCTGGAGGGCAAGGATGTGTTGCTACGGGTCAACCCAGAGGTCGTCAAGCAGCTGAAGGGCGCGAACGGCCGGTGGATCAATGAGTACGAGGAGATGGTCGGCAAGACGATCATCATCAAAAGTGACCCGAGTCTCCATCCGGAGCAGTTCGACATCCACTAGTCTCGATCGCAGCTTTACGAGAAGAGGGCCGGTATTGACCGGCCCTCTTCTCGTTTGTGACAGCAGGGAAACAAAAGTGCAATTAGGCGCGTCCATTGGATAGAACCCGGGTTTAGACAAGCAATCGCATGCACGGGGCCAGCTCCGTACGGCCCGTGCGCGCGGCTCGAGTTCAAAGGTGAGGATTGCAGAATGGCTTCCGTATCTTATAGGTCCCGCTTCGAGCTGAGGCTGCTGGCAGCAGCAACCGCGGCTGTTTCATTTGCAGCGTTGCCAGTGCTGGCCCACGCTCAGTCGACCATGGCAACACCCACGCTGCAGCCTGTGGCATATTCTTCGTCGAGCAGTGGGCAGAACTCCTTCGCAGGCGAAGATATCGATGGCAGCTCGACCGCATCGGCCCCTGATGGCACCATGCAGACGGTTGCGCCGCAGTATGGTGGTGGTGGTGGAGGCCGGTATCACCGCTACAGTGACAACACCGTCAACCATTTAGCGTTTGAGGTGGGCGGCGGTTTTACGGCCCCGGTCGGTAATGATGTGAATGGCGGCTTTACGACGATCCTGAACCCACCCGGACCGGGCCCGACACCTTACGGCACAAACAGCTATGGAGGGAACGTACTCGGCGGCGCAGGATGGAACTTCTCAAAGCGCCTCACCCTGCTCGGCGAGGTGCAGTACAACACGAGCAAGATCCCGGGTAAGACCCTGTCGGAGTACTACAATCTTTCGAATCCTATCCTTGGCTTCTCAGCGGGCGGCGTGACAAATATTGGTGGGTCCGTGCATACGCTGAGCGTGACCGCCGAGCCCGTCTTCAACTATTACGCCAGCGACAAGCATAACTTCGGCGCGTATGTGATTGGCGGCGTAGGCTACTACCACAAGTCGGTCAACTTTAGTGCTCCGGTGCCGGAGCAGGATTTCTTCGGTGATGTTTTCACTGTCAACCAGAACTTTACCACTTATAGCACGAACGATCTCGGCGTAAATCTGGGGACCGGCGCGTACTACAAGCCTTTCGGCCAGTACTCACAGGCAAAGATATTCCTCGAGGCACGGTATATCTTTGTCAATTCACCTTCGCAAACCCTGGCACAGAATCAGAACCAGAACACTTTGTATCTCAACACCGGTACTGAGGAACTAATCCCAGTCACGATTGGTCTACGTTTCTAAAGTCTGCTTCGTACAGGCAGCATGGAAGTAGAAAGGGCGGGCCAAGTGGCCCGCCCTTTCGCTATACGCCAACCGGGAATGGTTTCGGTGAGGACTCCTCCATGTCGACACCGCCTCGTCGCCAGTGATCAAAACGCCCCTGCAGGAGAGAGAGTATGCCGGTGTACCAGTAGCCGAGTACGAAGAGCAACAGGAACGGAACCGTGAAGAAGTTCTCATTGGCGATCGCATACCAAACAGTCATGGCGAAGTAACTTCCAATGACCAACTCGAGCCATGGCACGATACCGAGGCGTTTGCGATACTTGATTGCTGCGCTCGACTTCTCGCCTCGCTTTTCTACGCGATACTTAGGCGTTCGCTTGAAGGAGCTCTGGATGCCGAACAGAGCCTCCAATACCGCGCGCGTGTTGGTGACGGTCAGCCCGATTCCCAAGGCCATGAGAAATGGCAGGTAAATGATTGTCTTGTACCAGGTGCGCGGAAACAGTTCACGCTGTGACACCAGGTAGAACGATGAGATGGAGAAGGTCGACATCATCATCAGCGGAAAGTCGATCAGCATCATCTGCAGCCATCCCTGGTAGAAGCGAATGATCATTGCCGGCATAAGCAGGACCGAGAGAATGACCATCAGCGGGTAACTCAGGTTCGCCGTGAGATGGTAAACCGCTTCTAACTTGGTATGAAGTGGCGCTCCGGAGCGCCATACCATCGGAAGGATCTTTTTGGAGGTCTGGATAAGGCCCTTGGCCCAGCGCGCCTGCTGTGTTTTAAAAGCTGTCATCTCGATGGGCAGCTCGGCAGGGCACTCGACATGCTGCAGGTAGCAGAACTGCCAGCCCGCCAACTGTGCCCGGTAGCTTAGATCGGTGTCCTCGGTGAGGGTGTCATGCTGCCAGCCGCCCGCCTGCTCGATCGCCTTCCGACGCCACATGCCCGCAGTACCGTTGAAGTTGAAGAAGACGCCGGCACGTGATCGGGCGCCATGCTCCAGGACGAAGTGGCCGTCGAGCAGGATGGCTTCCACCTGCGTCAGAAAACTGTAATCGCGATTGAGATGGGTCCAGCGCGTTTGCACCAAGCCTACACCGGGCTCGGCGAAGTGGTGGATAACCTGCATCAGCCACTCTGGCGGTGGCATGAAATCCGCGTCGAAGATCGCGATGAACTCGCCGGTTGCTGTCGCCAGGCCCGCGTCGAGTGCGCCTGCCTTGTAACCAGCGCGGTTCGAGCGGTGTAGGTACTCGATCGGCAATCCCTCGGCCTGGTAGCGCCTGACGATGGCCGCTGCAACCTCTTGGGTTTCATCTGTGGAGTCGTCGAGCAATTGGATTTGCAGAAGATGGTGCGGGTAGTCAAGGCGGCAGCAGGTGTCAAGAAGGCGATCAATCACGTAGCGCTCGTTGAAGATGGGCAGCTGCACGGTGACGCGCGGTAGCTCGGGAAAGTGATGCGCCGGTTCGCGCGTCTCGTTCCGGGCGTGTCGAAAGTAGAGCCAGACCAGCTGATAGCGATGGATACCGTAGGCGGCAAGGATGACAAGGACGATGAAGTATGGCAGCAGCAGGGCTGCGTCGAACCAGTTCCACTCGTAGAGCCGCTGGAATGTCGGATCCGCATAGTGCGAACGGAAGTAGTGTCCAAGGCCGCGCGAAACAAAGAGGGCGAGCGTCGCAGGCTGGGTGGGAAATGACAGAGCGAGCAGGGAAGCATCCTCCACAAAACGAGCCCAATTGCATTGTAGAGGAGCTTCTTGATCCCGCATAGGATGCATAAGTATGCCGGGGGCGCAACGTGGCACCTTCAAAGCTGACAAGTACCGATACGTCGACAGGGGTGGTCGTCTTAAGGAAATGCTGACGCGGATGAACGTCGAAGGCGGCGTGCTGCAAGCCGTCGAGACGAAGGACGGGTGTCTGCTCACGCTGTATGACAAGGAGATTCGACACTAGGTGGAGCTAGGGCGGGATTTTATGAAGAAGTATCGCGAAATCTTTCGAGCACTGCAAAGTGGATGACTCAGCAGGTCCGGTGGATTAGTCGGAAAGCTCTAGCTGTTGGCGCATGAGCAAAGCCTGCTCGAGCATGGCGGTTTTTGCGGCACGAGGGACGAGGGCTTGCTGGAGTCGGCCTTGGCTCAGCCGCAAGAGACATAGGTTGACGGACCAGACACATCGCTCGCGCGCTTGGCTGCAGCTTATGTTCATAAAGCTGCGAGAAGCCATCCGTTTCTCGATGAACCAAGCGCGCTGTCTTTCTCACGCTCGACCTCTGCTTACCTCTGAATGGATGGTCCTTTAGGCGGCCCCATTTATCCTTCTTGTGAAGATGGTAGCCGCGAGCGGGAGCATGGAGGAGCAGCTGGCCGGGTGGATCCGCCAGCATCCTGTCGACGTGGGTCCTAAACCCTAGTTCAGGAACATTGTCCGGTACAGCGTGTCGCGCTGTGCAGGGCGGAAGCCAGCATCCCGGATGACCCGTCGCAGCTCTTCTTCGGTGGTGCAGTTTGCGGTACCAGCGGCCCGTACCACGTTCTCCTCAAGCATCACCGATCCCACATCATTGCCGCCGAAGCGCAAACCCATCTGCAGCACCTTTAAGCCCTGCGTTACCCAGCTCGACTGTACGTTCTCGATGTTTGAGAGATAGAGGCGCGAGATGGCCAGTACCTTCAGATAATCCACTGCGGTTGCTTCCTCCCAGCCCCGGCCACCAAGAGCGGTGTTGTTCGGTTGGAAGCTCCAGGGGATAAATGCCGTAAAGCCGCCCGTCTCCTCCTGCAGCTGCCGCACAGTCTCGAAGTGATTGATACGCTGTTCGAGTGTCTCGCCGACCCCGAACATCATGGTCGCGGTGGTGCGCATGCCGAGTTCGTGTGCGGTGCGATGGACGGCTACCCAGTCCTCGGTGCGGCACTTAAGGCGCGCAATGCGCTTGCGTACGTCGTCGTCCAGGATTTCCGCACCGCCACCGGGAATGGAATCCAGGCCGGCATCCTGAAGGCGCGCGATCGTCTCGCGCAGTGAGATCCCTGAGTACTCGGCGATGGCCAGGATTTCGGAAGCTGAGAAACAGTGTAGCCAAATCGAGGGGAAGCGCTGCCTGATACCCGAAAGCAGCCGCTCAAACCAGTCAATCTTCAGGTCGGGGTGGATGCCACCCTGCATCAGAACACCCGTGCCCCCCATCTCGAGCGTTTCGGCGATCTTTTCATGGATCGTGTCGAACTCGAGGACGTAGCCTTCGCTCGCAAGCTTGCCCTTAAGCGGCCGGTAGAAGGCGCAGAAGGTGCAGTACTCGGTGCAGAAATTGGTGTAGTTGATATTGCGATCAATGATGTAGCTCACCACGCCCTCCGGATGCAGCTTCCGGCGCTGAGCGTCGGCATCCATACCGAGGCCGAGTAAGTCATCGGATTGAAAGTAGTCGAGGGCTTCTTCGCGGGTGATTGCCATACCGCTAGTTTACGCTCGGCGCCAAAAGGCTCGAAGGGAAGGCGTAATGCTCCGTAAAGCAGGATGCGAAAACTCCCACTCTCCGCTTCGGTATGAAGGTGCGGCTCCATTACGAGTCACCGCAGTACCTACCGCTCATCCTCCCAGTCCGCCACCCGTGATTTGAAAGTTCCGTGATGTACCAATCTCGTTACACATTCGATCGACTGCGGAGACAGAGCGGCTGCCTGTCCCTGTGGCCGGAGAAACGCCTTGGATCGGCCCCCATGTGACTGTTAAGGCACGAGGGTCCGCGCGGTTTGCGAAGGAGCGCTCTTAGCGGGCAGCATCGTCCGGTGTAAGCGAGACCAGGTGTGCGTGCACGATGAAGCGCAATGGCGCTGCGCCGATGTAGTGGAAGGGATAGCAGGTCACCAGAACCAGTTCCGGCGAGTTCTGCTGGTTGAGCACATTCACCGCTTCGGGGTGCACGATCTCCGTGGTGTCGACGACGTAGTGGTAGAGAGCAGCGCCTCTGGAAACATCGATCTCTACGTGCTCCATGTGAGGCGCGATCTTTGCGAGCGGTCTCAGGAACGTGTCGCGATGCCCGGCAAGGCCGACGGTGCCCAGTCCACCCGGAAAAGCCGTTCCGCGAATGTGCCCGACTCCGCGCAGCAGACTGCCCGTATCATCATCCTCAATCACCGGAACGGACAAGCCGATCGCAGGGATGCGCAGCTCTCCTATGACGGCACCTGAGGACGGGCTCGCGTTCACTGGCGAGGCGCTACGAGCTAACGCCCCAGCACGCAGGCCTGCTGCATATGCCTGCTGGTAGGCAAATCCGATGTACCCGAGGCACAGCAGCAATACCAGCCAGCAGACCTGCTCAATCTGCCGTGCCCTGTAGGGCGGAAGCATGGTTCGGCTCAACTCCGCACGGCGAGCCGCGTGACGCGCAGCGTAAGTGCGGCAATGAGCGAGAATAGCCCCGCCACCCAGAACCAAGCTAAGTTGCCGGCAGTGTGCGGCAGCTTCGCAACGGCAGGCTTGTGCACACTGGCAACCTGGCTGTAGCGTGCTGCCTGGATGCCGCCCGGCGAGTTCGGCCCGACCGAGGTAGGCGAGAGCAGCCAGAGGGTGATGATGTGCATTTCATCCTTTGAAAGGCTGGCCTTGGAGACCATGCCCTCGGACTCGGGGTCAATGGCCGGCACCTGCGCGTTGTTAGCCTTGGCTACGGCAACAGCGTCGTTCTTCGGGTAGGCGAACTTAAGGCCGACCGGCAGACTCGAGAAATCCCAACCCTTGATGTAGGTCACCCCCTGGACCTGGCTCGTCCACTTCAGCTCGCCTTGTGGACCCTGATTGCCATCGGTATTTGGGATGCCTAGAAATAGGGTGCGATCCTTGCTGGCATCACCTTCGATGCTGACGATGTACCGATCGGAAAGATGGTCAACAATGTGGATCGTATAGGAGCCTGGCTGCAGAACTTTGCCCGGGATCCCTGTCGGATCAGACACCTTGAAGTGTGCCGAAGGACGTTCCTGATCTGCCGCGAACAACGTCGAGGCACTTACGATCAGAGCGATGCAGCAGGAGGCGGCTTTCGCGAACATGGAATCTCCTCTGAATGATGAAAAAGATTGGCCTGCGTAACGGGTTACCCCGCCGTAGTGTCAGCCACTTGGTCGACGATGCGGCAGCGCAGGATGCTCAGCAATCGTAGGGCAAGCAAATATTTCCTTTTTTCCGGCGCTTCTACGGCTTCCGTAATATGTCATGGATGACTAATGGAGGAGCGGCCGACGCGTTCGCGTGACCTCAGGGGCGCTTTTCCTGTCAAAGCGATTACCGCCGTACGCTCTAGTGCACCCCGGGGCGTGCGATGAGTACAGACCCTCGCGCTACCATCAAAAAGTTGTCCTAGACCCATGCCGGAATCTTCGCCCTTGCTCTCAGCTGTTCGCATCCGTATCTGCCTATGCATACTCCCAGCCTGCTTCGGTGGCCCGTTTGCCTTCGCCCTGCCGCCAGACCCGGCTCCCAAGCCGCCCGCTGCGCACGACACACTGACCTTTGAGAACGGTGACACGCTCAGCGGCAAGCTCGAGCGTGAAGTAGCGGGCGCAGTCTACTTCCAGTCGGACGAGCTGGGCGAGCTCAACGTGCCGTGGAGCAAAATCAAGTCGCTTCAAACGCAGGCCGGCTATGTCGTGCTCGAGAATACGCCGGGCGTCCACATCCGCCACTTCGTCGCCGATGTTGCGCGAGGCAAGCTCACGGTAAGTGAGAGCAAGATCACAGTAAGCCCCGGCACGGTGCCACCTCCAGCTGCTCAAGCGGAGGTGTCGCGTCATGAAGCCGCTGTCCCGGCATCGCAGCCGATCCCGGTCAAGAATGCGCAGTACATCCTGGACGAAAAGACCTTTGACCGGCAGGTCCGCGAGAACCCGAGTCTGTTCGCAGGCTGGAACGGCAGCGCGACTGCCGGCATCACCCTGGTACAGGGAACAGAGAACCAGTACACCTACACAAGTGCGATCGGGCTGGTCCGCACGGTGCCGACGGTCACCTGGCTGCCGACGCGCAACCGCATGCAGGTTGACTTTTCGAGCTCCTACGGCAAGATCACGCAGCCGGCCTACGTCAGCGCCGGAGCGCTGGTGCCGGCCACCTACACGAAAACCTCGATCTTCCACGCCGATGGGGAGCGAGATGAGTATGTTGCGAGCCGGGTATACGGTGTCCTGCAGACCGCCTTCGACCACAACTACTCGCAGGGGCTCGATCTGCAGTCGGTGTATGGTTTCGGGCTCGGTGTGACCGCGATCAAGCGCGCCACGCAGCAGCTCGACCTGAAAAGCACGCTGCAGTACGAGCGGCAGACTTTTATCACGACTGCTTCAGGCACAAACCAGGATCTGATCGGTTCGACGCTCTCGGCGAGCTACATCCTTAAGCTGAAGAGAGGGGTCGTTTTCAACCAGCAGATCGCCTATGTGCCTGCATTCAATGTTGGGCGTGATTATTCGGCCAACGAGACCGATACACTCACGTTTCCTTTCTACAAAAACCTGGCGTTTACGGTGGGGACCATCGACAGCTACCTGAATGACCCTGTTGCGGCCGAGCCACCCAACTCGCGGAACTCATTCCAGTTCACGACCGGGATCACCTACGCGGTTAAGTCGAAATATTAAAGGTTGCGGAGCCGGGCCGCCTCTTTTCCGAGGTGCAGAGGAAGCTGCCATACCGTCCACGCTTTACCGTGCACCAGGAAGCTCCGTTACTGCTCGGAGGGGAGCGGCTGCACTCGGATCTCGGTCGCCCCTGGGGTCGTTGCGGTCGAAGCGGGAGCCGGATTGCTGAGCAGAGACTGCTCCAAAATCGTGAGGACGCCTGGCGGCAGCGGCTTGTCCGCGTTAGCCAGCAGCACGGAGACCTGCCACATCTGCGCTTCATTCAGGGTGTGTTGGAAGCTCGGCATCCCAGACAGGCGAATTCCATTCTTCACCTTCCAGTATGTCTCGCCGGCTGGATCGTCGCTGACGCCGACTACACCGTGACCGTGCGGCGCCCAGAGCTGCGGGGACTTAGGGTACATGTGCAGCCCGTACGAGGATGGACGGTTGTATTGCCCGTGACAGCTGGCGCATTGCTCCCGATACACCTGCGCACCCAGCAGCAGGTTCGTCGGGCTCGCGTCCATGGAGGCGTGCTCCGGCATTTCGCGGTCGATCCGCGCATGGAGGGGAACGTTGACAAGCTGCTTCTCCATCGGCAGCGCAGGATCGCTGACTGCGACCGGTGGGTGGCCATACCGGAGCCAGGACCACGCGGCGGCTGGCAAAACAAGCAGGCCAAGCAAGAGACCGAGGAGAAAACCACGCATTGTGTATCGTCCCTCCAAAGTGGGTAGCCGCCCGGCAAACTCTCACACGTGTGTACCCCAGGGCCGCGCCTCGGCGCAAGCCAAGCGCTTGGCCGGTGTGGCGCGTCCGGTGCGCTGGCTCCGGGTTCCGGCTGCGGCAACAATGGTTTAATAGAGGGTGGCGTGAGGTCGTCGTGCACTCCTCCTCGTCAAGCTCTTCGCTGTTTCTGGAGGCACCAAGCTTGTTTCAGCACCGCCGTCGCTTCACTCCTGCCCTGGCTCTTATTGCCGGTGCGGCTTTCTTTCCGGTCTCATCCATCGCGCAGGCAGGCAGCACCGCTCCAGCGCAGGACGCCTCGGCGGCAAGCCAGGTCCCCGATCAGCCGCGCCAGCAGACCCCGGGTGAACGGGCCCAGGTGCTGCGAGACGCGCAGGCACGCGTCAACGCCCGCAAGCGCCTGCGCGAGCAGGCCACTGAGCAGGACACCTACTCGCACAAGTTTGAGGTATATGGAGGCGGAGGCTACCTGCGTTTTCGTCCGGGGCAGTACCTGCAGCACAACACAGAGGCAGCTTGGAACGGCGGCGTGACCGAATGGATTCGCCCGAAGCTCGGCATCACCGGCGACGTTCGCGGCTACTACGCGACAGCGAATATCCCCATCTCAGACGTGCAGGTATTTAAGCCGAGCATCAGCCAGTACACCTTCATGGGCGGTCCGCAATACCGCTTCTACCAGAGCCAGCACTGGGCCTGGCACGCGCAGGTGCTCGCTGGCATCGATCACGGCAACTTCTCTACAGGAACACGCGGCTTCCCGGCCGATTTAGTGGGCGTTTATAACGACGGCAACAAGCTCGCCTTTAGCGTAGGCGCCGCAGTGGATTACAACCTTGGCCCAGCGCTTGCCGTCCGGCTAATGCCGAACTACCTGTTGACCAATTTCGGGGGCGAGATACAGGATAATCTCGGATTCACTATCGGCGTGGTGTACCGCTGGGGCCGGCAGTAGCTGCTGGGTCAAAGCACAATGCGCGAGATGCCGTAGGCCGCTGCGCCCAGGCCGACTGCGATGAGTATGGCCCGTCGGCCGTAGCCGCCTCGACGCTGCCAATGGGTTGGCCTGGGAACGCCGGGCGGTGGCATGACGCTGCTCTGCTCACGAACGATGTCGCGCAGCAGGAAGCCGGTAAGAACAAGAGTCAGGCCTGCAAGCAGGCAGACCCAATGCGATAGATCTGAGGACATGTGCATTGCGTGCCGCCGAAACCCGTTTTGCCGATCGCCGAAACCATGCTTCCGGGCTGCCCGGGGTGGCAGTTTGCGGCTCGGCATGCAGCTGGAATCTAGAGTTCCGACGATCTCCTCTTCGCTCAGCAGCTACCGCCTGGGGGCCGGCGCGATGACAAAGGGGCGTCACCGCAGCTGCCCTTCACGATCTCCGCTGCTCGGGCGAAGCTCAATATACGGCTTCCGGAGCGCGACAGGCGAGAATCTTTTTTCTCTCAGGTGACACAGCAAGTTAGGCCAGTCTAAGAGAAGCCACGGTCGGCTTGCACGCGCAGCAACATAAAGAGCCGCCACAAAGTGGCAGCCCGCAACGTGCTGGATTTATCCTGTGGATATGAGCCCGCATGCGAGCGAAGAACACTTTGACGTGCTGGTGATCGGCGCCGGCCCGACGGGCCTGGCTTGCGCGCTTGAGGCAAAGCGGCTGGGTTTGCGCGTGGTCCTGGTCGACAAGGGCTGCCTGTGCAACTCGATCTACCGCTATCCGGCGCATATGACCTTTTTCACTACGCCGGAGTTGCTCGAGATCGGCGAGGTGCCTTTCCCAAGTCAGAACCAGAAGCCCAACCGGAACGAGGCTCTCGAGTACTACCGCAAGGTGGCCGAGCGGTTTGAGCTGGACGTGCGACAGTACCTCCAGGTGGATTCGGTCGAGGGTTCCGACGGCAACTTCGGCGTGCAAACAACGGACCGGTTCGGACGCAAGCAGTCCTTCCGTGCGCACAAGCTGATTGTGGCTACCGGCTACTATGACCTGCCGAACTACCTCCGTGTTCCGGGCGAAGAGCTGAGCAAGGTGATGCACTACTACGACGATCCGCACCCTTACTACGGGATGGACGTGCTGGTGGTCGGCGGAAAGAACTCGGCGGCGATCGCAGCACTTGATCTATGGCGGCACGGTGTGCGGGTGACGCTTGTGCACCGCGGGCCCGAGATGCACAACCATGTGAAGTATTGGATCCTGCCTGACTTCAACAATCGTGTGAAAAACGGCGAGATCAAGGCGTACTTTGGCTCCGAGGTCGAGAGTATAGCGCTTGATTCGGTCACAATCCGGACGCCTGATGGCTCAGTAACGATCGCAAACCAGTTTGTTTTTGCGTTGACCGGCTACCATCCCGACTTCTCGTTCCTGGAGTCACTCGGTGTACAGCTGCAAGGGAAGGACCGTATGCCGGTGTGCGACGCCGACACGCGAGAGAGCAACGTGCCGGGAGTCTACCTGGCTGGCGTGATCGTAGCCGGCATGCGTACGAACGAGATCTTCATCGAGAACGGGCGCTTCCACGGTAAAGAGATCGCTGCAGACCTTGAACGGAAGTTGCCGGCCGATCACGAGGCGGAGCTGGCCGCGGTCTTATAACGACTGCGCGCGCGAGCTGACCGCCGCGCGCGTCCGCTCGTGCCTCAGTTGATGATGCGTTGCAGAAAGTTTCGCAGACCCACCGTCCAGAGCGCCGCGAGCGAGACCAGAAGTCCGGCCAAGATTGCAATGACGGGCATGTGCGGTATACCCGGCGTGAGTGCGGTGCGTAGCCCCTCGCTCATGTAGACGATCGGGTTCAGCAGCACCAGGAGCTGCAGCCAGCGCACGTGCACCAGCAGGGACCAGGGATAGTACACGCAGCCCAGGAAGGTGATCGGGATCACGACAATCGAAAAGACGAGCCCAATCTGCTTTGGCTGCACACTGGCGCCGATAGCCAGCCCAAGTGCCCCCGCGACCAGGCTCGCGAGCACCAGGACGGCCGCGAAGACAGGCCAGCTGGTGACGTGCAGCACAACCGGCGTACTCGGCACGTAGTAGGCCAGCGGCAGCACGAGTAGTGCGGCAAAGATGCTTTGCAATGCCGAGAAGCAGACCTTTTCCATTGCAACGGCGTAGACCGGCAGCGGACACATCACGCGATCATCGATCTCGCGCGTGATCCCAAACTCAGAGGAGAGCGGCAGCGCGACCGCAGCGATGCCGGTGAACATGATGGCGACTGCCATAAGGCCCGGCAGCAGCACCGTGGCAAAGCTGCTGCCGCCCATCATCATGCCGTTGCCGGCGCCCATGCGCGGGAAGAGATAGGTGAAGACAAAGAGGAAGAGCAGCGGTTGCATGATGACGCGCACCGCAAAAGGCAGTAGCTCGCGGCTCAGCACGCGCGCATCACGCAGCATGAGCGCGAGGAAAGCCTCGAACGGGTGCGCGGGCCGGCCAATGACTGTTTGTATGCTTTTCGGACTGCCTGCCGGCGTGCCAGTGCCGGGCATTGTCGCTCCGCTGGTCTGGATCTCAGTCACGCAGTTCTCTCCCGGTAAGCTGCAGGAAGACGGTCTGCAAGCTCGGCTCGTACAGCGTCAGATCACGCAGCCCGGCAGCCTGCGCGGCGGAAACAACTGGCGGCAGCAGTCCGTCGAGCTGGTCGGTAAAGAGCCGAATCCCGTCACCGGTCGCTTCCGCTGACACCACGCCCGGCAATGCCTGCAGCGCAACGAGTAGAGGCGCGGTGCCGGTCTGGTCGCGCAGCTTAAGCTCGAGTACCGTGTGAGTGCCGTGCCTGTGCTTGAGCGACTCAGGCGTGTCCAGCGCCAGCACGCGTCCGCGATCGATGATGGCAACGCGGTCGCACAGGCTGTCAGCCTCTTCCATGTAATGAGTCGTCAACAGCACGGTGATGCCCTCACCGCGGAGGGAGCGGACGGCCTCCCACATGGCCAGGCGGCTCTGCGGGTCAAGCCCGGCGCTAGGCTCGTCAAGGAACAGCACCGCGGGATGGTGGGCAATCGCGCGCGCAATTTGGACCCGCTGCTGCAGTCCGCCGGAAAGCTGGTTGGGAAAGGACTTGCCGCGCTCGCCGAGCTGAAACTGCTCCAGCAATGCCTGCGAACGGGTGCGCGCCTCGGCAGATCGCATGCCGAAGTAGCGGCAGTGAAAGTAGAGGTTCTCGAAAACGGTGAGAGAGCGGTCAAGCGTGTTGTACTGCGGCACGACACCCATGGAGACGCGGGCGCGAGCAGGATGCTGCATGACATCCACGCCCGCGATGGTCACCGTTCCCGAGCTTGGCCTCGAACGCGTTGTGCAGATGCTGATCGTTGTTGTCTTACCGGCACCGTTCGGGCCGAGCAGTCCGAAGATCTCACCCTGGTCTACCTCCAGATCGATGCCATCAACCGCAACAACCGGCTCAGGTTTGGCGTCGTAGACCTTGCGCAGGGCGGAGATCACAACCATCATGCATACGAACGTAGCAGATGGTTGCTAGGCGGCCAGGGTAGGATCGTCCGCCGTGGGTGTTGCTGCGGCGGCCCGGGAGGGCCCGATCCGAAGCACGCTTGCGTTGAATGCCGGCAAGGTGTAGAGCCGGCGCACTTCGCGTCGCGAGAGCCTCCGCATCTCGTCCATCGAGTAGAAGACCTTTTGCCCACACTCCAGGCAAACCATATAGCTCTGGCTCTGCATGGTGAAAGGCCGTGTAAGTCGCTCGTGCTGACAACCGAACACGGAAGAGATGGCCGAAATTGCGTGAGCGACACCGCGGAGAACTCTCATGAGCACTCCCTCCTGAGGACCTAACGAAGACTTTCAAGGGGTGGATTCTGAACATCCGTGAGATAGCGGCAGTCCGAAGTAGGCTGTCCCATTCTGGTATACGCCTCGTCCCTGAGCAACAACCTGGAGTGGGTCGCTGCGTGATGCCCTATCGCATGTGCACAACCAGCTTGCCGAAGTGCGAGGCCGCTTCCATCGTGCGCAACGCCTCGGGGAACTCGTCCAAGCCGAACTCCCGGTCGATGACCGGCTTCAGCCGCGTAACCTCGAGAGCCTGGTTGAGGGCCGCAAAATCCGCGCGCGAGCCGACGTAGATGCCCTGGACACGGAGCTGATTCCGTAGGATCAACGGGATCGTAACTGATTCGTCACTCTCCGAGAGGACGCCGATTTGCGCGATTGCGCCGCCGACCCGCGCCGCCTGGAGCGACTGGTTGAAGGTTCCGGCACCCCCGACCTCGATTACAAGGTCCACGCCCTCGCCTCCGGTTTCGGCTTTCACCCACTCCGCCCAGTTCGGCGTCGTCTTGTAATTGACCCCCGCATCCAGCCCGAGTGCTCGGGCTCGCTCCAGCTTGCTGTCGCTTGAGGAGGTGCCAAGGACGCGGGCGCCCAGCGCTTTCGCGAGCTGCAGCGCGACGATCGAGACGCCGCCCGTTCCCTGGATGAGCACCGTGCTGCCGCTCGTGACCCCGCCGGAGGCGCCTGCGCTCTTGTGCAGCGCACTCCAGGCGGTCACGGCGGCGCAGGGAAGTGTCGCAGCTTCGGCAAACGACAGATACTCCGGGAGGCGCACAAGGCCACTTTCCTCAAGCAGGATGTATTCGGTGGCCATGCCATCGATGTCGCCCCCAAGCGCGCCTCGATACTTTTGTGCTGTCGGTGCGCCATCGAGCCACTGCTGCATGAAAATAGCGGCAACCCGGTCGCCAGCCTTCCAGCTGGTCACACCCTCGCCGACTGCGTGTATCAGGCCAGCGCCGTCTGAGAGTGGAACACGCGGCATCCTGAGCTTTGGGTTGTACTTGCCCAACACAACCATCAGGTCGCGGTAATTGAGCGAACAGGCGTGTACCTCAACGACAACCTGACCGAGGCCGGGCGTGGGTACCGGGGCGTCACGCTGCTCGAGCTTGTCGATGCCGAACGAGGGGATGGTCCAATACTTCATAGGGGGCGTGGCTCCTCCTAGAGCAGATGCCTGATCTGCCCGGATGGTGCGCGCTGCCGTCTGTGCCAGAAGCGATAAGCTGGACTTATGGCAAAGGGATGGGAAAGCAAGGCAGTAGAAGACCAGCAGGCAGAGCGCAGCCAGGCGGTCAGTCCGCCTCCGGGTGTTGCACCGGCCGCGAAAGCCCGCGTTCAGGCTGACCGGGCGCGGCAGCGCCAGGCCCTGGAATTACAGCGTGAGCAGGTCCTGGATCAACGGACCAGCAGCCCGCATCGGCGAGCTGCGCTGGCTTCGGCGCTCAGTGATATCGAGCAGAAGCTGGAAGCGTTGGATCAGCAGGAGTAGAGTCCCTTCTGGCTGGGTTCATGGAACGGTCTGTAGGCGAAAAGCTACCCGCAGGGATGCGGATCCTAGAACAGCAGCCTAACTCCTGCGGTTGAAAAGCAGTGAGTTGGCCTGGTCAATCGAGGTAAGCAGCACGCGGGCGATATTGACGTGAGCCGGCCGGCTCACCGCCCAGAGGATAGCGTCTGCGACGTCCTCCGGTTTAAGCGGCGTCAGGTTGGCATAGACCTTGGCAGCACGCTCCTCGTCGCCGCGAAAGCGGATCTTCGAGAAGCTGGTCTCTACCATTCCAGGGTCGATCGAGGTCACGCGCACCGGCGTGCCGAGCAGGTCCTGCCGCAGCCCCTCACTGATCGATGCCTCGGCGGCTTTGGTGGCGCAGTAAACTGCTCCACCCGGATAGGTCATTTCACCCGCGGTCGAGCCGAGGTTTACGACATGACCGCGGCCGCGCTCGACCATACCGGGCACCACGGCTCGCGTGACATAAAGCAGCCCTTTGACATTCGTGTCGATCATCTCGTCCCAGTCAGAAGTTTTTGCTTCCTGAACCTTGTCGAGCCCGCGCGAAAGCCCGGCATTGTTGATGAGGATGTCGATCTGCTTCCAATCATCCGGGAGACCTGCGAGTACCTTCACGACGGCAGAAGACTGTTGTACGTCGAGGTCGAGGGTGCGGGTCGCAGATGCGCCGGCCTCGGTCAACCGCGGCGCCAGTACCTCGAGTTTGTCCATGCGTCGCGCCGCGAGCAGGAGCCGGGCGCCCTCGCGCGCGAAGGCAAAGGCGCATGCCTCACCAATGCCGGAGCTTGCACCGGTAATCAGAACAGTTTGCTGCGACAGATTGCTCACTCGATCCCCTTCGCTTCGCTTCGCACCTGTTTCAGGTAGCCGGAAGCCCAGTCCATGTCGCCATCACCGCTTTGGATCGCGGCGTTCAGCTGCTGCTGGAAGATATCGGCGAGCGGAGTGCGGGTCGCGGTCTCTTTTGCGGCTTCCCGGAACAGGCGAGTATCTTTGGCGCCCAGCTTCACACTGGCAGCCACCTGCTCGGGAGGGTGCAGCATGAGCTTGCCGTAGTTCGCATACAGGGGAGACTGGAAGAGCGCACTGTTGACCGTTTCCAGGAAGATGTCCGGGTCGATGCCATGCTCTTCGGCGTAGGTTAGAGCTTCAGAGAGCGAAGCGATCATAGCTGTGATGAGGAAGTTGCCACCGAGTTTGGTCGCGTGGGCGAGACTAGGCTCTGCACCAATTACGGTGAGGCCGCGCGAAAAAACCTGAAGAATCGGCATTGCCTCACCGAGCACGCTCTGTTCACCGGCGACCGCCAGCCAGAGTTTGCCTTCAGCCGCGACCGAAGGGCGGCCGAATACGGGTGCGCCCACGAAGCCCTGCCCGCGCGTGGAGTGCTCCTGCTCCAGCCGCTTCGCGAGATCAACGCTTATGGTCGACATCGAGATGTGGATGGCACCCTGCTCGATCGCCGACAGGGCGTCATGCTCAAAAAGAATGCCTTCGAGTGCCGCATCGTCATGCACCATCGTGAAAACGATCCGCGCGCCGTGTACCGCTTCTGCCGGCTTCGCCGCGGTAGTGGCTCCCTGCTCGCGTAGAGGGTCGGCAGCGCTCGCCGTCCGGTTCCAGACGCTTACTTCGTACCCCTCCTGGATCAGCAACCGCGCGATCGCGCTACCCATGTTCCCCAAACCAAGAAATGCAATCCGCATGGATCTGTATGCTCCTCAGCCTGCCCTGACGGGACTGTTTCGCCTGTTGGATGCGCTCCCGTGAAGAGCGCTCGGCGGCGTGGAGAACGACGGCGGGACCGTACAAACATCATTGATGTCGTTGTACGGTCCCGCCGCGTTGCGCTGAGCCTACCGAGGCTATTGACTAATCGGTGACGCAGGCGTGCCGCCGGCCGGAGTCGCTTGCTGCTGCACACCGATGGCGCTGCCTGAAACCACGAGCTCGACGCGCCGGTTCTGCGCGCGGCCGGCTGCCGTGTCATTGCCGGTGACCGGGCTGTTCATACCGAAACCGGTTGCGGTCACATTTGCGAGTGGTACGCCCTGAGCCACAAGAAAGTCGCCAACAGCTTGCGCGCGATTCTCGGAGAGCTTCTGGTTGTAGTCCTGCGCGCCGACGTTGTCGGTATAGCCTTCCACCTGAAGCTTCAAACTGGGGTAGGCCTGCAGGATGCCCGCTACCTTGGCCAGCTTGACCTGGGCGTCCGACTTGAGGGTGTACTTGCCCGTGTCGAAGAGCACATCCTGCATGTTGACGATGAGGCCCCGCGCGGTCTCCTGCGTGTTCAGCACGGAGTTCAGCTGATCGCGAAGACGCTCGCGGATCTGAGCGGTCTGGTCCACAGCCTGCTGCTGCGCCTGGCGTGCCTGGGCTGCCTGGGCCTGCGCTTCGGCAGCCTGTGCTTCAGCCTTGGCGCGTTCAGCGGCGGCTTGCTGCGCCTGCAGGTTCGCCTGCTGGGCCTCCAGGGCGGACTGCTGCGCGGCTTGCTGCGCCTGTTCCCGCGCCTGCTGTTGCGCGGCCTCGTCCATCTCCTTCTGGCGGCGGATCGCGATCACGCGCGAGTCTTCCGCGGACTGAACGGCCGCACGCGCGTATGTGATTTCCTGCTTGCGGTCGCCCTTGCGCGTGTCCATGCCCTGCGCGTTCTGCAGATTCTGCATCGCTCGCTGGAAGGTGTCAGCGGCCAGCTTGTCAGCGCCGGCAGCCTTGGCGATCTGCACAGCGTTGATTGCTTCGTAGAGCTCAAGTGGCGACTTGTCGTTGCGGCTAATCGGGTCCGCCACCGTGTTGGCGCCACTTGTGGTCGAGTAAGTTCCGCGCGGTAGCAGGGTAGCATGCGCATTCACCTGCTCGATGATCCCCTGAGTCTTATCAGGCAGCACCGTGTTCTGGAGTACGACCACGTCGCTCGGCAGGCTTACGTCAAAGTACGGTTCGGCCGTCACGATGAGGCCGAAAGCCTGCAGATTGGTAGTCACTTTCAGATCGACCTTGTTCCCACCTCCGCTTGGCAGCACCTCGCCGAGCGCTTGTGCGCGACCATCGGGCGTGATGGCCCAAAGCACATAGGTCAGGTACTCCACGCCGAAGCCGTTGGCCGGTGTAAGGCCTTCCACGTGCAAATCGATGGAAATCTGGCCCTTGTTGCTCTCCACCGTTGCCGATCCCTTCGCGTACGGCAGCAGCGGCGTCCCGGCGAAACCGATCTTGGTGGACCCGCTTCGGTGGAAATAGTTGATGGCGGGTATGTCACGGCCGACGACCTGAATCTTGTAGACCGGGATACCATTACGTACCGTGGACGGGCCCTGGCCTTGCGGAAAGCGGTCCGTGGCAGTCGGGTTCATTTCCTGGGCGTGTAGGTTCAAGGCGAAAGTTGCGGCAACCATCAGCCATGCAAATTTCCAGTTTTTATTCATAGATGTTTCCACTCCGAGTAAGTCCATTTCGAGCTGCCGTCCTATCTGTCGATGGGCAAAGCGGCCAACTAACACCTTCGAGTGATGAAGATGCCTTGGCACGAGACTGAGAGGTCTGGCAGGACTTACCGTCCCAGAACGAAGCAGGACGGATGAGCTCGCGAAAAGTTAGCGTCGCTCCCGCGGGATGTCCTCGTGAGGCACAAGTTTGTTCGCCAGTGCAAAGATGGCCAGCTCCAGTCTGGTTGAAATCTTAAGCTTCTCGAAAGTGTTCGACAGATGGCGCTTGACCGTTTCCTCGCTCAGGCTAAACTGCTTGGCGATGTCGCGGTTGGAGTAGCCCTTGACAATCAGACCGACAACCTCCAGCTCGCGGCGCGTTAGATTGAAGCGCTCGCTGGTCTCCTGACGTACCTGGGCACGCAGTTCCGCGAGCACCCCGGCGAGGTGGTCAATGCGCTGGCCGTGGGCCCAGAATGACCCGTCAATGACTGCTAGCAGCGCAGAAGCGATCTGCTCCGTGAGGGCGCTTTTGAGCACTATGCCGCGGGCACCGGCATTGAAGGCTTCAGCCAGCTGCTCGGCCTGGATGGAGCCCGTCAGGAGGACGACCTTTGTTTGTGGAACGCCGGAAACTACCTGCCGCAGTGTGTCGAATCCGGCAGAGTTCGGCATCTGGATATCGAGGAGCAGCACGTCCGGCTCGAGCACGCGTGTCTGCGCAACGGCTTCCGCACCGTTTTCGGCCTCACCCACGACGGAGAAGTTCCCATGGGCGGCGAGCACGTTGCGCACACCGATGCGGACGACAGGATGATCATCGGCGATGATGACGCGCACAGGCGAAGTCCGACGCGGCGCACCCGTGCCGTTGCTGTGCACCGGGGGCTCGCTCATAGCGTGAGGTTTTCCTGGCGTAGCGCGGCCTCAAACGCGAAACAAGCGGCGGCCATCTTCTCGAGCGAGCTTTGAAGTAGTTTGTCAGGCGAGTCCTGTGCCAGCCTGGGAGAGAGTTCAGGAGCCGTTCCGATTGCAGGCCTGGATGCTGCCGAGCTCAAACGATCCTCGAGTTGCCCCGCCGCACCGGCCAGAGACACCGCACCCAGCATGGAAGCCGCACCGCGTATGCTGTGAGCCGTCTCACGGATAATCCTCGGGTCGTGCTGCCCGGCAAGCTCCCTGAGCCGGTCCCGCGTCTGCTCCAGCAGGCCGCGATATGTTTGCTCAAGAACCGGTTCGCTCAGGAGCTCTCGGAGGGATGCAAAGATCTCCGGGTCCAAAGCTTGCGAGCGAGAGTGATCGTCGACACAGTTCAGACAATCCTGGGTAGATGGCGTCTGCTCGGGTATTGAGCTGAAGACCCGACCCGCTTCGTTTCGCACCGGCTGTGAAGGCTGGATCGGGACGCTCATATCGGGAAGATACCCCAGTCGTAAGATAAGCGAAGATTACCAAGGTCACGTTTAAGCCTTGTTTTCTCAACACTTTCGGGTGATGGATTACCGCGTAATTTGTGGGCTGCTTATTCGGCCTGGAACATGCTCCTTCCGAAAGAGCTGCCGCGAGAGCGCCTGCCAGCACTTCGATCCACAGGTCTGGTCAGTGCACTTCTTCCGGGTTTGGCTACAATGCGGATGTTTTCTTCCGCAATTTCAGGTAGTCGCCTTCTGCTTGGTCCTACTTTCCGCGCCTGCTATGAGAGACACGATAGAGTTTGGCTCATGGATTCACCGGAATCGGAACGGTTATGGCGCGAGATCAAAGTCCTTCAGGAGCGGGTCGTCCGTCTTGAGGCCCGGCTCGCCCAGAATCCGCCTCTGTCGGGATGGTCACCAATGGGGGATCATGCGGCCGCCTCGCCCGAGACGCCGGTGACAGCTGAGGCGGCTCCGGCGCTCTCGTTCGTGCAGCCGGAGCGAGCCTCGCTGGAGTCGCGGATCGGTTCGCAGTGGTTCAACCGGGTCGGCATCATCGCGGTGCTTGTGGGCGCTGCGTGGTTTCTGAAGTACGCGGTCGATCAGCGCTGGCTGGGGGATCTAGCGCGGGTGCTGATCGGGGCTGTGGCCGGGCTCGGGTTAATTGGCTGGTCGGAGCAGTTTCGGCGGCGAAGCTACCCGGTGTTTTCCTTCTCGCTGAAAGCCGTGGGAACCGGCCTGCTGTACCTCGTGCTGTGGGCCTCGTTCTCGCTGTTCCATATGGTGAGCTACCCGGTGGCCTTTCTGGGTATGGTCGTCGTAACGGCTGGAAACGGCTGGCTGTGCTGGGTGCAGCGATCCGAGGTGCTGGCTGCCTACGCCGCGATCGGCGGGTTTCTGACGCCGGCGCTTTTGGCTCAGGACCATACATCGGTCTTCACGCTGGGCAGCTACCTGCTGCTGCTCAATGCAGGGCTGTTCGCGCTGCTTGCTGCAGGGCGTTGGCCGCGGCTGCTGCTGGCCGCCTTCGCCGGCACCAGCGGCTACATGTTCAGCCTTGCCCTGCGGGCTTCAGCTCTGCGGCTCAGTGGGGAAGCCGGTTCGGCATGGCTGCTGGTGGGGCTGTTTTTCGCTGTTTTCTCGCTTGCGCCGATGCTGCTTCTGCAGTTTCGCGATCCCAGTGGACCGGCGCGCGGGATAGCCGTCGCGAACACGGTGCTGAACGCAGTGCTGGGCTCGGTGGAACTGTGGCAGCTGAGCGTGCCGCAGTCGTTCACGGCGCGCTGGATGCTTGTGTTTGTCGCGCTCTGGTATGCGGCGCTGCTTGCTCTGGGGCGCCTGCTGCCTGTGCCTGCCGGCTTCGGAACGCGAGCCGAAAACCTGCGGCTCCGTGCGCCTGGCGCCCTGTTTTCCGTACATGCGGGACTGGTGATCACCCTTGCTGCGCTGGGTATCTGGTCGGGGCTTGGTTCAAGCCGGCCCGACGGCACCGGCGGCTGGGTGGTAGCAGGCTGGGGGCTGGAAGCGGCTGTGCTGCTGCTTCTGACGCTGCGGCGCCGGGGCGAACCGGACCGGGTGCTCGACTCGCCGATGCCGGCTGCATCGCTGCTGCTGTCAGCCGCTGTACTGCTCCTGCTCAAGTCGCTGCTGAAGGAACTGCCGCAGGGTGGGCTTATGTTCCTCAACGAGCAGTTTGGGCTGTACCTGCTGCTGATTGTGGTCGCGGTGCTAGCGGTACGGCTGGGCGCGTACCAGCATGGGCGCGCCCTGGGCACGAATGCAGAAAAGAGTCCAGCGATGCGGGAGTGGACGCTGGCCGGGAATGGCTCGGCGATTCTGGCGACGGTGCTGCTGCTGATTGCCGGAATGCTGGAGAACCACAGCTACTGGGCGGCCGGCGGCAGCGGCACAGCGGAGCAGTTCTGGGACTCGGCCTGGGCGACGGGCCTTGGCGTGGTGCTGCTGGTGCTCGGCTTCCGGCTGCGCTGGGCGTTTCTGCGCTGGCAGGCGCTGGCCGTGCTGACGCTCGCGGTAGCGAAGGTCTTCCTGGTCGATACGCGGTCGCTCAGCCAGGGCTTTCGCATCCTGAGCTTTTTCGGGCTGGGTGTGCTGCTGCTGCTGGTTTCGTTCATCTACCAGCGGGACCTCTTAAACCTGCGGGGTAAAGAGCATAGCTAGGAACTGGCAGAAACGACCTCGAAAAGGACCGAAAAGCGCTCCACACACAGCTTTGCAAATGTATATATTCAGTCGGCGATGCATAAGTATGCATCCGGCACAGTACTCCCGTACCGCAAGGCAGGTTTGGAGGGCGCTGCCGTTCGCTGCGAAAGGCTTGACTTTCGGGTGTCTCAGACAGGGGCGGCTTTCGGCCCCTCCTATTTTTTGGTCATTCTTCGGAACTCCTGCACCATCTCCCTGGACTGGTGCACACTCCTGGCCTGGTCCGCGACCGCGTCGCGCACATAGCCCGGCAGGGACTTGTCTCGCAAGGTTGCGTCATAGGCTTTGACCGCGAACCACTCACACAGCTCCGTGGTTTCGAGCAGCTCGTAGTCGCCGGCGCCGACCAACGCTTTGAGCGCGGTCCACTGGCGGTGCAGCGTGCCAAGCCGCGTGCCGGTCTCGCGCAAGGCTTCGCCACTCGTCTCATGTGTCGAGCGCTCGAGCTGGTCGGCGTAGATGCCCCGGAGAGCGGACTCTTCAAAAAGGAAGGCGCGGCACTCCGCATGGCTGATCCGTTCGGCCAGGTCATGAAAGCCCTTCTCTCCATCCCGTAGAAGTGCAATGAGTGTGCTGATGCTGGCATGCGCCATAGTTGCGGAGTCTCCGTTCCCCGGACAATCTGCCCCCAATCTGACGCTGGGTGCGTGTCTCGAATGCTTAACTTACGTGTAAGGAGTGTGATTCGATTCAGCCCTTTGGCAGGATTTGGATAAGAAGAAAAGCTGCCGGTGCGCAAAGGCCAGCTAGTCTGTACATACCTTCGAGAGAGGAACGGTAAAATGCTTGTTTGGCTCACTTATGGTCAATTTTGGGCCTGGCAGGTGTCATTGACTTACGATTGGGCGCGATCAAAAAACTGGTCGCCTGAAGCCCTGTGAGAGACGGAGCGTCCGTGTGTATCTCGTGAGTAAATGCGGGTCGCTCGCCCCGGCGCGAGGGCAAGGTGTTCTCGGTTCGTACCAGGAACCGGGGTAGTGCTTACAGCTGTCGCGCTCACGCGCCGGGAGGCGGCGGTGGACTGGCTGCTTGGATTGATTGCTCGCGGGGCGCGGGATGCGGATGAGGCTCACCGGGCGTTGTGTGAGTCTGCGCTCTCTGCAGCTACGCTGGAGTGCCTGTGAGAGCTTGGCAGGCTTTTCCCGTTCCCCCGCCTCACTGGATGCCCGTGCCGCTGAGCAGGTAGGTTTTTGCATGCGAGTCCGTGGAGATTGTGAAGAAGTGGGTCGCATCGACCGGATAGCCGACCATGTGCAAAGCCGGAAATGGGCCCTGCGAAAGCGTGTAGACGAAGCGCCCGGTAGTTGCCGCGTTCCCGCCAAAGGTCCCCGAGACTGCCGTTCGCGGAAGCAGCACAGCGCCTACCGAGCCCTCGAGGAAACCGTCAAAGCCGCCATATGGATCGATGTCGATGGATCCCGACTCAAAGACCGGTTCTCCGGTCCTGCACGTGGTGCTGCACGGGAAATCGCCGGACAGGGTAAAGGCGTAGTACGTGTCCAGCGTCGCGGGCTGCGCAGGTACGGTCTGCTTCGCCAGGGTGCCATTGCCGAACAACACATACCCATCTGTCGAAACGATGCTTGCGCTGGTTACACCAGTCGCCAGTTGACCCGCGGGCACGTAGAAGTCGAGTTGCTGCACGCCGAGCGTGGTTGTCAGCGAAAGGGTTCCATAACCCCCGCCGCCCAGGGTGTACTGGCCCGTTACTGGAATCTGGACGTTGCTGCCGCCGCCTGAATTTACATCTTCGACACCAGTGACATGCCCCTGACCGTCGGCGGTAAAGCTGCCCACGGCGGCCAGCCTCTGCGAGGCGCCCTGCACCTGCGGGTTGAGGCCGTTGAACTGAAATGCATACTGGCCAGCTAATAAGTTCCCATTTTGCCCGGAAGGCCCTACCGGCACGACGGGGATCACGGCAGTCTGCGGTGGGAGGCCGTTGGAGCACAGTGGCTGCAATCCATCCGGCACAGCCTGCGGCGATACGGTAAGGGTTATCTGTCCCGGACCGAGCGGGTAGAAGGATTCGGTCAGGGTCTGGGGTGTGTTCGTCGGAAAGATCTCCGCTGGCACGAGAGATGGCGTCGGCGATCCCGGTTCGGTGAGGTAAGCGTAGGCCTGGTAAGGAGGTACCTGGCTACTGGGGGCAAGCGTGCTCTGAAAGGTGTAGTTGAACGTGATCTGTTGCCCGAAGATCGGGTTCGCCGGCACGACGCTCAGGCTGGAGGAGCAGGTCGCCTGACTCTGGGCGATGGAGGCTCCGGGCAGAAGGCAGAGAGCAAGAGACAGACACTTCAGACGCATAGGGTGAACCCGCGCTTTCTCAGACGTGCTTTGCCTGGCGGGTTTTTGCGTGAGTTGAGGGGACTGGCCCGCTGGCGCCGGAGAGTATACGCTTCCGCTTTCCGGGGTGAGAAGAAGTTTGCGCTTGTTTCCGTCGTGGCGTGCCTGAGGCTCGGGAGGTGCTGCGGGCGAGCTTCGAGAAGGCACAGGATGTGCGGCTTCACGGGGTGGTGCTCACGGCGCTTGCGCTCATGCGGCAGGGGGGAAGCGGTGGAGTGGTTGCTTGGGTTGATTGCTCGCGGGGAGCGGAATGCGGCTGAGGCGCACCGGGCGCTTGGGAGAGGTTGCGCCGTCGAGCGCAACGCTGGGGAGGTTGCGGGAGCTTGCTAGGGGTTGTGAGAGGTAAAGCATGGTTCGTAAAGGCGCAACAAGGGTTCTGAGTTCGGGGCACCAGTGGAGGCAGGAGAGGGTGATGGTAACCGTCAAACTGGCCCGTTTGGTGCTTCAGTGAGCTGATCTCGCCATACTGAACACTTCTGGATTCTAAACCTATCATGGGGTATTCTCAAACTGTCTTTCAGGACCTCAACCTAATGATCAGATCGATATGTATAAAAAACTTCCGAGGGTTCTCGAAGCTTGAAGTTTCTGGTCTTCAGAGAATTAACGTAATTACCGGCAGCAATGGGGCTGGAAAGACCTCATTCCTTGAAGCACTCTTCATGTGCGCAGGATCGGGAGCGTTGAGAGCTACTTTCCAGCTACGCGCATTCCGTCAGTTGGGTACAAGGATAGAGATTGCTGCGGATCTAGCTAATTATGAAGCAATTTGGGAAGATATGTTTTACCAAATCAATCCCGAAGCGATCATAGATATAAGAGCTTCTGGCGATACTCAGGACTCTCGTTCGGTGCGTATTTACAACGAGCATAGAGGCGTTCAGGTGCTGCCTTTTGCGGATAACGCTTCTGCGTCATCCGCGGTACCCCAGATAGTTTCAGAATGGAAACGCAACAACGAATCTCCTATCATTGTCCGTCCTCGTATCGAGACTCAGGGGTTAATATTTGATAATATTCCCTTCGATCACTTTCCAGTCATGATGTTCGGGCCGCATATTGCAGACACAGCAGAAGAAAACGCGAAGCGTTTCTCGCAGCTTAGTAGATCAGGAAAAAGCGATTTGGTGGTGACGGCTCTATGCAAAGAGTTCGATCTTATCGAAGGACTTTCACTTGAGTATACTTCCGGTGGTCCGGCGGTCTTCGCAAAATTAAGGCACCAAGTAGCCAAGCTCCCTCTTGGGGTGGTTTCTGACGGTGTCCACAAGATGTTCAGCCTTCTACTTGGCATAGCACTCTCAGAAAATGGAATGGTCCTTATAGATCAAATAGAGGATGGATTCTACTTCAAGCGGTTCGAGAGCATGTGGCAATCTGTCTATAAATTCGCTAAGCTTAGTAATTGTCAGTTGTTCATCACTTCTCATAGCAGTGAATGCATGAAGGCGCTACTACCAGCAATGAAAGGCCATGAAGCTGATTTCGTAATGCTGCATGCGGACCGAGTAAGAGGCCTAGTCATGTTCCACACGATAGAGGGTAAGTACTTTGAAGCGGCGCTTGAGGAGGGTCTCGAAGTACGATGACCTTCATGCTGGACAAGAATGTGGTTCACGTCGATTACGCTCATCTCATAGTTTGCGAAGGATTCGGCGATGCGCAATTCATCTGCAGATTGCTACAGCACGAGAACATCCAGAACTGCTGTGTTGGATGTCCAAGCGAAGCTGGGGGCCATGGAACTGGGATATCAGCAATACCGCGTTATCTGAAGTCAATGCAGGCGATGGTAAAGTTAGGTAAGGCATTCTTGAAAGCCATTTTGGTTATTGTCGATGCCGACAATGATCCACTACTTGCTTTTGAACGGGTCCGTGAAGATCTCCGAGAGGCCGGATTTCCAGCACCCGAGCAGGCATTCTCACTAGAAGGATCTTCTCCTAAAACTGGCATTTTTATCGTTCCAGGCAAAGACAGATTAGGCACATTAGAAAACTTACTCTGGGATGCAGCCAAAGATGCTCATCCGCATGTGGAGGCCTGTCTTGAGTCTTTCTTAGGTTGTACTAAAGGATCTTACTCACAGGCGGGTCGGAATAAACAAGCAAAGATGAGGCTGTCTATTCTAGCCGGAACCTATTGTAGATCTAACCCGTGGACGTCCTTAGGGCTAATCTGGAGTGACCCGGGGAATCCTATACCGATCGACAGCCTGCACTTCAAGGAGCTAGCGTCCTTCTTGTCTGAATTTGCAGCGATATAGTGATTGCTTCATACGTAAGAGCAGCAGTGACCAACTTGTTATCCTGTACAGAATCAGGTAGTCCGTGCGGCAGGCGCATATCTCATGAAGTAGGCACCAGTTGCGTAGGTGGTGTTAGTTCTTGGTTTTGAACGCAACAACCCCTTGCTCCCTGTTTGGGAGCAAGGGGTTGTTGCGTTTAGCGGAGGGCTTCATCCGCATCGTTCAGCCAGCTTGCCGGTTTCAGGAGCTCCCTGGGTTTGGAGCCTTCCGGGGGGCCGACTAAGCCGTCGCGCTCCATGAGGTCGATGAGGTGGGCGGCGCGGCCATAGCCGATGCGCATGCGGCGCTGGAGCAGGGAGGTGCTGGCCTTGCCGAACTCGAAGACGAGGCGGACGGCGTCGTCGAACATGGGGTCGTTGTCGTCCTCGGCAGAGCCCGCGGTGCCGTCGCCGTCGAGCTCGCGGCCGTTGGCGTCCTTGGGGGCGTCGAGGAAGGCTTCGACGTACTGCGCTTCGCCCTGGGCTTTCCAGAAGGCGACGACGCCCGAGATCTCGTTTTCGGTGACAAAGGGGGCGTGGACGCGCTGGAGGCGGCTGGTGCCGGGGGGCAGGAAGAGCATGTCGCCGCGGCCGAGCAGGGACTCGGCGCCGTTGGCGTCGAGGATGGTGCGGCTGTCAATCTTGGTGGCGAGCCGGAAGCTCATGCGGGTGGGGACATTGGCCTTGATGAGGCCGGTGATGACGTCGACCGAGGGGCGCTGGGTCGCGAGCACGAGGTGGATGCCGACGGCGCGGGCCATCTGCGCGAGGCGGGTGATGGCTTCTTCGACGTTGGACTTGTCGAGGATCATCAGGTCGGCGAGCTCGTCGATGATGATCATGATGTAGGGGAGCGGCTTTTCCTCGGCGCCCTGCTCGTCGAAGAGGCCGAGCGTATCGGTGAAGAGCCGGTTGTACTGGTCGATGTTGCGGACCGAGCGGGCGGCGAGCAGCTTGAGGCGGCGCTCCATCTCGCGGACGGCGTTTTTGAGCGCGTTGGCGGCGAGCTTGGGCTCGGTGATGATGGGCGTGAAGAGGTGGGGGACGCCCTCGTACATGCCGAGCTCGACGCGCTTGGGGTCGACGAGGATGAGGCGGACCTGCTCGGGGGTCGCCTTGTAGAGCACCGACATGATCATGGCGTTGATGGCGACGGATTTGCCGGAGCCGGTGGAGCCGGCGATGAGCACGTGGGGCATGGTGGCGAGGTCGGCGACGACGGTGCGGCCGTTGATGTCCTTGCCCATGGCCATGGTGATGCGGGACTTAGAGTGGGCGAAGCCCTCAGCCTCGATGATGTCGCGGAGCCAGATGGTTTCGCGCTCGGCGTTGGGGACCTGGATGCCGACGGTGGACTTGCCGGCCATGCGCTCGATGAGGATGGACTCGGCGGCCATGGCAAGGCAGAGGTCCTCAGCGAGGCCGGTGACGCGGGAGTACTTGACGCCGGCTTCGGGGCGGAACTCAAAGGTGGTGACGACGGGGCCGGGGTTGATCTGGGTGACCTGGCCGCCGACGTCGAACTCGGCGCATTTCTCGATGAGCACCTGGGCTTCGAGCCGGAGAGCCTCCTGGCGAACCTCGTGCGACTCCTCGGAGCGGTGGAGGAGGGTGGTGGGCGGCAGCTTCCAGGCGCTCTCATAGCCGGTGACGGTCTTGGCGGTCATGGTGACGGGGCGCTGGTTGGCATCGGCGCGCGGGGTGAAGGCGATGACCTCAGCCGCCTGCGCGGCCACCTGCGACGCCCGGGGGTGCAGCTTGACGATCTTGGGTT
>CAXTMF010000004.1:0-1596 GCA_964245435.1 uncultured Acidobacteriaceae bacterium
GCCACCACCGCCGCCGCAGGTCGTCCACGTCGTGCAGGTCAAGATGATGGATGAAATGCAGGCACCGCCGAAGATCCCGAAAGTGATCAAGGTGCAGCCGGATACAGCGCCGCCGCCAGCCGCGGTGACGGGCGTTCTTGGTGGAACCGGAGACGCCGGCTCAGGCGCAGGTATCTTGGGCGGCATGGGTTCCGGTGCGGCGCCTGTTGTTAAGGCCGCGCCGCCAAAGAAGATCGCGGTTTCTCAGGGCGTTATGGCAGGCAATATCCTGTCCAAACCCGAACCGAGCTACCCGGCAATTGCAAAAGCAGCTCGCATCCAGGGTACGGTGGTGCTCTCGGCAACAATCTCAAAGACCGGCACGATCGAGAACCTTACTGTTGTGAGCGGCCCACAGATGCTGGCGCAGTCCGCGCTGGATGCGGTCAGGCAGTGGCGCTATAAGCCGTACCTGCTCAACGGCGAGCCGGTGGAAGTGCAGACGCAGGTCAACGTCACCTTTACCCTGGGCGGTTAACAGGAAGAGGGAGGCCGGTCTCGGGGTCGCGTTTCGAGACCGGCTTCCCTCTGCAGGCTCCCGGCAGAGAAGCCAGCAGCACCGGCTTCCTGTATAACTTCGGTTCAGAAGCAGTAACCTCAGCGGTAGTAGTTCCGCACGATCCCCAGGAGGGATGATTCTAGTGATTCTCGCTCACCTCTCGCAGTTCGCTGCCAATCCGTCGGCACTCGGTCTTTGGTTCCAGGATCAGGCCGCGCCCACGGTCGGCTTTGCCCCGATGGACCTCTGGAACAACATGGGCTGGCTGGCTCGCGGCGTTGTTGCTGTCCTCTTCATCATGTCGATCTGGTCGCTGGCGGTCATCATCGACCGCTACCTTTATTTCGCGGCAGCCCGGAAGCAGTCGCGCGAGTTTGCGCCGCGTGTTGCCGGCGCCCTGCGCGAGAACAAGCTCGACGAGGCGATCAAGGTTGCCGACCGCAATAAGAAGTCGCACCTGGCAGAGGTTGTTACTGCGGGCCTGCAGGAGTTCCGTAACTACGGCGGCGGACAGGTCACGGTCGAGCAGGTCGAGTCGTCGAAGCGGGCCCTGGAGCGCTCGGAAGCAATTGTGCATGCCAAGCTGAAGCGCGGTCTCGGTGGTCTGGCCACCATTGGCTCCACAGCTCCGTTCGTCGGGCTGTTCGGTACGGTTGCCGGTATTCTGAAGGCCTTCCAGGAGATCGCGGTCCAGAAGACGCCTGGTATCGGCGCGGTAGCCAGCGGTATTTCCGAGGCACTGGTCACGACGGCTTTCGGTTTGCTGGTCGCAATCCCGGCCGTTATGACCTTTAACTACTTCACCAACAAGGTCGAAGCCTTCGATGTGGAGATGGACAATTCAGCAAGCGAGCTGGTGGACTACTTCCTTAAGCAGAACCGCCGCTAGCGTCCTACGTTGACTGTAAGCGAGAGCAGGCCCGAAGAATCTGGGCCTGCGTCACCGGAGCAGTGCGTAGAGAGAAACGGAAGAGACAATGGCACTGGTAAGCAGGGACGAAGGTAGAAAGGTAAACTCGAACATCAATGTCACGCCAATGGTGGACGTGATGCTGGTG
>CAXTMF010000004.1:1696-231511 GCA_964245435.1 uncultured Acidobacteriaceae bacterium
CGAACATCAATGTCACGCCAATGGTGGACGTGATGCTGGTGTTGCTGATCATCTTCATGGTCATCACGCCGATGCTGACCCACAAGGTCAACGTGGATCTGGTCAACTCGAAGAACGCGATCACAATGGATGATGCCAGCAAGGAAGATGCGGTCACAATTGCAGTAACGCGCGACGGCCATGTCTATCTTGGGGGAAATCAGGTGTCAGTCGACCAGCTCGGTCAGGCAGTGCAGAATCTGTTACAGGACAAGACGAGCAAAATTGTTTATTTTCGCGCCGATCAGCGCGCTCACTATGGCTCAGTTGAAGATGCGATCGATGCGGTCCGCACAGCGGGCGTCGAAGAGGTTGGCTTGTTGACCGATCAGCATGGTCCGCCGGCTGGCGCTGGTATGTAGTTCGACCATCTCCGTCCCGCAATGGCAGCAAGATAAGAGCATCAGACGAAACGAGGAACAGCTATATGGCAATGGGAAGCAGCGGCCCGGGAGGGCTTAGTGCCGACATCAACGTAACGCCCCTGATCGATGTTCTGCTGGTGCTGCTGATCATCTTTATGGTCATCGTGCCGGTAACCCCGCATGGTCTGGATGCCATGGTGCCGCAGCCACCGAAGACTCATAATGAGCAGCCAAACGATAAGACTATTGTCGTCTCGGTGATCGGTAATGGTACAGCTCAGCCGAACTACAAGATCAATCAGGACGATGTTGCAATCCAGCAGCTGCAGAGTCGACTGACCCAGATCTACTCCGTTCGCGATCTGAAAGTGATGTTCATCAAGGGTGACCCGAACCTCAATTTTCAGAGCGTTGCACAGGTAGTTGACATCGGCAAAGCCGCTGGAGTCGACCACATCGGACTGATTACCCCCAAGATCGAAGCTGGTCAGTAGCTCTCACTTTCTCGCAGACCTTCGGCGCGCCATAACGGGCGCCGAAGTTGTTATGGATTGTTCTGCGTCTCCTTGGCAGCTTGCGCAACCGCTTAAACCGATTACAATCACTCCGCAGAGCATTCTTAACTTTTGAAACGCTTTCCCCACTGCATGGAAGTCAGGCCGACCTGCCGATCGAAGGAGATGAGAGACAGAATGAATCGAATCGCACGTGTTCCGGTGCTGGCCGCGGCTGCGTTGTCGCTGTTGGTCTTCTCGACCGGGTGCAAGCGTCTGGAAGCCCGCGATCAGCTTAACAAGGGCGTTCAGGCTTACAAGTCGGCCAAGTATGAAGAGGCAATCAGCCATTTCCAGAATGCCGTGAATCTGGATCCCACCTATCCGATGACGCGCATCTACCTTGCGACCGCGTACGCCCAGCAGGTGGTTCCGGACCTTACTACTCCCGACAACCTGCGGAAGGCCCAGCTTGCCATTCAGAGTTACCAGAAGGTGCTGGATGAGCACCCGGGGGATGTCACGAGCCTAAAGGGCATTGCTGGCCTCTACTTCAGCACGGACAAGATGGACTTGGCTAAGGAATGGCAGGGTAAGGTAATGGCCGCCGATCCACATGATCCCGAGGCCCCGTATACCGTTGGGGTAATTGACTGGAAAGATGCTTATAAGAATGCCGTCAAGGATCTGACCTCGAATGGCCTTACAAACGACGACAAGGGCAACGTGAAGATGTCCAAGCAGGTCTGCGCCATCATCAAAAAGGACAATACGGCCCTGGTGACGCAAGGGCTGGACAACTTCGAAAAGGCGATCCAGATTCGCCCCTCCTACGATGAAGCAATGACTTACCTGAACTTGATGTACCGGCGCAAGGCTGACATCGACTGCGGGAATGCCGCCGCGCAAACCGCAGACATCGCGCAGGCGCAGCAGTGGTTTGACAAGGCCATGGGAGCCCGCAAAGCCAACGAGATCCAGAAGGAGAAGTCGGCGAACGGCGGTGTCGTGATCGACAGCACCAAGTAAGCCATTACGCTTCTCTGATCGTCTTAGGGAAGCTACGAAGACAAGAGCCTCGGCCCTACGCCGGGGCTTTGTCAGCTTGAACTCACCAGCATATTGCTGAGTCTCAGGTGCTGATGCAGCTTAACAGGCGCTCCAAGGCTGGGAGGCGCACGCTTGTTGCCTTAGCAGCGCGCTTGTTCGGGAGGCTCTTAGATCTGCTTAGACTGCCTTAGTTGCTGTGCCTGCCCGGTTTGCCACGAGCGGTAAGCTGCATCAAGAACGCGCTGATTGATCAAACCCTCCTCAGCGGGAGCGCGATATGGCACCGGACTGCCCTGGGCTGCCTCCGCAAAGCCGTCGAGCATGCGGGAGAAGGCATCGCTGTTGGAGACCGGCTGTTCCATTACAACCTGGCCGCCCTCGCGCTGCACCAGCGATACCGGGTGATCGACGGTCATTGCGTCTTCGCAGCTCAGCGAGCCGCGCTCGCCCACGACCTCGATCAGCGAGCGATAGGCTGCGCGAGTTGTCGTTGTGACGGTACCCATCGCCCCTGACCGGAAGTCCAGAGCTACCACGGCGTGCGACTCGACCTGCCCCGAAACTGCATCCCGATGGGCAAGGGTGCTGACCGCGGCAACTTCCTCGCCGAGGACGTAACAGAGAGCGTCGATGCAGTGGATGCCGACGTCGCCGATCGGGCCGCCGAGCGCCAGCGCAGGGTCGTTGATCCAGGTGCGCGGGCTGCGATTGGCTTCGTAGCAGAACTGTGCGTGAGCCAGTTGTGGTTTGCCGATCCGGCCTTCCGCAATCCAGCGCCGCATCAGGTCGATCGCCAGGTTGTAGCGCATGTTCTGTGCCACGCCGAACAAGACCCCGGCGCTCGCAGCCGCGGCGAGCATCTCTTCTGCTTCGCCGGAGTTCATCGCGAGCGGCTTTTCGCAAAGCACCGGTTTGCCTGCTCGCACGGCCAGCAGCACATGGTCGCGGTGCAGCGCGTCCGGTGAGACGACAAAAACGGCCTCGATCTCCGGCGAGCTGCAAAGCTCCTCTGGCGAGCGAAAGACGCGCGGAATCTGGAACTTCGCCGCATCGTCAGCGGCCTTGGCCGAGTCACGCCGCCACATGCCAGCCAGCTGCGCGTGTTTAGCACCGCGAAAGGCTGGCATGAGCCGCTTGGCCGCGTGATGCCCAAAACCCAGAACTCCGAAACGCATGCTGTCTCCTTTGGGTGTTGTGCGCTGCCAGTCCGTCGACCTACTTGGCGCCGTGCTTGAAGATATCTTCCGCGAAATAGTTTTCTACCCGCGCCTGATCACGTAGCACCTCGAGGTAGGCGTTTTTCAACAGCTGCGAACGGGTTTCACGCAGCTGCTGCCGGATCGATTGTTGCACCCGCGGGTCGTTCAGGTCGCGCTGCCCGGCTGCCTCTTTGTCGATCAGCCGATAGATCGCGTAACCGATCGGCTTACGGCTCGTCGGATCGAGCAGTGGCAACGGCTCCGTTATCTGTCCCGGGCTCAACTTGGAGACGGCATCGAAAACAGTCATGTCGCTCTTCAGCTGCGACTCCTGGAAGAAGCCCATGTCGCCGCCACTTGAGGCATTGTCCTGCCGCTCGGAGAAGTTCGCCGCCAGCGTACCGAAGTCCTCGCCGCTTTCGAGCCTGTTGTGCAGCATCTCGATCTTCTTCTTCGCTTCTGCGTCGTTGGTTGCTTTGCTGTTCTGCAGGTTGCCGACCCCGCTCGTCTGCCCTTCCGGCGCAGGCTGTGAGGTCACGACGATTTGCGCGATGTGGTACTCCGGCTCTACCAGGTTGTACTCGCTCTTGTGCGCCAGGTAGTCGGCCGAGATATCGGCATCCGTGATGTTGATCTTGGAGTTGATTTCCTTGTTGAAGAGCTTCTCGGTGGTCTTGTTTCGCCGGATATCACGCCGCAGGTCGTCGAGAGTCAGGTGTTTTTCGGCGAGCCGCTTGTTGAACTCTTCCTGCGTGAACGGCGCCTTCATCTCATTGATCTGGCCGTCCACTTCCTCATCGGTGGCGGCGAGGTTCAGCTTGCCCGCGCGTTGCGCAAGGATTTCCTCATCGACGAGCTGCCGCAGGATGTTCAGCCGGACGATGTCCTCCTGCTCAATGGAAGGCTTCTGCTGGTTTTCGCCAAGCGAGTTTTGGTAAAGCGCGTCGACGTCTTTGGCGTAGATCGGTTTTCCATTCACCTTTGCAAGAACATCGGCGCTATGCGCGTGCGAGCAGCCGACGAAGCCGAGCGACGTCCCGAGAATAAGGGAGAGCAGGGCTGCCGTGCCCGTAGGGGAAGGACGGCGGAACGCCGGGCTGGAGAGGAATGCTTGCACCATGTCTCCTTGCAGTGTTGTCTGGTGGCTTGCGTGAAGCAGAGCAACGACAGTGAACCGATGGTTCAGGATACCGGGGGAGCGTGCCTCTTCCAAGCTCGCCTGCTCTGATCGAGCTTCTTCCGGCTGCTACAAAGGCTAGCGTGCGGTGCTCGTGCCTGACGTGGCAGCTGCGGCAGCTGGCTCAGGTGGCGGTGTCACGCCCTGTGCCCGCAGCGCGCGATCAATCGCTGCCCACAAAGCCGGCAGGGGCTGCGCGCCTGAAACACGCTCGCCATCGATGAACAGCGATGGCGTCCCATCAATCTTGAGCGAGTCGGCCTCCTTCATGGAGGCGCGTACGCCTGCCTCGTCCTGGCGCGTGAGGCAGCTGGCGAGCGCGGGCTTGTTCAGCCCACTGCGCGCGCCCTCCTCCTGCGCCAGCTTGTCGAGCATCGCGTTCGACTTGGCCAGGTCACGATCCGGGCCGGTCACGTCATCGCCATGGGTGTGCAGATAGTCCACGTAGTTCCAGTAGCTCTTGCCGTTCTGCGTAGCTAGGCAGTTCGCGTCCACCGCAGCATGGAGCGCCCAGGGATGGATCTCGACCAGCGGGTCGTCCTTGTAGACCACCTTGATCAGGCCCTTGTAGTGGTCCAGGGTCTCCGGGAAGAGCTCGGCGTGCATCTTGGCACAGTATGGGCACTCCAGATCGTCGAAGTTAACAATCTCGACCTTGGCTGCCGCGTTGCCGCGTACCGGGCGGCCTGTAGTCGGAATGTCTGAACCGGCCAGCTTTGTCATGTCGTACTTCGAAAGTCGTGCGAGCGTCGTGCCGTCCTTGGAGATCAGAAAGTCCGCCGACTGCTTATGCGCCGCATCACCGGTCTGGTAGAAGTCGATTCGCAGTGAGTCAAAACCCGGCACGTCGCTCGGTGTTTTCGCCTCGGGTGCCACCTCCCAGTCCGGCGGCACACTCAGGGTGGAGCGAACAGTCAGCTCGACCCGGCGCTGCTGTTGAGGCGTCAATACAGCGCCGGATTGTGTCTGCGCTCTGCAGCCGGGAATAACAACGCAGTACAGGGCTGCAAGCAGCAGAGATATGGAAGCAAAACGGAGATGTCGCAACGGGATCAGCAGACCTTCCTATGTTGGAGCCCCTCCATTATCGCATCGCCACATCGCCACCCGTGGCTTTCCGCTGCGGGATGGCTGAAGGGAAATCGCGTAGCGCATCTCTGGTCGAAGCGCATGCAGGTTTCAGAAGGGGGCAGTCCCGGCATGAACTGTATGCACTTTTGTTCGGCAATCCAACCTAACGTTATTGACGAGTTACCTTTGTAGATCCTAACGGCTTCAGCATCATGTCACGAAACCTGCCGCACGCGCTCTGCCCAAGCAGATCAGCTGGCAGAACGACTGGCCTGTCCCGCTGTAACCCGGACGCAGCGCGCTTGGCTAGAACACGCGAAAGGCTGGCGTCAGCGAGCCTGCAGAACCGACGCCCGCGAGAATAAACGAGAACAGGTACTGGGTATCATTCCGAACCTGCGTCGCTCCGGAACCAAGCGAGTACTGGCGGACCTCGACCGAAAGGCCGCAGCAGTCGCGATTGTAGGCCGCTTCTAAACCCAGGTACTGCCGCTGGCTCTGGACGAAGTCGTAACCCAGGTTGGCCCCGGCTGAAAAGCCGCGTTTGGTGGGTGACCCGTAAACAGCCGCGAGCCGCATCTGGTTGAAGGCCGACTCCGTGCTCGTCGTATTAGGGTTGGGTGCGTTTGGCAGCTCCGTGACCTGCGGCAGCAGGTTAAAGAGGCGCGAGTCGCCGACAGAGAAGAAGTAGTCGTGAATGCGGTACGAAGCAAAGAGATTGCTGGCCGAAACGCGGCCGCTGTGTACGTCGTAGTCCAGGTCCCACTCGAGGTCAGTCGCGCTGGTGGTGCGCAGGCGCAGCCGTGAGACGACAGGGCTGGTGCTGCGCCGGTCAGCAAGGAACGCAACCCCGGTCAGGTCGACCGTTGAGCTGAACACGTTGCGCTCGTTCGGTACGACCGCGCCGCCGAAGCTCGGGTCGAAGTAGTAGCGTTGCAGGACGGTCCAGGTAAGCCACTCGGCTGTACCGCCGCCGCAGGTGTTCGCTGGGCCAGGCTTTTCTTCACCCTTGCAGGGCCGTGAGTGGAGCGTGCGCAGGAAGAGCCGCTGGGTCAAGCCATACTCCAGCTCGTTCGTGTTGGTAAGTGCATCGGTCAGGTCGAAGCGCAGCGTATTTGCGAAGTGGTTCACGCCGGTCACGTAGTGGTAGCTCAGCTCAGGCTCGATGGTGTGGCGCAGCTCGCCGCCGAACAGATGCTGCACCGCAGGCGAGCTGAAATCGCGCTCGAGCGTGGGAGGATGCAGCGAAATGTCAGCCGTGAACGCGGCTCGATTCAGGGCCTGCCCGAGCTCGGCTACCGGCACATCGCCGGGCAGCCCAGGCTGCTGGCTCTTGCCGTAGAACGTTTCTCGAAAGCCTGCCTCGGCACGCAGATTCCAGCCGTCGGCCTGGAGAGGGAGCGTGAGATGCGGGTAAGCATCAAGCCGGGGCAGCAGCTTGCTGGTCTGGAAGCCCGGTTCCGAACGCGAAAGAGCGTCTACCGAAGCTTCGCCGCCCCACAGCAGCGGCAGCTTGTTGAACGGCCACCCGAAGGACTGGTCCACCGCTTCCAGGTGCAGCTCCGGGACATGCAGTACGCGGATCTCGTCGCCCTTGGTGTCACTGCGGAAGTTCTGGTAGCGCGCAAAGAGGCCGGTTGCTGCCAGGCCGTTCTGCTCGTGCGTGAGATAGGCCGAGGACTTGGCCTCGGAGTTGATGGCCGAGGTGAAGTTTTCTTCAAACGCCTGCCGGTAGACGTAGGAGGAGAGGTATTCAATGTCGGTGACCGCGCGGGTGCGCGGGGTCAGGTCACGGCGGCCATCCACAAATAGGTCCACGCCGCCCTGGTTGTTGGTTCCGGGCTGCCCATTGCAGTCTTTCTCGCTCGTCGGCTCCAGCAGTGCGTGAAAGCGCACGCCTGCGAAGTTGTCGCCCAGGCCCCGGTATCGCCCCTGGCCGAAGGGAGCGAAGCCGCAGGAGGAGAAGTATTCCGAGCCGATCGTCGCGTCGGCGCTGCGGCCGAGAACAATAAACGCCGAGTCGCCGGTGATGACGCCCTTCTGTGTATCGTCGCCTACGATGGGCAGCAGGATCCCAGTCTGGCGATGATCCTGCTCGACCGGGTGCGAGACGTAGGGCATGAAAAAGATAGGCGCGTGAAAGAACTGGAAGGTGCTGTTGCGCGCGTGGGCGATGTTGTTGTCGATCAGGATGCTCTTCGCGAGCAGGCGCCAGTCCGGGTTTGGTAGTCGGCAGCTGGTCATCGTGCCTTGAAATACTTGGTAGCGACCCGGACCGAGCTCCAACACCTCACGGCCGGTGAGTGCAAAGGGATTGGGCGCGGTAAAGACAAAGCGGTCGTGCGTGACCGACCGCACACCCAGTGTTCCGATCGCGTCGTAGAAGTGCGCGGTGTGCTGGTCGAGATTCATGGTGCCGTGGTCGGCGACGATGTGCTCGTCGGAAGGGCCGCCATCGACGGTGACATGGCCGCGCGCGTCGACGGTCGACGTGGCCGTGTTGTAAATGGCGTGATCGGCATGGATGCGGTAAGTCTTGTAGTCGATCTCGATGGCGCCGTCGAGGGTATAGAGGTCGCCGCCATGGGTTTGCTTGCCCGCTTCAATGTGGACCGGAGTCCCGGGAGGCGGCGCATCAATCGGAATGGCGATGCCGGTGTCGACGATCTCAGTCGCAAAATCCGGCTGCGGCTCGGGCGCGGGTGGGGGCTCATCGTCGACGACAGCCGGGATGGCAGGCAGTGGCGGTGTAGGAATAGCTGGGGGCGCGAAGGCAGGGTCGAGCGTAGGCGTTAGCGGAGTTTCACCGGCCGGTTGCGGATCGGTTTGCTGGGTCGGTGAGGGTCTGGCCTGAGTTCCGGGAGGCGTCTCCTGTTGCTCGCTAACCGCCGATGGAGCCGCAGTCTCCATCAAGAGCCGAGGTAGCTCTCTCGTCAACCCCGCGGCGTAGAGCATAGGGTGACAGAGCAAAATCAGCGTGATACACCAGGTTGTGCGGAGTCTCATTGCGGCGGGCATCCTCAGCATAGCAAAGGCTAAGGACGCCCCGGCGCAGCAGGAAGCCGCACCGCTCTGGCTCAGGACATTGCCGCCGACTCGCTCGCGCCGCCCCACCGGGCAGGTGAGTGGCGTCTGCCTTCTCTCCGCACCCTCCCTGCCTTACTTTGTCTATGGCGTACTTGCGCTCACTCATCCGCTGAGGCGGCTGTGTGAAGAGGAAGAAGGATTTCGTTGAGCACATCTGCATCCCTGCCGCGTTCCACCTCTGGCTACAGTCCAGCCCGCGATACGGGCCAGCAGCAACCGCTTTTCGAGAACGTGCCTGCGTCGGACATCAGCTGGAAGGCCGAGTTGAACGCACGTCTGCGCGAGCATCGGCAGCGGCGCGGCGAGCAGAGCGCGGTCGTGGCCAGCTCCGTTCTCGAGCCTCCCAGCGGCCGGCGGCGCGGCAGCCGGGCTGATGGAGCGGCTACATCCGCAGTAGCTGCCCGGGTCGCAGAGCGCTACCGTGAAGCGCCGTCCTACCAGGAGCTGCTGGCGGCGAGCGCAGCGGCGGCCGAAAGCGCGGCAGAGGCTGCCCTGGAAGCGCATGCTGCAGCGCAAGCAGCACTGGCCGAGTGGGGCAGTGCGGAACAGCCCGTGGCAGCAACCGACCCCTGTGGTGACGCGTTCTTCACGCAGCCGCAGTCTCGGCCTGTAATAGAGGAGCAGCCCGCGTACACGGAAGCTGCTTTCGGCGAGGAGACGCGGCAGCCGTTCCAGGCTTCTCCGGTCGTTGAACATCACGCGCCACTACCAGAGCGCACAGCGGTGCCGGCACGGCCGCTCACCGGTCAGCGACCAAGAACGCTGGTGGACGCGTTTGCAGAAGCGGTTGTACCGGCCGCGCAGAGCCTGCCGGCCAAGCTCATTGAGTTCCCTCGGGAGCTGATTGCCCCGCGGAAGCAGCGTCCCCGGCTCGCCGAGGGTCCGCTCGCGGAGGATCACGCGGAGGATCTACCACCGGAGCAGGAAGCACCGGCAACCGCTTTGCGCATCTTTGAGGTAACGGCTGTCGACGCAGCGCCGCAAGAGCGGCACGCAGACGGTCGCGGGCCGTCGGAGTACAGGCCGGACCAGCAGAACCAGATACCAGACCGGATGAGTGGCGGCTATGGCGTGAGCGACAACAACCAGGAAAGCATGCCGTCGCGCCGACGTCGCACCGGATTCTCTTTTGGTGAAGACTCCTCAGGTCCAGGGTCAGCGCCGGAAGCGACCGGCTGGGGATCCATCCGGCTTGGCGAGCATCCGCAGAACGAGCCGGAGATCGAGGTCAGCTCCGAGCGGCCGGCCATAGCAGCCTTAAGGCCGGGAAAAGGCTACCAGCAGGAAGCCTCGCCCGCGCTGCACGATCTTGCGCCGATCAGCAGCCGCGTAATGGCGGCCCTGGTCGATGGCGGCCTCGTCTTCGGCTCCTTTCTTGCCTCGGTTCTTGTCTTTGCTTCCTGCACGGTGCACATGCCTGCTGGCAAGTCCGCGCTGGTAGTCGCCGGGCTAGCTCTCGGGGTGCTGGCGACCTTCTACGGCTGGCTCTTTATGAGCTTTGGCGGCGGCAGCACGCCGGGAATGCGATATGCGCGCATCGCGCTGTGCACTTTCAGCGATGAAAACCCGACCCGCAAGGACCTGCAAGGCCGCATCCCTGCCACCGCACTGGCGCTGCTGCCGCTCGGGCTTGGCGTTTTCTGGGCGATCCTGGATGAGGACAAGCTCGGCTGGCACGATCGCATGACGCGTACGTACCAGCGGTTGTACAAGTAGCTCGTTCACTCGGTAGAAAAGCTCCAAGTTCGTAAGACTTTCGTCTTGCTTAAGACTTTGCATGCAGCGGTATGCCATCACGGACCGGTTGTTGCTCCCTGGGGTCGACCTGGGAGTTGCGCTCCGCTCGCAGTTGGAGCGTTGGATTTCGGGCGGAGTCGAGTGGGTGCAGCTGCGCGAGCGGGATCTCCCTCCGGCAGAGATCGCCTCTCTGGTACGAAGTCTGGCTGATGTAGCGCGATCGCCAGGAAGCCGCACACGGCTGCTGGTGAGTGGGCTCGCGCCACAGAACGCTGCCGCGTGTGGAGCGCACGGAGTGCATCTCCGGGGCGGGTCCTCGGTTGGGGACGTGCACGCCGCCCTAGCCTCGGTGAAAGCAGTGAGCGTGAGCTGCCATACGCTCGCTGAAGTACGTGCGGCACGTAGGGGCGGCGCGACTCTGGTGCTGTGGGCGCCGGTTTTTGAAAAGACCGTGGCTGGTGAAGAGGTAGCTGCCGGAACGGGGCTGCCTGCCCTTCGGGCTGCATGCCAGGAAGCGATGCCGATGCCTGTTTTTGCGCTTGGAGGGGTCTCGATGCTGAACGCGAAGTTGTGCGTGGAGGCCGGCGCAGCCGGGATCGCCGGCATTCGGCTCTTTCACGGGGAAGCCTGGCACCCCTGAGAGAAAGTGCCGCCTCCACGCAAGAGAGTGCTAGAAGCGGCTCAGCGTTATCTTCACTGCCAGAGCGCCGTTCCGAGAGGCTGCCGCCGAGCCCGGGTCGCCACCAGTGACGGGCTGCTTCGCCTCACCCTCCCGGGAAGAGGCGCCGGGAAAGCGAATGCCGCGGTCGGTTTCGTCTCCGTTTAATAAACGCACCATGTGCCAGACTTCCGGTTCGCCGGGTGTAGTCGCGGGTGTGTAGTAGCCCTCCTCCGCGGTCATGATCTGCATCCGGATGCCCGGCAGGTAGCCGGGGCGGTGAAAGAAGACTGCGCCGCCGATGCCGGTGACCAGAAACTCATTTGGACTGAGCTGCGCAACCAGCATGCGGCCGCTCTTGTCAGATGTGCCAGGCGCGGGCAGCCCATCGCGCTGCGGAAAGCCGAACCGGGTTTCCGCGACCCAGGCCCCGGCTGCGTCGGCGGCGCGGGTCTCGGGTGTGCCAGCCTGATCGAGCGGCACGGTCGCGTTCGCGAGCTCGATCGGGCTCAGCAGGGCTTCGCTGTCCACCGAGTCGGATGCTGAGGCGACCCGCTTTCGCCGGGCCGGTGCTGCTTCGCTTCCATTCGCACTCGTACCAATCAGTTGCTGCTGATCGATGCCGCCCGCGACCTCCACAAACGTGTGTACTTGCCCCGCGTAGTTCAGCTTCGCGAGCGTGCGGTCCATGGTGCCCAGCAGTGCGTAGTTCTCCGCGTGAGCGCGGAACTGCGTACCGGCCGGGTGCTCAACCCAGTCGATCCCGAAGGGCGAGAAGCCGATCGCTCCATGACCGATCGCCGAGAACAGGTAGGGCGCATACTCGTTACTCTGGCCGGTCTCCGGGATCCAGAGCGGATTGTCAGGCCTCGCGTAGGTATCAAGGATACTGAGGTAAAACTCCGGATTGCTGTCGTAACTGTCGGGCCCGATGGCATCGATGTTGGGTGCAGCCGCTTTCCAGATAGGGAGCATTCCTTGGACGGGGCCGCCGGATGGGTAGCCGATGCCGGCAATGGGAATGTGGCGCTCCGGCAGCTCGCCCGGTGGGTAAGCTAACCAAACGTTGCAGTAGAACGGGATAGGGAACTGCTGCTTGCCAGCAGCGGCAATCGCGTTGACATAGCGCGCCTGGTGCCAGGCCTGAAATGCCTCATCAGCGTTGCCGGGGAAAACGTCGAACCAGGTTCCGGGCTTCCTGCCGAGCGCTTTGACAAGCTCTGCCGGCACAGGTCCTGCGAACTCGCGGTTTGACTCGGGTGAGTAGTCGCGCGCTGTGCCGATGCCGCCCGACTCGTTCTCGACCTGCATCATCAGGACCGTGTGCTCTGCCGAATCGCGCTCGGCGAGGTGGTGCATCAGTGTAGCGAAGGCTTTGCTGTCCGCTTCCATGTTCACCGGGGCGTTTGCCGAAAGATCGTCGATCGGCTGGCCGGCTGCGTTGAGCATGCGCGGGAAGTGCTGCGGGTCGCGCTTGACCCACTCGGGCACATAGTGATCGTTGCCGTTCTTCCAGGTGCCAAACCACAGCAGCACCAAGTGCAGGTGGTGTGCGCGTGCGCCGTCGAGGAGCGCATCCACATTGGTCCAGTTGAACTGGCCCGGCGCGGGCTCGAGCTGCTCCCAGTACACCGGCGCTTCGGCAGTGTTGACATGCATGGCTTCCAGCGCCGGCCATACCTGCGGCAGCACCGCCGGCCACGCACTCGAGTTGCCGATCTGCGCACCCAGCACAAGGTAAGGAGCGCCCTCGACCAGCAGAGCGTGACGTCCGTTCTCGGTGACGAGCTTGGGGGCGGGAGTCTGCGCGTCGAGGATGCCGCACACGCATGAAATCGCTACGGCAGCCAAGGCGCAAGCGGGTGAGAAAGAGTTCATCGGCTATGCACCCTATGCAGCGCAGCAGTGTCAATTCAACTGCGCAGCAGCGAGTTTACTCGTCCATGTTTGCCCAAAGCCAATCGAGATCGAGGAAAACTGGCGCGTTTACCGCGCGCAGAACCTTTGCCTCCACGACCTCCCACTGTCTCCCTGTCCAGAGTTCCCGTACGCCGCAAGGGGTCCAGTAGCCAGATATTTTCCGTACCCATGGCGCGCAGATCGGTGGCGCGTTCCCTTAGGTCGGAGTAGCTATCTGTGGGCGAAAGCACTTCGATGGCCACCAGCGGGGGTTTCGTAAGCGCGCCTTCGGCTTCTTCTCCTTTGCGCACGATAACTACATCGGGCAATCGCACGCGATCCTGAGAGACTTCGGTTCGGGTCTCAAGAGAAGCAAGAATCGCCCATTCCCGTCGTCTCTCATGGAACCATAGAAAAAGAAGACCCTGGGTGACGCCATGTCGAAAACCGGTCACAGCCTTTTGCTTCAGGTGCCCGTTGATGTACTCCCGATCCGGTTCGTAGCTGGTGGCGAGGTACTCTTCCAGGCTGATGGACGCCGCAATGACAGACATGATGAACCTCCGGGAGAGCGAGTCCGATTGTGCTGGTACTGCTGCACTGAGACTACTCAGTGCGCGGCCACCATGGCCTCTACGTCCTTCACAAACGCGGCCTGGCTTTCCGGCCGTGTATAGAACATGTGACCGCCCGGGTATTCGTGCACCGCAACCCGCGCCGGGTCGCTGCTCGCCTTGAGCGGCATCTCGTCGACGGTCAGCACCGATCCCATAAATGGGCAGCTCAGGTCATCCCAACCGTGCGCAATCAGCACGCGCAGCTTGGGGTCCGCCGCTACTGCTTCGCGAAGGTCGTTCGCCGAGCCCTTCATCAGCACTGTGTCCTGTCCCTGACCCCAGGCTTCATTCACCTCGTAACTCAGCGCGTTATAGCGCGCGGTGGTCTTCCACCCGACCACGCGCGTGACCCAGTCGACCATGGCAGTGGTGGTCGGCGCAATGATCGCCTCCAGGATGGGGTCGTTCGACCTCTGCTCCGGCGAGAAAGGAAACGGGTCGAGCGCGGTCACGTTTGAGTCGTATACGGAGCCGATTTCGCCCTGCTCGCGGTGCACCTCGCGCAGGTACGCACCAATCTCGATGCGCCCGCCGGAGTACTTGACGAACGACGGATCCAGGCCGGTCATCTCGGTCACTTTCTGGATGATCCTGGGGGTCGCGTCGGGATTGGATCGTCCGGCGAGCAGGTCGGTCACGTACTCGCCGCGGGTGTAGGCGATGACCGATGCCATGTGCTCGGCATCGAGCTGGTGCTCGCGCTCAAGGTGCGCAGCTACGATTGAAGGCAGGCTCATCATCCAGGGCAGCGGCGAGATCTCGCCGTTGCCTTCGATCCAGGGGTTCAGGTAGGGCGAGACCAGGACCACGCCGTTCATCGCGACGCCCAACTGTGACTGGAGATAGTGCGTGACCCGCGGGCCGCGATAGCCTCCGTAGCTTTCGCCGATCAGGTATTTGCGCGAGCCGAGCCGGCCATTCTTTACCAGCCAGTCGTAGATCACGCGCGAGAGATATTCGATGTCCGGCGTGGTCGAGTAGAAAAACTTCTTCGTGTCGCCCGGCGAGACCAGCGAGCGCGAGAATCCGGTGCCGATGGGATCAATGAAAACGAGGTCGGAGAACGGCAGCCAGCTGCCGGGATTATCCGTAAGACGCGGCGGGTCGGACGGGCTGTCGCCCTGGCCGGCGAACTGGATGTGCTTAGGCCCGATGGCGCCGAAGTTCAGGTAAACGGAGGACGCGCCCGGGCCGCCGTTCATGGCGAAGGTAACGGGCCGGTCAGCGCCTCCGCTATCGAGCGTGTACGAGGTGACGACTACTTCGCCGGTCTTCACCTCGTCCTTCGCCGGGTCAGTGCGGTTGTACACCGGGATCACGCCGACGGTCGCCGTGTAGCGCAGCGTCTTTCCACCGATGCTTGCGGTCTGCTCCACGGAGGCATCGGGCGGCAGCGGCGGCAGGGCGTCGGACTTGCTCGCATCGTCCGGGACCTTTGCTGCCTTGTCCGGCATGTCCTCTGCGTAAGCCGCGAGCGAGCAGATCGGCAGGAGCAGGCTAAAGGCGAAAGCAAGATGCCGGAAGGCGAAGCGACGAGAAAGTTCCATGCCCGAACATATAACGACATCTGTGTGGCGCAAAGCGGCTCGCCAGTTGTTCAGGAGCTCCCATCGTGGCCAGCTCTGTCGACGGGCAGTTATAGTGGTCGCCGTCCCCGTAGCCGCCGCGCTGTCAGGTCGGCCGGGAGTCCACCGGGGAGTATAGACACATGCCGCTGTTTTCCAGGCGAGGCTTTCTGCAGTTTGGCGCGGGTTCCGCGCTGGCGTCAGTCGTGCCCGGGCGCCACTTCCTGCTGCAGGCGCAGCAGCCTGCGCCGGACGCGAGTCAAGCCACGGGTGAGCCGGTACGCTACGCCTCCATAGGGGTCGGGATTCAGGGATCGAACCTGCTTCGCTCCGCGGTTACGCTGCCCAGCGGCCGCTGCGTAGCCGCCGCTGACCTCTACGACGGCCGCCACACCCTCGCTCAGGAGATCGCCGGCCGCGACATTCGCGTGACACGGCGCTACGGGGAGCTGCTGGACGATAAAACGATCGAGGCGGTCATTGTTGCGGTGCCCGATCACCAGCACAGGCAGGTAGTCGTGGACGCGCTCGCTGCCGGCAAGGACGTGTACTGCGAGAAGCCGATGTCGCATTCAATCGCCGATGGCGAAGCGATGGTCCGAGCAGTCCAGGGCGGACATAACTTCGTCCAGGTGGGCTCGCAGCGTGTCTCGTCGGTGCTCTTTCTTCAGGCCAAGTCGCTCTTCGATCAGGGTGCGATCGGCGATCTGCTGCAGGTCGAGCTCCAGTTAGGCCGCAATTCACCGGGTGGCGCCTGGGAGTACCCGCTGTTACCCGACCTTTCGCTGGCCACGCTCGACTGGGCTGCCTGGCAAGGCGCGGCACCGAAGAAGAGCTTTGATCCGGTCGCCTTTCATCGCTGGCGCTGCTTCCGCGAGTACGGCACCGGGATGGCCGGCGACCTGATGGTGCACCTCGTGAGCGGGATGCAGTGCGTCACCGGCATCAATGCCATGCCCGACCAGGCTTATTCGGTTGGCGGCATTGAGCGCTGGAAGGATGGCCGCAATATGCCCGATGTGCAGATGACCACCTTCGCCTACGGGCAGGTGCCCGTCGCTGTACGCCTCTCGCTCGGCACGGAAACGCCCGAGATGACGCGCATTCTTGGATCCAAGGGCGTGCTGGAGGTGACCAACAACTCGGTCATCCTGACGCCGCAGCCCGGTGTAGACCGCTCGCCGGATTACGGCCTGAGCGGCTGGCCGGCCGCCATGCACGCGGCGTACGAAAAACAATGGCACGCCGAGCATGACCCGGAGCTTGCCGCGCACCCGCTCGATGAGGTCACGGTCTGGCACGGGTCGACCTGGGACGATCTGCACCCTCACCTGAATAGCTTCTTCCACTCGGTCCGCACCCGGAAACCGCCGGTGGAGGATGTTGTTTTCGGCCACCACGCGGCCTCGGCCTGCCACATGGCAAACACCTCATACTTCGAGAGCAAGGTGGTGAAGCGGAGCGAGCGAATCGCCTGAGCGCCTGGCGCTCATTTGACCCCGGCCTCGCTCGCCCCTAGGCTTGTTCTAGACCAACTCACGAGGCGCCCATGCTGATTACAGTCCTCGACCTTGAGCGCGAGCCGCTCCACTACGACACGTCCTTTCCGCCGCAAGGCATTGATTTCGGCGAAGGTGTGGAACAGAAAGGCCCGATGCAGGCAGCCGGCCTGGCCGAACTGTTGGAGGAGCACCGCGGCCCGAAAGAGATTGTGCAGGATATTCGGCTGCGTGGCACCTACACTGGCCATTTCCAGGTGCCTTGCGCGCGCTGTCTTGACTCGGTCGAGCATGCGCTGAGCGGGGAGTACGATGTGCTCTATCGTCCGGTCGGGGTCGATGCGGACGATCGCGAACACTCCATCGGCGCGTCCGAGACCGAAATCGGCTATTATCAGGATGGCAGTCTGCTGCTGGAGGACGTCCTGCGCGAACAGGTGCTGCTATCCCTGCCTGCGCGAACACTCTGTCAGGAAGACTGTAAAGGAATCTGCCCGCGATGCGGGGCCAATGGGAACAATGACCCCTGCCACTGCGTGGCAATGCCGGCGGACCCGCGATGGTCAGCTCTAAGTGATCTACGCAGCCGGATCAAGACCTCCTGAACCCGTTATCGCGCTGTAGTCGATCACACTTCGTCTCTGCCCGCATGGCAGAGTATACCCGCGTGTGCATGCCGCCGCGGACTGGTTGAAAGGATCTTCGCCGTGCCTAACCCGAAACGCCGCCACTCCAAGGCCCGCTCCTCCAAGCGCCGCGCCCATGACTTCCTTACCGCAACCGGACTTTCCGAGTGCCCCAACTGCCATGAGCGCAAGCTGCCGCACCGGGCTTGCGGCAAGTGCGGCACCTACAAGGGCCGTAACGTACTTGAGACCAAGGAAGCCAGCTAGCCGTCACCCATATCAATGCTGACCGACATCGCTGTCGATGCCATGGGTGCCGACAAAGCGCCGGAACCGGAGATTTGCGGGGCCATCTTGGCTGCCCGCGAGCTTCCTGTCCGCGTTTTGCTCGTTGGACCCGAAGAGCGTCTCGGTCCCTTGTTGCATGAGGCCCTGCGGGGAGAGCGTCTGCCGATTGAGATCGTTCATGCGAGTGAGCACATCGGCATGGATGAGAAGGCCGCGCAGGCGGTCCGCAACAAGAAAGACAGCTCCATGCGGGTCGGTCTGAAGCTGGTCCGCGAGCGCCGGGCTGCGGGCTTTCTAACTGCCGGAAACACCGGTGCAGCCATGGTCACGGCGAAGATGGTGCTTGGCGCGTTGCCCGGGGTCGACCGCCCCGCGCTGGCTGCCGTCTTGCCGACCACCGCCGGGACGCCGTGCGTGCTGCTTGATGTGGGGGCGAATGTCGACTGCCGGCCGCAGAACCTGGTCCAGTTTGCCGTCATGGGCGAGCTATATGCCCGCGCCGTTCTCAAAACCAGACGTCCTCGCGTCGGCCTGCTCTCGATCGGTGAGGAAGAAGGCAAGGGCAATGAGCTGACCGGTGAGGCTTTTCCCCTGCTCAAGGCGCTGCCTCTTCACTTCATCGGCAACGTCGAAGGCCGCGACATCTACAACGGCAGCGCCGACGTCATCGTCTGCGACGGCTTTGTTGGCAACGTCGCGCTCAAAACCAGCGAAGGGCTGACCCGGCTGGTGCGTGACATGCTCAAGGATTCGCTCCGGCGTACCGTCACCGCGCAGGTCGGCGCGCTGCTTTCCCGCAAGGCTTTCTCGATCTTCAAGCGCAAGACTGACCCCTCCGAGTACGGCGGTGCTCCGCTGCTGGGGGTTCGCGGCGTGTGCATCGTTGGCCACGGCTCATCTAGCGACCGGGCAATACTCAACGGTATCCGCGTCGCGGCGGAGTTCGCGCAGGCCGGAGTCAATGGGCTGATCGAAGCCGAGCTGGCGAGCGAGCTGACCGTTCCAGGCACGCCGGGCAAGCCGTGATCTACGCCCTTTTGAAGCGCGCTCTGCGCCAGTAACCGCTCCACCGCCTATATGCTGGAAGCGCCGGAGCTCTGTGGCACACATCGCCCTCAGCCGCGTCGAGACCTTTTCTCTCTTCCACACCCCTAATCTCTCGCCTCGCGACCTTTCGTCAGCGCACGGGGCGGCATACTCGGCTTATGGCTTTGTATCTCGCACTTGATGTAGGCGGTACCAAGACAGCAGCGGTGCTTGCCGATGATGCATCTGTCCTGGCTCGCGCTTCCGGCGGAAGCATCAAAACACTGCGCCTGCCTCCGGCGGAAGCTGCGCAGAATCTCCGGGCAGTGCTGGCCGCCCTCGAAAGCGCATCAGGCCTGACGCTGCAGGGCCGTATCGCCCGGACCTGCATCGGGACCTCCGGTTCGTCGGCGCCTGGTGTGCGCGTGTGGATGCAGCAAGCTTTCGCCGCATCGGTCGGGGGCGAGCTGCTCCTCCTGGGCGACGAGGTGATCGCGCTTGACGCGGCATTTCGTGGAGCGCGCGGCGTACTCGTCATCGCCGGGACGGGCTCGAATATCGTGGCCCGGGCCTCGACCGGCGCCATGGTGCACACCGGCGGCTGGGGCCCGGCGCTCGCGGACGAGGGTTCGGGCCACTGGATCGGAACAGAGGCGCTGCGGGCCTGTTTTCGGGCAATCGACGCAGCGGCCCCCTCCTCGGCAGACGCTGTCAGCGCTGCTGGCACGGCGGGGCTCGTTCGTCCTGAGGAGCTGCCCGCGCTGCTCCAGCACATGATGGCTGCCCTGGATCTCCCGACGCTCCAGGATGTGATTGGAGCAGCAAACGCGCCCGGGTTCGCTTCCGCGCGGCTGGTGCCGGTCGTTGTAGCCGCGGCTCGCGCCGGGGATGCGCTCGCCCAGTCTGTTCTGCTCCGCGCCGGGCGCGATCTGGCCGCGCTTGTGACCGGGGTGATTGCGAAGATGCGTCAGCTTGAAGCCGCGCCGGGTGCAGCACTACGCGCAACGGATGGGGATCCCGGTGTTGCGTTCGTGGGAGGCATCCTAAGCCATGTGCCGGAGGTGCGGGCGGCGATGCACGGGGAGCTTCGCGCGCAGTATGGAGGCAGCGAGCTGCAAGAGGAGCCGGTGGACCCGCTCGAAGGCGCTCTGTGGCACGCGCGCGGCTGCCCTTAGAGCTGCCCATAAGCTCAAGAACTCCCGCTGCCCATCACTGGGATGCGCAGCACGGTGTTGCTGTCGCGCCAAGATCGCCTCTCTCCGACGCGGCAGCTTGCGCACCGAGGTTGGATCAATTCTGATAAGGAAGCATGCGTCCGACAACCCTTGCATTTCTCTTTCCCGGACAGGGCTCGCAGGCCGTGGGCATGGGCCGAGACCTCTATGACAACTTCCCCGCCGCACGGGCGGTCTTCGAAGAGGCCGACGCGGCTCTCGGGTTTTCGCTGAGCCGGCTCTGCTTTGAGGGCCCGGAGGAGCAGCTTCGCCTTACCGCGTTTACCCAGCCCGCCATCGTCACCGTGTCAGTCGCTGCTGAACGCGTGTTGCGCGAGCGCGGTGCCGCACCGGCCGTGGTTGCCGGGCACTCTCTTGGGGAGTACGCAGCGCTGGTCTCGGCCGGCACGCTTAGCTTTGCCGACGCTGTACGCGCGGTACACGCCCGAGGCCGCTACATGCAGGAGGCGGTACCAGCCGGCGAGGGCGCAATGGCCGCCGTGCTCGGCCTTGCCGCTGAGCCGGTGCGCGAACTATGCGCGCAGGCTGCCGCCGAGACTGGCGAAGTGGTTGCTGCGGCCAATGTGAACTCGCCTGTGCAGATCGTCATCTCGGGAAGCTTCGCCGCGGTGGAGCGAGCAGGTGTGCTGGCAAAAGACTCGGGCGCGAAGCGTGTGGTCATGCTGCCGGTCAGCGCGCCGTTCCACTGCGAACTGATGCGGCCTGCGGAGGCGCGGCTCGCGCCTCTGCTCGCCTCCATTCACTTCGCCGACGCGCAGGTGCCGGTCGTGCCGAACACGCTTGCCTCGCCGCAGTGCAGTGCCGCGACACTGCGGCAGGCGCTGGTCGAGCAGGTGACCGGCGCTGTGCGCTGGGTCGAGTCGATGGAGGCGATCCGGGATCACTTGGCCCCCGTGCACTGGATCGAGGTCGGCCCGGGTAAGGTGCTTAGCGGCCTGCTTCGCCAGATCGACCGGGCGCAGAGTGCGCTCAACGTGGAAGAAGCGGCAAGTCTCGAGAGAACCCTCGGCGCACTCGCTGAGGCGCCGGTAGCTCAGTAGCAAAGAAAAGAGAGTCCCGTCGCAATGAAGCCCGAACTGATTCCTATTCAAGAAGTCGCAGCCAAGCTGGGCGTTCCCGACCGGTACTTCGAGCCGCTCGGCCGGTACGGCGGCAAGGTCAAGCTGGGCTTGCTCCAGGATCCCGCATTTCCGCGCAGCGGCAGGCTGGGCAAGCTTATCCTGGTCACCGCGACCACGCCGACTGTCTCCGGTGAAGGCAAGACCGTCACCTCCATCGGGCTGACGCAGGGCCTCGAGTACGTGCTGCGCGGCACCGGTAAGCGGGTCGTGCTGACCTCACGCGAGCCTTCGCTGGGGCCAGTGTTCGGTATGAAGGGCGGTGCTGCCGGCGGCGGACGCTCCCAGGTCGAGCCGAGCGAGAAAATCAACCTCCACTTCCATGGCGACTTCCACGCGATCACCTCGGCGCACAACCTGCTTGCGGCGCTCCTCGACGCGCACATCTTCCACGGCAACGATCTTGGCATTGCCCCGGAGATGGTGACCTGGCCGCGCGCGCTTGATATGAATGACCGCGGGCTTCGTCGCATCGCAACAAACGTCGCCGGACCCAAGAAGGACGGCAGCCCGGCACGCGAAGGCTCAAACCAAAGCTCAGGATTCGTTATCACCGCCGCGTCCGAGATCATGGCGATCCTGGCGCTCGCTCGGGACCGCGAAGACCTGCGCGAACGCCTGGGAGCGATCATCGTGGCCGAAACCAAGACCGGCGAGCCGGTGCGTGCACGGGACCTGGATGCAGTCGGCCCCATGATGGCGCTGCTTGCCGAGGCGATTGAGCCGAATCTGGTGCAGACCAGCGAAGGCACGCCCGCGTTTGTTCACGCGGGCCCATTCGCTAACATCGCTCACGGAACTTCGAGTGTGGTTTCCCAGAACATCGCGTTGCGCCTGGCCGACTATGCGGTGAACGAGTGCGGCTTCGCGTCTGATCTAGGGCTCGAGAAGTACATGGACATTGTGACGCGTGTCTCCGGCATCGAGCCCGCGGCAGCCGTGCTTGTAACGACGGCGCAGAGCCTGAAGAATCAGGGCCAGGCGATGCCGGAGGAGTCCGGCACGGACGGGCAATCAAACGACGAGCTGGAGCGCGGCTTCGCAAACCTCGCAAAGCATGTCGCCATCCTGCGCGGTTTCGGGCTGCCCGTGGTTGTCGCGATCAATCACTTCCCGAAGGACACCGACGAAGAGCTGTCCCGGCTGAAAGGCTGGTGCGACGCGAACGGGCTGCCGAATGCCTTCACCGAAGCGTTTATGCGCGGCGCCGAGGGTGCGGCCGACCTGGCCCGCGCCGTGCTCGCCGTTACCGACGGGCCTGAGCCACAGCTGACCACCACCTACGAGCTCGGAAGCACGCTCGAAGCGAAGATCGAGGCCGTCGCCAAGAAGGTGTACGGCGCCGCGGGCGTGGACTACAGCGAGGCAGCCCGCGACGCGCTAGCGCGATTCGCCAAGTGGGGCTTCGCGGGCGTGCCGGTCTGCATCGCGAAGACCCAGTACTCGCTCTCGGATGACCCGAAGCTAGCCGGCGCGCCGACCGGCTGGCGTTTGCGTGTGACCGATGCCGCACTTTCTGCCGGGGCCGGCTTCGTGGTGGTCATCGCAGGCAACATGATGCTGATGCCGGGCCTGCCGAAGACCTCACGCGCGGCCGGCATCGATGTTGATGCCGAAGGCGAGATCGTCGGCCTGCGCTGAGGCGGACTGCGAAATGGCGAACTGGGTATACGTCCTGACCGGTATGTACTTGATGGCAATGGGCCTGACGGCAAAGAGTGCGCCCGGCGTGCCCGACATCGACCAGGAGCAGGACGAAGCGCGCGCGAAGGCTGCTCCCGGCCGGCGCGTTACCGTGACCGCCCTCGGCCTGCTCACGCTGCTCTACGGCGTTTACCGCCTTGCGCGTCTGCACGCAGGGTCGTGACACTTGTCAGGTGCGATTGGTGACAAGCCGCACTGGGTTCTGTCCCGGCTTCTGCCTAGGCTGTTTTCAGCAACAGTTGAGGAGGAACTGACATGGCTACGATCGCACTGAACCCGCAAGCAGCGAATCCTGAAACCACCCAGCCCCACTACGGCATGGTGCGCCGCCTGCTGGTCGACACGCTTGTGCCCTGGGCTGCCTACACGGCAGCGACGCGTTGGCTTGGCTGTACGCCGGTGCACGCGCTGATGCTCTCTGCCGTGGCCTCGATGCTCGACGCGGCGCAAGGCCTGCGCCGGGGCAAGGCGGTCAGCCCGGTAGCGATCCTGGTTTCGCTAGGCCTTGCCTGCAGCATGGGCGCGATGCTGCTTGGCGGCAGCGCCCAGATCCTGCTTATGCGGGAGTCACTTCTCACCGCAGTCGTCGGGTTTGCCTGCATCCTCTCGCTCCCAGCCCGGCGTCCCCTGATGTTCTTCTTCATACGCTACTTCGTCGCCGGCACAGATGCCGAGAAGCTAAACTCCTTCAACCGGAGCATCGACCGGCCCGGCTTCCGGCGCGTCGTGCGCACGGTCACGGCGGTCTGGGGCTGCGTCTTTTTAGCCGACTTCGCTCTTCGCGTCTGGCTGGTCTTCCACTGCTCCGCCTCCACGGTTCTGCTTGTCTCTCCGGTGCTTATGAACGGCATAGTCGGTAGCACCGTTGCCTGGAACGTCTGGTACGGGAAGCGGCAGAAAGCGAAGGCAGCTGCTTCCGCGGTAACCGCTGCAGCGTAAGCGGTCTGCATTGCAACTGCGCGCCGCACAAGGCAACATGGTTGCTATGCCCTACCTGCTGAAGAGTGAACCGGACAAGTACTCCTTTGACGACCTCCTGCGCGATGGCGAGACCGTTTGGGATGGCATCAGCAACGCGCAGGCGCTCAACTTTCTTGCCGGCATGCACAAAGGCGAGAAGCTGGTGATCTACCACTCCAATGTCGGGAAGGAAGTGGTCGGCACGGCGAGTGTGGTTTCCGTCGACCCGAGCGATAAGAAGAAGCCGGTGGTGCGCGTCAAGGCCGGGAAACGGCTCAAAGAGCCACGAACGCTGGGAGCGATGCGCGAAGCAGCCGTCTTTCATGACTCGCTCCTGTTCCGGCAGTTCCGGCTCTCGGTCGTGCCGCTCACTGATGAGCAGTACGACTGGCTGCTGCATGGTTAGCGGCCTTGCCGTGGCTGACTAGGCTACACTCAACCCTGTGCAGGTGCGGCGCCTACGGGCGCTGTTAAACGGGAAGCCGGCGTACATCCGGCACTGTCCCGCAGCGGTGATGGGAACGAACGCGACAGGAACGACGCACTGCTCTCCTTGTCGAGAGTGGGAAGCGGTCGCCAGTAGGCTGCCCAAAGTCCGAATACCGGCCTGCTCGCCGCCAACGCAGATGCTGCGGGTGTGCGCCTAAGGTGAGCCTTGCGCTTCGTGGATTGGGCGCGCGACTCCGGTGCGGTTGCCGCGACATGCGCGCGACCGTTCTGCGCACGGGTGGTTCCAGCTGTCTCGCTATCAGTCAAGACAAGGAACCTCATATGCCACAACAACAGTTACAGATAAGCACGTTGGGCTTCCCGCGCGTGGGCGCGGCGCGTGAGCTCAAGTTTGCGCTCGAGGGCTTCTGGCAGGGCGACCGGACGGAAACCGAGCTTCAGGCTACTGCGCAGGAGCTGCGCAGCCGGCACTGGCGGCTGCAGCGGGCGGCCGGCATCACTCACGTCCCGTCCAATGACTTCTCGCTTTACGACCATGTGCTCGACATGCTCGTTGCTCTCGGCGCAACGCCCGAGCGCTTCGGTTCCGGGCCCGTGACCTTCGGGCGCTACTTCGCCATGGCCCGCAACAGCGAGGAGCAGACCGCCATGGAGATGACCAAGTGGTTTGACACGAACTACCACTATCTCGTTCCGGAGTGGTCGGCCGGGCTGCGCTTCGAAAGCGCGCCTGAGACGCTCGTCGGCGCATTTCTCGAGGCCAAAGCGCTTGGCATCGACACGCGGCCCGTACTGATCGGCCCCTGCACCCTGCTGCTGCTGGGCAAGCCGGTACGCAGTGCTTCGGCTGCTGCTGACTTCGACCCGTGGACGCTTTTCCCGGCGATGCTCCTCTCGTATCGTGCGCTGCTGGCTGCGCTTAAGCGCGCCGGAGCGTCGGGTGTACAGATCGACGAGCCATGCCTGGCTACCGATCTCGCCCACGGCATGGGGGATCGCTTTCGCGCCGCCTACGCGGAACTCGCGCAGGAAGGGCTGCCGCTGCACCTCACCACCTACTTCGCCGCGCTCGATAACAATCTCCCGCTTGCGTTCTCTCTGCCGGCCGCGAGCGTGCATCTCGATCTCGTTCGTGCTCCCGAGCAGCTACAGGCAGCGCTGCCGCTCGTTGCACCAGGACAGGCGCTCTCGCTCGGGATCGTCGATGGCCGCAACATCTGGGTCAATGACTTCGAGCGTAGCCGTGTGCTCATCGAGCAGGCAGTGGAGGCACTCGGCCTTGAACGCGTTGTGATTGCACCTTCCTGCTCTCTGCTGCATGTGCCCGTCGATGCTGAAGGAGAGACGCGGCTGGAGCTAGTTGTGCGCTCGTGGCTCGCCTTTGCCGTGCAGAAACTTCGCGAGTTGCAGTCGCTTGCGCGCGGCGCCGACCTGGCGACTGCCGAGCACGCGGCGAACCGTGCCGCCATCGCTTCGCGGGCTGCCGCCGAGTCGACCCGCAACCAGGCGGTTCGCGCCGAGTTGGCAGCACTGACTCCCGAGGCGTTCGCCCGCTCTGCTCCATACGTGCAGCGGATCGCCGGGCAGCAGGCCGCGCTTGGATTGCCGCTGCTGCCTACGACTACCATCGGCTCGTTCCCGCAGACGCCCGCGGTGCGCAAGGCGCGTGCGGCGTGGCGTGCCGGGCATCTCCCGCAGGGCGAGTACGAGGCTTTTCTCGAAGGCGAAACCGTACGCTGCCTGCGCGAGCAGGAGGATGCCGGCCTTGACCTGCTGGTTCACGGCGAGTTCGAGCGCAATGACATGGTCGAGTACTTCGGCGAGCAGCTGGAGGGCTTCGTTTTCACGCAGAATGGCTGGGTGCAGAGCTACGGCTCGCGCTGCGTCAAGCCGCCGGTCATCTATGGCGATGTGCGACGGCCAGCGCCTATGACCGTGCGCTGGAGCACCTTCGCCCAGGCCCAGACCAGCCGGCCTGTGAAGGGCATGCTTACCGGCCCGGTCACCATCCTGCAATGGTCTTTTGTGCGCGATGACATCGCGCGCAGCGAGGTCGCCTTCCAGATCGCGCTTGCGCTGCGCGACGAGGTGCGCGACCTAGAGGCGGCCGGCATCCGCGCCATCCAGCTCGATGAGCCGGCCCTGCGGGAGGGGCTGCCACTACGGCGGAGCGGCTGGGCGGCGTACCTCAAGTGGGCGGTCGAAGCCTTTCGGCTCGCGACCTCGGCTGTGCGGGACGAGACGCAGATTCACACCCACATGTGTTACTGCGAGTTCGAATCGATCCTGCCGGCGATCGCCGCGCTCGATGCCGACGTGATCTCGATGGAGTCGGCGCGCTCAAAAGGCGAGCTGCTTCACGTGTTCAGCAACGCAGCGTATCCGAACGGGATCGGGCCCGGCGTTTGGGACATTCACTCGCCGCGCGTACCGCCGGAGGCCGAAATGGAAGAGCTGCTGCGTGCGGCCGCCGAGGTGATCGCGCCGGAGCAGCTCTGGGTGAACCCGGACTGCGGCTTGAAAACCCGCGGCTGGGAGGAAGTTCGAGATGCTATGCGAAACATGACCGAGGCGGCGCAGAGTGTGCGCGCCTCCGTCGAGACACTCAGCACCCGCTAACGAAGACGCGGCAGGTCAAATGCCGCGTTCTCCTATTCCTGGCTTGGCTTGATCAGTGAGATAGCCCTGAGAGCACTGACCGCCCTTCGGGTTCTATTAGATACAGCAATGGACTTGTTTCTACCCATTCGCTCGAACTGTACCCAGTTCAGATATTCTTCCACTTCGACCTCGTTAGCCTTTCTAAGTAGCAGGGCGTACAGATCGCCCAAATAGCCGTCGTACTCGTCCTGAGCAAAGGGTTCCTCGCGCACACCGATCGGATCCCAGACGTCAAGCAAGACATGACGTATAGCTACACGGACCTGGCGAGAGTGCTCCTTGTCGTAACTCTGCATCTACACTAATCCGGCCCCACATACAGCTCGACCGGTGAGAAGCCAATCTCGTCCGTCTTATGATCCACACGCAGGAATAGCGGCGTTTTGCCGCCGTTCACATCGACACCCATGACCACGCCATTACCGACCGATTTCGTGATCTCGATCTTGTGCGAGCGGATGACGCCGTAGTCACTTGACGGACCCCAGTCCTTCTCGAAATCTTCAAAGGTGTAGCCGGTGTAGCGGTCCGCGTGTTGCCGCCACTCCGGGTCATTGGTCCAGTAGGCGAAGGCGCCGGGTAGGTCCTGCTTCTCCACCAGCGAAAAGAAGTGATTGACTCGGTGCTGCGCGGGCCAATTCCAGAAGACGAAAGCAAGCACGGCGCCAAGCACGATGATGCCCACTATAATGAGCACGCTGTTGCGAATGATGCGCGCGCGTTGCGCGTCGTAACGGGGGGCGTCGAGCAGCGTCATCCGGGTGCCTACTCCTTTGCTGGCCTTTCTATTTAGACACCTGAGTGAGCCTTGTGGTTCCCTCGCGGTCTCGATGGCTACCCAGTCTACCTCTCGCGGCTGTAGCTGGTCTGCGCCCGCTCCCGCGCGCGTTCCAGGGCCAGCGCGATCAGCCGGTCGAGCAGCTCCGGGTACGGCACGCCGCTGGCGGCCCACAGCTTCGGGTACATGCTGATCGAGGTAAAGCCCGGCAGCGTATTGATTTCGTTCAAGTAGAGCCTGCCTCTGCTTCCCGGCTCCATCAGGAAGTCCACCCGTGCCAGGCCCGCGCAGTCGCACGCCTGGAAAGCGCGGATGGCCATCGCCCGGATCTGCTTTGCCTGCGAACGGGTCAGCTTCGCTGGCAGCACCAGCTCCGAGCCCTCGCTCAGGTACTTGGCCTCATAGTCGTAGAACTCCTTGACCGGTACAATCTCGCCGACCACCGAAGCTTCCGGGCGGTCGTTGCCGAGCACCGCTACCTCCAGCTCACGGGCCTTGCCGGTGCCCTTGCGGCCGCCACCTACGGCCTGCTCAACCACCAGCTTCCGGTCGTACTGCGCGGCCAGCTCCAGCGCTGTGACGAGCTCCTTGCGGGTGTGTGCCTTGCTGATGCCGACCGAGGAACCGCCGTTCGCCGGCTTGACGAAAAGCGGGTATTCGAGTGCCGCTTCGACGGTCTTGATCGTCTTCTTCGCGTCTGCGTGCCAGCTCGAACGCAGCAGCGTGACGTGCTTCGGGATCGGCAGGCCGTCCGAAGCAAACAGCCGCTTCATCACATCCTTGTCCATGCCGGCCGCCGAGCCGAGCACGCCCGAGCCTGCGTATGGCAGGCCAGCCAGCTCCAGCAGGCCCTGCATCGTGCCGTCTTCACCAAAGGTGCCGTGCAGTACCGGCAGTACGACGTCGAGTGCGAGAGCTTTTCCTGTGCTCTGGCCGCTCGCCGCGTGATCGCTTACGTGGACAGCATGGTCCATCTCGTCCACTTCGAACGGCACGAGGCCCGCTCCAGGCTCGGGCGGCATCAGGATCGACGAGCCGCGGGCCAGCACCGCAGCTGAGGTGGTCTCGCCCGGATTGCCCGCCCGGAGTGTGGTACTCGCTTGCTCGCCTGTACCCCGGCCGCTCAGCAGCAGTTCTGCATCGTTGGCCATTAGCCAGCGGCCCTGCTTCGTGATGCCTACCGGCACCACCTCGTACTTCTCTCGGTCCAGCGCAGCCAGAACCGAAGCGGCGGAAAGCAGCGACACTTCATGCTCGCCGCTGCGTCCGCCGAAAAGAACACCAACCCGCAGTTTCTTCATGCCTCCTCGATAGTAGCCGCGCCTGTGCGGGCCCGCGCTCCCCCTGCACAAGAAAGCATCGGCAAGCGTGATTCCTGGTCTGCGCTTCCATCCATTCCGCATTCGGGACGATTGCCCCGCTTTGAAACAGGGAGAACTGGCGGCGCTAGAAGAGCCGGGCTTGGTAATGGCTTTGATTGCTGGCCCTGCCGATACTGCGAGTGGCTTTCGAGAAGCGGCAAGGATTGTTTCCGCTTCCTCGAGCCTGGAGGAGCGCGCATGCTCGTGCTCCACATCTGCCAAATGGGTTGGGTCGATCATGGGTCTTCTTGCTTTGCTGTTCCTTGCAGCTTTCTGTTCCATGCTGGCGTCTCTTGTTTCACCGCGCAGGCCCAGATACGTTCTTCCGCCGTGGCACGCCCTGGGCATCGTGGCTGCCGCTACAGCGCTTGGAGCATTCACCTCGGAGGCGCACGCACAGACGCTTCACTTCAGCGGTGCACTCAGTACTGTCAGCAGCGACCTAAATGCTCCGAATGGGATGACTGTCGATGCGGGCGGAAACATATACATCGCGGACTCCGGCAACTCTCGTGTGCTGAAGGAGACCTTGTCCGGCAGCACCTACACCGAAAGTACAGTGGCAGACTCAAGCACCATCAGCCGCGTCGACGGCGTTGCGGTTGATGCGAGTGGGAACCTGTATCTGGCCGAGTTCTACGCTGGCCGCATAGTCAAGGAAACCCTTTCCGGAGGCATCTACACCGCGACTCCTGTGAATACTAGTGCTTTGAACCAACCCAGTGAAGTCGCGCTCGACTCACAGGGCAATCTGTATATCGCCGACTCGGGTAACAATCGCGTCTTGAAAGAGACGCCGATGGGGAACGGCTTCTCCGAGAGCACGGTAACTACTGCCAGTAGTCTGAACTGGCCTATTGGTCTGGCCATAGACAGCAGCGGCAGCGTTTTTATAGGAGATTTCCGTAACAACCGTGTGCTGAAGGAATCGCCGTCGGGGAATGGGTACGCCGAGAGCGTGGTTGATAGCAACCTCAACATGCCAGCCCGGATCGCGTTCGACCCAAGCGGCAATCTTATAGTCGCGGACTACGGCGATAAGCGCATAGTCAAGGAAACCCTTTCGGGAGGCTCTTACACACAAAGTACGTTGGTGGCGGTTCCGCAGGCTTCGCCGACCGGCGTTGCAGTGGATACCAGCGGGAATCCCTATGTGGTCGCAAGCGCCGCTGATCTCGTGTTGAAGCTGCAGGTAGCCGGCGCGGACTTCAGCACCGTGAACGCCGGAACCATAAGCAGTGCTTTCTCGCTTGTTTTCACTTTCGATACCGCAGGGACGCTCGGAAACACGGTGATCTCGACCCAGGGCACGCCAGGGCTCGATTTCGCTGCAGGTCCTAACACCTCTTGTACGGCAGGAAAGACCTTCTCTGCCGGCGAAAGCTGTATCGTGGCCGTCACGTTTACGCCGGCTGCTGCCGGAGCCCGGTATGGCTCGGCGGTCTTAGAGGATAGCTCAGGCCATCCTCTCGCTACCGGCTTTGTGCAAGGCAATGGTGCAGGGCCGCAGGTGAGCTTTTCGCCCGGCGTGCAAAGCGTTGTAGTTGACGGTTTGCAAAATCCCCGCGCGGTTACCGTCGACGCGGCAGGGAACGTCTACATCGCAGACACCGACCAGCAGTTCATCCTGAAGGAGACTACTTCGGGAGGCGCCTACGTGCGGTCCCAACTCAACCAGAGCAGCCTGCTGTGGCCGTGCGGCGTTGCGGTCGATGGCGCGGGCAACGTCTACATCAATGACACATTCCATGGGCGCATTCTTAAAGAAACGCTGCAGGGCGGTACCTACACTGAGAGCACGGTTGTCTCAAGCGGACTGAGCGGGGCGGTGGGGCTGGTCGCGGATGGATTCGGCAATCTCTACATAGCGAATAATGAGAACAATCAGATTCTCGAGGAAGTTCTAACCCCAAGTGGATATGTAGCTCAGCAGCTGCCATTTCAGGGCCTCAGCCAGGTCGAGGGACTTGCAGTAGATGAGGGCGGCGATGTCTACATAGCGGATGCCGGCAACAACCGCATCCTCAAGGAAACCCTCTCCGGCGGGACTTACACGCAGAGCACGGTCCAGGTAAGCAGCTCATTGAGCGGCCCGAGACAGATGGCCGTGGACGCGAGTGGAAGCATCTACATTGCGGACACCAACAATTACCGCGTTCTCAAGGAGACGTTCTCCGGTGGCACTTACGTGGAAAGCACGGTTGGCAGCGGCCTCGCCGAGGTCGACAGTGTGGCGGTTGACGCAGCCGGCAATGTCTACATCGCAGACACCGGCAATGGTCGTATAGTCAAGCTGGACTACGCTGACGCGCCGAGCCTCACTTTCCCGTCTACGCCGATAGGCGTCACCAGCAGCGAGCAGACGGCAGTGCTTCAGAACATTGGCAACTTGCCTCTCGCGTTTCCAGTTCCATCAAGCGGCAGCAATCCCGCTGTTTCTCCTAACTTCACCCTAGATGGCAGCGTTGCGAACGCATGCCCACAGATGACAGCAGGCGAGGGCGCTGGTGCAAACCTCTTGCCCGGCGCGAGCTGCGCTTTGGCGATCGGCTTCGCACCTACCACGTCCGGCAGCCTGCAGGGCGATGTTGTCATCGGCGATACGAACCTGAATGCTGCAAACGCTATGCAGTCCATCTCAATGGTGGGCACGGGATCCGTCGCGTCCGCGAACCTGACCTTGTCGGCACCCGCAAGCGCCACCTACGGGAACCCCGTCCAGGTCACAGCATCTGTATACGAAACATCATCGCAAAGCTCGATTACGGCCGGTTCGGTGGCCTTTTCTGACCAGAATGGAAGCTTTGGAACGCAGACGGTCGCGAACGGCACGGCTAGCCAGTCGTATCTAGCGAGTGCAGTAGGCAGCTTTACACTTACCGGTGCTTTCACCCCGCCTAACGGCAATATCAGCAAGGCTTCCGGGCAGACCACGCTGCAAGTTACTCCGGCCCCGCTTAACCTGCTTGCAAACGGCGCGACTCGATCCTATGGCGCGACGAACCCGCAGTTCTCAGGCTCCATCACCGGTGCTGTCAATGGCGACTCTTTCGTCGAGTCATTCAAGACATCAGCTTCGGCGACCTCTGCGCCCGGGGTTTACTCGATCATTCCCCAGGCTACTGGCGCAAACCTCTCCAATTACGTACAAAGCGTACAGAACGGCGCCCTGCAGGTCACGCCGGCCAATCTCACGGTAGTAGCCAACAATGCCACCCGCAGCTATGGCGCGGCTAACCCGCAGTTCAACGGCACGGTGACCGGTGCTGTCAATGGCGACACACTTACCGAAAGCTTCACCACGACCGCTACAAGCGCATCTCCAGTGGCTACCTACTCCATCGTTCCCTCTGTGAGCGGACCGACGGCAGCTAATTACAATCCCACGATTCAGAACGGAACGCTCTCCGTCACGCCTGCCAGCCTGACAGTTTCCGCCAACAACATGACCCGGACCTACGGCGCAGCAAATCCGACCTTTACTGGATCCATAGCGGGCGCGGTCAACGGCGACAGCTTTACTGAAACATTTACAACAGCGGCTACGCAGGCCTCCTCCGTAGCGAACTACCCGATTGTTCCGGCAGCGAGCGGGCCGGCTCTTGGCAATTACACTCCGACGATCAACAACGGCACGCTTACGATCACACCGGCAATGCTGGCCGTGAAAGCGAATGATGCGACCCGCTCCTACGGCGCGACGAACCCGACCTTTTCCGGCGCGATCACGGGCGCGGTGAACGGAGACAGCTTTACAGAGTCGTTCACGACAAACGCGACCCAGAGCTCGCCGGTGGCAGCCTACTCGATTGTTCCGTCAGCAGCAGGGCAGAACCTGGCCAATTACACCCAGAGCGCGACGAACGGTACGCTGACCATCACGCCGGCGAATCTCGCGGTAAGCGCCGACAATGTTACCCGTGCGTACGGCACCGAAAACCCTGTCTTCACGGGCACCGTTCAGGGCACGGTTGCCGGCGATAGCTTCCAGGAGTCATTCTCTACCCAAGCTACGGCGAACTCCCCCGTCGGAACCTACAGCGTAGTGCCGTCAGTCAACGGTACGGCACTCGCAAACTATACGCAGACCATACACAACGGCACTCTGGCAATCACCCCTGCGACTCTGCAGCTCTCTGCAAACGATGCGAGCCGGTCATATGGTGCTGCAAACCCGGTCTTCATAGGCGCGATCGCGGGCTTAGTCGGCACAGACGTACTTACCGAGCAGTTCGCTACCCCAGCCAAACCCGCTTCGGTCCCTGGCACCTACGCTATCGTGCCTTCAGCACAGGGCGCTGCGATGGCGAACTACCAGGTGATCACGAGTAACGGAACACTGACCGTTACACCCGCGCCGCTGACGGCCTCGGTCGCGAACACAACCCGGGCTTACGGTGCGCCGAACCCCTCCTTCACCGGCAGTGTGACCGGCGCAGCCAATCAGGAGGCGTTCACGGAGACATTCTCCACTACGGCGACCGCGCAGTCTCCGGTGGGCTCCTACCCAGTCGTGCCCGCGCTCGCTGGTGCCACCCTGCCCTACTATAACCCCACCCTGCTTCAGGGAACGCTGACTGTAACCCCGGCTGTCTTGATCATCGTACCGGCGAACGTAACGCGTACCTACGGCACTCCGAATCCCCAACTGACGGGTACCATGACCGGAGTGGTGAACAACGACGCGCTGCAGGCCAGCTTTACGACCCCTGCGACAACGACCGATGCTCCCGGAGCCTATCCCATTCTGGCCAGCCTGAGTGGTAGCGCGCTCAGCAACTACTCGGTGCAGACAGCAGCCGCCATGCTGACGATCACGAAAGCGTCCACAACCACAACCTTGGTTCGCTCCGCGGCAACCGCGACCAACGACGGCTCCATCACGCTTCAGGCTCAAGTGCAGCCGGCCACAACCGGCACGCCGGGCGGGATGGTGCGCTTCTTCAATGGAAAATCAGAGTTGGGAGAGGTGCCTTTGCAGAACGGCACGGCAGCCTTCTCAACCAACCAGTTGCACGAGGGGCAGCCAAACGCGCTGGTTGCGGTCTACCAGGGTGACGCGAACTTTCAGCCCAGCTCTTCCACGTCGGTGCTCGTAGTACTGACCACGACCGGCTTCTGGCTGAAGCCCGTTGCTGGTGCAGCGACCGCCACGATCCAAGGGGGCGGAAAAGCCAGCTTCGCCATCCAGGTAGGCCCAGGCACCACAGGCTTCTACCCAGGCGAGGTTACCTTCTCGGTTACAGGGCTACCTGCGGGTGCAACGGCAACCTTCTCACCGCAGACGTTGGCGCCGGAAAGCGGCGAGCAGACCGTGTCGCTGACTCTGCAGACACAGTCTCCTGCGACAAGTGCCAGCACTGCTCGCAACGACTCCACGAGGCATGTACTTGGCAGACTGGAGAAGGCAGCACTCGCACTTCTGCTGCTGCCACTGGCGGGTGCTCGCCGGCTCCGCAGGGCGGGCAAAGGTCTGGCGCTGACGCTGCTGCTGGTACTTGGCGGCCTGGTGAGCGGTAGCGCTTTTACCGGCTGCGGCTATGCTCCAGGCACTGGCTGGGGCAACAGTACACCCGCTAAACCGGCGCCGCAGCAATCCACCACGTACACGCTAACGGTGACCATGACGAGCGGCGGCACCAGCCAGACTACGACCGAAACCCTGGTGCTGCAGCAATAGAGCCGGCCGCCCAGTCGTGCTGGGCGGTTATGGAAACGCAAGCGGCCTATTCTGCGGAAGGGCCGCTTGCCAGCTTGCAGTACGGCCAACTCGGACGGCCTATGAGCTACAGAGTGCACCGTCAGCGTAGGAGACCTCCCTTCAAACGAGACGGCCTCCTTTGTAGCCAGCGCTTCTAGGTCTTACGGGTACATGCGGTTGAGCGTGCGGGCGAACGGGATCGTTTCCCGCACGTGATCCAGCCCGCATATCCAGGCTACCGCGCGCTCAATGCCCATGCCGAAACCCGCGTGCTGCACGGAGCCATACCGGCGCAGGTCGAGGTACCACTGGAAGGCTTCGAGCGGAAGGTGATGCTCCTCGATTCTGCGCTTCAGCAGGTCGTAGTCGGCGATGCGCTCCGAGCCGCCAATCACCTCACCATAACCTTCCGGCGCGAGCACATCGACGCACAGCGCGTAGCGCGGGTCAGCAGGGTCGGGCTGCATGTAAAACGCTTTCACAGCCGCTGGATACCGGTGCACCATCACTGGTCGATCGAACTGGGACGAGAGCCAGGTCTCATCGGGCGAGCCGAAATCGTCGCCATACTCGAACGGATGCTCAAGCACGCCCTGCGCGTGGGCCTCGTTCAACATGGCTACTGCCTCGTCATAACGGAGCCGTGGGAAGGGCGCCTTCACCGTCTCGAGCTTCGCGATGTCGCGCCCGGTCAGCAGGAGGTCCGCCCGTCGCTGCGCCAAAACGCGGTCGACCAGAAAAGCAAGGAAGTTTTCAGCCAGTTCCATCAGCTCGTCGAGCCCTGCGTAGCTCATCTCCGGCTCCACCATCCAGAACTCGGTCAGGTGCCGGCGGGTCTTCGACTTTTCCGCGCGAAACGTCGGGCCAAAGGAGTACACCCGGCCGAGCGCCAGGGCGGTGCTCTCGATATACAGCTGCCCGCTCTGTGTCAGAAACGCCTCGTCGCCGAAATACTCGACCGGGAACAATGTGCTCGTGCCTTCACAGGCGGCAGGGGTCAGGATTGGCGGATCGGTCAGGATGAAGCCCTGCTCGTCGAGAAAGTCGCGAGCGGCCTTGACAATCTCGGCACGGATACGCAGGATCGCCGACTGGCGCGGCGTCCGGATCCAGAGGTGCCGATGCTCCATCAGAAACTCGACGCCATGCTCCTTCAGCGAGATAGGGAAGGGTGCTTCCTCCGGTACGCGCTGCACCACCTGCACATCTTCTACGTCGAGCTCATAGCCGCCCGGCGCGCGCGAGTCGGCGCGCACGCGTCCGCGCACAATCACGCTTGACTCTTGCGTGAGCTCCTTGACAGCCTCGAAAACCTCAGGCTGCACCGCTGCCTTCGGCACGATACCTTGGATTGTGCCCGATCCGTCACGGAAGATGGGAAACAGCAGCTTTCCGCTCGCACGCAGGTTGTAAAGCCAGCCGCGCAGGGTCACCGCCCGCCCTTCAAAGCCGCCGATCGCAGCGATGGTCGTTACAGGCGCCAGAGTCTCATCGGTACCTGCTGACGTCGAGGTCGCTGCCTGACTCGGATCTGACATAGTTACGAATCCCTTCCCGGTGGGTCGCCGTCGAAGCTGGCAAACGCGGCTTTCGCTTTCTCCACCACCTGCGCCGCATCGGCACTCTCCGAGTAGTGAATCTCCAGCACCCCGGCCGGCCCTTGCTTGGCCTTCCTGAGGGCTGCATACGCAGGCGCGAGCTCAATCGTGCCTGCGCCAGGCCACAGGTGCTCGTCCTTCTCGCCGTGGTTGTCGTGGATATGCGAGGTGCGTACGCGATCACTCAACTCGCTGAGCGCCGAAGCTACACCATCGCCAAGGTGTGCATGGCCGAGGTCGAGGCAGACGCCGATATCGTCAAAGTGGCCGGCCCGCAGGATCTCCAGGATATGCGCGGGCGTGGTGACCTCGTTCTGCAGGTTCTCCACGAGCAGCCGCACCCCAAGCGGCCGCGCATACGCCTGCAGGTGCTCGAGCGCGGTCAGCGCATTTTCGATAGTGCGGGGATTCCAGCTGTCTCCCCGGTCACCGAGGTGCAGCACCAGATGCTGGAACGGGATCTGCTCCGCTGTTTCAAGCGCCCGCTTCACCTCGTCCATTGCATCGATCCGGCGGGACTTTTCCTGGTGCACCACGTTCACCGAGGGCTCGCCGCCACGGCCGGACTCATAATCGCTGTACAGCGGCGCATGCATGGAGAAGAGCTTGACCGGGTTCGAGTGGAACCATGCCGCTAGCTCCCGCACGGTCGCACGGTCGGTGTAGTCGAAGTGCTGTCGCGCTGCAAACAGCTCGATGCCCTCGGCACCGGTCCGGCCAAGCGTATCGAGCAGCCCTGGATGCAGACGGGAACGGAGAAATATATGGGTGGAGATGACCTTCAACATGAGTTCACAGGTTCCGACCCTTATCTTCTCATCCCGCGTTTTTGGCCGCCGCTCCCGTTTCGCTCCGCACGGTTCCTTGGTGGTAACGCATCTGCCAACGGCCTTCCCGCCAGATCCAGACCGAGCTTCGGTGCGCTTCCACCCCGAGATGCACGCTGCGGTAGGTTGCCAGTGCCGCTGCCTCGCCGAGCGGAATCACTGAAAAGTCCTCCAGGCGAGCCATCTCCTCCGGTTCAGCGGCGAGAGCGTCGAGCATTTCCGCCTTGCTGAACGTCCTGCCATTACGGCCGATTTCCTCAAACTCGTCAGCCAGCATCCCGGCCACAAAAGCCCGGTTCTTACGCACCGCTGGATCGAGCAGCAGCATCTCCAGCCGGAGCAGTGCCTGCCGAAGCGTGCGGTTCTCCGTCGCGTTCATGGCCCTAGTATCCGGCAGCCTTGCCAAAGTTCTGCCGGTGATCCTGGCCGGCGGTCAGTACGCCGGTGTCCGGGTCGCGGGCGATGCACTCGCCATTGCTCCAGGGCCGCGTGTTTTCCCTGACCGGGTAGCCCAGGGTGCGCAGCGCGCTCAGGCGTTCGGGGTCAAAGCCGGGCTCAACCAGCAGCGTGTCGGGCAGGAACTGGTGGTGGAAGCGCGGTGCGTCGACCGCCGACTGAATGTTCAGGCCGCCTATCTGCGCTGAAAGCAGGATGTTGATGACGGTCGACGGGATAAACGATCCGCCCGGCGAGCCCAGAACGAAGCGCACCTTGCCATCGGCTGCCAGCACGATCGTCGGCGTCATGCTTGAGAGCGGCCGCTTGCCCGGCGCAATGGAATTCGCCGGGCCCTGTACCAGCCCGAACATATTCGGCGAGCCCGGCTTCGAAGTGAAATCGTCCATCTCGTCATTGAGCAGGAAACCGAGTCCAGGTGCCGTTTCGTAGGAGCCGAAGGCGCCATTCAGGGTGGTCGTGACGGCGACCGCATTGCCTTCTGCATCGAGCACCGAAAAGTGCGTTGTTTCTGCCTTTTCGCCATTTGCGCCCGCTGCCATGCTCAGTCGCGTGCCGCCCTCGGCCGGTGGTGGCGGCAGGTAGCCGGCCGGCCGCTCGAGGCCGGCCGAGGTACTGGCCGCTTGCGGATCGATCGTCCGTCGCCACGCTTCGGCGTACTCCGGGCTCAGCATTTGCTCAATCGGCATGTTTACAAACGCGGGGTCGCCCAGGTACTCGTTGCGGTCCATGTAGGCACGCCGAAACGCCTCCGCAACCCAGTGGATCCACCCCGCGCTGCGGTCGCCCATCGCCTGCAGCGCCGGTGCGGGCGGGGCTGAAAGGATGTTTAGCGTCTCCAGCAGTGTCACGCCGCCGGAGGAAGGCGGCGGTGCGCTGACAACCGTCAGCCCTGCGAAGCTGCCGCGCAGAGGCACGCGTTCCACGGCGTGGTACGCAGCCAGGTCCTGCTCCGTGATGAGGGCGCCCTCGCGCTTGAGCCCAGCGGCCAGCTCTTTGGCGAGGTCGCCGCGGTAGAAGCTGTCCGGGTCCGCGGCTATGCGCCCGAGCGTCTTCGCAAGCGCGGGCTGGCGCAGCGTGTCGCCGCTGACCCAGCTCTTCTGGCCGAAGATGGCGCGGCTCTGCGGGTAGTCGCGCAGGTGCGGATCGTTCAGCAGGCGGGCTTCTTGCTCCGTTAGCTGGAAACCAACCTCGGCCATACGGATAGCGGGCCGGAGAACGGCAGCGAGACCGAGCCGGCCATACGTTTTCTCCGCGTAGACCAGTCCAGCAACCGAGCCTGGCACCCCGATTGAACGTGGTCCGATCGTGCTGTCGCCGGGGATGATGCTGCCCTGGGCGTTGAGGTACATGTTGGCCGAGGCCGCCGCGGGCGCAGTCTCGCGAAAGTCGATAAAAGTATCTCGCGGAGCGGTTCTCGCGCGCTTTCCGTTCTCGCCGGACAGGTGCAGGAGCATGAAGCCGCCCCCGCCCAGGTTGCCGGCGAAGGGGTGTACCACAGAGAGCATGAACGCGGTTGCGACCGCTGCATCCACGGCGTTGCCGCCTTTCTGGAGCGTGAGGAGGCCGGCATCGCTGGCCAAATGGTGCACGCTCACGACCATGGCGTGGAGGCTGCTCTGCGGCTGCTCGGCACGGTAGCCCGGCACAGGTCCTCCGGCACCAGTTCCAGGCTGAGTCTGCGCAAGGCACTGACTGGTGGTGACGCAGGGCAGGAGCGCAAGGAGCGCAAGCTTGAGCACGGGGGTGACGGTCGCTCGCATATGCGCAGCAGTGTAGCCCGGCTGGTTACGCGGGAGAAGCACTCCGTCTGCCAGGTCAGTTTTCACGCTAGCTGCCGACAATCCCAGGGCCGCCGATACACTAGCCGGATGCCGGTGACGCTGCGCTCCTACTCAAAGATAAATCTGGGCCTTGCGATCGGGCCTGCGCGGCCGGATGGCTTCCATGCGCTGACCACGCTGTACCAGACGCTCGACGTGCACGATCTACTTACGGTCACCGTCGCACCACTGGCACCATCGCAGCTGAGCTCGATCGAGATCAGCTGCAACCATCCCTGGGTGCCGCTTGATGAGCGCAACACCACCTGGAAGATGCTGGAGCGCGCTCTGGCCGCACCTGGCCGCGAGCAGCTCCGGGTCCAGGCAAAGGTACATATCGAGAAGCGGCTGCCGGTCCAGGGCGGCCTTGGCGCGGGCTCGGCGAACGCAGCGGTGACGCTCCTTGGTCTGGAGCGCGAGCTGGTCCGTCAGGGTTTGGCGATGCCGCTGACCGGCGACGAGCGGCTCCGGGTGGCGGCGGAGGTCGGCTCCGATGTACCGCTCTTTCTGCTCGGTGGCGCAGTGCTTGGTACAGGCCGGGGCGAGCAGGTCGTGCCGATGCCGGACCTTTCAGACGCCACGGCCCTCGCGACCGAGCCGCTCTACGTTGTGCTCGCATTGCCCAGCGAAGGCGTTTCCACGCCCGCGGCGTTCCGCGCCTGGGACGCTGATCAGGCTGCCCGTGGTTTGACGCCTGCGGGCATGACCGATAGACTAATGAAGTTGAGTCGAGCTCTCGCGTCCGCATGGACGGAGCAGCACGCAACCGGTGTCCTCGATCCCGGGAAAGCTCCTAAGCATCATGAAGGGAGCGGACCGGGCAATCAGGGCCTAGCGGGAACCCTGCTTTCCACGCTTGTCCAGACCGGGATACTCCTAAACGACTTTGAACAGGTCGTCTTCCGGCAGCATCCCCATCTTCGACAGATCCAGCGTGCCCTCGCAGGCGAACCGGCCGGCGGGTTTGCTGCGCTTTCAGGCTCCGGTTCAGCCATGTTTGGGTTGTACACTGGCAGCGCTGCGGCCGATGCGGCTGAAGAGCGGCTCAATGTGCTCGGTACCAGAACGATGCGCGCCCGGGTGCAGACACGTGCAGCTTACTGGGCCGGCATGGTTTTGGACGGGTAAAACGAGCCGACGCTTGGACAAGTCAGGGTGTCCAAACGTCGACATGGCAGGCACTCCGCCAAAGGTATCGGATCCAGTGTCGGAACAGATTTTTGGGCGATCGACTAATGGTAGGTCAAGTGCCTTTGACGCACTTTGTCTAGGTTCGAATCCTAGTCGCCCAGCCAGATTGACAGCATAGTCGGAGGCAGGGCAGCAACGTAGTAGCGGGAGTGGTTGGGAAAAGAAGCCTAGCCGACGCAGGAAGCAGCGCGACGTAAGTCCAGAAACCGGGGCCAACCAGCCTTCGTGAAAGGGTGCAGCGTGAAGCAGGCTACAGAAGAGCGAATGCAGTCGACAGTGGAATTACCGGTCCAATTACCGGCTCGGGGAGAAGATGGCGTACACGCAGCCGCAACCACAATCATGGTCGGGGAGCGTGACGGGCAGGGCGGGCAAAAATCAACCGGAGATCGCAAGCGCGTCTCCCGTCTGCGCGAGGACAAGCGTTTCCGCATCTTTTCCGGTAGTGCCAACCCGGCGCTCGCGGCCGATATCTGCCGCCACATCGGGGTGCCGCTCGGGGAAACCCGGATCCAGCGTTTTGCCGACGGCGAGATGCACTTCCAGTTGCTCGAGAACGTACGCGGCGCGGATGTCTTCCTGGTGCAGCCTACCTCCAACCCGGTGGACCGTCACCTGGTTGAGCTGCTCATCATGATCGACGCGCTGAAGCGTGCCTCGGCCGGTCGCATTACTGTCGTTGTTCCGTACTACGGCTATGCACGACAGGACCGCAAGGACCGCCCACGCGTTGCCATCTCCTCCAAGCTGGTTGCCGACCTGCTGACGACGGCAGGAGCCAACCGGGCCCTGCTGATGGACCTTCATGCGGCGCAGATCCAGGGCTTCTTCAACATACCGGTCGACCACCTGTTCGCGAGCCCGGTCATGGTGAGCTATTTTCGCGAACTGGCATTGCCGAACCTGACAGTGGTCTCGCCGGACGCTGGTGGTGTCGAGCGGGCCCGCTTTTTTGCAACGAAGATGAATGCGCCGCTCGCTATTGTGGACAAGCGGCGTACCGACATCAACGTCACGGCTGTGATGAATGTGATCGGCGATGTTCGTGGGCGAAGCTGCCTGGTCATCGATGACATCGTTGACACAGCTGGAACGCTGGTGAAAACAGTCGATGCCCTGCTCGAGCAAGGTGCGACGGAAGTGTATGCCTGTACTTCGCATGCCGTGCTTTCTGACCCGGCGGTTGAGCGAATCCACAACTCCCGGCTGCGGGAGCTGGTGGTAAGCGATTCCATTCCGCTCTCGGCAGCCGCGCAGGCGGAGCCCAAAATCAAGGTGCGAACGATCGCTGGCCTTCTTGGCGCGGCGATCGAAAGCATCCACATGGAAACCAGCGTCAGCACGCTGTTTAGCTAAGCACCAGAGCTAGACGCGCAGACGCCGAACCGTAGAAGTCAGGAAAGGGAGCCGGAGCATACGGTGCCCGAAAGGAAAACGAGTTATGGCAACCGCAGAAGCGGAAGTGGTCAACGCAGTCGTTCGTGAAGGCAGGTTCACCAAGAATGCGGCTCGCCGCGTTCGTGTCGCTGGCAAGCTGCCGGGCGTGGTCTACGGCGCCAAGGAGCCCGCGGTCGCCGTCGAGCTCGACCCCAAGCAGATGCTGCGCATCCTGCACTCCGAGACTGGCCACAATACTATTTTCGATCTCGACGTCGCGGGCGCCGACGCGGCGCCAACCCGGGCCAAGGCGATGATCGTTGACTGGCAGTTCGAGCCCATCAAGGACCGCCTCATCCACGTCGACCTGAAGCGGATCGCGCTGGACCGTGCGATGCACGCCGAGGTCCCGGTCGTGCTTACCGGCGTTGCCTTCGGTGTTAAGAACGAGGGCGGCTTGCTCGACCAGGTGCTGCGCGAGGTGGAGATCGAATGCCTTCCATCCGATATCCCTTCCTCGATTGAGGTCGACGTGACCGGGATGAAGATCGGCGATGTTATTCGTGTGGCCGACCTGCCGCATGGCGGCAAGTTCAAGTTCATCACGGACGAGGAAACAACGGTCGCGCACCTGGCTCTGGTGAAGGAAGAACCGGAAACAGCCGATGCCTTGGCGGCAGCGGCTGTGGAGCCTGAGGTCGCGAAGAAGGGTAAGGGCGACGCGGCAGCAGCCTCTGATGCTGACTCTGCCGTCAAGAAGTAGGCGGCCATGCTGCTGGTGGTCGGGCTGGGCAATCCCGGCCCGGAGTACCAGTGGACACCACATAATGCCGGCTTTCTCGCGATTGACCGCATCGCCGGTACGGTAGGCGCGGCGGTCAGCAACCGGCGCGGCCGGGCAGTTACCGGCCGTATCACGATAGGCAGCCAGGAGATGATCTTGGCGAAGCCCGAGACCTGGATGAATCACAGCGGCGAGTCGGTCGCGGCGCTGGTCCGGGAGTTTCAGGTCGATCCGGCGCGTGAGCTGCTCATTCTCTACGACGAGCTGGCTTTCCCGCTGGGTACGATCCGCATCAAGCCGGAAGGTTCCGCCAACGGGCACAACGGCGCAAAGAGCATCAATGCGCTGCTTGGCTCGGAACGCTGGGCGAGGATCCGGATCGGCGTAGGCCCGGACGGCGAGGTCGGCAAAGGGCGGCGCGGCGCCGGGTACCTGCTGGAGCCGATGCGCCGCATGGAGCTGGGAGTGCTGGCTGAGGCACTCGACCGCACAGCCGAGGCCGTGGCAGTTATTGCTACTGAAGGGCTCGGGGCTGCGATGAATCGATTCAACCCGGGCACGCTGCCGGGGCGGCAATAGAGCAATCGGGCGGCTGCAAGGCTCGACCGAGAGCAGGGTGAGAGATCAACAGGCGTGCCGCTGCTCTTTTGAAAAGAGCAGCGCAGCCGAAGCGAGGTAAGGAATGGCAGAAGCAGGGCGTTTCTACGAAGTGATGTTTATTATCCGTCCAGATGTGGCGGAAGAGGATGCCGACAAGCTCATTGCCGGCTTTGAAGCTACTGTGACCAACGGCGGCGGCAGCATGCGTTCCATTGAGAAGATGGGCCGCCGCAAACTGGCGTACACCGTGCGCAAGTTCAACGACGGCAACTACGTGCTGCTTACCATCGATGCCGATGGCAAGCTGGTCGCCGAACTCGAGCGCCGTCTCCGCGTCTCCGAGCCAGTAATCAAATTCCTGACGGTGCGCATGGACGAGGAAGAGAAGCGCCTCGAGAAGGTCAAGGCGCTGCGCGCGACCCGCGTCAAGCGCACAGCCCAGCCGAACCCTGAGGCTGCCGCAGCTACGCCCGCACCTGCTCCGCCAGCCCAGACCGAAGCACCCGCGCTCGCCTAACTCGCGGCGCTGCCACACTGGTCGAGCTCTGCAAGCCCGACTGCGAACGAAATCAGGAACAGCATCAGGAAGGGAACAGTTATGGCAGACGAGACACAGGCAACACCCCGCAGCGAGGCTCCGGCCTCTGCACCCCAGTCCGACAGTCCCCGCTCAAGCGGCGGCCAGGGCGGTCCCGGTGGTCCTGGCGGACCACGTCCTCCACGCCCGGCCGGCGGGGGCGGGCGCAAGTTCTTTCGCCGCAAGAAAGTTTGCAAGTTCTGCGTCGAGAAGATCGAGGCGATCCCCTACCGCGACGTGCGCCTGCTCCAGCAGTTTGTCGCTGAACGAGGCAAGATCACGCCGCGCCGCCTGACCGGCGTCTGCACCACGCACCAGCGCCGGCTTACCCGCGCCATCAAGCAGGCGCGCAACATCGCGCTGCTGCCGTTCGCCGCCCGCTACTAGCAAGCAAGAGTCAAACAGGACTCAGGAGAGAACGCACCATGGAAGTCATCCTCAAGGAAGATCTGGAGAACCTTGGCAACCGCGGCGATGTCGTCAAGGTTGCCGATGGTTATGGCCGCAACTACCTTCTGCCGCGCAAGCTTGCCATGCAGGCCACGGCAGCCAACAAGGCAGTCATCGAGCAGATGAAGCAATCAGCCGTTCGTCGCTCTGCCCGTGAGAAGAGCGATGCTGAGCAGCTGATCCCGCAGTACGACGCGCTCACCCTCGAGTTTACCCGCAAGGTTGGAGAGAACGAGCAGCTCTTCGGCTCTGTTACCTCGTCCGACATCGCGCAGGCGCTCGAAGCAAATGGTTTCGCGACCGATCGCCGCAAAATCCAGCTCGAAGAGCCGCTGCGCCAGCTGGGTGAGTTCCTTGTACCCGTTAAGCTGCACCGCGAGGTTTCAGCGCATGTGAAGGTGCTGATCCAGGGCGAGGCAGTTACAGCTTAGGCAGTTGCTTGGCGCACGGTGGCGTAATTCCGTAATGGCCCGGCGACTGCTTTCCTGCCAGGCTGGTTTCTGCAGCCCAGCCGCAGGAGCAGCCGCTTGTTTCGACTCGCCGCTACGTTCGCTGGTAGCTCGCCCCTCCTGCACTGAGTCACTCTGACAACGATTGGAGTAGCCGTGCATCCAGCGTTTAGGGCCATTCATAGGGTAGACGCCGCCCTGTGCCTCAGCAGATCAAGGCGAAAAAGCAGTCTCCTGGACGGAGTGGTCCTTCTTGTAACGGTCTGTCGTCTCAAAACCCAAGGCGCGGTAAAGCTGCATTGCTGTCGGCATCAATGCAGAGAGGCAATCGAGATACATTGCGGTATAGCCAGCAGAAAGCGCGCGCCTGCTACGGCTTGCAGAATCAGTGAGCGTCTAATAGCACGGCCGCGAAAAACGTAGGGAAGACCCACATGCGGCGAAGCTCCGCAACGATTTCTCCCGACGAGAGCGTGATCGGGCCGAAGGCAAAGTGCACTCTCTCGAAAAGTCGCAATAAACGCTTGGTTCGATGAATCCAAGAGCGAGAAGACTCTGCCCGACTCCGGCTCTGTCTCGCGCGCATCCGAGGAAACATGCCCCGACCCATCGCCATCTACTACGAGCAGCCTTACTGGTTCAATCCACTCTTTGCCGAGCTTGAGCGCCGCTCCATTCCCTTTGTCAAGCTGGATGCGACCGAGCACCGCTACTCGATCGAGGACCGGCCGGAACTGCAGTACTCGCTCGTTGTTAACCGCATGAGTCCCTCGGCCTGGAACCGCGGCCATGGCGACACCATTTTCTACACGCTCGGCTATCTCGACCACCTCGCCTCACGCCGCGTTCGCGTCATTAACGGTTCACAAGCCTTCCGGTCCGAGTTGTCCAAGGCCGCGCAGCTGTCCATGCTCGAAGGTCTCGGCATGGCTTACCCCAAAGCACGCGTCATCCATCGCGCAGCACAAGCCCCAGCCGCTAGCGAAGGTCTGCGTTTCCCGGTCGTTATCAAGCCGAACATCGGCGGCTCCGGCGCAGGCGTCACGCGTTTCGATAAGCCCGAGCAGATCGCTGCTGCCGTTGCAGCCGGCGAGCTCGCGCTCGGCATGGACTCAACCGGGATCGTGCAGGAGTTCATCCCGGCGCGCGGCGGCTTCATCGTTCGCTGCGAGGTGCTCGACGGCAAGTTTCTGTACGCCATCAAGGTGCACACCACCGGCGAATCGTTCGATCTCTGCCCGGCCGATATCTGCCGCACGACCGCGGGTGTTGAACTGAACCGCGCTGCCTGCGCGCTCGACGCACCCAAGTCCGGCATCCGTGTCGAGGGCTACGAGCCACCCGCAGCCGTGGTTTCGGATGTCGAGCGCATCATGGCCGCTGCCGGCGTCGAGCTTGGCGGTGTCGAGTACATGACCGACGACCGCGACGGCGACGAAGGCATGCCGCTGTATTACGACATCAACGCTCTCTCGAACTTCGTCGCTGACGGTCCTGCTGTGGTCGGCTTTGACCCCTTTGTGCGCCTTGTCGACTGGCTTGTCGTCGAGTCCGAGAAGGCCGATGCGCAGCAATGGCACGTCGAACATGATGCCGCGCTCGGCATCGGGCATGCTGGCGCACTGGCGCATGTCGTGGGCGCACGCTGATGCGCTATGGCTTCTGGATGCCCGTCTTTGGCGGCTGGCTACGCAATGTGGAGGATGAAGCCATGGAGGCGAGCTGGAACTACGTGCGCCGGCTCGCGCAGCGCGCCGAGCAGCTCGGCTTTGACCTGACACTCATTGCAGAGCTAAACCTGAATGACATCAAGGGCGTCGAAGCGCCCTCGCTTGATGCTTGGTCTACCGCTGCCGCGCTCGCCGCTGTGACCGAGAGGCTGGAGTTGATGGTCGCGGTTCGACCGACCTTTCACAACCCGGCACTGCTCGCCAAGCAAGCTGCGAACATCGACCAGATCTCCGGCGGCCGGCTTACGCTCAATGTTGTCTCGAGTTGGTGGGCCGATGAAGCGGCCAAATACGGCATTCATTTCGACCAGCATGACGACCGTTACGCCCGCACCGGCGAGTGGCTCGATGTTCTGAACGGCTGCTGGTCTACGGCTAACGACGGTGGCCCGACCTTCTCCTACGAGGGTCGGTATTATCGCGTCGAGGAGAACGTTCTCTCGCCGAAACCCGTGCGTCGGCCGCGTCCGACACTCTACGCCGGCGGCGAGAGTGAGACAGCGAAGAACCTGATTGCCGCAAAATGCGACGCGTACCTGATGCACGGCGACTCGCCCGCGACCGTCGGCCGCAAAATCGCCGACATGCGCGAGCGCCGCGAGCGGGTTGACCTCGCCGGGAGCGTGCCGAAGATGACCTTCGGTGTTGCCGGCTATGCCATCGTCCGTGACACTGCCGAAGCCGCGCAGCGGGAAGTGATCCGCATCACGGATGTGCAGCAGTCCGCGCAGGGCTACAAGAATTACCAGCAGTGGATTTCGGGCTCCAAGCTCGAGCAGAAGGTCTCGCTGGAAGACTACTCGGTTTCGAACCGCGGTCTACGCTCCGGCCTGGTCGGCACACCGGATCAGGTCAAGGCGCAAATCGCTGCGTTTGAGGAAGCCGGATGTGATCTCGTGTTGTTACAGATGTCGCCGCAGCTGGAAGAGATGGAGCGCTTTGCCGAGCAGGTGATGTAGGTAGCCCGCCGGGCTGAAAGCGTCGATGACCGCTGTCAATCAGCCTTCCCGAGCACTGACCACGGTTCTTGAAGAGCTTAAGCGTCGCAAGCCGATCTTCCATCGACCGGAGCTTGGAATGACACGCGCAGACGAGCGAACAACAGTTTAAGATTCTGGGAGATTAGCGTGTGCCATGCCAGCGAATGCTGTTGTTCGTGCAGGGTTGATGCCGAGTCAAGGAAGAGGTGACAGCTATCTATGCTCCCGTCGGGCTGACACTTTCGGACGCTTCCGCATGATGTTATGCGGATTGCCGCTAGGCCGGACCTAGTGCTGATATGCCGATTGCGGGACGCGGAACGCCTAAAACTGGTTCGTCTAGGCTCTCACGCAAAACTCAGCCCGGGAGAGGACTATGAGCAGCACTGTTCCGGTGAACTGGTAGCAGAAAGCTGCTGCTGCGCAACGCCCAGAAAACACGTACGACGTGCAGTGCGGTTGTTTACAGAGCGCCTAAGAGAGGAGGTAGGAAACAGGCAGAGTAGGCGCTTAACTCACCCCGCGGGGCCGTACGCTGGCTGGCCGGTGAACCCGTCCTAAGACGGTGGGAACTCTCCGCGGCTCTTTAGGCATTCCGAACTGGCGGACACTGCGCACCGAGCCGATTGTCGAGTCGAGCTCCCTGTTCAATGAATTATAGGTTCAACCGGCTTGACCAAACATACCTGCTTTGCAGGGTGAGTCTCGCTGTCAGGATGCTAGCGGCAGGCTCTGCCGATTGCAAGTCCGTCCTGCTCACGAAAGTAAGTTGCTTTCGACCGCACGACCTGCATCGTGTGCGGCTTTCCGATTTCGCTAGAGCCAGTGGCGACCAACTCGCTTATCCTGCGCGGCGTTTGTCGTCCAGCACTTCATCCAGCAGATCTGCGAGGGAGTGTGCCCGGGTGCGTGTGCTCTGCTCGGCACCGGTCAGCGCTTGCAGCCGCACCTCGGCTGTCAGCAGCTCGTCGGCCACGTTCAGGGCTGCCAGCACGGCGACGCGTAGCGAGTCTACCGTTGTCCCATGCGAGGCGACAGCCCGCATCTTTTCATCCACCAGCGCAGCAAGCCGCTCAATGTACGCGGGGTTTTGGCCGCGCAGGTGGTACGTCTGGTCATAAATCGCGACCGTGACGTACTCGCCGCCCCGGGTGCTCTGCGCGCTCATCGGCGTCTCCTCTGCCCGGCAAACTAGGATCCCAGCTCATCCAGCTGTTTCAGCAGCCGTTCCACGCGACCGCGGACCTGATCGCGCTCACGCCCTAGCGCCTTTAGCTCGCCCTGCGCGCGCTCCAGCTGCGAGCCCTGCTCATCCAGCAGCTGTTGTAAGGCGGCTGCATTGTCATCGGCTTTCTGCCGCTCGCGCCGCTCGGCCCTCAGCAGCTCCACCATGCGCATCACGCGCTCTTCCAACGCGCCAAAATCATCTGCTTGGTCGTGCTCGTCCGCGTGCAGTTGCGGGGCAGTCGCCATTGTGAAATCTCCAGCAGAAAGTATAGCGCGCATCCTCGCCCGGTCGGCACCGCAGCAGCCTGCTTCGCTAGACCGCACAGCCGTCAGAGCCCGGCGCGTTTACGGCCCTTGCTGTTCTTTTCCACACGCAGCTTCCAGGCCGCCAGCAGCGCCCCGTGTAACACGTCCTCGCTCGCCCTGGCCAGGTGAACATGCGTCGCTCCAGCCCGGCCCCAGCCGCCCGCGACCGGAACAAACAGCTCCGGCTGCTCCTCCACGAAAGCCGCCTGCTGCTCCGGCGAAAGCATCAGGTTGCCGAAGCCCTCGCGCTCGGACGCCAGCGTTGCGAAGATGCGGCCACCGACGCGAAAATCAGCCGCGCCCATGTGGGAACTCTCCTCGGCATCCGGCAGGCTCAACGCGAGGCGGCGAAAATCAGCGGCGGTCACCTGCTTCTCCGTTGCCTAATGCGCGTTCAGTACCGTGCTGTATTGGTCATGCAGCTGTGTGAGGATCTGTCCCAGCGTTTGCAGGTCGATCATGACCGTGGCAGTGTCATGGAGCAACCGGTCGAATTCCGGCGCGGATGGATGGGGAGCCTTGTCGATCATTAGCGGCGCGATCGCCTCCACTTGCTGCCGAAATAGCTGGATTGCCTGGGTATTTGCGATCTCCTGCTGTCCATAAACGTCTGCATAGCGCTGTACCTCGGTGTAAGGCATGTAGGCCAGGGCCCCTGTGTCGCGGGCCGTGCGCCAGGCCGCATCGCTCATGCTGGACCAGTTAAAGGTGGACTCGACTGAGTGATGCGCCTTCGGGTCGTCACGCAAGCCACGCTCCTCGACCAGGTTGTGCTCGAAGCGCAACCGGTCCTCATTGACGCTGCGGATATCTTCCATGGCGGCCTTCTGGTTATCCGTGAGCTCGCGCCGGATATTGCTGCGTGCTTCGTGGACGATCGCGTTATGGTGCACCCACTCCACCAGCGATTCCAGGCTCAGCGCAATCAGCAGCCCGCAGGTGATGGTGAACAGGTGGATAAAGAAATCCCGCTTGCTCTCGATCGGATGGTGTGGTGGTTCGATGTCCATGCGAGCCGGCGGCCTCCGCTCCTCGTTGCCGATCATCCTATCCCATCGGATCGAGCCATCTACCGCCATTGCCGAGCCAATGTCGGTCTCCGGTGCGACACTGCGAGAGATCGCCCCGAGAGCGCAGCAGTCGAGAATAGAACCCCTGCGGGCCAGCAGAGAAGGGTCGCCGGATGCGGCCTCTTGCCCGAGCCACCACTCGGAAAGGGCAGCGGTCGAACTGGTTCGACCTAGCGGTTCTGCCCCGGGATGTTGATTGTCCATTGCGGTTTGACCTGCGCCAGGAGCAACGGCGTCGTAAGCGTGAGAAATAGACAGGGAAAGCAGGAGAGAACGCATAGCGGCACCTCTGCAAGGAGCGCTGAAGCGTCTCACGCGACTGCGAGCCACGCCGGGGCAAACGCCACCTATCGAGTAAGATAGACATAGCCCGCTATGTTTCTGCCCACCTCCTTGGGCAGCTTTCTCCAGCGCGCGACCTACCCTATGGCAGACGAAGAAAACCCACAATTACCCCTCGACGGAATGAATGGAAGCGCCGGCGCAAACGGTGCCCCGGGATCCCCATCCGACCCGCCCTCCGGCATCAACGCGCCGGGTGCTCCAGGCGCAGCCAATCTCATCTCGATCAACATCGAGGACGAGATGCGCCGCTCGTATCTCGACTACTCGATGTCGGTCATCATCGGGCGTGCTTTGCCGGAGGTACGCGACGGACTCAAGCCTGTGCACCGGCGCGTACTCTACGGCATGCACGATATGGGCTTGCAGCCCAACAAGAAATATACGAAGTGTGCCAAGGTCGTCGGCCACGTCATGGGTAACTACCACCCACACGGCGACGCCTCCATCTACGACACCCTGGTGCGCATGGCGCAGCCGTTCTCGCTGCGCTACCCGCTGGTCGACGGTCAGGGGAACTTCGGTTCGGTCGACGGCGATCCGCCAGCCGCCATGCGGTACACCGAGTCGAAGATGGCGAGGATCACGGCCGAGATGCTTGCCGACATTGATATGGAAACAGTCGACTTCGTCCCGAACTACGATGAATCCACGCTGGAGCCGGCGGTGCTGCCCGCGCGTATCCCCAACCTCATCGTCAATGGCTCGAATGGGATCGCCGTCGGCATGGCGACCAATATTCCGCCCCATAACCTCACCGAGGTCGTGAACGCCGCCATCGCGCTCGTCAACAATCCGCAGGGCGGTCTCGCCGCCGTGCTCGAGCATGTGCTGGGCCCGGACTTTCCTACTGGCGGCTTTATCTACGGCAAGAGCGGCATCGCTAATGCCTACCGTACTGGCCGCGGCCGTTTCCTCATGCGCGCCCGTGTCGGCATGGAGAACATCTCCGGCGGCCGCCAGGCGATCGTCGTCACCGAGATCCCATACCAGGTCAACAAGTCGAAGCTGATCGAGCGCATCGCCGAGCTCGTGCACGAGAAGGTCATTGACGACATCAGCGATGTGCGCGACGAGAGCGACCGTGACGGCATGCGCATTGTCATCGAGCTCAAGCGCGGTGTCGAGTCGCAGATCGTGCTTAACCAGCTCTACAAGCACTCGCAAATGCAGGAAAGCTTCTCGATGATCTTCCTTGCGGTCGTCAACAATCAGCCGCGCGAGCTGCCTCTGGACGAAGCGATCCTGCACTTTATTGATCACCGCGTTGATGTGGTCCGCCGCCGCACGGCATTTCAGCTGCGCAAGGCGCGCGAGCGCGAACATATCCTGCTCGGCTACCAGATCGCGCTCGACCACCTCGATCGCGTCATTCAGATCATTCGCGGTTCGTCCTCGCGCGCCGACGCGCGGGAGAACCTCTTCCAGTTCTTCTCCGGCCGCACGATTACAGTGCGAGGCAATGCGGTCGAGGGCGTCACTCTCGACCCGGCGAAGTACCTCTCCGATGGCATCACGATCCTCCCCGCAACGCTCGTTCTCAGCTACCGGCAGATCGATGCCATTCTTGAGTTGCAGCTCTACCGCCTCACGCAGATCTCGATCGATGAACTGCTCAACGAACTTCGCCAGGTCCGCGGCAATATCGCCGAGTTCGAGTCTATCCTTTCGAGCGAGCCCAAGCTGCGCTCGGTCATCGTCCGGGAGCTCGAAGAGATTCGAGAAAAGTACGGCGATGCGCGCCGCACCAGCATCCTTGACGAAACCGCCGAGCTACAGCTTGAAGACCTCATCGCCGACGAGCAGGTCGCGGTCACTGTTTCGCACTCGCAGTACCTTAAGCGCACGCCCATCTCTATCTACCGCCAGCAGCGCCGCGGCGGGACGGGCCGCCTGGGCATGAAAACCCGCGAGGAAGATTTCGTCCAGCAGCTCATCGTCAATTCGACCCATGCCTTCCTGCTGTGCTTCACCAACACAGGCCGCATGTACTGGCTCAAGATCTACGAGATTCCCGACGTCGGCGCTGCTGGCAAGGGCAAGTCGATGGCAAGCCTTCTAAATTTGCAGCCTGGCGAGCAGGTGCGCAACATCCTTGCAGTTCGCAACCTTGAAGAAGAAGGGAAGTTCATCTTCTTCGCAACGCGGAAGGGTACCGTCAAGAAGACACCGCTCAAGGACTTCTGTAATGTGCAGTCGCGCGGCATTATTGCTATCGGCATCGATGACGATGATGAGTTGATCGGCGTCCGCATTACGGATGGCAAGCAGATCATCTTCCTGGCTACGCACGAGGGCCTTGCAATCCGCTTCCCCGAGGACGGCGTTCGCTCCATGGGCCGGCCGGCATACGGTGTACGCGGCATCGACATCCAGAAGAAAGATTATGTTGTTGGCCTGGCTGCCACGCCTGCCGAGCGCACGAAGGGTGAGAACGGCGAGCATGCGCCCTCGCTCATCCTCACCGTCACCTCGAACGGCTTTGGCAAGCGCACAGACGTGGACGCGTACCGGCTGCAGACCCGCGGCGGCAAGGGCGTCATCAACCTCAAGACCAGCGCCAAAAACGGTACCGTCAACGCGATCCAGCTTGTTGATGAAACCTCGGAGCTGATGGTCATCTCGCAGTACGGCAAGATCATCCGCATCGATACAAAAACCATCCGCGCCGCCGGCCGCTCCACCCAGGGTGTCAAGCTGCTCAACCTTGACCCCGAGGATAAGGTCGCAGCCGCGGTAGTGATTCCGCCGGAGGAGCTGAAGGACGAAAGAGAGGAGCCACCGTCGCTGTTACAATAATCCAGTTGCGGCAAGGGGCGGGGAGCGATCCGCGCCCCTTTTCCTTTTACCGCCGACCTTTCTTGGAGTTTGTCACTCTCTTTAGCAGACCTCCACACAACCTACCCACCAGCTGTTGCAGATATCAGCAACACTGCAGGATACGCAATGCCTATGTATCAACCAGTTCGTGCTGCGCTGCTCGCAGCAGTTACACTTGCTCTTGCTCAGCCGCTCTTAGCGCAGCAGCCTGCCACTTCCTCACTGCCAACTACACCGCAACCGGCTTTCAGCGAAATACCAGTCTTTTCTGCCGCGGCCGGCTCTACCTATCTACAGACAGACCTCAACGGCACCAACGGAAGTTCCGCTGCGTACGTGCTGGGATGGTATGGCATCCCGCAAATGCACTTCACTAGGCATCTCAGTGTGCTGGGCGACTTCACCGGCTTCTACAACTACCATGCACATACTGAGGAGAACGTCCGCGGCTTCACCGGCGGCCCTGTGTATCCGTGATCGCCCTTGTTGGCGTTACAGCTTACGGCTTTGTTGAGGGGCGGCGCAGTGCGCGACTCTAAGTTTGGCGTTGTGAACTGGAATACGGCGACGGCCGGCGCCGTGGCTCTCAACTTTAAGCTCACGTACGCGCTCGCCTTCCAAGTGATTCCCGGCGAGTACGTAGCGACCCACCTCCCGAATGGAAACTGGCAAAGCAACTACACCACAAAAGCTGGCTTCGTCTTCACCTCGTTCCGGATGAAACATCGCGGTTAACCCTCCATCAGCAGGGCTGCATCGAATAAGACGGGAGATGATTCATGGCAACTCAAGGATTAAGCGGCAGCAGCAAGGGCCTTGCATTAGTCACAGGCGCCTCGAACGGAATCGGTTACCACCTGGCCCTGCAACTGGCACAGGAAGGCTATGACTTGGTGATCGCCGGCAAGGAACAGGACTTGACCGCGCAGGCCGCAGCTGCCTTCCAGGCCGAAGGCGTGCAGGTTTCCTCGCATGTCGCCGATCTCAGCAAGACACAGGCCAATGTTGATCTTTGGAAAGCTGTGGAGTCGCTCGGCCGTCCGCTTGATATCGCCTGCATCAACGCCGGACTCGGTGTTGGCGGCGATTTCATCAAAACCCCGCTCGAGCAAGAGATTGAGGTGGTTGCTCTCAACTGCGCCTCCACTGTCCACCTCGCAAAGTACGTCACGCAGCACATGGTCGGGCGCCAGTTCGGTCGCATCCTCTTCACCGCTTCCATCGTGAGCGAGATGCTCGCACCGGGTGAATCGGTTTACGGCGCTTCCAAGGCTTTTGTGCTCCAATTTGCGAAAAATCTACGCTATGAGCTCAAGGACAGCGGCGTTACCGTGACCGCTCTCCAGCCTGGCCCTGTCGACACAAACTTCTTCAACGCGGCCGGTGCAGGAGATACCAAGGTCGGCACAGAGGGCAAGAAAGGGAACCAGCCAGACGACGTGGCTCGCACTGGCCTTAAGGCGTTATTCGCCGGCGAAGAGCATGTTTATGCCGCGTCCCTAAAAACCAAGCTCGAAGGCGCGTTGATGGGTGTGGTCCCGGAAAGCGTGCAGTCCTCTATGCACAAGAGCATGATGGAGCCCGCTGACAAGTAAATGTTGGTCGCCGGGCTCAGGGTGCGGTCCACGCCGCACCCGTAGACACACGTGGTGGGTTGGGGTCAGGGTGACGCTCCAAGGCGTACCAGCCACTCCCTCCGTAGATCGATCTACGGATCAATCTCACGCTTTTGCTGTACCTGCGGGCAATGAATCAACGTGTGACTTCGGGTCCTGCATCCAGCCATCGCAGAGACGGGGCGCCCCTACGGCGCTCCGTCTGTTTTGCCTGGAAAGCTGCAGTTGCTGATGCCGGCACCTCGGAGAAAGTGCCGCGTCGGCCTTTCACGCGCCACAGTTTTCAAGAAATGCAGTAAACTTCAGCGCATATCGCAACTCGGCTGCCTGAGGATATTGCATGTCCACCGCCACCCAGCCGCAAGTAGCGCTCACTCCGGACTCCCCCGCTCCCACGCCATTGCAACGTGTCTTGCTTACCTTTACAGCACCCTCCCGCGCCTTCGCGCACCTTGGCTCCGGCAGCAGCTGGTGGCTCCCCTACCTGCTGATCCTCGTCACGGGGCTTAGCTTTGCCACGATTGTTGGGAGCAAGGTCGGCTGGGACACCGTCGCCCGCAACAATCTCGCTACCTCGCCCAAACAAGAGGCCCGCTTTGAGCAGGTTCCGGCCGCCCAGCAGCGGCAACAGATCGCGCTCATCGCCCGCGTCACCAGCATTTCGTCCTACGCTGCGGCAGTCCTTGCCCCGCTGGTGATTGGCGCGATGATCTCCGGCATCCTGCTAGCTACGCTCAACTTTGCCCTTGGCGGCTCTGCGCGCTTCGGCCCGCTCTTCGCGGTTTATATTTTCTCGACTTTGCCGCAGGCTTTGAAGTCGCTGATCACGATAGCAACGCTCTTTCTCGGCAGCAACAGTGACTCCTTTCAGCTCAACAGTCCACTCGGCAGCAATCCTTCTTACTACATGCAGGGCTCTGGCACGCCGCTGTGGGTCACTTCTCTGATCAGCTGGCTCGACCTCTTCCTCATCTGGCAGCTGGTCGTGCTGGCCATCGGCTGCTCGGTGGTCGCTTCCATCAGCAGAGGCAAGGCGTTCACAGCCGTCCTTGGCTGGGCCGTCGTCGTAGCATTAGTCGGCGCTGCTGTCGCTGCCTTCGCTTGAGATCGAGGATTAGTGAAAAGATCAGCAAAAAGGAGGCTCTCACAGAGCCTCCTTTTTGCTGATTCAGTCGAACGTGCGCGTTACGCAGCCCAGCGCCGGAAGATCAGCGACGCATTTGTTCCGCCAAAGCCGAATGAATTTGACAGCGCGTACTCCATCGGAAGCTGCTCGGCCCCGCGGCTTACGTAGTTCAGCACACAGCCTTCATCTGGCGTCGCAAGATTGATTGTTGGCGGTGCTGTCTGGTTCGCCAGCGCAAATACAGTCACACCTGCCTCCAGCCCGCCCGCGCCGCCCAGCAGGTGCCCGGTCATGGACTTGGTCGAGCTCACCCGCAGCGTATGGTTCAGCGCGTGCTCTCCAAACAGGTTGGCAATCGCCGCACTTTCGCTCGCATCCCCTAGCGGGGTGCTGGTCGCATGCGCATTCAGGTAGCCGATCTGTTCCGGCTTCAACCCTGCGCTGCGCATGGAAGCCTTCATCGCGCGCAGGCAGCCATCGCCCTCCGGCGCCATACCGGTGATGTGGAAAGCATCGCCACTCATGCCATAACCCACGATCTCGGCCAGGATCTTTGCGCCACGTGCTTTCGCGAACTCCAGCTCCTCAAGGATCAGGATACCCGCGCCCTCGCCAACCACGAAGCCGTCGCGATCCTTATCCCATGGACGGCACGCCTTTTCCGGGTCACTGTTGCGGGTGGAGAGCGCCCGCATCGCTGCGAACCCGCCCACGCACATCTCGTTGATCGCTCCTTCCGATCCGCCTGCGATCATCACATCCGCGTCATCACGCTCGATAATCCGGAATGAATCCCCTATCGAGTGCGCGCCTGAAGTGCAGGCAGTGGAGGCCGTCTGATTCGGCCCTTTCGCATTGTGCCGAATGGAGACATGACCGGCGGCGAGGTTGGCGATCGTCGCCGGGATGAAAAATGGATTGATCTTGCGTTGACCGCCGTTGAGGTAAGCTTGGTGCTCGCGTTCAATCACCTCAAAGCCGCCGATGCCGGAGCCGATGTGAACCCCGACTCGCTCCGCGATCGCGTCGGTAATCTCCAGGCCGGAGTTCACAATGGCCTCCGCTACGGCTGCCATGGCAAGGTGCATGAACCGCGCCATCTTGCGCGATTCTTTTTTGTCGACGAAGTCCAATGGATCAAAGCCCCGGACCTCCGCTGCGATTGTGACAGAAAAGCCAGTCGTATCGAAGGCTGTAATCGGACCGACACCGCTGCGCCCAGCCAGCAACGATTTCCAGACCTCCGGAGCCGTGTTACCGACCCCCGAAATCAGTCCAACTCCTGTGACCACTACCCTTCGTTGTTCCCTGGGCAAAACTATTTGCCGCCCTTCGCGTGTGCCTCGATGTACTCGGTCGCGTCTTTCACGGTCTTGATCTTTTCCGCGTCCTCATCGGGGATCTCGAGGTCAAATGCCTCTTCAAACTGCATGACGAGCTCAACCACATCGAGCGAGTCAGCGCCGAGGTCCTCCTGGAACGATGCGCTGGGCGTGACTTCCGCCTCATCTACCTGCAGCTGCTCGACAATGATCTGCTTCACTTTCTCTTCAACCGCCGCCATGCCCGTCTCCTGTTTTCTTTCTTCCTGGAACGCTGTGGCCGTCCCGCGGCCCGATGCGCCCACGCCCGTCCGAGCTCGCACCGAAACTCCAAGTCTACTGAGGCCTGTATCGAGTGTAAAGCGCGCGCGATCGCCGCATCTGTCTGCTGAGATGCCGCCGCGCACCGGCCTCTACGCGCCTGCGCCTGCACACTCCGTGTATGCCGAATCTCGCCCAGTGGGAGGGTAAGTCGCTCTATCAGCAAGCGTGTCAGGGTGCGGGCACAGCTATCTATCTGGCATGTGCGCGCCGGATGCTCGCGCAGCACCCGACATTCCTCGGTCACTCGCTTTCCTCCGTACCCGGTGGCACACTCGACACTGATGATCCCCGCTTCGACCACCACACTTTGGCTGTTTCTCCTGGTCCTCTTCGTGGCAGGGCTCGTGCTCGTTGTCGTCCGGGCCGCAGGAAGCCGCGCTCAAGCAGCTGCCCGCGCCGAACTCGGCGTGGAAATCGAGCGCCGTCGCTCCGCCGATGCACAGGCACTTGCCCTCGCGCAGGCCGAGCACGCGGCGCTTGCCCGCGACCGCGATCGCCTCGCCGAGGAGCTCTCCGTCGCACGCAGCGGGCTCGCTACCGCCGCCCTTTCGCTGGCCGGCGCGCAAAGTAGCCTGGCCGCCGCCGAAGCGGAAGGGCGCGTGCGTGCCGATCACCTCCGCGAAAAGGACGCCCGACTTGCCTCCACGGAGGATGCGAGGGCGACCCTGCAGCACGAGCTGAAGACCACTACTGCCGCACTGGAAAGCGCCCGCAAACAGATAGAGATCGAGGCTGGGGAGACCGAGAAGAAGCTCAAACTACTGGCGGACGCCGAGGAAAAGCTCGCCAATCAGTTCAAAGTGCTCGCCGCCGAGATCTTTCAGGAGAAATCCAAGAGCTTCCGCGAAGAAAGCACGATCTCGCTCGGCAACCTGCTCAACCCGCTCAAGGAGCGTATGGGCGAGTTCCAGCAGCGCGTTGAGGCCCTTCGCGACGACGGCATCCAGGGCCGCCAGGAGCTGCGCCAGCAGATCGGCGACCTCAAGGAACTCAACCAGCAGCTCTCCTCCGAGGCCAGCAATCTCGCCCGCGCGCTCAAGGGCTCCTCAAAGACACAAGGCGACTGGGGCGAGTTCGTTCTCGAGCAGATGCTCGAGAACGCGGGTCTGCGCCGCGACCATGAGTACCGCGTGCAGACCTCGCTTGCCGGGGCAGAGAGCTCCCGCGCCCGACCGGACGTCATCCTTAACCTGCCCGGCGGCCGGCACCTGGTCATCGACGCGAAAGTCTCGCTCGTCGACTATAGCGCCTACTGCGATTGCAACGACGATTCCTCCCGTGCGCTTTCGCTCACCCGGCACGTAGGCTCCGTTCGCACCCACATCAAGGAGCTCTCGGCGCGCAACTACCCTGGTCTCTACCAGCTCGAAAGCATGGACTTCGTCGTCATGTTCGTCCCTATCGAGCCGGCCTTCCTGCTCGCTATCGCCCGCGACGGCGCGCTCTGGCAGGAGGGCTGGGAACGGAACGTCCTGCTCGTCAGCCCCAGCACCCTGCTCTTCGTTATCCGCACTGTTGCCCACCTGTGGCGGCAGGAGAAGCAGCGCAGCAATGCGCAGGAGATTGTTGCCCGGGGCGCGGAGCTGTACGACAAGTTTGCTGCTTTCGCGAAGGATCTTACCGATGTCGGCGCGAAGCTCGGCGATGCGCAGAAGGCGTATGACAATGCCTACAGTAAGCTGGCGCGCGGCAAAGGAAATGCCATCCGGCAGGCGGAAATGCTTCAGTCTCTGGGAATCAAGCCCAGCAAGCTGCTTCCGAAGGAGATGCTTGAAGCTTCGCAGGAAGGCGGTCTGACCGAAGTACCCACCCTTCCTGAGAATGAAAAGGAAAACGGCGCTCTGCCCGATCTCCACGAGAAGACACTCTTCCAGTAGCACGCTGCTGCGGGAAGCTCGCGTGAAGAGTTTCACCGGAAGGGAGTGTCTCAGGCCGAGAACGTCACTCGGCAGAGCGCGTCATCCTGCCCGATAGAAGAATTCGCTTCTTCTGCTTGCGTAGCGCAAGAAGATTGCGAGCAGATGAACAGCGGGTTAACGCGAGAATTCTACGGAGGACCCACCCATGAACGCACTCCTGCGAAGCATCGCAGCCGCCCTGCTTCTTCCGGCCGCTGCCGCAAGCGCTCATGCTCAGCCGACCGGCGAGCAGGCCATTCTCCAACTTCTCCATCGGCAGGAGACCGACTGGAACACCGGCAATCTGGACGCCTTTGCGACCGGCTACAAGAACGCGCCAGACATACTCTTTATCGGCAGCACCATCAGCCGGGGCTACGATGCCATGCTCGCCGGCTACCGCAAACACTACCCCACCAGAGAGGCCATGGGGCGGCTCAAGTTCCGCGCGCTCGAGGTGCAACCATTGGGTACACAGTTCGCGACTGCCACCGGCCAGTTCCATCTTGAGCGGAGCGCGTCGGGCGGCGGCAACGCTGACGGGTACTTTCTGCTGGTTCTGGAGCACACCCCTGGCGGCTGGAAGATCGTACGCGACGATACCACTGTGCCATCCAAGCCCTGAGCTGTTGGGCAGCCCTTACTTCTGTCCTCCGGTCGAGCCGGTATAGCTCCCCGTCGAGCGGTACCCGGCTGTCCCGCCCGGCATCTCTTTTTCCAGGTCCGCTGCTTTTTCAGCATTGCCCTTCTGCTCAGACCCGCTCACGTTGGTATGGAGTAGGGCGTGCATTTCGCCCTCGGAGGCCCCGGCCGCCTGCGAGTTCTGTGGAGCAACCGGCTCAACACTGGTTGGCGGCGCTTGAGCGCTATCCGTGTGGTTTTCATGCTCGGGCGTCTTGTCCAGGCTGTGCCCGGTTCCATCCTGCGGGTGTATCTCGCTCATGTGCGCTCCTCTAAGTCTGCTGCTCATACGATGCCGCATCAGCTCTGCTTCAGCATGCGGGGTCATCGTCGAATCAATGGTGCGCAAAGTCAATCACCATGGCGATAAGCCACACCAGGGCAGATAACAGCCACAATCTCCCGCTGTGCCACTGTCGGCGGGCTAAAATCAGCGTCCCCCAGGTAACATTCACCGCGAAGAAGATGCTGATGATCGGAAGAATAGCCGCGAACCAGACAACCGGCTCGCCTGTTATCGAGTAAATACCTGCAGCCCGTTCTTGCGGGATCGCCTGGGCACTCGATGTTGCCATGTCGTAGCCGGCGGCACCCACCACGTTGAGGGCCAGCAGGGTCATGCTTCGTTTATGTGGCATCCGCCCTCCGAGAGTCGTCATGATGCCACGGATAGGAAATCGATCCTGGCAAGCTCGTCTAGGTGAGCTTCACCCTTTCGCCACCGCGGCAAATGCCTCGCGCAGCCGCTCCCAGGTCACCTCCAGCGCCTCCGGCAGCGTCCGCGTCTCGCCCAGCGTCGTCAAAAAGCTTGTATCTCCAACCCAACGCGGCACCGCGTGCAGGTGCAGGTGTCCCGCGACCCCGGCGCCGGCCGCCGCGCCCAGGTTGAGCCCCACGTTGTAGCCGTCCGGCGTGTAGGTAGCCCGAAGAGCGCGCTCGGCCCGCTGCGCCCAGCTCATCAGCTCCGCGGCAGTCTCGGCGGGCAGCTCCGCCAGTGAGGCGCAGTGCTCGTACGGCACCACCATCACGTGACCGGAGTTATACGGAAACCGGTTCAGGCAAACGAACACCCGTTCGCTCCGCGTCACCAGGAGCGATATCCGTTCGGCTTCGTCCGCCGACATGCCGCGCGTGATCGCATCGTCTGTTGCTGCGATGAGATTGCAAAAAACGCACCCGAAATCTCCAGCCCAGGCGCCGAGCTCTGCCGGGACGCCCTTGCGTGTCTCTTTCTGGCCTTCCTCGCTGCCGCGCGCCGCCGTGCCGGTGATGTAGCCGTATCGCCAGGGTGTCCAAAGGTGTTCCATCCCGCGAGTATAGGTCGCGCACGGTCTTATACTCAGGCCTATGGCTACCCTTCAATCCAGCCCCGTGCTGCCCTTGCGCGCATTGCTGGAGAAGCGTTTTGGCTTCAGCGCCTTCCGCGCCAACCAGGAGGCTGTCTGCCAGGCCGCGGTCGAGGGGGAAGACGTTCTGCTCGTCATGCCCACCGGCGCTGGCAAGAGCCTCTGCTACCAGCTTCCCGCGCTCGCTCGCGGCGGCGTAACTCTGGTGATCTCGCCGCTTATCGCCCTCATGGACGACCAGGCAATGAAGCTCTCCTCGCTTGGTCTCCGCGTCGCTCGCATCCACTCCGGCCTCAGCCGCGAGGCCGCCCGCGAAGCTTGCCGCGACTACCTTGCCGGCACCCTCGACTTCCTTTTCATCGCCCCCGAGCGGCTCCGCGTTCCCGGCTTTCCGGAGATGCTGGCCAAGCGCCGACCCGGCCTCATCGCCATCGACGAGGCTCACTGCATCTCGCAATGGGGTCACGACTTCCGCCCCGACTACCGCATGCTCGGCGAGCATCTGAGGCGTCTCCGCCCTGCACCGGTCATCGCCCTCACCGCTACAGCCACTACACAGGTGCAGCACGATATCGTCGCCCAGCTCGGCCTAGGCTCTGCCGGGCACCCGCCCGCGGTCTTCATTCACGGCTTTCGCCGCTCCAACCTCGCCATTGAGGTCATCGAGCTCCCCAAGCCCAGACGCGCCGCCTTTGCCGCTGAACTGCTCAGCCCGGCGGAGGCCCGGCCTGCGATCGTCTACGCGCCTACTCGCAAGGAGGCCGAGATGCTCGCCGGTGAGCTCGGCCGCTCCTTCCGAACCGCCCCCTACCATGCCGGGCTCGACCCCGACCACCGCGAGCGCGTCCAGCGCGCCTTCCTCTCGGGCGAGTTGGAGGTCGTCGTCGCGACCATAGCCTTCGGCATGGGCATCGACAAGGCCGATGTTCGCACTGTTTTGCATACCGCGCTGCCGTCCACCCTCGAGGGCTACTACCAGGAGATTGGCCGCGCCGGTCGCGACGGCCGCCCTTCGCGCACGGTCCTCATGCACTCCTTCGCCGACCGCAAACAGCACGACTTTTTCTTCGAGCGCGACTACCCGCCTGCGCCTCAGCTCGACGCCATCTTCCGCCTGCTCGGCGAGGTGGGCGTGCATTGGGAGGAGCTGGCGGATCTATTGAAGAAGCGCGAAAAGATCACGCTCGAGAAGGAGGAGTGCGACAAGGCGCTTGAGAAGCTCATCACCCATGGGGGCGCCCGCATGGACTACAACGGCTTCGTGACCCGTGGCGGCGAAAGCTGGCGCTCGCCTTACCTCGCGCAGAGCCAGCACCGCGCTGGCCAGCTCAAACAGGTCATCCGCTACGCCGAGTCAGGCGAGTGCCGTATGGCGCAGCTGGTTCGCCACTTCGGCGACACCGAGGACAGCCGGTCCGACTGCGGTTTGTGCGACGTCTGCGCCCCCGCGGCGTCCGTTACGCAAACATCGCGGCCGTTGGCAGACGACGAGCGCCGCCTGGCACACGCGATCATCGCCGCGCTCGGCGGATCAGGCAGCTATGAACGCGGCAGCGGCGGGTCCAAGTCAACCGGCAAGCTCCACAGCGATCTTTGCGCAAAGAGCGGCGTCAGCCGGGACGCCTTTGAGGACCTGCTTGCCGCGCTTGCCGCAGCAGGCTTCGTCCGCCTTGATGACGCCAGCTTCGAGAAGGACGGCCGCACCATCCCCTACCGGAAAGCCTCGCTCACCTACGAGGGCGCAACCTTCTCCGACCGCGACGCTGACACGATTGTTCTGCGCGAGCTGAACGCAAGTGCCTCGGCAGTTCCTGCCGGCGGCAAACGCACCCGCAAGCCGGCTTCCGCCAGCCGTAGCGCTCAGCCACTTGCCGGAGAGGCCGCCGCGCTTGAGCAGCGCCTGCGTGCCTGGCGCAAGATCGAAGCCCAGAAACTCGGCCAGCCTGCTTTTTGCGTCTTCCCCGACCGTACCCTGCAGGCCATCGCCGAAGAGCATCCAGTCTCCGAAGCCGATCTGCTCGCGATTTCTGGTCTCGGCCCCGCAAAGGTCGCGAAGTTCGGCCCTGCCATCCTGCAGGTTTGCGCGGCTTCCGATTAGCGCTCCATCTTCGCTGCCGGACGGTAAGCCGCTTCCGGGATCTCGGCGAGAATAGACTCTCGCAGCCGGGAACCCAAGCCATAGAACTGGCAGAAGCTCATGAGCAAGGGACGCCACCGGTCCGGGTCGATGTGGTCCTGCTTCCCTTCGACCAGCAGGCACTCCTCGACATGCGCCCGGACGATACGCACCTCGAACGCGAGCGCAGTCGCTGCTTTCTCCGGACGTTGCCCGAAAGCATGGCATTGCTCCAAGACCGCCTCCAGCTGTACCGGGCACTCTGCAACGCGCGAAGGCCGTACTACTGCGGATGCCTGCGCCGTCAGCCCTGCGGCCCCGAGCTTGTCTTTCAGATGCCGGTAACCCATGGCCTCCTTATGCGGCGGCACCGGATCGGAGCCCGTAAGTCGAGCCAGCCGATTCACTGCGTCGACCTGCTCTACTGAAGGCAGGTTCAGCACGCACTCACGCTCCCGCAGAAGGTTCTGCGCTGTGTGTCCCTTGCCGCCCAGGCCCATCATGCAGCTCCACCCCAGCCACCACGCTGACGATATCGGCGCGACATTGACGCTGCCGTCCTGGTTAAGGGTGCTGAGCAGCACCACCGGTGTGCCGAAGTAAAGAATGGAAGGCTCCACTGAGATATGCATGCAGGAAGCATGTGTCGGAGCTCACGAACAAACAACCTCGCGCTTGCTGTCAAACTTTTTTCTCGAACGCGGGAGCACTTGTGTGAATGCCACATTGAGATTACTTGCTCAGCAGCTCAGGTGCGTTGACACCCCCCTGTGGTAACCCTATAGTTTCTTCATTGGGTGTCTTTGCCCGCATCATGGGCCTGCTGCAAACGCTTGCCATCCGAGTCTTTCATTTTCGGTACGATTCCCGGGCACTGAGCTGCCGCACACGGCTCGTCCCGCTCCTCCGGCAAATGATAGGCGCGGCCAGCAGGGCCGGCGAAAACAGCATCCGTCCAGTACCGGACTGAATCGAATACGCGGCGTTCTCCCTACTGCGTACAAGTCCGGACACTGATGCGCAGCTCCCGAAAGGCGCTGCAACACTGGTACCGACCCCGGATTCAACTGTCATGGCCGACGCCCTAAATCCTACATACTCCGAGAGCACTCCTCTGAACACCGAACTCGAAACCCCAGCCTTTGAACCCGTCTCGGCGGAGCAGCTTGCTCCCTCGTCCGAATACACCCCTGACCTGCACGCCGAGCACGACCAGCAGGTTCATAACCCCGAGCTGACGGAAGGTACCCATACGCTTGCCGCGCAGGCGCCTTCCCCCGAGACCGTCGAAGTCCCGGCCGAGAGCGACGACTTCACCGACTTCGCTGCCGCGCTCGAAAGTTTCGATCGCGAGCAGGCTGCCGAGGCCGCTGCGCTCCAGTTCGACGACAACATCGTCACCGGCACCGTCATTAAGCTCACCGACAAGGAAGTGGTTGTCGATGTGGGACTCAAGAGCGAAGGCCGCATCCCGCTCGAGCAGGTCGTCGGGCCCGATGGTGTCTCCAAGCTGAATCCAGGGGACACGGTTGAGGTCGTCGTTGAGCGCGAGGAAGCCGAGGGCGGCTACCTGCTCAGCTACGAGAAGGCGCAGCGCCACCGCCTTTGGGATGTGATCGAGAAGGCCGCTAACGAGAAGACCCCGGTCACCGGCACTGTACTCGGCCGCGTCAAAGGCGGCGTCACCGTCGACGTCGGCATCAAGGCGTTCCTGCCCGGCTCGCAACTGGAGATCCGCCCGGTCCGCAACCTCGACGCTTATATCGGCACTGAGATCCAGGTCCGTATCATCAAGCTCAACAAGAAGCGCGGCAACGTTGTTGTCTCGCGTAAGGAGCTGCTCGAGGAAGAGCAGGCCTCCAAGCGCAATGAAACCCTGGAACACCTCGAAGAAGGTTCTATCCTCACCGGTGTCGTCAAGAACCTCACCGACTACGGCGCTTTTGTGGACATGGGCGGTATCGACGGCCTTCTGCACATCACTGACATGAGCTGGGGCCGCCTGACGCATCCGCGAGACCTGGTCAACGTGGGAGATGAGATCCAGGTCAAGGTCCTTAAATTCGACAAGGACAAGCAGCGCGTTTCGCTTGGCTTCAAACAACTCACGCCGGATCCTTGGCTCGACGCTGTCGAACGTTATCCGGTCGGTGCGCGCGTTCGCGGCCGTGTTCTCTCCGTCACCGATTACGGAGCATTCGTTGAACTAGAGCAGGGCATCGAAGGCCTTGTCCACGTCTCTGAGATGACCTGGTCCAAGCGCATGAAGCATCCGTCCAAGATGCTCAAGCCCGGCGATGAGGTCGAGACCCTCGTCATCAGCGTCAACCCGAATGATCGCCGCATCTCGCTCGGTATGAAGCAGCTGCTCGAGAATCCGTGGGAGAACCTTTCCGACCGCTACCCAACCGGTGCTGTCGTCGAAGGCCGCGTGCGCAACCTCACCGACTTCGGCGCCTTCATCGAGATCGAAGATGGCATTGATGGCCTCGTCCACGTCTCAAACCTGAGCTGGACCAAGCGCATCAAGCATCCGTCCGAGGTGCTCAAGAAGGGCGAGAAGCTTCGCGCGGTCGTTCTCGGGGTCGAACCCGAAAACCGCCGTCTCTCGCTTGGCATCAAGCAGCTCGAGCCCGATGTTTGGGAGACCTTCTTCGCCCAGCACCGCGCAGGGGATGTCGTCCATGGCAAGGTTCTGCGAACGGCGCAGTTCGGCGCCTTTGTCGAGATCGCGGAAGGGGTCGAAGGCCTCTGCCACGTCTCCGAGGCGACTGACGCGGACGGCAGTCCGGTTAACCTGGAGGTCGGTCAGGAGCACGAGTTCAAGATCATCAAGATGAACGCGGAAGAGAAGAAGGTCGGTCTCAGCCTGCGCGCCATCGGCGATGAAGGTAGTCGTGCGGACGTCGAAGCCTACAAGGCTCCGGTTTCCAGCTCGACCACTACACTCGGCGACCTGATGAGCTGGAAGGGCAAACAGTAGCGGTAGCAGTCCAAACTCCGAGCCTTAGTAGCAACAGGAAGGGAGAGCCATAGGCTCTCCCTTCCTGTGTCTCCGGTCAGCTAAGTAAGCTCCTGAGAGCAATCCTGCTTAAAAAGCCGTCCTCGCGCGAAAGCGTCGCCTGAGCGTGGACTAAGAATATGCGTCTCCGACTTCTCCCGCGGACTACCTATTTCCCAATGTGAAAGTCCAGCGTCACGTTCATCTTCGTATCAAATGAACTGATCAGCTTCTCCTTGCTTTTCTGTCCCTTGTACTCCGCCCATATCTTGTAATCAGTATCCGCAGGCAGCTGCCCGAACCGGTAGCTCCCGTCCGCGGTCGCGATAAATGTCTTCACGATGTTCGTCTTCTGGTCCTGCAGGTAGACAATACCGCCCGGCAGCGCTGCCGTGCCGCTATCGAGCACCTTACCCTCGATCGTTTTCGCCCGCGTCTGCGCCACGGCCGTTTCGCTCAGCAGTAGGACAGTAGCACCTGCCGGCAGCAGGAGAGCTCCGGCCAACAATGCCGAAGCTCCCGTACGCCGCCAGCGCAGACCTTTCAACCTGTTGCGTTCAGCTCCGCGGCGCAACCGCTGGGCCTTCACTCCTCTTCATCCACGGCCGTTGCTGGCTCATCCTCGTCAATCTCCTCATCAACGCGGGCAAGCTCCAGCGGTTCCGTCGCCACTACCTCAAACTCCGTGCCACACTCGTCGCACGTCACCGAATCACCTTCTTCTACATCCTCGGTATCGATGTCGAGAGCGCTGTCACATTCAGGGCAAAGCATGCACATTCCTCCAGAGTTTTTTCCAAACTTCGCTTGCGGTGTAAGGTGGATCGATCACCCTGGCCTGATCCGTTTGAGAAAAGGCCAACGTCTCGCCCGGCCCGATCGCCAAAGACAAGCATCTTCTTCAGGCTACAGATGCACGAACTCACTTCCAGGAGAACTCTTTACGATGCAGAAAAGCTTCAGGCGAAAGAGCCGCCGGAAACTGTCCCAGGAATGGTGCTGCTTCATGCCTTCCCGGTGTTTGCTCGCAGGCCTCGCGCTGCTCGGTCTCACGCTCGCGCCGGCGGCGCTTGCGTATGGCATCTCTGACGGCGCAACTCATGATCTGGATGCCAATGGTACCCGCATTGCTGCGTTACCGCAGGACGAGAGATTTGCAGCAGCGCTGCGCACAGTTTCCCCGGCTATGGTTCGTAGCGACATCGCCGCGCTGGTCGCCTTCCGCAATCGTTCCACGCTCTCCAGCATGACGCCGAACCTGCCTCCAGGCACCGGCGCGACCGCTGCGTCCGAGTGGGTCTTCGCCCAGTACACCGCCATTAGCCAGGCCTGCGGCGGCTGCCTCGAAGTCCGGCGTGACACCTTTGTTGAGCAGCCAATGAGTCGTATCCCGGTCCCAACCACCATCACCAACGTCTACGCCGTCCTCAAAGGTACGGATCCCGCCCAAGCAAACCGAACCGTCCTCGTCACCGGCCACTACGACTCCCGGAACTCGACGAATGAGAACACCACCGACGAAGCTCCCGGAGCTAACGACGACGCCTCTGGAGTCGCTGTCTCCATCGAGTCCGCCCGCGCCCTCGCAAAGCTCAAGTTCCCCGCGACCATCATCTTTGCCGCAGTCGCTGGCGAGGAGCAGGGCCTCAACGGCAGCCGCCATCTCGCGGAGACCCTCAAGCAGCAGGGCGTCGGCCTTGAAGCCGTGCTGAACAACGACATCGTCGGCGGCAACACCACCCCTGGGCAGGAGCAACTACAGGACAAGCACGCCGTTCGCGTCTTTTCTGAAGGTATTCCGTCCGCCGCCACCCCCGAGGAGGTCAAAGCCATCGAGCTGCTCGGTTACGAGAGCGACTCGCCCTCACGCGAGCTCGCCCGCGCCATCACTGCCGTCGACGCAACCTACTTCGGTTCGGGCGCTGGCAGCACGGCGACCTACTTCCACCCCGTCCTTGAGCTGCGCCGCGATCGCTTCCTGCGCGGGGGCGACCACACCGCCTTTAACGGCGAAGGCTTCGCCGCCGTACGCTTTACCGAGTGGCGCGAGGACTTCAACCACCAGCACCAGAACGTGCGCATCGAGAATGGCGTCCAGTATGGCGATCTGATCAAGTATGTGGACATGGATTATGTCGCCAACGTCGCGCGCCTTAACGCCGCGACTCTGGCCACGCTCGCTAGCGCACCGGCGCCTCCAGCCGACGTGCAGGTCATTACCGCTCCGCCGCCCGGCATCGCCGGCGACAACAACACCACTCTTCTCTGGAAGCCCGGCCCCGGCGCGCCCGCCAGCACACGCTACCAGGTCCTCTGGCGCGAGCTCGCCGAATCCAACTGGACTCACCAGGCCGATGTGGCCGCCGGTTCCGGCAACAGGGTCACTCTTCCGGTCTCGAAGGATAATGTCATCTTCGGCGTCCGCTCCCTCGACCCGGCCGGCCATGCCTCACTCGCTGTTGCGCCGTATCCGCCGCATCCCGCTCCCGCTGCGGCGAAGTAGGCTTCGCGAGCGCTTACAAGGAGGACAGAACAGTGGCGGCTCCCTTCGTTGTGCTGACTGGAGCCTCAGGCAGCGGCAAGACGGCGATCGCCCTGGAAGTCGAGCGGCTGTATCCCCAGTTCCAGGTCTTTCGCTTCGATACGATTGGCGTTCCATCGGCGGAGGTCATGGCGACCTTCGGGACGGGTCACTATCCAGGAGGTGCGTGGCAGCGAGCTATGACTCTCGCCTGGCTGGAACGGATCATGCCAGTCCTCGAGGACGGCCACCCCGTCCTGTTTGAGGGGCAGATGCGTATCGCTTTTCTCACGGAAGCACTTGCCGCCCAAAAGATCGACTATGCGCGCGTCCTTCTCGTGGATTGTGATGACGAGACTCGAGCTTTCCGGCTGAAGCACCATCGAAGGCAAGCTGAACTGGCCAATGAAAGCATGATGGGTTGGGCTCGATATCTGCGCCGTGAGGCACTGGAAGCGGGCTTCGAGGTTCTCGATACCGGTCAACTTCCGCTCTCCAGAAGCGTTGCGCATGTTGTCTCCTACTTGGCCTGAATCTGTGAGCCGCGCAGCTTCATTCGGGACTCTGCCACGCAAAGCCGCCCAGTGCCCGGTCGCGAACTGCCACATAGCATCATGACGCACCGCACACACCAGGAAGTCTTAGAGCGTGGCGCTGCCGACTGCCAAGGCTCCTCGCCAGCGCGTCCCGAAGTTCCTCACGAAAGAAGCCGGGCGTGAAGCTCGGAAGTACCTCAAGCCGGCCAGCATCGACTGCTCCGCATGCTCATACGACTGCCACAACCCACGGTCAACGCATACGCCCGCATCAGGAGCTGGACTCCGCGCCCATCCGGCACCCGCAGCGAGCTATCGATCGCCAAACCGGCCAGCACCAGCCGCACGGTAGGCTCCCGCTTGCGCGCGCGCAACGCCTCCTGCTCCATGTCTTTCTCCAGCACGCCGTAGCCCAGCCCATCCAGGCGAAGAAGCCCCGGACCATACATGACCACCAGTCAGGAGATAGCACGATTTGCAACGCAAGCCTCAAGGAATCCGTGGAACTGCCGGAGCGAATCCCGCATACGCCTTCTGTCTCCTTCACAACGTGCTCCATCCATCCCTGCAGCAAGGGGCGACCGCATGGTGAAGCTTCCCTCTGCGCGGAAGCGCCCGACCTGCGACAATAGCCGCATATGCCGCCCTTCCGCTCCGCAGGCATGCTCGCTTTCCCAGACTTCCGCGGCTTCACGCGTACGCTCGTCCTCTGGAACATCGGCATTTACCTCGCCTTTCTCCTGCTCAATCTCGCCCAGCCCGCGCTGGGTGGCCAGCTGCTCGCCATCTTCGCACTCACCCCCACTCTGGTTGCGCACGGCTACATCTGGCAGCTCATCACGTACTGTTTCGTGCATTCCGGCCTGCTCGGCACCGCGCTCGAGCTGCTCTCGCTCTGGTTCCTTGGCGCTTTTCTTGAGGCCAACAGCGGCAGCCGCTGGGTCGCCGAGCTTTACTTTGCTTCGGTGCTCGGTGCAGGCCTGGCCGCAGTCGGGCTCGCCTTCGCGACCGCCTCCGGCGCACTTTCCGGCGGCGGATTCCCCTTGCAGCCGCTTACCGGCGCCTTCGGCGGCATTTTTGGCCTGCTTATCGCCTTCGGTGTTCTTTACGGGGATATGCAGTTCACGCTTTTTCCTATCCCCATCCAGATGAAAGCCAAGTATCTGGTCGCCGTCTACATGCTGCTGGCCCTCGCCCAGCTCTTTGGCCAAAACCGCGTCTACGCGCTCGCCCAGCTCGGCGGTGCGCTCGCCGGCTACATCTACATCAAGGCCGCCCCACGCCGCGGCTTCACGGCCGCCACCGGTCAGCGCTACCTTGATCTCCGGAACGATTACTACCGCTGGAAGCGCCGCAACGCCGCGAAGAAGTTTGAGGTTTACATGCGCAAACAGAACCGCGACGTTCACTTCGACTCTGAAGGGCGCTACGTCGATCCCGATACTGGACGCCCCGTCCCCGGACAGAAGCCCCGCGACCCAAACGACCGCAGCTGGATGAACTAAGCAGGCTCTCGCTGCTTAGGCAGGCACAGCCCTGTTCCAGCGGACCGCAGCCTGTGCCTGTGCCTGGCAGGCGCCCTGGCCGCGCAAGCGCCATCCCGAGCGCAGTGGAGGGCCTGTCTCACACGTCATCCCGCGCGATGCCCGAGTGGAATCGCCACCCCTCACTCTGGCGTCAACCTGAGCGCAACGGAGTCTCTAGCGCTTTGCGCCAGAGGACCTTTGTCTCCCGGCCCATCCAACCCCACCCCCGAATCCCGCGCCGTCGCTGTATTCTGGTCACGACGCGGCCGCGCTCGCGGCTGCCGCGCACAGTACGACCCGTGCGCATTTCAGGAGACACCCGTTGACGTTTCGGAACCTTCGTCTGCGCACGGCCCTTGTTGCCGCCAGCGCCCTTGCCGCACTCCAACTCCACGCCCAGATCACCGCGAATGCGCCCGCTGAACCGGTCAGCGTGACCGAAGACCAGAAGCTCGAGATCCTCGGCGGCGCCGCTTACGCGCACTTTAATCCCGGCTTCGCCACTCAGGTCGAAGCCACCAACCTCCTCGGCTGGGAGGGCGGGGTCACCGGCTGGTTCTCGCCCCTGTTCGGCATCGAGGGCACCGCGCGCGGCGTCTATGGCAACTACACCTTGCCCGCTGCCATCAGCAGCTATCCCTCCATCACCAACACGACCTCCAGCCTTTCCGAGCACCTGTTCCTCTTCGGACCGTCCTTCCGGCTCTATCAGTCGCAGAAGTACACAGCTGGCTTTCACGTGCTCGTCGGTGGCGCGTATGGCTCCTTCGATCAGGGCTTCCAGGGCTCCGGCATCCAGCCATTCCAGGTCGGCGTTTACAACAACCAGCTTGCACTCGGCTATGCGCTCGGCGGCTGGGCCGATTACAAGGTCTACCCCCACTTCGCCGTCCGCTTTACCGCCGACTACCAGCCCACCCGCTATGGCCACCAGGGCCAGAGCGAGTTCTTCGGTGCCATCGGCATCGTCTATAAGATCGGCCATCGCAACAAGTAGTACTCAGGGCCGGGAAGACATCGATGCTGGACAAAGCGCCGCAATTCAGGAGCAGAAACGATGACGCAGAGCGAAGGTGAGCGCCTGCTGGTTCTGCTGCGCGGTATCAACGTAGGCGGCCACCACTTGGTGCCAATGACCGGTCTCCGAGCGCTCTTTGCCGATCTGGGTTGCGTCACTATCGCCACCTACATTCAGAGCGGCAACCTGGTCTGCACCGCGCCGCTGACGCTCACCTCCGACCGTATTGCAGCCGAGCTCGCCGCGTGCTTCGGCTTTCCCATCCCGGTCACCCTTCGCACCCGGCAGCAGCTTGAGACCGCAATCGCCGCGAATCCTTTTGCTACGGCCGCAAGCACCTCATCAGCCGACAACAACGCCCTGCATGTAGTCTTTCTCGACGCACCGCTTACCTCGGCAGGACTTCAGAAGCTGGAAGCAGCCCGTACCGGGGAGGAACGCCTCCACGTCCATAACGTTGTCCCCGGCAGCGTTCACGCCGCCGTTCCTGATGCACTCCGCGTCGCACCTCCTGACGCAACCACCGACCTTATCCCTGAAGCAATTACCGACGCCTCGGGGCGCGAGATCTTCCTACACCTGCCCTATGGCACTGGCCGCTCCAAGCTGGCCGCTGCCTGCACAGCCTCGGCCATCCCAGGCAACCCCACGATCCGCAACTGGCGCACCGTGCTCGAGCTTCAGAAGATGCTGCAGGCTACGTAGGCCTGCAACGAGAGGGCGCACTCAGTCACTCCCTGTACCGCATGGAGAGCCTTGCTAGCCGTAGCTCACAACCGAGGTTCATCGTGGGCGCAGAGAAGGACTCCTTTCCCACATGCGTTGTGCATGGGAACCGCCGCGATCTAGCTTTTCCCACTCGTCCGGATATGCAGCTCCCGCAGTTGCCCATCCGTCGCCCGGGTCGGCGCATCCACCATCAGATCGATCGCCTTTGCCGTCTTCGGGAAGGCGATCACCTCACGGAGGCTCCCGGCGCCGGCCAGGATCATCGCGATCCTGTCCAGCCCCAACGCGATACCGCCGTGGGGTGGCGTTCCATACTCGAGCGCGTCCAGAAAGAAGCCGAAACGCTCCCGCGCCTCGTCATCCGTCATGCCTAGCGCCTCGAAGATGCGCGCCTGCACATCTTTACGATGGATACGGATCGACCCCGAGCCCAGCTCGAGCCCGTTCATCGCCAGGTCGTAATACCGCGCCCGTACCGACGCCGGATCGCTCTGGAGCCGGTCCATATCCGCCTCGTGCGGTGAGGTAAACGGGTGGTGCGAAGGCAGCCAGCGCCCTGTATCCGCGTCCTGCTCGAACATCGGGAAATCCGTCACCCAGATTGGCCGGAATGCTGTGCTGCCGTCTATGCCGCCGTTGTTACCGGCATCACCCGTAACGCTCACCCCTGCGGCCCCGGCTGCTCCCGAGTTACCGACGCCCGAGCCCACCGCCCCGACTGGGCTCTGTACCAGGCGCGCTCCAGCCTCGGCCACCACCCGCTCCGTCTCAGCAAATGCTCCGTGCCGTTCCGCATACTTACGCGCCAACTCAACGCGCAGATTTCCCGCTGCCGAAAGCACGCCAATCTCCCGTTCGGAGAGCCGCCCCGGCGACTTCGTTTCCGACAGCTTCACCTGCGAGGCGGTATCGCCCGCCACCAGCACCAGCAGGTCGTTCTCGCCTGCCTCCGAGCGCTGCCGCAGCTCTGACACTGCAGCCGGAAAGCTCCGTTCCAGCCGCTTCAGGTCGTCCAGCAGTTTTGCGCCCAGCTTCGGGCCGTTGCCGGCATCGAACAGCGGCCGGTTCTCATCCCGCTCCTTGCGCGAGAGCTCGCCGACCCCGGGCACCCGCACCACCACCACCGGCAGCTGCGGGTTCACCCCCAGTGATTGAAGATCCTCTGCCGCAAAGGCATCGCGAACGTCCGTCAACCCGGGCAGCCGCAGGTCCGGCTTGTCGATGCCGAACCGGCGCATCGCCTCGTCGTAGGTGATCTCCGGGAAGGGAACCGGCAGCGCGATACCGACCGCCGCAAACGCCGCCGCCATAAACCCCTCAACCACGCGAAAGATCATCTCCTGCTGCGGAAACGACATCTCCAGGTCGATCTGGGTGAACTCTGGCTGCCGGTCCGCGCGCAGGTCCTCGTCGCGGAAGCAGCGCGCAATCTGGAAGTACCGGTCGAAGCCCGAGATCATCAGGATCTGCTTGAACAGCTGCGGCGACTGGGGCAGCGCGTAGAACTCGCCCGCATGCACCCGGCTCGGCACCAGATAGTCACGCGCGCCCTCGGGGGTCGACCGCGTCATCATCGGCGTTTCCACTTCCAGAAAGCCATTCGCCGAGAGGTACGAACGTACAGCAAATGCTACCCGGTGCCGCACCAGGAAGTTCCGCTGCATCTCCGCGCGCCGCAGGTCGATGTAGCGGTACTTCAGCCGCACCTCTTCGTTCGCGATCGCGTCCTCGGCCGGGGAGAACGGCGCAAGCTTCGCGTCGTTGAGCACCAGCAGCTCCCGCGCCACCACCTCGATCTCGCCGGTCGGCATGTTGGGGTTGGTCGCGCCCGCACCGCGAAGCCGCACCGCCCCGATCGCCGCAACCACGTACTCGGGCCGCACGTGTTCGGCCTTCGCGTGACCGTCCGGCGCAAGATCCCGGTCGAGCACAATCTGTGTCACCCCATACCGGTCCCGCAGGTCCAGAAAGATCAGGTTCCCATGGTCCCGCCGCCGATTCACCCAGCCCAGCAGCGTCACCTGCCGGCCATCATCATCCGCGCGCAGCGCTCCGCAGGTGTCCGTGCGCGTCAGTGTTCCTAAATGATCCAGCAATCGAATCCTCGTTGTTCGCTATCTTAACCGGATCACGACCGCCTCAATGCGTGCGATGGAGCGGAGCAACAAGCCAGTGAGCTACGCGAATTGCACAGGCGAAGAAGAACGGAGCCGTCGTTAGGACGCAGGAAAAGAGCAGACCTGCTCGGAACATCCACCTGCCACGACGCCGGGCCGCCAGCGGATCGTTCCTCCTTTGCGACAGCTCAACTATCCAGCCAAGGGAGTAGCAAACGTTTGCCATGCATCCGTAGAGTGCGATACCCAGGAAAAGAATGGCGGGTTCCACGGCATCTTCCCCAAGCGGAACGACCGCGCCGAGAAGATACTCCATGCCAGCGATCGAGAAGAGACCAATGACAAGCAGAAGCGAGTTGTAGAGGATCCGGCGACGCTCCCACCAGAAGACCTGCATCGCCGTAAAAGTGTCCGCGCTGCCTTTGTCACCTGAGACCATGCGGATTGTCCTTGTTTCTAGGCAGTCTCAGTGTGCACTAACTTCGAGGTGGTCCGGCAATCCGTTACGCTCAAGAACTTCATCTCCGGGATGCGTTGCGAATGAAGAAGCCGGCAGCGCAGAAAAGGCCCAGTGCGAAAACAGCGTCAAACCAGCTCCTCTGCGTCGCGAACAGGTCTACAAACAGGACGCCGACCATGATGTACATCACGGCAACAACAACAATCCCAATGCACTGTACGAGAGGCGCATCTTTCTTTCCCTTGAAGAGCAGCTCGTCAATCGGGCGGCCGTTCCGAAGGAGGTCGGGCCACGTGAGATTTCTTTGCCGGTCAGCAAGGTTGCCGAGGTAAGTCTTCAGGGCACGCCGATCGCGCTGGCCTCGTCGCACCAACTAGGAGACCCGCGATGGCTTGTTTGTGTCGCTAGCCGGAGTGACCGCGACGGCTGTGCAGAACTCTTCGACCTCGGCCTCTTCATTCGGATCGTAGAGCCCTTTCGCCCGGTCCTCTGCGTCGAGGGAAATACGCGCGTCAGAGTGAATCATGAGCTTCACCTTTTCCCAGTCGCTCCTGCTCTCTGTGTGCTGCTTCATACGCCTTCCTTCAGTGTGACTCCAGCACAAGAACCTGCTGGTCCCCTGTAAGGAAGCGACCTGCTCCTTCAAGCGCTGCGAGGTTCCCGCTGTCCTGACGGAAGTGAGCTGACTTATTGCGTAAATGCGCTACATCTACATGCAATCGCTCAGTGTCCTCGCGCAGCTGATCGGTATCCGCACGCGCTTCGCTCCGCCTCACGGAGCGAAGCGCGTGACGAACTCCTCCAGCGCTTTGCGAAGGGAGGCGAGAATGTCCGACAGCAGTTTCAGATCCATGAAGCTTGCTCATCCCCCTGTGATTACGTTAACGCGCTATCTCTGAGCCATTTGCCGCCCCGGAAAAGATCCACCAGCTCCGCTCGTGCTACCTTCTGCTGCTCCCCGCTCCCAAAATCTTTCACGGTCAGCATCCCGCTCGCCTGCTCATTCTCGCCGAAAATCACGATCGCCCGCGCCACCTTATCGGCCGTTTCGAACGACTTCTTCAGCCGGAATGCCCCGTCCCCAAGCTCTACCCGCAGCCCGGTCCGGCGCAGCTCTCGCGCCAACTCCAGCGCCGGCGCATTCAGCGCCTCGCCGACCGGCGCGATGAACAAGTTGGCCTTCGACGAAGCTTCCGCGCCCGACGCCGAACCAGCCGCAGCCTGCGACTCAAGCGTCAGCACCAGCCGGTCCGCCCCGATCGCGAAGCCGATCCCCGGTGCCCTCGGCCCACCCAGCATCTCCGAGAGCCCGTCGTACCGCCCGCCCCCGAGCAGCGCGTTCTGCGTACCCAGCCCGGCATCGTGCGTAAACTCGAATGTCGTCCGCGTGTAGTAGTCCAGTCCTCGCACCAGCCGCGGATCGACCACGTACGCCACGCCACATCCATCGAGCGCCGCCCGTACCGCGGCGAAGTGTACGCGCGAGTCCTCATCCAAGAAATCGGCGATCTTCGGCAGCGCGTCAATCGTCGGCTGGTCCGCCGGAACCTTGCAGTCCAGCACACGCAGCGGGTTCGTCTCCGCCCGCCGCTGGCAGTCCACACACATCCCTGGCGCCACCTCACGCAACGCTTCCCGCAGCGCCGTCACATACCGCGGCCGGTCGGTCGACGACCCGACCGAATTGATCGCAAGCCGCCAGCCGTGCACGCCTACCTCATCCAGCAGCGAGGCCAGCATCTCGATCACCTCGGCATCCCTCAGCGGCGACTCCGACCCAGCCGAAACCGGCCCGATCACCTCCGCGCCAATCTGCCAGAACTGCCGGTAGCGCCCACGTTGCGGCCGCTCCCGCCGAAACTGCGGCCCGACGTAGTACAGCTTTTGCAGCAGCCCTCGCTCGCCCAGCCCATGCTCGATATACGCCCGCACCACCCCGGCCGTGTTCTCCGGCCGCAGCGTCAAGGACTGTGCCTTCTCACTCGCCGCTCGCGCCCGGTCCTCCCACGTGTACATTTCCTTCGCGACCACATCGGTTTCATCGCCCAGGCCGCGCGCAAACAGCTGCGTATCCTCAAACACCGGCGTGCGAATCTCCCCGAAGTTGTACCGCGCAAACACCCGCCGGGCTGTCGCCTCCACCCGGTTCCACAGTTCGGTCTCGGGCGGCAGCAGATCGCGCGTGCCGCGCACCGCCTTCAATGCTCGTTTGTCCGTGCTCATCGAGTCCCCAAGTCTACCAGCCGCTCCGCATCCGCTCCGGCACACGGCAACCATTATCCGGACGGCAACCCCGCCCGCCAGCTACGTCATCTGCCACAGCAGGTCGCAAGGAGGCGCCCGGTATGCAAGGAAGAAAAAGCGTCATCCTGGCTCTTGTACTCACCGCTTTTCTTGGGCCCTTTGGCATGCTCTACAGCACGTTAATCGGTGCCATCATCATGGGCGTGCTCTATGTCGGACTCGGCATTCCCACGGTCGGCTACGCCATTATCGTCCTGCACCCCATCTGCATTATCTGGGGCACCTGGGCCGCGCACCGTCAGAACACCCGCGCCGGCATTTAACACCGTCGGGTAGTCGTTCGCGGCCTCACGCCGCAACTACAGCGGGGGTCGTTCTGAGCGAGCGAAAGACCTGCTGTCCCGGCACAAAGCCCCGACTGGAGGTTGATGAAGCGGGCGTAGCCCAGATCCGCGCTCTAGCCGATCAACCCCTCCCGCCGATACTGCTCCCCATACTCCAGGTAGTTCTGCGCATACATCTCGATCAGCGCAAAATCCTCCGCCTCAATCGCCCGCCGCACTCGACCTGGCACCCCAATCACCAGCGACCGTGGAAGAACCACCATCCCCTCCGGAACGACCGTCCCTGCTGCCACAATCGAGCCCTCGCCGATCCGCGCATTGTTCAGTACCATTGCTCCGATCCCGATCAGGCAGTTGTCTTCCACCACGCAGCCATGCACCGTCGCGTTGTGTCCGATCGAGACGCCCTCACCCACGTGCACCGGGTACAGATGCCGCATGCCATGGAGTACCGCACAATCCTGCACGTTGCTGCGCGACCCAATCCGGATTGAGTGCACATCGCCGCGCACCACCGCGTTCATCCACACACTCGCCCGCGCGCCCAGCACCACATCGCCAATTACCTGCGCTGAAGGATCCACGTAGCAATCCGCGGCGATCTCCGGCCGCATCCCCATGTAGGAACGAATCATAGCTCGATTATCTCCCGCATTTGATCACCGCTGCCCTCGCGCCAACGCAGCCAACAGTTGGGGTGCTGAACCCTGTCCTCTCCTGCTTGCATCGAGAGAAAACAGCTGTGATCAAACGAAGAGAAGCAGGGAAGAGGTTTCATGGCCAACCGCTACTACCAGGGCCCGCTCAGCGATCATTTCGACGGCGAACGCTTCTTCCATCCGGGCCTTCCCTCATCCGATAAAACCCTCCTCGACATCCTGCGCTGGAGATTTCAGGGTAAGCACACCCGCTGGCCCACGGTCGTGCCAGCCCGCTCCGGGCTTCATCCAGCCGCATCCGTGCAGGGCCTGCAAATCACAGCTATTGGACACGCATCGCTGCTTATCCAGGTTGCCGGCAGCAATATCCTGCTCGATCCAGTCTGGTCCGACCGCGTGAGCCCATTCCGGCGACTCGGTCCGCGTCGGCACAATGCACCCTCGATCGCGCTCGGAGACCTGCCGCCCATCCACACCGTTCTGCTTACGCACAACCACTACGACCACATGGATCTGCCGACGATCCAGGCGCTCTGGGGGACGCACCAGCCCTTCCTGCTGAGCCCGCTCGGCAATGACATGGTCATCCGCAAGGCGCACCCGCAAGTGAAAGTAACGACCGGTGACTGGTGGGAGAGTTTTGCCCTGCCAGCCGGCATCCGGGCAACGATCGTGCCCGCTTATCACTGGTCTTCCCGAGGGCTCGGCGACCGGCGGATGGCTCTGTGGGGCGGCTTCGTCCTCGAAACTCCCGAGGGCATCCTCTACTGCGCTGGCGATACGGCTTACCGGGACGGCCGCATCTTTTGTGAAATCCGGGAGCGGTTCGGGCCGCCGAAGGTAGCGATCCTGCCGATCGGCGCTTACGACCCGCGCTGGTTTATGTCGACACAGCATGCCAACCCGGAAGAAGCCCTGCAGATGGCTCTCGATTGCGGCGCGGAACAGATGCTCGGTATCCACTGGAAGACGTTTGCACTCACGGATGAGGCTTACGACGAACCGGAACAGCGCCTCACCGCTGGAGTTCGAGCGCACGCCCCAGAAGGCCTAAAAGCCTTCGCCCTGAGCCCGGGCGACACCTGGGTCTCCGGTTAGAAACCTTGCATGATCCACACCACCCTCACCTGGGTCATCCCGAGAGGGTACGCAAGAAGTTAGCCGGTCCTGAAATTGGTCAATCCTGAGCGAGGCCAAGCACCTGCTTCCGTTGGAGTAGCGAACGATATACGATCGCAAGGAAGCAGGCTCGCCCTGATGGCAAGCCCGCTTGTCTCACAGAGACGAACTAGGCTCTGGCCTAGCCTGCCGCCGTCGCGCTAAAGCTCTTGATCATCTGGTGTGACTGCTTTACATGCTCCGCTTGCTGTGCAATCAGCGCCCGCACTGTATCCGAAACCGCCGTGTCATTCAGGGCTGCGTCATATGCCTTTGACGCCGCGTTCTCGCCGATCTCCGCCGCTTCCAGCAGGGAGTGGTCACCGCCGCCAAGTTTCGCCTTCAGGTCGCCATACGCACGATGCAGTGCGCCCAGTGCCGAACCAGTCTCATGCACGTCAGCATCCGTCACGCGGTTCACCGCCCGCTCCAGCTCAGTGGCATAGCTGCCACGTACCTTCGCTTCTTCCATGAAAAACGCGCGGTGCTCGGCATGCTGCAGATGCTCACCGATGTCGACAAAACCTTTTTCACTATCGCGCAAAACCGAAATGAGACTCTTTACTGCCTGATCGTCGTTCGCCATGCGTATCGCTCCCCTGAGCCGGCGTGTAAATGCGCCTAACTCTCGGGTAGAGGGATGCGAGCTTTTCAGACCGTGTTGCGCTCCGCTCTGCACTCACGCCGTGAAGTGTATGGGCGCGTTCAAAACCACTTAGAAGAGGCGTCAGAAGATGTCGAGCATGAGGATGCTCTGGTGCTGGCACTGTAAAGCCAATATACCTATGCTTGACGAGGACGAGTTCGCATCGGTGAGCCACTTATATAGAGAAGCGCTGGAAGCCACCAAGAGTGATCGGGAGCTTCACAGGATGCCACTTGCCGGCACGCCCACGGTTGAACTTTTCAGGCGGGTACGGGAACAATATGCAGAGCTGACCGGTATGGAGCTTCACCAAAATGCGATCCTTCACCATCGCTTGTCCCTTTACGGGCCGCCATGCCACTTCTGTGGCAAACCGCTGCGAACTGCGGAAGCAAAACTCTGCGGCGCGTGCATGACTCCGGTCGGTGCGACCTGTGACTCGCGAGAGCAGCCAAGCGACTCACTCTTGGAACAAGCGTCATCCTGAGCGTAGCGGAGGACCTATTATCTTCCCTTGCTTCTAAACGACAATGCGCGCCCTGTTACGGCAGCGGGCGCGCTTCAAACTCCAGAACACTGCGTTACAGGCTCAACTCAGGCAGCCTGCGCCGGTGCCCCCAGTGCAGTCTTTGCCTGCTGGACGAGTGCCGCAAAACCCTGCTCGTCATGGACCGCCAGCTCCGCCAGGATCTTCCGATCCAGCTCCACGCCGGCCTTCTTCAATCCGTTCATGAACTGCGAGTACGAGATGCCATTGATCTTCGCCGCCGCATTGATGCGCACGATCCAGAGGGAGCGGTACTGGCGCTTCTTCTGCTTGCGCCCGCTATAGGCGAACTTCAGTCCGCGCTCGACTGCTTCCTGCGCGGCCTGGTACAGCTTTGACTTTGTAAGGAAGTATCCGCTCGCGCGCTTCAGGATCTTCTTGCGGCGGTCATTGCGTTTGGTCCCACGTTTAACGCGTGGCATAGTCGTTCTCCTTTTTTGGTGCTGTTGTTAGCGGCTGGAGGCAGGCTCATTTGCCTCTTCACACGCTTTGGCCTGGATCTCTCACACGTGCCGGACGACATCGCATGGGGTCAGCGCAACTGCTCGCGCTTCCCGCGTCTCGACCCTGGACAGGTCAGACGGACCCGAGGCTCTTAGGCCTCGAAATCAGGCGTAGGGAATCATTCGTGCGACCTTCTTGTAGTCGGCATCCGAGACCAGCGTAGAGTGTGCCAGCTTCCGCTTGGTCTTGGTTTCCTTCGACGTCAGAATGTGCCGCATCTTCGACTGGCCGCGCTTGATCTTGCCGGTACCGGTCTTCTTAAAGCGCTTGGCAGCGCCCTTGTGGGTCTTTAGTTTAGGCATTGGTTTTCTGCTTCAGTCCTGTACGTAAATTCGTGCCGGGTTGGGACATTGCTCAGTATACATGGCTCCATTTCCTGAAGGCCTGTCCCATCGCCACTTCTTACTGGGCATCAGGAGCACACCGCTAACGCAAGCATCATCCTGAGCGCAGCGAAGGACCTGCGTTTCACCGCGCCCTGATGCTCCTGCTAGAAGAACCAGACCGACTGATTCCGCTCAGTTCCGGCTCATCGCCCGGGCCGCATATGTCGCTCCGGGATAGAAGCCATCGTCCACCGGGCTTGTCACCATGATCGGCATCTCCGGTGTCACCTCAAGCACGTCCCGGATCAGTTGCTTCCTGTTCAACCATGGCGTGCACTAGCACCGCATCCACCTTCGGGAGTCGCTTCAGCATCGCGGCTCCATCCGCATGGTTGTAGGCCGTCGGCACATGTGCTTTGCCGTTTCCACCACCAGCCTGCGCGCGGATGGACCTCAGGCTGTTCATTCTCGATCATGAGCACAACAAGGGAGTTTAAGCATCCTCCAGAAATGAGAGCCTCCGGACAGGTGTCCGGGCAGGCATCTGGTCAAGGTTGGCTCAGTTGTGATGTACGTGTATCCCCGGCTTTGACCGGCTGGATTATGGCTTGCAGCAGCCGACAAAGGCGCACTTGGCAGACCTCGATCCACACCCTAAGTGGCCGCCCCCAGAAGAAAGGTCGCATCGCTGTCCAAGACGAAGAAAGGGAGCGCTCAGGAGCGCTCCCTTTCTTGCCTGCCTGCCCCAAACTGACTCCGTCTACTGCACCTGGCTCTGTGCCGGCGGCGCCACCGGCGGTTTCGGAGGTGCCGGCGGCGCCGCCTTCTTCGCCGCAGCCTCTTTCTCAGCCAGGATCCGCTTGCCTGGCGCCAGAATTGCATGCAACGTCGTGCCTTCCATGCGCGGCATAAACTCAACCGTCCCCGTATCCCCAATATCCTGGATCAGCCGGTTGATGATGTTGTATCCCAGGTCACGGTGCGCCATCTGCCGACCGCGGAAACGCAGGCTCGCCTTTACTTTGTCTCCCTCGCTCAGGAATCGTACGGCCTGGTTCTTCTTCGTCTGGTAGTCATGCTCATCGACCGTGACCGAAAATTTGACTTCCTTGATGACGATGATCTTCTGCTTCTTACGCGCAGCGCGGTCACTCTTGTCCTTCTCATACAGGAACTTCCCGTAATCCTGAATGCGGCAGACCGGCGGTACCGCACTGGGCGACACTTCCACGAGATCCAGACCACGCTCTCGCGCGATCTTGAGCGCTTCAAAGGGAACCAGGATCCCGAGCTGCTCGCCGTTCTCGTCGATCACGCGCACCTCGCGTGCCCGTATCTTGTCGTTGATCCTTATAAACTGCTTGGCCGAGCGTTTATCGATGACTTCCTCCGCGTGCTATGAGGTCAGTGACCCCGCTGCGATCATACCATTCGCTTCCAAGTAGCCTATTCGTACTCCCGGCCGCGTTACCAAGCCGATCCGGCCCTGCTCATCTGCCGCGACTGGAGGCGACCGCCTAAGAAGGAGCGCCAACTGGCTACTCCGGCAACTCGGAAGCGTCCAAAACCGCACTGCTATGCCCGGCTGTACTTGACTCTCTTATAGATGCGTCCAACCCGGCCGCAGGCGCGACCCGTACCCGCACCATTCGGTTTCGCACGCTGGCCCCCGTCAGCTTTACCGGGATGAAATTCGCCGTCAGCGCGGTTCCGTTCCCCAGCGTTACTGCTGATAGCACCCGCCCCACAAAGCTGCCCTCAAACTCCCGCCGCTTGCGTTCGCCCAGCTCCGTCATCCGCCGCATCCGCTCACGCACCAGCTCTCCCGGGACCGGCGGTATCCCGGCCGCACGCGTTCCGGGCCGCGCCGAGAACGGGAATAGGTGCAGGTACGTCAGCGGCTGCGCCTCGATGAAGGCAAGGCTCTCCTCGAACAACGCGTCCGTTTCAGCCGGAAAACCCACCATCACATCCGCTCCGAGCGCTCCATCTGGCATCGCCGCCCGTAGCTGCGCAAGCTTCTCCGCATAGTGCCACGGCCGGTACCGTCGGTGCATCGTCCGCAGCACTGCGTCCGCGCCCGACTGCAGCGGTACGTGCGCGTGCGGCGCCAGCCGAGCATGCTTGCCGGCTCCATACCGCTCCAGGAGCCCGATCAGTTCCCCTGTCCAATCCATCGGCTCGACCGAGCTCACCCGCAGCCGCGGGAGCCCGGTCTCTTCCAGTAGCGCCCGCAAAAGCTCAGGAAGCGTTTGTACGTGCTGCAGATCCCGCCCCCATCGGCCCAGGTTGATTCCCGACAGGACCAGCTCCTGCACGCCCGCCGCAACATACCCGCGCGCCGCCGCCAGCACCTCGCCGATTGCCATTGACCGGCTTGGCCCCCGCGTCTCCGGAATGATGCAGAACGAGCACCCGTTCCCGCACCCGTCCTGCACCTTCAGCACCGGCCGGGTCCGCCCTGGCAGCATTGCCGACCCCGCAAGGACGCCCGGCTTGGCCAGCTGCCTCTGCGCAACTCCACCCATCTCGATCCCACCTCGCGCAAACGGCGTCTGCAGCACGGGCGCCGGCTCCACCGCACTGAGCGGCACGAATCCCCTGCCAAGGCTGCCGCTCGCGTGGTTTTCCAGACCAGCCCTGAGGGGTACAGGGAGCCCCGCCCGGAGACCGAGCGCCACCCGCGCCACCTCCTCCTTATGGCTGTTGCCGACCACCGCCGACACCCCGTTTAACGCCGCAATCTCGCCCGGCGCTCGCTGCGCATAGCAGCCGGTCACCACGATTCGAGCCCCCGGGTTCCCGCGTTCCACGCGACGAATCAGCGCCCGCGCGCTTCGCTCTGCTTCCCGTGTCACCGCGCAGGTATTCACCACCACCACGTTCGCATCGCGCCAGCCGTGCGCTGCGGCCGGCGTTCCCGCCTGCTCCAGCTCGGCCGCGATCCGGTCTCCATCGGCGGCGCTCGCGCGGCAGCCAAAGCTCTCTACCACATAGGTCATTCCGCTCACCAAGCCCAGTGTACGGTCGTCACAAAATCAGCAGCCACCCTAACGCGCCCCACCATGCCTGCCTGTTAAACTCTGTTTCGCGCACTACAAATGCGAAGAGGAACTGCCATGAAAGCCAAGCGCCGCATCTTGCTGGTAGACGACGAGCTCACCATCCTGCTCACACTCAAGGCCGTCCTCGAAATCAGCGGCTTTGAGGTTGAAACTGCCGCCTCCGCCCGCGAGGGCCGCGCCCGCATCCGGACTCACGAGTACGACATGGTCATCACCGACATGCGCATGGAAAGCGAAAGCGCCGGGCTCGAAGTCGTCCAGGCCGCCAAACGCGCCCCTTACCAGCCCGCCGTCGCTATGCTCACCGCCTTTCCCCTGCCCGGCTCCGAGTGGGAGGAGGAAGGCGCGGACCAGATGCTAGTTAAGCCCATGAACACGCACGACCTCCTGAACCAGCTCGAAGCCCTGCTGGCCAGTCACGAAGCCCGCAAGGCACGCAACCCGCAGCCTAGGGAAAATGGAACTCCCGGCAAACTGGCCCCTGGCAATGAGCCCAGCCGCACCCGCCGACCAGCTACCAGCCAGGCGTAGACGGCGACGTTGCACCTTTCCCTACGCGCCTGTCCCCGATCCCGCCCCATGTTGCATTGAGCATCGCTCCGCCTGACGGCGTGCCTGGCACGGAAGCCTCATCCGCGCCGGGCGTCTTTTCCTACGCATGAAGTCTCATGCGGCATGGAAGGCTGCAGCCAGCTCGGGAGCACTCTCGGAACTAGGAAGTACCATCTTGGGCGTAGCGGCGGACCTGCGTGCGTAGGCTTTCTCAGCAATCCTGCCTGTCTGCATATCGAAACAGATCACTATATGAATTTGCGGAGAAGATCCCATAAGTAGAACCCTTCAGCCAGAAAGCGAGCCGACCCCTATCCTTGAATCGTTTCAGGCAGGGCTAAGCTCAACGAAGCGAAAGGCTTTCCCCGGAATTTACGAGTGGCTTAGAAATTGCATACAGCCCTCCACACAGCGATGTTTACGCAGAGAGGAACACTCCATCTCCTCGCCTAACTCACCACGGAGGATTATGTCAGGTAGCCTGTCTCGGAATACTGCCCCCTCGCTCCTGAAGAGCGCGACCCTTCTGCTGGCAGTTGTCGCCCCCATAGGTTGCGACCTCCCGGCCTTTTCCCAGGGCATCACCACCGGCACCATTGTTGGCAGCGCGGTTGACGCCTCCGGCGCCGTTATTCCCAATGCAAGCATCACCGCCTTGAACACGCAGACCGGTGTCAAGCTCACAGGCGTCTCCGATCAGAAAGGCGAGTTCTCCTTCCGCAACGTGCAGGCTGGGGTATACACGGTCACAGTTGAGGCAACTGGTTTTGCAGCGATAAAGAACGGCAACGTACGGGTTGATGCCGGGCAGACCGATGATCTTGGCGCCCTGAAACTCGGCCTCGGCTCTGCTTCCACCAATGTCGAAGTAAATGAGTCAACCGCGACTCTGCTGCAAACCACCGAGTCACAGATTTCGACCACGTTCTCGTCGCTCCAGACGGAAGATCTTCCTTTGAACGGTGCCCTCGATAACATCGCGTTGTTTACCCCAGGCGTTGTGCAAGGGCACGATGATGATTTCAGCAACTCAAATGGCCAGAACCTCTCGATCAATGGAAATCGTTCCCGATCAAACAACTACGAGATCGATGGCCAGTCCAATAACGACAACTCCGTCGGTGGGCCGCAGATCTTCTTTGCCAACCAGGATGCGCTGCAGGAAGAGCAGATCATCACGTCCAACTTCAACGCCGTCTACGGGCGCAACATGGGCGGGATCGTGAATTACGTCACCAAGAGTGGCACTAACCGCTTCCACGGTTCAGGTTACGAGTTTTTTAACGGCGACTTTCTCCAGGCATTTTCCAACGGCTACAAAAACCCGGAACTCGGCTACTGCGCGCCCGGGCAGGATCCCATTGCCACTGGCTGCAGTATCCCATTCCACGCCCATTACGTTGACAACCGGTACGGCGGCACATTCGGCGGCCCGGTGCTGAAGGATAAGTTGTGGTTCTTCGGCGGTACCAACTTCGAGCACACCCGACAAGGCTTTACGCCGCTTGTTACCTCCGTGACAACGCCGACACCGGCCGGCCTGCAGGCTCTTGCTGCAGCCTTTCCTGGTAATGCAGCCGTAGCGGCCTTGCAGACCGGCGGGCCCTACGCCCTGCTCAGCGCAGTGCACCCAAGCGGCGCAACTACCTCGCAGGCGGTGACTGGCCCCGGCGGCGCTACCGTTACTATCCCATTCTCTTCGGTCAGTACCTCGGTCGCGCCGCTCTACAACGATCAGGAAGACCTCGGACGCATCGACTGGCAGCCGAGAGAAAAGGATCATCTCTTTCTTCGCTACATCTACCAGAACACTGCGTCAGATGGGAACCTCCTGGCCAATGGCTACGCCTACGACGTTCCCAGTGCGACGCACTCGATCGGCGCCGACTGGGCTCACACCTTCTCCAATACCTGGGTCGATCAGCTTCGTTATAGCTTCCAGCAGAGCAAGCTTTTCTTCCAGGGTGGCACCCAGCCAAACTGCGTCAGCACCAGCCTGAGCGACTGCATCGCCTCCGTCAGCATCGCCGGTTTTGAAGGCTTTGGGTACGCCAGCAATCTCCCCCAGGGCCGTACCGTAAAGGTCACTGAGGTGCAAGACAATGCAAATTGGACGCACGGCGCTCACTCGGTCTCCTTTGGCGGCGACTTCACCTACCAGAACTCCCCTAATACCTTTCTGCCGACCTACAACGGCGCCTATGCATACTCCAGCTTTAACAACTTCCTTCAGGACGCAGGCAGCCTGAACCTCGGCAATGGCAACCCGGTGATCCCCTTCACCGAAGGCGACTTTGGCTTCTATGGGCAGGATGACTGGAAGATTTTTCCTTCGCTGACCCTCAATCTTGGCTTCCGCTACGAGTTCTTCGGGCAGGCAGTCAACAAGCTGCACACCGAAACGGTCACGCAGCAAACCGGCCCCAGCCCGTTCTGGAGCACGGCGCTCCCACTCTCCACCACTACCTACCCCTACACGAATCCTAACTACAAGAACCTGGAACCCCGCCTGGGCTTCGCCTATAACCCCTCTTCTATGAAGAAGCTTGTTGTCCGCGGCGCGTATGGTATTCAGTACGACCCATCCTTTTACAACATCTTCCTCAACTCAGCCAGCGCGGCTCCGGTCATCATTCAAGGGCTGATCACATGCGCCGGGAACTGCCTCCCGGGCGGGTCAGTCACGGGCGCGAACGTACGTGCCTTCGATCTGCCCAAGCTCCCGACCGGCGGCAATCCGAATGCCGACAACCTGACTAATAATCCCAGCACCTTCGTCAATCCCCGGGTGCAGAACTTCAACCTGGGCGTGCAATACGAGGTGCATAACGCAGTCGTCAGCCTTAGCTACGTCGGCAATCATGTCTCGCGTCAGTTCCTCTCGGTGGACTCGAATCCCTACCTGCTGCCGGTGGCGGAAGCTTTTCCAAATGTCATCGCGCCTTCGAGCCTCTGCTCCACAGCGGGGGCGCTTGGCGTTGGCCGCCCTAACTGCAATCAGACCAATGTAGAAACGCGAAATAACAACGCGTTCAGCATCTACAACAGCCTCCAGGCCCAGCTGCAAACCCGCCAGTACCACGGCGCAACCATCAACGCCAGCTATACCTTTAGCCGTATCATCAACAACTCCGACGAGGTCTACAGCGCGACTTCACCGGCCGGCACCAGCAGCAGCCCGGCGTATGCGCAGAATCCATTGCAGACCGATATTCCCGAGCGTGGTGTTGCCAACTTCTCCTACCCTAACGAAGCCTCTATCGCAATCAACTATCTGATTCCTGCCTACAAGGCTCAGCATGGCATCGTCGGCCGTCTGCTTGGCGGCTACGAGGTCACCACTGGCTGGACAGCGAACAGTGGCGAGCCTTGGACTGCTTCTCAGTTCAACTCTGCGGCTTTCTCCAGTACAACCGACGTCAACGGCAACCCGCTAGCGTCGGCAGCAGCAGTCGCGCTGAACACAACCAGCTACTGTGACAATCCTTTCAGTTCGGCTTACAACGGAAGCACGGACACCTGCCGGCCGGTCATTCTGAATCCACGCGCGCCGCTCACCAGTGTCGGCGTTTATGTCAATGACCCTCAAAGCCAGTTCTCTACCAACGGCACCGGCTACTACGCCTACCGTGTCACCAACAGCACCGGGCAGCTGACCACCCCCGTCAACCCGAACCAGCTGCACTGGCTTTACAACAACCAGGCCTACGCGAGCCTTATCGGTAATCCCTTCCCGGGCTCGCCGCGTAACGTGAATCGTGGTCAAAGCTTTGACAATCTCGACGCTGCGATTATCAAGAACCTTCAAATCCGCGAGGGCATCGGCGTCAAGCTATACCTCAACGCCTTTAACGTCCTCAACCACCAGTTCCTCGGCAACCCGAACACCACGATTGATGATTCGGCCTTCGGCACCACCACTTTCAACACTGGTAACTACAACGCTCCCGGAGGTGGCGGCGTTCCGGCCTCACGCTATCTGCAATTGGGCGGTAAGGTGGTCTTCTGATGCAACACTGGACGCATCAACAAAGGCCCGGCTTATGCCGGGCCTTTGTTGACTTAGGTTGTTGCACAACGAATGGTACGGATAACTTTGCCACCAGCGCCACTCATGAAGATTTATTACGCTGGCAGAGGTGTAAGACAGGCCGTCTGGAGTAATGCGTTGGAACGCAATAAGGCTGGTGCAAAAAACGCTGAGATCCTGCACCCGATCTGTTGCGGAACAAATGTTCTTCAATATTTGCGGCCAACTAAAGAGTTACTGGATAGTGAGCTTCCTTCGAGAGAAAGCTCTGCTGCACTTTCTGAGAGCAATGGAGCAGGGCGAAAGAGCGCGACAGATGAAGAAAGCAGCAAAAAGGCCCGGCGCTACGCCGGGCCTTCCTTGAGAGCCCTTAATCCTGCTCTTTTCTTGCTTTCTTGCGGTTCCGCTTGCGCGCCAGCGCTTCCTTCACGCGGCGTTTTTCCCCGGGCTTCAGGTAGAAGCTGTGACGCTTCACTTCCTTGATGATGTCCTCGGTCTGCACCTTGCGCTTGAAGCGCCGGAGTGCATTTTCAAGCGGCTCGCCTTCCTGCACGCGAACCTCTGCCAATCCAATACACCTCAAATCCTGCCTTATTGGCGGGCTGGTCTGTGCCAGCACTCAGTGAGTATACAGCCCCTGCCCGCTCTGCCCACCGGGGCAGTCGCGAGGCTGCGCTATCCTCACAGCAGTATGGACGACGGAGATCTGCCCAATCTGAGCGCGTATGACGACGCTTCGCTCGACCGCGCCTTTGCCGCACTCGAGCGGCAAGTAGCCTCCGCAGCAGCCGCCATTGCAGGCCCCGAGCAGACCGAGCAGTTCCGGCTGCGCTGGTTCGGGCGTAAACAGGGCCGCCTCAAGGATCTTGCAGATGCCTGGCTCAAAGGTGCGCCCGCCGAGGCCCGTCGCGCCGTCGGGCAGCGCTTTAACTGGCTCAAGGCCACGATTGAGGCAGCGCTTGAAGCCGCACAAAGCCGCGCGGGCAGCGACCGGGAGCTCGCGCACGAAGCCGTCGACATAACCCTACCCGGCACGCAGCCCCAGCTCGGCGCCGAGCACCCGCTCATCCGCACGATGCAGGACATGGTCGCCGTCTTTGAGCGCATGGGTTACTCCGTCGCCAGCGGACCCGAGGTCGAGACCGACTACTACAACTTCGAAGCGCTCAACTTCCCGCCCGGCCACCCCGCGCGCGACACCCAGGACACCCTCGTCATCGCCAACCAGGAGCGCAAGCCCGGCCGCGAGCGCCTCCTGATGCGCACCCACACCTCGCCCGTGCAGATCCGCTCCATGGAGCAGCAGCCGCCGCCGCTCCGGCTCGTGATCCCCGGCAAGGTGCACCGCAACGACGAATCCGACGCGACTCACTCGCCGGTCTTCCACCAGATCGAAGGGCTATGTGTTGACCAGAACATCACCTTCGCCGACCTGAAGGGAACGCTCGACCATGCCATGCGCGAGTTCTTCGGCCCGCAGGTGAAGACCCGCTTCTTCCCGTCGTTCTTCCCGTTTACTGAACCCAGCGCGGATGTCCAGATCTCCTGCCCGTTTTGCGGCGGCAAAGGCTGCCGGAAGTGCAAACACTCCGGCTGGATCGAGCTGCTCGGCTGCGGCATGGTCCACCCTGAGGTTTTCCGCGCAGCGCAGCCAAAGCAGAGCGCTTATGACCCGGAGAAGATTTCTGGCTTCGCCTTCGGCATGGGCGTCGACCGCATCGCCATGATGAAGTACGGGATTTCGGACATCGGCTTGCTGTACTCGGGGGACGCGCGGTTCTTGGAGCAGTTCGCGTAGTGGACGCGCCTCGGTTTGTGAGGCAGCGCGTAGGTCTTTGGTTAGGGCTGTTCAGAAGGATCGTGCACAGACCGCCAACTGGCTTAGCGAAAAGCCAACAAGTCGATGCAATGCAGCCTGAGTTAGAGGAGTTCTTCCGCCTTGTTCTCCCGGAAGTGGAAGCATGGCTCGTCACCGATGAATCTAGAGTGTGGGACTTCAACTATGACGACGGCAGCAGGGTAAGAGAAGGTGTACAGGCGGCATATGGCGTGCAGCTCTCACGAGACGAGCTCGACCTCTACCTTGGCAACTCGTGAAGGAGATCAACGATCGGCGAGTAGCTCCCGAACATTGACAGAATAGGCCGATACATCTCATGATGTATACCAAGGTCACCGGGGTGCCAAACGTCGAAAAAGCACGCGTCTTCCGCAATGGCCGGAGCCAGGCTGTGCGCATCCCCGCGGAATATCGCTTCGCCAGCGACGAGGTGTATGTCCGGCGCGATCTGGTAAGCGGAGCACTCATCCTTTCGGAAAAGCCCTTTCCTCGAAAGACGGTAGCCGAAGTATTCGCAGAGCTGGATGCAGCCGGGGCAGCCGACTTTGTGCTGGAGCGCGATCACTCGGCAGCTCCGGATCACGAGCTCTTCTGATCATGGGGACGCGATACCTTCTCGACACCAACGTGGTGAGTGACCTCCTATCCGGCCGCTCGCCGTTCGTGCGCAGAAGATTTGCGCAGCTCGACCCGGCAATGCCGCCCGCCATCTCTGCCATCACGCAGGCAGAAATCCTGTTTGGTTTCGAAAAGAAGCCCGAAGCATGGCGGGTCCGCGTCGCCTACGAGGGTTTTGCCGAATTGATTCACATTCTGCCGTGGGGATCGCCGGAGGCTGCGGCGTATGCACGTTTGCGGGGGTGGTTGCGTACGGCGGGGAAGGCGCTTTCGGGGATGGATCTTCTAATCGCAGCTCATGCGATCGCTGCCGACGCTATCCTGGTTACGCGAGATCAGGCGTTTGAGCATGCGGCGCCTCTTCTCCAGACGGAGAGTTGGGAAAACGATGGATCACAGAGGTAGCTTTCGCAATATGCCAGACGTCATTGTGAAACCAGACGCATGAAAGTTCTCAGCATCTGGCTACGCGCCTACCTCCCCGACCTCAAAGCCACTGATCACGAGCTCGCCGAGGCGCTCACCTTGCGCGGCATCGCGGTTGAAGGCGTCTTTGACTTGACGCAGCAGTTCGGCTCGGCTGCGGGCTCGCTCTTTGAGATGGACATTACCACCAACCGCGTGGACGCCATGAACCACTACGGCATTGCGCGGGAGGCGGCGGTGATCTACGGCTTGCCGCTTGCGTCGCTCGATCTGTCACTGCCGCCGGCACAGGACGCTCCGGCGTTTCCGGTGCGCGTGGAAGCAGATGCTGAAGCGCTCTGTGGCCGCTTCACCGCGCGCGTGCTGCGCGGCATCTCCATCCAGCCCTCGCAGGGCGTGGTCTCCGAGCGCTTCCGCCTGCTCGAGCAGAAGCAGATCTCGAACGCGGTCGACGCTACCAACTACGTGACGCAGGCGATCGGCCAGCCAACCCACGCCTTTGATCTCGACCGCGTTGCAGGAGGCATCGTTGTGCGCCGTGCGCGAGCCGGCGAACGGCTCAAGACGCTGGATGGCGTCGAGCGCACGCTGCACCCGGAGGACCTCGTCATCGCCGACGAGGAAAAGGCGCTCAGCATCGCCGGTGTGATGGGCGGCTGGGACACGATGATCACGCCCGAGACGAAGAATGTTCTCGTCGAGGCGGCGTGGTTTGATCCGGCTTCTGTGCGCCGCTCGTCCAGGCGCCACGGCCTGCATACCGATGCCTCGCACCGCTTCGAGCGCGGCGCGGACTTCGAAGCGGCGCCGACGGCTTCGGCGCTGGTCAGCCGCATCCTGCTCGAAGCGGGCGGGTTGGTCAGTGGACCTTTCGTGGACATCCAGCAGTCCGCCGCGGTCGCGCGTACCACGCATCGCCCGGCGGTGCGGCTGCGTATGGGTGAGGTACACCGCATCCTGGGTCCGACTTGGGCCCCGACCGAGGCTCCGGATGGACCGGAGGGCGCGCCCGGCCGCATCTCGGCCAGTGAGGCGACGACGATCCTGCTCGGCCTGGGCTGCGCCATTGCGGCCGGCGATGCCGGTGAGTCGGGCGCCGAGCACACCATGCACGGTGCTTTCGCGACCCACGACCTCCAGCACGGCAAAGCACTGCAGATCCACTCGCCCGCTCCCTTGATGCCCCCGGTCACCGAAGAGGTCTCGGCTGAGCCGCTCCGGGTCGAGGCCCAGCCGGGTACGCTCACCTCGCTCAACCCAGCGCGGGCGCAGGACGCTCCCGGCGGTTCCGGGCACGCCGCTCTGCACCCCGCACACGACCCGGAACAGTCCTTCCAGGTCACGCTGCCGTCCTGGCGGCTCGACCTGGAGCGCGAGATCGACCTGCTCGAAGAGATCGCCCGCGTATACGGTTACAACCGCTTCCGCAATACGTTGCCGGTGTTTTCGGGCTCGGTCCGAGAGCAGCCGCAGGCCGCCACCATGCGTACCATCCGCCGCGTCATGATCGGGGGAGGCTGGTCCGAGGCCATCTCCAGCACATTTGTCTCCCACGCCGACGCAACGATCTTCGCGCCCCAGCCCGGCACCCCAGTATCAATGGGGAATCCCCTTAGTGAAGAAGCCGGTATGCTGCGGCCCTCATTGCTGCCCGGTATTCTTGCCATGCTTGCGCACAATCTTCACCGCGGTGTCGACGATGCCGCGCTCTTCGAGCTGGGCACGGTCTTCACTGGTGCAGGAGCAACGGCGACGGACCGTGTGGACGAGCGGCCCGCGCTGGCTTTCGGCGCCATCGGCACGCTCCATGGCAAGCTCGTGGACTTCTACACGGCTAAAGGTATCGCCGAGGCGATTGCCGCCCAGTTCACCGCGCGGCTTCATTACTTCGACCGCTTCCCGGCCGAACTCGGCCTCATGCCGGCGTGGCTGCATCCGGGCCGCTCGGCGCGGCTGGTCATGGACGGCGCGACGATCGGCTACTTCGGCCAGCTGCATCCAGCGGAAGCCGCCGCTCGCAAGCTGCGGCAGACCGTAATCTTCGGCGAGCTGCGGGTGGACCGGCTGCTGGCGATGGGTCTGCGGCACCCAATCCCGCGCGAGCTGTCGAAGTTCCAACCAGTGCGTCGAGACTTTTCGTTCCTTGTGCCGGCGCATGTTCCCTATGGAAGTGTCGAAGCGGCTGTCCGCGAGCTCGATCTTCCCGAACTGCAGCGTGTCGAGCCGGTCGAAGTGCGCCCGTCTGCCCCGGCGAGTGACAGTGCCGGAGATGGGGAGTACTCCCTCCTGCTTCGCACCGTTTTTCAATCCCAGGACCGCACCCTGCGCGACGAGGAACTGCAGGGCTGGGGCAAGGCGATCCAGTCTGCCGTGGTTGCGCTCGGAGGACGGCTCCGCAGCTGACCCATGGAGACCCGGCCCGGATTTGCTCAACCCGCGGCAGCCCGGCAGCAGGAAGGTGCTGCCAGTCTGGCGCTGGGCAGCGAGCCGTGCGGCGCCGGCCGAAACGCAAGGCCAGCTGCTATCTGGGCTCCGGCCCCGAGACTTGTGGCCGGCCTGCTGCTGGCGTGGCTGGCCCTGTGCTATGCCGTGGCCTGGAGCAGCCAACGCCCGCCGGTCTTCGGAGTTCTGGGCGCGCTCGCGCTGGGCGGGTGTCTCTGGTGGGTGGCGAACCGGCAGTTCGGCGCGGGCGCCTCTGCCGTTGCGCTGGCGATCTATGTTTCCTCACCGATCGTGCTGCTCGGCCGTACGCAGACCCTTGGCGCTCTGGGCCTCTTCGGGATGCTCTACACCGGGGTTGGTGTGGCTCATGCGCTCCAGGGTCCACGCCGCAAGTGGCTGCCGCGCATCACCTTGATGGCAGCGCTCACCGCGTTCACAGCGGCGGTGGCGCCAGTGGCTTGTGCCACGGGGCTGCTGCTTGCGCTCCTCGCTACCTGCTACCTCGCCGAAGGCCGCAGGCGCCTGCTTCCGCTGCTGTTTGGCGCATGGATCGTGGCTGCTGCTCTCGCCTGGTTTGTGAGCGAGAACGCCGTGCACCTGCCGGACCTGCTCGATAGCGGACCCCTGCCGCTCTCGATGCGCCGGCATGCCGGCGTCGGCGTGGCGTTCCTGCTGGCCCTGGTGATCTGGGCAGGCGCGCATCGGTCGCGTTACTTCGGCAACACCTCGCCTCTGCTGGCAGCACTGCTGCTGGCGGCCATGGCGCGGTTGGCCGGCGATCAGGCCTACCTATGGGCGCTCCCGTTCGCGCTGCTGTTTACGGCTGGCTGCCTTGCTGACGCTCTTGAGCTGCGTTCGCGGCACGAGTGGGCCTTTGCTTTTGTGCTGCTCGCGGCATGGCAGCTGGTCGCGTCTCTGTAGGTCCGGCTAGCCTCCGGAGGCGTAACATCTAGCAAGAGGTCTCGGATCATGCCGGATTTCCATACACAAAAGCTGACGATTGACGGAATGCACTGCGATGCATGTGTGCGCCGGGTCACGCAGGCGCTCGGTAACATCCCCGGTGTTCGAGTGGATGCGGTCGAGATTGGCCAGGCGCATGTACTGGCTGAGCCCGACTGCGAGCCGGAGATCCGGAAAGCTATCGAGCAGGCCGGCTTCGGCCTGCAAAGCATGCATGCCGAAGGCTGAGGCCGGAGCCGGCGGGTCGAGTACGACTTTTGCCGTTACCGGTATGAGCTGCGCCGCCTGCCAAGGCTTCGTTGAGCGAAGCCTGCAGGCACAGCCCGGGGTAACCGACGCACGGGTAAACCTGCTGCTGCACCAGGCGACTGTCGCCTTTGATCCCGAGGCAACCTCTCTTGAGAAGCTGCTCGAGACCGTGCGTGAGAGTGGCTACGGAGCCCAAAGCCTTTCTGCCGGAGCCGACCAGCACGCCGACGAAGCGCAGAGGGAAGCGCATGAGTATCGCAGGCTGAAGTGGCAGGCAGCCGCCAGCCTTCTGGCGGGCGCGCTGGCGATGCTGCTCTCACTGCCGCTCATGGCGTCGAGCACACCTGTACAGGGCGGCATGGGGCGGCTGGATCAGCTGGAACGCACAGCGCTGCCATGGCTCTTCAACGTGCCCGCCGGGCTGCTGCGAGGCGTTCTGCTGGGGCTTACCGGGCTTCTTCTCGCGACAGCAGGCCGCCGCTTCTTCGTGAAAGCGTGGGCTGGACTGCGGCGCGGCCATGCGGACATGAGCACGCTGGTGGCCCTCGGTACCGGGGTCGCTTTTGCGTACTCCGCTGCTGTCACACTGGCTCCGGGCTGGTTCGCCGCCCGCGGAGTGCCGCTGGCGGTCTACTTTGATGCCGCCCTGCTGATTCTCGGCTTCGTGCTCTTGGGCAATGTCCTGGAGGTGCGGGCAAAGCGGCAGACCATCGTCGCGCTGGAAGCCCTTCTAGCGCTGGCACCCCCTACGGCAGAGCGGCTCGGCGCGGCAGGACCCGCAGAGACGGTGGACCTGGGCGCGCTCTTGCCTGGGGATCTTCTTCTGCTGCGTCCGGGGGGCCGTGTACCAGTTGACTCCGAGGTAGTCGAGGGTAGCTCGGCCGTGGACGAGTCCATGCTGACCGGCGAACCCATACCGGTGGAGAAGAGTGCCGGCGATCGCGTAACCGGGGGTACGGTCAACACCACAGGCTCCCTTCGGCTGCGGGTGCTCGTTCCGGCTGGCCAGGGCACGCTGGCCGAGATCGTCACGCTGCTGCGCGAAGCACAAACTGGTCGCGCGCCCATGCAGCGGCTGGCGGACCGGGTGAGCGGCATTTTTGTGCCAGGGATCGTCGTGCTGGCGCTCCTGACCTTTGGCGCATGGATGCTCTTCGACTCTGGCCGCGGTGTGGTGCCGCATGCGCTGGCTGCCGCAGTCGCGGTACTTGTGGTGGCGTGCCCCTGTGCCATGGGCCTCGCGGTGCCGGCGGCACTGATGGTCGCGACTGGGCGTGGTGCACAGATGGGGCTCTTGTTTCGCAGCGGGGAAGCTTTGGAGCGGCTGCGGTCGGTCGACACGGTACTGCTCGACAAAACGGGCACCGTGACTGAAGGCCGTCCCGAGATCCGATCGCTGGTGCTTGCCGGAGGGGTAGATGAGGCTTTTCTGCTGCGGGCTCTGGCTGCCGTTGAGCTCGAGAGTGAGCATCCGCTGGCCGGTGCAGTCGAGCGCTTTGCCGCAGAGAAGACTGGTGTTGTTCTCCGTGAAGGCGCGGCTGGCGCGGCGGGGCGTTTCGTCGAGCCTTTGCGGGTGAGCGCGTTTCGGGCCCATCCGGGCTTCGGGATCGAGGGGCGGGTGACCGGCCTGGCTGGCGCGGAAGTCACGTTAAGGAAGGAAGGCGGCGGTGTCGCAACGGTTGGAGTCGAGACCTTTGTACTGGTGGGCAACGCTGCGCTGCTTCAGCAGCGACACGTACCGCTGACGGCGGATATAGCTGCCCAGGCAGAGCGGCTTGCCGCCCGCGGCGAAACACCGTTGTGGGTCGCGCTCGACGGACGTGCGGTTGCGCTGCTTGGGGCCGGCGATCCTCCCCGCGCAACGAGCCGCGCTGCGGTGGAGGCGCTTCGTGCACGCGGGCTGCGGGTATTGCTGGTCAGCGGCGATCTTCAGGCAGCGGCTCGCGCCGTAGCTGCCGAGGTCGGGATCGATGTCGGCAACGTGATTGCAGGTGTACTGCCTGCGGGCAAGCTCGACGTGGTGCGTGCTTTGCAGGCAAAGGGCCGCCGCGTGCTGATGGTCGGTGACGGCATCAACGATGCGCCCGCGCTGGCGGCTGCCGACGTCGGGATGGCCATGGGCGGCGGCACGGAGATCGCTGTGCATGCGAGCGATGTCACGCTGTTGCGGCCTGATCTGCGGGCCATTGATGATGCTGTACGCCTCGCGCGGGCCGCTGGGCGCATCATGCGACAGAATCTCGGCTGGGCGCTTGGCTACAACCTGCTCGCGGTGCCTCTGGCTGCGGGGGTGCTGTATCCGGGTTTCCACGTTCTGCTAAGCCCGGTGGCAGCGAGCGCAGCGATGGCGATGAGCTCGGTGAGTGTGGTGCTCAACAGCCTTCGCCTGCGACGAGCCGTGCGCCTGGCCTGAGACGTTGCTGCTCGAAACAAGCTTCGATCCCGGCGGTTAGACTTGGGCGTAATGGCAGTTCCTGGCGCGAAATATGGCGACAATCCCGAGCGGCTGGTCTCTGCGGCACGGGCAGACGAGGAGAGCTCTTTCGAGCTGAAGCTGCGCCCGCGGCTCCTGCGGGAGTTTATCGGCCAGAGCAAGGCCAAGCAGCAGCTGGAGATTGCTCTTCAGGCTGCGCGTGCGCGCGGCGAGGCGCTCGACCATGTGCTGCTCTTCGGGCCGCCGGGGCTGGGCAAGACAACCCTGGCCTCGATCCTGGCGAATGAACTCGATGTCGGCTTCCAGCAGACCTCCGGTCCGGCGCTGCAGATCCAGGGCGATCTGACGGCGATCCTGACCAACGTGCGCGAACGGCAGGTGCTGTTTCTGGATGAAATCCATCGACTCCAGCCGGTGCTTGAAGAAAAACTGTACACCGCGCTTGAGGACTACAAGCTCGACATCATCATCGGGCAGGGTCCGGGAGCGCGCACGCACGTGATGGAGATCAAGCCGTTTACGTTTGTCGCAGCAACGACCCGGCCGGGTCTGCTCAGCTCGCCGCTGCGTTCGCGTTTCGGCATCCTCTTGCGGCTCGAGTACTACACCGACGACGAGCTGCGCTTTGTCGTCGAGCGCTCGGCCGAGGTCCTTCGTGTGCCGATCGATGCTGACGGCGCCGCGGAGATCGCGATGCGCTCACGTGGAACGCCGCGCATCGCGAACCGCCTGCTGCGCCGGGTGCGCGACTACGCAGAGGTTCGCGGTGCAGGCGTCATCAATCGGGCGACGGCGATGGGCGCGCTGGAGCTGCTGGAGGTCGATGCCCATGGCTTCGATGAATTAGATCGCCGGTTGTTACTGACTATTATCGAGAAGTATGATGGAGGTCCGGTCGGGCTGAACACGCTCGCTGCGACGCTCTCCGAGGAGCAGGACGCGCTTGAAGAGGTTTACGAGCCATTCCTGATCCAGATCGGTTTTCTTGACCGAACGCCTCGCGGACGGGTTGCCACCCGGCTGGCATACGAGCACTTCGGTCTGGCGCAGCCAAGGAAGCAGCAGTCGGGCCTGTTTGGGTATTAGTCGATCCCGTAATGGATCTTTGTTTTAAAACGGGCTTTGGGTTACTAGAAATGCGCTTCTTCACTCGATTTTTATCGCGTCGGGGAAGGCAGGAGGCGATGCTGAAAGAGTGAGGAACCTACGGCTCGCCCCCCGTTCGCTTTCGCTCCGCACAACCGTTCAGGGTTTCCGCTCGTTGTTGCTGTTTCCGTTTCGCCTTTGGAACTGGAAGTCCGCACTTCTGAGCGTTCTAATCCGCTCGTTTGCTCTGTTCTGCATGGTCACGCGGCATGGCCGCCACTCCGGCCTGCACGCCGCCGCGATCGAGGCCTGCTACGTTGCGGTGACCGCTGGCTTCTACGCCGCACTGCAGCAGCGCTCACTGAGCATGGAGCCGCGTTGGCTTTCCGGGCTGGCAGTTGTTGTGGGCGTACCTATCCTGGCGCAGGCGATTGACTATCTGCTTCAGCACGCGATGGGCACGCCGAACATGAAGGCAGCTTCAGTGGGCATGGTGTGCTGGGGACTACTCTCAGCGGCGTTCCACCTGCACCTGATGCGGCATGGTGCCATGCTGGTCGGCGATGGATCGCGGACTCTCTCGAGTGACATGAAGCGGATGCCCCGGCTGGTGGCGACCTTCGTAGCCAAACCGGTGGTCTTGGTCATCCGTGCCATGCGGAAAACCGAACGGGCACCTGAGCCAGGCGAGCTCACGCGCGCAGCCTAGGCGGTGACCGCCGAAAGTTTGAAAGCAAGGATCAGGATGTTTTCTTCCATCGCTGCGTGCGAGGCTTGTCCCTGAAGCCAAAAAGCTCCGTGATGCGGGGCGGGAGCGTACGCGATGGCCATAAAAAGGATTGAGGGAACGACGGAGATCCCGGCTCGGAACCTGCTTCACGAGTCGGACGAGGAAGCCAGCAGCACGGCGCATGCGACAGACCGTCGCTGGCAGCAGGTGCTGACTCGCGACGCCGGCGCGAGTTTTCTCTATGCCGTCCAGACGACCGGCATTTTTTGTCGGCCGGCATGCCCGAGCCGCCGCCCTGCCAAAGCGCATGTCGCATTTTTCTCCAGCGCGGCAGAGGCTCGTGCCGCTGGCTTTCGCCCCTGCCTTCGCTGCCGGCCGGAAGAGCCAACTGCTATGTACCAACTGGTGACGCAGGTAGCGGCCTACCTGCGCGGCAATCTCGAACGGCATACTAGCCTCGCTGCGCTGGCGCGGCTTACCGGCAGGAGCCCCTGGACGGTCCAGCGGGTGTTTTCAAAAGCGACCGGGCTCAGCCCGCTAGCCTTCGCCAACGCGCTCCGTGCGGAAGCCTTCCGCGCAGAGCTGCAGCGTGGCAGCCACGGTGACCGCAGCATGCGGCTGACGGATGCTGTTTACGCGGCCGGCTTTTCCGGACCGAATCAGGCGAAACATCAGGCGCCGCTCGGCATGGTCGCGCGCCGCTACCGGGCGCAGGGTCGGGGTGAGCGGATCGGCTACATGATTGGATCTCCTGCCTGGTCAGGTGGCAAGCCAGCGCCGACACTCGGCCTGGCCCTTGTGGCGAGCACCGCACGCGGCATCTGTGCTGTGTTGCTGGGCGAGAGCGCAGACGAGCTGACGACGGAGTTGGGCCGGCGCTTCCCGGCCGCCGAGATCCAGCCGGACCCTTTGGTCGAACGGCAGCTCCGGACTGTCTTCGAGGCGATCCAGGAGGGAGCCGGAGCGCGTGAGCTTCCGCTCGATCTCCGGGCTACTGCCTTTCAAGCCCGCGTATGGTCGGCGCTCGCAGCGATTCCTCGCGGCGAGACGCGCAGCTATGCAGAGATCGCTTGCGCGATCGGGAACCCGAAAGCCAGCCGCGCTGTGGCGCGGGCCTGCGCCAGCAATCCTGCAGCTCTGCTTGTGCCCTGCCACCGGGTGATCGGCAGCAGTGGATCGCTGACTGGCTACCGATGGGGCATGGAGCGCAAGCGGGCACTGCTCGAGTGGGAGCAGCGCAGCGAGGCATCCTCCCAGCAAGGGCAAGGCAGCCGGGCGGCTGCCGAAGTGGAGCCTTCGGCGGAATGAGAGACAAGCGGTCTTTCGAGGAAGTGCTGCCCAACCGCTTTCAAGGAGGCGCAAGTCTGCTTCGCCGGCTGTCCTCCCTTCGAGGGGGCACAAGCCGTCTATTCTTCTGGACGGTTCACGCCCTATGAGCATTCCTACCTACGCCGCGCATTTCCGGTGCATCGGCCCCGAGTGCGAAGACACTTGCTGCCGCGGCTGGCCCATACCGCTCGATCGCGCCACCTACGCGCGCTACCGTCAGTTTCCGCTCGAGCCCCTCGGCAAGGCCGTCCTGCTCCACATCACTCCTGTTCTGCCCGCGCAACAGGCCGAGTCTCGCTTCGCCCAGATCGACCTGGCCCGCTCCGGCTTCTGCCCATTTTTCTCCGCTGAGCGTCTCTGCTCCATCCAGCAGACCTATGGTGCCCAGCTGCTCTCCACTACTTGCTCGGTCTATCCGCGCGCACTCAACCGAGTCAACGGCCGTATCGAGGGCTCGCTCGTGCTCTCCTGCCCGGAAGCCGCCCGCCTGGTCCTGCTCAATCCGGACCTACTGTCCTTCCAGGGCGATCTTGCCTCTGGGCCATTTCGCACCGACTTCATCATTGGGTTCGATACCGAGCGGCGCAGAACAGAGCAGCTGCGAAGCGGACAGCCCGAAGCTGAACCTGCGGAAACAATGAGCGAGATCCCGGCCAAGCCGTACGAAGCCTTCCACGCCATTCGCTTGCTCATTCTCTGCATGATCCAGGACCGTCGCCGTCCCATATGGCAACGCCTCATCCTCATCGGCTCGCTGTGTTTGCGCCTCCACGAGGTTTCTTCTGCCGATGCGCAGGCTGAAATCCCAGCGATCCTCCAAGAGCACCAGATGGCCGTCGACGGAAATCTGCTCCGCGACGAGCTCCAAGCGTGGCCCCGACAACCTGAACTCAAGCTCCGCATCGTTTGGAAGCTCTCTCAGGAGCGCGCCTCGGACAAAGGGAGCGGCCGGCGTTTTCAGGACGCCTTCTGGCTTTTCGTCGAAGGCCTCACCTCGCCCGATTCAGCGGAGCCTGGCACCGACGACGTTCCGATCTCCATCACAGATGTCGACCGCTACCTTGCTGCCGATGACCGACACTGGCAGCCCTTTCTCGGGAGTCGTCCGTATGTTCTTGAAAACTACCTGCTCAATTACGTTTTCTCGAACCTGTTTCCCTTCGGCCGCGAAAGCAGCCTCGGCAAAGCTCCACGCTCGCTGTTTGACGAGTACCTGCTGCTTGTTGCCCAGTTCGCATGGCTCGAAGCCCTGCTGATCGGCGTCGCGGCTCGCCACCGCGAACAATTTTCCGAGGCTCACCTGGTCCACGTTGTTCAGTGTTTCTCCCGCGCCGTCGAGCACGACCCGTTCGTCCGCAATTCGCTCATCGAGCTCATACGCCAGTTGAAGATGGACAACCTCCAGGGCGCAGCCGTGCTGCTCCGCCAGTGAGCGCCTCCATTCACCCGCATGCTCCGCACTCCTGTGCCGCGAACAAAGTGGGTGCCCCGCAGTCCGGCCCTTGAGCTGTGGGCGTTATGCTGTGCCTCTGCGCAGATGCCGGCCTCGCGAGCCGGCGGAAATCCACACCGCTTTGGTGCCCGCCTGTAATCGGCAGTTGCGATGCTGAAGCAAGTCGGGTTAGTATCGGGTTTAACCAAAGCTTCGGCGGCTGATGCGAAAGCGCTCGCTGGCTGAAGATCAGGTTCATGCGGAGCCGGGCTGCTCGCCGGCATGGCTGATGGTAGCAATCGCAGTGCTACGCAAGGCAGCAGCAAGGTTTGCCTCACGCAAGCTTTGCTCGCGGGCTTTACCGGTTCGTATCTGTTCCGGTTTGCGTCGACCGCGTCAAACGGTGAGAGAAGATCGTCAGAACAGCACGCGAGACCGACTCGTCTGAAGGCTCCCTGCCGCAGGCATGCGCGGCTACAAGAAGCAGCGGAAAGCAAGAAGAACAGTGGCTGCTGGCCCTTGCGACAGGGCAGCAGAGTACGCACGAGGACGTGCACGAATGAGCACAGAGCAAACTGAGCCCACCTCTCACTATGGGGATGATGGGCATGGCGTTTCGAGCGTGGCTGCTCCGGCGCAGGCAAGCGTAGAAAGTAGCGGGCAGGCAGCTGGCGGCGCAGGGAACAGCACCCGACGGCGCAGGCGGCGACGAAAAGGCAAGGGCCCTGGAGTCGCCGCGGCGGCGGCAAATGGCCAGTCCGCTGGCGAAGACGGAGCAGCAGTTCCAGTCTCGGGAGTCGCCCCAGTTGCGACAGCCCCGTCTGCTCCCCAGCAGCAAAGCAGTGGCCAGCCATCCGGCAGTCAGCAGTCTCCCAATTACCCTCAGGGCGGTAAGCGCAAGAATGGACGCAAGCGCGGCGGCGCGCCACAGCCGCCGGCTGGCAGTGGGCAGAACCGTCCTCGCCAGGGCCGGCAGAACGGCACCTGGAAGGCTCGCAGCGAAGGTGCGGATGGCAACCGCGAGGGCGCACGCGGCGGTTTCGGCTCCGAACCCTTCCAGGACAACAACGGCAACGGAAATGGCCGGCGCAAGGGGAAATTTGGACGACGCGGCCCCACCAGTTTTGTCGGACCGATGGATCACTCGTACCGTGCGGTCAACGGCAACATCGCGGATGGTCCGCCCTCGACACTGGACTACCGCAACGGCAATGCAAATGGAAATGTGAACGGGCGAAACGACTCCTTTGACATGGAGCCTGCACTGGTACAGCGTGCTGACTCGCCAACCCGCATCATTTGCTTCATTGAGGATCTGTTTGTCGTTGCAAAGATGCAGGAAGCAGCGCGCAAGCTCGGCATCAAGATCCAGTTCTCGAAAGCCGAGAAAGAGACTCTGGCAGCGATCACGGAGGCCCCCGAGGCAGAGCGTCCCTCGCTGATTGTCTTCGACCTGAATAACGGTAATGCCAAGCCGCTCAGCGCGATCCCAAAGCTCAAGGCCAAGCTCAAACGCGGAACCTCAATCATCGGCTTTCTCCAACATATCCAAGGCGACCTGAAGCTGAAAGCGATCGAAGCCGGGTGCGACTCCGTGATGCCGCGGTCGGCATTCTCACAGAATCTGCCTAACCTGTTGCGCCGGCACGGCTTTGACGAAGCCGAGGATATGGTCGAGGCGTAGTCGCGGAAGCGAGAAGTACTTGCTCACCAAAGGCCCGCGCGTGCGGGCCTTTTCTTCTACCGCCTTTTGGCTCCGGGAGAGATCGCAGGCTAGCCCGGTGGCCAGCCCATGGCGCGTCCACCAAGGATGTGCACGTGCAGATGATCCACAGTCTGGCCGCCGTCTGCGCCTGCGTTGATGACCGTGCGAAAGCCGTTCTGCAGCCCCTGCTGCGCCGCAAGTTGTGCCGCGACTGCGAGCATATGCCCCAGCATCGGTGCATGTTCACTGGCCGTATGTGCCAGCGAGATGAGGTGAACGCGCGGGATGACGAGAAAGTGCACTGGAGCCTGCGGAGCGATGTCTCGAAACGCGAGCACGCGATCATCCGAGTAGAGCGCGGTCACCGGGATCTCGCCTGCCACCATCCTGCAAAAAAGACATGCCATACCGCCAGCATAGCGTGGGCCAATGTGAGCCAGGGTACGTAGCAGAGACGACCTGTGTTTACTGCACGTGGAAAGCATCAGGCAGAACTGCCTTCACCCCCGAAAGCCTGATGCCGCTTGTTGGCTTCATGGGATGGGCTGTTTCTGCCATTGACGATTGCCTGTGAACACGGCATGCTGTTGTCCCGGAGCAAGAGTCCTCTGTTCGACCGGGGTACGACAAACCCCCCTTCATTTGCCGCAGCAATGCGGTGAGCCAGATGAACAAGTTACCGGGCCCGCTCTCTACGGGCCTGCCTCTCAGGAGACCCCATGAAGGGCACGCTTCTCGCTCTCTTTCTTCTTGCCGCTCCGGGCATTGGCCACGCCGCAGAACAACTGATACCCGCCGGTTCGCTTGTCCAGTGCACCGTTTCCGAGCCGAAACTTTCGTCCAAGACTGCGGACGTTGGCGACCCGGTTCTCTGCCAGATCAGCCATGTCGAGCTGTACGGGCGCTCGACGCTGCCCTACGGCAGCTACCTAGAGGGCCGCTTCGAGGACTACAAGGACCCGGGCCACCTGGTCGGCAAAGGCTGGATGGAGCTCAAGTTTGACCGCATGATCATCCAGCCGGACACAGTGATTCCTGTGTCGGCCAAGGTCGTCTACGTGCCAGGCTACCCGGTCGACAAGGAAGGCCGGATCCACGGCAAAGGGCATCCGGTCCGCGACATCGTCGAGTGGTCGATCCCGATACTCTGGCCGATCGACTTAATCAACCTGCCGCGTCGTGGCCCGCGGCCCACGCTGAAGGAAGAAACCCGGCTAACGCTCAAGATCATGGACGATTTTGGCGTGCCGGCGACGCCAGATCTGCCCCGGGATGCTTCCGGCCTCATCCATCGCGCTCCAGTCACCTACGACCAGCCCGTGACACCGCTTCCGCCAGCACGCCCAATCGTTTACGGCTACTTGCCGCCGGCTCCACCGGTCTACCTTCCGCCTCCTCCGGGCGCTCCGGTGCTCATCATGCGCAACGGAGTAATGTACCGGACAATCTCACGCTGACCTGCCTACGGAGGCCGGCCTCTCCCAGCTGACTTGTTCACTGGGATTGCCGGCCTCCCTCTTTTGGCATGGGCCACCAACGTGCCGGTACACTGAATGCCATGGCAACATTCCGTCCGGCCCCAAGCCAGGCTGAGCATCCCCCTCTAAGTCAGGCGCAGCCCCTGGTGCAGATTGACTTGTCGGTACGCAAGGCCAGCCCAAAGCCCGAGTGGCTGAAGGCACGTGCCCCGGTGGGCGAAAACTACCACGACCTGAAGAAACTGGCGCGCTCGCTCAACCTGCACACGGTTTGCGAGTCGGCGCACTGCCCAAACATCGGCGAGTGCTGGAGCCATCGCACCGCGACCTTCATGATGCTCGGCAATTTGTGCACACGACGTTGCGGATTCTGCGCTGTGCCAAAAGGTCGCCCGGAGCCGATCGATCTCGATGAGCCGCGCCGCGTCGCCGACGCTGTAGCGCAGCTTGGACTCAAATTCGCCGTTATCACCAGCGTAAATCGCGATGACGATGTACTGGGTGGAGCGCGTATGTTCGCGGAGGTGATCGAGCAGATCCGCCAGCGAGCGCCGGGCTGCCAGGTCGAGGTGCTCATCCCTGATTTTCAGGGGAATGAGCGTGCGGTCCGCACCGTTGTCGAGGCGCGACCGGAGATCCTGAACCACAACACAGAATCAGTCCCGCGGCTCTACCGCGCGGTGCGCTCGGGTGCCCGATACGAGCGGACGCTGCGGCTGCTCGCCTTTGCGAAGGAGCTGGCGCCGGGGATGGTGACGAAGTCGGGTGTGATGGTCGGGCTTGGGGAGGAGATGCACGAGCTGCTGGCGGTCTACCGCGACCTGGCAGCGGTCGGGACCAACGTACTGACGATCGGCCAGTATCTTCGCCCGTCTCGCGATCACCTGCCGATGGCCCGCTGCTATACGCCGGAGGAGTTCGCGTACATGAAGGAAGAGGCTATGACGATGGGATTTCGCCATGTGGAGAGTGGTCCGCTGGTGCGTTCGAGCTATCACGCGCACGAGCAGGCTGGAGCAGCGCAGACGGCCTGACTCTGCCGCGTTCTCACGCACTCTCTAGATGTTTTCGTAAGCTTCGACACTCTCGTCTGCAAACAGGCCAGGCAGCTCCAATACGAACCGGAACCTTCCTGCAGGCTGCTCATCCAAATGAGTGAGGTGAGTCATGCCAAAAGCAGTTGTGTTTGAAGCGCCGGGTGGCCCGGAAAAGCTGAAGCTCGAGGACAAAGCACTTCGCGATCCGGCTGAAGGCGAAGCCAGGATGCGTGTGGAGGCTGTTGGGTTGAACAGGGCTGAGCTGCTGTATCTAGCCGGCCAGTACTTTGAAAAGCCCGAGCTGCCGTCGCGTATCGGCTATGAGGTTGCCGGCGTTGTTGAAGCCGTGGGACCCGGTGTAGACGCTTCATTCATAGGCAGACGGCTGGCGACCGTGCCCGGGTATTCCATGAATAAGTTCGGCGCCCTGGGTGAGCAGGCCGTCGTGCCTGCCGACCGGCTCGCGGCCTTCCCTGACAAGTTGTCCTCGGCTGAAGGCGCTGCCGTCTGGATGCAGTATCTCACGGCCTACAGCGCCCTGGTGATGAACTCCCACATCAACAAGGGAGATTTTGTGCTGATTACGGCAGCCTCCAGCAGCGTTGGGCTTGCCGCTATCCAAATTGTGAAAGCCGAGGGCGGCATTTCGATCGCAACGACCCGAAGTGGCAGCAAGAGGGAAGCATTGCTCGCTGAGGGAGCGGACTACGTCGTCGCGACCGATGAGGAGGACCTGCCGGCGCGCGTGGAGGAAATTACCGGTGGCAAGATGGCAAGTATCGTTTATGATCCGGTAGGCGGACCTTTTCTGGAGAAGCTGGTAGCTGCAGCTGCTCCGGGCGCCACGATCTACCTGTATGGCGTGCTTTCTCCGGAGCTGGCAGCGTTCTCGCTCATGCAATTTCTTGGAAAGAGATTGCGTATCCATGGTTCCAGCATCGTCGAGGTCATCCAGAACAAAGAAGAGTTCGCAAAGGCGAAGCAGTACACGGTCGAGCGGCTTGAAGACGGGCGCTTCAAGCCGACCATTGCAAAGACCTTCCCGTTCGACCAGTTTCGCGAAGCGTTCGCGTATCTGGCCTCAAACGCGCAGGTGGGTAAAGTAGTCATCACGGTTCCGTAAACAGCCGAAGTCTTGCGTGCGGCTTAAGGCGCGCCCAGGCTGGCCAAGCCTGGGCGTTATCTGACGGGTACAATGGCTCATTACACCCGCGAAGCGATCGCATACAGGATCTGAAGCATGCCCCCATCCACCCTGGGTACCACGCCAGCGCTCAAAGAGACGCACCAGCAGCTTAAAACCCGTCTCGAGAAATCGGTTGCCGACTTCCAGCACAACCTGCAGTCATTGCGCACCGGCCGAGCCAGCGTACAAATGCTCGACAACGTACGCGTTGACAATTATGGGACACCGTCGCCCCTGAGCGCCGTCGCGCAGCTTCGCTCACCCGATGCAAACTCGCTGGTGGTGGAGCCGTGGAACAACGGCATGATCAGCGAAATCGAGAAGGCGCTGCGCTCGCCGGAGCATGGCTTCAACCCGTCCAATGATGGCAAGGTCATCCGCATCCCGGTGCCGCCGATGACCGAAGAACGGCGACGTGATGTCGTGAAGCAGCTGAGTAAGATCCTTGAGGAGCACAAGACCGGAGCCCGCAACAGCCGGCGCGACGCGAATGAGCAGATCAAGGCAGCGAGCAAGGAGAAGAAGATCTCCGGCGACGAAGAGAAGCGCGCTCTGGACGAGGTACAGAAGCTGACCGACGACGAGATCAAGCGGCTCGATGAGCTAAGTAAGAAGAAGGAAGCTGAGATTATGCATATCTAATCTCGGTCTCTCTAGAAAGCCGCCTCGCTGTCGAGGCGGCTTTCCCATTGGCCGCTTCACGCCGTGCGAGAGTGAACGAGCTCGAAGCGACTCTTCAAACGCAGGAATGGCTTTTCGAAGAACTCGTATGACACCGCCGCGCTTGCGATGGTCAGCGCGAAGATGATGACGATCCACGAGTGACGCATGTGGAACCGATCAAGGAGGACGTGCTCGCCGGCAACTAGCAGAAGGCCGTGAAAGACATAGAGACCGTAGGAAATTCTACCGAGATAAGCGAGCTCTCTGCGAAGAAAGATGTGCGGCAGATGCAGAAATGCCCAGAGCAGGCTTCCCGCACCGAGGGCACCGAAGGCGTAAACAATTGGCCAGGTATGTGCAGCCACGCCCTCATGCGTGAATCCGAGCCGCACAGCGAGGTACCAGGAGAGTAGACAAAGACCCGTTCCGGCGCCGGCTTTCGCGAGTGACTTCGTCTGTTCCTTGAGTCCGAAATGCAAGGCAAGCAAGGCACCAAGCGCGAAGAAGATAATCTCCGACGCGCTGTTGAACCAAAGCTGTGCTGTGTTCGAGCCAGCTTTTGCCAGCAGGTAGACGCCCAGAAGGCTTACGCCGCAGAGTACCAGGCTGAAGGTTTTGATGGCCTTGGCGTTCATCTTGCCTACGAGAGAGGGCCAGAGCAGATAAAACTGCTCTTCTACGGAGATACTCCAGAGAGGAGCGATGGTTCCGACGATCTTGCCGCTGAATACGACCAGGTACCAGTTTGCTGAAAGGAAGCTATAGCACAACAGTGCAGCCGGAGAGTAATGAGATGGACTCCAGAAAAGCCCAAGCACGTAGGTAATAAACAGATAAGCGAAGTACAGCGGCCAGATACGCAGGATGCGTCTTACATAGAAGCTGCGTAGATGCACCGCTCCGGTCTTTTGCTGTTCCAGCAGCAGCAGCGTGGTGATAAGGAACGAGCTCAGCAGAAAGAATAACGACAGCCCAAACCTGCCCATAGATCGAAAGGCGGTGACGGCGTCGACGAGCGCTGGGTGCGCCCTCAGAACGCCGTGAGGGCTGAATGCTACGCCGTGCAGGAAGAACACGGCCAAAAATGCAACGAAGCGAAGCATGTCGAGCTCCGGCCGATAGAAACGCGAAGGCTCCTTGGCGCTTCCTGTTCTTGCCGGTGCCTCATGGGTCATCACGGTTGCAGACACACGTATCTCCTTCGCTTAGTGCGAGAGCTCAGAGGACCGGCAGATGGCCCCCGATCCTTCGCTAACTCCGTTATGAAACGTTTGAACTAAGCGGCCCGCGAGTGCACGACCTCAAAGCGTCCCTTGAGCTTGAGGAATGGCTTCTCGTACAGCCCATAGGAGAGCGCGGCCATGGGGATGACGCTTCCGAGTACGAGAAGCAGCCACAGGCCACCGTGGGGTAAATGCTTGCCCAGGAGACGGGGCACCAACATCAGACACAGGCCATGAAAAACGTAAAGGCCGTAGGAGATGCGTCCTAGATACACGAGGGAAGGTCGTATGAAAAAGCGGGGTAGCTTCAGAAAGCCATACAGCATGCTTCCGCATCCGGCAGCCACCAAAAAGTAAATTGCTACCGCGACTACTCCGGAGACCCTCGCGTTGATGGGATCCGGCCCGGCCAGGATCTCAGCCCCGATCCAGGCAGCAAAACCGAGTGCGAGGTATAACGCGGCGAAGGGCCCGGACTTTCTCTGCTCCGTCAAGCCGCAGCGGATCGCAAGCAGCCCGCCAGCTGCGAAGAAGATAGATTCCGTAAGACTGTTGAACCAGATGTCCTTAAGTGGGTAGCCGAGAGCAGCCGTGCCCAGGATGCTCAGTAAGGCAACGGCAAACAGTATTGAACAGAAAACATTCACGCCCCGGGGTGTCGCCTTGCGCAAAACGGTAGGCCAGATAAGGTAAAACTGCTCCTCGATGGAGATACTCCACAGGAAGGACACAGTCTCTGGGATTGTAGCGACAGCGATGGCGTACCAGTTTCCAGATAGGAGAAAGAACGCCATCAGGCCATGCCAGCTGAAGTGTGCAGGCGACCAGAACTGTCCCAGAACAAACATGCAGCTAAGAAAGCCAAAGTAGAGAGGCCAGATCCGCAACATGCGGCGCACATAGAAACTACGCAGACTGACGGTTCCTGTCTTCCTCAGCTCCAGCAGAAGCAGGGTTGTAATGAGGAAAGAACTGAGAAAGAAAAACAAGGACAGCCCGAAGCCGCCACAGCCCTGCACATACGTCACCGCAGCCGCGATCCACGGATGGTGCAGCTTCAATGAGCCAGCCCGATCCACTACGATTCCGTGGCGCATCAGTACAAACAGGAAAGCAAAGAAGCGAAGTGCATCCAGTTCCGGCCGGTAGTAACGGTTGGATTTCGCGGGTGCTGGTACCTCGGTCAGAGTCCGAGTCTCTACCTTTGAGGTAAGAGGGAGTGCGCCTATAGCCACGATGTTCTCCAGATGGGAGTAGCGCTACCGCTCTAGGTTATGGCGCTGCTGCTTACATCAGGATGAGCAAACAGTCGGTCTTCATTACCAACGTAATGTAGCTGGCTGTGGACCGGGCCATGTAGCTTCGTCCACGGTCGGCGGTTGTCTTCCCTACCCGCGCAATCAAGGCCGGAGTGAACTGCGGCAACAAGGAACGGCGAAGAGCAGAGCTCTTCGCCGTTCCTTCGTAAAGAGGCCGGACGCAATCTTCGCTTGCTGCTGAGTCTCTGGCTAGCGGCTCGCCTGAGTCGACGGGGGCGCCTGGGCGGCATCCGCGCTTTGAGCTCCACCGGTATAGCGTACCTGCCAGATCGAGCCCGAACCGTCATCGGTCACAAAGAGTGAACCGTCCTTTGCCACCGTGACGCCGACAGGCCGACCCCAGACCTTTCCTTCCGGAGTGACGAAGCCCGTAAGAAAATCCTCGAACTCGCCGGTGGCCTTGCCATTCTGCAACGGTGCGAGCACGACCTCGTACCCGGCACGGTGGGACTTGTTCCAGGAGCCGTGCTCGGCCGCGAAGATGGAGCCCTTGTACTGGTTCGGGAACTCATTGCCTTCATAAAAGGTCATCTCAAGCGAAGCAAAGTGCGGCTGCAGCAGGACATCCGGCGTGATCACCTTGGACTGCAGCTCAGGGTGCTTACCCTCAAGGCGCGGATCCTGCTTGCCGCCAGAAGGACCGCCCATGTAAAACCACGGCCAGCCATAAAAGCCGTCTTCCTGAACGTGCGTGATGTAATCCGGAACCAGATTGTCACCAAGCATGTCGCGCTCATTGGTTGAGCACCACAGTTCGCCTGTACCCGGCTGCACCGCCTCACCCACGCAGTTTCGAATACCGGAGGCGTAGATCTTGACGAATTTGCCCTGCGGCGTGAACTCGAGCACGTCGGCGCGGTGGAACTCAGCCGGGTGCGTATCCGCGTCGTCCACGTTGGAGTGAGAGCCGACGGAGACAAACATCCGCTTACCGTCGGCAGAGAAGGCGATATCCCGGGTCCAGTGTCCGCCGCCGCGCAGCTTACCACCGCCCGGCAGGTCGGTCAGCTTCTCGGCCGGCCCACTCGCCGTCATGTCGCCGTCCTTGTAAGGGAAGCGAACAACCGAGTCAGTGTTGCCGATGTAAACGTACTTCGGGTTCTTTGCCGGGTAGAAGGCGATGCCGAACGGCTGGCTCAGGTTCTCGGCGAAGGTGGCCGACTGTTTCGGCTTGCCGTCCGGGCCGACGCCGCGAAAGACCATGATCTTGTTGCTGTAGGAGAGGGCGACGAAAAGGTCGCCATTCGGTGCGGTGCGGATGAGGCGAGGCTGATCAAGACCAGTGGTGTACTGGGTAACAGTGAAACCGGCTGGAGCTTTCGGCCAGGCATCTGCCGGCCTTGGGATCAGGTCTGAACCGGCATCCACGCCGGGCGTTGCGTATGGCTGTGGCAGATCCGACACTGTGATGTGGTGGACGAGTCCTGGCTGCTGCTTCGAGTAGTCAGTGAAGCCGGCCTGACCCGTCTGGACTGGCGTGCTCTGGGCCTGGAGCAGGCAGGTCGCCAAAAGCAGGCCGGCTGAGGCGAGTAAAGAAGCGGTCGCGTGTGTGCGCATTGGATCTCCGAAGATCTTGGATGGAAGCGTCGACTCGCGACCTGGAAGCGGTCGGGTCTCCTTTATCCGATGCAACAGGAGTGCCAGTTGTTTCTGCCTGGACGCTAGGGTAGGGATGAAGCTTTTCAGCTTTTCTCGTGCTATCACTCCACGGTGACGGATTTTGCCAGATTGCGTGGCTGATCAACGTCACAGCCGCGCCGTACGGCGATGTGGTACGCGAGCAGTTGCAATGGGACGACTTCCAGAACCGGCAGCAGCAGCTCCGGCGCTGGCGGGATGGTCAGAACATGATCAACCAGAAGGGCAAGTTCGCTCGCCGCCCGATCAAACTCCTGGTCGTCTGCCTCAGTTGTGACCGCGATGACCTTGCCGGAACGTGCCGTGACCTCCTGAATGTTGGACAGCGACTTCTCATAGCGGATCATGGAACCCGGGTCATTGGTATCGCGGGTTGCGATGGAGACCACCGGAAGAGTCTCATCGATCAGCGCATTCGGGCCATGCTTCATCTCGCCCGCCGGGTAACCCTCCGCATGGATGTAAGAGATCTCCTTGAGCTTGAGCGCACCCTCGAGGGCGATAGGGTAGTGGATGCCTCGACCGAGAAAGAGAAAGTCCCGCGCATTCGAGTAGATCTTAGCCAGCTTCTCGCATTCGGCATCAACGGTGCGCAGGATGGCTTCGATCTTGCCCGGCAGCAGCGCGAGTTCGCTCACCAGCCGACGGCTCTCGCCTTCGGCGATGGTGCCGCGCACCTGCGCCAGGTGGAGGGCGAACACAAACAGGGCCGTCAGCTGCGCGGTGAACGCCTTGGTCGAGGCTACGCCGATCTCCGGGCCAGCATGCGTATAGATCACGCCCTGTGCTTCGCGCGCGACCGCCGCGCCGACTACATTGCAGATGGCGATCGTCTTTGAGCCCTTTGCGATCATCTCGCGCTGTGCTGCGAGGGTATCTGCCGTTTCGCCCGACTGCGTGATGAGCAAACCAAGCGCATGCGGGTCCGGGATCGGGTCACGGTAGCGATACTCGCTGGCGTAGTCCACCTCGACCGGCAGGCGGGCCAGACGCTCGATCATGAACTTGCCGACCGTTGCTGCATGCCAGCTGGTGCCGCAGGCGGCGATGTAGAGTCGCGTAGCGGAGCGAAACTCTTCCGGACTGATCTCCATTTGTTCGAGAAAAACGCGTCCAGTTTCCAGCGAGACACGGCCAAGCGTGGTGTCGCGAACGGAGCGGGGCTGCTCGAAGATCTCCTTGAGCATGAAGTGCTTGTAGCCGCCCTTTTCCGCCTGAATGGGATCCCAGAGCACGCGGGTGATCGGCCGCTTGACTGGATTGCCGTCGAAGTCCGAGAGCGCGACGCCCCCGAGAGTCAACACAGCCATGTCTCCATCCGCAAGGAAGAGGAACTCGCGTGTGTGGTGCAGGATGCCGGGCACGTCGGAAGCGACGAAGTACTCGCCTTCCCCTATGCCGATCACCGCCGGCGGTCCCATGCGCGCGACAACAATCGTATCCGGAGCGTCGGCCGAGATGACCGAGATCGCAAATGCCCCGGTCAGGCGCCGGACCGCGCGCTGCACAGCTTGGACGAGATCAACTGCGCCCTCCCGCAGGGCAGACTCATCAAGGCCCGCTGCGCCTTCACGCAGCTCCTGCTCGATCTGGTGCGCGATCACCTCGGTGTCGGTTTCAGTGAGAAAGGTATGCCCCTGGGCCTGGAGCTCTGCTTTCAGCCGCAGGTAGTTCTCGACGATCCCGTTGTGAACCACGACGATCCGCCCGGTGCAGTCGCGGTGCGGGTGTGCATTCTCTTCGGTAGGCCGGCCGTGAGTTGCCCAGCGGGTGTGCCCGATACCGTAGGTTCCTTCAATCGGGTGCGCCTGGATGGCTTCTTCCAGGTGCCGCAGCTTGCCGGGAGCACGTCGCAAAGACAGCGCTGCAGCGTGGCGTGAGCCCACTGCGATACCAGCGGAATCGTAGCCGCGGTACTCGAGACGGCGTAGGCCGTCCACAATGACAGAGACGACGGACTGCGTACCTACACATCCAACGATGCCGCACATGCAACGTATTGTAGGCGCGGAGCAGACTCACATGCGGCGGATCGCAGCCAGAGTCGGATGCAAGCTGGAGCAGCGGACTGCGTTCTTAGTCGAGCCGGAAGGAGAACTCTTCCATAACGGGGTTTGTTAGTACCTCTGAGGCGATGCGCTGGACCTCGGCCTGTGCTGCTGCTGCATCGAGTGAATCGCTCAAGGTCAGGATGAAGTATTTACCCTGACGGACATCGGATACCCCGGCGTGACCCAGCTTTGTAAGTGCATTGTGGATCGCCTGTCCTTGCGGATCGAGAACGGTTCTCCGGGACACCACGTAGACATGAGCCTTCATCGTGCCCGATTATAAACGCATCACGCGCGGCTTCTGCATCCAAACCGGGCGGGTAGATAACACAGGGCTCTCACAAAAAACTTCGACGGAACAGGAATAAAATGGTCAATTATTTGGAGCTGCCAGTCGGCGACAAGAGTCCCGATGTTGTGAATGCGGTCATTGAGATTCCCGCCGATGGTGTAAACAAGTACGAGTACGACAAAGAGCTGCACGTCTTTAAGCTGGACCGGAATCTTTACTCGCCGGTCCATTACCCAGGCGATTACGGGTTCATCCCTTCCACGTTGAGTGAGGACGGTGATCCACTGGATGTGCTGGTGATGGTCGATGAGCCGACCTTCTGTGGCTGCCTGTCGCAGGTGCGGCCGATCGGTGTGCTCGAGATGCTCGACCAAGGCGTGCTTGATGAGAAGATTCTCGCCGTCGGCAGAAACAATCCAAGATATGCCGAGGTCAGCGACTTCACCCAAATCTATGCGCATATCCTGCGCGAGATCACGCACTTCTTTTCTATCTACAAGGACCTGGAAGGCAAGCGCGTGGAAGTACATGGCTGGCATGACGCCGAGTATGCCAAGCAGCGCGTGACCAAAGCTGCCGAGAACTTTCTTGCAAACAAAGGCGCGGCAAAGTAGCAGGCGCCGCTTGCCTGCTTCACTCGGGAACTATTGTTCTTGAGACACGCCTGCTGTGGCGCGAGAAGCCGTAAGCAGCAGCACCTGCCAGCGCAACCATGGCGCCGAACGCAAGCGCGGGCAGGTGCAGCAGCGTTTCACCGCGCGCTGCCCAGAGTGCATAGGCGACCAGGGCGACTGGCATCGTAGATAATGCCGCTGCAACAGGCAGCGGACCCATGCGGAAAGGTCGCGGAAGCGCAGGCTCGCGTATGCGGAGCGTGAGCAGGGCGACAAACTCCAGCACCAAGCTTGAGCCGTAAAGGACCAGGTCGATGGAGATCAGCCGCTCGTAATTAAAGCTAAGCGCGAGCGCCCAGGCGACCCCGCACAGCACTGTTGCCCCGACGGGTGCACCGCGGCGGTTGCGCGAGGCGAGCCAGCCCGGCAGCAGGCCTTCCTGGGCCAGCACCATGGGCAGGCGCGTGTACGAAAGTGTAAGCGCATTGAACATACCTAACCCGCTCAACATGCCGCCCGCTACAACGGCCACCGCAAGCCACGAGCCACCGAGCAGGCGCGCCGCATCCACCCAGGCGCCGGTAGAAAACTGCGTGGCCGGAATGCCTGCGAAAGCGATCGATGCCAAAGGCAGCACGTAGGTCAGCGCAACAAGCGCTCCGCTCCATAGCATGGCTCTCGGGTAGCGGCGCTGTGGATTGTCGACCTCCTGCGCGACCGTAGAGGCATTGTCCCAGCCCATGTAATTCCACATGGCGACCAGCATCGCGAGACCGAAGTTACTGCCGCCGGCTGGTGCGGCTATCCACAAAGTGTGCGAAGAGGGATGGTGCAATCCTCGAACCATTGCCAGCCCCATCAAGACAATGAAGGGGGAGAGCAGCACCACGAAGAACGCCATGGAACCGTGACCGACTGAAGGGGCGCCCGCAAGGTTCCAGGCGCAGCAGCCTGCAATGAGCAGAAGCTCCCAGCCGATCGCATGCCAGCCCGCGGTAAGCGCAGGCTCAAGCCGGCCCAGGTAGAGCGTGAACAGCGTGGGATAAATCGCCATGTCAAAGACGCTGGCAGAAAGGGACAGCCATGCCTCCTGGTAACCCCAGAATGGCCCCAAAGCACGTCGCACCCAGACGTAGAAACCGCCTTCTTCGGGGAGCGCGCTGGCCAGCTCGCCGATCATTAACGCGGTAGGTAGCGTCCAGGCAAAGGGCAGCAGCAGCAGGATGATGAGTGCGCCACGATACCCTGCACCGCCGAGAATGTCCTCGATCCCGTACGGTCCGCCGCTGACCATGAAATAAGTTGCAGCGATGAGGGAGACAAGGCGCAGGCGGCCCTTTGCCGAAGGGTCAGGCGGTAGCGAAACGGGGAACCTCCTGGTGCGCGGCAGGTCAGATCTAGGCGATGAAGGTCAGCCAGGTCAAAGTGCCGCGCAAAGGAGCATAGCAGAACGGTCCCCGAAGGAACGTGCGGCCTTAGTCAAAGTAGCCGGGGTAGTCTCGGCCGACCGTGCCGAGCACTTCGACATGGCTATCGTCCGAAAGCTCGCTTTGTCCAGTGGTCCCGGCAAAGCGAACATCGGCGCCGTGCGCCTCCAGGATGCGCTCGGCCTCTGCTGAGCGAGCGGCCGCATGTACCGTGACGATCGCGCCACCCTGCCCGATCCGGTGCGACAGGTGACGGGCATGCTCCGGCTGGACGCCGTAACTTGAGAAGGAGCGCTCGAAAGCAGGCTGCGAATAGCGTACCGCCTTATTCAGCCCAAGGTCGCCCTCGCCCGTACCGAAATCCTGCGAGTCTTTCCTGACCTCCGCGCGAAGATCATCCTTGCCGGCGTGCTGCGTGCTGTGTGCCGAAGACCCGCCGAAGATGTGCTTCAGCTTGTTGCCCCAGCTCTCGTCCTTGGCAGACGTACCGGCAAGATGGGAGTCAGCCTGGTGTGGCATAGCGGTCACCGCACTGCCGGACCCCGAGAGCTCTGATGCTAGATGCCCGCGCTGCACGGTTCCGCTATCTCCGGGAGAGGCTGAAGTCGCGTCACCACGGTAGGAGGACTCCAGAGTGCTCGAGGCGCCCTGGCTCTGTAGGTCGCTGTCATGAGGCAGCTCACTTTTCAGCTCCGAAGGAAGACCAGTGTTGACCAGGCTACTACCCGAGATCGGCTTCGGCCTGCCGGCGCCATCAAAGGGCGTTCCGGCACCGCCACCCAGGGCGGCATACTGGATCACGGTCGAATCCGAGTTGGCGCTGCTGCCGCTGCTCCGAGTGTTCTGCGTGGTGACACCTGGGAAGGTGGTGCCCAACTCCTCACGCAGCGTGCCTCCGACGTCTACCGGGCGGCTCTCGGATACCTCACCGGAGCTCTGGTGGCTGGCCGCCGCGCGGGCACCGGTATGGAACGCAGCGCCAATCTCGCTGGGCAGGAACCCCTCATCGACGAGCTGATTGATTGCCCGGTGTGCCTCATGGCCGGTGGCGAAATAGCCGATCACAACGCCAGTCTGTGGCCCGTTCTCCTGTATCGATGTAGCCATTCGAATCTCCCTCTTGAATGAGTGTTTGCGACAAGCGGGCGGCAGGCCTCGTTTGCGTCACATCCTGTTGTGATGCACTTTGCTACGGTCCATGCGCCCAGCTTCCGGTGCTTCGGGCTATAATCCGGGTACGCGCGCGTCCCGGCGCCTAATCGTGGAGAGTTGGCCGAGTGGCTGAAGGCGGCGGTTTGCTAAACCGTTATAGGGTCAAAAGCTCTATCGGGGGTTCGAATCCCCCACTCTCCGCCAGAGCAGCGGAGTCGACAAGCTAGCCAGCTTTGTTAGCAATCTGGCTAGCGACACGGGCCAATATCAGCCAATACAGTGTGACGCGGGTAGCTCTCGCCGGAAGATAGCCGTGAAGCGAGGATCGTGCCGGACATTCTTGTCAGCCGTCCTGACGACACGCGCATTTACGCCCAACACTGGCTACGCTGGCAGGGGTCGCGTCTGTCCCTACTCGCATCGATCGATGGATGTCCCCAGCACTGCCTCGACGGTATTTACCACCTGCACTACATGGTGGAAGGCAAACGCGTTTGGCTCGGTGTTGGCTGATCGTTGCGCGCTGTAACGGTGCAACTCGCCACTACACATCGCAAATAGGGATTGTTGCTGGAACGTTCCAGAAAAAGTCTCGCCACTCTGGTTGGAGACCACGCTGTATATCGCACCCACCGACCACCAGAGCATGAAAGACGGAAGCAGGTGAACTCGATTTTTCTGACTCTGCTGGCTAGACGAATGCTGGTGGGCTCTGGTGCAAACGGCGGCTCTTCGAGTGAAGCTGCCTAGGAGGCCCATTGAGCATCGTCCTTTTGGTCTGACTATGCTATGAGAGAGTCGAGAGATCGGCTCTGTTTTGAAACTTCAAAACAGAGCCGTTCCCTTCAACTAGTGGCACATACGATGATCTCTGTTACAAACTTCTGAAACGTCCTGGCCGCCTACTCTGCGATCAACTTAAACTTCTGGTTGGCGCCGAAGTTGCCAAACCACTGGTCGAGTTGAGTTCCAGAGGACGTACTGTTTGCGGGGACTTCCAGTGCCTGGTAGCTATTCAAGTTGTAGAACGAGTAGGTACCGTCGCCGTTATCCACCACGTACCACTGGTCATTTCCGGGATTCATGCCTTCGGGCGGCCATTGCACAATCTCAGCCCCTGCTTGACCCGAAGCTGCATTTACGTTGATAGCTTCGCCGCTGTTCACGTTCAGGATGTGATAGTAGCCGCCGCTGGTGGGGACGAAGGTCCACTCCGCATTGGTTTCGCCGCTGCTGAACGGGTACTGAATGATAGCCGCTCCATTGCTGGTCGAAGCACCATCCACGTTTAATGCCAGACCGCTGTTTAGATTCTGAATCTGCCAAGTGCCAGAAAGATCAAGTGCCGGAGGAGGAAGCTGCTGCCATACAGCCGCGGCGCTCGACATCTCTTCAGGGTCGTTCCCTGTGTTACCGGTAACTCCGGAGAGGTTTGTCTCGGCCGACCAGTCATTCCAAGTAATGTTGTAGGTGGTATTACGTTCGCTCCAGGCCTGGTTGGCATTGTCCTGCAGGTAGGACTGATACGTGCCCCAGGTGCCAGTCGCGGTCGCGTAATCACTTAAGCCGCGTGTAAACCAGTATTCCCATTGGTGACCGGACTCACCGCCACTGTACGGAATAGTAGAGCCTTCACCGATAACGTGGTTAATGGTTCGTAGCGCGTCGCTCGAATACTCGGAATTACCAGTGGCTTTGTAAAGCTGAACCGCCGCCTCAAGAAAGCTTCCGTTGTCATAGATGTTGTCCGAACCGCCAAGAGTTCCGTTTTCACTGATGCATCCGTTGACCTGCCCCGGCGCGCCCAGGTTGTCGTTGCTGCTGGTTGTATTCACCAGGGTAGTACGCATCCAGTTGTAGACCATCTCAGCTTTTTGCAAATAAGATGCATCACCAGTTGTCAAGGTAAGTTCCGCGCCTTCCCAGATGAACGGGTCGTTGGCGAGAGAACACTTCGTTGGAATGGCAGGACTCGCCACATCTTTCGGAATCTCTTCCCAGATGCCGCCACTGTCGTATGTAGTATCCCATCCTTGACTGTAAGCATTGTTCCAGCCATCTTCTGCCTCTGACAAGTAAGAAGAATTACCTGTTAGCAGATAGCCTTGCAGGTAGGCGTTGACCATCCATTCCAGATTGTCGTCATAGCCGTCCGTCTGCCAATTTCCGAACGGGCCCCCCGGACTGTTGTAGTAGGTGAGACTGTTCAGTAGAGAAGTAACCAGATTGAAATTAGCTTGGGTTCGAGTGTAGCGGTAGGCGTCCAAGGCAGCGAAGATGTCTAAGGCTTCGGGCCATTCTTGTTCAGGCGCAGTGCCGCCTATAGTCGTCGTATAGAACGTCTGTCCGTTCTGTACTAGGTACGCCGAGTTATATCCGCTGAAGGCGGCCGCAGCATTCTGGGCCTGAAGCGGTGTCGACATGCTCAAGCTGAGCGCTGCTGCGCAGACGCTTAACGTCAGGATTTTCGCTTTCATTGTATCTCCCGTAGGTCAATGTAACGTGCAAGTGAACCGACTAGACTTACAGCGCTTCTCGAAGCCGCACAGCCAAGTCCTGCGATCTTGATAGACATGGAGGCGGGTTACCCTTATCTATTCTGGATCTCAACACTTCTCCACATTTCATTCGAGGTGCGAGAGCATTCTTCCTGAGCTCAAGCAAGGCGTAACGGACCTCGGATAACAGGCCCTCTAGTTAGGAAAGTGAGTTCCGGAACATCCAGTCGACCCAACACAAGCTCAGCGCCGGGAACCCTCTTCGTGGCGGAATGTACTAATGCAGCTAAAGGCTCGGCTATGACGCAAAGGATGGTTTCTGCGGTACCTCTTTTGGTGAGTCTGTGCAGGCGAAGTATGCTTTTCGCATTACCTGGCCTGAGACATAGTTCGTCCGCGCCTCAATCCGGACAGCTTTGCAGCAGCCCGCGACGCAGGAACATAGGTCGAATCAGGTCTAAGCTTTGCCCGTATACATCGCAATATGTAATACTCATCGCAGATTGCAATGTCGCTTGTGCATATGAAGCTTTCCGAGAAAATCCGGTACCTCCGCGAGGTTGAGGGATCTCTTCGGGGTCTTGGGCGAGGAATGACCCAGCAGGAGCTTGTCCGCGCGATCGCGGAAGACTCACCTGGGCAGTCAGTCTCGCAATCCTATCTATCGCAGATCGAGTCGGGTGCCCGGCCGCACCTGACGAACACCACCCGCCTTTTACTAGCGCGTTTCTTCAAGGTTCATCCCGGGTACCTGGTGGAGGACCCGGAGGATTACCAGGCGGAGTTCCGCACACCGGAGCTGGCACAGTCGCTCGCGGAGGACAAGCTCGATCTTTGGCTGGTTGCGGGCGCTGAGCGGTTTGGACGCGCCGATCCCCAGCTTTGTCGAGCCTTGCTGGCTCTGGCTCAACATGATGACTCGCGTCAGTGTCTTCTACTGCTCCAGTTAGTTCTCAAGACTCCTGAGCTGGTCGCACGCCTCATGGCGGTTCTAGAGCCAAGTGATGGCGCCGCTTCGACACCTGCAGGTAAGCCGCTTGGGGAGAAGCCGAAAGCGAAGGCAGGCGCGAAGAAAGGAAGAGGAAAGAAATGATGACGCTCTACCTTGTCTGCTTCGTTCTCGGACTGGTACTTAGCTTGCTGGCTGCGCTTACAGGGGGCAGCCATCTTCACCTTGGTCATGTTCCGGCGCATGGAACGCATGTCCACGCCCAAGCCGGAGGGAGTCACCTGTCGGCGGTCAACGGCTTCACGCTGGCAGGCTTTCTCTGCTGGTTCGGTGGGGTTGGCTATCTCCTTGGGCGATTTAGCAGCATGACGGGCCTTCTCGTCATGTTGGTGGCGGCCGTCGCAGGAGCGGTTGGGGCGTTCTTGTTGTACGTCCTGATCTTCAGGCTGCTCTTACCCCATGAACGCGTGCTTAGCCTCGAGGAGACACGCATGGAAGGCATGCTCGCCCGCGTCTCGGATGAGGTACGTGCTCCCACGGGCATAGGAGAGATCCTATTTTCGCAGGCTGGCACTCGCCGTTCCGCGCCGGCTCGGAGCGAAGATGGATGTCACATTGCACGAAACACCGAGGTTGTTGTTCTCCGCTACGAGCGCGGCATCGCGTATGTCCGCCCCTTGCATGAGTTGCCCCAGGACTCACGTCTGACCAACCTCTAGCTGTCTCTCGAAAGGGACATTCCCATGCAGGTCATCTTCATCATCGTCGGCCTCATCGCCGTCGCTACGCTCGCCCTGATCTTCGCTATCGGCCGCTTGTTCCGCAAAGCTGCGCCGAACCAGGCAATCATCGTCTATGGCTTTCGCAAACCTCGTGTGATCAAATCCGGCGCGGCCGTGATTTTTCCCGTCGTTGAGAACTATCGCGAGCTCACGCTCGAGCTGATGAGCTTTGATGTCGCGCCGCAGCAGGACCTCTACACCAAGCAGGGCGTGGCGGTCACGGTGGAAGCGGTCGCGCAGATCAAGGTTCGCTCGGATGAGGAGTCGATTCTCACGGCGGCCGAGCAGTTCCTGTCGAAGACGTCAGATCAACGCGAGTCGCTGATCCGGCTAGTGATGGAAGGGCATCTCCGTGGGATCATCGGGCAGCTTACGGTGGAACAGATCGTCAAGGAACCTGAAATGGTCGCCGAGCGGATGCGCGCGACCTGCATGGATGACATGAGCAAGATGGGGCTGGAGGTAATCAGCTTCACGATCCGTGAGGTTCGCGATAAGAACGAGTACATCACGAACATGGGACGGCCGGATGTGGCGCGGATCCGGCGTGACGCCGAGATCGCCAGTGCGGAAGCCGAGCGGGATACTGCCATCCGGCGGGCGAATGCGTTGCGCGAAGCCGCGATCGCACGGGCTGCGAGCGACCGGGATCGCGTGATTGCGGAAACTGCGTCGCTCGGCAAGCAGGCAGAAGCGCAGCGCGATCTAGACATCCAGAAGGCACAGTACACCGAGCAGTCAAGGCGGCAGGAAGCGCAGGCGGACAAGGCGTATGAGCTGCAGACCAATGTCATGCAGCAGCAGGTTGTCGCCGAGCAGGTGAAGGTTCTGCAGATCGAGAAGGAGCAGCAGATCAAGGTGCAGCAGGCCGAGATCCTGCGCCACGAAGCCGAGTTGATGTCGACGGTTCTCAAGGGATCGGAGGTAGAAGCACGCCGTATTCAGAACATCGCGGCAGCGGAGAAGGCACGCCTGACGATCGAGGCGGAAGGGCGGGCATCGGCCACGCGCGCTGCCGGTGAGGCGCAGGCTGCCATTACGCGGCTGCAGGGCGAAGCGGAAGCGGACATTATTTTCCAGAAGGGTTCAGCGGAAGCCAAAGCGATGAACGTAAAGGCCGAGGCGTACCAGGAGTGGTCGCAGGCTGCGGTCGTGGACAAGCTCATCACCAACATGGCGGAGGTCGTGCGCGCGATGGCCGAGCCGCTCGCCAATGTCGACAAAATCACCATTGTGTCCACCGGCTCGGATGGCAACACCGGTGCCAGCAAGCTCACCGGGGACATGACCAAGATGGCCGCCCAGGTGCCGGCTCTCTTTGAGGCGCTCAGTGGCATGAAGATGACCGAGCTGATGGCTAACGTCAAAGCAATGAAGCCCCGGGAAGACAAAACAACCAGCTACCCAGAAACGAAACAGTAAAGCCGCAGAGTGCGCGGCTTCTCTCCACCGTGGTGAAAGGAACACCGTATGGCTCTCCTCGAACGCGTTTCCACCCTGCTTCGCGCAAACCTCAACGACCTGCTCGACAAGGCGGAGGATCCTGAAAAGCTGTCTAAGCAGATCCTCCTGGACATGGAGAACCAGCTTCTTCAAGTGAAGACGCAGGTGGCTGTAGCCATTGCCGATCAACATCGCCTCATGAAGCAGCGAAGGGAGCATGAGGAAGGGCAGGCAGAGTGGCGCCGCAAGGCTGAGCTCGCGGTAGGCAAGGGGCAGGACGACCTTGCACGGGCCGCGCTCGAGCGCAGCCTTTCCCACGAGCGCCTTGCGGAGGGCTTTGCTCGGCAGTATGCCGAGCAAGCGATCGAAGCGGACACGCTGCGCTCTGCCTACGCGAAACTGCAGGGGAAATTGACCGAAACCAAGGCCAGTATTGAGCTTCTACTTTCCCGGCACCGCCGCAATCGGGCTTTGAGCAAAGGCAATTCGAAGCAGTCGCTTGCGGCGGCTGGGAGGAGCTCAGCAGATCTGTCCCGCCTGGAAACTACCGTTGCTGCCGGCGAGATCGCTGCTGAGTCCACGAGAGCGATGCAAGCCATGGTCACAAGCGATACGGTCGAGGACCGGTTCCGTTCGCTCGAACAGGCAGATAAGATTGAAGCGCTCTTGTCCGAGCTCAAGGAGAATCACCTGCGGCTGCATTCATAGCAGGGGCACCCTGGGATTCCCCGTCGCAACGGCGTTCCAAATCTTTAAGTCTGAATAGACTGCTGACGGTTCGAGATCGCTGTCTTCTCGCGAATGCGTTCTGCACGCGGACGCGTTGACATCGAAGATGTCTTCCCTGGCTGTTCATGCCGCTGAGCAAGACACGGCCGCTGTCTGACTCGGCAGCAATCACCATCCGAATGATCCAGATACAAAGCGGGAGCGGGCGGCGATTCAACTATCGTTTCTTCCTTGCGACCGGATCGAGCGCCGCTCTGCTCGGATGCTTCACTCCATTTGTAACCGAGGATCAACGTTCCGGTAACGCAGACCTGTGCGCGACCTGGACCTTCCCTGCAAAGCCGCTAGACGTCCGCAAATTTCACGGTCCCCTCACAAAGGTTCGCCTCAACGATGCGATTGTAGGCCGAAGAACGCAGGTCACAAGGCTTGGCAGCTCAGGCTGCAAGAAGATGAGGTAGAGCTTTCTTGAAACGTTTCAGCAACAGTCGAAAGGGTGTTTCCGGAGCGCTCACGTCCGTGGGCGCAGCAGTAATCGCAAGCGCAGTCGCCCACGCGCAATCTACCCAGAGTACGATTCTTGGGACGGTGCAGGACGGCACAGGGGCGATTGTGTCGGGTGCGACGGTCCGCGTCACGGATACGGATGAAAACGTTTCGCGCACGGTGGTGACGGATAACGAGGGCAACTATCAGGTGCTCGACCTGACAGCCGGCCACTACCGTGTTGAAGTGAGTGCGCCGGGCTTCAGCGGTGAGGTCGAGGATGGCTTGCTCCTCGCCGCACGTCAGCAGCTGCGTGCCAACGTTCAGCTGAAGCCAGGCGCTGTTGCGCAGGAAGTCACTGTGAATGCGCAGGGTACCGGCGCGATCGAGTCGGAGACCCCATCGATCTCTGCTTCACTGACGACGGCGGATGTGCAGGCGCTGCCGGCTAATTACCGCGCGAGCCAGCAGGGTACCAGCCCGCTGAATCTGATCCAGACGCTGCCTGGCGTCCAGTCGGGTACCGGCGGAACCGGCAACAGCGCAGTCCAGTTTTCCGTGCAGGGCGGCCTGCCGTCCCAAGCGGATGTCACCGTGGACGGCATCACGTCTCAGGACACCACAAACAACACCCCCATTGCCAATGCCTTCCCGTCAGGCGAATCGATTTCGGAGATCCGCGTCGACGGCGTGCTCAATAATGCCGAGTACGGCCAGCCGGGCGAGATCACAACCGTCACCAAGAGCGGCACAAATACCATTCACGGTGCGGCATTTTGGTACTTTCAGAACTCCGGATTTGATGCTGTGCCGTTCGGCGCGCTGACCAAACCTAAAATCGTCGGCAACGACTTCGGCGGCACTGCCGGCGGTCCGGTCATAATCCCGCACCTCTACAACGGCCACGATAAAACCTTCTTCTACGGCACCTATGAGGGTTTTCGCTTGCCGAGCCAGACGCCGTACCAGGCGAGCGTGCCCACCAGCCTGATGAAGCAGGGGAACTTCAGCCAGGTTTACAACATGGTCAACGGACAACAGGTGCCGATCGCCCCGCTAACCAATCCCTTCATCGGCGGGACGTACCCGAACCAGACAGTCCCGATTAATGCTTCCTCGCAGGCATTTTTAAGCCTGTTTCCCAACCCGAACATCGGCAACACTCAGACATACATCCCCGGCGAGACGAATTACGAGACCAACCAGAACACCAGCAGCAGTTCCAATCAGTTCGACGTCCGGGTGGATCACTACCTTGGGCAGAAGGCGCTAATTTTCGGACGGTTCACCTGGAAGAACTACAACATTCAGACGCCCGAGCCGCTCGATGTACCCGGCGGTACGGATCAGACGAGTGACCGCATCTTTGTGGTCGCCGGAAACTATAACTTTTCTCCCAAGCTGCTCAATGAGTTTCGTTTTGGTTTTACCTTCGACTCGGAAGGAACGACCAACAGCTTCAACGGTCAGAACTTCGTTCAAACCACTGGCCTTAAAGGTTTGCAGAACCTCTTTTTCGACGGTGTGCCTGAGTTGGACTTCAATGAACTCACCTCATTGAACGCCGACCGCCTGGCTTCAACCACCAAATCCCGGACCATTCAGTACCTCGACGCACTGACCTGGACGGAGGGCCAGCACACGCTGAAGTTCGGTGCCGACATACGCCACATCGAAGCGATTACACCGTTGAGCTTTTTCGGCGCGGACAACTATGGCACCTTCGGCTTCAACACCGGAAACGACTTCACTGGAGAGGAGTTCGGCGACTTTCTCGTCGGTACGCCGCAGAAGACGTACTACGACGTGGTGACCGCGGACAATGACGGCATCACAATCGATTACGACTTCTATGTGCAGGACGAGTGGAAGGTCACACCCAAGCTGAACCTCTCTTACGGGATCCGCTACGAATACCATCCCGCCTACCACGACCCGAGCGGCAACATCGGCAACTTTGATCCCGCGGTGCCGCTGTCAGGCGAGGTGATCTTCCCGGATGGCGCTCAGTCAACGCTGGCTCCCGGCTTCCTGGCCAGCTTCAACGCCTGCGGCATTGGCCAGAGCAGCGGCGTCGCGGCACAAAACGGAGCGCCGTGTACCCCGGTGCTCGAGAACTCTCAAGCCGGGCTGCCAAGCGGCCTAAAGACCGTCCCGACGCACCGGCTGCTGCCACGCTTCGGCTTTGCTTACCGTCCCTTCGACGATGCGAAAACCGTGATACGAGGCGGCTTCGGCTACTACTACGACACAACGCTTGGAGCGAACTTCTACTCGCTTACCGGTACGCTCCAGGCCTCGACGGTGCAGTACAACAACAGCCTCACCGCTGCGGGTCCTGCCTACACCTTTCCGCAAGTCTTCGCCGGTACGGGCAGCGGAAGTTCGCCGCTTGGCTCGGCATACTTCGGCACGGCCAACGACATCAATTGGAAGGATCCGTACTCCGAGCAGTACTCGCTCTCGGTCGATCACGAGTTCGGCAAGGGCTATGGTCTGCGGCTCTCTTATATCGGGCTGGAAACCCACGATCTGGTGTGGGCTCCTGACCTGAATAATCTTCCGTACTCAACAACAACATCGGCCGCCGACCAGCCGCTGAGTGCGCGGCCCTTCCCGAACTGGGGCGTTATCAACACCCGCTCGACAGGTGCGAACGAGAGCTATCAGTCCTTCCAGGCAGAAGCATCGCACCGTATCGCGTCCGGACTGACATTCGACAGCAGTTACACGCTGGCAAAGAATCTTGCGGACAATCAAGGACCGGATAACTCAGGCTTTGCCGGAGAGAACGGCGGCGCGCGTGCTTCGTATGAGGGGGACCGGACCGTGGACTTCGGTCAGGTCTACGGCTCGCGCCGGCATCGCTGGCAGACTACCTCTGTCTGGCAGCTCCCTGTCGGTCGTGGACGAGAGTTCGGCGGCAATATGAACCACTTCGCTGACCTTGCCGTCGGTGGCTGGCAGCTTTCGAACATATTCCTGCTCCAAAGCGGTCCATTTCTCTCAGCCTACTTCCCGGCCGGCTCGGTCGACCCATCCGGTACCGGCTCCGGGCTCAGCTCTTCACTGGTCAACGCCGGAACTTTCTCGGACCGGGCCCAGAAGCCGGATCGCATCGGTTCACCGAAACCGGGCGGGCAGGGCAGAAATAACTGGATTAACCGTGCGGCTTTTGCCTGCCCCGGCCAGAACACGCCCTACAGTGGAACCTGCAATGTAGGTTCCGGCCAGCCGGGCGCCCCGCCGCCTATCGGCCGCTTCGGCAATGCGCAGGTTGGTTCTATCGAGGGTCCAGGCACCATCAATCTGTCCACTGGACTTGCTAAGTCCTTCGCGGTGACAGAGCGTGTCCATCTGCGTGCCGAGGGAACGTTCACCAACGTGCTCAACCACACCAACCTGAATGACCCAACGCTCAACGTGACCAGCTCCGAGTTCGGGATCATCACCTCAGCTCGTGGCGCGGACTTCGGCGGCAGCCGCACCGGGCAGGTGTCGATGCGGCTCGAGTTCTAGCGTAAGAGGCGGAGAGCAAGAAAGCGGCGCGGTCGAGCACTCTTGGCCGCTCCGCTTTTCTATAGCTGAATCCTCACTTGTTGCCTGCATCTCGCACGCTGCCGCGTCGGCCGGGATGCGCCGGCTCGCGAAACTCACGAGCGATCTCCTTCGAGTCGTCGCAGTCCCGAAGCTCGGCTGCCTCCGCTGCGGTTTTTGGACGGGCAAGCCGAACCTTCGCAGGGTCAAAGATGCGGAGATCCGACGCACGCGCTGTGTAGAGCCCCGGCGCGCGGTTTCATTGTGAACATGTCACTCAGATCGGAAGCCAAAGCGTCCTCCAGGTTGAGCGGACAAAGCCCGAGCAGCTCGTAGATCGTCTTCTCGATACTCCCCATGTCGCTGTGACGGTGGGAGATGTATCCCACCTTGGCGTAAGGACTTGCCACCAGCAGCACACTGCGGTGTGCGTCGACGTGGTCTACACCATCCTGTGCGTCATCCTCGGTCACGAAGACCGCGCTGCTCTTCCATACAGCGGAATGCGAGAGGAAGTCGAGCAGTTTGCCGAGAGCAAGATCGTTGTCGGCAACGTAGGAGGCCTTGGCCGGATAGCCATCCTGCGGACGCGGCTTCGCGGTGTGGTCGTTCGGGAGGCGGATGACAATGAGGCGCGGCAACGGCGTACCCGCCGCCGTGTGAAGCACGCGGCGAGAAAAGTCGCGCTCGAACTCGGACTCTCGATATTGGTCGGGAATGCCCAGGTTGAAGGTGGGGTATCTCCGGTCGGTCGCCTCAAAGACCGGTGTAGGCAAGGGTGCGTTTAGCACAAGCCGCTGCCCTTCCGGCTCGGTTCCTTCAGCTTCATCACTACCCTCCAGCTCCAAACCTTCTCCATAGTTGAGCAGGGGGAGATGCGCGTCCGTGATGTGCTCCCACAACGAGCCGTACTCGGGTTCGTCCTCCGGCATGGGCGCGTCATCGCTGCCGCCCAGAGCCCGTCGCCCAGGGGCCGTACTGAACGGGTCGGCATGCCGCCTGCCGCCATAGTTCGAGGTCCAGGCAACGTTCATCCATGGTGTCGGCTGGATGCCGACAACCCAGCGGTGACCATCTGCCGAGACGTCGCTGTCGGTATAGAAGGCGTCGCTGGTCGCGAATTGCTGCGCTATGGCATGAGCATTCGGTGTCACGGAGGCCTGACCCTCGGATCCCCCTGACGAAGCGGCCGGCGAGAGCTCCGGCACAGCCGCACGGAGACCGAAGCGAGCCAGGGTCGTGTCGCCGTTTGCACCCGGCAAGTCACCGAGCACCTCATCAAATGTGCGGTTCTCGCGGATGATGAGGAAGACATGCTGGAGACGCGGCAACGGCGATCCGGCAGTCAGCGCAGCCTTGTTATCTCGAAGCACAGCGGCCGTGTCGGGTGAGGTCGCAGCAGGGATGGCCGAGACGCTGCCGTATTGTAGCTGGCCAACGTAGGTCGGACCGGGAGTAGCTCCAGCGCCCGCGTTGGGGCCGCTGCCTCGGCCTTTGGTGTTGACCACGTACAGCATCTGCCCGTCGCGCGAGAGAGCGACCGCAGACGGGTTCCAGCCTACGGGTAGGTGGCCGAGTACCCGGTTCGTGTCCAGATCCACCGTCGCAAGCGCGTTGATGCCTGCTTCCGTGACATAGAGGCGGTGCGGTCCGAGTGCGAGACCGCTGGGCATGATGCCACGCAGCGGGCGATGCTGCGAATCGAAGTAGGCAGGACTGGTGAACGGAGACAGAGGAGTCTCAGTCTCCACCGCCCTGCCGTCAGGCGAGATGACTGCGACAGCATCCCCGTGTGAAAGGGCAACATAGACGTGTTGCAATGAGGCTGCCACCGCGGAAGGCGCAGCTCCACCGACGGAACTCCCGGGCCGTATGGCCGCACCAAGTCGAAGCTTCGCCGCCAGGGAGGGGTGCTCTCCATCGGTGAGATCGTAGCTCCAAAGCGAGCTCCCCTGGGCGCTGTTGGCCTGCCCGAGCGCGGGCACAGCCTTCCCTTCTGCGATGGTGCCGGTCTCAGCCTGCTTGGAGGGGTAGCCGAACGGCGCGAAGCGTAAGCCCGTGTGCAGTGTGTCTGCTTTCTCAACGCCAGCAATCGTCCTGTACTCAAAGAGTCCGGAGTTCGCGATATAAAGCCGCCGGCCATCCGGAGAGAGCGCCAGTGCGGATGGATTGACGCCGGTCGGCACCGAGCCTTCGATCCTGCGAGTCGCTGTGTCGAGGATGACGACACGCCAGTTTGCCTGGTCAATCACGTAGAGCCGTTGACCATCGGGAGAAAGTGCAAGCGCGGCAGCAAAGCTCTCCTTGTAAGTTTCGTCATTGAGCGCAATGGCAGCGACCTTCCTCCAGCTACCAACCTCCCGTACTTCCACAGTGCCCGGATCGCCAGTGGAGACGTACAGCAGCTTGCCATCGGCAGAGTAAGCCACCCCCACAAAGACGTTGACCGCCGGGTCGCTCCTTGGGCCGGGTGGAAGCTGCAGCACTTCGGGCTGCTCCGCGTGAGTAGAGAAGCTGTGAAGGCTGATGAAATTAAGTGCGAACGGAAAACCGACTGACGGCACGGCGAGCTGCTGGCCATCCGGCCGCAACGCAAGGCTGAACGGATACGGGGCTGTACGTATCCACTCCTCGGCCGGCGTGATAGTACGACCGTTTGGTAGCACCGCAGAACCTACGCCCGTCGGAACTTGTTGTCCAGAGAGTTGAAAGCTCAGCGCAACCAATGAGAATGCAATCTTCACGAGCGCCCTGTGCTGGGTAGACATAGGCTCGATTGGATGATCTTCGGAGTGCTCTAGCAGCAGTCCTTGTCTATAAGGCCGCTCCGGTTTCACGATTTCTCCAGTCGACGTGGGATGTCGCCCACGCAGAAGTCCGGAAGAGCTTCTCGTTCTCTCCATTTGCGGCGAGCTGTTCGAAAGGCGAGTCCTTGGCCGTTGAGCACCACGGGGATCTCCGGCCTTAATGACATTCTCGATGTCGATGGCTGCTCTTACTCAAAATGATGTCTGCTGTCCAAATGAGCGGTCATCGGCGATCCTTCTGAGATTGCGCCCCGTGCTTGATCTAGCTCCCGGAAAGACATGTAAGCAGGAGTGCTTGTTCGGCCGAATATTTCCACACTGCTCGTGTGCTTCCCGATAGAAGTGCCCACGTCCTTGTGCTTCACGATGGTCATCGAAAGAAGGTTAGAAACGCAGGCGGCTGGCGAGCTGGAGCAAGCGGGGCGGCGAAGCGGTCTGAATCTGTCCAAACTGTGGCGACGAGATATTGCCGTTCACCGCTGCCGGGCCGAAAAACTGGGCATGGTTGAACACGTTGAAAGCCTCGGCGCGCAGTTCCAGCGAGAGCGCGTCCTTGAGTACGGTGTTCTTAGAAATAGCTAGGTCTGTGTTGTCAATGCCCGGCCCGTAGAAGAAGCGGCGCCGAGCGTTGCCGAGCGTGCCAAGGGCTGGAAGCGTGAACAAAGCGGTGTTGAAGGCTGGCTGTCCAGGGCGACGATGCAAGTTGAGTTTCCCAGCTGAGACCTCGGGTTCATCAATGCCATTGTTGTTAATGCCGTTCGGTGCCGTGCCCAGAAGCGAGGTGTCGTTGTTGTTGATGAGCGTCACCGGTAAACCGGTCCCGAAGCGCGTGAGCCCAGAGACCTGCCAGCCATTTGCAAGGCGCGAACTCCGCGAGAAGAGTTGTGCGAGTGGCAGCTCATACCGGTAGGTCGCGCTGAAGTTGTGGGTCAGGTCAAATGCTGAGATAGCCCGGCTCAGTCCGGCATCTCCGGGATACACCGCTTCTGCCAGGCTGGAGGATTCATCGATGGACTTGCTGTAGGTATAGGCAAGCTGCACGTACAGCCCGTGGGAGGCGTGCAGAAGATCCGCCTCCAAAGCATTATCGTGTGAGTTCGCGATTGTGCTTTGCGAGTTAACGCTACCGAATGCACTCGAGAAAGGTTTGCGTGTGCCTTGGATTACCTGCCCGCCGGCGGTTGTAAACGTACTGCTCTCGTCAAAGGGTCCGCAGGTGGCTGAAGCGGGCGCGACCGCGGAGGGCTGGCTCAAGGTTAGGCACAGGGCTGGGTCGCCGGGGTTGACCTCCTGCACGACGAGCAGGTGATGCCCCTGTGTTCCGACGTAGCTTAGCGTAGCAGTGGTGTGTGCAGGCAACTTGCGCTCTACGGCGATGGTGTAGTTCTCGGCGTATGGCGTTACGTTGTTGGTGCCGAAGGCAGGGATGCCAGTAAGGGGTTCGAAATTGGCCCAGTTTACGTCGGTGTCCGGGTGGCTGGGGGACGCGCCGAACGGTACCTTGGGTAACGGAAATGGTTGCATTAACGCTGTGTTGGTTGCGGCTTCCTGGAAGGGCTGGTTGAAAAGTGTGGGCGCAGAGGTTGTGTCAGTGAAGCCATAAGGCGGATTGCCACTGATGATACCCGCCGAGAGCCCCTCGAAGGCGCTGTAGTACAAACCATAGCCGGCACGAACCACAGTTGTTCCACTCTCGCCGAGAAACGGCCCGGTTGGCGACCAGGAGAGTGCGACGCGGGGAGCAAAGTTGCTGTATCGGGTCGGCGAGATGGTGCGAGGTATGCCGGGGTCTCCGGGAAACACAAGGCCCTCTGGGGCCGAGGGGAAAACGAGAGACTGCTCATTGAGCTTAAGCCCAAGCAGCTGGTTGTACTTCTCCGACCAGGGTGGCAGCACATCCCAGCGCAACCCGTAGTTCAGCGTGAGACCAGGTCCTAGCTGCCAGCTGTCCTGCCCATAGAGGCCAATGTAGTGGTTTCGATTGTAAAAATCCTGGCCGTCTCCTTCTGTGTAGCTGGAATCGATGCCGAGAAGAAAATCCGCAAAATCGAGCCCGGTTTCGCTTCCCGTAAAGGAGAAGCTTCCGTTGTCATAGACGTCCGGGTGAGTGTTGATCTGGTCGGCGTGGAAATCGCCGCCGAAGGAAAGAAGATGACGGCCAAGCTGCCGCGAAACATCATTTGCGATCTCAAAGGTGTTCTCTGCCTGAAAGAGATCAGTCACCGGGGAGCCGAAGGTGAACTCGTTGAAGATCACGTTTTCAATGCCCGTGCTTGCCGGTCGCGCTGGCACAATGCCCAGGGTGCCGGGGCCGTTCACAAAGCCCTGCGCTGCAAGCGAGACGCCCTGGCCACCTACAGGCTGACCGACATCGGCGGCGTTGCGCAGGTAGGAGAAGTGCGCTGCATTGAGGGTCGATGGACCGAGCGTTGTAGCGAGGTTGAACGCGTAGAGCTGCGCTCGGCCCTGGTTCTGCGCACTAAATCCTGGCACGGTCGCACCACCCTGGCCGGTCGGGTAGGGGTTCAATAGCGAGTAATCGTCCACGAAGGCGTATGCCGACAGTTGCCCCGGCTTCAAGGCTGCGTCGAGTCGCACGGAACCTTTGTCGTCACGCACCTGCTGGGAGTAGTTCGAGTCAGAGAAGCTGCCAGTGCCGGCGTTTGGTTGGGGAATGCTGCTGAGCAGTGCTCGCGCCGGAGCAGCCCATGCAGTCTGCGGAATGATGCCGCCGGGAAAGACGCAGCCGGTTGCATCGCCGGGAGCGTAGGCAGGGCTGCTGCAGCCCGGGGTGTAGTAAGGCTCGCCGGCAACAACGCCATACCCCAGCCGGCTCGACAGGTTCTGCGCCCAACCCGCGCCCTTTACTGTCCCAGTCAGGCTTGCAACGCTGTCTGCCAAATCGCCAGCGCGATCGGCCATTGTAGGGACTGAGATGACACCGGTGTCGATCCCCTCCAGCTCGCGTGTGCCTTGATAGTCGGCGAAAAATTGCAGCTTCGGCCAGGGAGTCGGACCGCCGAGCGTGCCGCCGAACTGGTTCTGGTGGAACGGCGCCCGCTCGAGCGAAAAGTAAGAGCGCGCATCGAGAGCCGTATCCCGGTAATACTCATAGGCACTGCCGTGTAGCCTGGTCCCACCAGAGCGCGTCGTGACGAGCACCTGGCCGCCACTCTGGTTACCGAACTTTGCGTCAAAGGTGTTGGTGAGCACCTGCAGTTCGGCGACGGAGTCGAGTGTGGGCACGATGGCGATGCCCATGTTGACATCTTCCTGCACGTCCGAGCTGTTCACGCGGAAAGCGTTGGCGGTCTCACGCTGCCCGCTCACGGAAAGCGCACCGATATCGAGGTCACCGGAAGGTGGGGTGGTGGCGACCCCACTCATAACCACCGCATTTGGCTGCACGGAGCTAATCGGAACGACGCCCGGAGCCACTGCAAGCAAATCCGTAAAGGAGCGGCCATTCAGGGGAAGATTGCCGACTTGCTGCTGGCCTAGTGCCGTGCCGGCCTGCGTCTCTGCAAGCGGGCGCGCCTCCTCATCTTGTCCCTCGACAGTTACTGTCGCGGTCTGCTGCTCAATCTCAAGACGAAGAGCATCCGCAAGAGGATGACCGCCCACTACCTTCACTGTAAGGGGCTTGAACCCCGCTTCCGTAATTGTGAGCGTATAGGTCTGGCTCTCGGTGAGAGCGACCGTAAAGTGCCCGGCTGCGTCAGAGAATACCCGAATCGGCCGGCGTTGCTGCGCGGCTGTACTTTCAAGGGAAACCTGTGCCCCGGCAAGTGCAGCTCCGGACGGGTCTACAACAGTGCCGGTCAGATTCACTGAGGAAGGACTCTGCGCAGGTGCGCAGATAGGGGTGAGAAGAGCAAGGTACAGGAAAACTACGAACCTGCTAAATGCGATCTTTGGCATGCCTACCCTGGGCAGCGGAGGGCAGGCGATCTAGAATGTTCTAGACCGTAGCCTTCCGGCTGCGTGTTGCCGGGGCCCCTACCATCTCCGCCAAGAGTGAAAGTGGGGGCTCCGGACTAGAATTAGCTCCGAGAACGAATATACGACAACTCTGGTCCGGTTTGTAGGCGTGAGTTGCTCTTGATGAGCCTGGGGCTCGACTTTGGCGGGAGATGTAACGGGCGCTTTGTCTCCGGTCTAGCTTGGCAAGAGGGTCTTCCTGATGCGACGCGGCGTAGCTACACGCGGCACTTCCATCATCGCTACTGCGGGGTCCAGTGAGGGTGGCGCGTGAAGAGGCCGCCCAGAAAGCCGAGTTGGTAGACGAGAAACGAACCGAAACAAACGCTGACAAGCCCGGAAGCGACTGTGAGATAGTGTCCGATTCGAGGGACTTTTCTCCGGCATACACGAGCGGCAGGGCCATCATCGCAGTCATACACATCATGCCGAGCATGGTGCCTCCACCAAAGATGACCAGGTAGAGAATGGCCCAGACTGGGCTGTGAATCGTAGAAAGCACCAGAAGCGCCACTGCAGCCGAGCCGGCCAGGCCATGCACCAGGCCGATTGCAAGAGGGCGCAGGCACTGGCTTGAGGTAAACGAGCCTGTGGGCGCAAACTCGGCTTGTTAGCTGTTTCTTGTAGCTGCCGCGGGGCCGTATCGGCTGTGTGCGTCGGACTGCCAAAATGCACCGGCTGTGAAGGAATAAGCACAGCAGACGGAGCTGCGGCGCGGCTACCCGCATTGCGGACCGCTGGAACGGCAGAGTCCGCCTCAGCCGTCGTCGGCAGCGCGACACGCACTGTGGCCGCGAGGTCCTGCGGCGGGCTTGTAAGCATGTCGGTCGGGTAATCACTCAGCTCATGGCTGCGGTCGGTCGCGGGTGCGGAGCTGGCGAGGACAACCGCCGCTGGACCCGTAACGATGACTTTTTTCCAGCCAGCGTGGCCGGGGTAGTTGCTGTTTGTGTAAGCAAGGCTCGCCTGAGCCGCGCCCGCGCCATGTGGGTTAAGCAGCGGTAAATACATAGCCAAGCTTCATGGTAGGCAAGCCACCTGCGCCGGAAAGAGAAGAAGCGGTGCTCTCGTGCAAAGCGTCCTGCTGCGGGAGCTATCAAGTCGCGTTCTACCTGGAGCTGAGAAAGCGGCCTGATCCTCTCTGTTCCTTGATCGATGACAGCAACGACACCCAGCGCAGGCGGGCCCGCGCCGCCTGCTCATTCCTGCATTCCTCCGTCGCGGTCACACCGCTTAGAAGTTGAGGCGCAAGGCCACCTGTACCTGCCGCGATGGGTAAACACTGGTGGCGCCGCTGAACTGGCCGAAGCTGCTGCTCGCAGACAGAACTCCAGAGGTACTGTTCACGGTGCCGATAGACGAGCCTGGACTGATGTAATTCGTCGCGTTCAGCGCATTGAAGGCCTCAACGCGAAACTCTGCGCTGTAGCGATCGTCCGGCAGCGTGAAGGTCTTGTGAGCCGCAAGGTCGAACTGGCCGTATGCGGGCCCCTGCAGGTCGTTGCGCCTTGCATTTCCGAAGAGCTGCGTACCGGGCGGAGCAGATACCCCCGATAGGGTGAAAAAGCCATTCAGCGAAGTGTTCGTCTTCGTCAGAGTCTTTCCATAGACGGACCTTACTGGTCCGGTCAGATTGGGCCGCAGAGAGTAAACCGAGCTGGTTGTAGAAACGACCTGGTTTGTACTGGCAGTGTAGTTCAGATCGATAGGTACACCGCTGGTGACGACGTTGACGCCGGTCAGCTGCCAGCCCCCAAGTGTCTCCTTGACCCAGCCCGGAGCACTTGCTCCCCAGCGCCTGCCGGCGCCGAATGGTAGATCCGCGATGAACGAAGTCGTATCGTTAAGCGGCTGGTTGTAGCCCGAGGGTCCACGATCTCCGGCTGGGTCACGGATGTTAACGACCGCCCCATCTCCGTTCTGCGCTTCCAGGTCAGCCGAAGCGTTGTTGATCCCCTGGGACCAGGTAAATGAGTTGATCAGAAACAAGCCGTGGTTGAAGCGGTGCTCGAGCTTGGTCTGCAGCGAGTTGTAGATGAGAAAGCCGGCGTTGGTGGTGGTCAGAATGTCTGTAAAAGCAGAGACGGGTCGCCGTTGCTGCAGAGTAGCCGTGCAACCACCCGGGGCAGAAGCCGGCACGTCACCCGGAGGGCAGAGATTGGCTTGATTGAAGTCCTCGAGCGCTGCGACGTGTACAGCGTGATCACCGACGTAAGCGATCTCCAGTGTGAAGTTCTGCGGGAACTCTTGCTGCACGGAAAGCTGGTAGGCCTGCACATACGGCGTCTTGAAGTTCTGTGGTTGGTACCGGGTCTGCGCTTTCTGGGTAGAGAAGTTCACCGGACCGTCGAAGTTGCTTTCATAGCCATCCTGCGTGCGGCGGAAGCAGGTACTGGGGTCCAGGCCCAACGAACCAGCAACAGAGCCGGCAGTCGCTACGCAGAGTCCTTGACCCGGGGTCTGGTTGATGGTGGCATCGAAGTTGTTCGGCCCGTTGTACGCCAGCAGACCCTCGCCTCCGAAGCGGAACAGATGCGCATAGCTGATCCCGTAGGCAGCGCGGATTACTGTTTCCGGGTGTGCCTGGTAGGCGAAGCCGATACGGGGAGCAAAATCTTTATAGTCCGGATTCACCAAAGCGCGATCGGTAAGCGAGTTACCCCCCACATAGTGGAGCGTGTAGACGTGCCCCTGTGTGGTGTCCACAACATCGGTACCGGTGCCGGCGTGCAGCAGTCGCTGGTTGACTGGGTCATAGTTGAGCAGGTTGTTGTTCTGCTCGTAGTTGGGCGTTACGAACTCATACCGTAGCCCCATGTTGACGGTGAGCTTCGGTCGCACCTTCCAGTCGTCTTGGATGTAACCCATGTGCCAGTAGCGCAGGTAGTTGACCTCGTTATTGAGGTTTAGGGAGTAGTTGTTGCGAGCTCCGAAGAGGAAATCGGTCAGGTTGGCAGCCTGCGAGGTAGACCCGTTTGTGGAGCTGAAGGAGCCTCCGTAGATGTCGTCGCCATACTGAGGGTGAAAATCCTCGATGGCCTGTGAAAGCCACCCGAACTCATAGCCCACCTTCAAGCTATGGTGACCTGCGATCCAGGTGTAGTTAACTTTTGGATTCGCCTGCGTCGGATTGGTGAACTGCGGATTTGTGGTCTGTTCACCAAAGGCTGTAAAGCCGGTCACGGCTTGGGCGTTGAGGCCGCCGGTTACGGACGGGTCTGTTGGAATGTTGACGCCGGTGATACCGGCTTCGGTGTAGAAGTTCGGCGCACCCAGGAAGACGGGACTCTTGCCACTTTGGGTCCAGGTCTCACCGAACCGCAGCTCGAGGATCGAGTTTGCGCTCACAGTCCAGTTCCACCCGGCCGCGATCTGTCGCGTTCGCGCATACAGCGTCCCGTTGTTGTTGCCACCTGCTGGGCCGGGGAAGGGCGGCGGCTGAAAATACGTGACGGCGCGCTGGCTGTATCGAACGAAACCGTTCTGATTCGCGTTCAGAGTGAAATCAGCACGCGCGTCGCCCTTGTTGTCGTCGGTCGTAGAAGCCGGCAGGTACTCGTAGTTAGCAGCGGTCAGTGCTGCGCCCGGTATGTTTGGCGCAGGCAGATTGGCAAAGGTCTCCAGCGCGACTGGATTCATGTTCGGGTCGCTTAGTGGCACCTGCCCATTGCTGTACACAACGCCGGTGTACGGATTTTTCACTGGGATCGGCGTGCCTGCAGTCGTACCGTCGGAGGTGAACAGCCCCGAAAGCTCAGCCGGCGTTGGCAGCGTACTGGTAGTGAGCGTGTGCGCCGAGGCACGCAGACCCTCATAGTCCACGAAGAAGAATAAGCGGTCCTTCAACACCGGTCCACCAAAGGTGCCGCCGAACTGGTTCTGCACCAGGGTCGGCTTGATGCCGGTTCCATAGAAGGGTCCAAAGGCGTTGAGCACAGTGTTTCGGAGATAGTCGTAGACGACACCATGAAACTGATTCGTGCCGCTATGAGTTGTCACGTTGATGATGGCGCCGCCAGCGCGGCCGTATTCCGCGGAGTAGTTGTCGGTCTGTACGGTGAACTCCTGGATCGCATCGGGCGACGGAATCACAGCCTCGTTCGAGTAGCCCTGGTTAGCCTCCTGGTAGGCATTGTTATCGATGCCGTCTAGGGTGAAGTTGTTATCCATCGAGGTCAGACCGTTCACGTTGTACGAGGCATCCCGCGGTGGATTGGAGACGATGGTGTCGAGTGCAGAGCGGCGTACGCCGGGGACCAACTGAGCCAGGTCCGCATAGGAGCGGCCATTCAGCGGCAGATCGACTGCCTCGGCCGCCTGCACAGTTTCGCCGCGGTCGCTTGAGTCAGTCTCAAGCAGGCTGGCTGCTCCGCTGACCGTAACTTTCTCGCTGGCTGCTCCGAGATTGAGTGAGAGGTCTACACGCTGCCGCGCACCGACGTTCACCCGAAAAGGGTCCGTTGTGGAGAGCTGAAATCCAAGCGCGGTGGCCGAGAGCTTGTACTCTCCCGGCTGTACGCTGTCGAATTCATAATCTCCGCTTGCGTCGGTTTTCCGCGTGACCGCAGTTCCTTGCGCGACACTCAACAGTTGCACATCGGCTGACGCGACAGCTGCACCAGAGGGATCCTTGATGCTCCCGAGCACAGCACCGGAGTCAAACTGCGCAAGCGCTGAACCGCCGCACCCCAGGCTTACCAACAGGGAGAGAAACAGGCGAAGAACGAAGAACCGCTTCCCTCCTTCGAACTTCTCTGCTCTGGTGTAGAACTTCCAACGCATCGTGTTCCTCCTGAATTACTGCTGCAGGTCCCTGCAGTGGCAATCTCCCACTCGCAACATCCACATGGTTAAGTCACTCGCTTAGACAGACGGCGCTCACAACTCTCGTGAGGCAGAGCAGAGTGCACGAGCCGTACCAACGCAGCCCGAGAGCGTGCTGCGTCCTTAGCTGACAAGGTCTCATCGCAAGGCACGATGCAGCGGGGGATACAGCATCGTCTCGGCTCATGCGTGTAGCGGCTAGATTCTTCCTGCCCCTGCAGTGAAGTTGAACCGTTGGAGACGGCGGTTGATTGCCCTCTTGTGTACAGTCTGTTTGTGAAGCAGGAATGAATGATCCGGAGTAACTTTGGTTCTTCGCGGAGAGGCCAGGTGAGCACTGTAGGTATCAGCGACACGCACGGACCCCTACAGACGGCTGGACATTTCAATCCGTGACTTGCTCCTGCTCCGCCCACCATCGCCTGCAAGGCATCCGTGATCAGCGGCTCCCGTTCGAGTAGTGCCTGTTGAGAGCAAAAGAAGAGCCCTCTCCCCAAGTACTGGGGAGAGGGCCGTTTTGAGTCAGTCAGCGGTTTAGTCGTCTGTATCAACCGTGGTCGGCGCCTTCTTCTTGAAGTCGCTCGCAGGACGAACAATTTTCTCGCCAGGGTAGGGGACCGTGAATCCGGTTGATTCATACCAGTCGAGGTGGTTGACGGTGCTGGGATCTTCGGAGTCGGGGATGTGCTGCTTGCCGGCGAAGATTTGCGCCTTTTTCTTCATCCAGCCAGCTCGCAAAGCCTTGACCGCCGCGGTCTCCGCGACGGTGGGCTGAGCTGTCACAGCGGCACTGCCACTCAGGACGGACTGCGCATTGACTGCAAGAGCAGGAGCCGCGACTGCCTTAGCCGTCGCAGCACTGCTCACTACAGGCTGGCCCGGACCGGTCTTGAGATTGGGAGCTGGGATCGGTTGCGCCGGTTTCTGCGTCACACCCTGATTGAGCGGGATCTGATTCGGCACGTGCGACCACGGAAGGAAGTTGCTTACGGGTGGATTGTTGACGAAGATCTCGGCCATCGGTGAGGCCGTAAGGTCGAACTGATTCATGGGCTGTAGACCAAGGATCTGTTCGATTGTGCGGGTGAAGTTAACCTGCGTATAGAAGGTGCTGTCCTCCGTCACGCCGGCTCCAGTGCCGTCTGGATTTACCTGCTGCTTGACGAAGGGGCTGATGATGTAGCCCGGGCTGCGGTGACCATCCACGTGGTCAGCGCCGTCCTGTGCATCATCTTCCTCGACGAAGATCGCCGAAGTGGCCCAGATGGGGCTGTGGCTGATGGCATCGACATAACGCCCAAGGGCCAGGTCGTTATCGGCTTCCATCGCCTGCGCGGTAGGTGGACCGCCCGTATGATCCGAGCTGATCCACATGAATTCGAGCTGCGGCACTGTGCCGCCCGCTACGTCGGTATTGAAAGTCTGCTGCCAGATGTCAAAGCGGAACTGGTCGGGAATGCCGAGATCGAACTGCGGATAGTTCTGGACTGTGTTGTTGATCAGGTTCGGAAGCGGCGAGTGCGAGGCCACCGTGTTGTAGTTGTAGAGCTGGTTCTCCGCACCTGACTCGTACGCCAGGGTGTCGTTGTAGAAGTCAATCCACTGCGGCTCGCTGGTTGAGCCGGTGGGCGTCTTGAAGGTGTTGTACTCGATGTACTCGCCGAAGTTCTTGAACGAGACACCCTGCTTGACCGCTACGTCCCAGAGATGGCCGACCTTCTGATATGCAATTGCATCGCCACCGTTGGATGGGTAGTCGCGGAGCCAGTCCGGCGACTGGATGTCGTCGGAGTAGGGCGCCATCGCCTGCACGATCCAGTTGTGCCCATCGGCGGACTGACGGCTCGGGTCGTAGAAGTTGTCGAAAAGTGGGAAGCGCTGCACGATCGCGTGTGCGTTCGGTGTCACAGCGCCAAAAGTTGGATTGTCGCCGAACACAGCCAGGGAAGCCTCGCCATTGCCACCGGTTACGTCGCCAAGGATCTGATCGTAGGTACGGTTTTCACGAATAATGACAAAGACGTGCTTAATCTCAGACGGAGCGCCGATTTGCGCCGGGATGGCGACCGGTGCTGTGCTTGTGGTGCCACCGGCCGATGAAGCGATGTTCTGCGACAGATCCCAGTGATTGTTGTAAGCCACCTGGATCGTCGCAGCCGCCAGTGCGCTTGCATCCGACAAGGGCACGATGCTCACGGTGCCGAGGTCCTGGTGCGTGTTAAAGCTGGTTACACCGTGCTCGGTTCCGTAGGAGTTTTCGGCTGTCTTCGTCGGCGGAGGTGCCACGGCAAAGCCTGTGGTCCCGATGCCCTTGTCGTTCGCAACAAGCAATACGTTATCCGCCGAGTCAAGCGAAACAGAGCTCGGCGCATACCCGACCGGGATGAGCCCCTGCACGGAACCGCCATTGTTGAGGTTGATCACGGCGACCGAGTTGGAGTTGTACAGCGCAACATAGGCACGGTTGTTCGTCTGGTCGACGGTGATTGAGACCGGTGCCGCGCCGTAGGCGGAACCACTTGCTCCGGGCACGCCGATAGGCAGTCCGAGGCTGAGTGTCTCTACTACCTGGTTGGTACCTGTGTCGATCGCCGAGATAGTGTCGTCATACGTATTCGCCACCAGAAGGTACTTGCCCCAGAAGGCCATACCGGTCGGGTGCAAACCCACTGAGATTGTGTTTGTCACCGTGAACGAAGAAAGATTAACCACCGAAATGGTGCCGGTGGCCGTGGCGCCGGTCGGGTTGGTGGCAACGACCGGGGTGCCGTTCGAGTATCCCTGGAAGTCGCTGGCAGTGGCAACGCGACCAGCTTCGTTCGACACATAAGCGGTCGTGCCGTCCGGCGAGATCACAACACTGTTGGGCACGTTGCCGACACGGAGCTCGGCGCCTTCAACCGGAGTTGACTGCGTAAGGTCGATCTTGGTCAGCGTGTCATTGTTGTCCAGCACGGCGTAAGCGGTCTTGCTGTCCGGCGAGACCGCGATGCCCAGAGGATAGGAAGTGGATACGCCATCGGAGGCGATCGAGTACGTCTGACCGCACGGGATCTCAGCGCTGCCCGTGGTTCCCGGAGGGCTGTTTGGGAAGCATGTGACATTGGTGAGAACGCCGGCAGAGTTTGCATCAAGCGGCACGCTGACATGCGCATAGTCCGATAGCAGGCCCGCAGCGCTCACATTGGCGATGCTGACGTAGGCCCCACCCGGGCCGTAACTGCCATCCTGGCTGAACAGCAGGTGCTTGCCGTCCGGCGTGTAGGTGATGCCGGTGTTGCTGCCGTCCGTATCCTTTCCTGCTGCCGCTGAGTACGTCTGCAGGACGGCGCCGGTCTCCGTGTTGAAGATCGTGACAGCCTGGGGAGCGCCCATTTGAAGAACGGCAGCCGTGTGATTGCCTGTCGGATTGAGCGCAACGGCTTTGGCGCGGGTGGTCGTGCCGAGATAAACCTGAGTGCCCGCGGGAGTGAGAATCTGGCCGTTACTGGAGACCCAGGGAACGGGCAGGTTGGCCGGATAGCCTGGTCCGTTTGCCGCGTTCTTGTTCTCGCCGACTGTGTAGGTCGGGAACTCTACGGACTGCGCTAATGCTGTAGCACTGAGCCCTGCTACCGCCAGGGTGCCGGCGAGCGGGAGTACTTGGCGGGTCGCCCAGGGATAGCGAACCTTGACTGGAGAAATTTTGCGAGACATCGATCATCACCCCACGGTTGTTGACAAACGAAGACTGTATTTACCGACCGAATGCACGGAGAAGAGGAGCTCGATCTCCGGCCGGTGGCCAGGAAGGAGGTAATCAGAGAAGAGGCTTGCGAAGCCTGCCAACTACCACTTGGGCTGGGCGACGTTCGGTCGCATAGCCGCGTGTACTGCTGAGCCCAGGTATGGGCCGAGATGCCGCGGAACACGGGAGCCGGACTATTTGGACAGCTCCCACGAAAGGAGTATGGCAGGCCTTTTCTGACAGGCTTGTGACCGCTACATGACAGAATTGCAATGTTCGAGGGGACGTATCGCGCTCAATGTGCACCATGCATGGCCTTAAGCAAGCCTGGCAGGCGCGGATGGAAGTTACCGGCGCAAGACCAATCTGCCACTACCATTGAAACTTTCATCCGGCTGTAATGTAGCCGGTTGCGGAAGCTCACCAGTTACACCGGAGCCCCACAGGTAGGCCGGCACGATGACCTCCTGACCCGGCCCAACCTCAAGCGCTGATAGCGCGCAATGCAGCGCGGCAGTGCCGCTGGAACCAGCCCACGCGTGGCGAACACCAAGGTAGGCGAAAATCCCTGCTCGAAAGTAGTCACTTCACCCTGCGGATCCGTCCCCGTAGTAGCGGTACAGAGAGCGGCTTCTGCAGACGCGAAGCACCTCAAGCTATTCCTTCACGCCCATCGAGTGGATCCCGGAGAACTCGTCCGGCAGAGGTGCGGTCCATATAGGACGAAAGAAAGGCTCATCCATGGTGTTGTCCATGGTCCTGTCCGAACTTCCCCACGTCTTCCATGCAGTCATTGCTGCTGTCCGCCCGAAGAGGTCTCAAGGTGCAGACTGGCTATCGCTGGATGGATGCGTCGGGAGCGCCGGTCGAGCTGCGAAAGCTTCTACTATGATGAGTTGCGAGCAGATTTAACTATGCCTACAGGATGACTCGTCTCAATGCTCGGGTAATTCAGTTTGCGCTGAAGTACTCCTTCTAAAAAGAAGGCCCCACTGTGCTTTTCTAGAGGAGTCAGAGATGTGCGCCACGATGAGCTCGCCTGAGCTGACCTGAGGGAGAACCGGAACGTGAGACTGGACAAGATGTTCGCGAATACTCTGGCATGCAAAGCTTTTTGCGTTGCCGGCACACTGACAGCCCTGCTGTTACTGCCTCTCGCAAGCGCCTGGGCACAGCAGCAGCATGCACCTGCTCCCCGGCTTCGGAGCAAGGTCGTCGTCTACAACATCGCAGATGGCAAATCGCATGTCGTTTTTACAGATGACACGATCTGGGAAGCACCGAACTGGTCGCCGGACGGAAAAGCTCTGATCGTGAACCACAATGGCGCGATCTACAGGTTGGAACTGGCTGCCGACGGCACTGCTAAACCGGTAAAGCTGGCTCTGGGCCAGGAACTCAATTGCAACAACGACAAATCCTTGTCACCGAACGGCAGGCAGCTGGCGTTCTCAGCCGGCTCGCCGTCCAGTCCAGGGTCGGAGGTGTATCTCGCCTCGGCCGATGGTACCGGCGCGCAGCAGATCACCCACGAAACCCCCAGCTACTTCCATGGCTGGTCGCCGGACGGCCGAACGCTGGCCTTCGTCGCCAAGCGCAATGGTTCGGATCACTTCAACATCTACACGACCCCAGTCTCCGGAGGCACCGAGAAGACGATCACAGCGGTCCCGCACCATAATGACGGACCGGACTACTCGCCGGACGGCCGCTGGGTATACATCAACTCCGACCGCTCGGGCAAAGAAGCGGTCTGGAGATTGCCCGTGACGAAGATGACCAGGCCGGATGAAGGTGCGGAGATGGTGTTGAGCGATGGGCTTGAGGATTGGTTCCCGCATATCTCGCCGGATGGCAAGAGGCTGGTCTATATCGGTTACCCAGCGGGCACCCCGACCCATGATCCGCGCGGAGTACAGGTTGAGATCAAGCTGACCGGCATCGACCACGACCGGGTAAACCGCTCCGCGCGTACACTCGTGACGACTACAGGCGGTCAGGGATCGATGAACGTCAACTCCTGGGCACCCGACTCCACGCGCTTTGCTTATGTGGAGTACGACCCGCTGCCGTAGCCTTCGTACTGCATGTTAGGAGAGACTTTGAAACGCACTGCTAGCCGCCTTGCACTTGTTCTGAGTCTGCCGTTGCTTGCGGCAGCGGCTCCACAGGGTACAACTACGCCTGACGTGCCAGACTGGGCGCTGCCGGGCTCCCCGACGCACAAACAGGTTCCGCCGCCGGCGGGCTTTCACCGGCCGAGCCGGACAGAGATGGCGCGGCTCGGGGTCTTCGATGGTCAATCAGATATCGGCGGTGCGGTTGTTCCCGGCGCATCGAGCTATGACGCGGGGACTGGCAAGTACACAGTGACTTCCGCCGGCTACAACATTTGGTACAACCGCGACGAGTTCCGCTTTGTGTGGAAGAAGATGTCCGGCGACGTTTCGCTCGCGGCGGATGCAGCGTTTGCAGACCCCAACGGCTACGACGATCGCAAGGTCGTGCTGGTAATCCGCCAGAGCCTGGATGACGACGCAAGCGAGGCTATCGTCGGGGAGCATTCCACGGGAATGATCCACCTGGCGCAGCGTGCCGAGACCGACGCGCAGATGAACGACGCCCAGTTCCGGTTTGGAGGAACCCTGGCGAATGTGAAGGCAAAGCGTCTCGGGATTGAAAAGCGCGGCAACCAGGTGGCAATCTTCATCAGCCTCGAAGGTGAGCCGCTCCACCAGTTCGGCCCACCAGTCCAGACGCACTTCCAGGGCCCGTTTTACGTTGGTATTGGTTTCTGCTCCCACCTGCCGGCTCAGGTATCCACGGGTACCTTCTCGAATGTGATCCTGAAAAATCAGGCCGGCGCTGTCCTGTAAGGGTTCGTCCTGCATACGCAGGCCGACCACTGCGCTCTGCCCACAAGAGCGCAGCAGGAGCTAGTCAGAAACCGGAATGTGCAAGTCTTTGCCGACGGTTACCTCCTGCGTCAGAGGCAGCTTGTCCGAACTGTCGCCAACGCGGATGGTGTAGCCTCCTGCTTCGACCTTCCAGTCATTCGCACTGACGTCGAAGAACGCGAGATCGCGCGGTATCAGCTGGATCGTCACCGTGCGGCTCTCGCCGGGTTGCAGCATCACTCGCTCGAAGCCCTTCAGCTCTTTGTCAGGCCGATCGGTCTTTGACGCGTTTGCGTGAACATACACCTGGGCAACAGTCGCGCCGGCAACTGCGCCGGTGTTCCTGACGGTGAAGCTGACTGCCTCCGCGCCGGCAGGCTGCGGAGCGACGCTGAGCCCGGAGTAGGCAAAGGTTGTGTAGGAGAGACCGTAGCCGAAGGGAAACAGAGGCGTGCGGTGCAGGTGATCGTAGCCTCGGTAGCCGACGTAGATGCCTTCTTTGTAGTTGATATCGATTGAGCCGGGTTGCGGGTAGTAGTTCTCGTAGCTCGGATTGTCGGTGAGCTTGCTTTCCCATGAAATAGGAAGATGGCCGGAAGGGTTCGCATCGCCAAAGAGGATTTCGGCCAGGGCGGAGCCGCCATCCTCGCCGGGGTACCAGGCCTGCAGGATGGCGTCAACGCTGTTCTTCCAGGGCGTTACATCCACGCTACCTCCAGCGTTGATGATGACGATCGTCTTTCTGCCCGCCTGCGCGTCCATGGCGGCGACCTTCTCGATGAGCTCATCCTGACCAAGGGGCAGGTCGAAGCCGCGATCGCCGCCTTCGGTCTCAGAGCTGTTGTTGAAGCCGACCGAGAGCACGACAGCGTCGGCTTTGCTCGCGATCTCCAGTGTCTGCGGGTCGACCAGTGTGCTGACTGGTGCGATACCTACGAGTAATGAGAAGCGCAGACCGCCTGTGCGGCCGCCGCCCAGCAGTTCGAGCACCACCTTGTGCTCGCCTTTCGTCAGGGGCAGGCGGATCTGGCTCAGGATCTGCTTTGGGATCGCGACGTTGTCGAAGACCACCTTGCCATCCACCATCATGCGGAACGGCCGCTCGGTCTGGACGAAGAAGAGGTGTTCGCCATCGGACTCGGCGGTGTAGAAGCCCGTGTAGCGGTCGGAGGTCGGCTTCTGGCTATAGACCGAGGTGGCGAGCGTCGAGCGGAGCGCAAGCACCTCCTGTTCTTCGGGTTCGCGACGCGTCGTTCCAGCAAGCGTCATGGCTTGCTCCACGGCGGTTTGCGAAGGTGCGCCCTCCATCGTCCCGTTGTCGAAGAACTCATGTGTGACCCCGGCTGTCTTGCCGTCAGCGTCGGTTGAGAAGCGTGTCAGGCGCGCGAGCTGCACGCCGGTGTAGAGGCCGCGCGAGTAAAGCACGTCGGTTGTGCCGGCAAGCCGGTTCGAGAGCCCGACCAGCAGGCTGGTGGGTGCGAAGCTGACCACCTCGCCGCTGCCACCGCCCGTAGTCTGCGTGAGCGCAGCATTGGGGCCGATCAGCGCCAGCCGGTGCACACGCCCTTTGTCCAGAGGCAGAGACGGGCCGTTCTTCGTTTTGTTCGTCAGCAGCACCGTGCCCTCGAGTACGGCCTCCCGCGAGACTGCTTTGCCCTGCAGGTTGTAGCGCGGGATCGTCGGGTCGAACTGAGGACGGTCCAGCCAGCGGAAGGCCACGGCAACGCGCAGGATGCGACGGACCTTGTCGTCCAGCGTGGCCATGTTGACCTGCCCGCTGGCGAGCGCTGCCTTCACCTTCTCGCGGCTGAAATACATGGAGAACGGCATTTCCAGATCGAGCCCACCGTTGAAGGGAGCCACGGTGTCGTACATCGCGTTCCAGTCAGACATGATGAGGCCGGGGAACTTCCACTCGGCCTTGGCTACTTCCAAGTTGAGGCGGCCGTTCTGCGTCATATGCGCGCCGTTGGCGAGATTGTAGGCATCCATGATGGCGCCGACATGACCCTGCTTCACCGCGGCCTCAAAGGGCTGCTCGTAAATCTCGCGGAGTGCACGCTCGCCGATCACCGAGTTCGTGGTGTGGCGGCCGAACTCGGAGTTGTTGCCGAGAAAGTGCTTGACCGTCGCGGAAACGCCCTCTGCCTGCACGCCCTGGATGTAGCCGACAGCCATCGCGCTTGAAAGAAATGGGTCTTCGCCGAAATACTCGAAGTTGCGCCCGTTCATGGGTGCTCGATAGATGTTTACGCCAGGCCCGAGCAGGAAGTTGGCGCCACGCGAGCGAGCATCACGGCCCAGCTGCTCACCGATCTGATGGGCCAGCTGGCGGTCCCAGGAGGCAGCAAGACCGATTCCGCCGGCGTAGGCGATGGTGGGCGCCGGAATGTGGGCACCGACCGGTCCGTCGGCCATCTGCAGCGCGGGGATGCCGAGGCGCTCAATACCATGCATGCGGAAAGGGTTCTGGCCGCCGATCAGGTCGATCTTCTCGTCCACGGTCATTTTCGAAAGCAGGGCTGTGACACGCTGCTCAACGCGAGGGTCCAGCGTGCGGTTGAAGTCGGCAGGCGCTGTTTGCGCCATCGCGCGGCTTGCTGTGCCGGCCCCCAGGCCGACGAAGCAGGTAAGCGCGAAAGTACAGAGAAGCCGAAGCTCTTTCGTGTTCATGACTACCTCTGTTGCAGTTGTTTAAGGAGCGTACCAGCTAGCTGGAGCCTTATGCGCGATCTGACGCTACCCGCACTGTTGCGAGTAGACTGCGTGGGCAATCATTTCGCTTGTGGAGTGAGTGATGGAACAAGAGGTAAAAGGCGCTGCTATAAGGAGTCGGTGTGTGAAGCTGCGGAGCAGGGGAGTGGCCGGTTGGAAGCAGCGGCGTCGCATTTTTGGAGCTGCAAGCGCGCTCGCAATGCTGAGTATGTTGACCGCGCCGGCGCCGGCGCAGCAGTATGCGCATCCCTTCGACGATCCGCAGCTGCCGACCGAGCAGCGCATCGACAACATCCTTTCCTCGATGACCCCGGCGGAAAAGATCGCCTGCCTGGGCGTGCAGACAGGCGTGCCGCGCCTTGGCATCCCGAGCTTCGGCGGCGCCGAGGGCCTGCATGGCGTGGTGCAGCGGCAAGGCAAAACGGACGGACCGCCGGTGCCAACGACTCAGTTCCCGCAGCCGCCCGGCATGGGAGAGAGCTGGGATCCAGCGCTGGTTGAACAGGCCGGTGCGGTCGAGGGCCGCGACGCGCGCTTCATCTCGAACACCGCGTCCTATAACCGCAAGATCCTGATGCTTTGGGGGCCGCAGTCGGACCTGGCGCGTGATCCGCGCTGGGGGCGCAGTGAAGAGGTTTATGGCGAAGATGCGTTTTTCAATGGAACCATGGTCGTCTCGTTCATCCACGGGCTGCAGGGACGCGACCCAAAGTACTGGCAGGCGGCGGCGCTCCTCAAGCACTTTCTCGCGAATGAGAATGAAAACGGCCGCACCAGCTCCAACTCGCAGTTTGATGAGCGCCTGTTCTGGGAGTACTACTCGCTGCCTTTCCGCATGGGCTTCGAGCAGGGAGGCGCGCGGGGCGTGATGGCCTCGTACAACGCCTGGAACGGCACGCCGATGGACATCAATCCAATCCTAAAGAGCATCGTCGTCGACAAGTGGCACGTCGATGTGCTTTCCAGCGATGGCGGCGCTGTCGCCAACCTGGTGACCCAGTTCAAACGTGTCCCCGACCAGAAGGCGGCTGTGGTGGCCTGCATGAAGGCAGGCATCAATCAGTTCCTCGACAAGTACAAGGACCAGGCGACTGAGGCGCTGCAGGAGGGGCTGATCGACGAGAAGCTGCTCGACGACTTACTGCGTCCCAAGTTCCGCGTCACGATCAAACTTGGCCTGCTGGATCCGTCTGCGATGGTGCCGTACGCCTCCGCGAAGGATAGCCCGGTGCCCTGGGAGACAACGGAGGAGCGCGCTGTATCGAAGAAGATGGCGCTGGAATCCGTGGTCCTGCTCAAGAACGAGAAGAACTTTCTGCCGCTGGCGAAGAACGCCGTCAAGTCCATCGCGGTTGTTGGTCCACTGGCAAACGTGGTGCATTGGGATTGGTACGCCGGCCAGCTGCCGTATGCGATCACGCCGGTTGACGGCATCCGGACCGAGCTTGGTCCGGGAGTGAAGGTAAACACGGCAGCCGATGCAACGGTCGAATCGGCTGTTGCCGCGGCCAGATCCTCCGACGTCGCCATCGTCGTGGTCGGCAACGATCCTACCTGCGGGCCGAATGAAGGACACGAGTTCCATTCCGACGGGTCTACCTCGCCATGCGCGGTGGCCAGCGATGGGCGCGAGGGCCGAGACCGCGCGAGCATTACGCTGGAGCAAGAGGACCTGGTCAAGCAGGTTTATGCAGCAAACCCGAAGACGGTGATGGTTCTCCTTTCGAGCTTTCCCTTCGCCATCAATTGGTCGCAGGCGAACCTGCCCGCGATCCTCCATATGGCGCATGACTCGCAAGACGAGGGCACAGCGCTCGCGGAGACGCTCTTTGGCGACGCCAACCCCGGCGGCCACCTGGTTACGACCTGGCCGAAGTCGCTCGACCAGCTTCCGCCGAGCCTGGACTACAACATCCGCGACGGCTATACCTACATGTACTTCAAGGGAGATCCGCTGTATCCGTTCGGATACGGCCTGAGCTACACCCGGTTTAAGATGGACCACCTGAAGGTCAGCGCGCCAAGCATGGCGAAGGACGGCACAGTTACGGTGTCCGTCGATGTGAAGAATACGGGAGACCGCGCCGGTGATGAGGTGGTGCAGCTGTATGTCGCGCACCCAAAGTCGGCGGTCGCGAGGCCGCGCGAGGAGCTGAAAGGCTTCCAGCGCGTACACCTCGAAGCACACGGAACGAAAACAGCGCAGATTCCTCTGAAAGCTTCCACGCTCGCCTACTGGGATGAGCAAAGCAAGCAGTTGGAGGTAGAGGCAGAACCGCTCAAGCTGATGGTTGGTGATTCCTCGGCAAACCTGAAGCTTACGGCGAATCTCACTGTCCAATGACGCCTGGCAACACGGTTGAAGTCGTACAGTACGAGTTCTAGATCCAGATCTTGGAATCGATCGTGCCGTGCGGCAGCGCACTGTACATCGTCTGTTCGTACAGGTCAGCGTACTTCGCGTCGTGATATGCAGGTTGAGCTTGTACTGAAGAAACCAGACCGCAGCTCGAGCAGGACTCGCAGTAGGCTTCGTTGCGCAGCGAGTAGTTGAGGCCGAAGCCCTCCGAGGTTTCGCCGATGCCGACACCGCTGGTGATGTAGTACTTGCCATTCACCATGGGGTCCCACAGCGACAGTACGGCGCTTTCGTAGTCAGGGTCGCCAGCCGTGCCGGAGTAGAAGTACATGGCCCGCACACCATGCCCTACGGCTTCGTACTGCTGCCCGGGTGACGACGGGCACAAAGTCGCTGCCGTTTCAGTACAGAATGCAGTACGCACGCGGCGCAACCATGCGGCTGAACCCGCTGCCAGCGATCGCCTTGGGCCTCGGCGCGTCAGCTCTTTCCGAAAAATACCAGCGTCACGCCTACCGCGACCAGCACGACGCCTAGCCAGCGTTCCGGGCTGACGCGTTCCCGGAGGAAGACCGCGCTGCCGAACGCGCCGGCGACGTAGCTCAGGGCCGTTACCGGCACCACGAAGCTCACGTTGTAGAACGACAGCGCGCCCAGGAGTGCAAAGAATGCGATCGCCATCATAGCGATACCGGCCCACAACCAGGGGACCCGCATGGCTCGCAGCATGAGCCGCGCGATCGCCGCGGGACGGAAGCTTGCCCCCTCGCCGACCGTCTTCATCGCACGCGAGACAAAGAGCTCGCCGCCCGTGCCGGCGACCACGATAAGGGTGAAGAGGATCAGGTCGCGCACGTTATGCGTGCTCCACCGGTGGGGTGCTGCCGGGCGCGGTATGAGGGCTTGTTCGGCCTACGACAAAAACTCCGAGACAGATGGTCGCGATGCCGGCCCAACGAAGTGCGGATACATGCTCACCCAGGAGCAGCAGGCCTAACAAGGCCACAACACCGTATGCCAGCGAGGCAACTGGCTGCACAAAGCTGTAATCGGCCCACGACAGGACCAGCATATAGGCCACGAAGAAGACGATCAGCGAAAGGATTCCCAGCCAGATCGACGGGGAGGACAGGATGCTGAGAGCCGTGTGAAGCAGCGCCGGAAGAGGCCAGATTACGGGTGCTCCCGCTTGCTTCATACCTTTGCCCAAAAGCACATTGCCGAGCGGTCCGGCAAAGATCATGATGGCGATCAATGAATAGGTTCTGAGTCGAGGGGGAGACGGAATCGCCACGGAAGGCTGCTCGGTGACGGTAGCTCTTGCCGGCATAGAGGCATTGTAAAGGGGACAGCCGGAGCAGCCTCTGAAGTTGCAGTCGCAGCGATGACGAGGCACGCTTCCTGTTAGGCTGAGAAGATGCAGCTTCGCACCTACTGGGAACCGGAAAGAGGCAACCGAGCTTGTGCGGCATAGTTGGGTTTACAGCCAGGGGCTGGCGTCCCGCCCCTGACCGGATCGTCAAGACAACGGGCACATTGTTGCACCGCGGTCCCGATCAGCAAGGCGTATTTCGCTCGCAGTCCTGCTACCTTGGTGCGGCGCGTCTTAAGATCATCGATCTTGCGGGCGGAGATCAGCCCGTCTTCTCCGACGACGATGACGTCGTCATCGTTTTTAATGGCGAGATCTACAACCACCTCGAGGTTCGCAGCGAGCTGGAGTTGCTCGGCTACAGCTTCCGCACGCGATGTGACACAGAGACGGTGCTCAAAGCGTTTCTCGAGTGGGATACAGGCTGTTTCGAACGTCTGCGCGGGATGTTTGCAGCTGCGATCTGGACGGAGTCGCGCCAGCGCCTAGTCATTGCTCGTGACCGGCTCGGCATCAAGCCTCTTTATATCGCTAGGCGCGGTCAGGATATCTTTTTCGGCTCAGAGCTCAAAGCGATTCTCGTCCATCCTGAGATAGAGCGTCGGCTTAGCCTCGATGGCCTGGACTGCTATCTTTCCCTGAATTACGTGCCGTCTCCCTGGACGCTTGTCGAAGGCGTACGTAAGCTGCCGCCGGGCCACTGGCTTTCCTGGCAGGATGGGCGTACGGACCAGCAGGCATACTGGCGTCTTCCCGCGATGCAACCCGTCGGGCAGCCACTGGAAGATGCGAAGGCAAAGCTGGATGTGCTGCTCGATCAGTCTGTGCGGGAGCATCTGATGGCCGATGTCCCGCTGGGCGTGTGGCTCAGCGGAGGCCTCGATTCCTCAACCATCCTGCACTATGCCGCGAAAGCTTCCAGCCAGCGGCTGCGCACATACTCGATCACCTTCAACGGCTACAGCTTCGACGAGTCCGCTTATATCAAGCAGGTCGTTGAGCATTACGGTACGGAGCATGAACAGCTGGATCTGAGTCCGGAGCAGGACCTGACGGGCGCGATGGAAGAGCTCGCCTACTACTCCGACGAGCCCAGCGCAGATTCGGGAGCACTGCCGGTCTGGTTTCTATCGAAGCTTTGCAAGGCCGAGTGCACGGTTGCCTTGAGCGGTGAGGGTGCAGACGAGATCTTCGGCGGCTATCTTACCTATCGCGCGAATACCCTAGCAGCGCGGGCGAGGCATGTGCCGGCTGCTGCCCGATCGCTTGCCCTCCAGGGATTGCATTTCTGGCCTGTCTCAAACGAGAAGATCAGTCTCGAGTACAAGGTAAAGCGCTTTCTGGAGGGCAGCTTGCTGGCGCCCGATCGGGCCCATGTCTACTGGAATGGAACTTTCTCTGAGGTGGAAAAGGCGGCCCTGCTTCGTGTCAGCTTGCCCCGTGCACTGCCGAATGTCCTTGCCGGCTTGGGAGCAAGCCTTTCAGCGGATGGAATTGCACCCTTTCTCGCTTTTGACCAGCAGTATTACCTGCCGGACGACATCCTGGTGAAGTCGGACCGGCTCAGCATGGCGCACTCCGTAGAGGTAAGGCCGCCGTTTCTTGATCACCGTATTGTGGAGTTCGCTGCGACGCTGCCCTCCGACTACAAAGTGCACGGCAGCCGCCAAAAAGTCGTTTTGAAGGAACTAATGCGCGACAAGCTTCCCGCACCGGTGTTAGGGCGGAAGAAGATCGGCTTCGACATCCCGGCGCATGAGTGGTTTCGTGGGCCGCTCAGGACCATGCTGATCGAGACAATCGAAGAGGCAGAGAAGGAGCACTCGGAGCTGTTCCGGTTTGACGTGATGCGTGCTTACACGGAACGGCATCTGACGAGGCACATCAATGCCGGTTACCATTTATGGGGGCTGACGATGCTTTTCTTGTGGATGAAGCGTTGGAAGATACAGTCAGCGCCATCCTTGCGGATGAGTGAGCACATCCTGGAGGCTGATCACTCGCGCGCGACCGGCTGAGATGGAGCGTCCCTTCTGCAGACGCGTGGGATAAGCTAACTGATACCGGACGCTCCGTTCCATGTATCCCTGCCAAAAAAGGGCAAAGACTGGCCTGCATGCCGAGCCTTCCTGAGCGGGCCGGTTCACTGCATTGAACGATCACTGTTCGGTACTTCTGCTGCAGCCAAACATCCGGCGAGTACGTCGTTACACTCAAGCAGACATGTGTAGCAAAGATTGGGAGGAAGTATGAGGATTGCCGTTCTTGGTGGTGATGGCTATTGTGGCTGGGCTACCGCTTTGTATCTTGCAGGCAAGGGCCACACGGTTGCCATCATCGACAGCTTTGTTCGCCGGCAGTGGGACCACGAACTGGGCGCTCAAACGCTGACCCCGATCCGGCCGCTCTCTGAACGGCTGCAGGTTTGGCACCAGCTTACCGGCAAAGCCATTGAACTATTTGTCGGCGACGTTGCCGACTTCGACTTTTTATCCACTACCATTAGAACTTTCGAGCCGGAAGCCGTGGTGCACTTCGCCGAGCAGCGCTCTGCGCCTTACTCGATGATCGATCTGAAACATGCAGTCTACACGCAGACGAACAACGTCGTCGGCACTCTGAACCTGCTGTTCGCCGTTCGAGAGCTTGCGCCGGATTGCCATATCGTCAAGCTCGGCACCATGGGTGAGTACGGTACGCCGAACATTGATATCGAAGAAGGCTACATCACGATCGAGCATAACGGGCGTACCGACACGGTGCCCTACCCGAAGCAGCCGGGCTCTTTCTACCACCTCTCCAAGGTGCATGACAGCCATAACATCATGTTCACCTGCAAGATCTGGGGGCTGCGCGCGACAGATTTGAACCAGGGAATCGTATACGGAACGGTTACTGACGAAACGCTTCTGGACGAAGCGCTCGTCAACCGCTTTGACTATGACGAAGTTTTTGGTACGGTTCTTAATCGGTTCTGCGCACAGGCGGCGATCGGTCTACCACTCATGGTCTATGGGCGCGGCGGTCAGACGCGCGGTTTCCTCGACATTCGCGACACGGTGCGGTGTGTGGAGCTGGCCTGTCTTCATCCAGCTAAGCCCGGCGAGTTCCGGGTGTTCAATCAGTTCACGGAACAGTTCTCGGTGCTTGAGCTGGCCGAGTACGTCAAAACGGTCGCGGGCAGGATGGGACTCAAGGTGGAGATTGATCATCTTCCTGACCCGCGCGTCGAGGCCGAGGCGCATTACTACAACGCGAAGCATTCCCGGCTTGCCGATCTTGGCTTGGAGCCGCACAAACTCTCTGACTCGCTAGTGGATTCGCTGATCAATATCGCATTGAAGTATCGCGATCGGATCGACCCGGTGATGTTTGCGCCACAGGTCAATTGGCGCAAGACGAAGAACGAGCGGAGCAGCGCTTTCGCGGGCAACTCTCAGCAGCTGTTCGTCAAAGAGACAGTTTAGGGGCGGGATCGGCGTCAGTGCGCGGTTTATCTTGGGCAAGCCGCGCATCGTGAGGTCTCCATAGCCTCTATAGCGAGAGACGAAGTGCCTCAAACCGACTATGGCAACGGATCAGGCTGACTTTTCGGCAGGTTGATCTCGTGCGAGGCAGGGACGAGCCTGCCCTCGCGGATAAAGTAGTCCTGCCCGCGCCACCGGATCGAGCTCCGCGTGAAGCTGACCAGCCAGAGAAGCGTGGCCATCCCATCCCAGACCGGCACCCATGCCAGCTTCTTCCAAAGACTTTGCTGCTTCAGTCCCCAGGAGCCGACAAGCAAGGTCATGAGGATACGAACGAGAACGTACCCGCTAGGATACGCAAGCGTTACGGGCCATGATGGAGCAGCCGCTACTGCAAGTAGCGCCCATGGTAAGCCGAGAGTAAAGATGAGACCTGCATGGCCCCAAGGGCGCATGTGACGCATCACTGTGATCCAGCGCAGCCGCTTGTAGAACAGTTCATTGAACGAACTGTAGTCGGGAACGGTAGAAACCCGGTAATGCAGGAGGTCAACTCTGTAACCCTGCTCCGCGATGAGTCGCCCAACGAGCAGGTCGTCCGCGGGGCGGTTCTCAATCGCAGCGTAGCCTCCAAAACCTGCCAGCCGTGTTTTCGTGGTGCTGATCGTAGGCCCCAGAGCAAACTTCACCCCGTCGAGCTGCCAGGCCACGAGGATACCCGGATAGAAGTCAGAGAGCATTCCGATATCCTGCAGATCCTGGACTGCGCCTGCAGCATGGGAGCCGGACTGCGCGGGAACATAGAAACAGGTGGCGGCGCCGGCAGCCGGATCAGCCAGTGGCGTCACCAGCCGGCGTGTGTACTCCGGCTCAACACGTACGTCGCTATCGCTGATAATGAGGTGCTCGTAGCGAGCTTCCTCGACAAGCCGGACCAGCTTGGCCACTTTATCATTGGCCGCTTCGCGGCCCGAACCAACGAGAATCCGGATCTGACACTCTGGGAAGTCACGGATCAGCCGGTGCAGGACGGGCACCGCGGGATCGCTGCTTTCGCCAACGCAGAAGAGTAGCTCATAGCGTGGGTAGTTCTGGCGGCAGAAGCTTGCGAAGTTCTCATACGCACTCGGATCAAGCCCGCGTACCGGCTTCAGGTGGCTGACGGGTGGCTCAAAACTGCCCGCTTCGCTCCTCTTCGCCCGCGCGCCACGGAAGAAGCGCACCGAACTGTAGATCGCTATGCCGTAGTAGATGAAGGGGATCGCCGCGACGCCAAGAAACAGCTTCCGGACTAAGAGAATCATCATGGATCGGATGCACCCAATGCCGCGCGTTTAGCGCAAGCTCAAAAGAGTGATTATCAAGGATCAGTAAGGGAGACAGCTAGAGCGCGGAGAGCGGGATGTGGCGGAAGCACCAACTCTGAAAGGCCGGCGAGAGTGCCGCCGTGACCCCTTTCGAACGACGGCCCGTCAGTGCCGATGGGCGGGAGCGCGTTGCCAGCGCAAGATCTGCCGGGTTCATCCATGCAGTGCATTCGTCTGCGGCGTCAGCGAGGTTGTCATGAGTTGATGTCGGGCGCACTCTCCGATGAAAAGCTTGGGAGTTGTTGCTGAAGCATAAGCCACCTTATCCATTTTACCGATCCAGGCACGCTGCCCTCGTTCAAGAGCTGCCCGCGATGTGTGGCGTGAGGACCGGTAGCGTTCTCTGCAGGCGCTTGAATCGTTGCTTCTGGGCTGGTGCACTGTTAGCTCCACGTGGTGGTCGAGACGTAAGAGTCTCGCGGCTCTGTGTAGCAGGGTGGCCAGTTGATCACTTGGAACGCGCGTCCGTTTGTATCGCGGCATCTTCGCTCACCAAGGAGCCAAGTACGGCAGGCAACTGTGCGAGCTTGGCGATGAGGCCAGCTTTGCTGTCCTGAAGGGGTCGTCGAGGCGGGCAGGGGCACTCACGAGTTCTCGGAACTGACATGGATCTATTAGGGGCGGAGTAAGCGCGCAAAGAGGAACCGTTGCACTGAACGAGGCAGAAGCGTAGAGAGACCCCGTACCTACTAGGTACGCGGTCTCTCTACCGATGACTCCGATGCTTGGTCGAGCACTGGCGAAGGAAAAGAACCGGCGGATGCGGGTACCGGCTCAACACACAAAGGGGCTGAGCCGACCCTGGACTTCGGCGATTTCGGGCGCAGCTCCTACCGCGGTAGGAGCTTTCATCCCGAACATCTCCTTTTCTCCACCTCTGGGACTTCGCCGTAGTCCTCGCCGCGGTAGTCTCGCTGATTGCTCACTTCGCTGTCGGGGCGGCGAATTTAGCAATTACCATTCATTTCTGGTTGAGCAGCATGGAGAGGATGGTTGCCGGAGCGCCTGAAGGGCTTTGACGTGTGCAACCCGGCATCGCACTCGGACACATTAGGAATTTGTGATGGCTGGGATGAGCTTGTGATCCTAAGTCAGTCGATCTGGCCGTTCGCAGCTCTCTTCAACGAGCTTCGGCTTAGCCGCCGCTTTACCACCGATTGCTAACGTTTGCTTGTTGGAAGCGGCCAAAGTGAGTTACTCCGGAGAGGCTGTGAATTTCCTGCCGGAGTGATCAGGCAGCATGATTCGCGTTAAACTAAGCTACAAAATGTCCCATCAAACAATTCTTGCCCTCCTTGATGCAGAACTGGATCGGTTGCGGAAGGTTCGCATCCTCCTTTCAGAACCTTCGGAATCAGCTAAGCCTCTACGGCCCTCGATCAAAGCTCCCCGAAAGGCTCGCTTGATTGAGCCTGCTGTGCTCTCTGTACCTTCACTGCCTGTAAGTGCCCCTCTGCCGGAGAACACTAAGCCAGCGACCGAGCCTCGGCGTATGAAGAGTCGGGCAGTCCGAGAGCGAAAGCAGAATTTTGTGCGTGCCGTACCAGCACCTCTTCCCCGAGCGCTCGGAGGAAGTGTGCCAACTGGGCCCGTCTTTGTTTCTGCAGTGCAGCTTCGCCAGGCTGAATCTCAGAAGAAGGCCGCAGAGTCCCAGGAGAGCATTCCTTCTGCGGCGAGAGAGTCACTCACTGCAGAGATGCTGGCGCAGCGGTGGTTGCAAAGCACTCAGTGATTGCTGACTTAGCAAGCTAACCGCGAGCGCCAGATCGCGAGCATTTGTCTTCTAGTCACCGCGGTCCTAGTCGGACCGAGTCGATCTTCGGGTGACTAGCGTCAGAAGGTTCCTTCGCGACGCGAAGGAAGAGGCATAAGTAGCCAATCTCATTCCAGTGCCGTGGAAGCCGCGCCGTGCGCGATCGGTCCTCTCGACTAGCAACAAAGGCGCCGTGCAGGGAAAGTCAGCACGCTCGGGCGGGAGCGAAAGCCAAAGCAGCGGATGCCTGACAATAGGCCATCTGCCGTTCAACTGACGCTGAATCCAGTCGTCACAATACTTAGCAAGAGAGGACCTAATCCGGAGTAACAATGATTTCGAGCGCTTCGCGTATTTAACTGTCCCGGGACAAGGGCCAGCAACAAGAACTACTTGCTGGCTTTCTGGGCAGCCCAGCGCTTCTTCTGCGCATCCGCAATCCGTTTACGCGCCTCAGCGCTCAACACCCTTTTGCTCCCAGCAGGACGGCCGACGCGCTTCTTAATTACCTGCTTGGCCAGATTGCGCCCGCGCGGCGCAATCTCTTCTTCTTCTCCGGCGAGAATGTCACGTGCCTGTTGTAGTCGGTTGATTTCCTTATCTATCGCTGCAATCACTTCTTTGTTTGCCATGAGCATCAGCTTACCGTAAAGGTAGGCTATGTGCACATGCCAGGAACAGAAATGGTTACTACTGGTTCACGGGACAGTTCAAGAAGTGATTTCTGGTTATCTAAGTAGACAATTCTTCTCATGAGATACCTGTCACTGCCACCTAAGTGACCGTACTTGAGCTACTGAGAGCAACGGGAAGTATGAGACCGCAAACGGCCTCGAGCTTGCAACGCCGGTCCCCGCGCATCGAGATACCCCTTTGTAGGGTGCCTGCTGCAATCCACTTACATTGGACGTAGCGAAGCCAATGCAATCGCGTTTGCTAGGCGTTGCGTCTGGGCTTTGTCATGGCTGCCCGACGCGTAGCATGGTGCCCGTTCCACTGTTCCCTTACTTCTCAAGCGAAGGTCCAACCGCATCTTCGCGCATGCGACCGCCTACAGAGCAAGGGGTATGCGACTAGTTAGACTCTGGAAGGTGGAAGCGGACAGCGTCAGGCACTGGCTTTCGCTTGAACTCCACGCCTGTCTCCGCCACCCGCGCAGTAAGCTCCCTGCCTTTGCCGCCGAGGCAGTATCTGCCTGGTGACTCCGAGGCGATCCAGGCTTGCGCAATGTATGGCAGCGCCGGTTATGATCGGCGGCGGTACGGTAGGCGGCCTTGGCCTGCCACAAACCTACGAAGCCCCCATAGGATTCGCCCCGAAGAGGCGCAACCTTTTGAACCTACTTTGGAAGGAGACCAGTATGACAAGACAGGAATATGGCAGAGCAGCGGGGACGGGAGCTTTGTTCCTGACGGCCGTAACCCTAGCAATGGGCGTACCGGCAGCCAGAGCCCAGTACAACGCCTCTATCCAGGGAACAGTGACCGATCCGCAAGGCGCGGTCGTCCCGAATGCAGCTGTGACGCTTACAAATACGGAGACCAACCAGGTCGTCACACACACATCTTCAAGCGCAGGCGTTTTTACCTTTAACCAGCTGCCGCCCAGCCAGTACACACTAGTGGTCGTTGCGAAAGGCTTCACTCGGAAAGAGTTAAATGGGGTTCAGGTTACGCCGGAGCAGGCAAACTCCGTCAACGTGCAGCTTGGTCTCGGCTCCGATACCCAGACCGTGACCGTTTCCGGCGAACAGGCAACGACACTGGAGACAGAAACCGCTACGATCAGCGGCACCATCAGCTCAAACCAGATCCAGCATCTGCCGTCCTTCGGCCGGGACGTGTTTCAGCTTGCGCAGTTAGCGCCCGGGACATTCGGTGACGGAGCCCAGGCAGCGGGCGGGGGTACGAACAACATTCCCGGTGCAAACCTGCAGGGGTCAGGCGCGACCGATGGCATCTTCAAAACGGAGAATCAAGCACAGATCAGCGGGAATGGCGGACAAAACTCAACCAATGGGATTTCGATCAACGGCATCAGCACAGTGAGTGCTGTCTGGGGCGGGGCATCGGTCATCACGCCAAGCGAAGACTCGGTCAAGGACGTACACATCATTTCCAATGGGTACGACGCTTCCAATGGTCGCTTCTCAAGCTCCCAGATCCAGGTAGTTACGAAAAACGGCACTAATCAGGTACACGGCAGTGCCTTTGTCAAGATCGACCGGCCTGGGCTAAATGCATACCAGCGGAACAACGGCCCCAATTCCTTCGGCCCCGGCAGCCCGGCAGCCCGCGGACTGAACCGCGACCAGAGCCGCTTTAATCAGTTTGGGGGCACCATCGGTGGCCCACTCTGGAAGAATCGCGTCTTCGCCTTCTTCGCGTATGAGGGCCTTCGTGACGCGACCTCAGTCACCGCGCAGGGCTGGTACGAATCCTCTCCGTTCGAATCTCTGGCGGCGCAGGGTACGATCGCTTCGCAGTTCCTAGGTTACCCCGGCGAGGCACCTAGTTTCAACGCTATCATTCCCCGCAACTGCGCCAGCATCGGTCTGTCAGAGGGGGTAAACTGCGCGACTGTCAACGGCGGCCTCAACCTGGGCACGCCGCGCACCGGCGCCACCCGCGGGACACTGGACCCCACCTGGACCAGCAGCCTGAATCCCGGAGTCGGCAATGGTCTCGGAACCACTCCGACGATCTCTTTTCTGAACACGCTCAATCCAACCAATCTGGTCGAAGATCAGTACAACGGACGGCTTGATGTACAAGCTTCCTCAAAGGACTTGGTAACCTTTACGGTCTACTGGGTCCCAAGCACCACCACGGATTACAACACCACCGTGCGCGCAGCCGATCTCTGGCACCATGAGCCGATTAACGACGCCTTCACCGGTATCTGGAACCATACCTTCTCAGCAAGCCTCCTAAACGAAGCACGCGCCAACGCTGCCGGCTGGCGCTGGAATGAGATTTCGACCAATCCGCAGGCGCCGTTTGGGCTCCCAATCGCGCAGATTGATGATCTGGGCTCCGAGGCACCCCCGTCCAACAGCTCAGGCTCCTCCGGGATCGGGTTCAGCTCGATCAACTCCAATATCTTTGGGGCGCCTGGCCCGTCCGTATTCAATCAATGGACCTATAGCTATGCCGACATCCTCACCAAGGTGCTGGGAAGTCAGCAGATCAAGGTCGGTGGCGACGTCACGCGCCTCTACTACCTGAACAATCCAACCTATGTCGCCCGGCCGCAGTTCTACTTCCGCAATCTCTGGGACTTCCTCAACGACGCTCCATATAAAGAAACGGGCAGCTTCGATCCGCTCACCGGTGCGGTTACGGCCAACCGTCAGGACATCCGCTCCGATATCTGGAGCGCGTTTGTTCAGGATGATTGGAAGGTCAGGCCGAATCTGACGCTGAATCTGGGCGTCCGCTACAGCTACTTCGGCCCCATTTCGTCAAAAGAGAACAATTTGGCTGTTTTTCAACAGGGCGCGGGAGCAAGCACGCTGACCGGTGCCTCGATCCGCGTCGGCGGTAACCTGTATAGCCCGCAGAAGCTAAACTTCGGCCCGCAGATTGGTTTCGCCTGGAGCCCTGCCGCGCAACAGGGCCGCGTTGTCGTTCGCGGCGGCTACGGCCTTAACTTCAACCAGGAGGAGATTGCTATCCAGGGAAATGGTGCGAATAACCCGCCGCTGATCACCAGTGCAAGCTTCTGCTGCAGCGTCGGCGCGACCAACACTATCCTGCCAAGCATTCAGTACAACACTGCCAGCAACGTGAAATCGTTGTACGGCTACCCGAACAACAGCTTCACCGTTACTCCTTTCAACAGCAGTAATCTTCCGGCGAGCGGCGGAACCGTTAACGTAACAGCCTTTCCCAGCAACGTGCCGACCAACTACACCTACCATTACTCACTTGACACGCAGATCGAGTTCGCGCCGGACTGGGTCGCGACTATCGGCTACCAGGGCAGTACGTCTCGGCACCTGATCCGCCAGTACAACCAGAATGTCGTCGCGATTGCTGAAGGCATCCCGGTGAACCCGCAGCTGCAGCAGGTGGACTTCTACGGCAACGACAACAACTCCAACTACAACGCGCTGCTGACTACCCTGCGGCACAACTTCTCGCACCAGTTCCAGGCCGAGGCGCAGTACACCTGGAGCAAGAGCATGGACAATGGTTCACAGCCGTACTATGAGGATCCCTATCCTTACAACAATCGGCTTTCCTACGGGCGTTCGGATTACAACGTCGGCAACGTTTTCAAGCTCTTCGGGCTGTGGCAGCCGGTCTTTTTCCGGGGCAGTCATGGCTTGTTGGAGAAAACGGTAGGTGGATGGTCTGTTTCCGGTATTCTCAACCTCCACACCGGTTTTCCGTGGACGCCGGTGTTCAGTGACACAGGCGGTGGCGTCTACTACAACGGCTCTACATACATGCAGCTTCGCCCTGCCGCCTACCTCGGTGGTGCAGGCAGGGACACAAGCAACAAGGCGTTTCTCTCTGGGCCGTCGACCCCGGGATCAGGCACATACAACAACAACTACAGCAATGGGGCTCTTACCTATTTCACGATTCCGACGTTTACGGCGGGTCCGAACTTCCCCAATGCGGGCTCTTTGCCGCAGAACCCCGGTGTGTCCCGCAACTCTCTCAACGGTCCGAACTACATCGACGCAGATATGACTCTGGCCAAAGCATTCGGCCTCCCAAAGAACAAGGTACTGGGTGAGAGCGGGCAGGTGGAGATCCGGGCTGACGCCTACAACATCTACAATCGTCTGAATCTGAATGGCAGCAGCATCAACAACACGATTGAGAGCAACAACGGAGATGGCACCTTCTCGAGCAACCCCGCTTTCGGGCAGGTGCAGAGTGCGCTAGGCTCCCGCACGATTGAGGCGCAGGCGCGATTCTCTTTTTAACCGGTGGCGACAACAGCAGACAAAGAAGGGCAGCCGAGAGGCTGCCCTTCTTTGTCTTTTCGTAAGGGTCAATGCGCCACGTCTGACAGCTTGATTGTTCGCCCCGTCTTCGCCGAGGTCCGCGCCGCATCCAGGATCCGCATCACCGTGATGTTGGTATCGAGCGCCGACAGATCGCCCTTGGACTGCAGCTGGCCGCGCAGCACGGCTGATAGCAGGTGCAGCGGTGTATCTTCAGGCGCGACCAGCGGAGGCGCCGTCTCTGTGTGTTCATCCGTCTCGCCTTTCAGCCGGATGCGCAGCCCGTTTTCGGCGACTGTGTCCACATAGCCGGTTGCGCCATATACCTCCATGTCCTTGCGGCCGAAGGGCCAGTTCCATGAGCCCTGGATGATTGCCTGCGCCTTCGGATAGGTCAGGATGATCGTGGCCTCATCCTCGACCTTTGGATAGATCTGCGGCTTGATCTGCTGCGTCACTGCGGTCACGGTCAGCGGCGCCTCGCCGTGCATGAGCCATGTCGCCAGGTCGACGCCGTAGCAGCCAAAGTCGAACAGGGATCCTGCGCCATTCTGCACCGGATCAGTAAGCCAGCCCAGGAACTCAGGCCCGACGCCGATCTCCTTTGGGCCCTGGTGGCCGTCGTGTACGACCAGCTTGCGCAGGTCGCCGATCTTGCCGCTCCACAGCAGCTTCGCCGCCGCGGTGTTCGAGGCGTACCAGGTTGTTTCGTAGTTCACCAGCACAGGCACGTGGAACTGCGCGGAGAGCTTCTGGATAGCAAGCGCGTCAGTCAGCGTGGTGCTGAGCGGCTTCTCGACCATGGAAGCAATTCCGTGACGGGCAGCCTCTTCGATAGCCGGCCGATGGTTTACGATCGAGGTGTAAACAAGCACCGCTTTCGGATGCGTATGGGCGAGCATTTCGGTTTCGGTCGGAAACAGGATCGACGGGCTGAGATGGTACTTCTGGGCGTAACGGGCGCGCAATGCCGCATCCGGCTCTGCAACGCCGACCAACTGGATCTCAGGGTGCGACGCGAGCTGGTTGAACCAGCCCAGCACGTGCCCATGCACCAGGCCCACGATGGCGACCGGGATCGGCGGTGTGCTGTTCTGCGCGCTGGCAGCGCAGGGCAGACAGACACCAAGGGCAAGCACGAGGAAGAGGGCAGCCTGCAGCAGGCGGGGTGCAGGGCGGAGCGGGAGAGGAGTCGACATGATCGTCATCCTAGCCGAAGCCTTCGCTCTCTGCTGTTGCTCTTTCCCGAGGCGATCCGTCTCGGACTTACTGTTCATGCGTCAGTCAGATGGCTTCCGGGAGTGTGGCTCGCTCGGCGAACGATACCGTGAGCGGCTGGAGCGCTTCCCGGTCATTAGGTCTGCTGTCTTCGACTGTTCTGGCCTTCCGATCCCGCGGCTCATTGCATGCAGTTGCGCTCGCAAGGCGGCGGGATATGACGCTCGGACGTGAAGGTCGAAGCCGGCAGGCCAGCGCCATTGAAGAGATTGGCATCGAGCGGCGCATTCGCCCACGCATACCGCACGTACTCTGGGTGCTCCATCCCAGGACTGTGTATGAGCACAGTCGAGCCCGTCTTTTCTGTCTCAACCGTTGCCGTCGCTGGGTGGAACTGGCCATCCTTGCCGGCAAGCTCGAAGCCGGCCAGCGTGCCGCCTCGCGCGGTCAGCCCTTCAGCATGGCTGAAGTAAACGCGCATACCGTCGCCCTCGGTCGTCGCCTGCTGAAACAGCGGTCCGCTGAACTCGAGTCGCTCGCGGTAAGCGATAGCTCTGGCAGCCAGCGCAAGTCTCGCACCGACCGTTTGCTTGTCGGCCGGATGCACGTTATCGGCCTGCCCTATGTCGGTTGTCACGGCCATTCCGGTGTTCACCAGCTTGAGTGTTCGCCGCTGTGCCTCGCGCACGATGCCCCAAGTCTCAGCCGGTGTTGAGGTGAAGCTCGAAATCTGCACAAAAAGAAAAGGGAAGTCACCCTCACTCCAGCGGGAGCGCCAGTCCGTAATCATGGCCGGAAAAGCGCGCTCATATAGAGGCGCTCGCGCAGCCGAGCTGTCGGTCTCGCCTTGATACCAAATCACTCCTTTGATGGAGTACTCGGTCACCGGCGCGACCATGCCGTTGAACAAAGCAGCCGGCTCCCAGGACTGGAAGGCTGGGTGCCAGGGATGGTTTGGCGCAGGCTTTCCGGCCTGCTTCGCGGCATCATCCTCGCGCTTGTCCCTTGCGGTGACGGCGGGGACATCGACCTGCGACTCCACCATCGGCACTCGAGCGGCGAACTCGCCCATCAGGGACGTATCGGCGCTGAGAGCATCCAGGCTGAGCCAGGCCGAGACCGGTGTACCTCCCCAGGTCGAATCAATCAACCCCACCGGCACGTGCTGCTGCTCCTCGATCGTGCGGCCGAAGAAGTAGGCCACAGCGGAGAACCGGGTTGCGGTCTCGGGGGTGCACAATGTCCAGACGGCGTCGATGTCGTGAAGCTCGTAGCTCGATGGCGTTTGATGAATCTGCAGCAGGTGGATGCGCGGCTGCGTTGCGGCCGCAATTTCCTGGGCGCCGTTTTTCAGTGGCGTACCGGGGCCGAACCCCTGGAGGGGAAACTGCATGTTGGATTGCCCCGAGGCGAACCAGACATCGCCGACCAGGATGTCATTCAGTGTGACCGTGTTGCTAGCCTGAACGGTCAAGGTAAACGGGCCGCCGGAAGCCTCCGGGTGCAGGTACAGGCTCCAGTGACCCAGATCGTCCGCCATCGCGCTCTGCTTCTGCCCGCGGAAGGAAACTGAAACTGCTTCGCCAGGATCGGCCGTGCCCCAAACATGGATTGGCATATCCCGCTGCAGGACCGCATGGTCGCTCAGGATGTGGGGCAGCTTGACTTCCGCGCGGGCGGAACTGACGAGGCCGAGAAGAAGCACGAGTGCAGAAGCGAGCAGGCGAAGACGGGCCAAAATGAGCTCCTTGCAGGTGAGACCCGACTTGCTCCCGGGTACTCGTCGGGAACAGAATACGCTCAACCTTGCTGTTCTCTGGCGTTACATAGGACTGTAAAGTGCGGTTCGGTGCGAGTGACAGCTCTCGCAGCGATGTTTTAAACTTCGCTCGGCACCGCGATTTCTATGCCTCATCCAACCAGACCGGCCCCGTTTGCATCGCCGACGGCGTTCCTCGCGATTCTCGTGATGGCCGGCGCTCTGTTTGCGCTGCTCAACTGGTCCACCCAAAAGGGCCAGGTGGTACGGGCGGAGTCAGAGGCAGATGTTGCAGCGCAGGCGCGTCACGCGTACTCGACGCGCATCGCGGCGACCTACAACTACCTGTACGGAAAGGACCACCCTTTCTACCCCTCCAACGCTACCACCGATACGGGCGAGTTTATCGATCCTGCGACGGTGCCGACTGCAGCCTACTGCGGCCACTGTCATCAGGAGAGCCACCGCGAGTGGCGCGAGTCAGCCCACAGCAACAGCAATCGAGCCCCCTGGTACCTGCGCAATGTGAGCCTGCTGACAGCAGAAAAGGGCGTTGCATTTACCCGGCACTGCGAAGGCTGCCACGATCCTCTCGCGACAATGGCTGGCGCATTGACCGACGGCAAGCCGCTTAAGCGTCCCTACGATCAGGACGGCGTGACCTGCATGACCTGCCACTCTATCCAGAAGGTCGATACCCGTGGAACGGGCAGCTACGTGATGGCGCAGCCTGCGGTGCTGCTCGACGAAAATGGCGCGCCGATCCTCCGGCACGTCTCTGACGCCGAGATCCTGGCGCACCTGGACCGCCATAGTGCGGCCGTGATGAAGCCGTTCTATCGCACCTCTGAGTTCTGCGCGAGCTGCCACAAGGCCGCTCTGCCGGAGACGCTGAACGGCTACAAATGGCAGCGTGCTATCTCGCTCTACGACGAGTGGCAAAACTCTTCTTTTGCCAAGCAATCGCCCTTGCCGTTCTACGTCAAGGACACCGTCTCGACCTGTCAGACCTGCCACATGCAGCGCGATCCGCTGCAGGGCGTGGACTACGGCGCGAAACATGGCACCCTGGCCTCGCATCGCTGGGTGGGCGCTAACACGGTTGTGCCGCAGTACTACAAGTACCCTGACCAGGGTGCAGCGGTGATCGCGTTCCTTCGCAATGCAGTGTTCAACGTCGACATCTTTGGTATCGAGCCGCAGACGCCCGGCACGGAGCCGACGCCTCTGGGAGCGGCGAGGGTGATGCAGGCTTCACTCGACACGAGTTCGGCGGCTGTAGCTCCTCAACCGAGCAACCCCGCGCTCATTGCCCCGCTCGGAAGCTCTGCTTACACGCTTACGCCGGGCCAGTACGTCGTACTCTCTGTCGTCATCCAGAATAAGGGTGTTGCTCATAGTCACGTGCCCGAGCAGCGCGACATGTACGAGAGCTGGGTGGATTTCACGGTAAAGGATGCGCAGGGCAAGACGCTTGCCGAGAGTGGCGGCATCGGGCAGAACCAGCAGCTGGACCCTGCGGCCCACAGTTTTACCAACAGGCTGATCAACAAGAGCGGTGAGATCAACGGGCACCACGAGGTCTGGAACAACCGTGTTGTTGCCTACAACAACACCATCCAATCCGGTCGCTCGCAGTTGGTCCGGTACGGCTTTACACTGCCGCGGCAGATGGATGGCGGCGTCACTGTGACGGCGACCGTTCGCTACCGGCGCTTCAATCAGCACTTTATGGATTTCGGCGCGGGTATGCCGGAGGGCAAGCACTACGGAATGCCGATCGTCGATATGGTAAGCGCCTCGCGCACGCTCTATGCGGGAGAGAATAAAACGACCGCGCTCAGTCCGGCCGACAATAAGGACCAGAACCCCCCCTGGATGCGGTGGAACAACTACGGCATTGCGCTGCTCGATGCGCAGCAGTATGCAGGGAGCGTTGCCGCTTTCCAGCACGTCGCAGCGATGCGGCCTGACTACCCCGATGCCTACACCAACCAGGCCATTGTCGATTTCCAGTGGCAGAAGTACGCGGATGCGGCGCCTGTTCTCGAGAAGGCGCTCTCGCTCGCGTCTGAGGGTTCAGTCCCGATGGCCCGGGCACTCTACTACAGGGCATTGGTGGAGAGGAACCAAGGGAATGTGGACAGCGCGATCGCTGACCTGACAAAGGTGGCGACACTGTTTCCCCGGTCGCGTGACGCACACCGCGAGCTTGGCTTCTCCTACTACCAGCAGCATCGTTACGAACAGGCCCGCGCCGAGTACGAGACCGTGCAATCGATTGACCCGGACGATCTTGCCGCACATTACAATCTGGCCATCCTGTACCGCCGCATGGGTCAGAAGGACAAGGCTGCCGAGCAGGCTGCGTACTTCGCCGACGAGAAGGACGATCCCTCAGCCAGCGTGTACGCGCTTGCGTACCTGCGCAAGCACCACGACGTAGCGCAGGAGAGTGTGCCATGGCACGTGCATGATCTGGATCATCCCGGTTCCACCATTGCCGACCCTGGCGCGCAACCTACCAGCTTCAGCGCTACCATGCAGTAATGCGTTTCGCTCCCCGTTTTGAGACCGGCTTGCTTGGGTTACTGGTGGTCGGCGCGCTCGCGCCGGCGATGCACGCCAGCGGTTCCCCGCACGCAGACGCAACCGCAGGCGCGCTACTCTTTGCCACAGCTGGCTGCACACACTGCCATGGGGTCAATGCGCAGGGCGGCGAGGTAGGACCGAGTCTGCTCAATGTAGGCAGGCGCTTGAAGCCGGTTGAGATCTCCAGGCAGATCCATGACGGCGGCGCAGTGATGCCCGCCTTCCGCGACTCGCTGAACGACGATCAGATTGCACAGCTGGTCGCGTATCTTCGTACCCTGCACGCGAAGACGCCAACTGCGGCGGAGGCGAAATCAGCAAGATAAACACTGCATGGCGCAAGGGATCCAGCCGAGGGGTAAAGCCTTGCAGTTCCCATCACAATCCTTGGATGATATTCTCCTGAGCACTTTGTACTCTGCGATGACGCGGGCTCTTTCCGGGCACGCGATGGGAACGGGGAGTGAATGCAGGCACGTACTTTGAAAGTTTTTCTTGCAGCATCCGGCTTCGCAGTAGGCCTGCTTGCCGCGGCCAACGCAGCACATGCGAGCTCGCCGTTGCAGCCCCGGGCGGCGACTCTCGCGCAATCCTCCGCCGCTTCAAGCGATCCGTGGTGGAAGCACGCACTGGTCTATGAGATCTACCCGCGTTCGTTTCAGGATTCAAATGGCGACGGCATCGGCGATCTGAACGGCATCACTCAGCGCTTGCCCTACTTGAACTCCCTTGGAGTTGACGCGATCTGGATCTCGCCAATGTATCCGTCACCGCAGGTCGACTTCGGCTACGACATCTCCGATTACGAAAACGTCGACCCACAGTACGGTACATTGGCTGACTTCGACCGCATGCTGGCTGCAGCCAGGAAGCAGGGCATCCGGATCTGCCTTGACATGGTCATGAACCACACCTCCGACAAACACAAATGGTTTATCGAGTCAGCCAGCTCGCGCACCAACCCGAAGAGCGACTGGTATGTGTGGCACGACCCGAAGGGCTACACTGCCGATGGGAAACCCATCCCACCGAATAATTGGATCAGCGGCTTTGGAGGCTCAGCGTGGGAGTGGGTGCCGGCGCGCAAGCAGTTCTATTACCACGAGTTCTATAAGCAGCAGCCCGACCTGAACTGGCGCAACCCCGCCGTGGAAAAAGCCATGTTCGACACGGTGCGCTTCTGGCTTGACCGCGGTGTAGCCGGCTTTCGGCTTGATGCCATCCCGGCGTTGTTTGAGGATCCGCAGCTGCGCGACAATCCTGTGCTCGGGGGCACCAACGCGCAGGGCGACCCGAACCTTGGAGATAAGTACACGAGCGACCTTCCGGAGGTGCACGACGTGATGCGCAGGTTGCGCGCTGTCGTCGACAGCTACCCGGGCGATCGACTTTTAATCGGGGAGACGTACCTGCCGAGTGCTGCCGATTTGGACAAGTGGTACGGCGGCGCAAAACATGACGAGCTACAGCTGCCCATGGATATGCAGGTAGGTTTCGAGCCGAAGCTCGACGCAGCCATGCTGCGCAAGCGCATCACCGAAGCAGAGACCGAAATCGATGGCAACCAGCCGCTCTTCGTCTTCGACAACCACGACAACAAACGCAGCTGGGACCGCTACGGCGACGGCGTGCACAATGCGTTGATCGCGCGCGTGCTGGCCACGGTCCTGCTGACGACGAAAGCAACGTCGCTGATGTACTACGGCGAGGAGCTCGGCATGGTGACCTCGACGCCGACGCGCCGGGAGGACGTGCGAGACCCGATCGGCCGCACCGGGTGGCCGAAGGAAAAGGGCCGCGACGGTGAGCGTACACCCATGCAGTGGACGCCCGGTCCGCAGGCCGGCTTCTCTGCCAACCCGCATACTTGGCTGCCGGTTGCGAGCGACTACAGAACCGTGAACGTACAGGTTGAGTCGGGCGATCAGCAGTCGCTGCTCTCCTGGTATAAGCAGCTCATCAGCATGCGGCGCAACAACCCTGCGCTGCACTCGGGTTCTATCACCATGCTTGACACAACCAACCCTGCGGTACTTTCATACACACGCAAGGGCGCTGACGGCCATGCTGTGATCGTCGCAGTCAACTGCTCAGCGACGCCGCAAAGCGTCTCGCTTGCACAAGCCAGTGGAGGGAACGTGCACACCCTGTTGACTGACGCGCCATCGCTCCAAAAGCAGAGTTCGTTGAGTGGCATTGCGCTGCCGGCGTACGCTTCATGGGTGGCCAGCCTTGACTAAACGCGCGCACCTCTTCATCAGCCTTATCGGATCGCTGTTGCTTTTGTCCCCGACCGCACCAACGAGTGCGTACGGGCAAAACTCTGGCGCTGACTCAACTACCAGGCCCGTCAAAGCCGGCGCGCAGAAGACGATCCCGCAGGGCGTGTTGACGAAAGACATCGCGTCGACACTGATTCCTGGAACCGTTTTCTTCGCCGGCCAGGTTGCTCCGGTTCAGGCTCGCAACACGGGCGGAGCCAAGCTGCCAGACGGTCTCGTGCTTGTGGGTATCGTAGACACCTCCGGGTACAGCAGCTCGGTACAGGAGCGCTACCAGGCTTACCTTCTGCTCGATACGCCTGTGCGCTTCGGCGGCAAGCAACTCGAGCCGGGCGCTTATGGATGCGGCGTCGTCAACGGCGAATTTCTAGTGCTCGATCTTAGCGCGAAGCTGCTCTTCAGCGTGCCCGTACAACGAGATGCAGACCTGAAGCGGCCAACCCCTTTGCAGGTCATCGCCGACTCCGGCGCGGGAAGCTTCCGGCTCTATCTGGGCAGGAATTACGTCTCGTTCACACCGGCGGGCTCCTCAACGGGCCGCTAGCGTCGCACTGCACTCTCTTCCGCGGCCATTTGCAAGTTGCCCTCGGCGGTCCGGCGTTGCAGTAGAGTCAAGCGGTAAGCAGAGGCTAGAAAGAAGTCGTTAGCCGGAGCATGCCGCTTCTGGACGGACCGATGGCATTGCCCGAGAAAAGACCTCCAAAGTCGATCACATCCAGGATGTTATTCAGATTTTGCCCATCGAGCTGCAGTGTCGTGTTGACCCGCTCGGATTTGTAAACACCCACTCCCGCCGAGGCGTTCAGCTCGAAGGAGGGGAGTATGCGACCGCGATTGAAGTTGATGCGGTCCAGAACCTGCTCACCATACTCGGCGGCAACGGTGGCGGGATCGCCGTCGAACTGGAAGGGCAGTCCGGTGTCATATTGGAGGCCGCCTGCGACCCAGAGACGTGGCACGATCTGGTACCTGAGCCGACCTCGCACTGTGTTCCGCTGGTCCTGCGAATCCGGAAAGTGTCCGCTTAATTGCGTCTCTGCTGCTGTCGCGTCATCTCCCAGGAAGAGACCACCTGTAACAGGGTTCGAGGCGTTTCCTACCTCGTACGAGTAACTCACAAACCCTGAGAAGCTGCGCCAGTCCGGGACTTCCAGCTTGGCCTCGGCACCGTAGATGATCGCCTGCCGGAAGGCAATAGGGAAGCTGATACTCGTGTTCTGGATCTGGTCATCGTCGGCATAGTTATCGACCGACCGGCGAAAGTAGTTCACGTCTAGCTTTGCCTGGCCCAGGACTGCTTTCGACAGGCCTGCTTCGTAGTAGTTGCCCGCCGATGGCTGAACTGGAAGACGAAGAAAGTTGCTCGAGTCCAGAGATTGGATCTCGGACGAACTGGATAGCAGAATGTTTTCGAAAGAGGGTGTCTGGAATACCCGATCGTACGAGAAGTGAAGGATTAGGTCTGCTGAGGGGAAGTAGCGAGAGACCGCGACCCGCGGGCTCACAGCTTGCTTGTTCAGCAGGAGTTGGTAGTGATCCCAGCGAAGCCCGGCGTCGACCGTCCAGTCTCCTAAATGGATTGAATCCTGGGCGAACGCTGCCTGCTCAAGATCTGGCCGCTGCGCAGCGAAGGCGAACGTGCCGGATGTGCCCGTATCGAACTGGGTTAGATCGGTGATCGCGTAGCTGAAGTTCTCATGCAGGAAGATATTGTCAGACTCGACGCCAAGCTTCCATTCTTGCAGTCCGCGAGAAGCCGTAACCGTCCCCTTGAAGTAGCCTTCGCGAAAGCGATTGTGCTGGAAAACTTCGATGGGGGTCGAATTGGCATTTGAGTTGAAGTCGTTTGCGTTGTCGCGAACCATTCCACGTAGATCGGCGAGGATATGCGGAGAAAAGGTATGCGCATAGGAAGCGATCCCCATGGTCTCTAGATTGTCTGCGGTCTGGCGCTGACCCGAAGCTTGCTGCACCTGTTCGTTGGGTAAGTCGTAGCGGGAAAGGTCGTGCCGGACACTCAGGCTGAGCCGATCGTCGGGCGTAGGATCAGCCTGATAGCGGCCCGAAAAGTCGCCCAAGGTTCCTGTATTTGAGTAATTTTCCGGTACAACTGGATTCAGGTAGTGGTCGGTCATGCTGCCGCTGGCACTTGCACCAAGCGTGTTGGTGCCTGCTGTGTACTGACCGCGAGCGAAAGCGCCGGCGCTGTCGAAGCTGCCGCCGGAGAGAACTACCTCGCCATGAAAGCCCGGCTGAGAGTCCCGTGCCGTGTTCAACTCCACAGCGCCGCCCATCTTTCTGCCGTATTCCGCAGGAAAGCCCGCCGTGTAGATGCTCATAGACTGTACGTCGTCTGCTTCAATCTCCGGGCCGAAGCTGGGCGAGCGATTGTCTGTTAACGGAATGCCATCAATGACAAACTGCGTCTGATACTCCGAGCCACGAGGATGCAGAACAGCGTTGCCCTCGTAAAGCCAGCCCGGCTGCGAATTTACAAGGTCCTGGATGGAGCGGCCCGGAACAGAACTGAGTCGATGCTCGATAAAAGATGAGCCTACCTGCTCTACAGAGCCCGCCTGCCCGGGATCGACGAGCGTACCAGACGATTTCACCGTGACTGCTTGATTGACACTAGGGAGCATCAACTGAATGCTTCGTACGGCAGGCAATGAAGAATCGACGGAGAGCGTCTCCTTGGCTGGAGCAAAGCCGGCTTTCACAATCTGTAGCTGATAGAGGCCGTACGGCAAGCGCTGCGCATCCAGATCGCCTCGCTCATCCGTCTTCAGGATCGCGTGATACTGATTTGCCTGGCTTTGAAGCTCGACCATGGTGCTGAGAGCCCGACCTGACGGATCCGTCACGTGCAGGCGCAGTTCGCCTTTGTTGCTCTGGCAGAGGAGTGGTGGCGTGATGATCCAAAGGAGACAAGACAGCCGCTTTCTCAAGTTGCTCTGCCTTTCTGCGCGCCTTCCGTCCGGTCTGGCCGTCAGTCACTCACCCCTACAATCCTAAGCTGACTTCCCCGCGTTTAGATCTTGCTCGTGAGTTATCAACCGGTTCCGTCAGCATTAGGTTTCAAGTGCAAGAACGATCCTCCATCTCTACGAGATGGGGGTCGGAAATGCAGCACCAGCTAAGTCAAAAGGCTTACTGGATACGATCCAAAAAGAGTAGACCAATTGTTAATTGGTCTGGCCCATAGAAGGATACCCGGATGCCCAGTAGAGTACCCCATCGACGATAGCCAGCGCCGAGATGGATGCGCCGCCACTCTGCATGGTGCGCAGGATCTGGCCATTGGTCGTGTCGAGAGCGACGAAGTCACCAGCTGCGTCCTCGCCGTACAGAACGCCGCTGGCCACGCTGACCGAGCCGCCGCCAATGGTGTAGGCCCCGGCAGGCGGAGTCTCTGCACGACCGCCCTGCGGCTGCACCGCTGGAATGTAAATAGGTGTCTGCCAGAGAATTTGTCCGGTGTTGACATCAAGCGCTGACCAGTAGCTGCCGTTTGTCTTCTGTCCGGACGGAATCAGCGTGGTCGGAATATAGGCGGAACTGGCTTCAGCAAAGTAAATGCGTTGGCCATCGGTAGCGGCACCCCATGGGATGCCACCAATCACGCCGTCCGGTCCGGCCTGGGTACCCCAGAGGATCGCGCCGGTGTCGCCGACAATGACCGTATTTGCACCGATAGCGGGGCTGTTGCGGGAGTAAGACGCGGAATTACCGCTAAGAGCAGGCAGGCTCGTATGCCAGAGAGGGCTCCCGGTCCTTGCGTCGAGTTGCTAGACTGTGCCGCCGCCATCGGCGACATACACGCTGTTACCGAGCACGGTCAGTATGCCCTGTACCTCGCCGTTCGCCGTGAACTCCCAACCCTATGAGACCAGAGGCAATGTATACGGGTTCAGAATGAATTCGTTCGCCGCGAAATGATTGTCAGTGATGTCATTGCCGGCGTTGGTCCAGGGCACCGCCGCTTCTAACTGGATCGCGGAAAAGGTCGTTCGCCGGGCTGATCGGAGGAATGGCCGGGATTGCTTGTGGCGCACTGGAAGGGTTCGCGGCAGCGAGGGCAGGAAGCGCTGATGCAAGGCAAAGGGAAGGGAAGAGCAGACGAGCATGCATGGGGAAGAGGCTTCCCGGTACAGCCGTAGGATGGTAACGCTCGTCAAGCCAGGACGTGAAAACCGTTAATACGCCAAGCGGTGTTGATGCAGTTGTTGACTTGCTGTCCCGCCTCATCCGTCTTACGACGGAATAAAAGTGCGGCCATTCTCGACTCTGAGAAGCTTTAGCGATATGTATGAACTTCATCCCGACGGACCTGAATTGACGTTTCGCTCTATAGAACCCGATCATCCAGAAAGAAGTAAGCACGCAAAGCGTGCTGAGCTTTGTGCGGCTGATGCTAAACGCTATCTTTGAGTGCTTTTTGGACGGGACTGGACCGATCTATGGCGGAGGGAGAGGGATTCGAACCCCCGTTACCTTTTCAGGTAAAGCGGTTTTCAAGACCGCCTGTTTCAACCGCTCACACATCCCTCCGCATCCCAGGTGTGCCATCACAGTCTACAACGAAGAGGCAAGAGACAAGGGCTGCCCCTGTGGGCAGCCCTTGTCTCTAAACACTGCAGCTTAAAACTGGATGTGAGCTCCAAATTGAAGCTGCCGCATGTAAGGCGTCCCTGAACTCTGGACTGCAGAATCTACGCTCGTGATCAAGCCCGCATCGCCGGTAGCGGAATCGATCGCACGTGCATCGGTTGCACTCGGCACGCCAAGAGGGACGTGGTTGAAGACATTGAACGCCTGGAACTGGAACTGACCCTGGACTCGCTCCGTGATCGCGAAGGTCTTGAACAGGGCCGCATCTGCAAAGTAATCGGACGGTCCGCGGAAAGCATTGCGCCCGATGTCCCCGATGGTTCCAAACTGGGGACGTTGGAAGGGACCCGAGACTGCGCCGTTCGCCGTGAGCGGAGCAACCGGGATGAAGTACTGTCGTGAGTGAGTTGCTGGGTTGTAGCTACCGACGCTAAGCGGAAAGGAGGCGCCCGTCTTGTTTGGACGGCAATCGCTCGAGGTTCCCGGGCTGCCGAAGTTGCTGTCGACATCCTCGTCCGAGCCGCACTCTGCATAGGTTGGGGTGAAAGGTAGCCCACTCTCCCATGTCGTCGTTCCGGAAAGCTGCCAGCCGCCAATCGCATAGTTGACCAGCCGCTTGCTGGTATCACCAAAAGGCTTGCCCTTGCCGAACGGCAGTTCGTAGAGCCCGCTTAGTACAAAGAGATTGTTCCTGTTGGTGTCGCTTGGGCCGCGCTCAACAGCCGGGTCGATCGCGAAGTATGTCGCACCATAGTTGATGGCGCGCGACCAGGTGTAATCGGCAAGCAACTGGAAGCCGTGCGCAAAGCGCTGCTGCACGGTTGTTTGCAGTGCGTTGTAGTGCTCCCGGGCAGCGGGAGCTACGGAATTTATGTTCTGCGAGCAGCAAACCTGAATCGCGCCGTCATACAGATTCGTGTAGCGGTTGTAATAAGGGCGTCGCTGATCCTGGCTGAGAACGCCGGAGAGCGGGTAACTTTGGTCGGTTGCGGTCAGGTCTGCGGGGTTGGTAGGCAACACGTACTGGTTAACGTTGTAGCCTTCCGTCTCGCTTGGGTAGACTCGTTCACCAATGTTGCCGATATAGCCAAGCGTGAAGGTCAGGTCGGTCGTGACCTGCTGCTGAAGGCTGAGATTGAACTGATCGACCTTCGGCAGAACAAGTGTGGCAGGCCGGACGTTGTAGTTAATCCCACCAAGCAAAGGAATCACGCCGTTTGCGGGGACGGGAAACTGCGGCGTTTGCGGAGGCAGGGTCGCGTAGCTGTACACCGGGGCTGTCCCGCTGGTGCTTCCAATGTTCTCAGAGTTCACGACCGGTACATTCTGCGCAAGCGCCGTACCGAAGATCGTACCGAAGAATCCGACATCATCGTAGACCTGCCCAACTGCGCCGCGGATCACTGTGCCGGGGTGAGCCTGGTAGGCGAAGCCAAAGCGACCGCCAAGGTCCGTAAGGTCGACATTCTCTCCGCCGTTGGTGCCGATGCCGCCGACGCCCGCGACGCGGATTGTTCCGTTCTGGAGATCCGTAAAGCCACCGTCCGCAGTGCTGTTCGCGGTTTCAGGGAAGATAATGTCCCAACGAACGCCGTAGTTCACGGTTAGCTTCGGCGTGATACGCCAGCTATCCTGCGCATAAAAACCTCCACGTTTCTGCCGTGTGGCCGCGTTCGAGTTGTACACATCGAAGCGCTGGAACTGGGCGATCTGCCCCTCGAGCACAGCGCCTATGCCGGTGCCAGCGCCCGTGGTGTTGCTGAAGGTCAATTGGCCTGCACGGTTGGAATCGCTGGCATTACGCAGGTTGAGTGCGTAGCGAAGATCTGCGCCGAAACGAACGGAGTGGTTCCCAAAGGTCTTCGTCCAGTTGTTATCGATTTGGAAGACCTGCTCACTTTCTTTCAAGGGGCAGTTACAATCCTGGTTGCCAAAAGGGCTGACTGTGCCATCGGTGACGTTATATGTAGGTGAGCCCGATGACTGGAGAAGGCCCGTGTTCAGGTTTGGCAAGCCATCTGCCGCTGCCGGGTTGAGCCCGTTGTCGATCTTATTCTCTGCAACGTGATAGTCGAGGAACCCGAAGCGAAAGTCAGTAAGCAGGTTTGAGCTAAGTGCGTAATCAAAGCCGGTGGCTGCGCTCTGGTTTTGTACGGTGTCCGTGCCGGTGGTGTTGCCAAGGCCGAAACCTTCGCCGCCAGCAGCGCCAAAGACCGGCTCACCGAGTAAAGTGAAACGCGACCAGTCGTATCGCGCGAAGGTGTGCAGCGTTCCGGTTACCTGGTCGTCAAGGCGAATGTCTGCCTGGTCGCCGTTATTGTTGCCATTACCGGATGCCTGGTAGTTGTTCGTGATCGCGCTTGCCGTGCCGACGTTCGGTGCAGGTAAAGCGCTCAGCAGGGTCCGACCCTGTGGGGTAACGAGCGAGTTCGAGATGACTTTACCGCCGGAGTACTGCGATAGATCGCACGTCGGCGAGGCAGCATTCAGGCAGGTGTTGCGTACAGTGGCAGTCGGAACATCCTGTAAGAGGCTGGTGCCGATCTTCTGCCGCGTCCCCTGGTAGTCACCGAAGAAAAAGATCTTGTCCTTAATGACGGGACCGCCAATGGAGCCACCAAACTGGTTATAGAGCGCGTCAGGCAGGAACTTGCCCGTGACGCCATTCAGCTCAGTTTGCGTGAACGGGTCGCGCGCCTGTTGGGCAGCGCTGCGACGGAACAGAAACAAGTCTCCATGCAGCGCGTTCTGGCCGGAGCGGGTCTGCGCGGACACAAAGCCGGCGATGGCACCGCCGAACTCGGCAGGAAAGTTTTCGGTATCCACCTGTGACTCGCTGACTGAGTCAAGTGTCGGGTTGACAACGATGATGCCATCGACCGGCTCCCGATTGTCTGTCCCGTCCAGGTAGTAGCCGAGTGACCCGTAGTTGGAGCCGTTCACTTCCAGCGATTGCGTGCCCTGGGGATTCTCGGTGGGTGCAATGTTGAAAGAACCTCGCTGCACACCCGGGGTGAGCAGGGCGAAGGTCGAGAAGTTCCTGTTTTCGTTCGGCAGTGACTGAAGCTGGCGATTATCAATCACCGTCGACACGTCGGCACGGTCTGCCTGGAGCGGCGGTGCCGCCGCGGTCACAGTTATATTCTGACTGGCACCTTCTGCCTGAAAGCTCAGGTTTACCTCAGGAGAGGTGTTGGCGGACACGATGACGTTTTCGGCTTCTGCGGCTGCAAACCCTTTGGCATTAGCCTTTACTGTGTACGTATCCGGGATGAGGCGGCTGACCGAGTAGTTGCCGCTCGCGTTGGATTGCACACTCTGACTCGTGCCCTTGCTGACATCTGTCACCACGACTGTAGCGTTTGGTACAACTGCGCCCGAGCTGTCGGTCACGGTTCCAACGATAGAACCGAACACGCCCTGAGCGAGGGCCGTTGTGGTGCCGGACAGCAGAAAGAGCGCGGAGAGTGTAAGCGAGCTGCCGCAGTGTCTGCGCACTGCGTACAGCGGGCGAAGGCCCACTGTCGTCTTGATTTTCATACGGAACTGCCTCCAGAGGTCGGCACCCGGGCGAGATGTCAAGGGGGCCGAGCGAAACTTGCGTGAGCATCTTTCCAGCTGGCAGAGCCTGCCGCCGGTTGGTAAGATGATGTCAGTACGCCATGCTTGGTTGCATTTATGTAGTCCAAAGTGGATGCGTTTAAAGCAGTTCCGCTAAAAGCCAGCTTTGGCGCCGCGCCGAAGCTGAGGCTCAGTTCTCGAGTATCATGGTTTCGTCTATGCCGCCGCTCCGCACTCCGTCGCGTCTCTCGTCCCGGGCTTCGTTCGACCGGACTATCGCGAGTGCCCGGCGCACCATGCCGACAGCCGAACTGGTGCGGCTAGCAGTTGAGAGCTTTCGTGCCAGCAAGCTTCGCTTCGCGCTCACCGCCCTCGGTATGGTCATCGGCACGGCCTCACTGATCTTCGTTGTCACAATAGGCCTGACGGGCAAGCAGTATATCTTGGGCCTGCTCGAAAGTATTGGCACCAACATGGTGTCAGTGGACTATGCCGGCGAATCGAGCGGGTCGGTGAACAATGTGCTGAACGACGGCATGACGCGCGATGATGAGGAAGCAATTCGCGAGCAGGTGCCGGAGGTCCAGTACTCTTCACCGCTACTTGAACTGCATGACCGGATCACAGTCCGAGGCACGGAAAAGCAGTTGCTGGTGCTTGGCATCACGCCGCAGTACCAGCAGGTGCGCAACCTGAAGGTGCTCACCGGGCGGTTTCTCGATGAAGAGGATGAGAGTTCGCACAGCAAAGCGGCTGTGGTAACTCACATCTTTGCGGATCAGGTGTTCGGGTCGGATGACGCTGCCATCAACCAGACATTTTCGCTCTCCGGGATACCCTTCACGATCATTGGTGTTTTTGAGGAGAGCGTCGACACCTTCGGCGAATCAGAAATTGCTGACCAGACGATCTTGATCCCTTACTCCGTAGGCCGGTATTTTTCAGGCACTGACAGTATCAAGCAGATCTATCTCAGTATCCGCGACCGGAAAGACGTCGATGCGGCGGCCAAGCAGGTGGTGGCCGTCGTGCAAAGCCGGCATCAGCCCAAATCGGTCTACACCGCCAGCACTTTGACCCAATTCCTTGCGACTGCTGCCTGGATCACCGACGCGCTCACGGTGATGCTCCTGCTTCTTTCTGCTGTAACGCTTGCGGTTGGAGGCGTAGGCATCATGAACATCATGCTGGCAACTGTGCGCTCGCGCATCCGCGAGATCGGTATCCGCAAAGCGCTCGGCGCGACCTCCCGCGAGATCAAGCTGCAGTTCCTCATCGAGGCTGCACTGATTTCGCTCTCAGGTGGGCTTGTTGGTACCGTCCTTGGCCTCTCACTGCCACTCTCGCTGCGCCTGTTTACCTCGTATGCGGTACCGATTTCGCCCTGGTCGGTGGTCATCGCTCTGGTTGTCTCGAGCGCCGTTGGCATTCTATTCGGGACGCTGCCGGCCAATCGCGCTGCTCAGCTCGACCCGGTCGAGTCCCTTAAGTACGAATAGGCCCTGCTAGACTGGCAGAGAATGCTCGGCGGCCCTGTTTTTCTTCCCTGGAGCCGCTTTCGGACCCATCTACATCCAGCTACTCTCAGCTAAAGAACAGGAAGCTCTCGCGTGCCCCACTCCGATATCCGCAACGTTGCCATCATCGCTCACGTTGACCACGGCAAGACCACCCTGGTCGATGCCATGCTGCGCCAGTCGGGAACCTTTCGCGAAAATGAGGCCTTGACGGATCGCGTGATGGACTCGAACGACCTGGAGCGCGAGCGGGGTATCACCATCCTGGCAAAATCGACCGCGATCTACTACAAGGATTCAAAGATCAACATCGTGGACACGCCAGGCCACGCCGACTTCGGTGGCGAGGTCGAGCGCGCGCTCAAAATGGTTGACGCCGTCATTTTGCTGGTCGATGCGTCGGAAGGTCCTCTGCCGCAGACCCGCTACGTGCTCTCGAAGGCGCTCGAAGCCAAGCTGCCTCCGATCCTGGTGATCAACAAGATCGACCGCCCGGACGCTCGCCCGCAGGAGGTCTTGAATGAGGTCTATGACCTGTTCATCGATCTCGACGCTGCGGAAGACCAGCTCAACTTCCCCGTCCTGTACACGAACGGAAAGCTCGGACTCGCTTCCGACTCAGCGACCAAGCTTGGGGAGAACCTGCAGCCACTCTTTGAGACCATCCTCACGACCGCGCCGCCAGCGCCGGGCGACAAGGACGGCTCGCTGCAGATTCTCGTGACCAACCTCGATTACTCAGACTATCTGGGAAGGCTCGCAGTCGCGCGTGTCTTCAACGGCACGCTTAAGACCGGTGACGAGGTCATGCTCTCGAAGCGCGACCTGTCCCTCGAGAAGGTCAGGATCACGAAGCTGTTCACCTACTCAGGACTCAAGCGAGTCGATACTGAAGAGACCGAAGTGGGAGATATCATTGCCGTCGCGGGTGTGCCCGGCATCACCATCGGTGAGTCGTTCGTTAGCGTGGACGACCCGAAGCCGCTGCCGTTGATTGTGATTGACGAGCCCACCATTGCGATGCAGATGTCGGTGAACAACTCACCGATGGCCGGTCGGGAGGGCCAGTTCGTCACCTCCCGCAATATCAAGGAACGCCTGGAGCGAGAGCTGCTGACCAATGTCTCCATCCGGGTTGAGGACACAGGTTCCCCGGATACATTCAAGGTGCTTGGCCGCGGCGAACTGCAGCTTTCTATCCTCCTGGAGATGATGCGCCGTGAAGGATTCGAGATGATGGTTGGTCGGCCGGAGATCGTCACCAAGCGCGTAGACGGCCAGCTGATGGAGCCCGTCGAGCACCTGACCATCGACATTCCTGACAATTTCGTCGGCACTGTTATCGAGCGGCTCGGGCCACGCAAAGGCGAGATGATCAAGATGGCGAGCCACGGCTACGGACGTACCCGCATGGAGTTCAAGGTGCCGTCACGCGGTCTGATCGGCTTGCGCTCGGAGATGCTGACCGAGACGCGCGGCACCATCATCATGAACTCGATCTTCGACGGCTACATGCCGTACCAGGGCGAGATCCCACAGCGGCCTTCCGGCGCATTGATCTCTGATCGCTCTGGCCCGACAACAACGTACGCGCTCAATGGCTTGCAGGACCGCGGCGTACTTTTCGTTAGCTCCGGCGTTGAGGTGTATGAAGGCATGATCGTGGGCGAGCACTCCCGCGACAACGACCTCGATGTGAACGTCGTCCGCGAGAAAAAGCTGACGAATATGCGCGCCTCTTCCGCGGATGAGGCGCTTCGGCTTGTTCCCCATAAAGCGATGAATCTCGAGCAGGCGATCGAGTTCATCGCTGAGGATGAGCTGGTTGAGGTTACCCCTAAGTCGTTGCGTCTGCGCAAAAAGGTCCTGCAGGCCAACCGCCGTCCGCGCCGGAACGCCTCACCATCCGTTTAAACCCGAAATCGAGGCAGAGCGATCGCGCCTGCCTCTACTCTGCAATTTGAGACACATGGCGCAGCAGCCGGATCTTTTCCCCCCAAACCCGCACGACCCGAACACCGCAGACCGGCTGCCGAAGCGGACGGGTGTGCCGGGTCCGGAACAGCACATCTCCCAGCACATTCCTTGGATGGTCCGGGTCGAAGCCATCATCCGGATCCTGGTGCGGCTCTATCTCGGGCTACTGGTTCTAGCGCTCCCCTGGCTGCCGTTCTGGACGCAGAACAACCTATTCACTTATGACTCCCTGCTGCTCACGCTGGCTAGCAGCGGTTTCGTTCGTGGCATGGTTTCGGGTCTTGGTTTACTTAATGTGCTGATGGCCATGCTTGAAGCCAAGAACGCCCGTGAACTTTCTTAACGGGTCTAAGCAGGTAGCGGGGAGTTGCTTGGTCGTCGCTGCGAACGCAGCAGCGCCACGCCGAGCATGAGCAACCCGTCGGAAGCTGTCTCAATCGAGATCCTCTCCACCATAGAGGGGCTCGAAGCACTTGTGCCGGAGTGGCTCGAGCTGTGGATGGCTGACCCGCATCGTAAGCCCTTCCAGCGGCCGGAGTGGCTCCTGCCCTGGTGGCGTCACTTCGCCCAGGCTGCGCTGCGTGCCGCCACTGTGCGCAGCAATGGCAGGCTCATCGCGTTACTGCCGCTTTACATCTATCCAAAGCCTGGCAGCGAGCGGCAGCTCCTGTTGCTTGGCGCCGGCACCTCTGACTATCTGGATGGCGTGTATGCGCCGGAGTGTTCGCAGAAGCATGTGCTCGCTGCGCTCCGTAGGGTGCAGCAAGGCGCTGATTGGGACGTTGCTCACCTGACACAACTCTTGCCTCACTCGGTCCTCTTTCGTGCCCTTGAGCAGCTCGGCCCGGACCGCGCCACGCCCTACCCAGGGGAGAGCTGTTCGAGTTCGCATGCAACCGTCGTCAACGGCCTGCCGACTCGCTTACGCAGCGACATTCGCTACTACCGCAATGCTGCCGGCGGTCGCGGATCGCTTGCGTTGACCGTAGCCGACGCCGGCTCCTGCCTCCATGCGTTCGAGGCGCTGGTCCGGCTGCACACTGAACGATGGGAGAAGCTGGGTGAGCCCGGTGTTCTCGCCGACCCAGCGGTGCTCGGCTGGCATCGGGATGCGTTGCCCGCGCTGGCGGTTGGTGGTCTGCTGCGGCTGTATACCCTTCACAGGAGCGAAGAGTTGCTCGGCGTGCTTTATGCCTTGATTGATCCGGAGCGGAGTGGCGAGGCCGCATCCTCCACTCGCAGCGCCTACTTCTATCTAATGGGCTTCTCGCTCGAGCATGCCCGCTTTCATCCGGGTACGCTGCTTACCGCGCTTGCCGTTGAGCATGCCGCAAAGGAAGGCGTCGCGACGATCGACATGCTGCGCGGCAACGAGACCTACAAGAAGTTCTGGCACGTGCAGACGGTTCCAACCTTTGGATTTGCGCTACGCCGTGAAGCTCTCTCAACAGGTAGCACGGAGTAAGCTCCCGGTTGAGATACAGCGACCCAGGGGACATGCCAAGACTTGACGCGTCCGCAAGCACCTCCTGCCGAGCCGAGTTCGCCGCATGACTTGACGCAGCCCTGCTGCTGCGGAGATGCTGACCACGCATGCGTGAACCTGATCCGCTCCCGCGCTCCCCTCTCGCCTACGAAAGTCCTGAGTTCCTCAACAGTGCGGATGCCCGTGTCATTCGCATCCTTTCCGAATACTCCGAACCGCTAGCGCGCTTTCGGCGCGAGCGCATTCGCGACACAGTGGTCTTCTTCGGCTCGGCGCGGTTCCACTCTCGCGACCATGTTATGCGTGCTGCTTCGCTTGAGTTGCTGGCGAATCAGGGCTCCTCGGAGCCGCTTCCCGCAGGAGAACAGCTCAGCTCCGACAGCAACGCCGCCCTCCGCATGGCCGAATACTACGAGGATGCACGGCAACTCGCCTTTGATCACACGCGGTGGGCCGAGACTCTCTCCGACGTAGCGCACGGCGGCTACCACCGCTTTGTTGTCTGCTCCGGAGGCGGTCCCGGCATCATGGAGGCAGCCAACCGTGGAGCCTACGAGGCCGGCGGAAAGAGTATCGGACTCAACATCCGCCTGCCTTTTGAGCAACTGCCAAACCGCTACATCACCCCTGAGCTTTCTTTCGATTTCCACTACTTCTTCATGCGCAAGTACTGGTTCGCCTATCTCGCGAAGGCGCTGGTGGTTTTCCCCGGTGGGTTTGGCACACTGGATGAACTCTTTGAGATCCTCACCCTCGCGCAGACAGGTAAGCTCTCAAAGAACATTACGGTGATTCTCTATGGACGAGAGTACTGGGAGCGCGTGCTGCATGTGGATGCACTCATCGAGGCGGGAGCTGTTTCAGCGCGCGATTGTGGGCTGTACGCGTTTGCGGACACACCAGCCGACGCCTTTGCGCTGCTGCGGGAAAGTCTCACCCGCTTCCACCTGCAGCCGAGTGACCTGGATGACCCAGATAACCTGCTGCCCGAGATCGCACATACGCGTCGCTGAGATCGATGGACCTGCGCAGGGCTGGAAGGATGCGGCTTCACGCTTTTGTTCAATCGCATCACCAAGGTACCGAATGAAGCTGCAATTTCGCCTGCTCGTCATGCCCCATTCACAGTGCAGCAGGAACATACAAGTAAGCGGAGGCGACCGATGAGCAAGCTCAGGCAGATCTCGTACCTTTGGAAGGACGATGAGGCGGCGGACAGCTATATCACAGGTGTTTCGCTCCACAGCCACACAAACCAATCGAGAGAAACGCTCGACTTCCTGGCCACGTTAGGCAAACGCATCGGCGTTGTTCGCCGATTTCTGGATCGCGAAGAGCAGAACGCGAAGGATCATCACAGGCTCTCGATCAATTACGCCGACAGCTACTGGACACCGCCGCTAACCCCGAAGCTGGCATTTGATCTGGAAAGCGGCCAGATCGAGAAGCTGGGTCTGCGTTCGCTGGTCTCCCTTTCGGATCACGACAACATTAACGCACCCATGCTGCTTCGCACTGTAGCTGCGGCGCGTGCCATTCCCGTCTCCGTGGAGTGGAGCGTACCGTACGGCGGCGATCAAAGCTTCCATCTTGGTATCCACAACCTGCCCAGCGAGGCTGGTCAGAGCTGGATGCAGACCCTTGCCGATTTCACGGCAAGCGCAAATGATATGCCCAACGCCGAAGATCGCCTGACGGAGATCCTCGCAGCGCTGCATGCATTACCAAACGTCCTCATCATCTTCAATCACCCGATGTGGGATCTGTACCTGGTTGGCGCAGCCCGCCATGCCGCGCTGCTGCGCAGCTTCATGGCCTGCAATGGACGCTATCTTCATGCGCTGGAGTTGAACGGTCTGCGCACCTGGCGCGAAAATCGCGCAGTTTGCCTGATGGCCCGCGAGTATGAGAAGCTGCTCATCTCCGGCGGCGACCGCCATGGCCTGGAGCCGAACGCCAACATCAATCTGACCAACGCGACCAGCTTCACTGAGTTCGTGCACGAAGTCCGCTACGAGGGCCGCAGCCACGTCCTCTTTCTGCCCCAGTATGCGGAGCCCTTCAAGCATCGCGTGCTGCGTTCCACGCTCGATGTGATCCGCGACTACCCTGAGTTCCCGCAGGGCTCGAGGCTCTGGGACGAGCGGGTGTACCACCCGGGTCCGGATGGTACACCAGAGCCGATTGCGCAGCTCTGGCCGGTCGCAGGTACGCCGCGTTACATCCGTGCCACCGTCTCGCTCGTTCGCCTGCTCGGTTCGCGGCCAGTATCGAGGGGACTGCGTCGGGCCTGGTCAGAGCGTGGTGAACTGCGGCTCGCACTGGGCGAGTAAGCAGCGAGAGTACACCAGGCGCATACACTAATCCTTATGTCGCCCTCGGGCCCGCTAAGGGTCGCGTTCTTCCCCGACTCTTACCATGAGGTGAATGGCGTAGCGCACACCGCGCGCCACTTCACTTCATGGGCGGCACGGAACGCCAAGCCCTTCCTGTGTGTCCGCGCCGGTGGCGATGTGGTTTGTTCGACAGTGCAGGGTAGTCTGCACGTCCTTGAGCTGCCACGCGGGTTTGCCTCTTTTCCACTTGATAAGGATCTTCGCTACGACCCGCTCTTTCTGCGTCACGGCCCGGCGATCATGCGCGCCCTGAAGGAGTTCGCTCCGGACCTCGTGCACATCACGGGGCCAAGCGAGGTTGGCATGCTTGGTGCCGCGCTGGCGCATCAACTCGGTCTTCCACTCGTCGCGTCCTGGCACACCAATGTCCACGAGTACGCGGCGCGCCGCTCTGGCTGGGCGCTCAACCTGCTGCCCGATGCACACCGCGTGGATGCATCCCGCAGCATCGAGAAAGCCGCGCTGCGCGGCGCAGCCCTGTTCTACAAAAGTGCGCGTCTTTTGTTTGCCCCAAACCCTGAGCTGTGTGCGCTACTGGCCGAAGCGACAGGGCGCCCGTGCATGCTGATGACCCGTGGTATTGACAACGAACTCTTTCGGCCGAGCCGTCGCACAACGCCACGGCCGGAGGAAAGCGGCGTATGGACGCTTGGCTACGTCGGCCGACTTTCCGTGGAGAAGAACGTCGCACTCCTGCCGCGTGTCGCTCGCGAGCTCCACGAGCGAGGCCACGATGTCCGCTTTCTGATTGTGGGCCAGGGTGCCGAGGAAGGAGCTCTGCGCGCCGCTCTGCCGGGTGCAGTGCTGCCCGGAGTGCTGCGCGGCGAGGCACTTGCCGAGGCATATAGCAATATGGACTGCTTCCTTTTTCCTTCGCACACAGACACGTTCGGCAACGTAGTTCTGGAGGCACTTGCTTCTGGTGTGCCCGCTATTGTGACGCCGGATGGTGGACCAGCCCACATCGTTCACGCCACAGATGGCGGTGGATGCATTGTCGAGGACGACGCCTTTGCCACCTCAGTTGCGATGCTGATGGAAAACCAGGACCGCTATGACGGCATGCGGGCGCGGGCACGTCATTACGCCTCCAGCGCCAGCTGGAACACAGTCTTTGAGGGTGTTTACGCAGACTATGTACAGTACCTGAGCTGACGTCCGAGGAGTGCAGCTCGGACGAGCTTGAAGCGATGTGCAAAGTAAAGAGGGCGACCCTAAGCCGCCCTCTTTACGAATCTAAAACAAGGCTTTGGTGCCGAAGAGAGGACTCGAACCTCCACACCCTTGCGAGTACATGGACCTGAACCATGCGCGTCTGCCAATTCCGCCACTACGGCACATCCACTCCGAACCGCTGCAGGTTACTTCTGCACGACTGGGCTCGAGGCAATTTCAAGTTTCCCAAAGCGGGCTGCGTCTGTCAAATGGAGGTACCGTCGGCATCCAACCAGCGTCTATGTCGTCAGGGCACACATTGTGCCCCAACCTTGGAGGCTGAGGAATGAAGGAAACAGAGGTCGGGCCTATTCCCGGCCTACACGCAGCGGAGATACGGCGTCTGGTGCACAACCTGAGCAATGCGCTGGAGATTATTGTGCAGACACATTACCTGCTGAAGCTGGGCAAGCCCGACGAAACGAGCCTGCAGTGGCTTGGCATGATGGATAACGGTGTCAAGCAAGCTACGGAGATCAGCGTCGACCTTCGCCGGTATGTCATCGAACACGCGGCAGGAAAATAGACGCTTCCGCTGAACTGATCCGAACTGGAAGCGGGGCGCCCGTAATAGGTTGAGCGCCCGTCGCGCGTGACTACGAAACCAGCTTAGCGTCCAGCGTGATCTCAGTATTGTTGGCGAACAGCTTCGAGATGGGACAGCCTTTCTTCGCACCATCGGCAGCCTGCTGGAAGGCAGCTTCGTCTGCGCCCGGTACTCTCGCCTCGGTGGTCAGGTGGATCGCCGTAATCCCAAAGCCACCCTCTACCTTGCTCAATGTCACCTTTGCAGTTGTCTTTAGCGACTCCGGCTTGAGCTTGGCTTCACCCAGCTGTGCGCTCAGCGCCATGGTGAAGCAGCCGGCATGTGCTGCCGCAATTAACTCCTCAGGGTTGGTGCCGGCCCCATCCTCAAACCGCGTTGAGAACGAATACTGCGTCTCCTTCAGCACGCCACTGGCTGACGAGATTGTGCCTTTGCCGTCCTGCAAACCACCGTGCCACTCTGCCGTTGCTGTCCGATCCATTGCTGTCTCCTCGTGTGCTCGTCCGCGTGGCGGACGGGTTCTGGTGCTCTGCGTCGGTCTTCCCGAGCGAGGGTCCCGGACGAGTTGCTTCCGGGCGTTCGCCCTACGGTCTGATGCCTGCTAGGGGGCTCCGGGCTCGCGCTTCAGGCTAACGACACTGGCTATCCCATCGGCATCGCCTCCGTGCTCCGTCAGTGTGCCGGTCAGCAGGTAATAGCCAGGTAAAGTGGGGCTCGCGACAGTGCCGCGTTCCAGGTGTCCGGTAAAGCTGTACCAGGTTCCGTGGACTTGTCGCGTCGTCCACTTGACGGCGTGCCCATCGATGTGAGTCGTCGCGAACGAAAAGTTCACGGGCGACGCGTGCGGGTTGGAATCCATACGCTCGACGATGTAGCCCTGCAACTTGCTCTCTTCGAAGTAGATCTCGATCTCGTCGACGGCCCGACTATTGGAGCGTCCCCAACGGTAGCGGCCTTCGGCTTCGGGCGGGAGGTCGGTGTGCCCGGTGGCCAGCACCGGTTCGGGTGTGGCGTCCGGCGACTGGGTGCTGCGCTTGTGCAGTCCCGGGTCGGCGGAGTTCTGCGTAAACCCGGGCGGGCCTGCTGCCGAGCCGGCTGCAGCAACAGATCCAGCCAACAGCACCATCCGGACGGCACGCCGCCATGGTATGACTTGGCCCTTCAAGCTACTGCCCCTGGGTCTTGCGGCGAGCCTGCTCGAACTCGTCGCCCTGCTTCCACTCTGTCGTTGAACCTGCGCTGGCCTGCCAGCCCAGCATCAGCCCGAACTGCGCCATGCGCGCATCGCCGCGGAAGTCCATACTTTCGTGGTACTCGTCACTGGGCTGGTGATAGTGGTTAGCGGTGTAATCCTTCACCTGCGCCTCACCCCAGGCTGCATCATGCCCATCAAACAGCGTGCCCTCGCCGATCGAGAATGCCGGGACGCCGACTCGCGCCATGGAAAAGTGGTCGGACCGGTAGTAGCTGCCGGCCATCGGGAACTGGTCCGGCTGGATGGTAAGCCCGAAAGCCTGGGCGGTCCGCTCGACCACAGGGTAGAACTGCGTCCGCTCCGAGCCGCTTACCTCTGCGCTCTTTGGGATGCCGATCGGCAGCAGCTCATCGAAGTTCAGATCAAGCGCCATGTCACGCGCCGGCACTGGGGTGTGCGCACCCAGATAGGCTGAGCCAAGCAGCCCCTGCTCCTCGGCTGTAACGGAAGCAAAGTAGACCGTGTGCGGCGGCGGTGTGCCCGCCTGTGCGAGAGCACGACCCATCTCGATGAGAATGCCGCAGCCCGTTCCATTGTCTGCAGCGCCGTTGTAGATGCCATCTTCCTTCGCGTTTGGGTCGATGCCGAGATGGTCATAGTGCGCTGTGTAGATGACGGCATCCGTCTCGCTCGTCGCCGGGTTGGTGTCGGCACCTGCTACTTTGCCGATCACGTTTGCCGAGGTGTACGGTCGCACTACGCTGGCCACATGCGCCTGGAGCCGCACCGGCAGCTCGACCGGGTGAAAGCCGCGCTTGCCCGCCGCCTCAATCTCTTTGTCCAGGTCAAGCCCGGCGGCGCTCATCAGACGGCGCGCCGTTTCCAGCTGGATCCAGCTGGCGGCCTTCAACGTCGCCAGTGGATCGCCCTTGAGATAGCTCTTTTCGACCGCCTGTGAGTTCTGGACGACCGCCCATGGATAGCTCGCCAGATCTGTCCGGTGAATGATGAGCACACCGGCCGCGCCGAGGCGCGCCGCCTGCTCGTACTTGTAGGTCCAACGGCCGTAGTAGGTCAGCGCCGGTCCCTTGAAGAACGCGGGATCGTTCGAGGCGGGCTCGTTCACGATGACGAGCAGGACTTTGCCTTTCAGGTCCAGAGGCCTGCCGTCCGCGCCCTTGTAGTCGTCCCAGCCGTACTCAGGCGCGTCGATACCGTAGCCGACGAAGACGATCGGCGCATCGATGTCAGCTGACGACTCACCGCGCTCATCCTTGACAACGAAGTCTGTGTTGTATGCCAGCGGCATCGGCGGCCCGGACTTTGGGATGAGCGTGAACTTCGTCACTGCTTCGTCGGTATGAACCGCGTACAGGTCGACCTTCTGAAAAAAGCTTCCGTTGTCTCCGGCAGGCTGCAGGCCGTTCAGCGCGAACTCGGTGGCGATATAGTCCGCAGCAAGCTCGCCTCCGCGCTTGCCTGGGCCTCGCCCCTCGAGCAGGTCGCTCGCGAGGAAGCGCACATGCGCCCGGATATTCTCCGGGTTGATCAGCGATGCGGCGTGCTGCGCTGCCGTGGGCACGCCCGGGACCTCCGGCACTGGCGGCATGGGAAGCTGCTGACCGATGGCAATGGAGGTGACGAGAGTAAGTGGCAGGGCTCGAAGAAGATGGCGAAATTCACTTACGGTGTAGGGCAAACCGGTGCTCCTTGCGCAGCTTAGGTGAATGATCTTTGGAGACTAACAAGCTTTCCTCCAAAACGGAGCATTCTCGCAAGGCCAAGTGGTATGCCGGGGACAATCGCCCTAAAATGGTCGCCTTGGCCCTACCTGCCGCCGGGCACACCCCTATTGGGCGGCTGCATACGAGGAGAAACGAGTGAGCATCCACGCTGTCCACCTGCTTGACCTGGTTACCTTCGCCAGAAACGCACCCTTTCTGCGTTTTTCCGTCGGCATGCTGCCGCTCTGGTTCCTGGTGCTGTCAATCTTTCTGCCTCGTGTGGCACTTTTTCTTGCCTGGCTGCAAGCGTTCCGCTTTCCTATCCCATTTCCAATCGACGCGGTGTTCTGGCTGGTGCTGCCGCGCGCCTTGGTGCTCATCATGATCTACACGAGGCAGGGGCTCGATACTTGGTTCTGGATCCACATTGTGGCAGCGCTAGTGGTCTATGGCGGAGGTACTCACCGTATCGCCAACCGCGGCTGAGCCTTGCCAGCCCGGCTCGCCCGTCAGTGCTGCCTGCCGTTGGAGCTGGCGGGCAACGCAGCGGGCGCTTCGGTAGCCTGGGGCCACAGGCCTAGTTTCCGCAGCGCCTTCCGAGCCAGACCCGTTAGCGCAGTCGACGGCATGTCCTTGATGGCGATCCAGCGTAGTTCCCGGTCGTCACGCTCTATGCTGTTTGCTGTTCGACGCATAATCGTCACGCCGTAATTGGTGACGGTAATTGCATGGCGAAGGCGCAGCACTACCTCGGTCTGAGGCGTGTCTGCCGTGACTTCCGGCAGCTCCCACATGCCGGCCATTAAGCTGCTGCCCGCAGGGCGTTGGCACAGAAGCACGGCTGCCTGCGGTGTTGCGCGTTCCACCAGCGCATAGGCTATGTCGCGCGTTTGTTGCGGCTTTCGCGGCGCATTCGAATGCTCTCCTCGCGTGCCGCACCATGGCTGAACGGGACAGTGCAGGCACAGGGGCACTTTTGGCAGGCAAACCGTCGCGCCGAGTTCCATCATGGCCTGGTTTGAGTCGCCCGGTCGGCCGGGCACCAGCAGCGCCTGTGCGCCATCGCGGATTGCGCGTGCAAGTTGAGCAGCGCCTCGCTCCTTGGGAGCGCCGATCCTCGCCGGAGCGTGGGGAAGAGCGTTTCGGGATGGCGACGCGAGCGCCAGCAGCCGTGTAAGGACCCTCTCCACGTTGCCGTCGACCACCGCGATCGCTTCTCCAAAAGCGATACTCGCGATGGCAGCCGCAGTGTACGCGCCGATGCCAGGCAGCTTCAGCAGTTCCGCTGCGGTGCGCGGCACCACGCCTCCAAGCTCGTTGGCAACCATCTGCGCCGCACGATGGAGCATGCGGGCGCGCCGGTAGTATCCCAACCCGCTCCACGCCGCCAGCACCTCGGGCTCGGCCGCGCGGGCGAGCGCGACAACGGAAGGGAATTGCTGCATCCAGCGCGCATAATGCTCGAGTACGGCAGCGACGCGCGTCTGCTGCAGCATGATCTCCGAGACCCAGATGGTATACGGGTCGCGGGAGCGCCGCCACGGCAGATCGCGCTTGTGCCGGTCGAACCAAGCGAGCAGACTCCTACTTGCTTCCTCAGGCATATCTCTTGATTGTAGGCAGCTTGACCCGCTCTTCAGCACAGGGGACACTCGCTCCAGCACGCACTCTGGAGCGCTACCCATGTCCTCGCGCACAAGCGCCGGCAAGCCGCAGTTTTCCCGCCCCACGTTTCTGATGTGTCCGCCGCGTTTCTTCGACGTGCAGTACGTCATCAATCCTTGGATGGAAGGTAACGTTCATGCGGCTTCGTACGCGCTCGCGCTCGGGCAGTGGAAGCAGTTGCACGAGGCCGTAGGCGCACATGCTGACGTGCTGCTGATCGAGCCCGAGCCTGGGCTGCCTGATATGGTGTTCACGGCGAACGCTGGCCTGGTCCGTGGAGAGATAGCCCTGCTGAGCCGCTTTCGTTGCGCCGAGCGCCAGGGCGAGGAAAAGCACTTTCGGGCCTGGTTCGAGCTGGAGGGTTTTGATCTCCGCGAGTTGCCGCCTGGTATACCGTTCGAAGGAGAGGGCGACGCACTATTCACGCCGGAAGGAGCACGTGTATGGGCTGGGCACGGCTGGCGTACCAGCCTCAGCAGTCACACCACTCTGCGTGAGCTATGGCCCGACTGCGAAGTGGTTTCGCTCCGGCTAACCGATCCTCGCTTCTACCATCTGGACACATGCTTTGCGCCGCTTACCAACGGCGACGTCCTGTACTACCCGCCGGCCTTTGATGAGGACTCGCGCGCAGTCATCGAGGCCTACTACCCCGAAGAACGTCGTATCCGGGTCAGTGAAGCGGACGCGGTGCAGTTTGCCTGCAATGCGGTCAGCGTCGGGGAGACCATTCTGCTGAACCGGATAACTACACCGCTGCGTAAAACCTTGGAAGCGCACGGCTTGGAGGTCATTGAGGTGCAGCTCAGCGAGTTTATGAAAGCCGGCGGCGCGGCGAAATGCCTGGTGCTCCGTCTTGCTTAGATCGGACTAGCTTCTTTGAACTCCAAGCTGCCGTAGACGCTCACCCCAGCCATTGTGGGTTGCGGGCGGTGGCATCCGCGTCCACATTGGTCTTAAAACGCTCATAGAGGCCGCTGACCGCAGCCTCGCGCGTGCGGGAAAGCAGAGATGCCATTTGCTCGCCCGTCATCGGTTTGAAGGTGCTTGCGGCAAGCAGTGCCTGATCGAGGATCTCGTGCCTGTCGATGCCGGTGATAACGACAGAGACCGGCTGCGAAAGGCTGTACTGCAGCATCTCTGCCGGCTGGGCGGTGTTGCTCTTCAGGATGGCTCCGCCTCCGAAGGTCTTCATGGCGAGGACCGCGACGCCTTGCTCGAGAGCGACCGGCATCACGTCCTTTGCAAAGGATCGGAAGTGAGCGTCCATGACGTTGATGGGCATCTGCACGGTGTCGAAGTGGAAGTTGTGCTGCCGGGCTATCTCGAGCATGCGGAGGTGGACAACCGGGTCCTTGTGCCCGGTGAATCCGATGTAGCGAATCTTGCCCGCCTTCTGTGCAGCAACAGCCGCCTCGATGGCGCCGCCCGCTGCGAAGATACGGTCCGGGTCTTCCATGCGGATCACCTCATGGAATTGCAAAAGGTCGATCACGTCCGTGTGCAGACGACTCAGACACTCCTCAAGCTGCTTGTTGTAGGACTCTTTCGTGCGGCCATCCACCTTGGTCATCAGGAAGACCTTTTCGCGGTAGCCATCCCGGAGCGCCTGGCCCATCCGGACCTCGCTCAATCCCCCGTTGTAGTCCCAAGAGTTATCCATGAAGGTGATGCCGCGGTCGATGGAGGAGCGGATAAGCTCCACACTCTCTGCTTGCGTGGCCTGGGTCCCGACGTTGGCACCCCCGAGGCCGATCGCAGAGACGCGTTCGCCAGTCCTGCCCAGCTCGCGGTAGAGCATACCGGGCGCTTCGGGGCGTCGGACGGCGCTTGATGGAGCGGATTCTGCAAGGACAGGAGCGGATGCAGCGGCTGCTGCGCCGGTGGCGGCAACGGACTTTAGGAAATCTCGGCGTTCCATGCGCGGGATTCTACCCCCGCATCAGGAGGTTTGGCTTGGCTAAAGAGAAGATGAATTTCTTATTGGCGGAGGCTTTGTCAGGGCAAGCCAAACTCGTCGCGATCGCAGGCCCCACAAGAAAAGGGTCACCTTGAGGGTGACCCTTTTTTGTTGCGGAGGCCGCGTCCGACCGGACGGCTAGTCGCCCATCACGGTTTCTTCGCTGCGCTCGGTCTGCACTGTCTCAATGATCGGAGCGACGACCGACTTGGGCGCTGGCGCGATCGAACCGATCGAGATCAGGCCCGGCTCGGCCGGCTTCTCGCCAAGCACCTGCTCGCGATAGAGCTTGGCCATACGCGCGTTCTCGGCATCCAGCTTCAGCCTGGCATCGCGTGCGCGAATCTTTTCCTCGCGCGAGTTCTTGGCGATACCTGATTTTTCGAAGGTGTCGTTCGCAGCCGACTCGACATGACCCTGGTTGAGCGCAAGTGTGTGCTCGGCATCGCCCATGCCAACCTTCTTGCCGCCCGCGAAGATCTCGTGCCGGCCATGCTCCTCGTACCACTTGGTCAGCGTTGAGGTCATATGCATCTTCTCGATGATGTTGCGCCAGCCCACGCCCGTGTTGTAAGCGCAGAAGCTGATCTCGCCCTCCTGTGTCGCGTACGGGATGATGCACTGCTCGGTCCGGCGGAAGTCGTAGTTGAAAAGATCCTGGAACCACATACCGGCAATGAACAGGAAGTTCCAACGATCGTTACGACGCTTCTCGATATCGGCCATGGTGCGGTCCGCTGTGACCTTGCCGTAGTTGCGGCCGGTCGCACCGAAGCACTTGTCAAACTTCGCGAGCAGGTCGACGATCTTGAAGTGCGTCGGCGATTTTGTTGGGTCGTAGTTCCTGAGCAGCGCGAGCGACACACCAATGATCGACAGCCACTTGCCGCGGGCCGCGTCGTTGATTTTTGCGACATCCTTGGCAAGCCGGTCGGCGTTCAGGAAAGCGGTGACTGGAACTGCTTCCTTGGTTTCCTTGTCGATCATCAGGGCCATGCCGATACCGCAGTTCGGGTGGCAGCCACAGGAGAGTTGGCCCCAGTCACGGTCCGGCCCATGAACCAGGTCAGCCCAGTCCGAAAAGGTTGACATGAAGGAGATCGGGAACCAGTCGCGAGTCGGCTCGCCAAGCCCGGTCTGGTTCTTTACGTCGTGCGCCATATGAGAAAGCGTGTACCGCTGCGCCTCGCGGCGCTCGTCTGAGACAGCCTCATCGCGGCCGGTGAACGAGACCGGCTGGAACGAGAGAAAGTTGATGCGCTTCGGGTTGTCGAGCGCGAACTGGATAATACGGCCCACCTGCTCATTGTTGATGCCGTTGATGATCGTCGTGACCGGGACGATATCTACGCCAGCTTCGTGCAGGTTATGGATCGCCTGCAGCTTGACGTCAAACAGGTTGCCTACCTTACGATGCGAGTTGGCAGCATTGCCAATGCCGTCGAACTGCAGGTACGCATAGCGTAGACCAGCTTCGGCAGCAGCGCGGCAGAGCTCCTTCGACTTGGCAAACTCAATACCATTGGTGGCGGCCTGAACCGATGTGTAACCAACCTTGCGCGCATACGCGACTGCATCAAGGAAGTAGGGTGAGAGTGTTGGCTCCCCGCCTGAGAACTGCACCGACATCTGACGCCGCGGCTTGATCGTGACCGCGTTGTCGAGCATCGTCTTGATTTCATCCCACGTCAGCTCATGCACGAAGCCGACCTGGTTCGCGTCCATGAAGCAGGGGTCGCACATCATGTTGCAGCGGTTGGTCAGGTCGATTGTCAACACCGAGCCGCGGCCATGCGTAACCGTCGAGGTGCCATGATTGTGCAGGCCTTCATCGTTGTGCGCCTTAATGTCGCGGCCTGGAAAAACCTCCTCCAGGTGGCGGAAGAACTCCGTATCCATTGACATGACGTCTTCGAAGTGACCATGCTTGGGGCAGTCCTTCACCATCAGGATCTTGCCGTCGCGCTCGATGATCTGCGCCTTGATCTCGCCGACCTTTTCATTCAGAAGGATCTCGTGCGGCAGCTTGCCATCGATAATCTGCTGCCGGATCTCAGGAACGCACTTCGGACAGAGCGAATCGGTGGTACGCGGCCAGCCGAGAGGAGGCTTCTCCTTCTGGTAGCTCTTTAGCAGCGGCTTGTCTGACCACTTCGGAGTGAACGAAGCATTCGGCTTAAGGCTGTTGAGCTTGTCGAAGACTGTCCACGCCCCCTGGGCGGCGATCGTCAGCGTGCGCTCGGCGTACTTCATGGCTTTTGGCATATCGGTGTGACGCTCCTCACGAGTGGTAGAACTCAGGTTGCCCATGTGACTTATACGTAAGCAGCCCGTATTACAAACACAGTTCTGGGAAGGGGCTTCTGCCTCGCTTCAGTACAACCACCATACCGAGGTCGCGATGCGGAGGCCAAGTTTTGGCAGTGAACGGAGTCTAAGGGGACCCGAATAGTACCGGAGCGTGGTTGAGTGGTCGAGGGCTTTCAGCGGTCGCAGACTCCCTGCGTACTTTAATTGGACTTCTTGAACAGTTTTCGCTTTACGTCGGGCCAGAACTCCTGCACGACGTTATAACCGGCGAGCTGTGACATTGAGATACCCCAACTTTCTAGCACCACCCTGGTGCCTATGCTCCTCTGCGGATAGTAGGTTTGTGTCAGGGCGGCGTTCATGCCGCGGCCAATGATGTCGGAGAAGTCGACGGTGCTTCCACCGGCATCCGTATGACTAATCACAGCACCTTTGATGGCATGCCAACCACGCGATCCGTAGGTCCCGTAGGCTTCACGGTAGTACCGCGGATCCGCGTGGAAAACAATCGGCAGGAGGCTATCGGAAAGCTCGCGCCCAATGGCCTGGCGCAAGGCCGCTGCTCCAGCGCGCTCCCCAAACCCCTCGGAGTTTGTGCCATACTTCGGATCGTTATCGCGCAGGATGCCGTACCCAGCCGAATACACAATTGGGAGTAGAGAGATGGGACGGAACTCCTCGTGAGCGGCGAAGACCAGCTTCTCATGCACCGTGAGAGGCGGAATCTTTTCCCCGGGCTCAACCACGCCGGACCACTGCCGTCTGTTCAGGGCCTGCACATCAGCGGGCCGCGTCGCCGGTACCGCCAAATGCTCGGGAGGAGTTGCAGGCTGCGGCCCCATAGGCGGCGGTGCCGGAGCATTCGGGAGGTTCTGTGCTTGTCCAACACCGCAAGCCAGAAAAAGTGCGATCAGCCCCGCAACAGCTGCTGCAAAACAGTGTCCACTCTTCAACAACCGACCTCTTTGTCCCTTCGCGGGCTCTGATTTGGCAAGACATATAGAAAGCAATGACACAAGGCCACCTTCCGCTGGTCGATAAGATGCAGCGACACTATTGACGGATGAAATACAACGCTGCGCTTGCTCCGAAGCCTACCATTGCATTGGCTCCGCGGTGAACCGATACTGTGTTGAGGGCGGAGGTCGCCGGAGGCGAGGCGAATATCACACGAAGGAGTGTTCATGTACGAGCCAGCACGCCGGATAAGTAGGGCACAGTACACCGAAAAAGAAGCTCGCCGTGTTATAGCCTTTGTGAACAACCGCGTGGTGCCAAGGGTGCGCAGCTACAGCTCGCGCACCCTTCAGCTCGTTGCCGCCCGATTGCAGCAATTTGCAACAGTACTGGATCAGGGATTGCAAACAGGGCGGCGGAGTAAGATGTGAGTGCCTCGTCGCGTATCGCGAGCCTTGTTCTCGTTCCGGGCGCGGCAGCTTTGGCGACGCTGCTAACAGGGTGCGGCCACAAACAACAGATTGCATACACGCCTCCTCCTCCGCCGAGTCCGAGCAGCACTCCTCCGTCTTACAGGACCTACCCTCCGGCAAATGCCGCACCCCCGGCCGTTGCGCCGGTGGCCCCCACTCCTAGCGGTGTTGCCGTCGCTGCGGATACCCCCGAGGACCTCGAGTACGTTCAGGAGCACCGGCCCATCTGGACTCAGACCGGCGTTGCCAGCTGGTACGGGCCACCCTATGACCGGCATCGCGGCGCGAACGGCGAGATCTTTGACCAGAACATGCTTTCAGCCGCACATCGCGAGCTGCCAATGGGCTCCCTGCTGCGCGTTACTAACCTGCGCACCGGACAAAGCTCCGTGATGCGCGTCACCGATCGCGGACCCTTTGTGCCGGGCCGCGTGCTGGACCTGTCTGTCGCCTCCGCAAAAGCCATCGGCGTCTGGGCGCCGGGAACAGCCCCGGTGCAGATCGAGGTGTATGCCGCGCCGAAACCCATCGCTGAAGGCGGCCGCTGGTGCGTGCAGATAGGCGCCTTCCACGACGAAGGCAAGGCGCTTGCGCTTCAGCGCTCCCTGCAGCACCGGTATACGCTGGCGAACGTTATCGAGTTCACCGGCCCCACAGGCCACTGGGTGCGCATTCGCCCCGCAGGCGAAGATAAGAGCAAGGCGGAAGAGATCGAAAATACCCTGCAGCCGGAGGAAGGCGCGGCGTACTTGACGCGGCTGGACTGAGGCGCTGCGGAATCTGCTCTTTTCGATCCGATCTATCACTCGATCCGATCAGCCGGCGTAAGCTCTGGAGCGAGCACGATCAGGTCATAACCATAAACAATGCGCTCCCAGTCCGGATTTAAGTCGATAGAGCGATTCCAGCGCATCTTGCGCAGGTCGTAAAGCGTCCAGCTATTCTTCATTGCCAGATCTGCAGCGGGCTTCAGCCATCTGTAACCGTCGCTTTCGTCGGTAATGGCTTGGAACCTCCTGAGCGGGCGCTTATATCCGTCGAAAGCTATATGCTGGCCTTGAACTCCTAAGACGAGAATGTGCAGCGATTTGGTATCGGCGATGTCAGCCTGCTCTGCGAGGAAGTTGCCGAAGTCTCGCTGATGTAGCTCATTGAAGCCGCTCACCATGTGGGTATCTCCCATTTTGATGAGCACGCATTGTGGACGGGAATTACCTCCCGCGGCCATGTAGCTCGAGAGAAAGTTGTGTTTGAGCAGGCGTGCGCGTTCCGCCTGAGACACTGGAGCATTGGTGGAGTGCTCACGATAGATCCTTCGACTTTCTATCAACTCTTGGAAGATCCGGCGCACGTCGGGACCACCATCGGCATCAATCGCCGTCTGCGCGGCTCGAATCTGCTCGTCCGTCGAGCAAATAATGTAGAGCTTCAACGAGTCGCCGGTGCGAGCGGCTTCAACAGCGTCGGCCTGCTCGTCTTTCTGCATCTGCAGAATCGCTACCCGTGCTTGGGGGCCGGGCTTCTCCCGCAGCATGCGATCCAGGATCCATCCTGCCGAGCCCCAGGCTTCCTGGTCCAGACCCCACACCTGAAAGCCGTTCGCTCGCGCGGCAGCCGCGCAGTGAGCAGCCAGGTCTAATTCCTGCCTCATGTTTAGGAAGGCGACGCTTTCAGGAAACCTGTTTTGCAACTCTGCCATGCGAGCCACGCGGTCTGGCAGGTCAGCTTCCACGAATTTAGCGGCGGCGAGACTCGCCTCAACAGCGATTGAAGTCAGTCCGCGCAGGGCCATTTCGTCGCATACGGCAGCAGTAAATAGGGGTATTTCACGGGTAAAATGGTCCTCGCCGATGGCTACAAATTGCGCTGCATCCAGGGCGGCGGTAAGCACTTGGGCGCCTGTCCCGGAGAAGCCTTTCGGTCCAACTTGAAGCGGATACCGGGCGGCGGCGAGTGCATCGGAGACAGAGGACGACTGCCCGCCGGCGCCGAGGCTGCATGCGAGCAGGAGGGTGCGGAAAAGAGGCCGAAGCAAGCGTGCTCCCTCCCACAAGGGCTCTGCAGGTTTATCACATGCCGTTTTTCTAGGCAATGTGCTTTCTGGCCGCAGCAGATCGACATGATCACTACCCACGGATGATTGGCTGCAGCGTGTATGTACCTCCTGGCCGGCTTATGCTCGATCCATGTGTCTCATCTCTGCTGCCGCCGCGAGCCCCGCCTACACGCTCGCGCCTCCTCTGCTCGCGAAGGCACGCGCGCTGGAACACCTGCGCGTGACGCTCTACTTTGGCGGCACTGCGTGGGAGCTGCTCCTACTGGCTCTACTGGTGCGCTGGCGAACCGGCGCCGCGCTCGCAGACTGGGCGCGACGGTTTACCGCACACCGCAGTGGAGGAGCCTTTGCTGCGCGACCTTGGCTGGAAGGGTTGCTGCTCGCGCCTGTATGGCTTGCTACCCTCGCCGTTGCTGCGCTGCCTGGCGAACTGATCGGGCACAGGGCGTCGCTGCTCTTCGGCCTCTCCATCCAGCGCTGGCCATCCTGGTGGGCAGACTGGTCGAAAGGCGAACTGCTGACCCTCATCATCGGCACCCTCCTGCTCAGCGCCGTGTTCGCGCTGCTGCGCGTGAGTCCGCGCCGCTGGTGGCTGTGGCTTTGGCTGCTTGTGCAGCCGTTCGTCATCCTTGGCGTTTTCCTGGCGCCGGTCGTTGTCGATCCGCTCTTCAACCACTTCACGCCGATGGCGCAGGTCGATCCTTCGCTCGTCGTCAGGCTTGAGCAGGTCGCGCACCTAGGCGGGCTGCAGATTCCACCGGCTCGCATCTTTGTGGAAGACGCGAGCCGCCGTGTAACCGGCATGAATGCTTATGTGACCGGCGTCGGAGCTTCCAAGCGGATCGTCGTCTGGGACACAACGCTCGCCAAGGTGCCGCAAAACGAGATCCTTGCTATCTATGCACATGAGCAGGGCCACTATGTGCTTGGCCATATTTGGAAGGGCATCCTGGTCTCGGCCGCGACGACGCTCGCTCTCTTCGCGCTGCTTGCGTGGATCTACCATCGCGTCCTTGGCTCGCGCAGCGAGCACTGGCATATCACCGGCGGGGAGGACTGGGCGGCATTGCCGCTGTTGCTCCTGCTGGCGATGGTGCTTAGCTTTCTGTCTACTCCCTTTGCTAATGCAGCGAGCCGCGTTGAAGAGCACCAGGCCGATGTGTACGGACAGAGACTGCTCATGCGCATGCTTCCCAACGCTGCGCAGGTAGAGGTAGACGACTTCAACCGGCTCGGCCGTGCATGGCTCGACGACCCACGACCAAACCGCTTCGTGGTGTGGTGGATGTACAGCCATCCGCCTACGCTGGATCGAGCCGAGGAAGCACGGCGCATGGGCGCTCCTCGTTAGTGGTCATCGGTCGAGCCGCAAGGAAAGCCTTCTATAATCGGGGCGAACCTATTATGGATACGCCCGAGCAAGTCAAGCCCAGCACGCACGACATCGCGGCCATTATGGCGCTTCTTCCGCACCGCTACCCTTTCCTGCTGATCGACCGCGTTCTCCAAGTCGAACCGAAGCAGCGCATCGTCGCCCGCAAGTGCGTTTCCATCAACGAGGGATTCTTCGAGGGTCATTTTCCTGGCTACCCGATCATGCCTGGCGTGCTGCAGATTGAGGCCATTGCTCAGGCCGGCGGTGTGCTTATCCTGCTTGACTACGAGCGGCCGGGCGACACGCTGATGTTGTTCACCGGCGTGGAGCGTGCTCGCTTTCGCCGGCCCGTGATACCAGGTGATGTGCTCGAAATTGAAGCAAAGATACTGAATCTGCGTTCGCGCGCTGTACGACTGGAAGGCACGATCCGCGTAGAAGGCAGTGTCGTCTGCGAAGCGCTGGTGACCTGCCAGTTGGTAAAACGTGAGGGAAGCGGTGCGCCCGCGCTCGCGCCGAAGCCCACGCTTGCTCCCGACCCTGCCTCGCCTGACCTGGTCGCCGGTCAGGCCGAGTCCGGCGAGTCGCAGGAAGGTGCTCCTGTACCGCCCGAGTCGCTAGCGGTGACGACCGAGTGAGTCCGACCGCAAGCGTCCACCCGACCGCAATCCTGGCTGAGGGTGCCCGCGTGCCAGCCTCCTGCCGTGTGGGCCCGTTCTGCACCATCGGTCCGGATGTGGTGCTGGGCGAGGATTGCGTGCTGGTCTCGCATGTCGTACTGGATGGGCGTTTACGCGCAGGCGACCGGAACCGCTTCTCTTCCTTTGCGGCGATCGGCGTACCGCCGCAGGACCTGAAGTACAAGGGCGAGCCCACCGGCCTCGAGCTCGGGGACGACAATGACATACGCGAGTACGTGACGATCTCGCGCGGCACACCCGGCGGCGGCGGGACAACGCGCATCGGCTCGGAGTGCCTCATCATGGCCTACGTGCACATCGGGCATGACTCCGTCATCGGCAATGGCTGCATTCTCGCGAACGCAGCGACGCTCGCAGGGCATGTCACGGTTGAGGACTATGCGTCGGTCGGCGCACTTTGCCCCGTGCACCAGTTCTGCCGTATTGGCCGCTTCAGCTACATCGGCGGTGGCACAACCATCACGCAGGATGTGCTTCCTTTCTCGCTGACCTCGGCCAAGCGCGAGACACATGCCTACAGCGTAAACAAGATTGGGCTTTCACGGCGCGGTTTCGGGCCGGATCGGCTGCGCGCCCTCCAGCACGCATTTCGCGTTCTGCTGGCCGCAAAGATGAACACGACCCAGGCCCTGGAGCGGCTGCGCAAAGAAGAGATGCCGAGCGAGGATATTCAGTATCTACTCGCGTTTATCGAAAGCTCGGAACGTGGTGTGTTGAAGTAGATGGCCGCGAACGGAGTGGGTTCCGGCCAAGCGCGATGGAAGATCACCGGCAAGCTCGGGCTGATCGCAGGCAACGGTCGCTTCCCCTTCTTGCTGCTCGACGCCGCGCGCGCACACCATCTTGAGGTGGTCGTCATGGCGATCCGCGAGGAAACTGACCCTGAGATAGATGCGCGTGCGCAGAGCGATGCAGCCATTACCGTGCACTGGATCTCGCTCGGCGAACTCTCGCGGCTGATTGAAACCTTCCAGCATGCTGGCGTGCAGGAGGCGGTAATGGCTGGCCAAGTCAGGCACAAACAGATCTTTTCAAGTATCCGTCCTGATTGGCGTCTGGCCAAGCTGCTTCTCTCGTTGCGCACCCGGAACACTGACATGCTGCTCGGCGCGGTCGCAAAGGTCCTCGGCGACGAAGGCATCAACCTGGTGCCGTCCACCGCCTTCCTGGAACCGATGCTTGCGCCGGCCGGCGTTCTCACACCACGAGCGCCATCGCCGGAAGAGCAGCTCAACATCGATTACGGGCTTTCGGTTGCGCGCGGCATCGCGGGCTTCGATATCGGCCAGACCGTCGTTGTCGCCGGTGGGGCCTGCGTGGCCGTCGAGGCCATGGAGGGTACCGACGCCACCATTGCCCGCGCCGGTGCGCTCATGCGTTCGCTCGGGGGCGAGGCGTCGACCCTCGAGCGACATCTCACCGTCGTCAAGGTGGCCAAACCAAAGCAGGACCTGCGTTTCGATGTGCCGGTGATCGGGGTGGCGACCGTGCAGGCGATGGCGGCCGAGGGTGCAGGCTGCCTCGCCGTAGAGGCGGGACGCACGCTACTCTTTGACCGGACAGCGATTGTGGAGCAGGCCGCTTCAGTTGGCATTGCGATTGTGGGCGTAGAGCGCACATAATCGCGATGGATCGAGCAGGCTGAAGCTTACGATGCCTGCCGGGAGAAAACACGCATGCCAAAGCTTTCGCTTGCCGCCGCTTTACTCATTCTGCTGATCGGTCTTGGCTGGGCCGGCAGCCGCGCCATCGCCGCCGGTGCGCCTGTCGCTGCTGCCGATACCGATGCGATGCCCGCAGCCGGACAGACCGCGCCTACGTTCACGCTTCCCTCGCAGACCGGCGAGCCTACCAGCCTCGCGAGCTTCCACGGCAGGTGGGTCGTGCTTTACTTCTACCCCAAGGATGGAACCAGCGGCTGCACGATGGAAGCGCACAATTTCCAGCAGGATGCTGAGAAGTACGAGAAGATGCACGCCGTCATTGTCGGCGTCAGTGTCGACACAGTAGATAGTCACAAGGCTTTTTGCGCCAAGGAAGGCTTGAACTTCCACTTGCTGGCCGACCCTGACAAGAAGGTTGTCACAGAATATGGCTCGCTCGGTAACTACATGGGTTTCAAGATCGCGAAGCGCAACACCTTCCTCATCAACCCGGAAGGCAAAATCGTCAAGGTCTGGACGAGCGTTGATCCCTCCCACCACAGCACGGAGGTGCTTGCCGAACTCCAGTCAGACGAGCACAAAGGGTAAAACGCATCGTCTTGCAGGGCAGAAGTGAACGCAAAAAAGCCCGGCCATAGCCGGGCTTTTTTGCTTGCCTCTTATTCCGGACTCATTGAGCTCGCGCTGTCGATCTACTTGCTCGACTTCTTGGTTGCCGACTTTTTGGCTGATGTCTTCTTTGCCGCTGTGGTCTTCTTGGTTGCCGTCTTAGTTGCAGTCTTCTTCGCTGTCGCCTTCGTTGACGCAGTTTTCCTGGCTGCCGTGGTCTTCTTGGCAGCGGTCTTCTTGGCTGGTGGTCGGCCTACGGTCTTCTTGGCTGTTGCCCTGGTTGTGGCGGTCTTCTTGGCTGCTGTCTTCTTTGCTGGTGACTTCGCCGTGGTTTTCTTCACTGCTGCCTTTGTGGTTGTCTTTTTCACTGCCAAGGGTGTACCTCGCTGGGTAGATTTGGTGCGGGTTGCGCCCGTCTTGCTGGCCTTGGCAGTTGCTTTGGCCCTTCCGCCGTTACGGGCACTGCTGGTCGCGGCGGTTTTCTTCTGCGCTGCTTTAGCCGGCGCTTTCTTTGTGGAGCTCTTTGCAGTGTGCCCTGCGCCCGAAGGCTTTGTGGCGGCGGGCCTGCGTGATGTCGTTTTCCTCGATGCTCCGTAAGAACCAGAAGATTTGCCGGGCGTGCGCTTTGCCTCGCCATCATCGTCCAGCTCGTCGGCGGCCGGGGTCAAATCGACCTCATCCTCATCATCTTCGTCGAGGGTATCTTTGTCCTCGATCTCGGCAGCGTCCTCTTCGTCTTCTTCGTCCTCGTCTTCATCTTCACCCGCCGGGGACGCAGGCGTGACAGTCTCCTCTTCTTCGTCGTCCTCCTCGTCGAAGCCGCCCCGCTCTTCCTCGTGTTCTTCCGGGTCTGTGTCGTTAGTGGCACTGGCGTACCGCTTGAAATCGTCCCGCATTGATTAGCTCCTTCGGCTCATCCCACGTCTGCTGCGCTTCCATCAGGTTGCCGCGTGCGCGCGCTATGCAGCATCGGTTGCGGGCGCAATTCTAGCAACAGCATGCATCGTGAAGCTATAGGTAGCAAGTAACTAGTAAGGCTCTGCGCAAAGAAAGGGCGCGACGCGCATCTTCGTCAGCGTCGACGCGCGCTGTGCGGAGTAGAAAGAGAGGCTTTGCGCAGAAGGACGTGCGAAGCAGATGACGCGCTGCGTGTGTGAACACTGACGCGTGCAAGTGGTGCCGAGGATTTGTTTCTGCCTCGACCTGTTTTCAGCGCGCGTATGCTTCGCGCGATACGCGCCGGCTCTGTGACGTACAGTGTGCGGCCCGCATCCACGCTGCGGGAACGAAGGTGATTCCAGCGTTCAAGAGAGTCCACAGAGACACTGAACTGGTCGGCGATGTTCACGAGCGTGTCGCCCCGTCGTACCCGGTAAGTCGCCGTTCGCGAAGGGCTGCTCGATACAGTCGCAACTGCTACAGGCGCTGCTACCGGAACAACCAGCGAGTTTACGCCGGTCAGGCTACTGTTTGCGTCTAACTGATTGGTAAAGGCGATCTCAGAAGCGGTCGTGTGGTACTCGCGGGCAACATCGTCTAGCGTTTCGCCTGTGCCAAGCACATGAAACCGCCAGTTGGTTCGCTTGTCTTCGGGGATCTCCGCGATCCGCTGATTGAACAGCGTGGTTGTGCCGGAAGGAATGTTGAGCGCGTACGGTTCGTCTGGAGGCGTTCGGCCGCGCAGCAGGCTCGGGTTCAGCTCCTCAATCGTGGTCAGCGATGCGCCAGTCAGGTCAGCGACGAGCGGCAGCGAGACGCTGTAATTCGTCGTGACGGTATCGGGCGCAAGCGCAGCATCGGGCACGATTCCTTCAAGCCCATACTGCTTCGGATTTTTCGCCATGATGGCTACGGCGAGGATGATCGGAACGTAGTTCTTGGTTTCCTGCGGCAGGTTGTTGCGCCGGTACAGCTCCCAGAAATCGACGTATCCGGTTCGCTGCACAGCGCGTTGAACGTTCCCCGTGCCCCAGTCGTAGGCAGCCATCGCCAGGTACCAGTCGCCGAGCTGCGCATAGGTCTTCTTGATGTCGCGCGCATATGCCCGTGTCGCCTTTTCTGGGTCGAAGCGTTCGTCGTACCAGCCTGTCTTCTCGAGACCGTACGTGCCGTAAGGCATGAACTGCCACATACCAGCTGCGCCGGATTTCGGATTCACGGCTTGCGTCCGGAATCCGGACTCAGCGACAGCCTGGTAGAGCAGATCCTCCGGCACACCCTCTTCCTTGAGCACACGCTGGATCATCGTCTTGTACTTGCCTGCACGCTGCAGCGAAGCGACAAGCGTGCCGCGGCCGCGACCCGTAGTCGAGAAGAAGTTGATGTAGCTGGCGACGTAATCATTGATGACCAGCGGCAGGTCAGACTGCGTCGTGCGTAACTCAGCGATCGCCTGCGCCTTCACGTTTGGGTCCACCGGGAAAGTCACGTCGTTGGCAACGTCGACCGGCGCATCTTCTTTGGGTGCCTCGGCCGCTGTGGGGCGAAGAGCATCCAGCTGCAACGTGTTGATCGAGTCCACGACGCGGTCCAGCTCTGCGGAGAGCGCAGGTGTGTTCTTGATGTCCGCGCCGCTCTGCAGGAGCAGATCCACCGCGTGGTCGAAGTTGGTTCGCGCCTCGTCAGCGTTGCCGGCCTGGTAAGCGGCCAAGCCGGCGGCATAAGCCTGCTCAACGGAAGTGATCAGGAGCGCATCGCGCGCGTTGCTCGCCTGGGGCACCGGGGCGGGTGAACCCTGTGCCTGCGGGAGGGTCGGCGCAGCAAAGGACGAGGCGCCCAGCGTAGTCGCAAGTACAAGGGCGATGAGACTTTGCGAGACGGGCATGCGCTTGTTTAGACAGCGTGGCACAGGCTGTATTGTAGAGGCTTTACCGGCGGAACGGGCGCAGACCGGGTGGTAGACTCACCTTGGCTACGCCCCTCCCGGCTCGCACCCTCATGGATACATCCCTCATCCGCAATTTCGCAATCATTGCGCACATTGACCATGGCAAGAGCACCCTCTCGGATCGCCTGCTGGAGCTGACCGGTTCGCTCACCGCGCGCGAGATGCAGGCGCAGGTCTTGGATGCAATGGACCTGGAGCGCGAACGCGGTATCACTATCAAGGCGCATTCGGTGCGTATGATGTACCCGGCCAAAGATGGCAAGGTGTACCAGCTCAACCTGATCGATACGCCCGGACACGTTGACTTCTCCTACGAAGTCTCGCGTTCGCTCGCTTCCTGCGAGGGCGCGTTGCTGGTGGTCGATGCTTCGCAGGGCGTTGAAGCGCAAACGCTCGCGAATGCTTATCTTGCTATCTCGAATGGCCTCGAAATCATCCCGGTCATTAACAAGATTGACCTGCCGTCAGCCGACGTCGCGCGCACGCAGGAGATGATCGAGAAAAGCGTTGGGCTTGATGCGACTGATGCGATTCCGGTAAGCGCCAAAACCGGCCAGGGCGTGCCTGATATTCTTGAAGCTGTTGTGCAGCGGCTGCCCTCGCCAGTCGGCGACCCCGAAGCGCCGCTACAGGCGCTAATCTTCGACTCCTGGTTTGATCCCTACCGCGGCGTGATCGTGCTCGCGCGCGTCATTCATGGCAAGCTGCGCAAGGGTATGCGTATCCGGCTGATGTCGAATGGCCGCACTTTTGATGTGGAGTCGATGGGCGTACTTACGCCGAAGCCGGTCCAAATCCTGGAACTCTCCGCGGGCGAGGTCGGCTTCTTCGTCGCGACGATCAAGAACGTAGCTGACACCAAGATCGGGGACACCATCACCGAGGTCGACCGACCAGCGGCCCAGGCACTCCCCGGCTTTGAAGATATCAAGTCGATGGTTTTCGCCGGCATCTACACAGTTGACTCGCATGAGCATACGCTGCTTCGTGACGCGCTTGAGAAGCTGCGGCTCAACGACTCTTCTTTCTCGATCGAGCCGGAAAGCTCGGCCGCGCTCGGCTTTGGCTTCCGCTGCGGCTTCCTCGGCCTGCTCCACATGGAGATCATCCAGGAGCGGCTGGAGCGTGAGTTCTCGCTCGACCTGATTACGACTGCGCCAAGTGTGCGCTACAGGATCACGCTAACCGATGGCAAGCTCATCGAGGTCGACAACCCATCGCGCTGGCCGGACCCAAGCGAGATCGACCAGATCGAGGAGCCGGTCATCACGGCTACGATCCTTACGAATGAAGAGTATGTCGGCGGCATTCTCAAACTCGTCGAGGAGAAGCGCGGCCGCCAGCAGAACTTCGAGTATGTCTCGGCTACCCGCGTGAAGCTCACCTACGAGCTTCCGCTAAATGAGATCGTGCTTGATTTCTATGATCGACTCAAAAGTGTTTCGCGCGGTTACGCTTCGCTCGACTACGTGCTTGCCGGCACATGGGTTTCGCCTATGTCCAAGCTCGACATCCTGGTGTCAGGTGAGCCAGTCGATGCACTCTCCATCATCGTGCACCGGGATTTCGCCTATGATCGTGGCCGCGCCCTGGTTTCGAAGATGCGCGAGCTGATTCCCAGGCAGATGTTCGAGGTTGCGATCCAGGCGGCGATCGGCTCCAAGATCGTAGCTCGTGAAACTGTCTCGGCGATCAAGAAAAATGTCATTGCCAAGTGCTACGGCGGCGACATCTCCCGCAAGCGCAAACTGCTGGATAAGCAGAAGGAAGGCAAGAAGCGCATGAAGCGGATCGGCAAGGTAGATATCCCGCAGGAAGCATTTCTGGCCGTCCTGAAAGTGGGCGAAGACAGCCCGCGATAGCCCCTGTAAGCACCCCGCGACACCCTTTCGTAACTTCAGGATCAAGCGGGATGTTACCTTGCGCCATCCCCGATCTGTGGGAAACGATTTTGCTCTCTTGCGCAGGGCAAAGCGAACGATCTAGGCAGGGTTCGCTTCTGAGTAGTTGCTGGTGAAAGTCATAGAATCAGCATCTTAGCTATGCGTTCACCTTCACGATGAATCGCTTTATCCCCTCACGGAACCTGTTCACACCCAATTCACAGAACGATTTCCCACAAAGTTCTCCACAGGCAAGGTAACTTGGGCAGCGCCGGAGAACGGATGCACCGCCAATAGAAAAAGCCCCGGCTTGCCGGGGCTTTTTTGTTGCTTGTAAGCGTTCTAGTGGCTGGCAGATGATGGGGTCGAGCGCCGTGTTGCGGGGGCGGCCGATGAACCGGACGGGCTAGGAGCGGAAGGCGGTGGGGCGGCAATGCCGGACTTCGAATTGTAGGCCGCAATCACAGGTTCTGTGATGTCGGTCGTCGCATACAGCACTGGGCTCTGCTGCGTGGAAGCATCCAGAACGATTGCGTACCCGTTCTGCTGCGCGTACGTCTGCAGCGTGCCATAAACTTTCTGCGCGACCTGCGCATAGGTTTGCTGCATCTCCTGCTGGAAGTCGTTCGAAGCGTCCTCGCCCTGCCGCTGGAGCGCTTTTTCCTTGTCATCGATCGTCTTCAGACGTGTCGCACGCTCGGTATCGCTCAGTGTGGCGCTTTGCGTCTGCAGCTGCTTTTTCAGATTATCGATATCATCGCTCTGCTGCTTCAGCTGGGTCTGTTTCGGCTGGTACTTCTTCTCGACTTCTTCCAGGTCGCGCTTGCCTTCATTGGTCTGCGCAACCGCAGCCTGAAACATGATGATGGCGATCTTGGACGAGCCCGCGGCAGCAGCCGCGCTGGTTGTAGCCGCCGGTGCTGCGGCTGCCGGAGACGCAGCAGACGCCGTGCTCTGCGCGACTGCGGCAGAGCCGATGAGGCCGGTGGCGGCGAGCAGACTTGCGAGGGACAACGAAAGCTTCATGGTGGGGGTGGAACTCCTTAAGTAGGTGAGATCGGTTGCCGACCCCTCCTCAGGCGTTGAGCACGGGTCTTGCCCGGCTGGAAGAGGCGCACCTCGCTCGGTTCAGAGGTACTGCGGAGATTCTATGGGGCGGTGTTGCTGACCGTCAAACGATGGCCTCACTCCGGGCTGCAAGGTTGCCTCAACCTGCAGCTACTTTTGAAGTACACTTCGGGCCAGCATGGACGCCCACGGTCAACACGGCTGTACCTACCATCCCTTGATGGCAGGCCTGCGTTCCACTCTACCTTCCTGTTGTCGCTCCTAGTCTCGCTTACGTCCTGGTAGACCCGTGGCGCCGTCCAGGCGCGCTTTGCTCCTTACTGGGCATTTCTGCTCATCTTTGCTGGTGTTGGCCTACGGACAATCTGCGCCACCTGGGCCATCAGGGCTGGCGGCCGTTCGCCGTAAGCGCGGTCGAAGAAGTCGCCATCGCGATCATTACACTTGGGCTGGTTGAGGAAGCGGATCGCATCTTTCGTTTGTGACAGATGCGTCGGGAAGAGCCGAGCTTACAAATTCAACCACTACAAGAGTGGAGTAGAAGGTCGGGCCGGCGCCCAGATCCGTCAGGCGCTGCGAAGTCAGCTGGTTTATGCCTGCGCCGGCTTCGTGCTCATTCCACTTATTCGCACCCAAGGATGCAGCCGTGACTCCGGGCCGCACGCGTTCGCTCAGCAGCGCGCGCAGCATCAGCGAACCACGGTCGTTACGTACTCTAACAAGGTCCCCCTCCGCGATATTGCGCGCTTGCGCGTCCTCCGGATGCATTTCGAGCCGGTCCAGCGTCTCCCGCTGCATGCGCTGGTGCCCGGGCAGCTCAGCAAAGGTCGAGTTCATGAAGTGTCCCGCCTTACGCGGCAGGAACTCGAGCATCCCGTCGCCTGCGTACCGTCGCGACTCGGCCGGCGCGTAAAAGGTCGGCATCGCGTCCAAACCACGTTTTTCCAGCGTTTCGGAGTAAAACTCGACCTTGCCAGATGGAGTCGGGAAGACGCCGTCGCTGAATGGCTGGAACGGCTTGCCTTGCTGCTCCGAAGGGAAGTGCAGCCGCTCGCTGCCGCCACGGGAGCGCAGGCTCTCGCGCGTTATCCCGCGCATGAAGGCGTCCTGGCGCTCAGGCGGTTTGTTCTCACTTAGTGCCTGCGCGATCAGTGTCTCTTCATCGTCCAGAAAGCATGGCTCTGGGAAGCCCATACGCCGCGCCAGCCCGCTGAACAGCTGCACGTTCGAGCGCGTCTCGCCCAGCGGCGCAATGCTCTGCTCGGAGAGCTGGACGTGATGGTGGCCATAGGCGCCCTGCACGTCCGTGTGCTCCAGAAAGGTTGTCGCCGGCAGCACGATGTCAGCGTAATCGCAGGTGTCGCTAAAGCTTTGTTCGTGCACGATCGTAAACAGGTCCGGCCGCAGTAGCCCGGCAAGCACCTTACGCTGCTCCGGCGCGACGGCGGCTGGGTTGGAGTTGTAAACAAATAGCGCGTGCACTCCCGGCGTAAGCAGCCCGGTAAGCGCGTCACCGAGCAAAGACATGTTGACGACCCGCGCTGGCCGACCAAGCGGACTGGAGCCCATCAGGTCGGGTCGCTCCAGCGCGTGCTTGTCAAAGGAGAACGCGCCGCTGGTCGAGAGCTGCAGACCGCCCCCCAGGTGCTGCCAGGCGCCGGTTAAGGCGGGCAGCATGGCTATGGCACGCGCCGCGGCTCCGCCGTTTTCTGACCGCTGTACGCCATAGTTCATGCGGATCACGGCCGGTCTGGTGCTCGCATATGCCCGCGCAAGCTCTTCGATCGTTTCCGCTGGAATGCCGGTATCTGCCGCGACCCGCGCCGGTGGGTAAGTAGCGAGGTGCTCGCGCAACTGGGCGAGCCCGTGGGTATGCTGCGCTGTCCAGGCTGCGTCTTCAAGGCCCTCGCGCAAGATGACGTGCATGAGTCCAAGCGCAAGCGAAGTGTCCGTGCCGGGATGCGGAGCAAGATGCTGGTCGGCAAGTGCTGCAGTGCGCGTGCGATAGGGATCGACAACTACCAGTCGCGCACCCGCCCTGCGGGCTTCCTCGATCTGCGGCCATAGATGAATGTTGTTGCTATGAATGTTTGCGCCCCACGCTACGATCAGTCGCGCGTGGTGGAAGTGCTCAGTATCTGTGCCGATCTTGCGGCCATAGACCGAGAGTAGTGCTTCTCCACCGGCAGTTGCGCAAATGGTGCGGTCGAGTTGGGACGCGCCAAGCCGGTGAAAGAAGCGCCGGTCCATTGATCCGTAGCCGAGCGCGCCGATGGTGCCGGCATAGGAGTAAGGCAGGATCGACTCCGGACCGTGCTCGCGCGCGGCCTCCTGCAACCGGCGAGCAATCTCATCCAGCGCTTCATCCCAGCTGATGCGCGCAAAGACCTCATGCTCCTCGCCGGGCCTGAGCGAGCGCTTTGGCATCCCGGCACGCCGTCGCATCGGAAAAAGCAGTCGATCAGGCGCGTATACCCGGTCGAGATACTTCGCCACCTTGCCACACAGGAAGCCGCGTGTAACCGGATGCTTTGGGTCTCCTGCGACGCTGAGAGCTCGGCCGGAGTCCGTATCGATCGTTACCAGCACGCCGCACGAATCCGGGCAATCGAGCGAGCAGACGGCGCGGCGGATGAGCGTTGGCATGGCATGATTGTAGGCTCCCCGGCATGCAGCCCGCTCTTCTTTTGAGGGCTGCATCCTACCCGCAAATTGCAGTTATCTGTAAGCAGCGCAGGAGAAAACGCGATGGTGAAGCAGGCGAGCCACTCCGATCCGAAGCGGTATACCAAGCCGGAGCTTCGCGACAAGATCAAGGCCGAAGTGACCGCAGGCGACAAGGGCGGCAAACCCGGCCAGTGGAGTGCACGTAAGGCGCAGCTGGTTGCGCACGAGTATGAGCAGGCTGGAGGCGACTACAAACAGGAGCGCGGCGAAGAGCAGAAGAGCCTGCAGCAGTGGGGCGAAGAGGACTGGCACACCGCGGACGGCCAGAAAGCGCAGCGTGAGGGCGGCACAGCGCGCTACCTGCCGGACGAGGCCTGGAAGGAGCTCAGCCCCGAGCAGAAGGCGGCAACCAATCGCAAAAAGCAGCGCGGCTCGCGGGAAGGCAAACAGTTTGTCGCGAACACCCCTGAAGCCTCGGCGGCGCGCAAGCGCGTGGCTGCAAGAAAGGAGAGCACGTCTGGGAAGAACGCTGCGAAAGGAGCTGTAGCAAATACGTCAGCCTCCGAGAAAGCTGCTGCAAAGAAAGCTCCCGCAGATAAGACTGCTGCAAAGAAGACCGTGGCAAGGAAGACGGCTACAAAGAAGGGCAGCGCGAGGAAAGCTCCGGCGAAGAAGGTCGCTGCAAAGACCGCTGCAAAGACCGCTGGGAAGAAAGCGCCGACAAAGGAATCTTCATTGAAGAAGACATCTGGACGCTAAGTTCGCTTACAAGCTCAGGTTTGCCCTAAAGAGTTTCTCCTCGCAGGTCATAGGGGTCATTCTGAGCAAAGTCAGGGATAGCCGGCTGGAGTCGAAGGATATGTTTTTGTGGCTACGTGGCGGAAACTGCGGTTCCTTCGTGCGCTCAGGGTACTGTCTTTTCCGCTGGTTGCCGTCTCACCCCTTGAGCCGCAGCAAGCATGACTCGAACGCAATTGGTTCTGGCGCATCTCGATGCGACCTCGAGCGCGCAGCTACGCTGTTACGCCTGAGCGGAGCAGTGCGTCCCGCAGTACCTCGCGTGCCTCCTTCGGCTCCACCCGCGTGTACACACCGGGGCCCTTCTTCCTCGGCTTCGGCGGCTTCTTCTCAGCGGCTGCCGGCCCGATGGCAGCGACCAGCACCGGGCCTTTCTTGCACAGCCCGAGGCAGCCGACGGGGCGAAGCCGCAGCTCCTCCGCGCCAATCTGCTCAGCTGAAAGTATTCCCTGCATATCGGTCAGCAGCGCTCGCGCGCCACTTCCGGCGCAACTTGCTCCCTTGCCATTCCGGTCTCGCACGCAGACATACAACGTACGCTGACCGTCCTTAGGCTGCGCCGCCCGACTTTGCTTCTTACCGTTACTCATCCAAGCCCTTTCGTGTCTCCGAGCAGCGTTCAGGTTGTCAATTTTCCGCGTAGCAGTGTCTCAAGGGTTGTGGACCCCTGCGTATGCTCGATGCGTTTATCACCCTCAAAGGCCACATTTCCATCTCGGAAACCCTCAACCATCTCCACCATGTCCTCGGCTGCTGCATGTGTCATGCCTATGCCCGTGAGCATCGTCATTCGCTCCGAGCCTGGCACTACTACCGCCTCGACCGGACGACCCAGCACCTCGGCGTAGATCCTGGCCGCATCCAGCATCGAGTACTTGCGCGGACCTTCGAGCTCGATGGTCCGCTTGCCTTCCCAGTTCTCCACCAGCAACTGAGCGGCCAGCCTTCCTATATCTTCAGTGGCCACCATAGGCATGGGTCTGTCCAGCGGCTCGTAGAGCAAAGGAAGCCTGCCATGCTCACGGGCGATGCCCGCAACTGGCAGCAGGTTCTCCATGAAGAAGGCAGCCCGGATCGATGCCGCGGCGATCGGCAGCGGAGATAGTTCCTGCTCCATGTCGTACGCCTTCAGAATCAGTCCCGTACCTTCGGCATGCTGCGCGCCGATCGATGAGAGAAAAACTACTTTCGGCACATGCGAGGCCTGCAGCGCGTGTTTGATCCCGGCGAGCGCCAGCCTGTTCTCTGTGCGCGGGTCTGGCGCCTGCAGCAAGGGCGGTGTCATCACGAAAACACCTTCTGTGCCCTCAAAAGCCACCTCCAGCCGGCTCGGGTCCTCAATAGAGGCCTCGAAAACTTCGGCGCCGAGTGCCTCGAGCTCTGACGCTTTTCCACGATTCCGTGCTAGCGCCCGGACCTGCTTACCTGCTGCAAGCAGTGCACGAGCAACTGCTCCACCCACATTTCCCGTGCTGCCTGTCACTGCGAGCATGCTCTAGCCTCCTTGACGGTCTTGCTCCATTAGATGTCCGCTTCGACCCCGCTGGATTCGTCCTGCGTCCGCATTCGCCGGCAAGCGGCCACTTCACATTCGGGCACATCCCAATAGATGTTGGCGCGGCATGCGTCAGAAGGATGGAACGATGAGCCTGAAAGAAGCACTTGGATTGGGAACTGACCGCAAGGTCCGCTATGGCATCGTCGCGCTTGGCTCTATATCGCAGGAAGCGATGATGCCTGGCGTCGAGCACACCGGCAACTCTGTCATCTCGGCGCTGGTGACCGATGACACCGAGAAGGCCGCCAAGCTCGGAGAGATGTACGAAGTGGGCAACACCTACAGTTTTGACCAGTTTTCGCAGATGATCAGCTCCGGCGCTGTGGATGCGATCTATCTTGCGACTCCAAACTGGCGGCACGCTGAGTTTGCCGTGCCTGCGCTCCAGGCCGGCATCCACGTGTTGGTTGAGAAGCCCATGGAAATCTCCTCCGAGCAGTGCCAGAAGATGATCGACGCGCAAAAAAGCTCGACGGCCAAGCTGATGGTGGCCTACCGGCTGCATTTCGAGCCGGCGACCGTTGATGCCGTCGAGAAAATCCGCTCCGGGGAGCTTGGCGACGTGCACATCTTCAACTCGACCTTCGCGCAGGTTGTCGACCCGGCCAACCACCGCGCGCATAGCGGGCTTGAGGCAGGTCCGGTGCTCGACATGGGCCCTTACCCGGTCAATGCCGTGCGCAACCTGTTTGAGGATGAACCGACCGAGGCGTTTGCTGTCGGCACGCGCCATCCGGAATCGGGCTTCGGCGACTTCGATGACACTGTCTGCGTTACGCTCAAGTTCCCTAAGGGCCGTATCGCACAATTCACCATCTCCTACTATGGCAACAAGCTCGACTCCTACACTGTAGTGGGCACGAAAGGCTCGCTCGAGCTCAACCCTGGATACATGTACGGACAGCCGCTCGAGCAATTCGAGGTAGTCGGGCAGAAGCAAAGCCACGAAAGCTTCAAGAACACAGACCATTTCGGCGGCCAGATGAAGTACTTCTCGGACTGCATCCTGAACGGGTCCGACCCGGAGCCAGACGGGCTCGAGGGTCTGGCCGATGTGCTCGTGATTGAGGCGATTCACCGCAGCCTCAAAAGCAATCAGTGGGAGAAGGTCGATCGGGTCAGCATCCAGCGCCGGATCTCGCCCGATCAGGTGCAGGAGTTGCGCGCGCATAGCTCGCCGGAGATGGTAAATACGAAGTCGCCGGCAGCCGGGCAGGAAAAAACACCCAAGAACTAAGCGCGGCGCAGAGTTTGGGGGAAGGCGCTGGTTGCTGTGCTAGAGCTCTGCTGCGCTTGGGTTAGCGCACATTGCGGCCAAGAGAGCTGTTCGCGGCGCAAGGTGCTTGCGCAGCACCGACTCGTGCGGTGCGTGCGCGCCTTCCCCGACCGCACCCATCCCATCCAGGGTTGGCACACCGAGCGCCGCGGTAAAGTTGCCGTCCGAGCCGCCTCCTGTCGAGGCTTCCTCAAGCGCAAAACCGAAAACGCCGGCGTACTCCTTTGCGTTCGAGAAGAGTATGCCGGTAGCCCGGGTCCGCTCCATAGGCGGTCGGTTCACGCCGCCGCTCCAGGTCAGGGTGCAGGCGCGATCCAGTGGTCTGAGGCGGTGCAGCCGTCGTTCCAGCGGCGCAGCATCAGCTGCGCGCGCGATGCGGACATCGATCTCTGCCCAGGCTTCAGCAGCAACAACGTTCGCGAGCGTTCCGCCGCCGATCACCCCTGGATTCACGGTCAGGCCACGCTTCAGATCCGTCAGCCGGGTCAGGGCAGTAAGTTGATGCGCCAGCTCCACGGTCGCGCTGTGGCCGGCAAGGAAGTCGATGCCGCTGTGCGACGCGATGCCCTGCACAGCGAGCCGGTAGTGCGCCACGCCCTTGCGCGCCGTCTTGTAAGCGCCCTCTAACCCCTGCGCCGGTTCCAGCACGTACACCGCTTCACACTCGCGTGCGATTTTTTCCGTTACCGCACGCGAAGCCGGGCTGCCGATCTCCTCGTCCCCATGGAGCAGCAGCGTGACCGGCCGCCTCAGCAACTCCGCCTCACGCAGCATTCGCAAGGCAGCGAAGGCCATCGCGACGCCAGTTTTCATATCGAGCACACCGGGCCCATAAATGCGATCGCGCGTGATGCGAAACGGCATGCTGCTGAGGGTGCCTTCAGGCCACACCGTGTCCAGATGGCCCAGCAACATCACCGGCCGTTGCACCGGCCGTGATCTCCGACCGTGGGTCGAAAGCTGGAACCGTACCTCGAGCGAGTCAGCGTAATCGCGGTGCCGGTGCATGCGTACCGCGCCCCCGAGCGCACGCGACCAATCCGCCGCAAGTAGGAGGGCGCGGTCGCACTGTGCCTTGTTGTGCGAGGGCGACTCGAGGCGTACCAACTCCTCCAGCTTCGCCTGTAGCAGCGGCAGCTGCGCCTGGGCGCTCCGCAGAAGCGAGCGTGCCCACGGATGTAGAGCGTCCTTCGCAGCGGCAGCTGTGGTCACCTGTGCACCTCGCATCCTTTTGCGAGTGTAGCTGTGCCCAGGCGTGTCAACGCTGGGCTAATCTTGGGTGGCGCTCCGGCCATAGCTTCGCAGCGCGCCCGGAAAAGGGGGGACAGCTTGAACGGCAAGGAGCCTGAAAACAAGCGTCTGTTGTCCGTCGACGTGCTCCGCGGCCTCGACATCGCCTTCATGATCCTGGTCAACGACCCGGGTAATAGCCGCGTCGGCTTCCGCGCGCTCGAACATGCCGACTGGAACGGCTTTACGCCGACGGATCTCGTCTTTCCAACCTTTCTCTTTTTGGTCGGCGTTTCGATGGTGCTTTCCTACGCAAGGCGCGAGGCTTCCGGCGCGTCACGTGGCGCTTTCCTTGCGCATGCGTTCCGGCGAGCTCTTATCCTGTTCGCGCTCGGGCTGCTGCTCAACGGTTTCCCGCTATATCCCTGGCGCACCCTGCGCATCTACGGCGTGCTACAGCGCATTGCCATCTGCTTCGGTCTGGGCAGCTGCCTGCTTGCCGTTACGCGCGATGGCCGAAGCCGTGTCTGGGTGTTCGCCGCCGTCCTCGTAGCCGCCCTGCTGGGCTACTGGGCCATGATGACCCTGATCCCGGTGCCAGGTCACGGACTGCCCGGACGTGGCTTCCCCGTGCTCGACAAGGACCTGAATATCGTCGCGTGGCTCGACAGACAACTGCTACCTGGCCGCCTGTATGAGGGTACCCGCGATCCTGAAGGGCTCCTGAGCAATCTGCCATCGATGGGCACACTGATCCTTGGCATGCTCACCGGTCTGTGGCTGCGCACGCGGCACACTGCGGCCCGCAAAGCTGCCGGTATCTTCGCGGCCGGAGTCTCTGCGCTCCTGCTCGGCGGCGCCTGGAATTTGGTGTTCCCTATCAATAAAAAGCTCTGGACCAGCTCCTACGTTCTGTGGGCGGCCGGATGGTCGCTGCTTCTGCTCGCGTTATTCATGTGGCTCTGCGAGGTCCAGGGCTGGCGCCGGTGGACCGTCCTGCTTGTCTTCGGCAAGAACGCCATCACCAGCTACGTCTTCGCCGAGCTGCTCGCCGGCTGCGGCTTCCTGGTGTCGATACACGGGCAAACACTCTCGCAGCTGGTCTACACGCACCTCTTCGCCGGGCTCATCACTCCCGCAGTCGGCTCTGCGCTGTATTCTTTGTTCTTCGTCGCGGTCTGCTGGCTGCCCATGGCCGTGCTGTATCGCCAGCGCATCTTTCTCAAGTTGTAGCACCTGCAAGCTGTAGCGCTCAGGGTCCGGCTGGTCAGCTGTTACTCAGCGCTCACGCAGCGATGTGAGAAGCGCCTCAAGCAGCCGCTCCGGGTGCTGCTCCGCATCGGCGGCCCTCCACTGCATCTTGCCCGCGAGCTGCCGTGCGATCCGGAGAGCCATGGTATGCCGCACCTCAAGCGTCAGGTCGAGGTTGCGCGCGAAAAAGGTTTCGAGCACGCGATAGTCACCCGCGTCCAGCCGCGCCAGAGCGTCCACCGGAATCGCAGGCTGGCCCGCTGTCTGGCCTGTCTGGGGGTTGCGCGCTGCCGCCTGGAAAGCATTCGCAGGAGCTTCAGGGATCAGCGTCCTGCTCGGATTGGTGCGCAGCGGTTCGGCAAACGAAGGATTCTCATGCACAACCAGGGTCCCGGCCAGCAGGTCCCCCAGCCGTTTGCCCTGCTGGTTCAGGAGCATCGTCACGAGACCAACCAGGTAGATGGAAGGCAGCATGTCGATGATGCGGAGCAGATTGCGGGCGAGCGACTCGAAGAGGGTGATGGGCCTGCCATTATCCTGAATCACGCGAATCTTAAGCAGGCGCTTGCCGGGCGTCTGCCCATTCCAAAACGCTTCAAAGAGCGAGAAGTAGCCCCAGAAGAGAAGAAATTGCATGAGGATCGCGCCCGCAAACAGCCATTTCTGGGCGACGTTGCTCCAGCCCAGCATGCGGGCAGCTCCGTGCTGCAAGCCGGGTGAGGCGGTAAACACAAGGAAAAGAACAAAGAAGAGAACGAAAGCGCAGGCGCCTTGCAGCAGCGAGTCGGTGACTATGGCGAGCAGGCGCGAGCCGACACTGGCGACAGGCAGCCGCAGCTCCACCTGTTCCGGGGTGTCAATGGTAAGCTGATCGGCGAACTGGCTCAAAAACGCTCCTTGCCGCACCGGACGAGGTCTCGAATCGCATGCTGCCCAACCGATGGACGACCCTGCGGCAGGACAACTGGGCCCGGCTCGCGGCTCTGATCGACCAGACCGGCCGGGGCGGCCTGCGCGAGCTGCCGGCCAGTGATCTGCGTCTGCTCGGGGTGCTCTACCGGCAGGTCGCCGCTGACCTTTCCACAGTTCGCGAGGAGGGCGCGGCGCACAGCACGCTTGCAGCATACCTGAACCAGCTGCTGCAGCGTGCACATACGGTTGTGTACCGCGGCAGCGCGGGGCGGATCAGCGGCCGCGGTACGCTGCAGTTCCTGCTGGCCGACTACCCCAGGCTCTTCCGGCGCATGCTGCCGTACGTAGCCTGCGCCCTTGCCCTCTTTACCGTTGCGGCCCTGCTCGGTTCTATCTGCACGGAGGTGCGCCCGGCTTTTGCCCGTGCCACGCTCGGTCCGCTCATGATGGACACCATCATGCACCACAGGATGTGGACCGAGTCCATCCTGTCGGCCAAACCGCAGGCTTCCAGCGCCATCCTCACCAACAACATCAGCGTCTGTTTTCTCACCTTTGCGAGTGGCATCACCTTCGGGCTGGGCACACTATTTTTGTTGTGGAACAACGGCTGGCAGATGGGCGTGGTGAGCGCGGCCTGCGCACAGCACGGCCTCGGGTTTTCACTGGCCAGCTTCGTGGCCTCGCACGGCGCGCTGGAGCTGCCGAGCATCTTCATCGCAGGCGGCGCCGGGCTTCGCCTCGCCCATGGCCTCATCTTTCCTGGCTTTCTGGCCCGAAAGCAGTCGCTCACTCTGGCCGGCGCCGAGGCGGTGCGACTTGTTGCCGGAATAGTCCCGCTGCTGATCATCGCGGGCCTTCTCGAAGGCTTTCTCTCGCCGACCCATGCGCCTGCCGCGCTCAAGTTCTCGGTCTGCGCCGCACTGCTCTCATTGCTGATCTGCTGGCTTTCGCTCGGCGGTCGAGAGACGCCGCCGGCGCCTGTGCTGGCTGACCTGGCGGGCTAATCGCATTGCATCGGCCAGACGGCGAAGTGCTGCAGACAGGCAGCGTAGCGCAGCCGCACTGGCAGCGAAACAGCTCCCGGATGCTACAGCAATCCCTGCGCCTTTACTTGGAGGTATCTGGTGATGGCATCTGCGGCCAGCTGAGCGCTGGTCGTGCGAACCACCAGTGCGCCGCCGCGCTCCAGGTCGCTGACCAGCCGTTCCCTGCGCTCCCCGATCTCGCGGGCCGCTGCACCTGCGAACATGCCTTCAGGATCCTTCGCCTCGGCATTGGCAAGCGCCGTGAGTTCCGGGTGCTCCAGCAGCAACACCAGTGGCAGATGGCGCCTCGCCAGCTCTGCCACGGCCACCGCGATCTCCGGCCGGCCCGCACTCTCGGCAACCTCCGTGATCCACACCACCAGGCTGCGCCGGCGCTGCAGCGTTTTGAACCGAGCTACGGCGCGCAAGTGGTTCGCCTCGCCACGCTCGCTCTTCACCTGCGCCAGCAGGTCGACCAGCAGTCGTAGATGGCCCACGCCCGCGCCCGGAACAAGCTGCTGCCGTACCGTTCGCCCGTAGCTCAACAATCCAAACTTGTCGCCTGCGCCATTGACTGCCCGCGCCAGCAGAAGAGCTGCACTGGCTGCTTCGTCGAGCTGCGTGGTTCCGAGCGGCGAGTCGCCGCCACGGCTGAGGGCAGTACTTTGCGACAGCCGCCCCGCGTCCAGCATGACCCACACCTGCTGCGAGCGTTCGGTCGTAAACTGTCGGGCAATCAGCTTGCCGCGCCGGGCTGTAGCTGTCCAGCTCAGGTCGCGCAATGCATCGCCCGGCTGGTACTCGCGCAGGCTCTGGAAGTCGCGGCCCGCGCCTCGGTGGCGCAGCCTACGCTTCTCAAGCTCCAGCTGCCGCGCATTGAGCAGCGGCAGCTCGCCCTCACTGCCTGCACGCACCGCGGCCGGATACACGCGGATCGATTGCAGGAGCGGAACCGTGATCCAACGCTCTGCCAGTCGCAGGCCGCCATGCAACCGGCAGTAGACGGAACCAAGGGCAAAGTCGCCCCGTTCCAAAGGAGTCGCGACCAGGCGGGCCTTTGTGAGCTCTCGTGGAAAGGCGTGCATGCTGGTTTCTGCCGGAAGCGCGGCCAGTGCCGGGTGGAGTGCATCCGTAAGCCCAATATGGATCGCCCTTGCGCCGGTATGCGTCACACTGAGCTCGAACAGGGTTGGCTGGCCGAGCGCCGGGGTGGCCAGAAAACTTCGGGTAATGCTAACGGAGTACGGCAAGGCATGGAGTTCGACGGCACAAACAAGCAGGATCGCAGCATTCCAGACCACCAGCGCAAGTACCAGCTTTGCCGCATCGACCTGCAAGAAGAAGCCCGGCAGCAGGCAGAGAGTTCCGGCAAGCAGCAGCAGGAGCGCTCTGGGCCGCAGCGCCCAGCCAAAGTGCCTCGCGCGGCCTTCGGCGCTGGCCGGCATGGGATGCAGGAGGTTTACTGGGGCGGTGCTCACCGGCTGCTACTGGGGCACTGGCGTTGCCGCCAGTACTTCCGCGATGACCCGGTCTGTATCGAGTCCTTCAAGCTCCGCCTCCGGGCGCAACACCAGTCGATGACGCAGCACAGGCACGACCGCCTCCTTGATGTCGTCCGGCAGCAGAAAGCTGCGGCCATCCCGCGCGGCGCAGCCCTTCGCTACCAGCAGCAGGCTGCTGGCTGCACGTGGCGAGGCGCCGAGCAGCAGGGAGGGCCACTCGCGCGTGCGCCGGACCACGGCCAGGAGGTAATCAAAGAGCGCCGGTTCGACCGTGACCGCGCGGACCTCACGCTGCGCTGCGAAAAGCAGCTCGTGCAGCTGCCCCGGGCTCTCTGGTTCGACGGCGATGGCAGTCGCGAAGCTGCCGCCGCCCGTACCTGCGTGGTGCCGCTCCAGGACGGTGCGTTCGTCCTCAAGCGCGGGATAGCCGACCAGCATCTTCAGCAGAAATCGGTCGAGCTGCGCCTCGGGCAGCGGGTATGTGCCTTCAAACTCGAGCGGGTTTTCGGTCGCAAATACAGTAAATAGCGGGTCCAGCGTGTGCGTCTCGCCATCGGAGGTGACCTGGCGCTCCTCCATGCTCTCGAGCAGCGCTGCCTGCGTTCGCGGCGGCATGCGATTGATCTCGTCGGCAAGCAGGAACTGCGTAAATACAGGCCCTTTATGGAATGAAAACTCGCCGCTTCGCGGTGAGAAGACGTTGGTCCCCAGGATGTCGGCCGGCATCATGTCGGGCGTGCCCTGCACACGGCGAAATGCAAGCGCGAGAAAACGTGCCAACGTTTTCACGGCCAGCGTTTTCGCGACACCCGGTACGCCTTCGACAAGGGCGTGGCCGCCGCAGAGCACTGTTAGCAGTGCCTGGTCGATCAGCTCCGGCTGCCCCGCGATGACCTGCCCGATCGCTGCTCGACCCTGCGCAAAAAGGGTCAGCGTCGCTTGCACCCCGTCTGTTTCATTTCCGTACTCTTCGTTCAAGCTCGCGCCCTTTCTATCTGCCAGTCATTAGTTTTCGCTTCGGCATTCCTGGGCGTGCCTGCTCCTCTACTTTTACTCACCAGTTGCGGTAGCGCGCGCGTGTGGCTGTCGAGCGCTCGTACCAGTGTCAGAGCCTCACCCTCGGGGATTGCTTTTTCTGCCGTCGTTGCTGCTGCCGCGTGATCGAGATCACGGGCGATCCACTCCCACGGCTCAGCCGGGCCGAGCCGCGCCTCAAGCGCCGCTTGAATCGCCAAAGGACCCTCGCTCAGCGTAGCCGGAGAAAGCCCCGCAATGAGGGACAAGGAGCGGCGCAGCCTGCGCTCGGCAGCTTCTATCGGGGCCCCGGTTGCACCCGCCCGGCTGTAAAGCCCACCCATGGAGTAGACGAACTCGACGGGCGAGGTACGCCTGCGGCCCTCCGGAGCGCGCACAGGCCCATACCGCCGACCGAGGGAGAAGAGCATGAGCGCCGCGACAAAAAAAGCCTGGTCTAGCAGCAGGGGCAGCGGCAAACCCTCCAGAGGATCAACGGATGTGGCCGCCAGAGGAGTATGCAGCGACTCATCGAAGAGGATCGTTCGGGAGCTGTTCCGTACTTCCGAGAGTGGCTCTCCGTTCGCAGATGCCGCGGGCGCGAGGCTGGAGAGCAGGAGGCGCAAGCTTCCATCCTCATGCAGGCCCTGATTGGTAAGCGGAGTGGCACTGGCCCACCATGTGGCGGTGCCTGTGCCTGCCTGCCAGCGGACCACCACCGGGTTTCCCCCGCAGCGCTGAGCGACCGAGACCTCAGTCGATGGGTCTTCGGCCCAGACCTCCGGAGCCACCATAAGGACGGCCCCGGCGCGAGCGAGCGCGCTTTGGCCTTCCGGCGTTGTGAGACAAACGTCGCCGAAGGTGTGCCGTGCAGAGTTCCGGGGCGGCTGCGGCGGGGCTCGCCCGAGCAGCGCCGCACCAGCAGAGCCGGCGGCAAGCACGCTTCCACCACGCTGGAGGAAGCGATTGATCGCCGCCTGATCTCCCTTGAGAGCGTCGCCAGGCTCCTCGGGCTCCGCGAGCACGACCGTAGTTCGCTTCGCCTCCCCTGCGGAGATCGCGTCGAGCCGCCGTGTCAGCGGCTCTTCTGAGGCCAGCGCATGGTAGCCGAGCTCGGGCAGCAGCAGCAGCGCTGCCTTCGCACCTCCTTTGCCCGTGTTCCATGTGGAGGGCACCGGATCGTCGTCCCGACCCGGCGCGAAAGCGGCGACCGCAAAGATCAGCAGCAGCCCGGCGCAGCAGACGAGCAGAACCGTCCGTGCTGAGTTGTCGTTACGCACGGGCACTCGTCGGCACGCACAGCTGGTCGGCAAGCGCCAGCGCCTCCCGGTACTCCCGCTCGCCGGCCGCGCGGCGGCCATACCAGACACGTTCCAGGAGAGCGGTTAGCGCGGCGAGACTACTGCGCTGAGGCGTGCCCGGCTCCAGCAGGCGCAGGTATTCGCGTGGCGTACGGGGCGCCGCCGCGCTCGCACGCCAGCGCCCGGCTGTGGCGAGGCTGGCAACAGCGGCCCAGTAGAGCGCGTGCACCGCCTCCCGCCACTCCCCCGCAGCAGCCGCGGTCTCCGCCATAGCTGCCCAGTTCGGCTCGGCCGGGTTTCCGGCGAACTGCGGCTTCCATGCCGCCATCCTGGGCCCGCGTTCCTGTCTCAGGGAGCGAAAAACATAGGTCAGCAGACCGGCGAGCGCTCCTACGAGCAACGCCCACTCCAGGGCTACACCGATCCAGGGCCGCTGGGCACTTGCGCTTGCGGCCAGAAAGAGTACCCGGTCGAGCCAGGCCCAGAAGCGGGCGCTCAGCCGCTGCCATGGGGAGGGCGATGCATCCACAGCGCGAAACTCGGATCGGGCAAGGATCCTGTTCGCGGCGCTTCGGGCCCGACTGTCCTGCTCGGGTGCTGCGTCCAGCGCGGCCAACTCCTGCTCCAGGCGAGACGCAGTGGCCTGCATCATCCGGATACGCCTGTCCGGCGTGGCCGAGTGCGCGGCAGAAATCTCGGCGCGCAGCCAGTCGTAATGGACCGTATAGGTGCCTGCCCCTGTTCCTACCAGCAGATCGCTGCCGGCTTTCCCGCTATCGCAGGCCGCAGACGCAGCCGAGCAGGCATGTACCAGTGCAGAAGCCTGCCGCAGGCTGTCTCGGTACTCAGCCTGGGTGGCTTTGTGCGCTGGCGCAGCCGTGTCCGGTGTGAGCGCCAGCAGGAGCAAAGTAGCAGGAAGAGGAGTGGGCCACAGCATCGATGCTAGGCGTTCCCTGCCTGCGAGGTCCCAAGTGACTCTTCCTGCACAGGACCCGAAGCTGCCGGGCTCTGTGCCGCTGCGCTTCCGCGCAGGAGAAAGTCGATGTCGAAGGCCTCGCGACGAACCCGCTCATCAAAATAGAAGAGGCAGAGCGAGATGCTCGGGATTGGGGCGAGCAGCAGGGTAACGCCAAAGGAGACAAGCAGCTGCAGGCCCACAGCAACCGAGTGCTGCGTCACCGCCTTCGTGTGTGCGACTAGCAGGATCAGTGGTGACTGCACTGCGAAAGCAACGACGTAGAGCAATGCCATCAACAAATAAAGCAGAAAGATGCGCCACTTGCGCCCGGCCACCAGTTGCTTGGTGCGCCGCATGGCGGCGCGAACACCGAGGCCCTCGATGACCGAGGCCGGAATGGCGAGACTGTTGCGCAAATAGGCGATAAAGCCGTAAACGAGCGCAGGCAGCGCGAGAAAGAGGATCCCCCCGCCGGCGAGCGGCTGCCGGAGCGCCAGAAGGAGACTGCCGGCGAGGGCAAACACCGTAGGAAGCCACATGATGCTCCAGGCCTTCCAGAGCTCAATGCCGATGTAGCGTGGGGTATGTGGCCAGGCTGCGCGCAGGGCCTGTTTCGGTTCGCCGGAGCCCTGGAGGTAAAGCTGGGAGACGAGACGGGTGGTCGCCGCCTGGCTGATTGCGTAGCCGGCCAGGATCAGCACTGCCGAGCCAAACACCAGCAGGCTGTAGATCAGCGTTGCTGTGACGGCGGCCGCGTTCAGGCCACCGTTGTGCGCTGGCCGCAAGCTGCCCGTCAGCAACAGTTGCAGCCCATTGCTGACCAGACCAAGGATAGCCGGAACCAGGGCAATAACCAGAAAGAGCATGATCCGCGCCCGGTACAGAAAAAAGACCCGGTCAAGAAGCTCACCGGTCGAAAGTGGACGCAGATCGAGATCAGGCAGCGGCCGCTCCCCGGTGAGGTCTGCGCGATACTCGGGCTGGTGCACGGGCGATCCTCCCGGTGCTGTTGGTACGGCCCATGGATCGTAGCATAGGCTTTCTATCGATAGAAGGCGCGATCGCCGTGGAGGGTGATGGCGCATGTGGTTTTGGGACAGCCAAGGCCTGAGAATCGGCGGCCGGCCTTGTTCGCCCGGCGCAATTGTCCAGCTTCGGTGCTCTCCGGCTGCAGCCAAGACCCGTTCCGTGCGGTGCTACCCTCGAACTAAGTTCACCATGAAGAAGACCTCCTCCCTCCCTACCCCGGACCTAGCCC
>CAXTMF010000005.1:0-202262 GCA_964245435.1 uncultured Acidobacteriaceae bacterium
CCCTGAAAATTCCTGTGCGCTGACGCGCACTAGCGCGGTAGACAAACCTTGCTAAGTGGCTCTGCCCCGATCGTGCCGCGCAAGGCGCTCCCCAATCTTTCGCGCTGCGCTTGTGCAGACCTCCGCTGCGCGTTTGCCGCAGGAACACCAGCAAGCGGCCTTCGAGAACTGCTGGCGTAAAGACTGGAAAGACAAGGAAGCGCACTTGCTCCCGCCAAGCACCTTTCGGCGTGGATACAGACCAGCCTCAACCTGAACCTTGCCGAAGCTCCCTTTGACCGAGAGGACACCATCCTCAACCCCACCGCCGGAGCTTGCGTTACTTGCCCGCGCCGCAGCGCTTTCAACACTAGCCTGTTTCACGACGTGCAGGGCGGCCAGTCTCTTGATGCGCTGTGTTTCCAGTCCAAGGTGACGGCCCACATCGACCAGCTTGGATGGCGAGCAAAAGCAAATTGCTCAAGGGAGGCTCTCGAACAGATCGCGCGTCTAAGGGCTCGGCCTCGAATCGCGCAGGGCAACGGGTTTCCGCTGTCTTCCTCGCTTCGCTTGGTACTTGACTGTGCCGGGGTCAACGACGAAGGCTCATGACAGCTAGACCGCGTGACGTGCGTAGCCCAAGCAAGTTTCCTCCGAGTGAAGGATCGCGGGCCACAGGACTGCCTTGAACTTCATTGAAAAGGGGAGGAAGGCTGCTTCTGCCGCAAGTCTCGGTAAACTCGATGTGACTCACGGATTCAACATGGCACTGCAGCAGAACATTCCGGGGCTCCACCTGATCGGCGAGTACGGCGAAGCGTTGATGCGCAGGTATCTCGAAGACCGCGGTGTTCCGTTTACCAGGGAACCCGATTTGGAGCCTTCGACGAAGAGGAAAATAGATTACGCCGTTTATGGGTCGGACGGATCGCGCGTGCTGATTGAAGTGAAGACAATCTGGCAGGAGCCGCCTCGCGGCTTTGGCTACTTCAATCCATTTCCGCCGATACGCCGCCATATTCGCGATGCGGCCCGGCAGTTCTCGAGTTTGCCGGAGACGACCAACCTGATCGCCCTCGCAATATTTCCAGGATCTTTCGTCGACATCCGGTCGCCGCACGTCATGCTGAGTGCAATGTATGGAGACATGGCTTTTAGTTTCCCATTCGATACAAGGACGGGCGCTGGAGACGCAAGTTCTGGACGATGGATGTTCGTTCCCGGTAAGGGGGAGATGGTACAGAAGGAAGGCGAAACGGCTCGTCCTCGTAAGAGCCGCATCGCTGGTCTTTTGAGCCTCCATGCAAGCGCTCCGTTCTGGCCAGAGTTTTCAGGGCGGGAGCAAATTCCGTTCGCTGAGGTCGCGCGCCAAGCGATCGAGCAAGCAAGCGATCGCTCCGCGGAAAAACCCGCGCCGTACGTCACAGTTTGGGAAAACGCTGGTGCGAAAGCGAAGATTCCGGTAGATCTCTTCACGGGACCGATGGACATGAGGTGGGGTGTGAGAGGGAGAGAGCAGTGCCCCACCTTCACGGGCGAAGAACGCGCCAAACAGACTCCTCCAAGGTGATCGCGGCTTGGTTCGGCTTACGAAGCCTGACGCATCTCGCCGGACAGCAGTCTCTCGCGCTGGTCGACGATGCTCAGTAGGTGGTTGGCTAGCATCACCAACTCCAAAGCTCTCGCTGGGTCATCTAGATTCACTTCCCGATGTGACTGTGGATTCTTGTACGAGCCCAGTGTGCCCGCAAAGAGAGCAGAACGAGCTTCCCGTTCGCCGCGTTCCGCAGCCCTATCTGTCAGCGGACCAGCTTCAGGTCGAATGCTTTGCGCATGAGTGCCACGCCGACCAGATCGTTACCTAATCCAGAAGCCTCGCGCACCCGTACCTCGACCGTTTTCATTGCGTAGAAGACCGCTGAATCGAAGTCGCCGCGCATGAAGGCGAGCCAGACGCGTTTCGCCAGGTGAGGGTGCAGAACCTCGCGAGGAAGGAGACGGGCTGTGGCGAAACTAGCGAAATCGTCGTGGGTCTCGAAAGCGCGGGCGCGCCGGCTGAGAACCTCCCAGTCACCGCCGGCTCCGGGAGCCGGTATCAAAAGGCCCTGCGCTCGAAGCCACGCCCATGCCCCGGTAATCGCGAGCTCTACCGCTTCGCGTATCGGCCCTGGGGTTCGAGCCCACGGCTCATGGTTCATCGTGTAGTGCGGCCAAAGGCCTAGGCGCTCATTGTTGAGATTGAAACTGTTCTGGCCGGCGTTCTCTCCGAGCCGAGCTCGGAAGATGAACAATATCTTAGCGCCTAGCTTCTCAGGTTGAAGCTCGGCCAGGAGGCTGGGATCGGCGAAAGACGACCGCAATTCTTGCATCTGGGTCACTCGCATCTGAGGATAAAGGTCATAAGCTTACCGCGATCGGCCGCGTCCGGCGAGTGACGTGCGATCTGACACTTCGGCATCTTACGGCCTCCCGACAAGATCGACGACTTCCAGGGCCGTCTGCAAGTTGGAGATAGAAAACAAGGGAGCGGCCGCAACTACGACGTGCTCAATGGTCCCGCGTTTCTTTGGACGTTCGATCCTAATGGCCTCGCGGTACTTTCGATCCTTGTTCCAGGAGAGAAAAGCAAACCACGGATCCCAACCGCGCAGATATTTTTCCCCCTGATCCACAGTCATCGGTTGATACGAAAGGTTCGCAACGACGAGCATCGGTTCCACAAACCTGGGATCGTTCAGGTCGTAAAAGCAGACGTTCACGCCCAGCATCTGCGATTCGTCACTTGGGCGGTAATACGTGCGAATCAGCCCATCCGCGATGTACTTGCGGTTATTGATGGAGCTCCCTAGCTGTTGCGTAACAACGTTCCCGAAATAGGAGTCGAAGCCTGACATCGCCGCGTCTAGATCGTGGAACAGCTTGATGCAATCCCCGTGCATTTTGATGACGGCCTTCATCGCACGATCCATCTGCAGTCCCGGTTCATCCGCCATAGAAGCTACCCTCCAGCTCATCTGTTCCCACCAAAGGGGCGTCCTTGACGTATGTTGCGCCGTAGAAATGACCATTAGCGGACAGGTCCAGTGGTATTGCCGCGAATCCTGAGAATCGCTGCAAACCCTCTCCTCTTGAGGAAAGCTGCGACTTCTCCAAGGAGAGGATTAGCCGTCTGGTTATCGTAAGCGGCGTAGAGAATGTCGTTCCATTCGAGGCCGAAAGCTCGCTCTTGAAAGGCGGACTCACCGGCAGCGAGAAGACTTTCTTGCAGCTCCGCAGCCTGATACGACCGGGTCAGGTAAATCAGGAATCGCAGGTCCGGCCGACTCGGCCCGATCGACTGACATGCGTCGTCCTGTAACAACCGCAGGTACTTCGCAAGCTGATCATCTTCACCGAAGCTGCTCTTTCCCGAATTCAGCTTGACTTCGATCAGCAATACGAAGGCAGGAACATTCGGTTCCGAGAATCGTAGCAGGAGATCGGGCTCACCGTAGCCCGTGTAGTTCCTCCAGAACTGAGCCTTGATCGCGTGGTAGGCACTCATCTCGATGCCCTTCGACGTTAGAACGGTGTCGAGACTCTTCTCCGACTCGTACGCAGTCCTTGCACGGCGAAACAGATCACCCCAGAACATCTGAGGAGACACAAGCCGCAAGTGACCGAAGACCGCCGACGTGATTAGGTCTTCGATGCCTTCAATTTCCGGGCAGCCCTCTCCGTTGATTTCGGCGAGCAGCATGCCAACAGGCTATATCGAAGAATTCTCAGAATCCAACTCAAGTGAACCCTGCTCGCAGAGACCGGAAACCGTTTCATGCGGAAATAAAGCAAATACCTGCCCGTGCGCGGGGAACCACATTTGCACTTGTGCGTGAGGGAGAAGCCATGCTCCTCCCTGTCTCCAGCCGCCTGTGGCGTCTTCCGCCACCCTCCTCAGCGGGCCGTTCCCGCCCGCAACGCCCACCCTGCTCTTCGTACTGCGCTGGCGCGCGTCTGGGAACAAAGACTATATCCACTCGCTAAGGGGCTCTGCCCCGATCGCGCTCTACAAGGCCTTTCGCCCTCCGGGTTTTGGCTCCCCGCGAGCGGTCCCCCCAAAAAGCTGCGCTCGAAGACCTTTCCGTTTGCTACCCCCGCCTTCGCCAGGTGGCGTTCGGCATGTGCATGCCGCGTTTCCACGCGGACGTGCAAAAGCCAAAGCGAGGGAGCCACCACCATGAGCAGCAACGCCGCATTCGACAGCAAGAAGCCCACCACCAAACAGGAACTCATTACCTCCAACATCAAGCTTTTGATTGAGCAGTTGGAGGCAGGACACTCCGACGCCCTCACCAACTACCTCACGGCCATGAGCCGCTTCCACAACTACAGCTTTGGGAACGTGCTGGAGATTGCACGGCAGATGCCCACCGCGACCCGCGTCGCTGGCTTCTGGACATGGAAGAACCTAGGCCGTTCCGTCAATAGCGGAGCCAAGGGCATTCGCATTCTAGCCCCCATCGTCGGCGTTCGCCGCAAGAAGGACAGCGAGGCCGAGAAGGACCTCACTACTCAAAACACCCGCACCCTGTTGGGCTTCCGCAACGCGTATGTCTTCGACATCAGCCAGACCAACGGAGTCGACCTGCCCACCATCGAACGCGCCACCGGCGACCCCGGCGAAGGCATCGAGCGGCTTGCCGCATTCCTGAACACGCAGGGCATCCAGCTTGTCTACAACCCTAAGATCGCCCCCGCTTTGGGGATGAGCTATGGCGGGCGCATTGCCATCCTGCCCGGTCAGAGCAAGGCCGAGGAGTTCAGCACCCTTGTGCATGAGACCGCGCACGAGATGTTGCACAAAGCCGAGCGCCGGACCGCCACCACCAAGACCGTGCGTGAGACCGAGGCCGAGGCTGTGGCCTTCGTTGTAGGGAAGGCGGTTGGCCTTGTCACCGGTAACGCATCCGCCGACTACATCCAGCTCTACCACGGCAACGCTTCATTGCTGGCCGAGAGCTTGGAAGTGATTCAGCAGACCGCCAGCCTCATCCTTGCCGCATTGGAGCCGCCCGTCGAAGACGAGGCGGCACAGCCCACCGAAGCCGAGCAGGAGCAGACGGCAGAACTGGCGGAGGCGGCGTGATGCAAACCGTCCTCGACATCCTGCAACGGGCCGGTGGGTGGCACCACGGCCTGTACCTCAAGATCGACAACCCGCCTTATATGGAGCTTGTCATCGAGGCGACCGATGAGTCAGGCCCATGCGGTTTACCCGCTCTCTCTCTGTGCCACTACGGAGATCAGAACGGCGATGCCATGCGCGACCCGGAGATGTGTTTCGAGTTGGGTTTCGCCGGTGGCGCACACCTGAACCCCTATTACTGGCGCAACGACTATGTCGCCATCGAGCAGTGGAGCCGCTTCACCAGCGACGGCCTCTATCGCTTCCACACACAGCTATACGAGCAGCACGAACGCTTTGCCAAGCTGTGGGACCGCAACCTGCGACAGCAGGGCTTCGCAGACGTGTTCGACCCGGCCAAGCACATGCGCGGTTAGCCCAAGTTCTCCCGCCATGGAGCGGAGACTCAGGGCCGCTCTACGCCACCACCGCACCACAAACACGCCTGAAGGAGGGCACCATGCAGGACAGCAGCGCTTTCCAATTCATTGCAGTTGACCAGATTCACGAGTCCACCACCAATCCCCGCCAGACCTTCGAGCCGTGCAAGCTGGAAGAGCTTGCCGAAAGCATCCGGCAGCATGGCCTTATCCAGCCCATCACCGTTCGCCCAAACGCAAACGGCTTCGAGATCGTTGCAGGGGCAAGGCGCTTCCGTGCCGCGCAGCTTGCCGAACTGTTTTCCTTACCCGCCCGCATCGTGGAACTTACCAACTCCCAGGCGATGGAGTGGCAGTTGGTGGAGAACTCGCAACGTGTAGACGTGCACCCGTACGAGGAGGCGCAGGGCTTTCAGCGGCTTCTGGACTTTCCCGGCTATGACGTAACCGCGTTGGTCGAGAAGTCCGGCAAGAGCTCCGCTCACATCTACGCGCGGCTGAGCCTCTTACAACTCATTCCGGCAGTCGCCGAGGCGTTTGTGCAGGAGCGCATCACGGCCAGCCACGCCAACCTAATTGCACGTCTCCCGCAGGAACACCAGCAGACCGCGTACGACAATTGCTGGCGCAAAGACTGGAGCGACAAGGAGGCGCACCTGCTGCCCGCCAAGCACCTGAGCGCATGGATTCAGACCAACCTCTACCTGAACCTTGCCGAGGCTCCGTTCGACCGTGAAGACGCACTATTGAAGCCAGAGGCCGGAGCGTGCGTGACCTGCCCACGCCGCAGCGGGCACAATACCAGTCTGTTTCATGACGTGCAGGGCGACCAGTGCCTTGACGCGCCCTGCTACCAAGCCAAGGTGACGGCCCACATCGAGCGGCAGCTTGCCGCGCGGCCGGAGTTGGTCACCATCGAAACGGCATACCGAGCGCCCAAGGAGCGCCACCCCGGAGCCCTGCAGGTCAACCAGACGCGCGAACTCGCCCCGGAGAACCCGGACGCCGAGCCGCCATGCGCCAGCGTCAAACCCGCCATCATCGTGTTCGGGAAACATGCCGGGCGCACGGTGACGGTGTGCTTGGACATTGACTGCCCGGTGCACCATCCGCAGACGGTGGTGCAGCGGCCCGCCGACCCGCCACCCGTGATGCAACCCGCACCGGCACAGGAGACGGAGGAAGAGGCAGCCCAACGCCAAGCCGAGCATGAGCAGCGCGTGGCGGAATACGACGCCGAGCAGAAGCGCAAGGAGGAGGAGCGCAAAGCCGAGTGGGAACACCAACAGAAGGAGTACGAGGCCGAGCAAGCCCGCCGCGACAAACAACGCAAGGCACGTCTTGCCACCTTCGAGCGCATCATAGAGCAGGCCCCGGCAACCTTCAGCCCCGCACAGCTACGCGTTTTCCTGCGCTTGCTTGTGCATCTCGACTACAGCTTCTTGGAGGACGTTGCCGCTCACTTCGCCAACGGTGACGAGAACACGCAGCAGTCCGACGAGGAGATTGTGCTGACCGCTTTGGACGATACCGCAGACGAGAAGCTGACCGGCCTCGCCCTGCGCATCGTGCTCTCCGATCACATCGGCATCCCGCATGAGAATCAGCCCGACTTCCTCACCGAGGCCGAGCAGGTGTTCGTGCCCAAAAGCCGAAAAGCCGTCAAGCCGAAGGCGACGGCTTCCAAAAAGGCGAAGGCACCAGTGTTGAAGACATCAGGGATGAAGGGTTTGGCACGTAAGAAAGCCGCCTAGTCCCGTGCAGCGTTCAGGCCCCGGTTCCTCCGGGGCCGCTTTTTTGCGACCGCTTGTGCCAAGCGCCGGGAGAGACCGCTCCGGTCTCTCCCGACTCTCATCCGCCGCTAACCCCGCCATAGCCCGGCGGCTTCGCTGGCGGTATTGTTCAGTCGCGACCAAACACGGCGGTCCATGGCACCCACTGTGTTCGAACCCTGAGATCGGCGACGTACTCGCTTGCTTCAGCTACTTCGTTCCGAAGCGCTGGCTATGATGACGACCTTACCTGAGATTCTCGACCATCAGTGTGTTGCCGCGTTGAGAAATGTACGGCTATCTCTTGGGCTGCATCCTCTGCTCGCTCCGCATTTCGCCTCCGCGAAATCTCTGTTTGCTCAACTGGCCTCCGCCACTTCCTACATGGCGAGGTCGGCCTAGCTTTCTCGAAGGAACTGCGCAGATCGAAGACTGTGAGCATGTTTTGGGTGTTATCGAGAAGCAAGGCAAGTTGAGTTCGTTCTATTCCAGGGGAGCTCCTCCATACAAATGTTCGAATACGAATTTGTCGAAACCAGGCAATGCACAAGCTTCTCTCAGAACCGGATGGGTACATTCAGGGTCTCAGGCGTTGACACTGCAAAGCAGGAAAGCTGCTTTTGGACTCTAACCCAACGCGGTTCTAAGGTCGAAGATTCGTAACGTCTAGGTATACGTTATCAGTACATTGGTACACCTGAATGCCAGCGAAAGCTGGCTATCTCTGTGGTCCTCGTGACGTTCTCACAAGCGCAGATTTAGAAGACGTGGTTCTATGGCTTCGGACGTTGGTCGGTGGCTCGAAGCACGGATGGAAGAAGTCCAGGAAACCGCTCTTCAAGATCGTCAGACCTAAGATTGTTGCGATGCGTGTTCCCCGCGATGTCGACGCGGAGCAGACCTGCCTCGATCATCAACTTGAAGTGATGCGACATGCTAGACTTCGGCCGGCCGAGACAAAGTGTGCTGCAGGAAAGATCCTTTCCATCGGCAAGCATTCGCACCAACACTAACCGCACTGGATCACTGAGTGCCTGAAGAAGCTTCGCAAGGTCCAGATCCTCGAGACGGGGATGGTTGACAGTCTTCATATTGACATCGTAGCTCGTCGGGCATATTCTCAGCGCAAAGCAGTTCGAGCAATATCGAACTGCTTGGAGTGTCTGTGTGAGTTCACCACGCGAATCGTTTTTGATTCTAGGTTTAGGAGAACTGGGCGCAGCGGTGCTCGACAGCTTGACCAAGCGGTCTCCCTCTTCGAGGTTTGCACTGTTGATCCGCCCAGAGACGCTCGCCGCCCCGTCGCCGGATAGGCGCGCGGAGCTAGAAGAACTGCGCGCCGCAGGAGTGGAGTTTGTGACTGCGGATTTAGCGAGCGAGAATGTACACGAACTGGCCAAGATACTTGTGTCGTTCGATACGGTCGTAGGCTGCACGGGGTTCGCTGCGGGTAAGCCGATACAGCGCAAACTTTGTCAGGCAGTTCTTGAGGCGGGCGTTGCCAGGTATGTCCCATGGCAATTCGGGGTCGACTATGACGTGATCGGACGAGGAAGCGCACAAGAGTTGTTCGATGAGCAGTTGGATGTTCGCGATCTTCTCCGGGCGCAGACGAAAACCGAGTGGATCATTATCTCAACGGGCATGTTCACCAGCTTCCTCTTCGAGCCCACGTTCGGGGTGGTCGCCCTAGCGGAAGACACCGTATATGCGCTGGGAAGCTTCGACACTGCCGTTACCGTTACGACCGCTCGAGACATCGGAAGTTTAACGGCGGAAGTCCTCTTCTCGGAGCCGAGAATTCGTAACTCGGTGGTGTACACCGCTGGAGACACCGTGACCTACGAAGGCTTGGCGCAGATCGTCGAGCAGGTCCTTGGCCGTGAGCTCAAACGAAAGCGGTTGAGCGTTCGAGAGCTTGAGGAAGCTCTTGCCAGAGACCCCCACGACACGATGAAGAAATATCGGGTCGTCTTCGCGCAAGGGCGAGGGGTGTCTTGGGACAAGAGCCAAACGTTCAACGCACAACATGGCCTCTTGGTGACCGGCGTCCAGCAGTGGGCACGTGAACACTTCGATCTGGTTGGTTAAGAACAGAGGGTATAACGCAAAGGTGAGGAAACATGCACCGTAACCAACAACTGGTGGAACAAGCTTTCAACAGGTGGAGTACCGGTCAAGGCTCCGTTCTAGACCTGATGGACGATGACGGGACGGTGGTTATTCCCGGCTCCTCAGCGCATTGCGGTACACGAACGAAGCGAGAGTTTGTCAAAGACGTGGCTACTCCGTTTATGAGGCGATTCAGCACGCCTCCCGTACCTCTACCAACACGAATCATCGCCGATGACGATGATGTCATCGTCGTTGCGGATGCTCACGGAGTGACGCTGGACGGTAAAGCCTACCGCAATCACTATGTGTTTATCCTTGAATTTAAGGAAGACAGCCTCGTGCAGGCAACTGAGTTTCTTGACATGGTCGCGTTCAATGTCGTGTGGAACGACGTTGAACCCCGAGCACAGGATTCAAGTGAACTGGAGCGGTCTCTATGAACCGCTGGGTCATTGACAGGTTTGGACGGGAGAATCTTCGCATTGAGGAGGTAGCGGTGCGGCATCCCGGAGCGGGTGAAGTGTTGGTTCGGGTACGAGCCACTTCTTTGAATGCGCGTGACCTCATGATGCTGGAGGACGGCATGGGTCTGACAGTGAAGTTCCCCTTCGTTCCTGGGTCAGACATAGCTGGAGTGGTTGAGGCCGTTGGAGACGGTGTCCAACGTTTTCGCGTCGGAGATCGAGTCGTCTCTACTTTCTTTCCTGATTGGATCGATGGTAAGCCGGGCGGGACTGCACAAGAGCCTTCCTATCGAACGTTGGGTGGCCATTACCAAGGCGTGCTCTCCGAATACGTCCTCTTTTCTGAAGACTGGTTTACAGCTGCGCCGGCTTCGCTGGACGATGCGCAGGCGAGCACTCTTCCTGTCGCCGGCTTGACGGCGTGGTCCTCTCTTGTAGAGCACGGACGTATCAGGGCCGGCGAAACGGTATTCATTCCTGGAACAGGCGGCGTCGCGCTCTTCGCCTTGCAAATCGCCGTGGCCCATGGCGCGAATGTGATCATCAGTTCGTCTAGCAAGCAAAAGCTTGCGCGAGCCAAAGCGCTGGGAGCTACTCATTGCCTCCATCGAGGTTCGGACGACATCGTCAAGAAGACGCTTGCGATCACGAAGGGACTTGGAGCGGATCATGTCTTAGAACTGGTTGGTGGCGACAGCTTTAGGCAATCGATCGACATCGTTTCAGTTGGGGGACGTGTTTCCGTCATTGGTCTGCTTGGGGCGTTGGAACTGAATGCCTTGACCACACCGATCCTGCTCAAGGCACCGATCATCCAAGGCATAGCCACTGGCCATCGCAGGGCGCTAGAAGATCTTATCCGCGCCATAGACCAAATCGGGCTGAAACCAGTGATCGATCAACGCTTTGCCTTTGCGGATCTGCCGCACGCACTGGACCGCCTGAAGGCCGGAGCGTTCGGCAAGGTAGTCATCGATGTTCAAAGCTAGGAGCTCCCATCCATGCAGGAATTCGACAGCAAGACCACAGCCTTGATCATTATCGACCTTCAAGAAGGGATTCTGAATCCAGAGCCCACTCCTTTTACGGCCGAACAGATCGTCGGACACGCGGCAACGCTGGGCCGTGCTTTCGCTCAGGCTGGCGCACCCATTGTTCTTACCACAACGGACTTCGCAAACAGCTATGCCGATGCACCGAAAGGCCTGGCAGACACGCCTTGGGCATTGCCAGAGCAGGGGCTACCAGCCAATTTCGCGAAGCTCGTGCCAGCGATCGACGAACTGCCTGCAACACTCCGCTTGGCCAAGCGACAAATGAGCGCCTTCTTTGGAACCGAGCTCGACCTGCAGCTACGGCGTCGCGGCTGTGAGACTGTGTTGATTTGCGGTGTCGCAACAAACTTTGGTGTAGAGGCCACCGCGCGTCAAGCGTTCGATCTCAATTACAACGTGGTGATAGCTTCGGATGCTTGCAGCAGCGTTGCTCCGGGATTGCATGACTTCTCTGTCACGATGATCCTTCCTCGGATCGCCAGATTGAGAAACACAGCTGACCTCGTTAGAGCTGTGTAAAGCTCCCAGCATGCGACGTGATGGTGCGACCGGCTCGTCACGCGCACTCTTCCTTATGGACAGTGTGAGAACACACGCTTTCAAACAGTGTTCCGACATTCTCATAGATCATGATGGCGAAAACCCACCATGTCGTTGGAACCAAGTCGTCTACGAGGCTGCACTTAGCGTTTCATGCTTTTGCATGACCTACTACGACTTTGGACCGTGGCCATGGCTGCTTGCGACAGGCAACATTGGTTTCACCACCGAGGTGATGATCCTGGCCATCTGCTCGGCCGGCCTGCGGTCCTTTGCTTGAGCCCAGCGGCTTGCTGCTCCGAATACAGCCCATGCAAGGGCTGTCGCAAAGGTTTCAGGATCGACTTTTGAGACAGTAGCGGAATGTTCGAGGCTGTCGCGGAAGAGAGGCTCCAGAACCGGAATGACGAAGCTGTCCTGCGGGATTTTGCTGAGACTGCTGGGGCAGCCTAGAGCTTTGGCGAGGTAATCGCATACGCTAAGCGCTACCGCGTACATCGCACCTTCTTCTGTAACGGAAGTGATACAACGCTTTCGAAGCATCTCGCCGAACCGCTCGGCAGACATCGCTTGTAACAACGCAACTTTATCAGGGTAATGAAGGTAGAAAGTAGCACGAGTGAGATCTGCCTCGTCCACAATCTCTTGCACGGAAAGTTCGTTGAAATCCTGTTTCTTGAGTAGCCGGCCAAGAGCATCGATTAGCATTCGGCGGCTTCGAAGTACGCGCCGGTCCATCGAATCGCTGAGCTCCGGCTGCGCAGGCGCTGACGGCATGCTTAAGAATAACTCTTCCGAACCCTTTCACAATGCCAGGCATCTGTCTATTATGAAGATGGACATCTGTCCATAAAAGGTCATTTGTAAATCAAAGGAGAGCCACCTATGCCTACCCTGCTTCATGTCGATTCCAGCCCCCTTTATGGGGTATCGATCTCTCGCGAATTGACCGCAGCGTTCGTAACCGAATGGAAAGCGGCTCACCCTGACGCTACAGTCATCGACCGTGACCTGAATGCGACCTCGATCCCGCCCTTGACTGCTGCGTGGGTTGGAGCTTCCTTTACCCCTGAAGCGTCGCGCAGCGAAGAACAGAAGCAACAGCTCGCTCTTTCAGACACACTGATTGCGGAACTCGAGCAGGCTGATGAATGGGTGATCGGTGTCCCAATGCATAATTTCAGCATATCCTCGCCGCTCAAGCTTTGGATCGACCAAGTTGCACGGGCTGGCAAGACGTTCGCTTACGTTGAAGGCAAGCCACAAGGCTTGCTGACTGGTAAGGGAGTCACCTTCGTCGTTGCCAGTGGAGGCATCTATGACGCAGGAACACAGATGGCTTCCTTTAATCATGTCGAACCCTACCTCAAGGATGTGTTCGGCTTTTTAGGTGTGAGGGAACCGAAGTTCCTGACTGCGAGTGGAACGATGGCGCTCCGTCAGGGCAAGGACCGGAATGAATTCTTGGCTCCGCATCTTCAGGCCGTGCAAACCCAGGTGAGTCAGTTTCGATAGGGTGCGCCGGCTTCGGGAGCACGGCCTTCGAAGCCGGTCCCAACCCCAGGAGACGAACATGGCAGATCGGGAGTCTTTGGTTTTTGGCGCGGTTCATCTAGAAGTTAGAGAGCCTGAGCGCACTGCACGCTTTTGGGAGGAGCTCTTCGGGTTTCGACGGCGCTCCGGCGAAGCTGGCAGCATTGCGGTAGGAACCGAAGACGAGACGCTGATCGTTCTTCACGGCGGTGCCCGGACTCCATACAAAGCAGGACACAGCGGTATCTACCACGTTGCAATCCACCCGCCAGACGCACGTGACTTCGCACGCATTGTCAAGCGGCTGATCGATTGCAGGCACCCGATGTCGCCAACGGATCATACCTTCTCGAAAGCCATCTACCTTGACGATCCGGACGGCATCAATGTCGAGATCACGTTGGAAACCCCGGAGCGTTTTCGGGAATGCGTTCCCGGCCCTGGCAATCGGTTGACATTCATCGGAGCGGATGGAGTAGGTCGGCCAGGGGCCTACGCTCTGAACCTGAATAAGGTCTTCGAATCGTACGAAGTCAGTTCCGAGCTGGAGCCAGTCGCCGATGGGACGAAGATTGGGCACTTGCATCTGTACGTTGGGGATCTCGAGAGGGCAAGGGACTTTTACACTGGTCTGGGCATGGAAGTGTCGCGGTGGTGGCCTCCGATGCAGGTTGCCGACTTTGGCGCAGGGGGATCCTTCACGCATCGCATCGCCATCAACACTTGGCAGGGGATCGGTGCTCCACCGTCACCTGCAGGTACAGCTCGGATGCGTCACTTTGAAATCCGGTACACAACTTCAGAAAAGCTGGAGGCTGCTCTGGCTGCGAACCCTTCCGCTGTAGACCTGGGAGACACCTACCGGCTTATAGATCCCTCGGGCATCTGCGTACACTTAGCGAAGGTTCTCACACAGCAGACTCGCGGGCCGATGCAGTAAGCACGGGCGTCGGCCGCACTCTTGCCGATCTCGTGAACGAATGTTCTTGGTAGCGCAGTACCACCACTTCCATCGAAAGGCGTCTGTCGCTACCTGTGCTGTATTGTGCCTCAGCGGGTGACTGAAAATTTAGCGGTGGAAAGATGAGAGATCAGCCAGAGATAAGGCTGGTTGGCTCCGTATGAGCGAGTGAAGGCGCCGCAAAAGGAGTCGTTCCGCGAAGTTCTTCGTCGAACTGCTACGGCTACGTCTTGTGCGACTTACCTTGTTGTAGGTTGGCGCCGAACCCGGGGTTATGCGGCAATCGCTGACTCATCTCCTCGGGCGAGAGCAGGATGATTCCGTTGGCGACGCCGATCTTCCGGATGGTCTAGAATCTGGGTGATGGCATTCTCTGGCAACTACATGCTTTTGGTCGGTTCTGACATTTGCTCAAAGTATGTTTCCATTCCTACCGGATGCTCGCTGTCGGCTTGCGCAATCAGCAGAACCTGCATCGGAGGAGAACGATAGTAAACAGCGTGTGCGACGCCCCGGGGTAGGGAAAGACACTCACCCGCCCGCACCATGACGCTTTTCTCCATCTCCTCAACAAAGAACTCCAGTTCACCTTCCAGCACGTACCGAGTCTCGTTCTCCCATCGGTGATAGTGCGGAGGCGGCTCATTGCCGACTTTGGCCGAGCCTTTCACCAGGGCGTACCGGCCATCGGTCTCACGGCCTCGCACAAGGAAAGTACAGAGGTTACCCCTATAACATTCCGTGGTTTCACGGAATCGGTCCTCGTTCATAAGCCGAAAGGGGTGATCTCGAAGTGTTTCCACGTTAGCCCTCTCGCGCGCGCGCGCCGTAATCTAAGCACTAAGAGGTCCCGCCCAATCTGTGCGTTGTAAAGGCGCTGTGTAGGACAGGTGCCACACAAAGTGTCGCCTTCTCGGAAGTAATCCAAGACGAGCGCGCCGCCAACAACGAGCGGGGTCATGCCTACGCTTTCTCAGATCGTTCAACGGCATAATCTCCGGGCAGGAGACGCGCTCGTGGTTTGGAAACTGGACAGCTCGGTCGCAGTTTCAAACAGCTCGCCGATCTGGTGGGCGAGCTTCAGCAGCAGGGAGTCCATTTCAAGAGCCTGCTGACTTCATCGGCACCGGCACACCCTCCGGCCGGTTCTTCTCCACATCATGGCGAGCCTGGCGGAGATGGAAAGAAAACTGGTCGTTGGGCGTACCCGCGCTGGCCTTGAAGTTTCACGTCAACTCGGCCGGATGGATAGCCGCGAGCGACAGACGGCAAGATCAAAGTGGCAAAGAAGCTGCTTGCCAGCGGAGTCCCTGGCGCAGGACGTGGCCAGCAACTTGGGTGTTTCCGTGCCCGCTTTATATAGATGGCAGTCCGCCTCAACCCACGGCTGATGCCGTCTGCTTGAAGCTGCCACTATCTCTCAACAACCGAGCTTATAGTTCCACGGTGTGACCCTGATTCTTAAGCGCAATCTCGGCGAAGTGAGCAAACTGCTTCGGATCGGATGCCGTTGAGAGATTGATCTTATCGACCTCAAAGTCTTTGAAGACTACTTCATGCTGGTAATTGGAAAAGGCGAGAAATTTTGCGGGTTGGTCCGAGTGATTGAAGAATGTGTGTGGCGCATCAGGAGAGGCCACTACACTCTCACCAGCACTACAGGAGATCCACTCCTGTACACCTTCCGGCGTGAGTCGAGCAAAGTCGACCCGCCCTTCGAGAACATAGAAGCACTCCGGAAACGGGTGCTGATGCAAGGGAACTCCATTCTGCGGGGCCAAAGTCATTTCGTACATGGATAGCTGATATCCAGTATCTTCTCCGCGGGCTTTCCACGTAAAGCCAGTGTTGCCAAGCTGCACCTGCTGCCCTTCACCTCGACCCAATTTGGTGACTCGGCTGCCAGCGATCCGCTCTGCATCATTAGGATGTTTCAAGAATTTCCTCCGTATAGCTAAATAGCATGTAACTACATTGTTTTCGGGTAGCCGCATTTGGAGCGTCTGAACCCGCACGAGAGGGGTTTATGGAACGGAAGAAGGCTCCTTGTCGACATGGGGTCAACGAAGGCGATTCAAAGTCCGTCACGCCTTTGGCTGGAATGTTGCGATGAACTCCCAGGCTTTGAGCGCGGCTTTACGATGCGGTTCTGCTTTCTCGAGGTAGAGGGAACTCTCCGTCAGTTTGCGCAGCGCTGAGAAGTTGGGGTAGCGAACCACCGCGATCGCATCCCATCTCGGCTCTGCTGGTCCTAGAATTGTTTCTGCGACTGCTCCTACATACACAACTTCGATCCCTTCCACACCAAGCTCGGCCGCAACCTGGTTGAAGGCAGGCGCATACCGCTGCATGTAAGCATCCCGACCCGAACAGGGTTTCTGGTCAGGATCGTCATACTCTGCGTTGGGAAAGAATTCCACGAGGTTGACCATCGTTACGGGGACTCCGCTTGGAATCTTTGCTTCGGCGGCGAGTACGTTATCTAGCTTGAGCTCTACTGTCTTCATGGTTGCTCTCCTTCTAAGCAATTGTTTGTAGGTCTACCGATTCCAGTGGGACTCCAGGGCGTTGGCGACGGCCTGACTCTGCTCCACGATGGTCCAGTGCCCTGTATCAAAACGCAGAACCTTCTCCGCACAGGTATCAAGGGCGAGCGCATCCGCAAACTCGACGGGACATGCCTCATCGTTTGCGCCCCAAAAAACCAGGCCCGGTGCACGCACCTTGCTTAGCTCCGGCTGCCACTCCTTTCCGACTTCCAGCGAAGAGCGGTAGAGCCGAAGGATGCAGTCTCCCATGACGGGATCGATGTGACTGACCGCTTCCTGCGCAGCCTTCGTGGGTAGGCCTGCTTCCCCCATAAATTCGACAAGGGCTTCCAAGTCGAGATCCTCGAACCATCTCTCACCCTCGCCGGGTGTTTGCCAAACCTTCGCGAGTGAATGCCAAGCATAGTTGGCGTTAACAGGACCGCTACCTGCAGCCCACGTGCGGACCAAGTCGGGACGCAGCGACGCCACACGCACTGTCAAGATGCAACCCCAGTCGTGACCGACGAGGTCAACCGGTTTTCCCATCGCCTCCAACTGCTGAATGATCCAATTCGCGTATTCTTCTTTAGAACAGCGAAAACCTGGCGGCCGTGGAGCGTCAAAGCCAGGGAGCGCTAAAGCGATTAGGTCCGTGCGGGAAAGATGCTGACGTACTGGTTCCCACACCCGGAAAGTATCTGGGACTCCGTGCACAAAAACAGCCGGCATACTCTTCTCCTCAGAATGGCACCGCACTGGCGACATTATGACATTATGATGCAATCTGTCGAAAAAGGACTCAACACTTGCGCCAGAAGACACCGGCCGGAGTGAAATCACGACAAGAAGCGACCGTGGTGGCAGTGACAGACGTGTTCCTTCGTTATGGATACGGTCGAACCACAATGGCCGAACTCGCGGCCGCCGCAGGCCTATCCCGTCCGACGCTCTATGAGATTTTCCCAAGCAAAGATGATCTTTTTGCTGCGGTCATCCACAATCTGAGCCATCAGACGATCGAGCAGTACCGTGTCATGCTGTCGAACCCCGGAACGATGGAGACGAGACTTCACTTTTTTTGTGGTGATTGGGCTACGCACGGTCTCAAACTCATAGAACGTCACCCGGACGCCAAGGACTTATTCGATTTCAGGTTCCCGGCCGTGCGACAGATGTTTGAGGATTTCATCACCTTTCTGGTGGAGGTCATCTCCGACATGACTCACCAAGCAAATGTTCCGATTGAAGCGATAGTGCGAAATCTTGTGTTCTCATTGCTTGGACTTGAACAGGCAGCGACGGACGTGAGACACATGGAAGATCTCGTCAGGCTACAAGTCGATGTCTTCTTGGCAACGTTGGATCCCGGGAGAGAAGGAGGGCATCAACCTTCTTAGCTCTTAGCCCGGTCGCAGCAGAACAGAGCTTTTCCCAAACAAGGATGACGAGAGCAATCTCACTCGAGAACATAGCTTCTCCGCCGCCTCACACACCCTTAGGAAGCGAGTGGCCCGATCCCCTCTTTACTTCCGAGCAGGCGACTTCTCGGCATTAGCCTCGGCTGTGGTTTTCAGCTTCTCCAGCCACTTTTGAAGGTGGATACCCAACTTTTCTCCGCTGTACAAGGAACCGATCAGGAACCCAGCCGAAGATTCCGTGAACTTGACTTGCACTTTGGCCGCGCTGAGGGGCAGGAGGTCCCAACGTGTGATCGCGTTGTAGCCCATCATCGTTCCATAGATCATGACCAGAGTAGGAGCTTCCACCAGAGCGAGTCGCAGGTCGTGTTTGACCAGACCACCGTAGGTAAGCCGCGTCCCGGCTTCGAATGGGCCGTGTAGGTGGGCAGCTTTCAGATAGGGGTACCAGTCCGGCCAGCTATGGACGGCAGTCAGCGTCTCCCAGACGGTGGCGACAGGAGCATAGACGTCGATCAACCGGGATGCACTCACCGGAGCACTCGGGATCATCTGCTTCGCTACGGCAAGCACTGCCAAGTCCTTCAGAGACAATGTAGAGTCCTTTCAGGTGCGGAGGGCTATGTGCGAGAAAGCACGCTCAAGAGTAGGTCGACAGAGTCCGACACGGACTGAAAGCCTTTTTCGCTTTTCAGCCGGCCTCCTGCCTGAAGGTCGATCAGGCCGTGAACGGAGGCGTAGATAAGACCTGCGAGTTGCGTTGCCGGAACCAGCGGCAACTGCTCTGCCCATTGGCATGCTTCGATCAGTGCTGCACAGGTCGCGAAACACTGGAGAGCTGCTGCTTCCAACTCTCCACCTTCAGCCGCGATGCCAGGATCGTTGAAGAGCAATCGATAGCGCGCCGGGCTGTTTTGACCGTAATTGACAAATGCTTGCAAGGCATCGCGGAGCCTGGAGATGGGACGGGCGCCGCCCTGGCTAGCTTCTGTGAATCTGTCATTTAGCGAACGGAAATCGCGGGTAGCCACTGCTGCAAGGAGAGCGCTTCTGTCTTTGAAATGTTTGTAGGGCGCATTGTGGGAGACTCCACTTGCTAGCCCGACGGCCCGCAACGTGACGGCGCTCTCGCCGCCCGTGTCTAGCAGCGCCGCTGCTGCCTCAATGATGCGCTCCCGTGTCGTCATCGCAGCCGGCGTGGCCTCTCCTCAACCCTAAGCTTGACGAGCCGTTCCGAATCCTGCCAGAGCCGGGCCGCCTTCTCCTGATCGTAGGACACTTTGGAGGACCGCGCCTCACTGAGCCTGCCGTTGTTAGACTGAAAGTACTTGCCCGAAGCATCAGCAAACTCTGCATCGGTCGCGATGGCTGCAAGAGCGGAGCCGGAGAACGACAGGCTGCCCATCGTCACCCCAATCTTACGAAGAAACCACTTCATCATCCGGGTTTTCGAGAGCCACTGCACGAAGCGGGGAGCCGTACGAACGAGGCCGGTCTCCGGGATCAGACCAGGATCGAAGGCGATCGATGAGAGGGGTTGTCTAGCGGCTTTCAGACGTCGGTCTAGTTCATAGCTGTAGAGGATGTCGCAGAGTTTGGAGCTGGCGTAGCGCCGCCCCCCCGAAATTGGCTTGCGGCCATTCTTTCCCTGATCGCCAAGAGCCTCGGCATCCGGATCTGCTGACGCCCCAACGGCCCGGCCATCCATCGTGTCTGGATCATGGGTGCCACTCACGGTAAACACCACCCGTCCCTTGTCGGCGATGCTGTCCAGCACGAGATCGGCGAAAAGGAACGTGCCCAGGCAGTTCACGGCGAACGTCTCTTCGAAGCCATCAGCGCTATAGGAGATGGGCCCTCGAAACTGCGCTCCTGCATTGCATAAAAGGGCTTGGAGCGGTTCTAGCGTGCCGTCGGTGATCATGGAGCGAACTGCTTCCGCCGCCGCCCGCACAGACTGCAACGACGCGAGGTCTAGGGGAAGAACGGTCGCCAACACCCCAAACCTCTCGCGCAGCTGCTTCGCAGCCTTTTCGATTTTCTGTGGATTCCTTCCTGCCAGCACCAGGTTGAAGCGCATCTCGGCAAGTCTGGTGGAAGCCGCCCAGCCAAGACCCGCATCACCGCCTGTTATCAGAACCGTTGCCATATCTGCCTTTCTCCGGTTGACAATGTACACCTTCATCTAGGTTGACATTGTTCACCTAAGCTGTCAAGCATAAGATCTTTGATCGACGGGCCCGTACCATCCTCCTGAGCGAAGTAGTGCCTCTCCTGACAACTGTAGGGCTCATCTTCTGATTGCGGCTTTGATACAAGCTACTTCTCAGAACCGAAGGATCACGAGAGTCCTCTAAACCAAGAACGCAATTTCCGGGATCGCTGGCGTTCTGCATTCGAAACCTACTCTCGAATGCTATGGTGGTTCCGCCCGCAAAGACGAGTTCCGAGAAAGAAACACCTGCGAGAAGGACAGCTCTGGGAACCAAAGCGGAAGCTGCGGGCCTGGTGATCGGTTATGCGCGCATCTCCACGCAAGATCACAACCTTGAGTAGCAGACGGAGGCCGTTCAGAATGCCGGCTGCAAGAAGATCCTTGAAGACCGGGCGAGCGGGAGCCGGGGTGAGCGTTTCGGTCTCGGACAGGCTCGGGACAATCTACGAGCGGGAGATACCCTCGTAGTTTGAAAGCTGAATCGGTTGGGGCGGAGCGTCAAGCAGCTGGTCGATTTTGTTGGAGAACTCCAGACGCAAGGCATCCACTTCAGAAGTTTATCGGACTCTATCGCCACCGGCACGCCCTCTGGCCGGTTCTTCTTGCACGTCATGGCGAGCCTGGCGGAGATGGAAAAGGAACTGACCGACGGCAAGATCAAAACGGCTAAGGAGCTGCTTTCCAGCGGTGTCCCGGCGCGGGATGTGGCCAGCAACCTTGCCATTTCTGTGCCTACCTTATATAGATGGCTGCCCGCCTCTACCCACGGCTGACACCCTCAAGCTGCATAACTTCCGAGAAGCCGACATATCGGTACTAAGGCAGTTTGTTGGAGGATGGTCGATTTCACATCTAGTCAGATGGTTCCGAGTAGGGCGCTGAGGCTGAGAAGACTCGATGAATTATCGAGTACGACGATCAAAGCCGATCCTGGCTTCCTTAATGACATCCCAATTGCGTCCGATCCAGTGGACCAAATTCCGCATTGGTTCCAAAAGGCTCAGTCCCACAGCAGTAAGCTCATACTCCACTCTCGGAGGAACCTCCGCAAACACGTGCCGTGACAGCAGTCCGTCTCGCTCCAGGTCCCGCAGCGTAGTCGTGAGCATCCGTTGCGAGATTCCGTCGATCGCCCTTTGCAGTTCAGAAAAGCGCGCACGATAGCCCGGCTTTCTCGAAAGTGCAACAAGAAGCAGAATGCTCCATTTGTCGCCGATTTTTGCCAGAAGGTCACGGAGTGGCTCTGTTTCGTCATTTCTACATGTGAGAGCAGCGGGGCCTCCAACAGAGTCTTTGTTGCGCTTTTTCATTGGTTACTCCCAGATCCGTTACGGAGGTGAATGTGCCGTCTTCCCTCAATGTAGCGCTCAGGTCATTATGTAGGTCTAGAAAAGTAACCAAGGAAAGATCGATCACTTCGAGAGCTTCTAACAATGGGGACTCACCGCTCTACGCGCGAGCGTCCGCATAACGAATGCAAGGAGATTAGATGCGTGTATTTCTCACTGGAGGCACGGGGTTCATCGGCTCAGCTATCGTGCCAGAGCTCATCCATGCGGGGCATCAGGTTCTCGGCCTCGCCAGATCGGAGAGGAGTGCAAATGCTCTTCTCTCCTTCGGAGCTGAAGTCCTTATGGGAGGTCTCGAAGACCTCCGCACCCTCAGTGAGGGTGTAAGCCGGGCTGATGGGGTGATCCACTGTGCCTTCGACTTAGATTTCGCTAACTTTGAAAAAAGCAGTGAGACTGAAAGGTTAGCCATTGCGGCTCTCGGCACTTCGCTTGCAGGCTCTGATCGTCCCCTGATTGTCACTTCGGGACTAGGTGTCGCCTCACCGATTCGTCCGATCACGGAAGATGTCGATGCACCCCTCGTATCAGCATCACCTCGCGGCCCCGAACAAGCCGCACGCTCGTTGCGTCAGCAGGGCATCAACGTCACCGTCGTGAGGGTTCCCCAAGTTCACGACACGGTTAAGCAGGGCCTTATTACATCCCTCATTGCTGTAGCGCGCCAGACGGGAGCCTCCGCGTACGTGAAGGAGGGACTCAACCGCTGGCCCGCCGCGCATGTGACCGACGTTGCCCATCTCTATAGGCTCGCGCTTGAGAAGCCCAAAGCCACCCGTTATCATGCCGTCGCCGAAGAAGGCATCCCCCTACGGGATATTGCTGCGGCCATCGGTGGGGGTCTCGGAGTTCCAGTCATCTCTATCTCATCGGAAAAAGCACAAGAGCGGTTTGGTCGTATAGGCGGATACGTAGGCCTGGACCTTTCCGCGTCGAGCGTTTGGACACAGGAGCGGCTCGATTGGACACCGGTCGGGCCGGGGCTTATGGAAGATCTCGGCCGTGTGCGCTATTCCGAATAGCTTGATTCTTGACTGGCAGTCGTCTTGCACCTATGAATGCCAGATTGAAGTTCGACTTTCCGAATCAGCCATTCCTCAATCGTTGCGACCGTCTAGTATCGATAAACGCGGTTGGAAAGTTGAGCATTCGGCCGGGCCTTGAAGCCGGTCCGGGCCGGATCACTGACTAGAAGCCGACTTCTCAGGACTGCTTCGCAGCGCGGCATCGCTGGAGTGCTCCCAGACTGGGGCCGGGGAAAACAACAAATCCCGCACTCGCTGTGTCCATAAAGTCCGTGTGCGCGAGGTGCGTCGGTATACGGTATAGGGCATTGAGCCAGATCAGAAACCCGACACCACTCCATCTCGGCGAACACCCTCTTAGGACGTCTTCCAAAGCTTAGCCTTTCGATCGGATCTAATCGGCTTGTGAATCTCCTGACGTGCCTGGCAAGGTGGAGTACAGCCAGCACATCACTTCCGACAAGCCGATACCTGAGGACTGATGAGCTTAGATCGGGTCCGAGCTCTTGGGACGCACCTCTCGAGGGCCGCTGCGCGCGAATCGTGCGTTAGAGCGGGCGGCCGATTTCCCAGCGATGTCCAAAAGGGTCCGTGACTGAGCCGTCACGCCATCCGTAGTCGCGGTCCTGCACGGGGGAGCGAACTACCGCACCCGCGGACACGGCCTGATCGAACACGGCGTCTGGATCGTCTACGATCAACATCAACCGCACCGCCGTCCCGCCGAGGTCCGTGGGCGACGCATTGCCGATGTCCACGCCAGCCGGATGCACCCAAAACTCCGCACCATGCACGAGGAGCTGCGCCACCATGTCCTCGGCCGGAGGCGTGCTCCAGCCTGTGGTTGCGTCAAAGGCCCTCTTATAGAACGCTAGGGCATCGCGGACGTTACCGGGGATATGCAGCATCGCAGAAAAGCGGTAGCTCATCTCGCGTGAATACTACACCATGCGCCAGCGTCTGCAGGAACGGCTGTCCAAATCGTCACCGGACCACTCCAGATGACGAGCCGCTCTAAAATGAGCATCCGAAGAAGTTGCAGCAGGTATGTAGTTCACGGGATCTTTGTTTTCCATCTTGGGACAGTTCCACCATTCCCATGATGTTGCCTGCAGGGTCGCTGAACAAGCCTGGGAGCACCATCCCCTTGAGCTCGAAACGAGGTGCGACGACCTTGCCGCCCGCCTTGACGACCTCTTTCAGAGTCGAGGTGACATCGGAAACGCCGATGTAGATAACCTTTGCGGCCGGAGCGGTGCGTAGAGTTCCAGACAACTGCGGGCCGCTTACCGGCACCGTAATCACGCCACCCGGCCCGGTCTTCCAGCCAAAGATTTTTTGTAAAAGACGGCTTGCTTTGCGTCTGCTGGTCCGGCGAGATCGAAGCACACACTAGGTGCTGGCATCCGTTTAGCCGCTTGGGCAATCATTGCAGTGGGCGAACTGAATAGCAGCCCGAGTACGCACATCCCTACCCTAATGAAGTTCATCGAGAGTTCCTTCACTGCGTCTAACGGTTCCATCAAGTGTGTGGTTAGCTAGCAAAAAGAAGGAGGGCCCCGTCAACTTGGCCTGATCTTCAGGCTGATGTCGGGTGACCACTTGCAAGAAGGAATGCGCTTGAACCTAGTCGCAGCGGTGAGGGGCCACAACCGACAGGCGCAATAGGAAAGGCGAGGTCCTGAGCCGACCCGTTAGTACCGGGAATGTATGGTCCGCCGCGCGACTGCAAGGGTAAGTTTGGTCAAGAAGACAAGTCTGCGCAAATGTATTCGGCCTGTAGTTGGAGATCGTCTCTCCTGGCCAGGATGAGATGCGCACGTGTCAGTCCTTATAAACGCCGCGGTCGTTGAAGACCATTCTCGGTATCAGGCTTTGGACACGTCGTTGTGACTGTTCTTTCGTCCTTGTTGCCCTGTGCAGACTTCGGTGGAGAGCTTGTTCGTCGCCGCAGTGCGGAGAAAGTGGGAGCGCAGAGCGCTTCCAAGCCGGAGGCGTCTTTTCCGCGCTTATGCTGGCACGGCGGATGGCCGGTAGTCGTTGCCGCTGGACAGCACAGCCCAGGCGGTGCGGGCGATCTTGTTGGCCATAGCCACTACGACGACGTTCTTGTGAGCCCGAGCGTCAAGTCGGTCGAGCCAGGCGCCGATAGGCACCCTGTCCCGCTTGATCCGCAGCACCGCTGCCCTAGCGCCATGGATCAGGATCTTGCGGAGGTAGACGTTGCCGCGCTTGCTGATACTCAGCAGGTTCGTCTTGCCTCCGGTCGAGTACTGCCGGGGCACGATCCCTAGCCAGGCGGCGAACTCCCGGCCCTTGTGGAAAGCAGCGCCGTTGCCGATCGCGGCAACGATAGCTGTAGCGACGACAGGTCCGATGACAGGGATCTTCCGGATGCGGGTACAGCCGGCATCGGCTGCGCAGACCCGTTCCAGCTCATCACCAAGCTCCTCGATCTGTTGCTCTACAGTCTTCCACTCACTCCAAAGCTTGTTGATCAGGTTGCGCATCATCGGCGTTAGGTCCGCCTCTGCGTTCTCCAGGATGTCTGCCATCACGGCCTTGAGCTGGGCCGGTCTCTTCGCAAAGACCAAGCCACGCTCCAGCAGAAACGCACGAATCTGGTTGATCACCGCTGTGCGTCGTGAGACCAGCCTGTCTCGGACCCGGTGGATCGCCTGCAGGTCGAGCTGGTCGTCGGTCTTGATCGGGACAAAGCGCATGTTCTTCCGCTCGACGGCTTCAGCAATGGCTTCGGCATCGACGAAATCGTTCTTGTTCGACTTCACGAATGGCTTCACAAACTGCGCTGCAATCAGCCGGACATCGTGGCCCTGCTTGCGTAGGGCACGCCCGAGAAAGTGAGCTCCGGAGCACGCCTCCAGACCGATCAGCGACGTCTGCAGGTTGGCCGTGTAGGTCAGTAGCTGCTTCTGAGAGAACTTCTTCTTCACCAGCACCTTGCCTGCTGCTCCAAGAGCTACAAGGTGAAAGGTCGTTTTACCCAGGTCGATACCAATCGAATGTATCTGCATGTTGATGATCCTCCTGTCACAGCTTGCGCCCACAACCCTGGCGGGAAATGAAGAAGCAAGCGGCGGACCATCTCATTAACGCCGTTCTCGGAAGTTGGCTCGCCGTCGCTAACGAGAAGCCGACATATCGGTACAGATCCATCGATGAGCAGGCTGTTGCGACAGCGAAACCAGCGTAACGGTCTGTTCGGAGCAGCCCTCTTGCGGACACAACGGCGTTGAAACTTCTGAGCGAAGACAGTCGCCTTCTAAGAGGGCAGAGCTATGCCTTTGATGAGCGCCGGCGGCTCGACGAACGTGGGCATCTTCAAGCCCTCGTCGTGAAGGTAAATGGCAAGATCAAGCGAACCGTCAGCGACGTCCCATTGCGTGACTAGGCCATTTTCGATCCGTAGAATGAAGTTCTCTACCGAGGTTCCGATTTTGCCAGTTGGAGCGAGGCCATTAAAAGGACGATCGTGCTTCCAGTGGAGGTTGATCGTGACGAGGCCCCGCTCCCCCGCGACAAAGTGGTCGACGAGATCGGTCCGAGGGCGGAAAGCATCGATGAACGACTGGTTCCATCGCTTTAGCGCGGCTATCCCGTCGATATTGCGTCCTGCGGGGCTATTAGATTTGACATCAGGATGAATCACGGCATCCCAAAGATCAAGCCGGTTCTGCGAGAAACCTTCGTATATCCTCAAAGTAAGGCTGGAGTCGGATGCTTTCCCAGGCTGCGTTCCGCCTAACGCTTCCTGCGCTCCAGCTGTTTTGATAAGGCTCAAGCCTGTGGTTGCCATGGCGCCACGGATCAGCAGCGTCCGACGTGAGAGCAACGATGCATTGCTTTCTTCAGAGTTCATCATGAATGACCATCCTTGTGTTTCTGTGGTTGAGACCGATGTATCAGAGTGCGGGTGCGGATTAATGCAGCGAACGTCGCTCGTGCCACCCAAAATGCAGGAGCGTGCACCTGCATCCAAAGACTTCGATAGTTAACCTAGACCTGGCCGATTCCGCCGTCCACCATCAGATCCGCGCCAGTAACGTAGGAACTCTGATCAGAGCCGAGGAAGACAGCTGCATTCGCAATCTCTACAGCATCGGCCGCTCTGCCGAGCGGAATCGCGCTGACATAGCCTTTGATGACCTCCTGACGGTCCATCCCCTCAGCTTGGCCATCCAGGATGGGAGTGTCGGTTAATCCAGGGCTAAGGGTATTGGCGCGAATGCCACGATCTTTGAACTCCGCAGCCCAGGTACGGGCATACGATCGGTTCGTTGCCTTCACTGCGGCATAAGCGGTGTGATCCGCAAAGCCCATCTGGTGCATCGCGGAGCTGACCAGGATGATGGAGCCTTTCCGCGTCATCAACGGCAGCAGCTTCTGTACCAGGAACACTGGCGCGCGTGCCATCAGGTTGAAAGCTTTATCGAAGTGCTCGGGCGTGATGTCCTCGATAGGGGATCGTTCAGTGAATCCAGCGTTCAAGACGACGATGTCCACCACACCTTTGTCGGCACTCACTGTTTCAGCAATTGTTGCTATGTTCTCGAGCTTTGCAAGATCTGCAGCGATCGCCCTGACATTGCGGCCGATCTCCGCGATCGCTTTGTCCAGTTCGCTCTGGCGGCGGGCCGTGATGAAGACGTACGCGCCTTCCTCCACGAACCTCTTCGCAGTCGCCAGACCAATTCCGCTGTTTCCGCCTGTCACGATTGCAATCTTTCCCTCAAGTGCACCCATATAGTCTCCAATCTGTTTCGTCGACGCATGACTGTCCGGAGCAGGCGTGAATACGCTTTCTCGAACGGTCGCTACACAATAACCTCGTACGATCATTACAGATGTACGCACTTCGCATCGGATTCAGTAACTCTGCGTCTAAAACAGCATGGGGAACGCAAAGAAACTCGGAAGACCTACCGCTTTTGATAAAGAGGCCGCCCTAGATGTTGCGATGCGTTTGTTCTGGGAACGGGGCTACGAAGGCGCGTCCATGGCGGATCTCTCGCAAGCGATGGGCATTCATCCGTCCAGCATCTATGCAGCGTTCGGCGATAAGCAGGCACTGTTCGCGCTTGCGGCGAAACGCTATATCGAAGTGCCAGGGCAGTACATGGTGCGAGCGCTTGCAGAGCCGACGTTTGAAACATTCATACGGGCTGCGTTCTACAACACTGTGGAGTTTCTAGGCGCCAAGGAACACCCGGCTAGCTGCTTCACGTTGACCGGCTCATTGTCCTGCGGCATAGACACAGAGCCTGCGAAGGCTCTGATGCTCGATATACGGCTTCGAAATGAAGCTGTCCTCAAGGCCCGTCTTCTCAAGGCAAGAAGGGCTGGAGAGTTTTCCAAAGAAGAAAATATTGACGACTACACCCGATATCTTTCGTCACTCCTGAGTGGTCTCGCAGTGCAAGCTGCGAACGGCTCCACGAGAGCCCAACTTAAGCGCACCGCTGAAATGGCTTTGAGGCATTTGGGCATCCGAGCGCTAAGCGAGGATTAGTCAGTCTCTCCTTTCCCCTCTTGCGACCTGGGGTCTGGGGTACTGGCTCCGCGGCGGCCCAATGAACTCGTTCCGCTCGAGGGCATATAGGTGCGCAGAAACGCCGCTCTCGTCATTGGAGACCGCGATGACGGCGTTGGACGGCTCGCTTCTCGGAGCACTGACAATGAGACGATTTAAGAGATCCATGTTGAAACTAGTGCACTCCGAAAAGCTGCTGCCGTGAGCGCAAGACAGGCTCAACCCGCTGAAGTTCTCCACAGGTGTGACCTACTGCCCTTAGGTCGCTAGGTTCCCGTCGGCTTCATCGCCTTTATGCGGCTGACAGTCGCGGGCTGCAAAACGCGATCTGCCTCGCTAACCATGACCTCGACCAGTGCCTCGCACTCTTGCAGTCCGGTGGACAAGAGTTCACGGAAGGAGGGTATGCGAGACATGACCCAAAGCAGAAGCGCAGGCACGAAGAGCGGAGCTGATTGGAGTCGCGCCTTTCCAACAGGGTACAGGCGAAAGCCCAGGCGCTGGACAAGGGAGAGACCTTCCTGGAGACCGCTTGCGATCACTTGTGCTTCCTTCCAAGAAGCACCCCCGCCTCTCCGCATCGCGGCGACAGAAACGCTCTCAAACGCGGCGCAGAGAGGAACATGGCAGCGAAGCCAGAGAAGCATCTCCGCTTCCAACACCGCGGGTAGACCAGCGGCGCTGAAGAGACTGACCGCTTCGGCACGATCGATCTTTGTCTTCTGCCCGCCTACGCCAATCTTGGCGCGGAGTTCGCCAGTTGATGAGAGGCTTGCCTGAATGAAGGGCATGCCAAAGGAACAGCGCTCGGCGCCAACTTTATCCCGAAGCTGCTCCGGCTCAAAGATGTTGAACATGAACTGGATGCGAGTGGCGGTACTCCGCCGGAGAGCCGGAACCAGAGGGGCTACGAGATGGGCGGGCAAGGTCACCAGCACAAGGTCGTAAGGGATACTCCCATCCAAAGTGTCCGTCACCCGCATAGGGGCGTGCTCGCCTTTGGTGTTGATCACGCCGCTCATACGCCTGAGTTGTTCCAGTCTTGCTGAGCCAGGTCTTGCAATCGCAGTTATGTCGTGGTGACCCGTCCGAGCTAGCTGAAAGGCGAAGGCACTCCCGATTCCGCCCATGCCGACGACGGCGATGCGCAGACCCCGAGAGGAAGAAGTGACCAGGGGAGCGTCGGTCATGATGTTGCCTCTGAGCAGAGCCGCTCCCAGTTGCGCCACCCGATGTTTTCGCGATCGATATCGCTGAGTGCTGGAGTCTCGAACAGACCGGCGACAGCTTCGAGGGATGCCTGCAGGTAGGGGTAATCGGTTGAGAACAAGATGTGCTCTGCTCCCAGAATCTCCAGCGACCAGCGCAGGTATCGTTCGCTAAACAAGCCGCTGGGCGTCACGTACAAGTGTTGTTGCAGGTATTCCGAGACCTTGCGCGGTAGCTTTGCCGGACGGGACAGCATGTCGAGCCGGTCGAGGTAGAACAGAATAACCTCGCCCCAATGTCCGGTGATGATCTTCAGATTGGGAAAGCGATCAAAGACACCGGCTAGCACCATACGAATGATCTGGATGCCCGCCTCGTAGTGCCAGCCGATGCCCGGACGGGCAAACAGGGAGCTGACCTGGTCGTTCAGATCTGCGTAGCACGCGCGGATCACTCCGTCCTGAGGGGTTTGCGGGTGCAGATACAGAGGAACCCGCAGAGCTGACGCGGCTTCGTAGATCGGCCACAAGTCTGGGTGGTCCGCATTGCGGTTTCCAGTGCGCCCGAACAGCATCGCACCCTGCAGCTTCAGTTGCCGCACCGCACGCTCAAGCTCGCGTTCGGCGGCCTCAGGAGAAGGCGTGGGCAGCGCTGCAAAGCCCTGGAAACGATCCGGCCGGGAGCGTACCACCTCCGCGAGCAGATTGTTCGATTCCGTTGCAAGCGCTACTGCTTCGTCCCCTGACAAACCCTGAACACCGGGCGTGGTAAGTGAAAGCACCTGGACGTCGATGCCGGCGGCGTCCATGGCGGCGAGGCGACCCTCACCGAAGTCGAGCAGGCGCTCGCCGATAGCGCCCTGCGCGAATGAGGCGAGCGAAGGTCCTTGTGCGCGTGCATCCGCAGATCGCCACGCGTCGACGATCTGCGGAAAGGCAAAATGCTCCTCAAGAGCGACAATCTTCATTGTTTCGCTTCCTTGTCAGGTTAGGTATCCAGCAAATCCGCAGCGAATATCTCTTCAAGGGTGAAGAGGCGCTCGGTAATCCCTTGTTCGAAGTGGTAGCGAAGCACAGCCTCCAAGGCCTTCCGGTTCGCGGCGATACCGTACGGCCACCAGTCCTGACCCAAGATCTCCTGGTCTTCTTCAAGCAGGTGATTGAACCAGGGAAACATGATGTTCATGTTGTTGAAGATGTGCAGGTGCTCATACTTCTTCACGGCCGCGTCCTTGGCGTCACAAAAGGATCTAAAGAGCTTCTTTGCGATGCCCGGATTTGCCGAGAGAACATCCTTGCGCACGACGACAGTATGCATGATCGGAAATATGCCGGTGCGGCGGAAGTATTCGCGCTCCACCCTGGGGTAGTCCGGAAAGAGACGGCCGACCTTCGGCGAGTTCTCCAGAACGCACTTGGGGTTATCGGCCGAGATGAGCGCGTCGATTTCGCCCGCTTCAAGCATCGCGCCAAGTTCCTTGCCCTCCGGGATGTCGCGAACGCTGACGCTTTCGGGGTGAGGCTTCGGTACGAAGTCGATCGGCTTCATGGGCCAGTCCAGTCCGCCGATGATCCATTTGCACGTTTCCGGCCGGAAACCGTGTTCGTCCATCAACATGCCCTTCGGCATGATGCCGGCATCGTGGCTATAGAGCGCAAGCTCACCTATGGTTTTTCCATTCAGGTCCTCTGGCTTTGCAATGCCGCTTGCCTTGCTGACATAAATCGCAGAGTGGCGAAAGGCACGGTTCGGGAAGACGGGAATCGCCACAAACGGTGACTTGCCGTCCTGGAAGGTTCGCAAGAAGTAGGTCAGGCCGATCTCTGAGACCTGGAACTGCCCTCGTACCATTTCCTCGAAAATCTGCGTCACGATGGGTGCTGTGTGAAAAGTAGCGTCAGTTTCTGGGATGGCAACGGTGCCGTCAGCCAGCGCCATCGTGCGGTCATAATTCCAAAAAGCAATGTCGAGCTTCAGGTTGTTCATGAAAAGCGGCTCCTTGTGGCCGCGTTTGCGACCTCTGCCATTTAATAAACAAATTTAGCATGTGGTTGCAGACCATTTACCTCTAGGATGGCTTATGGCAGTTCAACAAGAAGCGATCCGCCGGATGTTCGAGGAGGTCTCCCTCGGAGCGCCGGAAAATGCGATCGGATTCGTGCTTTGGCGCATCACCTCCCGCTACCAACGCGAGATGGACCGTGCTCTCGCTGTCGTCGATTTGAGCAACCTGCAGTTTGTAACCCTCGCACTGGTCGGCTGGCTTGAGCGCTCCGGAAACACCGCCACGCAGATTGAGCTGTCCCGCTTCGGGGGCATCCACCCCATGCAGCTCTCGCAGATGCTGAAAAGCCTTGAGAGTAAGCGGTTCGTCGAACGGAAGCGAGACGCGGTCGACAGCCGGGCAAAGCAGGTCATGCTGACGCGAAAGGGCTTCACCGTGCTTGAAAAGGCGCTGCCACTTGCCATCGAAGTCCAGAGCCGTTTGTTTGGCAAAGCGGGAGCAAGAGGGAGTGATGTGCTAGGCATTCTGCTTGACCTCGACACCCAGGTACGTGCGAGCACTGAATCGGAGTCGTAGGTCATCTCCCGTGCGAAATCCCTTTTTTGAAGTCACATTCCCCGACAGTGCAGAGCTATGAGCAGAACCGCGGTCAATGGCAAAGGTCCCACGCCACAAGATCCCGGGATCTGCGCTACTCATCTGCCATCCAGTGCAAACCGATCCGGTCGTACAGTGCCTCCGCTTGATCGCAGGGAAGTTGCGGTTTAACGGGCTCTCGCGGAAGCTCACGAATTTTGGCCGGAACACCCTGCCGGATGGCCAGCTGTTCATAGCCGCCGGGCAGGTGCCAATGGAGCAGCTTGGCTTCCGTGCTCTCCACTCGGAAACGGTGCGGAGTACCGGCAGGAATGTAGAGGAACGCTCCGCTCTGCGCTTGAAATCGCTCCGACCCCGACGTCATCGTCAGCTCTCCATCTAGCAGGTACATCGCCTCATCCTGTTCTTGGGTGTGCGGTGCGGGACCGGCGCCTTTGGGTGCGTGCTGGTGCAGCAGCGAGTAGGAGCCGCCGGTCTGCTCCTTCGTCGCCAGAATGCTCACAAGGCTGGTCTGTGTCCAGAACGCGGGTGCCTTCTCAAGCTTCAGACCGAAAGGCCGGATTGGGTTTACCTCACTTGCTTTGGTTTTGCGGTTCTCCTTTGTGGGCGGATCCGCAATCGGCATCGTAGGCGCGGCGATCTGGCCAAATTCACGGGATGCCTCCATTGCCATCCAGCGTGCCGGCATCGGCGTGGTGCCAGGCTTCGGAGCTTTCCGTTCCTGAGCCGGAACGGCCAAGCTCATGATGAACATCTCGAACCCGCCCGGTGTGTAGAAGTTCAGGACGCGCGTGCTGGCCTTGTCGATCGTGAAGCTGTGCTCTGTGAGGCGCGGGATCGAGGCAAACGTTCCAGGGCCGGCTTTGATCTCCTGCCCGCCGACCTGGAAGGTGATGTGCCCCTCTAGAATGTACATGCCCTCGTCCGTCGGATGCATATGTGTTTGCGGGCCGCCGATGCCCGTACCGCATACCTGCTCCATCAGGGAGAAGTTGTCCTGGGTGTGGTGACTGGTAGCCAGCGGCATCCAGAGGTTGTCGATGAGCCAGTACGCGGCACTGTCCTGGTTTGTGAGCATGTACGGCTTACGCTTCGCATTCATTCCGTCTCCCTTGGGCAGTGGTCTTCTGTAACGAATAGCGCGGGCAACGGCCCCGTTGCCTCTCCCGTATCTGTTCGAACGGACCTTGCAGGTGCTCCGTTATCACGAGTGGTAAGATGCATTACCATAAAGAATGGTAGCATTCATTACCAATGTCAACCGCTAAGAATGAGCCGGCTTCTCGACCGCATTCCGAAGTGCAGGTTCGTAGGCCGAACCGAGGTGCGGAACAGCGCCGCACGGACATCCTCGCAGCCGCCAGCAAGTTGTTTCTCGAGCGCGGCTACGGTGGCGTTTCCCTGGAAATGATCGTTGCGGCAGCAGGTGGATCCTACCGCGACTTCTATACCGTCTTCGGGAGCAAGGATGCACTGTTCGAGCACGTGCTGAAGCAGCTCTGCGAAGACATCCTGGCTCCCTTGCGCGAGGCGCTCAAGCAGCCAGGTTTAGACGTGATGTCTTCAGCCGATGCGCTTACCAAGTTGGGCGAATCCGCACTGGAAACCTTGCTCGCTCCAAACGCGCTGGCCTTTCATCGTCTAATGATCAGCGAAGCACCCCGCGTTCCAGAGATCGCTCGGCACTTTTTCCGGTCCGGTCCCGACAAGGCGAATGAGCTGCTCGCATCCTTCCTACTCCGATGCTCAGAACGAGAGCATCTTGCGATCTCCGATCCGCATGCAGCGGCAGCAGTCTTTCTCGATGGTTTAATCAACAACCTGCAGTTGAGGGCTCTCACCGGCGGAAGAGTGAGCAAGTCCGAAGCGAGGAAGCGTGTGGGCCAGGTCGTGCAGCTCTTTCTGAAAGGCGCGCTGAATCGCGATAGGAGAACGCTCGAACCAGAGCAACAAGGAGGAATGGAGTTGTCTGGATGCCAGTGAGCATTAGCCTGCTACGGGGCTAACTCCCGCTCCAAGGGTCACAAGTTCTTATCCGCGTTGCCGACCTACGCTGGCAGGCCTCTCTGTCTCAGAAGGCCTAAACGTCTGAGCACGGCGTGAGGTCGTCTACTGCATCCACATGGAATCCCATCCGTCCGAGTCGTGAGGCCACTCGCGACCACCTCGTTGCAGGCCGCACCTGACCACCACGGCCATCAACAGCCTAGACAAACCGTACGACAGCTGCTTGCCAAACTACGGCGTTTTTGATGAGTTCTCAAGAGCCGCGCATCAATACAAGCTTGTCACTGATCAGAAGGTCACGGTGGTGCGAATCATTACGTTGCGAGACGGACCAATCGCATTACCCGAGAAGAGACCACCAAAGTCGATCACGTTGAGAACATTTGTGAGATTTTGACCATCAACCTGCAGTTCCGCATTCAAGCGCTCTGAGTGATACAGCTTTGCGCCGGTCGAAGCATTGAACTGAATGGAGGGAAAAATGCGTCCTCGCGTGAAATTCACACGCGATAGAATCGACGGACCGTACTGGGCGAGCGCACTGGAAGGATCACCTCCGAACTCAAAGGGAAGCCCCGAGTCCGACTGCATTCCGCCAGCCAGCCACAAACGGGAGCCGAGCTGGTACCGTACCCGTCCACGGACTGTATTGCGCTGGTCCTGCGACACAGGAAAATGACCGGTCAGTCGCGACTCCGCACTCGCGGCATCATCCCCGAGAAACAGTCCACCGGTTACGGGATTCCAGGCATTCCCAACCTGATAGGAGTAGCTTACGAACCCTGAGAATCCACGCGTATCTGGAACTTCGATTTTCGCCTCAGCCCCATAAATCCGTGCCTTCCGAAAGGCGATGGGGAAGCTGATGGTCGTATTTTGTATCTGGTCGTCGTCCGCGTAACTGTTCACAGATCTTCGAAAATAGTTCGCATCCAGGCGCAGCTGCTTTCGCAACGTCTTCGACAATCCAACCTCGTAGTAGTTGCCCTGCGAGGGTTGAACTGGAAGGCGCAGAAAGGTTTGCGGCGCCAAAGCTTCCACCGCCGTTGAACTCGAAAGCAGGATGTTCTCAAACGAGGGCGTTTGAAAAACGCGGTCGTAGCTGAAGTGCACTACCAAATCGGCGGACGGGAAGAACCGTAAAACGGCAAACCGCGGGTCGAAGGCTCGTTTATTCAGCAAAAGCTGGTAGTGATCGAATCGGAGGCCTGCATTGATCGTCCAGTTTCCGGCCCGAATCAGATCCTGGACGAAGGCTGACTGCTCGAGATCAGGTCTCTGCGCTGCAAATGCAAACGTTGCTGGAGTGTCACCGTCGAATTGTGCCGGATCCCTGATCAGGTAATGTAGGTTTTCATACAGAAACGTGTTGTCCGATTCGACCCCGAACTTCCACTCCTGGTGGCTTGCTGAGACTGCTGCCGTGCTTTTGAAGTAACCTTCGCGAAATCTGTTCCGCTGAAAAAGCTCGATGGGCGTTGATTCTGGATTTGAGTTGAAGTCATCCGCGTTGTCGCGCACCATACCGCGGAAATCTGCAAGGACTCGCGTAGAAAAGGTGTGCGTATAGGAAGCGACTCCGATCGTCTCCGTGTTGTCTGCGGTCTGTCGTTGACCGGCCGCCTGTTGTGTCTGCTCGTTGGGCAGATCGTAACGCGATAGCTCGTGACGGGCACTCAGGACAAGGTGATCGCTCGTTGTGAAATCCCGTTGGTACCTGCCCGAAAAGTCGCCCAACGTGCCTGTGTTGGTGTAGTTCTGCGGCACCACTGGATTGAGGTAGTGGTCGGTTCGGCTTCCACTCGCACTTCCATCGAACGTGTTCTGCCCTGAGGTGAACTGTCCTTCGGCAAGAGCGCCGGCACTGTCGAAGCTGCCGCCATAGAGCACCACTTTCCCGTGCAGGCCCGGTTGCATCTCTTGCATGGTCTTGAGTTCAACGACGCCACCTAGTTTGCGCCCATACTCGGCGGGGAAGCCTGCGGTGTAGATGCTGATGGCCTGCACTTGATCCGCTTCAATCTCAGGCCCGAAGCTGGGAGACCGATTATCTATGAGCGGCAGACCATCCACGACGAGCTGCGTCTGGTACTCCGAGCCCCTTGGATGCAACACCGCATTGCCCTCATAGAGCCATCCCGGTTGGGAATTCACGAGGTCCTGTAACGAGCGACCCGGAAGAGAAGTAAGCCGCTTTTCCAGAAGGGCTGTCCCAATCTGGTTTACGGCTCCTGCCTGCTGTATGAGAAGAAGCGTCGCTCCCGCATCGACCTGCACCGTCTGCACCACGGTAGGGAGGTGCAGTTGAATGGAAACGTTGGTCGGCAAAGGGGATCGTATCTCGACCATGCCGACGGTGGGTGCGAACCCCATTTGCGTCATATCGAACCGGTACAGACCGAACGGCAAGCCCTGCACACAGAGTGCGCCGTTGACGTCGGTTTTCAGTACCGATTGATATTGGTTGGCTTGGCTGACGAGGTGCACGCTCGTCTGAACCGCCTGCCCCGCCGGGTCGTGCACTTCAAGGCGAAGCTCACCTGCATTTGACTGGCCGCGCGACGCGGCAGAAGAAAGAGCGAGCAGAAGCGCCCCGACTCGAAGACCTTTCTTTGCCGCTTCTGCACGGGCCGCTCTCATGAATGTGCCATGGCCTTGCCGTTCATCGGGCCGCCAGGAAAGAGAGCCACACAATCTTCGCTGCGCCGCACATCTTTCGCATCGGTAATGGTGAACTGGCGAACGTGTCCGCTGCTATCGCCGCCCCACATTGAGACGCCTGCGTAAGCACCGTCCTTCCGAAGGATGTAGAAGATCACCTCTACAAAGCGAAGGACGTCCATATCGGTGCGGTACGAGCGAACGATGCGGCGCAAAGCGTCCATGCCCGCATCCTCTGGGGACATGCCTCGGCGCATGTTTTCGATGATGGTGTGCGCGCCGGCAACCCGTATGCTGGCTTCTGCATTGCCACTGGCTCCGGCCGAGCCCACCTCCGGATCGAGAAAGCAGCCCGCTCCAAGCGTGGCGACATCACTGGAGACGCCAGGCATACGCCAGGGCTGACCTGCCGATGTGCAGGCAGAGGACAACTGGCCATTCCGATCGATCGCGGAAACGTAAATGCCCTGGCTTGTTGGAGCGAGGATATCGAACACAGGCCGCCATGTCATCGCGGCTGCGAAGCCCACTTCTGCTGCAAGCGGTTCATACTTCTGCACTAATAAGTCGAACTCTTTTTGTGAGTTGGGGAGGAAGTGTGTCCTGTAGAGAGGCTCCGGCCAGTCCGAGTCGTGCGTTCCGGCTCCGAGCAGGGCAGGATTTGAGCGTATCTTTTGCCATAACGTGTAGTTCAGCCTGCTTCGTTCGGTCAGCAGGTCTTCTTCTGCGAAGCCGCGAGCCAGCGCGAACGCTTGGGCATCCGAACCAACCAGCAAGGAGTATTTTGTGGTGTCCATCAGCGCACGTGCCAACAGCGATGCATTGCGAATGCCGCTGACAGATCCAATCGCGGCAGCCCGATGTGTCGGTCCGTGAAAGCAGCATGCGTCCAACTGAACTTCGCCCTTGGCATTTGGCAGCGCACCCAAGCCCGTTGAATGGTCCTGGGGATTATCTTCCTGCGTCTTGCACACATGCAGCGCCGCATCCAGCGTGTCGGCCCCGTCGAGGAGCATTCTGTACGCTTGATCGATTCCGATAGTTCCAGTCGCTTTGCAAATGATTACAGGCAGCCGCGGAACCGCCGGCCGCTCCGGCTTGGGCTCGTTATGGTTCATGTGGCTCATGTCTTGCACCTGCGCGTTCGCTTTTGAAGCAAACGCAATTGATGCCGTAGACAGCGCCGCTGTCGTTAGGAATGTTCTTCGGGACTTATTCATCGGGCTTTATCCAGGGGAAACAAGAAGGCAGTGCGGCCCGGAACGGACCGCACGATGGTTGAAAGCAATATCGACTGAGGCCTACTGAGGCTGAAACGCCCACTGCTGCCAGGCGTGGCCCTGATAGGGATATTGATCCACTTTTGTCTGGTTCGTCGTAGCAGCTCCGTCCACATCCAGCGCCTGACCGCTCGACACGCTGACTAACTCAAACTTCCCTCCGCCAACGGAGGTCACGCGCCACTGCTGGTTGGTCTGCGCGTTCGCAGGATATTGATCCACCAGCGCGCTGTTGGCCGTTGAGGCTCCGGTCACATCGAGTAGTTGCTTACTCGCGGTATTGGTCAGCGTGATCACATTATTTCCGAGATTAGTGACGATCCATTTCTGGTTCGTCCCGTGGTTGACAGTGTAGATCTCCATGACCGTGCTGCCTTTATTCGAGAAGCCCGGGTCATCGAGAGCCTTGCCACTGTTGGAGTCAACAAGGAGATAGGTGCCGTTTGGGATCAGATCGGCGGTCGGGAGTTGTCCGTAGACGCAGAGCTGCCCACTCGCTGTCGACTGCTGGCCGAAGCTGGCCAGATACACCTTACCATTCACGATCGTGGGCGCGGTGAACTTTGCATAGCTGTCGCAAGAGTCTCGCGGCGCGTTCTGCTCGTTCGTCCAGAGCAGGTTCAAATCTGAAGCATCGTAGGCGTACAAAATGCCTGGAACAGTGGTGTGCCAGGCACCCTGACCATCCGAACCCAGACTCGTATTGGTTGCCGCCCAGAGGATGCCGTTGGTGTTACCGTTCGCGGAAAGCGACAATGTGCCGCCCGGATGACCGAACGCCTTGATCCCAAGAGTGTGCGTTGGGGTCGGATTGAAGGTGGACCCGTTGAAGGCGAACACCTTGAGGTAGTCGTTCTGACCCCAGAGATACAGGTTGTTATTCCAGAAGTTGAGCGAGTGAATGTGGGAAGATGTCGCCTGCCAGTCAGGCTGCACCCCACTATCGGTCAAATGGCCCATGGCTCCGGTGTTGAGCAGATGCAGTTTGCCATCTTTGCCTCCCCCGAGAATCAGGTCTTTCCCGGGGATTAGAAGCGGCCCGGAGGCAGTGAGGTCGTTGTCGTTCGCGTTAAGACCTCCTGGCTCGCTTCCCCAGTTCGTAGGCGTGTGCCAATCCTCGAGACCCAAAGCTGTATTGAACTTCAGAAATGATTCGCCGAACTCTGTTTCTCCGTCCCAGGCCCCATTCCCGGTGATGACGTAAACGTTCCCGGCGCTATCCGCGGCGGCGCCATTGCCTGAATGCCAGATCGCGGATTCGCTGTTGTTCGGACCAGGATTAAACATTCCAGTTTGGCTGAGGTTTGCGGTGCTGTAGGCCATAGTGAAACCCGCGTAGAGTCCATCGTCACAGTGGCTTGAAAAAGAAATATAGATGTTGTTATTTGCAAGCAGGAGAGCGGATCGCTGGTTCTGATAGATCGAATTGAAGTTGTTGGTCGTGATAACGACGGGACTGCCCGCAGTGTCCGTTCCGGACGCAGCATTCAGCGCATGCAGGTAGTGCGTCGATGTCTTGTTGACCCAGGTTTGTGCCACCACATACAGCTTATTGGTACTCGGGTCGATCACCGGCGTACTCATGATGCCCGATGTTCCCAGAACATCTTTGCAACTGATTCCCGGCTCGTCGCTGATCGGGTTAAAGGCCGGCCCGAGCTGCGCGTGCCAGTATTGCGCACCGGAATCAGCGTCGAAAGCGTAAACACTGTTGTTGCTCGTGGCGACGAAGACGACATTGTGCATTCCGCCTGCAATCGACAGATTAGGCATGTAGAGCGGTTGCGCATAGATCTGATCATCCACCGCGACCTTGAACAAAAGCCCGAACTGATTACTGTTGACGTTTGAGGGGTTCAACGTGGCTTCGCTTGCGTTCACACCATCGCGGTTGTTGTCATTGTGCTGGGTCAGGACACTTGTCTGCGCGAATCCGCTCACCCGCGGCAACAGCAGGACCGTACCGACTGTGAGCGAAGTCACTGCGTGGCGCACAACCTTTTCAAGTCTCATCTTTCATCCTCCGAGATCCTTCGATCACCGCACGTTCGGCAGCAATGCGGTCTATTGTTCTGCTACGGTGAGGATAGTATGCCTATGATGAGGCCGCGTCAAGAAGCACCTTAGTTGGCGTTTTCCCACGACGTTCCTTATAAACGCTGGACGATCCAAATTTCCTTTCGGTAGGCAAATTGTACGAACGGAGGTGAAAGAACGCGGTGTAAGCCTTTCGCGCAGCATCTGCCAAACGACAACACCGCAGAAAACAACAGCACCCTTCCGAGGACAGGGACGAACGCTTTGTTCGGATCTAGCCAGCCGAAGTTCTCGTTCGTTTCAGTGCAGGTTTGCGCAGAAGCGAGTGAATGGCAGCATCACAGAGCCATCTTTCTGCTTTGTCGAAGTCCCATCCATTTTCGACGTGAAGGCTGTAAAGTCCCCAATAGCCGAAATAGAACCACAGTATGTCTACGGCTTCATCTTCCGACACAGCGTTTGGCAGCGCGTTCAAACGGATCAAGTGTTGGACGACAACCCGCAATGACTGCCTGTAGCGAGTAGTGGCTCGTACAAGGTTCTCAGAGACGTCTTTGTCGTGCGGGGCAGTAGCCAACATCAGAATCACGATATCGCCGAAATCCTCTCGTATCACGCGGGCCGTCTTGGCTACAACTCGCAAGACCTCAACTGGTTCTGCCAGAGTCGCCATGATCTTTCGGTTCGTTTCAATGATCGGGGCTGTGCTCCAGATATCGGTCAAGGCTCTGAGCAGACCGCTCTTCCCACCGGCGGAATTGTAAACAGTAATTGCTGCCACACCGGCTCGACCCGCGATGTCATCCACGGTAGTGGAAAAGTACCCACGCTCGCTGAAGAGCTCCCGGGCGGCAGCCAAGATCGCACTGCGTGTCTGCTCGGCGTACTGCTTCCTCAGATTGCCCTTTGCGGGTCCAGGGTCTTTGATCAAGTTTGTCCGTTTACGCAAGCGGACATCTCCCTTCATAGCGCGCCGTGAGGGCTGTCTCGCGCCACAAACGATTCAAAATTAACTGCGGTTTCACTGAGGATACCCTGAAGCGCCTTCGGCTACCCGGAACGGACTTGACACAGTTTTGGCATATAGGCACTATGGTGACCATACAGTTGGTACGCAACCGTCGTCGGGTCCTCGAAATAAACGGGCCTCGAAGGCTCCGGAACGTTCAATATTCATCTTTCGTTCCGCCTACGCGTAGCGCAAATACCTCGGCACCACAGGAGATCTTTCCATGAAATTGATTCTGGCAGCTGCTTTAGCGACTGCATTGGCTGTTTCCGTGAGCCCTCAAGCACACGCACAAGTCGCAAACCAGATTTTGGGTGGTTACACTCCTATTACGCTCACTTCTTCCTTTGTAGCCTCCACTCGAGAGAGTGGGATCTTCATCAGCGATCTGAACGGCAATCCATTGCATAACAGCGCGAGCAGTCCAGGTGAGCTGATTGACAATCTCGGAGCGGTGTCTGGCGTCGTCGATCTTGACACAGGCAACACTGATGTAAGCTTTCGCGGTGGCTTTCTGATCAACTACATCGGACGCACCACTGTACGGATTGAGAACCTCGTATTACATGCGAGCAACACTAGTTCAGTTATCACAGGCGACCTTACAAAGAATGGAGCCTTTCTGGGCCGCCAAGACATCTTTATCGTCAACCAAAATCCCAACTTGGTGCTGCCGCTAAAGCCTGTTGACGGCGTGCTTACGCTGCCCGCGCTTAGCTTGGGACTCTCTCCTCAGTTCATCGCTCAGTTGGCACCTCTTTTCGGGTCTCAGTTCACACCTGCAACTCAGGTCGCTACCGCACGGCCGATCGCAGTCATCAGTCAAGGACCAGCCATCACAGCACCAACTCAGTAGGAGAAGGCTGGGAGAGATCGTTAGTGCGGATCTCTCCTAGCCTTCTTCTCACTCCCGAATCAAGCGACGCTGGGCGCCGGTTCTAGTCTCATCCGCGTCTGCATGCTTAGACCGAAGCCGCTACCCACTCACTCTTCGCTCATGTGCAAGCTTCGCCTGCTTGAGATGGTGCCAAAATCATAGGTCTGCGTGACATCGACCTAAAATCACGAGTTGAGGGTCTACTTCTTCAGAGTAGATGAAGGTGGAGGCGGGATGCATACCTTAATTTACGGCCCATACTATGCAAAGCAGATCGCTCTGGTCTCCCAGGTCAGGAAGATTTTCGAGCAAACCGACGGTGTTGTGGACACGGACTGGTCCGTTGCAGCGCCTGAGACGGCTAATAGCTTAAATGTATACCCAGCAAGAGCGGCACTGGCAGGCCTGACGCCACAGACGATCTCCAACAACGTCGACAAAGCGGTGACGGGCCAAGACATTGGCTTGTTGCACGATGCGCGCTCTCGTGAGGACGTGCGAATTTATCCGCAATTGGGAAGGCTGCTGCGGATTGGCATGGACGGCGTTCGCAACATTCAGCTTGTTATCATGACGGGGAAGCCGGTCGCGATCGGCAGCGTTACGAGCCAGTCTTCCGGCACGGTCGAGCAAACAATCCAGCACAAAAACCTTTTACCGGTCGTCTATGTGCTGGGCGATGTTGCGTGTGCAGCGGAAAGCCCCGTGTACGTCAACTTCAAAATGCAGGATCAGGTTGCTAAACTCAAAGCTCCTGACGGTTTGGCGGTGACACAGTACTCGACACAACTGCCTGCCGAGATGCAGAGCTACTCGCTTAAGTGGGATGGCGAGTGGCAGATCACCTACGAGGTCTTTCGTGACCTTGGCTTGACCTTTGCTGTCGTGCTCGCGCTGATCTACATCTTTGTCGTCGGCTGGTTTCGCTCATTTCTCACGCCACTGGTCGTCATGGCTCCCATTCCGCTCACACTGGTGGGGATCCTTCCAGGTACGCACTACTTGGGGCGTTTTTCACTGCCGCCTCCATGATCAGCTTAATCGCCGGTCCCGGCATCATCGTGCGCTGCTCGATCATCCTTATCGATTTCCATCGAAGTGCGATGGCGTGAAGGACTCAGCTTGCACGATGCTGTCATCGACGCTGGCGCGGTTCGCTTCCGTCCCAGGCTCTTGACCGCAGCCGCAGTGGTGCTCGGTTCTTCCTTCATCTCAGCGATCCTATTTTCCAGGGACTTGCCATTTCGCTGATGGCAGGGGAGGTCGCCTCCACGTTGCTGTCACGGCTCGCCATCCCTGTTCTTTACTTCGACGCAAATAGAAGGCATTCGCAGGAAGCTAGCGTGCTGTCGCACTGACGGCGGTTGGACTGTCCTAGCAGTGAAGGAGGTAGCGGCTATGACGGACAAAAGCAACATGGATTCGCTCGTAGTCGTCCACAGATGCGATCGATGTCAGCACCTCTCTCTTGTCCGTGAACTCAATGATGACGCCGCCATTACCGGGATCTTTCTCTGTTCGGCGTGCGGCTACTCCGGTCAACTACATCCTGAGATCGTCACTCGTACTGAATACGAAAACAGCGATGAACGGTGAAGTCACTTTCGGAGCGGTAGTTTGAATTGCGTAGCATTTCTGTCGGGGCCGACCGCTGTTACGAAACCTCGAACTATATCGCTGACGATCTTACTCTGGTTGTCGGAACGCGCCACCATGGACGTCCTGACACGTAGATCTTCGCCGTCGAGCGGGCGAATGGTGACACCGACTCGCTGGATCCGCCAAGCGCCAGCTCGTGTCAACACTGCTACTCCAAAGCCCCTCAGAATCAGTTGCAGAGCATCTTCAGCAGTCATTACGTGATGCAGGCTACAGCCCGGCAGCGAGGCTGGGCGAAGACGCTTCATCACTTCATCGTAGAGCCACGGCTGCACATGCCTTTCGAACAGGATGCACGAGTGCTGTCTCAGATCGTCAGCGGTGACAGCCCGCTGCTTTGCAAGCGCATCACCCTCAAGCATCGCAACATAAAAAGGCAAGTCCAACACGAGCCTTCCAGAAAGACTGGCGCTCTCGGGCATGTCGGCTAGGAAGGCGATGTCGAGACTTCCGCTCAAGAGATCGTGTGTCAGCTCTGGAGCGAGTTTCGTGGTCAGGTGCACCTGAAGATCTGGGTACAGGGGAGGCCGCAAGGAGAGTAGCTTGGAGATGAGATAGGGATCAGTGTAGGGACTCTTCCCAACGTGGAGGGTAACGACAGCCTTCGCCACTGCTGCTCTTGAAAGGTGAACGGCACGATCGAAATGTTGAAGTGTCAATCTCGCTTCGGCGACAAAGATCTCTCCAGCAGGGGTGAGGCCGACACTTCGCGAGGCTCGGGTGAAAAGATTGTATCCAAGTTCCCGCTCAAGAGCTTTGATGAGCTTTGTAAGCCCTGACTGCCCCATACGCAAACGAGCAGCCGCGCGAGAGAAGTTGCGCTCTTCGGCGAGCGCCACAGCCGCTTTCAAGTGCCTAATCTAGGCGCCGTTCATACCAAAGTCCGGTCGCGGCCATATTAGACCTTCAAAGAGAAACTTGTCCTCTTAGCAAAGTGCACGAGGGCTCGCCATCCCAAAACGGGGTAGCACACGCCACAGCCACTATTCCTGGGCGGAATAGTGACGAGCCAACAAGGAATTGGACAGAGACGATCGGTAAACACCATTCTGAGTTCGAAGCCTGGAGGTTGGCCCCTATGCAAGAGAGTGGCGCTACTGTGAAGCGGGCCGTCGGTGGCCTCAAGAAACCACCCGTTTCAGAGACCGCGCGATCAGTAACCTTTGGACCAGGAGCGGTACCACTTCTAGACACTCAACAAGCTGCTCAGTATTTGGGAGTGCATCCCCGCACCCTGCAGCGCATGGTAACGCGTGGAGAAATTGCGGCGGTAAGGGTTGGTAAGCTGTACCGCTTCGTCCCATCAGCGTTACAGGACTGGGTCTTGCAGCACAACATCGCAAGCTGACGCAGGATAAACGATTTCACTGGTACTGGACACTTCGTTTCGCTACTCTAGAAGTAGCCATTGTGCCCGTGAAATCAGGAAAGGAACCTGATGGAACGTGCATGTTATCAGTACGGAAGTCTCAGAAGAAGGAAGCGGGCGAAGGGCAGAGACACTTGGGAGTTTCGTTACTACGAGACGAACTCAACAGGTACTCGCGAGCGTCGCTCCTGCGTTGTCGGAACGGTGGAGCAGTTTGCAACCAAGTCCCAGGCGCAGAAGGCGGTCGAAGCTCTTCTCCTAAAACTCAACACAGAAACCCCACAGCATCATTTAGCGACGGTAACCTTCGGTGCCATTTGTGACCGATACCTTGAGGAGGAACTGCCGGAACGATATTCGACGGCGAAGTCCTACCGCTCGAATATCAAGAACTACCTCAAGCCACGCTGGGGCGATTACCTGCTCGACAAGATTCGACCGATGGCGGTCGAAGATTGGTTGAAGAACCTGCCGAAGGCGCCGAAATCGAAGGCGCACATTCGGGGCGTCATGCACCTGGTGTTCGAGTGCGCGACGCGCTGGGAGATCTTCAATGAGAAGCGTAATCCCATTGCTCTCGTTCGGATCAAGGGCGGCAGCAAGCGCCGGCAGCGGCCGATCGTTTTGACTGTGGAGCAGTTCGAACTCGTCGTTGCGACACTGCGCGAGCCGTATCGCACGATGGTTCAAATCGCCCAATGCCTCGGTCTTCGCGTGAGCGAGATCGCGGCGATTCAATGGAACGACTTCGATTTTGAAAACAACCAGCTGCTCGTGCAAAGGAGTTTTGTGAGCGGGCGAGTGGGTGACGTCAAAACCGAGTATTCCCAAGACTATGTTCCGCTTCATCCCAGTCTGACCAAGATCGTCCTGGACTGGAGCAAGCAGGCTGTACCGACAGAGGAAGGCTGGGTCTTTGCGAACGCGATGACCAATCGCCCGTACCACCCCACTGAGATCCAGAAGCGCTACCTGCGCCCGTCCGGATGCTGCATCGTGCAGTGTCCGACATGCGGAGCCAAGCCTGGCCTCTGGTGCTGGCAGTCGGGTCCGACGGCGAACGGGAAGCGCGTCCTCATCCATGAGGCGCGCAAAGTCGCAGCTGGACGGTTCGGCGAAATCGGCTGGCACACGTTCCGCCACACGTACCGCTCGTGGCTGGACGAGACCGGCGCTCCGATGAAGGTGCAGCAGGAACTGATGCGTCACGCTTCGATCCAAACGACGATGAACGTCTATGGACGTGCCATGTCGAACTCGAAGCGGGAAGCGAATGGGAAAGTGGTCGAAATGGTACTCAAACCAATAGCGGCGAGCGCCTGAAACTTCGATCAGTCTTCTTATTGGGGGATATTGGGAGCCAGCCGGTAATTCTGGTTTTCCGCTAAGTTGTTGAAGGGATTGGTTGCGGGGGCAGGATTTGAACCTGCGACCTTTGGGTTATGAGCCCAACGAGCTACCGGACTGCTCCACCCCGCCCTTTGATACTAACAACGCGGACAGGGTGGGTCAAATTTATGGACCGCCGCGGGCGAGTAAGTTGGCTTGCCGGTAGAGGCTGCCGGTGCTTCCGGCACTGTTCAGCTGGCGCTTATCGCTCGTCCGTGCTTTACAACGGCATCCACCAGCGCCTGGAAATCGCACCTGCGGGAGCGATGGTTAGTAATCGAGACACGAAGAGCGAAAACACCCCCATTGAGGGTTGTGCCACTCACGACAAAAGCTCCACTTTCCTGCAGCCGTACCAGCAGCTCCCGAGTGAGGCTGTTGCCTTGCTCTTGCGTCAGAGCAGTACCTGCCGGCTCGTAACAGAAGCAGACGATGTTCGTCGTGCGCGGAGCCAGAAGGCGCAGCTCCGTGCTTTCCCGGATCAAGAACTCGAGAAATGCGCTCTGCGCCATGTTCTGCTCGATCAGCGACGCATGCCGTGCAAGCCCGTAGACGGAAAGCTGCATCCACACGCGAAGAGCCTTGAAGCCCCGGGAAGACTCGATGCCGAGATTCGAGAAGGAGATTCCGCCGGCCAGCATGCCGCGGTCAGCCCACTCCATGTAGGCCGCTTCCGAAGCAAAGGTCGCAAGGTGGTGCGCTGCGTCGCGCACCAGTAAGCAGCCCGTCTCAAAAGGCAAATACATCCACTTGTGCAGGTCGAAAGCAACAGAATCAGCCGACTCGAGCCCAGCCACCAGCTCCCGATACGAAGGTGCGATCTTAAGCAGCGCTCCAATCGCACCGTCGACATGGAGCCACAACTCCTCTTCATCACATAGTGCTCGCAGACGAGGCAGGTCATCGATCGCGCCCGTATTCACCGTGCCTGCGTTGGCGATGACGGCATACGGGAGGTGCCCGGCCGCGCGGTCACAGAGGATCTCCGCCTCCAGCAAGGTGAGGTCGAGCCGGCCAACGTTGTCGACCGGGATCAGGTGCAGCGACTGCCTACCATGTCCGAGCAGCTCCATTGCCTTCTGCGCCCAGCCATGTGTTTCGCGGGACGCGTACACGATCATGCGCGGCCTACTGCTCAGGCCCTCCTCGCGCACATCAAACGGCGCCTTTGCAGCACGTGCAACTGCCAGACCGAGCATGTTTGCCATCGTTGCGCCGCTGGTTAACAACCCGGTCGGGCCCTTCGGACTGCCGGGCTCGCGCATACCAAGAGCTTCTGCCAGCCAGCGAATGACCGTCGCCTCCACGTGGACCGGCGCTGACGATCCGCCGCCGACGTGGGCGTTGGTAGCCGAGGCAATCATGTCGGCCACCATGGCGACCGGCGTACCCTGTCCGCGTACCCAGCCCCAGGCACGCGGATGGCGGTTAGCGCTGGTAAACGGAAGCACCCGGCTTGCGATCTCGGCATAGACCGCGCCGAGCGAGCGCTCTCCTACTGGCAGCGGCGCTTCGTCGATAGCGGCCTGGGTCGTCGCCGGCATCGGCTGCCAGGCTTGCTGTTTGCGCAGCGTGCGCATCTGTCGCAGTGTGTCGTCGAGGATGCGGCGTGCTTCTTCAGCAAACTCCTCCCACGCAAGCTCGTCCTCCGGGTCGAGTGAACGCTCGACCGCGTCGAGGGACGCATCGTTCGCGCAGTCCACTTCTCTTGCGGTGGTGCTAACTGTGCTAATTGATCTGTTCATGCTGGTAGCCAGCTACGCCGAGTGCCTCGCGTATCTCTACGATGTGTGAAGGTCCACGTGTTTCCAGCGTAACGTCGATGACCGTGTTCCCAAGATTGACGCCGTAGTACGCGCGATCGTACGAGGTCTCGACTATATTTGCGCGAGCGTCCGCCAGGATGCGCGTCATGCCGTGCAGCGCGCCCGGCCGGTCGGTTAGGTGGATGCGCAGCCGGGTCCGGCGGCCATCCTTCACCAGGCCGCGCTCGATCATCATCGCCAGCAGGCTCACGTCGATATTGCCACCGCAGACCAGCACGGCCGTTCGCTGCCCTGTACTATGGCCAGAGCGGCCGCGGCTCAGCGAGGTCCTGTGCTGCAGAAGGGAGGCTAATGCTATCGCGCCTGCGCCCTCGGCCAGCGTCTTTTCGCTTTCCAGCAGTACCAGGATCGCCTGCGCGATCTCTTCTTCCTCGACCGTGACAATCTCGTCGACATAGTGCTGTACCAGCGGGAGCGTCAGAACACCAGCCCGCCGGACAGCGATGCCGTCGGCGATGGTGGCAGCCGGCGGTAACAGGACTGGCTGTCCCTGCTCGTAGGCTCGCAGCATCGACGGGAGCCTTTCCGTTTGCACGCCAATTACCCGCACGGCAGGCCGCAACTCTTTCACCGCACAGGCGATGCCGCTGATAAGACCGCCGCCGCCGATGGGCACCACGACCGCGTGGAGGTCGGGCACCTGCTCGAGTAACTCGAGCCCGATACTTCCCTGCCCGGCAATAACAGCTGGATCGTCAAACGGGTGCAGAAAGGTAAGCCCGCCTTCTTCACTCAAGCGCAGCGCTTCGCTATAGGCTTCGTCGTAGTTCGCGCCATGGAGCAGTACTTCGGCACCGTAGCCGCTCGTGCGGGAAACCTTGTTGAGCGGTGTCATCTCCGGCATGACGATGCGCACACGGATGCCGTGAGCTGCGGCGTGAAAGGCAACAGCCTGCGCATGATTGCCTGCACTCGCGGCGATCACGCCTCGCTGCTTCTCGTCAGGTGTAAGCGTCAAGATCTTGTTGAGCGCACCCCTCTCCTTAAAAGCGCCTGTGCGCTGGAGATTATCAAGCTTTAGAAACACCGTTTGGCCGGTAAACGCGGAGAGCGCGACCGAATGCGGCGCGGGCGTGCAGTACACGCTACCGCGGATCCGGTTCGCGGCTGCCTGCACGTCGGCCAGCGTTACGGCGAGCGAGGATCGCGGCGCGACTATGCTTTCAGGCATGCCTGTAGTGTCGCCCTGCTGCGATCTCGAAGCAAAACCCGGTGCCTAATCAGCAACCGCCTGAAGCACGGCATGTGGCTCGCTCGGGGCGATGCGGTAGCCTCGCCAGCCGTAGTAAATGATATAGAGGTAACAAAGAAACGGCAGCAGCAGGGCATGATGTATGCCGATCCGATCTGCAAGATAGCCCATCACGACAGGGAAAAAAGCCGCCCCTACTATGGCTTGCACCAGCAGGCCGGACCCGCGGCTCGTCAAGGGCCCGAGTTCCGCCACACCAAGCGTGAAGATGGTCGGGAACATGATGGAGTTGAAGAGTCCAACCGCAAGGATGGTCGCAATAGCGAAGTAGCCCGTGCCGAGCGTGGAGCACAGGACGAGCACGCTTGCACCGACACCGCATACTGCAAGTACTCGCGACGGAGCAATACGCTGCATGAGCGCCGAGCCGACGAACCGGCCCACCATCATAAGACCCCAGTAGATGGAGACTAGCTTGGTGCCCTGCTGTAGCGTGAGATGACCGATAACCGGGTCAGCGAAGTAGTTGGCAGCGAAATTACCAATTGACACCTCCGCCCCGCAATAGATAAAGATGCCGATCGCACCCAGGTAGAGATGCGGGTGATGCCATACGCTGTCCTGCTTCAAGTTCAGGTTGGCCGGGCGAAAATCGCGCGTGACCTCCAGGCGTGGAAAGCGGTAGAAGGCGATAGCCAATGCGAGCAGGATCATCAGAGCCGCGATGGCCAAATAGGTGGGTTTGAAGCTGGCCGCCTGGTGAATACGAGCGGCCATCAGCGCAGGTCCCTCAACCGGCTTCAGGGGCGCAACGCTGGACGTTGAAGCAACAGCTCCGCCGAGAAGAAAGATGCTGCCTACATAGGGCGCGACGAAATCCCCAAGGGTATTGAACGCCTGTGTAAGATTGAGCCGGCTGGAAGCAGTCTCTGGCGGTCCAAGAATCGTGACATAAGGATTTGCCGCTACCTGGAGAAGGGTGACACCTGCTGCCAGGACCACTTCTGCCGCGAGAAACAGGCCGTACTCGCCGCTGCTGGCCGCCGGCAGAAAAAGAATGGCTCCGGCCGCCATTGTCAGCAATCCAACAATCATGGAGCGCTTGTAGCCGATCCATTCAATCAGCTTTCCCGATGGCTGAGCGAAGATGAAGTAAGAACTAAAGAATGCAAGTTGAATCAGCGCAGCCTTCAGATAGCTCAACCCGAAGATGCTTTTCAAGTGCGGTGTGACGGCATCATTTAATACGGTACAGAAGCCCCATACGAAGAAAAGGGTCGTGACCATAGCCATGGCGCTGTAATTCGTCGCGCCCGGGGCATTTGCACTGAGGGACCGCGTGTTGCCTAAGCTTGTGATAGCCATCCGTCTTCGGGTGTCACTTTCCGCCGCAGCGTTCTGCGTTCGCTGCTTCTGCGAGTCTTGGTTCGCCCTGGCACACGCCAGCCTGGCGCGCCGGAGCACACCGGCACGAAACCGTTCCTGATGCTACATGATTTCCATGAACTTTCGCTCCCTTCGTGGCTGGCGTACAGGAAAACGGATGCGGTCGTGTATCGAAGCGGGAAGAGAAGGCATGCGCCGCGACCCTAAACCCGCTCCGTTGAAATAACGCCTGCTGCACCGTCGCCCGAAACTTTTAACTCTTCCCGCCGTCCGTTAGCTAGTTGCCCTCTCTCACGCGCAGACATAAGAGGGAAGAGGAGATCCGAGCAATGCTCCGCGCCCTACTCCGTCCAGTGCTACACACCACTCTTTTCTGTTCCGCGCTTGCTCTCATTCCATTTCCTCTGCTCTCCCAGGCAGCTCCCGGCACAGCAGCAGCTCCGAGCGCACGCATACTCGGCACAGTCACCTCCATGGCGAATGGAACAGTCACGGTCCACCTTGAAGGGCAGAGTGCGGGCGATGTCGCCGTAACTCTCACGCCACAGAGCCGCCTGCTGCGCACAAGCCCCGGCGCAACCAGCCTGAAGGATGCGGTGCCCATGGAGGCGAGCGATCTGGCAGTCGGGGACCGGGTGCTTATCCGGCCAACCGCGAACAGTGACAGCGCGCATCCCACCGCCGGCATCCTTGTCGCCATGAAGCAGGGCGACATCGCTCAGGCGCACCAGCAGGAAGCCTCGGACTGGCAGCATCGCAGCTTGTCCGGCATCGTGCAGGTGACGGACGTGAGTGCGGGCACGGTCACGCTTCGACCCCAGGCCGGCGCCCCGCCTTTTGTAGTCCACACTACGCCGGCAACGACCGTCCGCCACTACGCACCCGACTCAACCTCATTCGCTGACGCGAAGAAAGCTTCCTTCGCTGACATACACCCGGGCGATCAGCTGCGTGCTCGGGGCGAAAAGGATGCGACCGGCACCCAGATCACAGCAGAGGAGATCGTCGTCGGATCCTTCCAGAACATCGCCGGGACCGTTCTTTCGACGGACCCCGCAGGGAACACGATTTCGGTGACGGATCTCGCAACCAAGCGCCCCGTAACGCTGCATCTCGAGTCGTCGACGCAGTTGCGCAAGCTACCGCCAGAGATGGCAGCAAGACTGGCGCGCCGTCAGGCTGCGGGCGCTGGCGGACAGGGTGAGTCAGCGGCGAGCACGGCAGCCGCCGCCAACGCGACTGGCGGACCGGAACGACCCAGGGGTCCGGCGGATCCAGCCGCGCTCCTGCAGCGCGCTCCCTCGATCACCCTTGCCGACCTCAACAAGGGAGATGCCGTCATGATCGTAGCCAGCGGACCTGGTTCGCCGCAGCACACGGCCATCACACTGGTGGCTGGCGTCGAGCCGCTGTTGCAGGCGTCGCCGGAGGCGAGCGCGGGGCTGTTTTCAGCCTCCTGGAACCTGGGCGGAGGCGGCGCAGACTCCGCCGGAGCAGAAAACGCTCCCCGCTAGCGCGATCAGCAACTGCCATACAGCTTCGGTCTTCGTCCAACCACGAGCACGGAGAAAGTGAACAGCAGACGCAACTTGCGGCCCCACGAGACTCGACTTTACGAACCCCTTGGAGCTTTGTGACACGAAGCAGACTCGCCCTAGGCACCCTCTCCGCTCTTATTGTCTTCTACCCCCAGCCCAGCCTCTTCGGGCAAACCCCGGCTACGCCGACCACTCAAGGCGCTTCGGCCACTGGAACGCCCGCGGCGCAGAGCACCTCAGGCCTTCACGGTCAGATCAGTGATCCCTCCGGCGCGGTCATTCCCGGCGCAACCCTCAACCTGACAGACCCGCAAGGCCATACTGTCCGGAGCACAACATCCGGCCCGGACGGTAGCTACACGCTTTCTGGCGTTCCGCCAGGAACCTACATCGTCTTCGTCACGGCACAGGGTTTCGGCTCGCTCAGCACCCAGCAGTTCACGCTAGCCGCCGGCGCCAACAAGGTGCTTAACCCTACCCTGCTGATCCAGGTGGCGCAGCAAAATGTTCAGGTGAACGCTGATCTCCCAACCGTGTCGGTCGACCCGGACGCGAATGCGAACAGCCTGGTAATCAAAGGAGACGCGCTCGATGCACTATCGGACGACCCGGATGAGTTGTCAGACGAGCTGACCGCGCTGGCCGGCCCAGCGGCGGGCCCCAATGGCGGGCAGATTTACATTGACGGCTTTACCGCGGGTCAGCTGCCTCCCAAGTCGGCAATTCGCGAGATCCGCGTCAACCAGAATCCCTACGGAGCGCAGTTCGACAAGCTTGGCTTTGGACGTGTCGAGATCTTCACCAAACCCGGCACTGACAAGTTCCATGGACAGGGCTACGTGCAAGGAAACGCCCGCCAGCTCAATACCGGTACTCCCTTTGCAAAGAATCTGCCGGACTACGACAGCTACCAGTATGAGGGAACGTTGAGCGGGCCAATAAACAAGAAAGCCTCCTTTTTCGTTACCGCGCAGCACCGCAACATCCAGGACGACTCCGTCATCACGGCCATTCGGCTACCCGGCGAAGTCAACGGCGATTTCGCGGCTGGCAACTTCAGCAATCCCCTGGATTTCGTCACACCCGTGCTGCCTAACTTTGAGTCAGGGATCAACACCCCGCAGAGCCGCACCAACGTGACACCGCGTGTCGACGTGCAGTTGACCGAAAAGAATTCACTAAGCCTGCGCTATCAGTACCAGCGCAACGTACAGGCGAACCAGGGTATCGGTCAGTTTGAACTTGCTTCTCAGGCCTATAACGCGACCTCGAGCGAAAACCAGATCCAACTGAGTGACACAGAGGTTTTCGGCCCGCGGGTCATCTCGGAGACGAATCTCCAGATCCTCTTTGATCGCTCAACGCAAACGCCCGCCGATATCACACCTCAGGTGCAGGTACAGGGAAACCAGACCTTCGGCGGGAACAGCGAGCAGTCAATCAACGACCACACAGACCGGTACGAGCTTTCCAACTTGACTGAGCTCGCCATAAAAGCGCACTCCATCTCGCTCGGCGGCCGGCTGCGAGCCACGCGTGAAGCCAATGCCGCCGATTCCAACTTCAACGGGCTGTTCACCTTCGGCTCACGCGCCTGCCCGACCACGAATGGCTGCCCCTTTGCGCAGGCCTCTACGAACACGCTAACCGCGGCCGGTACCTACGCCGCTACCATTCAGGGCCAGGGCGCAGGGCAAAGTTTCCAGCAGATCCAGGCCCTGGGCGGCGGCCCATCACAGCTTGTTTTCGCCGCGGGAAGCCCGAAAGCGAGCGTCAACCTGGTCGACGGCGCGCTCTTTTACCAGGATGACTGGAAGGTACGATCCAACCTGACCTTTTCCTACGGCCTGCGCTGGGAAACACAGAATGACATCCATGATCACAGCGACTGGGCGCCGCGCCTTGCACTCGCCTATGGCTTTATGCGCAACGGCAAGCCGACCAAGGATGTTCTCCGTCTTGGCTTTGGCTATTTTTATGACCGCTTCGGTGTCGCTCAGATTCTGCAGGCTTCCCGCCTCAATGGCGTCGTACAAAACGAGGTCGTCATCCAAAACCCCAGCTGCTACTTCCCCAACGGCCTGCCAGGAGAGGCCGCGACGGTAGCTGCCTGCGAAGCAAATACCAGCGCCGTCACGACAGCGGGCAATAGCAGCCGTGCTCCGGCAATCTACCAGATCAACCCGAACCTGCACGCCTCAGAGAACATCCAGGATTCGATCGGGCTCGATCACCAGCTCACCCGCTCAACAACCGTGTCGGCGACCTTCATCCACTCGCATGGGGCACACGGGTATGACACCATCAATGCGAATGCTCCATACTCGCCCAGCTACGACGCACCGGTTGGGAATGTCTACCAGTACTTTTCGGAAGCTGTTTATAACCAGAACCAGTTTTTCGTTAACTTTCGCACGCAGATCAGCCGATCCCTATCCGCTTTCGGCTTCTATGGCCTTGGATTCAGCAGTGCCGACGCAAACGGCGTGAGCAGCAACCCGTCCAACTCGCTCGATCTGAAAGCAGACTACGGCCGCGCATCCAACGACGTACGTAATCGGCTCTTCCTGCTCGCCACCTACTCCGCGCCGCACTTCTTTCGCATCTCGCCATTTGTGGTGATCCAATCGGGCAATCCGTTCAACATCACCTTGTCGGATGACGCGAATGGAGACTCCTTCTTCAACGATCGCCCTTCCTTCGCAGTACCAGGTACCACGACGAACGTGGCGCAGACCAAGTACGGAACCTTCAACACCGTCCCTGTCGCCAATCTAGCGGCGGTCCCCATCAACTACGCGAGCGGCCCCTCGCAAGCCACCTTCAATCTCCGGCTCACCAAGACCTGGGGCTTCGGCCGGAGGCTTGAAACAGAGGGGGCCCGACAGGACGGCGGATCGCGCCGAGGTGGCTCACCTGCCGGAGGACCTCCGCCCGGCGGTGGCGGTGGCCGGGGAGGCTCCGGTGGGGGTGGCGCGTTCGGCAACACTGGCAATACCGGCCGACGCTATAACTTCTCCCTCAACGCACAGGGGCTGAATCTTCTCAACATTGCGAACTATGCCCCTCCGGTAGGAACCGTCGACTCGGGCCTCTTTGGCAAGTCGAATGCTCTGAATGGCGGCACCATCTTCGCCTCGCCCAATGGTTCAGCCTCACGACGCATCTTTCTGCAGGCTACGTTTCAGTTCTGACAAAGTGGTTTCGCGAAGGAAGGCGCGGCCGATTGACGCTGGCCGCGCTCACTCGTAGTCTTTTCTTATGCTCGTTGCGCTGCAGACCTGTTGCTTCTGTCCGGTAAACCTGGGCTGAAGGTCGCGCGCATTTTCAAGCCGTCTTCGCCCGCCAAGCATCCTGCTCAGCGGGCTTTCATTTTTTTACTTTGCTTCGCACCTCGAGGATCTATGCCCGACCTGACTGCTCCCGCTCCCGCAGCACCCAAGGAAACCAAAGCTCAGCGCATGGAACGGCTGAAGCTGGAGAAGAATCCCTGGGAGGTCTTTGATGAGGTGCGGCAGTTTGCGCGTTCGGGCCGCGAAAGCGTCCTGCCCGAATGGGCTTCTATCTATTTCAAGTGGTGGGGCGTGTACACGCAGGGTGATGGCGCCGGAGTAACCGGCGGCAAAGGTGGCGAGGGCCTCGCGACGGACTACTTCATGATGCGCATCAATCTGCCGGCCGGGCAGCTCACCTCGGCACAGGTGCGTGCCATCGCGCAGGTCACGCGGCTGTACGCTCGCAACATCGCCGATATCACCGTGCGGCAGAACATTCAGCTGCACTGGCTCACCATCGAATCGCTGCCCGAGATCGTGGACCTCCTCGAGAAAGTAGGCCTGTCGCCCAAGGGCGCCTGCGGCGATGTCGCCCGCAATGTAACGGGCTGCCCACTTTCCGGCATCGACGGGCACGAAGTTTTCGACGCTTCACCGGTCGCAATCGAGATTGCGAATCAGATCATCGGCAACTCTGCTTATTACAATTTGCCGCGCAAGTTCAAGGTCTCTGTGACCGGCTGCCCGATCTGGTGCTCGTATCCGGAGATCAACGACATCGGTTTCACAGCGACGCTGCGGCAGTCGGAGTCGGGCACAGAGGAAGGCTTCTCGCTTCGCGTTGGCGGCGGGCTTTCGAATGAGCCACATCTTGCCCTCAAGCTCAACGCATGGGTCGCAAAAGACCAGGCGCTGCCGGTGGCCCGCGTGATTACGGAGATCTTCCGCGACCAGCAAGGATTGCGCGAGAGCCGCGAACGTGCGCGGCTCAAGTACCTGTTTATGAAGGAGGGCTGGACCGCAGAAGGCTTCCTTGCAGAGATCGAACGACGGCTCGGCTACAAGCTTGCACCATCTGTCACTGAGTCGGTGCCGGATGATGTTCTGCGCGACCACGTCGGGATCCATGCGCAAAAACAGCCGGGCCGCAGTTACCTGGGCGCATCTGTCCTACGCGGGCGGCTCACCGGTGACCAGCTTGCCGCGGTCGCCGACATCGCGGAGCGGTATGGACTCGGCCACATCCGCACGACGGTAGGGCAGAACCTGATCCTGGCCGATATAGATTCGGCGCTCGCGAGCGAGTGTGCCGCGGCTCTCGCGCAAATCGGCATTCGCGTTGAAGCCTCGCAGTTCTGGCGTGGCGCGGTCGCCTGCTCCGGCACCGAGTTCTGCAAGCTCGCTATCACCGAGACCAAGGGCTTCACTCGCTGGGTCGTCGATGAGCTCGAAGAACGGGTTCCCGGCTTCGACCAGCAGCTGCGCCTCCACGTGACTGGCTGCCCAAACAGCTGCGGTCAGCACTGGATCGCCGACATCGGTATCGAAGGCAAAAAGATCAAGCAAGAAGGCAAGATGGTCGACGCGTACTACTTCTGCGTCGGCGGCTCGGTGGGCGAGTTCGCCGCGACCGCGCGCCCGGTCGGCTACCGCATTCCAGCGACCGAAGTGCCGGAAGCGATTGAGCGGCTGCTCAAGACCTACCAGGGGCGTCGGCTTGGCGAGGGCGAAAGTCTGCGCGCCTACTTCGGCCGGCACTCAAATGACGAGCTGCGTGCACAACTCGCCGGAGAAGCAACCGCGCCGCCGCCGGTCGATCGAGATGCAAGCCAGAGTGCCAAGGTAGATACCGACGCATGAGCCTGCTGCCTGTCTTCATGAAGCTCCACGGCCGCCCGTGCCTTGTTGTCGGCGCGGGTGAGGTTGCAACCGGCAAGATCGAGAGCCTCGTCGCGAGTGGGGCCGCTGTGACCGTCGTTGCTCCCTGGGCGAAACCCGAGATCATGCACTTGGCGGAGCGAGGCGCTATCACGTGGCATGCGCGAGAGTTCCTGGACACGGACTTAGGCGAGGATATCGCTGGCGATAGGATCGGAGCCGCTGCCCGGCCCTTCATTGTCATCGCGGGTACCGATCTCGCTGCCGTCAACCAGCATGTATACCGGCTCTGCCGAGCGGCCGGCATCCTTTGTAACGCGGTGGATGATATTCCGCATTGTGACTTTTACTACGGCTCCGTCGTGAGCCGTGGCGATCTCCAGATTGCTGTCTCAACTGCGGGCCAAAGCCCATCGCTCGCCCAGCGCCTGCGGCGCGAGATCGATGCACAGCTCCCGCACGACCTCGGTCCGTGGCTGCATACGATCGGCAGCCTGCGACAGGAAGTCCTGGCAGCGCGCCCGTCAGATGAAGAACGCAAGCTTTTACTCGCTGGGCTCGCAACCCGCGAGGCATGCGGCGCAGCGGCCTGTCCGTCGCGCCACCTGGTCCTGCCGACCGCGCTTGCGAACGAGCCGGCTCCAAAGCAAGCGGCACCGGTCTCACCTCCACGGAACAGCGCAGAAACTCGCGTGTGGCTCGTGGGTGCAGGCCCGGGTGACCCGGATCTTTTGACGGTAAAGGCTGCTCGACTGCTCACGGGCGCTGACCTGGTCCTGCACGATGATCTTGTGACGGGGCCCATTCTCGCCATGGCATCTGCAACAGCGGAAGTGATCAATGTCGGCAAGCGGTGCGGACGCGCCGGCGTTACGCAGGAGCAGATTCACACGCTGATGATTGCCGGGGCAAGGGAGGGCCGGTCCGTGGTGCGCCTCAAGAGCGGCGACCCGCTGCTCTTCGGCCGCGCCGGTGAAGAGATGGATGCGCTTGCGGCGGCGGGTATTCCATTTGAAGTTGTGCCGGGCGTTACAGCGGCCTCCGCCGCCGCGGCTGCCATGCCTTGCTCGCTCACGGACCGGCGCGCGGCATCAAGCATCCTGCTGAGCACAGGGCATCACGCGGTAGGATCCGATACTGCGTTAGAAGCTCAAGAGCCCGAGCCAACCCGGGTCGTCTACATGCCGGGGCGCGATCTCTCGGGTATCGCACGCGAGTGGCGCAAGGCCGGTCTGCAGGGCAACTACCCATGCGTGCTGGTCTCGCACGCCGGGCAGCCGGATGAGCGCGTGACCCGCACCACGCTGAGCCTGCTGCATGTCACTGATCCCGGACCCGCGCCGGCGCTGCTCATGGGCGGAGCAGTTTTTGCGACACGAAGCAGGCAGAAAGCTCAGACGGCGACTCCAACGACAGTGTCAGGCTACCCCGAAGGAGCATCTGCTCCAGGCGAGTTCCGCTGAGAGCAGGATAGACACGCACCCATGCCCTGCTGCCCTGCGTAGATCGTTAGTCGACTGAGAGAACAGCCACGCCGACGCCAGGCAGCGTGAGTTGCCCTCCATCCACCTTGATCGCCGGGTCAGATGCAAGTAGCAGTGTCACGCTCTCTTCCAGCCCAGCCGAGTAGCCGGTTTCGTCGAGAGTGAACACGAGCACGATGCCCCCACGTTGCATCGTGAACCATCGCTCGTCCTCATCGAAATCCACATCAACCTGCTCAAGAACGCCATTGGTGAGCTCGCGCCGCGACTTGCGGAGAGCAATCAGCTGCTTGTACCAGCGCAGCATGTCGGCGTGAGACTCCTGCTCGAGCTCCTCCCACTTAAGCTTCGAGTTCTCAAAGGTTGACGCATCCTGCGGGTCAGGGATCTCATCCGGATTCCAGCCAAAAGCAGCGAACTCGCGCTTGCGGCCCTCGGAGACAAGCCGCCCTAGCTCCTTGTCCTCATGGTCAGTGAAGTACTGGAACGGCGAGCTCGCGGCCCATTCCTCACCCTGCCAGAGCATCGGCAGAAAAGGAGCAAGCAGGGTAAGAGCAGCGGCAATCTTGGCGCGCGGAATATCCGTCAGGTGCTGGAGCCGCTCCCCTTTTGCTCGATTACCCACCTGGTCGTGATTTTGCGAGTAGCCGCAGAAATGCCAGCCGGAAAGGTTTGCGACCGGCCGACCATGCACACGCTCGCGGAACTCCGAATACTCGCCATCGTAGACAAACGCCTGCGACACAGCTTTCGCAAGATCGGCGAAGTCTCCAAAGTCGGCGTAGTAGCCGCTTGTGTCGCCGGTCAGCAGAGCAACAATCGCGTGGTGGAAGTCGTCGCTCCATTGTGTGTCGAAGCCGTAGCCGTACGCCTCCTTCGGACGCACCAGTCGTGGATCGTTCAGGTCGCTCTCGGCGATCATCAGGTAAGGCCGGCCCGTTTCAGCCTGCAGGGCATGCACTTCCGTATTGATCTGCTCCATGAAGTGGATCGCCGAACGGTCGATGTAGGCGTGCACCGCGTCAAGCCGGAGACCATCCATGTGGTAATCCCGTAGCCACATCAGGGCGTTGTCGCAGAAGAAGCGGCGCACCTCAAAAGAGCCGGCGTCCTCAAGGTTGACCGCGTCGCCCCATGGCGTTTTGTGCTGGTCGGTGAAGTAGGGACCGTACCGGCCGACGTAATTGCCGGCTGGACCGAAGTGGTTGTAAACCACGTCCATGATGACGCCGAGACCCTTGCCGTGCGCCGCATCGACCAGACGCTTGAGTCCATCTGGACCGCCATAAGCCGCGTGCGGTGCAAATAGGTCAACGCCGTCATAGCCCCAGCCGTGCTTGCCCGGGAACTCCGCGAATGGGAGCAGCTCGATATGCGTGACACCCAGGTCACGCAGGTAGTCGAGCTTCTCAATGGCGGCATCACAGTTGCCCTGCGGCGTAAAGGTGCCAATGTGGAGCTCGTAGATGATCGCGCTTGGGAATGCCTTCGCATGAAAATCCTCATCCGTCCACTGGAACGCTCCATGGTCCACGACCCGCGATGGTCCGTTCACTCCTTGTGGCTGAAAGGCGGAGCGTGGATCCGGGAGCTCCTGCGCGTCTCCATCGAGAAGAAAGCTGTAGTCGGTGCCGGCGCCTGCGTCATCGACAGATGCGCTCCACCAGCCGCTCTCATCCTGCGCAAGCGCGTGCTTCTTTCCTGCGACATTTAAATCGGCTGTTTTCGCCTTCGGTGCCCAGACTCTGAAAGTATGCATAACTCGGACTGCTCCTCATTGGCTCTGCTGCTTAAAAATGAACGCGGAAACCTAACGGCTCGGTGGGCAGTTATGGGATGCGGCTTTTCCTGACAGGACGGCCGCGCCTAGACAGATGGACATAGAAGGACAGCTGCTACGACAAGCCACGCCTAAACGGGCGAACCTTCTGGCACGATCAATTGCGGCTCTTCGGCGGAAGCCCCACTCGTCGCTTTCACGCCAAGCTCCGGTGGACCCGGGTCCTTCGCCGCATCAGGTTGCGGTATCTTTGCTCGCCGGTGATGCCGCGACCGGGTCTCCCGTTCCGTTTGCACGACGTCAAAGATGGCGTTCACCATCGCGATGTGCGAGAACGCCTGAGGGAAGTTCCCGACCTGTCGCTTCTTCTCGGTGTCATACTCCTCTGCATAGAGACCGAGATCATTTCTCAATGCAAGTAGCCGGTCGAGCAGGTCACGCGCGTCCGTTTCGCGCCCAATCATCTTGAGGCAGCTCACCAGCCAGAACGAGCAGGCTAGAAAAGCGCCCTCTCCCTGCGGCAGCCCGTCCTCCGATTTGCCGGTGTCATAGCGTAGAAGCAGGCCGTGGCTCATCAGCTTGCTTTCAATTGCTTCCACTGTGCTCTTCACGCGAACGTCGTCGGCAGGCAGGAAACCGGCTAAGGGCATCAGCAGCAACGACGAGTCCAACTGCTCCCCACCGTAGACCTGCGTGAAAGCGCCTACTTTGTGGTTGTAACCCTGCGCGCAAACCTGATCGTGCACCTGCTGCCTGGCCTCTCGCCAACGTTCAAGCGGCACATCATTGCCGGTGTGCTCAGCAATGCCGATCGCGCGATCAAGCGCCACCCACACCATCATCTTCGAATAGGTGAAGTGTTGCGCCCCGCTGCGCGTTTCCCAGATCCCCTGGTCCGGTTGCTGCCAGATAGTCAGCAGGTGTTCAATCAACAGCTGCTGTAGATGCAGGTCGACACTTCGCGGTGCTTTTACCCCGGCGAGTGAGTGAAAGAAGGCATCCATCACCTCGCCGTAAATGTCTAGCTGCAGCTGTTCTGCAGCAGCGTTGCCGATACGCACCGGCCGCGATCCCTCGTAGCCCTTGAGCCAGGGGACCTCCCACTCCAGCAACTGGCGCTCGCCAGCGATCCCGTACATGATTTGCACCTGCTCAGGGCTTCCCGCAAGTGCTCGCAGGAGCCAGTCCTGCCAGGCCTGCGCCTCTGCATAGAAGCCGCCGTTCATCAATGCAAGCAGCGTAAAGGTCGAGTCACGCAGCCAGCAGTAGCGGTAATCCCAGTTGCGCGGTCCACCCAGCGCCTCAGGCAGCGACGTTGTGACTGCCGCGACGACGCCACCGGTCGGCCGGTAGGTGAGCGCCTTCAGCGTGATCATTGAACGCTGGACTGCTTCGGTGTAGCGCCCGGCCTGGTTGCATTTGCTTGTCCAATCCGACCAGTAGCGCCTCGCGTCCTTGAGCTCTCTTTCGGCGTCAACGGGCGACGGTTCAGCTTCAGCGGAGTGCCCGTACGAGAGACTTAGCCAGACATGCTCTCCATGGCGTACGGTGAAGTTGCTGACGGTTTTTTGTCCCTCGCCGTGGGTCTCCAGCAGCGACCGCAGAACAACCATATGAGGACCGGCAACTGCCTTCACCGCCTGTTCGACCCGCGTGACCCAGGGGATCGATCTGCCGTAGTCGAAGCGGATCGTAAGCTCCATCCGCATGGGTGCGCTACCCTGCAGGCATTCTACTTTCCGAAGAATGTGGGAGTGACCGCCCCGCACCGGCATGAAGTCGGTTACGCAGACCAGATCGTTCCCCCGGCTCCAGCGAGTTTCGAGCACAAGGGTTCGCGGCACGTAGTTGCGCTTGACTTCCCAGGGTTCTTCTCCCTCGCCCAACGCGACCGGTGCAAGCAGCCATGCGCCATTGCCCTCATCGCCCAGCAGCGCTGCAAAGCAGGCGTCCGAGGAAAAATTCGGCCAGCATAACCAGTCGATAGAGCCATTCTTACCAACAAGCGCTGCTGTTTCGCAGTCGCCGATAATACCGTAATCCTCAATCGGTAGGCTCATGGCTACTGCTCGTGGTAGGAACGGATCAGTCCACCGTCAATGAAGAGGGTAGAGCCTGTGATGTACGAAGCTTCATCAGACGCAAGGAACGCGACTAGGCCGGATATATCTTCCACGCTGGCCATGTAGCCAAGCGGGATATTTTGCCGAAGATGCTCCATCTTTTCCTTGTCGTCGAGCAAGGCCGCGTTAATTGGTGTTCGAACCGCGCCAGGCGCAACATTGTTGACTGTGATGCCGAGCGGGCCGAGCTCAACGCATAGGTCGCGCGTCATCATGCGCATGCCGCCTTTGCTCATACAGTAAGTCGCAAACCCAGGAAAGGCCATGTCTTCATGCACTGAACTTATATTGATAATCCGGCCCTTCTTCTGAGCCGCACGTAGTTTGCGGACAAAAGCCTGTGTGAGAAAAAAAGGCCCTTTCAGGTTTACGCTAAGAACCTTGTCGTAGTCCTCTTCTGTAACGTCCCAGAACTCAGCTTTCTTTTCCATCCCGGCATTGTTGACCAGAATGTCGCAGCCTCCGTAGGTCTCGTAAGTCTTCTCAACAAGTGCTTGCACCTGATCAAGCTTTGTTATATCGGCTGCGAAGCTGATGGCTTGGCCGCCTGCCTCGTGGATCGACCGGAGCGTTTCGTTTGCACCCTCATCGCCGCCGATGTAATCCACAACGACGCAAGCTCCTTCCTTGGCGAGGCGGATAGAAATATTCTGGCCGATGCCTGAGCCAGCACCTGTCACGATTGCGACGCGGCCTTCGAGAAAACCCATACTCCAGACTCCTAGTCTCGCCGGGAGCGGCCACGGCGATTTACAGGCGGTGAGATGCAGGAGCGTCCAAGAGATAGCTCGCTGCAGAAAAGAATAGGACGCGACCGGCGTTAAGTATTTACCGGAGTGCAACGATCTGGACGCTTACTCCCATTCAATGGTTCCGGGCGGCTTCGACGTAATATCGTAGACCACACGATTGATGCCACGAACCTCATTGACGATGCGGTTTGAGATGCGCTGGAGCAGCGAGTAAGGCAGCTGCACCCAGTCCGCGGTCATACCGTCCTCAGAGTGCACAGCCCGGATAGCGCAGGTATACGCATAGGTGCGCTGGTCGCCCATCACGCCTACCGTCTTCACCGGCAGCAGAACGGCAAAAGCCTGCCAGATCTCGCGGTAGAGGCCGGCTGCTTTGATCTCATCCACTACGATCTGATCCGCTTCCTGCAGGATCGCGACGCGCTCCGGAGTCACCTCACCGAGAATGCGCACAGCCAACCCGGGCCCAGGGAATGGTTGTCGACCCAAAATGTCCTCAGGCATGCCGAGGTCCCGGCCAATGCGCCGGACCTCGTCCTTGAACAGATCGCGTAGCGGCTCAATCAGCTTGAGCTTCATGGTTTCCGGCAGCCCGCCCACATTGTGGTGGCTCTTGATCGTCTGCGAAGGGCCCTTTACCGACGAGGACTCAATTACATCCGGATACAACGTCCCCTGCACCAGCCAGGCGACGCCGCCGCCGTCCCGCTCTGCGGCGGCAGCGTCAGCTCCGCCCGCGGCACGGGTAAGGATGCGTGCGGCTTCCTCATCAAACACCTCAATGAACTCGCGCCCGATCGCCTTACGTTTCTGCTCCGGATCGGTCACTCCCGCGAGTTTTGCAAGAAAGCGCTCCCTCGCATCGACCGCGACCAGGTTCAACCCGAGATTGTCTCGGAGGTTGGCCTGTACCTTGCGGAACTCGTCCTTGCGCAGCACGCCGTTATCGACAAAGACGCAGGTCAACTGGTCGCCGATGGCGCGATGGACCAGCACCGCAGCGACCGAGGAGTCGACTCCGCCCGAGATAGCACAGATGGCGTGCGAACTGCCCACCCGTGCACGGATGGCTGCGATAGTCTCCTCAACGAAGTGTCGCGGCGTCCAGTCAGCCGACGCTCCGCAGATGCCGAGCACGAAGGAGTGGAGCAGTGAGGTGCCTTCGCGCGTGTGCTGCACCTCTGGGTGGAACTGCACCGCCCAGATACGCCGCTCCGGGTCCGCGATCCCGGCAAGCGCGTTCGGTGTGCGCGCGGTTTCGTGAAATCCGGGCGGCAGGTCCAGCGCCTCGTCGCCATGCGACATCCACACGCGCAAAGTACGCGGCAAACCGGCGAAGAGCGGCGTCTCCGGGTCAAGAAGCGTTACCTCCGCATCGCCGTACTCCCGCCGGTCTGCCGGGCGCACTTTGCCGCCAAGGTGGTGCACAATGAACTGCAATCCATAGCAGATGCCCAGCACCGGAACGCCGAGCGCGAGCACCGACGGGTCCGCTGCAGGCGCATCCGTGTCGTAAACGGAGAAAGGCCCACCAGAAAGAACGATCCCGCGTGGCTGCAGTGCCTGGATTTCGGCGAGCGAGGCGGTGCACGGCAGCACGGCGGAGAAAACCTGCAGCTCGCGAATGCGGCGCGCAATCAGCTGCGTATACTGACCGCCGAAATCAAGAATAACGATGGAAGACGAGCTGGCGGAGGTAGAAGAGCTTGCAGGGGCATCCACCACCTCAGTCTAAAGCCTGATTCTCTCAGCCGAGACGCCCGGCATCGCCGCAGCCCGCTCTGCCAGCTCCTCGCGAATTTCGCGGATCAGGGCGAGAAACGCCCCAAGCCTCGCAGCGTTTGACGCAGCCAGCGGAACAAGCGACAGCAAGCCGTACCAGAGAAGGAGCAGCCAGCGGCCGTGAAATGGCGAAGGCAGCAGCGAGATCAGAAACGCGGGCCCAAAGGTATACAGTCTGGTCTTGCGCGCTGCCTGCCGGAAGCGTTTCGCGCGCTCCATCAGGAGCGCGTCCGGCAGCTCAAAAGCCCGTCGAAGCGCAGCTGATATAGAAAGCCCTTCCACCAGGCCAAGTGCCATAGTGGCCTGCACCTTACCAGCGAGCTGGCCCCACAGCAGGAGTGCGGCTACAGTTAGGCCTGTTATCAGGAGCAAGTAGAGCAAGAGGCTTGGCGCCTCACCGCGCAGCAGCATGCCTGCGGCTTCTATCAGGCTTGTCCACAGCAGACCAAGAGCGATGCCGCCGCTGAGCTTGCAAGCCTGGCATCCCGCCAGGAACCAGGGTCTACTGGGCAGTCGAGCGTCGTAGCTTGCGAGCATAGCCGTGCGGCCCAAGGCGAAAGCAGCGATCCAGCAGAAACAGGCCAGCGGCAGCAGACCCAGAACAGCGCGCACAAGAGGCGGCTCGAGGATCGCGGCCGCGGCGGAAAAGCTGTCTAGAAGGACGGAAGGCTCTTCAACGATCGAATCTTTCGTAAGGGTGAGCATGCCGGTCGCGTGCAGTGCGGGCAGCGCTGCGTGCCAGACACGCAGAGCGTCAAAGCCGGCCAGCATCAGAAGAAGCGTCCCGCATAACCAGCGCCAGGACAATTCGTAAAGCAGGAGCTCTGGCCGCTGCCTCAGGATGTCAAGCAGCAGAGACGGCCGGGACTGGGTCACATTCGCCATCCCGGGGGCTCTCATCTCTACCGCTCCGTTGAGTAACTCGTGCGTTGTTCAAGTTGGCTGCTGCCCGCTTCAGTACTGAGATCTACACGCCGCACTCCACGAAAGCCTGCTCTCAGGAGCAGAGCGATGAGCGACCTGCTCGGCGCTTACAAAGCAAAGCAGGTTCTTCGCTGCGCTTAGGATGACGACTTTCTTTACAGCTCCACTCTTCTTGTAGTGGTTGGAGACAGACTATGCTGAAACGCCCACGCGAGCACACTGCAGCTTACTGCACTACCAGGTTCACCAGCTTACCCGGCACCACGATCATCTTGACAACCTTCTTGCCCGCAAGCGCGGCTTGTACTTTCGCGTCGCCCAGCGCAGCCTCGCGTAAGGCCGGCTCGCCGGCATCGGCCGCCAGGCGAACCACCGTCCGCAGCTTGCCGTTGATCTGCACCGGCAGCTCCATTTCATTCTCGCGAGCGAGCTCGGGGTCGTAGACTGGCCAGGGCGCGCGCAGTACCCCGCCCTGCTCGCCCAGCTCCTCCCACAGTTCGCAGACAAGGTAGGGAGCGAAGGGTGCAAGCAGCAGCACCAGGCTGCGCAGCACATGCTTTGTCACAGGCGGCCCAATCTCGCCCGAGACGAACGCGTCATCGGCAGCAGTGAGGGTGTTTAGGAGCTCCATAACTGCGGCAATGCAGGTGTTGAAGTGCCAGCGATCATTGAAATCATCCGTGATCTTGCCGATCGTCCGGTGCAGCTTGCGCAGTACATCGCGCTCCGCGGTGCTGAGGATGGTCGGCGTGAGCTCCGGCTGCGCTCCGGCTGCTGCCGGAGCATGCCTGCGAACAAAGCGATACACCTTCGCCAGAAAGCGGGTCACGCCCGCGACGCCCTCCTCCTGCCACTCCAGGTCGCGGTCCGGCTGCGTTGCGAACAGGGCATACATGCGCGTCGCATCGGCGCCGTACGCGGCGATCATATCGTCCGGCGACACAACGTTGCCCTTGGACTTCGACATCTTCGCGCCGTTCTTCACGACCATACCCTGGGTAAACAGCCGCGCCGCCGGTTCATCCGTGGAAACGAGCCCCATGTCGCGCATCACCTTCGTCCAGAAGCGCGAGTAGATCAGGTGCAGGATCGCGTGCTCCACGCCACCGATGTACTGGTCGATTGGGAACCAGTAGGCAGCAGCCTCTTTCGCAAACGGCGCCTGGCTGTTGTGCGCGTCGATGTAGCGATAGAAGTACCAGCTGGAATCGACGAAAGTATCCATTGTGTCTGTTTCGCGCCGTGCCGCGCCGCCGCAGTTCGGGCAGGTCGCGTTGACGAACTCAGGAACCTGCGCGAGTGGCGAGCCACCCTGCTGCGTGATCTTCACCTGCTCGGGCAGCAGTACGGGCAGCTGGTCGTCAGGTACGGGCACAATTCCGCACTGCTCGCAGTAGAGCATCGGAATCGGGGTGCCCCAGTACCGCTGCCGGCTGACGCCCCAGTCCTTCAGCCGGTACGTTACAGTTGCTTTGCCGAAGCCACCCCGTTCGGCTTCAGCGCTCAGCTGTACGCGCGCTTCGGCACAGCCGAGACCGCTCCACGGGCCGGAGTTCACCAAGACTGCGCCTGCGTCGGTATCCGAGTCCGCCAGCACCGGCAGGGTATTCTCCGCGCCCGGCACCTCGACCACGGCGCGTACCGGCAGCCCATACTTGCCGGCAAACTCCCAGTCGCGCGCGTCATGCGCCGGCACGCTCATGATGGCGCCCGTGCCGTAATCGGCCAGGATGTAGTTTGCGATCCAGACAGGCAGCAGCTCGCCCGTAAATGGGTTTTGCACATAGTGGCCAGTAAACGAGCCATGCTTGTCGAGCGTGGCTATCTCGCCGGCCTCACGCGCAGCACGCTGCTGCTCCAGCATCGCCTCCACGTGCACCTGCAACGCCGCATCGGCAGCCGCCCAGCCAGTCACCAGCGCGTGCTCCGGCGCCAGCTGCAGGCTCGTCGCTCCATAGATCGTATCGATCCGCGTGGTAAATACCGTGATGTGGTCGCCGGTCAGGGTCACACGGCTCTCCGGCAGCACTGTCTTGCCCTCATCGCCCTGCATGCGCTCGCCCGCAACCACCGCAAACGAGACCTCCGCGCCATCGGACCGGCCGATCCAGTTGCGCTGCATCGTGCGTACCTTTTCGGGCCAGCCTCCGAGCTCGTTCAGGCCGTCCAGCAACTCCTGCGCGTACTCGGTCGTGCGCAGAAACCACTGCAGGAGGTTGCGCAGCTCAACGATCTGGTCCTCGTGCCGCCAGCAGCAGCCGTCCACCACCTGCTCATTTGCCAGCACGGTCGCGCACTGCGGGCACCAGTTCACCTTGCTCTGCTTGCGGTAGGCCAGGCCACGCTCAAACATGCGGATGAAGAACCACTGATTCCAGCGGTAGTACTCCGGCAGGCAGGTCGTGACCTCATTGCGCCAATCAAAAGCCATGCCAAGGCGTTGGAACTGCCGCTTCATCGCGGCGATGTTGTTCTCGGTCCACTCGCGCGGCGGCGTCGCATTCTTGATCGCCGCGTTCTCGGCCGGCAGCCCAAACGCGTCCCAGCCCATAGGGTGAAGCACGTTAAAGCCTTGCATCCACTTGTAGCGAGCCAGCGCGTCGCCGATGGCGTAGTTGCGAACATGCCCGATGTGCAGCTGCCCGGAAGGGTACGGCAACATCTCCAGTACGTAGTACTTCGGCTTGCCCGAGCCGGCGGGCTCAGCCGCGTACAGCTCCGGATTCTCTGCCCAGCGCTCGGCCCACTTCGCCTCGATCGCAGCAGGGGTATAGCGGGCTTCTTTCTCTTCGTTCGGGATGGTTGGCGTGCTCGCGGCGTCTTCCATGGGAACTCCATTTTACCCGGCTGCGCAGCCCCGCAAGCCTGCGCTCGGCTAGGTCGCGCGGCTCCGCGCCCCAAGCGCATACAGCCCTTGCAGCGCACGCACATCTTTCTCGATGTCCGACGGCTCATCCACCGGCGTTTCCGCGATGAATGCGCAATGTGCGAAGCGCGCATCGTTGAGGAGCCGCCGGAACGGCCCGGCACCGATCTGGCCTTCGCCGATGTGCTCATGCCGATCGAGCTTCGAGCCGCGGGCAGCCTTGGCGTCGTTCATGTGCCACACCCGCACGTGCTCCAGGCCGATGGTGCTCCCGATCTCAGCGACCGTCTGCTCCCAGCCGCTCTCGGTCACAATGTCGTAGCCCGAAACGTGCGTATGGCAGGTATCCAGACAGGCGCCAACCGGCAGATGTGCGCGCAGCAGCGCGATCAGCTCAGCAACCTGCTCCAGGTTGGCGCCGAGCGAGAAGTCCGAGCCAGCCGTATTCTCAATGAGAAGCTGAAACGGTTTTTCGCTGAAGTTCATCCCCTCGACCGCGCTCTCGATCGCTGTTGCCGCCCGGCGCAATCCTTCCTCGCGCGTCAGCCCCTTCCAGCTTCCCGGGTGCAGCACCAGGAACTCCGAGCCTAGTGCGAGTGCGCGTTCGACCTCGCCCCGAAATGCCAAGGTCGACTTCTCCCGAACATCATCGTTCTGCGAAGCCAGGTTGATCAGGTAATTGGCATGCACCACGGCCGGCCCGATGTCGTACTGCTCGCGCAGGCTCCGCATTTTCGCAGCGACCTCGGCTGCAACCGGCGCGGCACGCCAGGTGCGCGGGCTGGAGGTAAAGATCTGAAACGTGTTTGCGCCGACATCCCGAGCGCGCTCTACCGCCGTATACGCCCCACCGGCGGTCGAAAGATGAATGCCGATCCGCTTCTTTTCCTGCGTGGTCATCGCTCTTAATTCTAGGCGCAGTCTGGGCCATGTACATTGGGGACGAGAAAGCCGGTATGAAGCAGACCATCACTGCCGCCCACATACTTACCGAGGATGGACGGATTGATCGCGCTTACCTCGAAGTAGATAGCGCCAATTCATCCAAGCCAGGCACCCATGACTTTCCCGGCGCGACGATCGCACCGGCTTTCTTCGACATCCATACCCACGGCTGCCGCGGCCGCGACGTGATGGAGGCGAGCGAAAAAGCACTAAGCGTCATCGGTCGCTTTCTCGCCCAGCACGGCGTTGGCGCGTACCTGCCAACCACCATCACCGCTCCCAAAGATCCGACTCTTCGCTCGCTCGCCGGCCTGGCGAAGCTGATCGCCAGGGAGCCGCAGCCGGGCGAAGCCCGTCCACTCGGCATTCACCTGGAAGGCCCCTTCCTTTCGCACGCGAAGCGGGGTGCGCACCCTCCGGACAAGCTGCTCGAGCCCTCGATCCCCTTCTTCAACGCGATGTGGGAGGCGGCCGAGGGCCGGGTTGTGCTGATGACTATTGCGCCCGAGCTGCCCGGCGCGATCGAGCTGATCGCCCATGCCGTCGCGCTCGGCGTGCGCGTGTCGATCGGTCACAGCGACGGCGACTCGGCAGCAGCCTACGCAGCGATGGAAGCCGGCGCGAGCTCGGCCACGCATACCTTCAACGCCATGCGCGGGCTCACTCAGCGTGAGCCCGGCATTGCCGGTGCCGTGCTCGCGAACGACTCGCTTTATGCCGAGCTGATCTGCGACGGGCTCCACGTCAATCCCGCGATCGTCAAGCTATTCGCCCGCGCCAAGCCCGCTGATCGTGCCATCCTCGTGACAGATGGAATGAGTGCGACCGGCATGCCCGACGGCACCTACAAGCTAGGTGAGCTTGACGTGCAGGTCACGGATGGACGGTGCGTCACCGGCGTCGACACTCTCGCCGGTTCAACCCTGACCATGGATCGCGCTGTAGAGAACTACATCCGCTATGCAGGCGTGCCTCTCGAACAGGCTCTTTATGCAGCAGCGCGCAATCCAGCGCGCATGACCGGACTGGAGCATTTCGCCGGACAGCTTGCCGGGGATCAGATTGCCGGCGTGAATGTGTTTTCGCCCGCTGGCAAGCTGCTCGCGACTTTCATCCACGGCGAGCGCGTAACTGCAGCCTGATGCGCCTGCCCAGTGGTCTTATGGAGGGCCAACTAGTACTGACGAGAGCACTGCGGCGCTGCCATCCACCGGCCCGTGCTGGAGCCCGAGTATCCCGCTCAGCAGCGGGAAGACGTTGATATTTTCAAACGGCTTGAGCTTGATTCTCGGCCGAATATCTGGGCCCTCGGCGTAAAAGATCGCCCGCATCTCTGCGATCTGCCGGGGATCGTAGCCGCCCAAACCCGCCGACGGAGGCGGATCCGGCTGGCCCGCTTCCGTCGCATGTGCGCGGATGGCAACTGGCGCGGCCGGCACAATCACCGGATCGCCCACACGCGCGTTGCTGCTGGCATGCAGTTCCTTGGGCAGGTTGGCGCGCCGGTACACGACAAAATGCGAGTCTGCGATCTTGAGCTGCTCGTACGCCCGCTGCGCATCCGCATCGCTACCTGCGTAGAGCAGTGAGCCGGATGTTTCCAGCTTGGAAAGGTCAGCGTAGCGGTCCAGGCTGATCCAGCCGCCAGCGGTTGCGGCCAGTCCATGGTCGCTGACGACAATCAGATCCACCGGTAGGTGAAGCGCGGTGATGCCGGTCCGCAACTTCCCCAGCAACGCATCGAGTGCGACGACGGTATCGCGCGCCTCGGAGCTCTCGGGACCGTGTTGCTCGGCGGCACGGCTCACATCCGCAAGGGTCAGGGTTACAAGATGCGGTCGCACGGCTTCCGGCCGCTTCAGGGCAGCGAGAGCCAGCTCGACGCGCGCAGCATCCGGCACCTCCGCGTTCGGACCGAGGTAGTCCGATGGTCGTGATCCGGCGATCGCCGCGTCTGCGCCCGGCCAGGCGAAGCAGGCGGTGCGCATACCTTGTTGCTCGGCCATCGCCCAGAGCGGCACCCCGCCATACCAGCTGCCGTCGCTCTCCGACGTGACATCTTCCAGGTGAAAAGAGCGCGTGCGATCTTCACCGCGGAAACTGTTGGCGACCATCCCGTGATGTTCCGGGTAGAGCCCCGTCACCAGCGTGTACGCGTTCGGTAAAGATTCAGCAGGATAAGACGGCAGCATGCCTTCAGGCGCACTCGCACCGTTCGCGGCCATGGCGAGGAGACTTCGCACGCCGTACTTCTGCGTGTAATCCCAGCGAAAACCACTTACGGAGAGCAGGATGACATAGTGTTTGGCAAGCTGGGGCTGTCCATTCGGGCCATGGTCGACGTGCGTAGGAGCTGCCTGCGCGTACCCCACTGCTACGCTAGCCCCGCTCAAGAAGACGGCCGCTGCAAACAGCAGCCACTGCAGGCTTCGCGCCACGCTCATCACCAAGATGCCTTAGTGAAGCAGCAGGCCCTGCGCCGCTACCGCCATACCGCCCAGGCCGAAGACCAGCCCGAGGAACCAGTAGGCGCGCTGCCGCGTGAGCAGAGTGATGGATGTGATAACCAGGCCGATCTCGAGCAGTGCCTCGCTCAGATCAAAGCTGCGGGCCTTTCTCTCAGCGCGGTCCACTCCCTCCTCAAACTGGCGCGCTCTCTCCTGCTCCTGCTCCAGGTCGCTGTTCCATTTGGTCAGATGGGCCTTGTAAATCGAGACCATCGCGGAGGCGCCCGCGCTATTCCCCGTGCCGCCCTTCGGCGCAAGCGAGCTCAGCAGGTCGGCGGCAAGCTGGGTCTCGTTCTGCCGGATCTTCTTTGCCTGGTACAGGTTCCACTGGTCGCTTGCCCGCGCCTGCATCAACACGGCTTCCGTGTGGGTCCGGTGCCCGAGCACAGTGATAACGGCAACGAGTACGGCGAGCAGGCTCATGGTGAAGCTGATTGACTTCAGGCCGCCGCTGCGCCCTTCGCCCTCACCGCCCTCGCGGGCATGCTCATGCTGCTCGTGCAGCTCCTGCACTTCGTTCGCTTCCATAACCGGCGGTCTCCGCAGCTTCATTTTAAGGCCCGCAGCGCGGAGCGTCAGTCTTCTGAAGCAGCGATGTCCGGAAGCAAAAAATAGGCGCTGGACACTGGGTCCAACGCCTTCGGTGAAGAGTGTGGTGAGAATCTTCCGCTATCGCGGTGAGGCCGCTTACCGGATGGAGCCGTTCAGCCCATTCGGGAAGAACGCGCCGCCTGTTCCGGCCGCACCGCCGCCGTAGACGATGCTCAGTACCTGCGTAGTCGTCCGAGGCACCACCCGCGCCGGGCTGGGGCCGGTCAGGCTCACGTCCACGATCGTCGATCCGGTACCGATCGGCGTCGTCTGCGTGCCGACACCGATGTCGTCAGGGGGGTTGCTGCCGTCGAGCTTCGCGCGCGTCGCCGCAACTGCTTCGGAGATCGTGGTGGCTGGTGCGCCTGCCTGGAAGATCTGCGTACGAACACTCCCAGCGTGGTATGCCTCCACCGCGTGGATCTCAAGAGCCGCAGTCAGGTACGCCGAGCTCTGGATCAGCGGAGCCGCCCCTAGGTATGCGGTTACGCCAACGTCCTCGAAAATAAACGCGCCGATCAGGAAGTTTGTGGGGTTTGCGAAAGGATCGAACCCGCCGCTGATTCCCGCTGCCTGCGCCAGTGCGTTGAAGCTGTTGTAGAGATCGATGTTTGGCATCGCTACTGCTGCATTCGCACCGCTCGCATTCAGGGCGCCCTGCAGGAACTTGACGTGGTTCTGCTCCTCAGTCGCGGTCTCCATGGCGTAGTTCTGCGCCTGGGAGCCGGCCGTAAATGGAACAGCGGCGAAGTTCGGCTTGAGCGTCACCGTACCGCCAGCTGCGCCGCTGCCGCTGGTGATCGGGATGGGCGTGCCGAGCTTGTCGATCGTGACACCCGCGGTCGCGAGCGTGTAGAACTGCGCCTCGAGAAACTCGAGGTTGAGTGCAAAGTTGAGGATTTCGGCGTCCATGGTGGCCGACTGCGCCTGCAGTGCGCGGCTCATCGCCATACCAGCAATCGCGGCTCCACCCAGCATCATGGCGGCCCGGCGGCTGCGCCGTGTTTCGTTCTTTTGCTCGATCACTTCTGCGACGTTTTCCATACATTCTCCTTCAGCTGTGCGACCAGGCTAGGAAGCCGACGCAGTGATCGTTCCGTTCATACCATTCGGGAAGAAGCCGCCCTTGCTGGTGACTCCTGGATTCGGATTGAGGTACACGATATGCAGCACCTGGTCCGTTGAACGGGAGTAGCCCAGCGACGTCCCGGAGGCGGCGTTGACGATCGTCGTCGTCGAAAGCGGAGTTTCTGCGCTTGTGCCGCCCGTGACCGCTATGTCCGCCGAAGCGCGCAGCGCTGCGATCTGGTCGGCGTAGTTGATGTAAGTCTGACCGAGATAAACCAGCAGGGTACGAATCAGGCCGGCGTGGTACGCTTCCACCGCAACGATGCTGCCTGCGGCTGCCAGAACAGTCTGCTTGTTCGTGATGAGCGGCGCCGCACCGTTGTAAGCCGTCACGCCCACATCCTCGAACACGAAGGATCCAACCACGAAGCTATTCTCATCGGCAAACGGGTTAAAGCTCGAGCCGATTCCCGCAGCGGAAGCTGCCGTGTTGAAGGCGTCCGTGAAATCGATCATCGGGCGATCGACCGGCGTGCCACCCAGAGATGTGATCGCTGTGCGCAGAAATTCCACATGGGCCTGCTCGTGATTCGCAATCTCAACCGCATACTGCTGGATTGCGGGCGTCATGAACGGCACCTGTGTACCACCCGTGACCGTACCCGGATTAGTGCCGATATCGGCGGTCGGCAGGCCGTTGCCTGTCACCGCGCGAAGATAGAACTCCGCTTCCAGATACTCGAGGTTGAGCGCGAAATTCAGAATGGCCGTATCCGTGATGCCAGCGACCGGCGCTGGTGTGGGCGTGGGTGTGCCGCTGGTGCTGTTGCCGGTGCAGCCAGCCGCTAGGGAAACGGCGGCCGTCGCGCCCAGACCGGCACTGACTCCGGAAATGAATTTGCGGCGAGATACTTTGTTTTGCATTACTGCTTTGAGATTGTTCATAACCCTTCTCTTTGAACGGCTGCGATCACTGTCTACCGTTGATTGTGAAACGTCCCAATCCTACGCGCGGATTGCCCTGCGGCAAAGAAAAGAGCGGCTCGCGCGAGCCGCTCCTGTGTCCCAAGTAATCTCTTTCTTATTGACAACTGCAACGCCGCTCAGGCAGGAGCACCGGCAAGCACAATTGGCATCGTCGGTGTTACAGACCCACCCGCAGGCTCGACCGTGATCCCGAAGGCCTTGGCTGCTACCGCACCGTGCAGCGTGGGCACGAGCAGACTCGCATTGCCGTGCGCGTCCGGCGAGAACGTCCCAGCCGCGACCGGCTTGCTGCCATCGGCTGGAATCAGCCAGAGCTCATACACCTTCTGCTGAGCGAGCGGCTGGAGATTACTTGCAAGCAGTAATAACGTCCCACTCTTCGGCTCATACGTAGCCCTGGCTGCCGGCGTACTCGGTGCCTTCGGAATCGTCAGGTTTACGCGAACAGCGGAAGGGTCAGTCAGAGTCCCGAGAATGTGCCGCGCCTGCGCCTCGTTCGCCTGAAGACGAGCCGTCTGTTCGTGCTCGGATTGAAGCGCGGCGCGCAAACCGTCACGGTCTTGCTTCAGGTTCACCGCTGCCACAACCGCAGCGGCGGCTGCAGCCCAGCCGATCCAGCTGACCCACGGCAGAACCTTCGCGGTCGCCGGACGCGAGCTCGGCTTCCGGTCGACAAGGCCAATCCCGGAAGATGCCGCAACGGCACGCGACCCGGAAGCCTCGTCGGGTCCCACGCTCGTGCGCGCAGCGTGCGGCTCCGCATCAAGCTTGGTCATGAACCTGTCTCGAGCTCCTTGCGGAATCTCGAGCGGCTCAACCGCCAATGCATAGGTGGCTAGATCCTCGCGAACCTGCTTCAGCTCCCCGCTGCACTCGCCGCAGGCAGCAAGGTGCGCGCGTATGGGCGCTGCATCTTCCTCACTGAGAAGCAGCAGCGCGAACAACGCCAGATCTTCAACAGCGATATGTTCGGTCCCGTTCATGCCTGGGCTGCCTTTCTCAGCGTCAGGACAGCGCGCCTGAGCCGGGTCTTGATCGTACCAAGCGGGCTGTGAAGCCGCTCCGCAATCTCGGAGTGACTGAGCCCGTCAAAAAACGCCAGTTCGAGCACTGTTTGCTGCTCTTCCGGCAATGCGGTCATCATGTTGCGGGCTTTTGCCAGTAACAGATTCCGCTCCGATTCTGCCGCTACATCCACGTTCGACAACAGCACAACATCCTCCGGCGAATCCGCAGGGCGGCGCCGCCGCAGCTGGTCGATGGCACGGTTGCGTGCAAGCACGGCAAACCAACCCGCCAGACTGCCAGAAAGTGTTTCCATCACCGGAGGTTTACGCCAGATACGCAGAAATATCTCTTGCATGACATCTTCCGCGCCCGATGGATCGCTCAGGACCCGCAGAGCCACCGCATAAACCACGGAGGAATGCCGGTCGAAGAGCGTCACCATTGCTTGCTGATCTCCCCCGCGAACGCGGTTGAGCAGGCTGCCGTCATCTTCTGCCGTGCCCTGCCCAGTCAGCTCTCTATTCATAGAACGCACCACATAGAAGAATGGGTTTCAGCTTTCTCAACTTTTCTGCCCCTGCTCTGGAGGTTCTGACGCATCCCACAAAAGCTGCAGCCCAACTCTACACCGGAAGCTGAAGTGCTACCTACAATGCCCTGCGAATGTCTCCTTGGGCTGCCACCCACGCTACCGGGTTTGCGAGAACACACCCGAGCTTCCCTTACCTGCATCCCGGCTCTGCACTGGGACCAGCTCCAGGTAGTCGACCGGCGCCGGTTCGGACTGGTCAGGCTGCCCGGAGAGAACCAGCACATCGCCCGGCTTTAACTGGACTGGTTTAGGCACTGTATAGCGGGTCGCTGTACTGCCGTCCATCCTTCCGGCCACCGGACCGGTGACAGGAAGATCGCTGTCGGCGACCCATTGAGCGATCGGCTGGCCATTGAGCGTCAATGAGTACGCGGAAGCACCCTGCCTGTAATCGTAGTAGCCGACCGAAATACGGTACGCGCCAGTCGGTCGAGCAACAAGGAGGGTCGCCGAGCAGCTCTTCGCCGGGCACACCGCAGCTTTCCCGTCCGATGCCGCCTCGACCGGCGTGACAGCAGCAGGCGTGTAGCTAGTCAGCTTCATGTTCTCTGCTTCCACCCGATCCGGATAGTGGCCAACCCGGCCTTTCGCGTCGGAGATGCCGGACTGCGCAAGAAACCACTTTGTAATGGCATCGCGCCAAACGACGGCAAGCCCGGCCTGCAACTGTAACAACTGCGAAACCTGGTCGAAGCGCTCCGAGTCGATGCGCCCTCTCAGACCTTCCCACGCCCTCACGAGCTGGGCAGCGCCCTCGGCGCCCTCATAGTGCGAGTCGTACACATGCTGAATCACGCTCTTGCCTGTGTGAAGTCGGTAGGTGTACGGCACGTGGTGAAGAAAGAGCAGCAGATTGTCCGGGCAGCTTGCGAGCGACTCGTACACCCGCGCGAGCTCAGGCGGGTACTGCCCGATAAAGCCGGTGCCGGTCGCAACCGTGCGGTCCATTCCGACGCCTTCGTGGTCGGCGCGCAGCCATTGACCAGACGGATTGCGCTCTGAGGAACCAGGATCCGGACCAAAATGCCCGTTACTGTCGACCAGCGTGCCTACCCCGAGAGGCCCTGTGTAGCTCTCATAGAGACCCCACGAGCGCATTTCCATGCCTTCAATCGTCCTGTCGACCAGCGGGTCCCCTCCAAAGGTGAGCCGGGTCCACTCGCTGATGATCGCCTGCGAGGAGAGCTCCGGATCCCAGGCCAGACGGCCGAAGCCATACAGGTTCGCCAGCGCCAGCGGGTGGTGCAGCCAGTTCGCGTCCAGCCCAACATTCGCAACGCCGACAAAGCCGCCCAGCGGGCGATGAAACGTCCGGCCCGTCACGATCTCGCGTACCGGTGTCGAGCGGTTGCCGGCACGCATATCGGTATCGAGCGCAGTCTTCCACTGCGGCAGGAGATAAACCAGGTGACGTTGCTGCCCGGTGTACTCCTGGCTGATCTGCACCTCCATCGCTTCGTTCGTCGTCTCGAGCCCGGCAAAGATCGGCGAGACGGGCTCACGCACCTGGAAGTCGATCGGGCCGTTCTTAATCTGGAGCACGACATTCTCGTCAAACTGCCCGTCAAACGGGTGGAAAGCATCGTAGGCAGCCTTGGCTCGATCCGCTTTCAGGTCGTGCCAGTCGAGCCCGTGATAGACAAAGCCGCGGTACAAAACCAGACCGCCATGCGGATGCAGCGCTCGCGCGAGGGTATTTGCTGCCTGGGCCGGCGAGCGTCCGTACTGTGCGGGCCCCGGCTTGCCCTCGGAATCGGCTTTGACTGTAAACCCGGCGAAGTCCGGGATCTTCGCGTAAATGCGATCGGCCGTACCACGCCACCAAGCCTGAACCCTCGAGTCGAGCGGGTCGAAGGTCGGGAGGCCGCCGAACGCTTGCGGGGTGCTGAAGTTGACCGCCAACGCGACGCGAACACCGTACGGCCGCATCGCGTCAGCAATCCGGGCCACGCCGCCCAGCACCTCCGGCGAGAGCATGCGTACGCTGGCATTTACGTTGTTGAGCGTGATGCCATTGATGCCGACCGAGGCGAGCAGCCGAGCATACGCGCGAGCCCGGCTCAGATCGGGGCGCACACCGCCATTCTCGAAAAAGATGGAGCGCCCGGCATAACCGCGCTCGATGGAACCGTCGAGATTGTCCCACTGGTCGACCCAGCGGATAGAAGCGGCTGGTGTTTCCGTCTCATTTAGGCGGAGCGGGCCGCTGCCGCCTTGGCCGATGAGACGCAGCAGAGCGAACGCACCGTACAGCGCCCCGCGCTGGTCCGCACCGGCGATAACAAGGTAGCGATGCCCATTAGCGCTTGTTTGCGCGAGCACAAAGCCCTGCTCGCCTGGCTCTCTGGCTGGCCGCCACCCAGGTAGCACGGCCTCAATCTGCCGAACCGTGCCCAGCACAAGCGCGTCCCCGGCTGGTAGCTCTTCGCCCGTTGAAAGTTCTGCGTCGCATATGCCGGACAAACCTTGCTCAAGCTCGCTGGCTGCTGTCTGGATTCCCGGCTCACTTCCGAGCAGACTCAGCGTATGCGGGAGAGCAGCGCAGTTGCTCGCAGCCGCACCGGAAAGTCGCGCATAACGAAGCCAGGCAGCCGAGCCGTCTTCCGCCTGGGCTGTTGCTGCTGCGCTGACCAGGGAAGCAAGGAGAACGGCAGCGATCAGAGATCGACGCGCAGCCCACGCGAGTGAGGCCCGTAGTAAACCTCGCTTCCCGAAGAGGTGTCGCCCGACGGTCATGCCTGGCATCCTCGCACGACTCAGAAAGCCTAGTCCAAGGGGCGAGTGTCCTGTACGCCGACGCCATGCTCATAGACCATGTTGCCGCCAAGATGGGACGAGACAGCTACCACCGCAAACCCAACAGCTGCCAGCACCCGGGCCTCCGTTCGCGAGCCGCTTCTGCGCCGGGCAAGCCACGACGCGCTAAAGAGTCCCATTGAGACCACGTTCAGCAGGCCATGTACAGCGCCGATCCGTTGCGGCGCGCCTTTCACATCGGCCCAGTCGTTCAGCCCGGTGATGGCCGCACTGGCAGCTCCAAGCAGCCCGAACCCCACTGCGGCATCGGCTGCTATGTCGAAGTTGGAGCTGCCGCCAAGAGCAGCTACTGAGTCAAATGCGACTGCCGCAGTCCAGGAACCAACCGGTATTTCCACAAGGATGGAATGAAGCGGCAGGTTAAGCCAGCTGCCATGCAGGAGGTTCCGGATCGTATGCCCGGTATCGCCCATGCTGTGGAACAGGCCCCGAATGGCTTCCTGTACAGGCTCTTCGATCGGCGCGGTCCAGGACTGCTGTTCAGCGAAGTTAGCGATTGGATCCTTGCTCATACCGGGTGGGATGCGGGCCAGCTGACGTGGGCCTAACGATCAGGCAGAACCATGCTGTCCCGCGAAAGGAAAGTATTTGGTGACAGGCAGTGCTGCCCGCGCCTATCTCACGCCACCAACGGCGCATGTCGCGCCCATCTCATGCCGCCAACGGCTCAAGTCCAGTAGAGTATCCGCGCGGCCGGAAGGATTTGCGCGATCCGCTCCTGGAAGAAGGCCCGCATCGCGCCCATCGAGTCCTTTGGGTACACATATTTGAAACCGCCGAACTTGGTTCGCTTCTCCGCTCGAGCTTCCTCACGCAGGTCCAGCGTCGTTTTCGGGTACCAGCCCAGAAGCACCTCTTTCGAGCCCGGCGTAAACCGGTGCGTGATCAGCTCGGCCGTCAAGTCAACGTCTGCAAGACCCTGGAGCGCGTCGGCCACCGCCGTCAGGAGCGCTGTGTACTCCTGCTCCCAGCGCTCGACGGGCATAATTGGCGCGATTGTGAGCCCTACCGGGTAGCCGGCGAGCGCCATCCGCCGCAGAGCGGCGAGCCGTTGCGGCACGCTGGCCGTGCCGCCCTCAAAGTTGCGGGCGACGCTCGCTGCGTTCAGCGAGAAGCGTACCCGCGTCCGCCCGTAGTGCCGCAGCGAAAGCAGCGGCCCGACCGTGTTGAACTTTGTCGTCCAGCGCAGCTGCACCGGCGCCTCCCAGTCACCAAAAAAGCGGATCGATGCTTCGAGCGCCCCGGTCAGGTGCTCAATCCCGAGCGGATCGGTGTAGCAGGAAGCCTCAAAGGTTGTGCCTTCGTGCGCGCGATCACGCGACCGCGAGGTCACCTTGCCTGTTCCGGCATAGGGGCGTAAGCCTTCCAGGATCTCCGGGAGGTTTGCATACGCGCGGGTGATCGGCGGCCCCGTGAGCGAGCCGGCCAGGTAGCAGTACTGACAGTGTGCCGGGCAACCCTGGGCGACGTGGAACTGCCAGTCGGCCGAGGGAGGAATCGGTTGCAGCTTGCGCTGCCCCGGCGGCGAAACAACAATCGCGAAGCTTGTCTTGGCCTGCGCGTAGGTTTTCTGCTCAGTCTCGCCGTTCAATCCTGCGAGGCGGTTGCTTGGGAGCCGGATCACCTCGGCCCCGTAGGATGCCGCACGCTCCAGCATGATCCGGCCATGCGGCAGAGCGAGCGCATCCGGCGTAATCAGGACGCGGCGCGGACGCCAAAGCCTGCCTTCCGGGAGCGACGCCAGCTCCGGCGGTGCGATAGCGGCTGCAGCAGAAACTTCCGGCGGCGCTATTTGGGGCAGTACAAGGGACATAGCCATTAGAGCCTCATATGGATAACCAGGATGCGCGGGCCACCGCGGTACGTGTCGAGCAAACACAAGCCAAGGTGCTAGAAGTGGCGCATGATGGGACAGCGCGGGTTGCGATCCTGCTTGACCCGTTATGCCCCGAAACAGAGAATGAGCGCCATGCGCCTCCTTGCCATTCCTGTTCTGCTTCTGACCTTCGTCGTGCCAGCTGCCTACGCCGAGCAGACATGGATCGAAATCCGGAGCCCGCACTTTCGCGTGCTTACGGACGGCACCGCCCGAGATGCACGGGGAGTCGCCAACGAGTTCGAGCAGATGCGGCAGGTCTTCGCCTCGCGGCTGAACAGTCAACAACTGGCGGACGGAGCACCGCTGACCATCGTTGCCGCCCGTGATGGCGGGACGCTGCGCGCGCTGGAGCCGGCGCTCTGGAAAGCCCGCGGCGGCAATGTTGCCGGAGAGTTCTATCGCGGCTGGGAAAAGCAGTTTGCCATCGTGCGGCTGGACGGTTGGGACGGTGGTACTCACCAGATCGTCTACCACGAGTACACGCACAGCGTTTTGCACGCGAACGCGCACTGGCTGCCGATGTGGCTCGACGAGGGTCTGGCCGAGTTCTACGCCTACACGCGCTTCCAAAGCGATCGCATCTACGTCGGCGCGCCCTCTGAGCGCCTTGGTGTACTGCGCAGTTCACCGCTCGTTCCGGTCACGAACATCCTTGAGGTGACAGACCGGTCACCGTACGCGCATGACGAGAGCAAGGTACAGCTCTTCTACGCCGAAGCATGGGCGATCGTGCATTACATGACCTTCGGCAGCGGCATGGGCAATGGCGCCAAGCTGAACACGTTTGTCAGGCTCCTCCAGGATGGGGTCGACCAGCAGAAGGCTTTTACACAAACCTTCGGCGACCCGCAGGCTTTTGACCGAGCCTTTCAGCAATACGTGCAGCGCTTCCTGTTCAGCGCGGCCGTTTTGCCGCCCTTTCCGCTGGCGGACCCCAAAAGCTTTACGGAGCGTAAGCTCAGCCCCGCCGAGGCCGACTACGAGCTGGGCTGCTTCCACATCGGTGCCCGCGACCGCTCCGCCGGACGCGCCTTGATTGACCAGGCCCTGGCGATGGACCCGAAGCTTGCCGGCGCGCATGAAGAGCTCGGCTTCCTCCTGTTCGAAGCAGGCCAGGACGATGCAGCGCGCAAGGAGTGGGAGCAGGCGGTCGCACTGGACCCTTCCCTGCCGCGTTCGCAGTTTGCACTTGCCATGTCAGGCACGCCGCTTGCGCAGCAGACGCCTGAGCAGCTACGCGCCACGCAGGTCAGCTTGCGGCACATTGCTGGGCTGGCACCGAGCTTCGGTCCGGTTTATGTAGAGCTGGCGCTCATTGAGTGGCGGGAGGGAGCGATGCAGCTGGCCTATCAGGACGCTCACAAAGCTGAGCAGCTCGACCCTTGGCGCGCCGGCTATCGCGTGCTGACCGGTCACATCCTGTTACATGGCAACCAGCCTGCGCTTGCCGCGAGCTACTCCCGCTATGTCGCGGGGCACTGGTTCGGACCCGACCACGATGAGGCGGTTGAGCTCTGGCAGGCGATCCCGGATGCCCAGCGCGGTCCCGGGCCGCCGCTTGTTCTCGACCTGCCGCCCAACACCCAGATGGCGCGAGGCACACTCACGGCGTTCACCTGCAGCAACACGCCGGGCGATAACAGCCTGCGTGTGACGTTGATGCCCGACAAGCCCGCTGGTGCCAAGCCGGTCACTTTCACCAGCGACGGGCGCCTGATCATTGGCTTTTCCGACACTCTCTGGTGGGGTGAGGACCACTTCACCGCCTGCCACCATCTGGAAGGGCTGCCTGCCGTTCTGGCGTACAAGCCCCAGGGCGCCGACGGTGGCGAGGTCGTGGATCTGGAAGTACGCGACACTCTCCCGGACGCCGCAGGGGCAGGTACCGCAACCAGCCACGTTGCCGAAAGCACCAGCCCGACTAAGCCGCAGTAGCCCGCGGCTGCCGTATCTGCGGTTGACGCTGCGAGAAAAAGGAGCCTCGGCGCGAGAGAAAGCGCGAAGGTGGGAAGCCAAGTAGCCGAAGCTTCATACAATATTGCGCCTCGCTCCAGTCCCTGACGGAGCGTTCCAGCAGGTTGAGCTCCCGCGGCCAGGGAGCCGCGTCCATTCGCCAGAGAATGGGAAACCGAGCCAGGATCAGCGCCGCCCGGGGAAGATGACTCCAGGAGCTAACCACCTCGGCGGATTGCCAGCCGTGGGCCTGCATGATGGCCACGGTGTAGTAGACGTTCTGGATGGTATTAAGCGCCTGCCGCTCCTCGAAGACATCCTCGGCCGGCACGCCCTCCCTTTCTGCAAGCAGGGCCATTGAGTGCGCTTCGACCCATCGGTTGTGGGCGGCGGCGCCGCTCATCACGATGCGCGGCGCGACACCGCTGCGCCATGCGCGCACCCCCTGGAGCACCCGCTCACGCTGCTCGGGCGAGGGCGAGCCGTCCGGCCGGGAAGGCGTACCAAGGACGAGGATGACATCAAATCGCTGCTGCTGTGTGTTGGCGAGTGGTGTGGCCCGCCAGCTGATCCAGATAGCCAGGAGCGAAGCCGCGAGCGCGGCTGCCGCTGACAGGAGGATAACCCGCACTCGCCGCGATTGCTGCATGGCAGAACGGTACCAGAACAGCCTTCGGCCTCGGTCCCGCGGAGGCTCGGCCGCTCGTCGGCCTTTACCGGCGCTCTAGGACAAGCGGCACTCCGTGGGTTGGCCGCAGATTGATCGCCGGGGTCACCGGCAGCACCTCCGGAGCGCCCGGCGCGGGTCGCACACGCCAGTCCCGGAAGATCGTGGCCAGTACGAAGACGCCCTCCATCCAGGCCAGCGACTCGCCGATGCACTGCCGCGACCCGCCCCCAAATGGAAAATAGGCAAACTTCGGCCGAGGCGCTTTCTCGTCTCCGGAGCGCTCCGGAGACCGCTTCTCAGACCGCTCTGCGGACCGGTCGGCGGCAAACCGTTCCGGGTAAAAGCGCTCCGCATCCTGCCAGAATCGAGGGTCGCGATGCACCACGATCTGCGGCGCAAGCAGGGTTGAGCCAGGCGGGATAGTGAAGCCGCGGAAAGTATACGGCTCCGGTCCGCAGCTGCGGCCCAGCACCCACACCGGCGGGTAGAGCCGCATCGCCTCCGCGAAAACCATGTACGCGTGTCGAAGCTCAGGGTAGTCCGGCGCGGCCGGTTGCCGGGCGCCGAGCACACGCACGGCTTCCTCGTGCACTTTCTCCTGTGCTTCCGGGTGTTTTGCTAGCAGCCAGAGCGCAAAGCTGAGCCCGTCAGCCGTTGTTTCGTGCCCAGCCAGGATGACCGTCAGGCACTCGTCGCGTACCTGCTTGTCCGACATGGCGTTCCCCGCGCCATTGCCGGTAACCGCGGGCGCCTCCGTGTCTTCGGCCTCAAGCAGCATGGAGAGCAGGTCGCCGCGATCCCCGGGAGCCGCACGACGTTCCCGGATCATGCCGTAAATCAGCGCATCCAGCGCCTCAACACCCCGGCGCACCTTCAGCATCGGGCCGAACGGCAGCTTCTGGATCTGCTCCAGAAACGGCAGAAAGGCCGGCGGCGGACTTGTCATGAACGCGTCGACCGCCGCAGCGATCTTGCGCGCGTCCGACTCCGCATCAATGTCGAACAGGCATTTGCCAACAATCTTGAGCGCCAGCAATAGCACTTGCGGGTGCATATCGAGCAGCCCAGGCTGCCAGCGTGCGCTGCTTTCAGCGGCGAAGCCGGCAATGACGTCGCCGTAGGCTGCGACCCGCTGCCGATGGAACGCCGGCGCCGCCATCCGGCGCTGGCGCATGTGCAGGGGCTCCTCGCTGGTCAGCAGGCCATCGCCGAGCACACCGCGCGCCCGCTGCATCACTCCGGCGCGGCGATTGCGCCGCTCGTTGTCGACCATCAACTCTTGAATCAGGGCCGGGTGGTTGAACTGGTACACGTGACCTTCGAGTCCGCGAAAGTGCACTAGGTCGCCGTAACGCTGTGCCGTTGCAGTGAGAAACTCAACCGGATCCTGGCGGAACATGCTGCCGCTCAGCAGGCGTGGCAGCATGGCTGGCCCGGGCGGGAACGCAGCACCCGGCGTGGCGCGTATTTCTGGATCAGTGTTCACGCCCCTATGGTAGGCGCTGCCGTTCCGGGTTGATTCATGCAGTCAATGTGACGAGTCGATTTGGCGGGAACCCGGCAAAACACGGGCGAGGGCGTGCAACGGTTCCCCACATGCGGCATGTGTGCAGGCCCGCACTAGCGCCCCCTCTCACGGCTGCTGCTTAGTGCAAGGTAGCCGGGCCACCTGCGTCGGTCAGCACCAGTTCAGACGCGGCTGCACTCTCCGGTACACGCAAGCGGAGCACCCGGTGCTCCGAGTCATAGGTGCTGCCGGTGACCGGTCGGCCATTCACTGCCGCCTGTACGTTTGCCGCCGGCCAGTCATACACGGCCACTTCGATCTCGTTCCACCAGGGCGCAAAGCTGCCCTCACGCGCGCCGATATGCAGCCGCAGGCTCCCGGGCGCGGCCTCGCACGTGTAATTCACGCGGAGGTACGCGCCTTGCTTGTAGTCAAGGGTGACCCCATCGTCCTGGTAAAGCGTGCCGTGGCAGTCCGGCCCGGGATAGACACGAAGTGTCAGCGGGCCTTCCGGCTTCTGCTCGGTATCCTGGACCAACGGCTGCTCCGGCAGGATGGCGCCTCCACGCACGTAAACCGGCAGGGTATCGTTCGCCGGGTGCACCCTGGTTGCCTCAAGCGCGCCCATGCCCAGCGCGGCACCGGTGCTTACCCCGGCAGCACTGCTGGAAGGCGTTGCGGCAGCCGTGGACGGCTGCCGACCTTGAGCGACCCGCCGTCCGGTCCAGTAGTCGAACCAGGGTACGGGCGGAAAGGTCACCGCATAGTCCTCCACCTCTTCGGGGAAGGGCGCGGGAGCGACAAGCAGGTCCGGTCCGAACAAAAACTCGTTGCCGGCATCGAGGTCAATCGGGTGACGGTCCTCGGTCGCGTTTGGAAATTCGAGAAAGAGCGGGCGCATGATGGGAATGCCGGTGCGCGAGGCCTCCTCGGCAGTGCTGTAAAGGTAAGGCAGCAGCCGGTAGCGCTCTTCGATGTAGCGTCGGCGCACGGCTTCCCCCGCAGGGCCGCCCGCCCAGGGCTCCTGTGGCGCAGAAAACTTCTCTGTGTGGTCGCGGTCGATCGGGTTAAAGGCTCCCACTTCGAGCCACTTCGTCAGCAGTTCCATTGGCGGTGAGCCAGCGTAGCCACCGATGTCGTCGCCGACCATATAGAAGCCACTCATGCCGATGCTTTCCAGCATGGGCGTGCTGAGCCGCAGGTGCGCCCAGGAACTGGAATTGTCGCCGGTCCAGGTAGCGCCGTAACGCTGGCCGCCCGCATAGGTGGCTCGTGTCAGCACGAAGGGACGCTGGTTCGGCTTGAGTGCGAGCATGCCCTCGTAGGTACCCCGGGCGTTGAGCATGCCGAAGACGTTGTGGATCTCCCGCTGCGTCGTGGTGCGTTTCACGAAGCCGGGTTCGTCAATCCGGTCACGCACATCCAGCGGCATCGTCTTGGTCGGCGTGCCGAAAACCGATGGCTCGTTCATGTCGTTCCAGAAGCCGGCCGCACCATCATCGTAGAACTGCTTGTACAGGGTGCCCCACCACTCGCGGACTGCCTGCTCGGTAAAGTCCGGGAACGACGATGGTCCGGGCCAGACCTCCCCAACGAACGTCGAGCCATCAGGGTTCTTCACAAAGCGGTCGCCAGCGATGCCTGTGTCGTAGGGCGTATAGCCTTGATCGGGTGCATGCGCGATATGGAGATCGGTGATCATCACCAGGTGGAACTGCTTCTGCTGCAGCTCCTTCACAAAGGCCGGAAAATCCGGAAACTTGGCCGCGTCGATCGTAAACGGCCGGTTCCTGACCTGGTAGTCGATGTCCATGTAGACCGCGTCCGCGGGAATCCTGTCGGCGCGGAGCCGGTCAGCCACCGCGCGCAACTCCCCCTCGCTCTCGTAGCTGTAGCGCGACTGCTGAAAACCGAGCGACCAGAGCGGGGGCAGCGCGGTTGTTCCGGTCAGCCAAGCGTACGCCTGCTCCACCTGTTTCGGCGTTGGCCCGTACAGGATGTAGTAGTCCAGCGGGCCGCCTTCGGCGCCGAAGGAGTACTCGTTGCGCGATAGCTTGCCGAAGTCGAAGCTGGAGCGCCAGGTGTTGTCGAGGAAAAGTCCGTAGCTTGAGCCTGCTCGATCGGTCAGGAAGAATGGAATGTCTTTGTAGAGCGGGTCGGTACCGGGTTGGAAGCGGTATGCATCCGTGTTCCACATCTCGTAAGCAAAGCCGCGACGATCGAGCGGCCCGGTCTTGTCACCAAGGCCGAAGTAGTGCTCGTTCTCCGGCATCTGCTTCCACACGCGAAAACCAAGGTCGCCATCGGCATCATCCTTGCGGAACTCGATCGGTCGCGCATCGCTGACGATTGTTTTGCCGCTGCTGTCGGTAACCTTAAGAGCAAGATTCTCGCGGCTGACGCGGACGCGCAGCATCTTTGTGTCGAAGCCTACCGAGCTCGCATCCTGCTCAGGCTTCACGATGGCTCGCGCGGCGCGAGCCGTTGGCAACACCGCCCAGGAGGCATCCTCGGGCAGCTGCGCGGTGGCTGAGATCGTCACACGGATGACATCATCGCGCAACGCCTCGATGCGAATGGTGCCCGGACCGGCTGTGATCTCGATGCCGTTGCCGGACGGCCGGAAAGATTGAAGGTGCTGCAAGGTTGTTGTCTGCGCCGGAGCGGCAACGCTCAGCAGGACGGCTGCAAATACGTAGCACCAAGTTGCACGTGTCCCTTTTCTCAACTCCTCACCAGCCCCCTTCATTCGATCTCCAGCCTACCTGAGGGGCTCTTCTCGATGAAGCGCCTTGAGCGCCGTCCGGATCAGCTAACACGAAAGTGACTTGGTCGAAAGCGTGCTCCGGCCTGAGACTCCAGCCTATGAGCATAGTGAGGCCAGCCGCAGGCGGCAAGGAACGGCTGCACTGCCAGGATTGCGAAGGGATAGCACTGCGCCGTCAACGACGGAGCGTTTCTGGCAGAAGTATCTGCTACCTCATCTCGGCTTCTTTCCCTGGGAGTGTGGCCAGTGCCGGAAGATTGTCCTGCTTAGGCAGAGATTTGGCGATCTGCCTCAAACCTCGGCGGTTGGGTACTTAAGTTACGTAGCGACTCTATCCGACGTCGTTCCAGACTAGAGTCATGGGTCCAGTGGAGCCACGCCAGGCCTCCTCGCACAGCCAACCATTCTGCCGTCGTTGTGACGAAAGCAGGCTGCAGCGCTCCCAGCGCTGGGGCTTCGTCGAGAAATACGTCCTGCCGCGGTTTGGTCTCTTTCCTTGGAGATGTAATAAGTGCGAGAACACCTACTATCTCCGCCTGCGGACGAATGCGCAGCCGACAGAAGCCGCACCCTGGTAGCTCCATCCTCGGCCTCCCGCGCGCGACCCACCTGGCTGGAATCAGGCGGGCCCTTTAAAGAGCTGTGAGCCTGGCCGGAAAAGCTTGTTGACGGCAGCAGCAGATTGCTCATCCTCTTCTGCATGCGATGGATCTCACGCTCTCTGCCGTTCTGCCTGCCGGTCTGCTGCTCGATAGCGCTCGCCCAACCAGGACAGCCAGCCGTTTCGATCACTGTTGCAACCGGCACGGAGCTCGGTGCCGCTGTGGCTGCGGCGGTCGCCCAGCTCAACGGCACGTGCGGCGACATCGAAATACCGAACGGCACCTATACCTGGACAACGGAGGGTGTGACCAAGCTGCCATGTCAGCACCTCGGCGGCCATGGCGCGGTCGTGCATGTCGGAGCCATGACGAGACCGTTCCTGATCAGCGCAGTGACAGCAGCCTACCCGCCATCGCCGCAGACCTACACCGAGGGCGGCGTCGACGACATCACCTTTGACGGACCCGGTCCAAATAACAACCCATCCGGTGACCGGTGGACCCGGGCGATGCGCAACCAGACCGGACTGTATCTCGGAGGCGACCTGACTGGGGCAATCACGCCCGCTAAAGCGACGAGCTACCTGGAGGTGTTCAGCCGCGTTCACCTTCGCCACTTCGGCTGCGCCATCACCTTCGGCTACGGCTTCCAGGACGCCTTCTTTGCCAGCGCCATTGAAGACAACTTCGACGGCATCTGCTTCGACAACGCGAAAGGACAGGGGCTCGAAAACCTGAACCTGCATGGCACGCAGATCCTGAACAACATCAGTTACGGCATCGTCGACAAGGGGGACTCACAGCCGGAGCTGATGCTCATTTCGGACAGCGTTGACTACAACGGGCAGGGCTACTCGCCCGGCGGCGCCATCTACCTGCACGGCGGCCTGCTTGATGTATTCGGCGGCCACTTCGAGGGCCCAAAAGAAAGCGTTCAAATTACAACCAGCAGCGTCCTGAAAGTAGACGGCACAGCATTCAACTACACCGGCACCGACGGTCCGCTTTCCTCGTTTTTCGTCATTCATGGCGTGAACGGCGACGTGAGCCTGAGCGACCTGCATACGGACGGAGCATTCCAGCAGGTCACCAGGCTCATCGAGTGGCAGGCAAAGGGCGCTGACAACCACCTGTTCATCGGAAAGCTGCACTTCGACAACCAGACCAACCTGTTTACGCTGCCGCTCTTCCAGCCTGGAGCAAATATCCAGTACTACGATCTGCCTGTCTTCAACAAAGTGGGTGACCAGGTCGGCCGCACTGTCAACTCCATGATTGTTCCCGGGGCGAGCAGCTTCGGGGATCTTTCAGCTCAGCAACTTGGCGTGGGGGCGATACGGAACGCACCCGGCTTTCAGCTCTTACCAAGCACGCCCGGCTGCAAGGTTACGGCAGGCAGCGTAGGCACAACCTGCAATGCTCCAGTCGCGCTCGGCGTGCAAACAACAAGTACACGCTATCTTCCAGTCTGTACCTTGTCCGGAGCGCCGGGGATGCTGATCAGCGGCTACACCAATGCCAGCACGCAGCAGTTCACAGTCCAGGAAAGCTCCTACACCACAACTGCCACAGGACCCGGCATGTTGCAGTGCGTTGTTGTCAGTAACTAAGACCTACCGGACGCGTCGCGCTGCCTGGTCAGAGAGACGCCGCTCTCTCGCGACAACGGACACTGATGTGGATACCTCCTGCATACGGCCGGGTTCGAGGGACGAGGTACGCGGGGATGTAGTTCAAGAGCAGCTTGGATCAGGGCGGAAAACGTCTGCCCCAACATCAATCTCTGGGATGTATGCTCTGTCCAACACACGTGTTTACCTGGAGGGGGCTGTCATGCGATCCATCAAGGTTTTGTTGTTCGCCTGTCTTGTACTCCAGGTCCCACTCGCGCCGGCCCAAAGTTCGCTGCCGGAAGCACCGGCCGCTAAGCCCCTGGTGTATGAGGGTGGCAGAGATGGTGTCACCTCGCCCAAGGTGGTGTACTCGGTTGACCCTGAGTACACCGAAGAGGCCCGGAAGGACCGCCTACGAGGGATTGTGAAGATCGCACTTATCGTGGACGCGCAGGGTAAGCCGCAGGAAGTGAAGGTGTATCGGTCGCTGGCCGAATCAGTGGATCCAAAGTACCGTGCGGCTGCTAAGGGCTTGGACGACAAGGCTGTAGGGGTGGTAAGCCAGTACCGGTTTCAGCCAGCGATGTTGAAGGGCAAGCCGGTTGCCGCATCCATCGTGGTCGAAGTGAACTTTCAATTGTTCTAAGACCTTCTCTGCAGTTCGGCTGCAAATAGAAGTCGTCGGTGGACAGGCACAAACCAGGTGCAGGAGCATCCCTTTCGTGCTCTCACATCCTAAAGTCCAAAGCGCTTAAGAGGCTGCAATTGGCCGCGGCTTTGTGGAGAGCCCTCACGTAATTTGGATCGGCGGGCGGAATGTAAAAGCTGCCTCAAAGCTTCGAGTTGGTCGGCGCCGTTCGGCGATGCCCTACGGTATTGATCCATCCATGTACCACCACAACCGGCCAAGACGCGCATCAGGCTGTTACCGCCAGTTGGCAACGTCTGAACGGACAACTTGCCCTAAGCCCAGTTATCGTTAGCGATCTGTGCTCGATGAGTGCCTTGGCGACCTGACATCAACTGGGAATCGTAGCTGACGAGAACGGCATTTCCAGAATTGATGTGTTGGTCAACGCGTCACGCCGTTATCGCGCGGAACGCGCATGAGAGAGTTGCTGCGCGGAGGGCTGATGAGGTTTCGACGGTGGAGCGTCGTCGTGGCGCTGGGGGCCGTTTTCGTGAGCGGCGCAGCTTGGCTGCTCCATATCCGTAACGCTGGCGCTCGCCGCACCCGGGCCAGCTATATCAAGTTCGAGTACCGCATCCCCATGCGTGATGGGGTGACCCTGTTCACACAGGTGTACATTCCCAAGGACCGCACAAGAGCGTACCCACTGCTGGTGCAACGTACCCCGTTCGGCGTTTCTCCCTATGGTGCGGACCGTTACCGCCCGCAGTTGGGTCCCGCGCCCGAGTTCGACCGCTCGGGTTACATTTTCGTCTTCCAGGACGTCCGCGGACGCTTTCAGTCCCAGGGCACCTTTGTCGACATGCGTCCGCACATCGACCATCCCGCGCCGGGTCAGACCGATGAAGCCACCGACATGGACGACACCGTCGACTGGCTCCTGAAGCACGTGCCCGCGAACAACGGCAGGGTAGGCATCTGGGGCATGTCCTACCCAGGCTTTTACACCTCCGCCTCCCTCATCGATTCTCCTCCAGCCATCAAGGCCGCTTCCATCCAGGCGCCCATGACCAACCTGTTCCTCGGCGACGATGCCTACCACAACGGCGTTTTTCAACTCGCTGAGCAGTTCTCTGTGTACGCCAACTTCTTCCGCCCGCGCGGCGCCGGTCTAACCTTCCCTTCGCCCGACGCCGGCCGATTCTTCGACTACGGAACGTCCGATGGCTTTGCCTTCTTTCTCAAGCATGGTCCGGGTCTCGGGAAGATCGCCCCGCTCGCGCAAAATCCGCTGCTCAACCAAAACCTGCAACATAACACGTATGACAGCTACTGGCAGGCGCGCGACATCTCGCAGCACCTGCATCATGTTGGCTGCCCCGTACTCAACGTCAGCGGCTGGTTCGACGCCGAAGACCTTGCCGGCACCTTTAGCACCTACCACGCGCTCGCCGAAACGAACCCCGGCTCGACCAACCTTCTAGTCCTGGGGCCCTGGGGACACGGAGACTGGTTGCGCTCTGCGGGGCGCAGGCTCGGTCCCCTGGATTTTGGCTCGGACACCGGCACCTTTTTCCGAAGGCACGTCCTCTTCCCCTTTTTCGAGCACTACCTAAAGGACGCCCCCGCACCCGACCTGCCCGGCGCTCTTGTCTTTGAAACCGGAACCAACCAGTGGCAGCGCTATCCCACCTGGCCTCCCCCGGAGACCCAGCCTCGAACTCTCTACCTTCACGCGAGTGGAAAGCTGAGCTTCGACCCGCCTGCCGCGCAGGAGAGCCTCTACGATGAGTACATGAGCGATCCGGCCCATCCGGTCCCGTACCTAGAGCACCCTCCTACTGACCTCGGCGAGCAGTACATGTACGGCGACCAGCGCTTCGCCTCCACCCGCCCCGACGTCCTCACCTACCGAACCGATCCGCTGAGCCGGAACCTCACCGTAGTAGGCCCACTCGCCGTGCAGCTCCAGGTCTCCAGTAGCGGCACGGACGCCGACTTCGTCGTCAAGCTAATTGACGAAAAAGCCAGCGACACGTCTTCACCGGGATACCAGCAACTGGTCCGCGGCGAACCCATGACCGCACGCTTTCGAAACTCCTTCACCAGCCCCCAGGCACTACAGCCCAACGAGGTGACCGCCCTCCACTACACCATGCCGGACATCAACCATACGTTCCAGCGCGGCCATCGGATCGTCGTTCAGGTGCAGAGCTCTTGGTTTCCGCTGGCCGCGCTGAATCCGCAATCTTTCGAACAGACCGGGGACGCAAGAGCGGTGAGCTTCACCAAAGCCACACAGCGTGTATTTCACCGCCCTACCGCCATGTCTTCGTTGGTTCTGCAGGTGCTGAGCAGATGATGCCGTGCCGTGCTCAGTTGGTCCTTCTGAAGTCGCGGTAGAGAAAGTCATGGCCATTACCTTCGCCCAGCGCGTCTCATGGGTAGGGGGCAACGTCTCAGGAGCCGGATGTCCAGAAACCTGCAACGAATCTCAAAGGGTGGTTATATTCCGACGTGCATGCCGCTCACCGATGCGAGGCCGACAGATTGATACCTTCCGCTAACGCCGAAGCTGCACATGGGTCTATTAAGGCACGCTAGAACTCCGCTTCGTTGCGGACGGGCCATTCGCCTCGTCTTTGCCTCGGTCCCAACCTGCGGGTGATCCAGATCGAATTCGTTCCCGCCCCCATGGCAACATGGGCCTTCCGGGATAGTTCTAAACGACCGCGATCGACCACTTCGCCATACTGGTTGAGAGTGCAGGAATGGCTCCAAACATCCCCAAGGTCGATGCCGATCGTCATGGCAACCCGGGCTGTTTGCGTGGGGCTTCCGCAATGAGGTGAGGCGCTGACATCTTCATGGGACAGTCTTCCTCGGAGTGACCTGCTCATTCCATTTAGCGGAAGTAACATGACCTGAGCGGTCCCATTCGAGGCCGGGAGTCCGGTCAACTCCAACCATCGGCGTTTGTGAAGACTGACGCTTTCAGAAGCGCCACGATAGCTACATGGCTTTAGTTGTTTTCCTGCGTGGGATGAATGTAGGAGGCCGACGGACGTTCCGTCCGAGCGTTCTCGCCAAGCAGATGAGTGGCTTGGATACGAGCAACGTTGGAGCTGCTGGAACACTTGTCATTAGAAAGCCAGGTTCGCGTACGAACCTCCTTGCTGCTCTTCGAGGGTATTTACCCGTCGAGACCACAATTGCGCTGTGTGACGGTCGCGACCTGCTTCGACTTGAAGCGAAGAAGCCGTTTACAGCGGGTCCGCTGCAGGCGGAAGAGGTGCCCTTCGTCAGCATCCTCTCCGAAGACGCCACCCGCAGCGTTGCCCTATCACTGACGATCCCTGAAGACAGTGAGTGGTTCGTGCACATTCTGGGCGTGGAAGGGCGTCTTGATTACGGCGTGTACCGTCGCAAGATGAAGACGATCGGCTATCTCGGACAGCTAGATCGGCTATTTGGGGTACCTGCGACAACGCGCAGCTGGAGCACAATCAACTCTGTAGTACGCCTTCTAAGACGCGATAGAGCCGTACAAGTCTCACCGGGTCCTGACAGGTCGCGACAGCGTCGCGAACAGCCCGGAGCGACCCAACCGGAGCCGAAAGTCCAGTCCAACTTCCACGACGGCGTTTGTGACTACCTGCAGTAGCCTCCTGTAAGTAAAGGGTTGTTTCGGAGGTGTGTCTACACTTCAAGAGCTTATGGAGTAGGTGAGCTCCGCCTCTGGCTTTGTCTCCCTTACCTTCTCCCAGAGGTAAATCTCGTTGCCATCGGGATCCTCCAAGTTGGCAAAACTGCCCGGTTCACTACGCACAATACTGCCCTTAATGGTGACACCCTGCTGAGCAAGCCTCGCGACCACCCGCTCCACAGGCATGTCGATGTCCAGCCCGAGGATGATCGCTCCTTTTGTTCCCTGGAGTCGGGTATTTCGTGGAGGCGGGATGGATTCCGATTGTGAGCCCCTCGCCGGCACTCACGGTCGCCCAGTCGTTCCCAAAACGGTTTGTGAGCTTAAGGCCCAGAACTTCGGTATAGAACCGAATTGACCGATCAATGTCCGCAACGATGATGGTTGCATTGCCGCCTGAGATCATGAGAAAACCTCCTTTCAAAAGCCTGCTCCTTCAGGGTAAAAATGAAAAGGGCCAGTTCACAGGACCACTCATGAGGAAGACCATCACATTTCCCGAACTTTGCCTTGACCGGTCATCAGCAGCGCCGACGTTGCGGAAGCAGATTGAGAGGCAGCTCGCCTCCGCCATCCGCCGTGGGACGCTGTCCTGCGGTTGCCGTTTGCCTTCTTCTCGCCTCTTGGCCAAACTGCTCGACGTCTCCAGAGGCACCGTCGTAGATGCTTACGAGGCTTTGTTGGATACCGGTGTCCTTACCGCGAAAGCAGGCAGCGGCATCAAGGTCGCTTACCCCTCGCCCAGCGTTCCTAACTTCAGCGATTTGCGAAAAACGGTCATCGCAGCACACTTTCCCGCGCGGGTCTGCCACTTCGAGGATTGGGATGGAACTCCCCTTTACCTCAACGTCACTCATTGACATAGCCTCGCGGTGGTAAGGCAGTAGATGTGCGATTGGATTGGTACCGTGAACTGGCACGAACGGTCCTCTGCGCGGCGATGAGCTTGCCCCTTCCGACAAACACCCCTCCCAATGCGAGAGGGATCGAACTGCACATAGCAATTCGAGTGAGCGAAGATCAAGCCATGAAATCATTCGGCTGGAGTCGAGGACATTGAGCACGTCGTGGATGAACTCACCCCAGGGGCATCCCGGTCCGCCGGTATCCCGCCATGGAGCAGGATGAACGCGGGACCTGGCATGCTCCTGGTCGCACCAAGATCATTTGGTTCCAAGATCCGGATGGAAACACCCTCTCCATCATTGGAGATAACGTCTGATACCAACGCGATCCACACGTACATCGGAACGAAGCTGACTTGCTTCTCGCGTCTAACACAGTCCGGTTCTTGTTCAGAAGTGATGGCGGGATCACTTGCGAGAACGGCATTGATGAGATGATTCGGACAGGCACGTCGGACAATCGGTAAGCTGGCAGTCGTTGAGGTCGAGGTGCTGTTCTCAAGACCAAGAATCTGGTACTTCTGGCTCTATCCTTCCCTTTTGCTAGCACAGCCAATGGTCCAGATATTGAGTTAACGAACCGTCGATGCTTTTCCCGACCCAGGCCGTGTAGCCGTCCGGTCGCACAAGCATTAACAAGGTTTCCGGCAAGTCATTCTCACGAGCGAAGCGGTTCTCGGCATCGACAAGGGTGTCGAATGGCAGGACCGTTGGGCGCTTTGGGCCGGTGCTCAGCCATACCGGCCGAAGCGTCGCGGCGAACTGGGCCTTCTTCTGCGCTGCGTACGTAAGGAGTTCCTGCGCCTTCGAGATATCCTCCGGCGTGGTGACTATCAGTAACGTCCAGGTGTTGCCGTTGTAAAGATCAAGCAGATTCGCTAACGTGCAGTCCGGCAAGCGCTTGACCCAGAGAGCCGGCGCTCGCACTCCGGACTTGAGCTTGCCCACAGATGTCTCGTGTTCGTTCAGCCCCACACCGGAATAGCTGATGTTCATCTCGGTAAAGTCCTGTTCAAAGGCGTGCTTGATGTGGTCGCTGTCCAGAACGACAGGAACGACGCTCCGGAGAAAGGTGGGCTGCAGCGGCTTCGGTTTTGTAACGAGGCGAAAGGTCCGGTCGATGCGGGCGTCCAGTTCTGCGCCCAGCTTGCGGCGTTCCGCGGCAAAGGTGTCCAGCAGCGCCTCAGGTCCCCAGCCCTTGATGACGTAGGCGAGCTTCCACGCCAGATTCCAGGCGTCGTGCATCGCGTAGTTCATGCCCTGCCCGTAGAGCGGTGGCGCACTCCTGGCGGCGTCTCCGATCAACAGGGCGCGACCCTTGCGATAGCTGTCTGCCAGACCATGTCGGTAGCGGGCTGTGTGGAGCGACCGGGGATCGAAGAGGGTCGCTTCGGTATCGCCCGAAAACTTGCGAACGAGCTCCTGCACCGCTTCGAGCGGGACCGTATCACGCTGGTCCTCAGGATCCTCGTCAGGCGTCAGGATGTAGAAGTAGAAGCGGTCGGGATCGCCAGGCAGGCGCTGTCCTCCCATGTAGCCGTGCTCTTCCACCATGAAGAAGGTCTGTCCCACGGGGGTTGCGAGCGTCCAGCGGGCCTTCACATCGGCCACATGGATGCGGTAGCCGACATACTTTTCCCCCTCAAAGTCAAGCCCGATGTCGTGCCGGACCACGCTCCTGGAGCCTTCAGCGGAGACGACCCAGTCCGCATCGAGGACCTCTTCGCTTCCGTCCTGCAGACGACAGGTGAGGTGCGCGCCCGACGCGTCCTCGTGATACCGAAGGACCTCCTTTCCGTACTCCACGGGAGAGCCAGCATCGCGGAGGTGCTGGTCGAGAATGTGTTCTGTCACATACTGTGCGTTGTACAGGGCTTTCGGGTACGGGCTGTTCGGTGCCAAAGCGGTAACCTCGCCCACAGGTTTGCCGTAGAAATGCAGGCTTTGAGCCCGCATTTCGTCGCTGACCGGCTGCCACAGATCCCTGATGCCCAAAGCCGCGAGGATCTCCTGCGTGCGCTGCCACAGCACGGGAGCGCGCGTTGCCTCGGTCGGGCCGCTGTCCTTGTCAACGATCCGAAACCGGACACCCTGGCACTGCAACGCCGTCGCCAATGTCATGCCTGCCGGCCCCGCTCCCGCGATCAGAACATCCACCTTTGCTGCTTCCATATACACCTCACATACTTTATATGTAATATATATCCGTCTGAACCGATGCTCGAAGGTTCATCATGGATGCATGCGAGGAGAACTCCCCCAAGGCCCCGATGCGCACGAACTGCATCAGCTCTTCACCAGCTTTACGCTACGAAGGCCGGATGACGTGGCAGGCTTCGCCATCTGGAAGCTTTCGCTGGCGTACCAGCGGCACGTCGAAGCCTCTCTGCGAGAGATCGGCTTGACGCACACGCAGTTCGCCATCCTCGCCCTGTCCGCCTGGCTCAATCAAAAGCAAACGCAGGTGAGTCATCGTGACATAGCGAAGCTGAGCGGTGTGCAAGTGGCCCAGGTTTCTCTGATGGTGAAGGCACTCCGCGCCAAAAAGCTGGTGAGTCAGCGCATGGGCGCGGAAGATACTCGCGTTCGGATCGTAACGGTAACGCCTGCCGGGGTAAAGCTCCTCGCAAGAGCGATCCCCATGATGGGCGAGCTGCAAGCCATGCTCTGGCCTGAAGGTTCCGAGTTGCCGGATCTCCTGCGGACGATCCACACGACCCTGGATCGTTGGGAGACAAAGGACGAGTGAGCACATTGATGTTTCCATGCTGATGGAGCCGTGCTCTTCCTCATCACCATGGCTTCATCGCGCGAAAGAAGACCAAATCTCCCGTTGAGTACGCTGGACTTGCCTTCCACCCGCTGCTCCTGAGGCTCATCGTCCCGTTGCCCTGTGCTCTTGCAGGGTAAGCTGCTGGTTGCTTGTGAGTGGCCTGTGAGGTCATCGCGACGGTCGATTCACTTTGAACCGGCGAGACGCAATGAGTAAACGATAGGTCGGCTAATCGTCAGCATTATGGATGACGGAAGCGCGTTCATCGTTACTGACAAGCTCAGGAGCGAAAACAGAGGATCCTCGTTCTGCTTCAGGGTAGCGACACGACCACCTTCGCCGCCGACACACCTCGACGCTGTCGGTCTAGCGCGCCCTGAATGGCAGCCAGCCCTCGCCCATGCAGGAAGGCTGTAGGTGCGAGCCGATAGCGCCCTTCCTCCAACGCTGCCGGCAGAAACTCACAGTAGATGAGGCTGCCGACTTCATTGTGTATGAGCGAGGATCCCCAGATAGAAGAGAGGCGTACCCCTCGAACGCGCGACATGAGGGAACGCAGGCCGAAACGCAGCAGGGCAGGAAGTTGCCGAATCATCTCCATCGGGAGCGGCGCCCCTGCAGCAACGCGATCGACTTGCAACGGCCCGGTTGCGATCGTCACGGCTCGGTGGCCTTGGCTCGCGACAGCGACCTGGGAGCACGCCTCGGCAGACCCTGCCCCGATCGCGATCGCTCCGGCGAGCTGCTTGCCGCGTAGCGCCTCGATCAGCTTGGGAACAATCTCGGGGTCACGGTAGTCGTACAGGTCCTCCGCTCCCAGCTCCCGCAAGTAAGCGAAGTTCTTGGCCGAGGCAGTCGCTATCACCTGGTAACCTGCCGCTCTCCCCAACTGGATGGCATTGCAGCCGACGCTTGTGCTCCCACCCCAGACAAGCAGGGTCTCTCCCGTGGGCGTGGCCTGCTTCGTCGGGTGCTGCAACGCCAGTTGGTCTTTCTGGAAGAGCCCGCAGGCCGCAGTCGACAGACCCAACGGAAGCACGCATGCGTCTTCGTAAGAGAGCGCCTTCGGGATCGACGCCGTCATATGCTCCAACAGGACTGTGAAGTGCTGAAAGGCCCCTTCCGCCGCGTCGTTACGGCTCTTGTCCAGACCGGTCGCGTGACCAAGCACACGATCGCCTGCCTGAAAGCGGGTCACACCCTTGCCGACAGCAACCACGTCGCCGGCAACATCGTTCCCAAGAACGAACGGGAGCTTCACCCACGGGGTAATCAACTTCGGGATGCACTGCATGATCCAGTCAACAGGATTGATGGCCACCGCATGGTTGCGGATAAGCACTTCATTGCCGGCGAGCGCTCGTAGCGGTGCCGGGCCGACCTTCAAAGGCGTCTTCTGTTTCGTCAACCAGGCTGCGAGATTGGTTTCCATAGGGCTCCTCGTACGGTTCGGTTCACCACGCCTGCAAAGGAAGTCGTCCATTGCTCTTAGGTCTCTATTTCACATAGCAACTCAGGTCAAAAGTGTGCACGGCCGACTCATCGTGAACGAGGCGGTAGTTGTAGTCGGCGCAGTCCTGGAAAGTCCCTATGCTCAAGCGTGTCCCCGAACGCTGCAACGTTCCCTTGGAGGGCCCATCGCCGCCGATCGCAGCGCGATGAACCGTCCAGGCAATATCCTTCGCGTGCTCGACCAGGTACTCGATGACCGCTTCGTTGTCTTCGTGCTGCCCGATCAGGCCGCCGAACCGGACGACGGTGTTACGCAGCAACCAGAGCGACAGCGGGTATTTCTGCTTGTACGGCCTGGTGAAAGCGCCGGCTTGATAGAGCAGCCGCCTCGCTCCCTGGCGTCGCATGGCCGGGATCAGGCGTTTGATGAACTCCGTGTTGATCTTGCGCTCACGTTGCTGTGCTGCGTCTCCCAGCAACAGCGTGACCGCATCGACGCCCTGCAGCAGATCATGCAGTGCCAGCTCCTCCGTGATGGACCCACGCAGGATCTCGAGTCTCGGGTTCTGGATCGCCAGTTTCCCGGGATGGCGCGCTACCGCCCGCACGGCGTGCCCATTCGCAAGCAGCAACCGGATGAAATGCTGCCCTGTGCGACCCGTTGCACCAAAGACCAGAAAAGTAGAACCCACGCGGATCTCCAAGCCCTGAACTTTTGACAGCGCATCCAGGTTTGAAAATATAGAAACCACTTGGGATGATCTATGCCTGGGAGTTCACAATCCGTTACGTATCGTTCAATCTATGGATCCACTTTCCAACGTTCTTTCCCTGATCAAGATGCAACACACTTGGTCGGGCAAATTCGAGTGGGGTCACCAGTGGTGCTTGAGCTTCGGAGCCTCTTCCGGCGTCCATAGCTATGCCGTGCTTCAGGGCGAGTGCTGGCTTGCCGTTGAGGGCGTCGCTAACCCGGTTCGTGGCAAGGCGGGAGACTGCCTTATCCTGCCGAGCGGCAGGCCCTTCCGTGTCGGGAGCGACCTTGACCTGCAAGCGCTCGAGATCATTGCGGTGCGGGCGGACACGGCAGATGTTTCCATCCTGCAGCGTTACGCCGGGCATGAGTTCGTCGGCATCGGCGGACAGTTCACGCTTGACGATGCACCTGGAGCCTTGCTCACCGATGTTCTGCCCCCGATCCTTCACATCGATGACGAAAAGGCGAAGGCCCTGCTTCGATGGACGCTCGAACGGCTGGCCGACGAGTTGGATGCGGAGGCTCCGGGTGGAACCCTGCTCATTCAGCAGCTGTCCTCCACGCTTCTCATCCTGGCGCTACGGCTCTACCTTGAAACGGGAGTAGACCAGGGCCCCGGATGGCTCTACGCGTTAGCCGATCCTCAGATACGCCTGGCCCTGTCTGCCGTGCACAGCCACCCCGAAAAACGCTGGACTCTCGCGAAATTGGCGCGTACGGCAGGGATGTCGCGCACTGGCTTCGCCGTACGCTTCAAGGACCTGGTGGGCAGGCCACCCTTGGATCATCTCGCTCGGTGGCGTACGCTCGTGGCCATGGAGAGACTTAGAAACTCCCACGATTCGCTGTCCACCATCGCCTCTGCTGTCGGATACAACTCCCAAAGCTCCTTCAGCACAGCTTTCCGCAGGCTGATGCAGCTATCACCAGCTCAGTACAGAAAGCAGCATGGCATCGCACGTTAATCTCCGGAAGACATCTAAGCGGTGACTTGGCCGACCCGGGAGGGGCGGAGTCGCTTTCACATCCGCGTTTCCAGAGGCTTACTTGCCTCCAACTGGCCGTTTCGAGCCGTCCGTCCAGTTCAGCTGACGGTCCACTTCCAGCAGCGACTTCAGCAAACTACCTCCACGCGCGCCATCTGCTCCGAAAAGACGACCCTGGACCTCTATTGCCTGAGGTAGAGCCTTCCTCAGAGTCTCGAACCCTCTCCGTGTCAGCATCACCTGCTTTGCCCGGCTGTCGGTCGCGTCTCGCTTCCGCAGAATAAACTGCTTGGCCTCAAGTGTCTTCAGCATCTGCGACAGTTGCATGGGATGTATGCCACCGAAGCGTGACAACTCGACCTGCGTGGCGACCGTACCAGAGCGCTCCAACCAACCTACAAGCGCCAGCGTTACGAACTGCAGATTGCTCAGGTCGACTGTGCTCAGAGCCCTGTCCATCTCCCGTTGGTAGTGGGATGTAATGCGCCAGAGCACAAACCCGATCGCATTCTCGGGCGCCCCGAGAGAGACTTCTTCAAACATCTGGCGAATCGCTTGTGCCTTCAGGGCCATGGGTCATGGTACGACGCTGCTGCAATATGTAGTAAATTTATTTGGTAAAAGAACAAGCGGCGAGTTCGCCGCAATCTCTTCAGGAGCTTCGCATATGGATCATTTGGAGCTGGACATCGCGTTCGCGGATTACGACCGCACCCGGGCATTGGCGGAGGGCGCAATCAGCCTGCCGAGCATTGAGGCCACCTTTCACACAGCGCCCGTCGTGACGCAGATCTTCGAAGGCATGGTGCAAGGTCAGTTTCAGGTCTCGGAACTTGGCTTGACCTACTTCCTGCGAACGTTCCAGAGACAGGTCTCTCCATTTGTAGCCATTCCGGTGTTTCCGAACCGGGCCTTTCGTCACTCCGCCATCTACGTAAACAGGGCAAGCAAGATTGAGCGGCCCGAAGACCTGAACGGCAAGGTCATCGGTGAACTTGCGTTGTACAGCCACGATGCCGGCATCATGCCGAAGGGCATGCTGATGGATGAGCATGGATTTCGGCCGGAAACATGCCAGTGGATCATCGGCGGCCTGGACTGGCCCATGAAGCCAATCGATTTCGTGCCCAAGCCGCACCCTGCAAACATCGACGTACGCGACGTTCCGGAGGGCAAGGAGCTTGGCGCGATGCTCGAAGCGGGCGAGATCGATGCGCTCATCTCGGCGGACAATCCCAAGTGCGTTCTGGAGAACTCGTCAAAAGTCGGCCGCCTCTTCCCCGATTACCCCTCGGTCGAGCGCGCATACTTTCGTCGCACTGGGATCTTCCCGATCATGCACACCATCGTTGTGCGAAGAGACGTTCTCGCGGCCCATCCGGGGCTCGCCCGGACCCTCTATCAGGCTTTCTGCGATGCAAAAGCAGCCGCCGTAGAGAGGTATGAGCACCTGCGCATCTTCAATAACATGGACACGATGTTCCCATGGTTTTCTCACTTGATTGAAGAGGATCGCAAATTACTCGGTGAGGACTGGTGGCCGTACGGCGTTGCATCGAACCGGACAACACTGGAGACCGTGCTTCGTTACCACTACGAACAAGGAATTACCGAGCGGCTTTACACCATCGAAGAGATTTTCGCTGCGGATCTACTGGACACCTAACGGATCATGTGGGCCGAACAACGAGGATAGTCGCTCCTGAGGAACAGCTGTTCCAACCACGCAAGAAAGTTCGGCTACAACGCCTATGCTCAAGGAAAGGGAAAGCGGGGTGTGGACGGCCGGCCGGAGCAGATCAAGCGGGGCGTCGAGGGTTCGCTTATGCGGTTAGGCGTGGACGCGATTAACCTGTTTTACCAGCACCGGGTCGATCCGCTGGTTCTCATCGAGGACGTCGCGGGTGCAGTCAAGGACATGGTCGCTAAAGGCACGGTCAAACACCTTGGCCTCTCAGAGGCCGAGGCCGCGACCGTTCGGCGCGCACGCGGTGCAACCGATGACCGCGGTCGAAGGCGAGTACTCCCTCTGGTGGAGGCGGCCGGAGGGCCTTGCTGCTACGGTGCCGAGCAGGCGCTTACTCTGAATCCAGTTGCTGCCTCCATACCGCGGTGCAAAACGGCTGGGTCAGATACACCTTGGTTGTCCAGGCGAGGCGTATAAGGCAGCTCCAGCTTCATCACCTCGTCATCCGTCAAGTGAACGTCGAGGGCCGAGACCGCGTCGTCAATGTGCTTTGCCTTGAGCGCCCCCACAATAGGCGCCGCAACGACGGGATGTCTGCGGAGCCACGCCAAGGCGACCTGCGCTTGGCTCACACCCCGCTCATCTGCTATCGCAGCCAACGCTTCGACGATTCTCTGGTCGCTGGGGGCGGTGGCTTCACTTTGCCTTGCACCGGCAGGTTCGGCTTCCGAGCGGGCGGTAGTTTCTCCCCACGGCCGAGCCAGCTTGCCGCGCGCAAGCGGGCTGTACACCATCGTCTGCATGCCCTCGTCGAGGCAAAGCGGCAGCATCTCGCGTTCTTCCTCCCGCGCCAGCAAGTTATAGTTGTCCTGCATCGAGACAAATCTTGCCCAACCATTTGCTTTCTGCAGGTAAAGCGCCTTGCTGAGTTCCCAGGCCTTCATGGAGGACGCACCCAGATATCGCACCTTGCCCATCTTCACAAGATCGTGAAGTGCTTCCAGTGTTTCTTCCCATGGCGTGAGCTGATCACGGCGATGGATCTGGTATAGATCAATGTAGTCTGTGCCCAGCCGTCTCAGGCTCTGATCGACCTCCGTCATCACTGCTTTGCGCGATAAGCCAATGGCGTTGGGGCCATTTCGCGTAGGCGCAGCCAACTTTGTTGCAATCACGACATTGTCACGATTGGTGAAGTCCTTTAATGCCCTGCCGACTATCTCCTCGCTACCGCCGTTGGAGTACATATTGGCCGTATCGAAAAAGTTAATGCCAGCTTCAACCGCGTGTCGGATCAGCGACCGGCTCACATCCTCTTCCAGCGACCATGCAGGATGACCGCGGGACGGATCACCAAATCCCATACAGCCTATGCAAATTGGGGAGACATCAAGACCTGTGTGACCGAGTTTTCTGTATTGCATATTGCCACCGAACGAGATAGAAGTGGATACCTCTCCGTTTTACTCACCGAGAGTAGCGGAGAGTTGTCCACTTCGTCAAGAGGCTTGATGGTTGCCGAGGATCTACGTGCCGATGCACGAGCCAACAAAGATCGAATTCTAGATGTAGCGCGTGAGGCCCTCACAACCGATCCAGCTGCTTCGCTGAACTCCATTGCGAAGGCTGCAGGTGTAGGTGCGGGCACCCTCTATAGGCATTTTCCAACTCGCGAATCATTGGTGCTTGCCCTATACCATAAGGAGATTGCCTCTCTCGTAGCGCTTGCGCCCTCGCTGCTTGCAAGACACTCTCCTGTCCACGCGCTCCGGCTTTGGTGCGACCGATTTGTGAAGTTCGGAAAGATGAAGTATGGAGTCGCCGATATCGTCCATGCGGCAACGTCGGCTCAGGACCATGAGGAACATTACGGACCGATGCTCGGTGCTGTTCGCCGGATTATTGAGGCCTGCGAGCGCTCCGGCGACATCTCTGTAGAAACCGATCCAGAAGATGTTCTTGTCTTGCTCGGACTCCTGTGGCGGATCCCTCCTACCGTAGCAGGCGAGGAACGCGTGAAGAGGCTCTTAGCTCTTGCTTTCCGTGGTTTGGGACTAAAAACCTCATCAGAGCAATACTTGCGGTCGTAACTTGGCGAGGCATGCCTTGGTGCATTACCGCTATCCGGCAACGCGCTTCCCGCTGGTCAGCCGAGTTGCGTTTTAGACGACCTCATCATTTCTACGTTGCTTGCGCCAAAGCTGGACGGCGGACACCCTACAGACGGGCAAATGCCGTTGTCCACAAACCCCGCGTGAAAGGCCGAGGTCTGCTGAACCTTCTAAAGCACATCAGCGTTTTCCAGGAGCGCTTTCCTGGTCACCACTTTCGAGTGAACTGGTTTCGGCAACAAGATTACAGAAAATTCACCAACAGACGACCGGTCGTGCTAGTGTACGCTCATGAGCCATTCTTCTACACCAGACTTCCGTGAGCAGTCTCCCCTTCAACTCGGGATGTTGCTCTATCCACACATGACCTTGCTCGATCTAGCGGGTCCCCAAGCGGCGCTTGGATTTCACAGCACCACTCATCTGATCTCGGATTCGCTCGATCCTGTGCTCACAGACTCAGGCATCTCAATCCTGCCAACGGCGACATTCGAGACTTGCCCGAAAGACTTAGACGTCTTGTTCGTACCGGGCGGCTTTGGTTCCAACCAAGCATTGCAACAGGAGAACGTTCTGCAGTTTCTCGCCAACGCTGGGAAGCGTGCCCGCTTCATCACTTCGGTGTGTTCTGGCTCCGTACTGCTTGCAGCCGCCGGTCTGCTGGACGGCTACAAGGCGGCGACACACTGGGCCGTTTACGACCAGTTGGCAATCTTCCCTGGTGTCACCGGAGTTCACGAGAGGGTTGTGGCTGATCGCAATCGCTTCACCGGCGGAGGAGTCACTGCAGGGATCGATTTCGGCCTGACGCTGCTCGCCGCTTTGCGAGGAGAAGAAACAGCCAAGATGACGCAGCTCATGATGGAGTACGACCCGAAGCCACCGTTCAACACAGGGACGCCGACGATGGCAGGGCCGCAGCTTACTGCCATGGCCGAAGCTGCAATGCAGGTCAGTCTCGATGAGGGTCGCAAGATTGCGCGCGAGCTTACGGAAGCCGCATGCAGCCGCTAGCTGCACTTTAGCTCGCCAGCCCTAGAGTTCAACAGATCACCTCTGAAGGAAGACACAATGTCGAATCAATACGAAGCGATCGTCGGCTCCGACCGGCCGCTCGCCCTTGGAATCGTCCTATACCCCTATATGACGGCCTTAGACTTCGTGGGGCCCCTCACCGTCCTCAGCATGAGTTGCACAACGTACCTGCTCTCAAAGACGCTCGATCCCGTGGTGACCGACTGTAGCTTCTCCGTTATCCCCACAATGACCTTTGCCGACTGCCCGCAGCACCTTGACATACTTCTAGTCCCTGGGGGCTTCGGCAGCAACGAGGCGATGAGAGACCCCGAACTTCTCGAATTCCTTCGATCGCGTGGAGCCACAGCAGACTACGTTACCTCGGTCTGCTCAGGTGCGACCGTGCTTGGGGCAGCAGGCTTGCTCAAAGGTTACAAATCAACAACGCATTGGGCGTACTACCCTGTACTAAAGGCGATGAACATCGAGACTGCGAACGAACGCGTGGTGACGGACCGCAATCGCATCTCGGGCGGCGGGGTGACTGCGGGCATTGACTTCGGCCTCTCTGTTCTCGCCAAGGTCCGTGGTGAAGATGCCGCAAGGCGCATGCAGTTGGTGATGGAGTACGACCCGCAGCCGCCGTTCCATGGTGGGCACCCCAACTCCACAGAACCTCGCCTCACAGGACAGGTGACAGAGTGGATCAATCCGCTCATACGGGAAGCTGTGACAATCGCTGAAGCCGTTCAGCAATAATCCCATCTTGTTCGAACAGCTGCCGCGACGGGCAGATCACTTGGTCTGCCTGTCGCGATGATTCGTCGGCTCAAAACGGCCTACTGCATGAACATAGCGGCGCTCGACAAGTTTCAGCTACTTACAAAGATCTGGGCAGCTACCCCCACATGCAACGTCGTTGACGCACCAATCTGAGGTCAAACTGCGAATGAAGCATGGCCTGAACGTATTTCTAAACGACGCATTCTAGACTCTTGCGAGTTATATCGCGGGCGAATCCTCGGGTCTCCTCGATCAGGTGCTGACGGATCCAGTAACTGGTGCCATTAAACAGTCCGACGAAGCGTACCCAGAGCGGATTCCGTACGTCGATGGTGCAGCGGAGCTTTGATTCTGTCGCCGACACACCGGAGACCTGCATCTCCCAACCGACCTGCAATTGGAATGGTAGAAGGTGCATCAGGTAGGCCAGGCTCCTCTCAGAAAACAGACGGACATGATTTGGCTCCAGCAGTTCCGTACGATAATGCTGAATGATCAGAGCTCCAGCCATGGACTCGACGTTGACCATCCCATCGAAGCGAGCTCCACCATTGGTGCCAAGAGCTCGATGCCCTCGAGCGCAAGCCTTGTAGTCGTCTTCTGACAGGTTGAACAGCCACCTGTCTATGTGTACACAGTTTGCAGCAAGTGGCATGGAAACTTCGTGAGTAAGGACCATCGTGTTCTCCGGTTGCAGGGTGTTGCAACTAAACGTGCGTTGAACGAATGACTTCGTGCTCAGTTCCGACCAAAAACTCGCAGGCGTGCAAATCCAAGAACTTCTCCTCGTCCGGGCGAACTGTTGCCATGTAATTGGGCGACTCAAACACTTTCGCGATGCCCGCGGTATCGTCGAACCAAAGCTCGGTGGTTCCGTCAATACCGTTATCTGGAAGTCCAGTAAGCGGATCGCCGGTCGCATGGCATTGGACATATCGCCGCACGTGCTGCTTGACTTCGGCAAGCGCGCTGAATAAAGCTGCGTGCTGATTCCGGTGATAAGCGACGAACTCGTCGTGGGTTAGCTCTGGATTTCGGCGAAGAAGAATGGTCATCTTGATCATGGTAGGCTCCAATATGAACGACGTTCATATTGTCATAGACGCTTCACGGGTTGAAAGGATGCGCTTTTGGTGAAGAAGAAACTGAGGCCCTACCACCATGGCGATCTCAAGACCGCGATGATCGAGGCCGCGCTCCAACTGGTCAGGGCGAAAGGTCCGCGCGGATTCACGCTGAACGAAGCGTCTCGCACTGCCGGCGTAAGCGTCAGTGCACCCTATAACCACTTCAAGGACAAGGATGCACTTCTCATCGAGATTGTGCTGCTGGGTAATCGCACCTTGGAAGCGGAGTTGCAGGCTGCGGCGGACAGCGTCGAGTCACCCAGGGAAAAGCTTCTTGCGGTGTATCTCGCCTACGTCTCCTTCGCGGAGCATCATCCCGATCTTTTCGCAGTGATGTTCCAGTCGGGCATAGACAAGACGTCGTACCCGGAAGTCCATGCCTCCAGCGCGAAAGCTTTCCAAGTCGCAGCGAAGCTAACCGCTCGGATCGAAACTTCGCAAGAGGCCGCAGACCAGTTGGCGCTGGCTCTATGGAGTATGGCCCATGGCTTCGCCACGCTCAGACTTGAGGGTGCTCTCGCAAACGCCGGCATCTCTGAAACACGGAACTCGGCAACAGCTCTCGCTCACATGTTGTTTCACCCGGGCCATCCGATCCGATAACGCTCGAAGTTTTGCAGCGTCGCCGCGCGGTCTCCAATCCACCGGATTGTGCGCTGTTCGAAGCGAGTGGGCTCGACAACCGCCGTTCTCGACGGAACAAGCTTGAGTCTTACAATTACGACCAATGCCCTGGTGGAGATCCACTCTCTTCAGTTTCGTTGCATCCTCCTGACGTTGTATCCAGCCGACTTTCTCAAGCCCATGCAGAGTATCAATCAGCATCTTTTTACTGCAGTCTGGGATCTTGCGCCTCAACTGACTCAACCTCGCAGGACCGCTGGCGAGCTCTCTCCCAACGGCGAACCGCCATTTACCTCTGTAAAGCACGAGCAATGCAACGTGATGGCCCGTGTCGCTGGGCACTGACTTCGGCCTAGTCTGCGCCATCTCGCTCTCCCCTGTAAAACCGGTGAGCAGCAACGCCAGTACCGCGACCGAACGAGTGCACGGGAGACTACGATTACCCGTATAAAACGACCGGTCGTCTTGTAATAGCACGAGCGAAGCTCATTCCGAGTCGGCTGCAGAGAGCACACATGAGGGGAAATATGCGTTTTCTTGTCACGCTGATTGCTGCCACGGTCGGGACGTTTGTAGTTACGTGGCTTTTTGCTAGGATCGCACTACACTTCTCCGGCGTGCCGAAAGGGTTCTCCCCATTCACTACGCTGCCATTGCTCTCTGGCGTTGTTGGAGGGTTTGTTGGTGCGAGTGCTGGATACGATCCCGTGATGGACTCCCCCCAGTTCTGACGAGGAGCACTGAAGGAGCTCTTCTCAGGAACTACGTCGACGTAACGTGCACGCCCGACGAGGCAGAAGCACTCCGTGCTCGCATCCGTGCTGAACAGCTTCCTGATCAAGTTCTCGAGGCGGACGGGAGACAGGTGTTGATTGACATCGCAGCCAGGTGTTCCTGAGTGCATCAAGGCACGCTTGCGCTTCTTACTCGCTAGTCTGAAGCGCTCGGTCACAGGCCGTACATCTTCAGGCGCCACTCATGACAAAACAGAAGGTTCTGAGGCTTCTGTTTTACCGAGTAGGACTCAATGCAAGATGACCACATTTGTTACTTCCGTCCGCAACATCACCGACAGTTGAAGGAGGGGAGGGGACGGAACGGAGCCGCAAGAGGACACGGGAAAGGGGTCATCTGCGGATTTGCCAAAAATGCCACAAACTTTTCGGAGCCTGCGTCTGTAAGTTGTTTATCTATGGTGGGCACAGCAGGATTCGAACCTACGACTTCCGCCGTGTGAAGGTAGCGTCGAAGTAGCCGGATGCACATTCTAAAGGACTTAAGAGCCGGTATAGTGGCCAAAAACCGGCCTTCTGGGCTTGTTTTGGCATCAATTTGGCATCAACAAAGGACGTGGGTACGAGGGCTCATAGTGGGGATGAGCCCTCAGCAAACCGGGATCTCAGGTCCGAAGCGCGCCCTCTGACTGCATTGCTGACGACGCAGCGAATTAGGGTGACGATTCGGCATGCATGAGTGCATTGGCGATTTGGCACTCATCGAGATCACAAGTGACGGAGAAGGCACAATTAGCAGAACTTATATCGTTCAGTCGCATTGTGGCCACCCGTCTCAGCGAAACAGCAGTTCGCCAATTAGCGCAGAATTTAACGCTGTTCCTCCCTCGGTCAGAAGCGATAACTCGCTGAAAGCTGAATTTGCCGGCCCGCGAGTGCAGCGGTGGCCTGGCCAAAAAGGGGCGACGTTAAGGCCCGATGTAGCTGGTGTAGTTCGTGCGATTGAGCACGTTGAACGCGGAAATGCCAGCAGACAGCACCTTGGCGTTCTCGCCTGTCGCTTTGGTGAGGCGGAAGTCTTGGCTGTAGAGCAGGTCCAGCGAAGCCACGCCACTCGCATTCAGTGTGTTTCGCCTTACTCCGGCCGGACGTGCGTTCCCGAGGCCCGTGTGGAAGTCGTCGTTGCCCGTCGTTTCGGTATAGGGAGTCCTGAGTACAGAGTGGCAGCAACCCCGAGCGTCAGCCAGTGACCCGGGTTGATGTTGCCGAGGAGGTTGAAACGGGAGCGGCGATCCTGATCGGCCCGGCCCCACTCCGCATTGGGCTCGTACTGGTTCTGAGGGGAACCAGTTGATGCCTCCGGTGTTGTTTTCGAAACGCGACAGCGTATTGGGCCTGGCCGGAAAACCAGCGGCCAGCCTGGCCCCGAAAGCCAAGATCCAAAGCATCCACCAAAGAGCGCCCACCGGACTCGCCAATGACAACACCCGCCTGCGCATGCACAAGGTGGGGACAATCAGCAGGATGAGCGCCCGGTAACGATGTGCCTTCAAGACCATGGGATCTCGGTACTCCCACCATAGAGGTTTCGCCTTAAGCAAGGCTGAAGGTTCGCTGTGCCAAGCTGTGTTTGGGCGGATCTGGAAGGATGTGCGCTTAGGCGAAGGCGAGCACAATCGCTCCTGCAGCAATCAGGACGCCACCGAGCGCCTTCTTTGCCGTGAGCGCTTCACCGAGAATCGGAGCGGCCAGCAGGATAACGAAGACAACGCTGAGTTTGTCGATGGGAGCCACCTTGGATGCTTGACCGAGAGACAGTGCGCGAAAGTAACAGATCCAGGAGAGACCGGTGGCGATTCCGGAAGCCATGAGAAACACCCAACTCCGACGCTCGATGTGCGCCAGTCCTCCGTGCGCCCCCAGGCTCAGGGCGATCACCCATGCGAAGAGCACGACCACCGTGGTGCGGACCGCCGTTGCAAGGTTTGGATCGACGTTCGTCACTCCGAGCTTCGCAAGAATCGCTGTCGCTGCGGCGAAGATCGCCGAAAGAAGAGACCATACTAGCCAACTCATGCTCAATTCGCTCCGTGCCACAATCCTACGTGGGCTCCAGAGTGGTCGGTATCTGCAGACAGGAGGCTCATGATGCGCGTCCTGGTCGTTGAAGATGAAGTGCGTCTGGCGGAAAACATCGCGGCCGGCTTACGCGAGGGTTCGGGGTACGCCGTCGATGTCGTCCACAACGGCCATGATGCGATCCAACTTTGCTGGACCAGCAGCTACGATCTCATCATATTAGATCTGATGATTCCCAAGTTAAGTGGGGAAGAAGTCGTGCGGCAACTCAGAGCTGGTCGCTTTGCTACGCCTGTCCTTGTGCTGACCGCTGTCAGCGAGACGGGGAAGACGATCGACCTCTTGAATAGCGGCGCGGACGATTACATGACGAAGCCGTTCGACCTGGGAGAACTGATCGCCAGAGCCCGAGCCCTTATCCGCCGGGGGAAGGGCGCTAGCGACCCTGTACTGCAACTCGGAGTTCTTCGCGTCCACACTGGCGAGCAGACGGTGGAATGCGATGGCTCGCAGGTAGAGCTCTCGCCGACCGAGTACCGAATCCTCGAATACCTGATGTTTCGGCCACGAGTGATCGTCTCGAAGCGAGAGCTCTTGGAACATCTGTACGACTTTACTTGGGAACACCACTCCAATGTGATCGAGGCGCATGTGTCCAACCTGCGTAAGAAGCTGCGCATGACAACGATGGGAGACATCCTCGAGACTCTTCGCGGGCGGGGGTATCGGCTTGCAGGCTCTTAGTGAGAACGGCTTGAAAACACGATCACTTACGCGGCGCACCGTCAGTATCGTTCTGGCAGCTCAGATGGTATGCGCCGTGCTGTTATGCGGTGCTGCGCTCATGAATGAGCGGCATACCCGGCTCCGCGCTTTCGACACCCGCTTGCAAGGCCGTTCCGATTCACTGCTCGGAGCTATTCAGGATGCGGAAGACCCTGAGGATAATGTAACGATCGACCCGGCTGAACTAAACGTGCCGAAAGAAGACGTATACGCCGTTTACAACCAGGGAGGGCGGCTGCTGGGCGCTTCCAAGAATCCACCTGCCGCGCTCATTACACGGGGCAAAGACGAGTACCGCGATGTCCGGCTGGAGGGGTCCTCCTACCGGGTCTTACAGCGGGAGGCTCTGCGAGTCATCGACCGCGCGGAGAATGACGGCGTGGGCCTTCGCCGGCCGGTCACGATCATTTACGCTTCGCCTGAAAGGCATCTCTGGCACGAGGTGATCGAGGCGGCAAGGTTCTACCTGATCACCATCGCGGTGGCTGCTACCGTTACCGTGTTTCTGGTCGTCATCCTTCTCCGCCGCGAGTTGCGGCCCTTGGCTGATCTGGCCACGGCAGCAGCTCAGCTATCTGCTCCAGCACTTGAGTTCAAGGCTCCATCCTCTGCCTTGGAAGTTCGTGAGCTGCGGCCGCTCGCTGACGTGCGGAACGATGCGGTCTCACGGCTGCGCGAGTCATTTGCAAAAGAGCACCGCTTCGTGGGCGATGCGGCTCATGAACTCAAGACCGCGATAGCCGTTGTTCGATCTTCCGTACAGGTGCTCATGTTGAAGAGGAGGACAGGTGACGAGTACAGCGCGGGTCTGGAGCGCATCCTGGAAGACACGCAACGAATGGAAGGGCTTGTCACTCAGATGCTCCAGCTCGCGCGTCTGGAAGAGGGCGGCCTTGCCGACGTGCCGATCCTCGATCTCGGTGACGTGTTGCGGTCTGTCGCGGCGCAGTTACAGCCAATTGCCGACACCCGCGGTATTCAAGTCGAAGTCCAAAGTCCAGCGAACCTATTCGTCCGGCTACAGCCGGAATACGCCGAAGTCCTCGTAGCCAACCTGCTGATGAATGCGATGCAGCACAGCAAGCCGCATACTTCCGTTTCCTTGTCCGCAGCACCCGTGGCTCATGGTGGCGTTCGGCTCGATGTAGCGGACCATGGCGACGGCATCGGGCCGGAAGCACTGCCCCACATCTTTGAGCGCTTCTACCGCGAGGACAGGTCGCGGTCTCGGGAAACGGGCGGAACGGGTTTGGGCCTGGCAATCTGTAGATCAATCACAGATGCGGCGGGCGGCACGATCCGAGTGGAAAGTACTAGCGGTGTCGGAACCCGGGTTGAGGTCATCTTCAGCCCCGCTTAAGCCGGCGCATGGATACTTCAGGTGCGCTCCAGAACGGAGCTACGAGGAAAGCTATGAAATCGATTCGGCTCGGCTCCCTGGCAGCGATGGCACTCCTTGCTTCCGCCACGTGCGCCTTTGCGCAACTATCTTACAGCATCGTCGACCATTGGAAGATCGGTGGAACGGGTGGCTGGGACTATCTCTTAGCAGATCCTTCTGCGCACCGCGTATACGTCACGCACGGACCACGCGTTGAGGTTCTGGATACGCAGACCGGCAAGCCCGTAGGAGCGATCATGGGGCTGAAAGGGACGCATGGCGTCGCACTCGATCCCGATGGGCAATTTGGCTACATCAGTGATGGGGTTGCCAATGCCGTGGTTGTCTTCGATCGCAAGACCCTGGCGACAGTCGCCTCCATTCCGGCGGGAATGAACCCGGACGGCATCGCCTTCGAGCCGGTGACGAAGACGGTCTGGGCTTTTAACGGACGGAGCAAGAATGTCACGGTGATCGACACGGCAACCCGGAGTGTCGTGGCAACCATTGCCCTACCGGGCAAGCCGGAGTTCCCGCAGGCCGACGGCAAGGGCCACGTCTTCGACAACATCGAGGACAAGAACACCATTGTGGCGCTCGACGCGAAGAGCAAGACACTGACCGGCACCTGGCCGTTGACGGGTTGCGACTCGCCCTCCGGACTAGCGATCGACCGGGCGCACGACCGCGTCTTCGCGGTTTGCGACGGCAAGAAGATGGCCATCGTAGATACAAAGGACGGCAAGCAGATCGGCACGGCGGAGATCGGCGATGGGCCGGACGCCGCAGGATTCGATCCCAGGAGACAGCTTGCCTTCGCATCGAGCGGTGACGGCATGTTAGCTGTTGTCGATGCGGGGCATGGCTACAAGACTGTCGAGATGTTGCCCACAATGAAAGGCGCGCGGACGATGGCCTACGACGAAGGGAACGATCGTGTGTACGTGGTGACAGCCGAGATGGGACCGCGTCCTGAACCGACGGCGGCCAATCCACGCCCGCGGCCGGCGATTGTTCCGGATACATTCCAGGTGATCGTTATCGGCCGCAAATAGCTGCCGTGACGGCGAGTTTGGATGTCGAATGGCCCGCCACCATGGCGGGCCATTCGCTTGCATGCAAGGTCAATTAGGCAATCGCCGCAGCCGGTGCATGGCTGCGCGTGAGCAGGTAGTAGATGACCGGCGTCACGATCAGACTCAGCAGCATGGAAATGGCCACGCCGCCGATAACGGCGATCGCCAAAGGCTGCAGCATCTGCGAGCCGGCACCTAACGCCAGGGCCAGAGGCAGCATTCCACATACAGCGGCGAGTGCGGTCATCAGGATGGGCCGCAGACGGCGCTGCGCCGCCATCACCATCGCGTCACGCGCGTTGGAGCCTTCCGTGCGGAAGCGATCGTCTGCGTCCAGTAGCAGAATGCCGTTCTTGGCGACGATCCCGATGACCATGATGAGTCCCATGAAGGAAGCCACGTTGAAGGTGGTTCCGGTCACCAGCAGCGCGCCAACGACACCGCCGATGGAGAGTATCGACGAGGCGAGAATCGCTGTCGGCGCGGCGAAGTTGTGAAACTCGCTAAGCAGCACACCGAAGACGAGGATGAGTGCAAGAATCAGTACGCGCAGCAGCTCCGCGAACGACTTCTGCTGCTCCTGGTAGGTGCCGCCGTACTCCACGCGCACGCTGGGTGTCAGGTGCATGGCTTGCACGCGCGCCTGCACCTCTTTCACGGCCGTGCCGAGGTCGGTGCCCTCCAGCCGTGCAGTCACGACCACCAGCTGCTGCAGATTTTCGCGGCGGATCTCATTCTGCGGCGGCAGTTCCGTAACGGCTGTCATTGAGCCCAACGAAGCCGTGTGGCCTGCGGCCGAGTTGAAAACGGTGTTGCGGATCCTGTCCAGGTTCTGGCGGGTCTCGTCACCAAGACGGACACGGATGGTGTACGGGCGGCCGTTCGCGATAAGCGGATCGTTGACGGTGACGCCGTCGAGGATCGAGGTAGCGTCTTCCGCAACCTCAGTAGGGGTAAAGCCGAGCCGCTGCGCCAGCTGCGGGTCGACCTGGAAGTTGGTTGCCGGTCCGCTGATCGTGTTGTCTACGCCGTTCTCCACATCGACCACGCCATCGACCTTGCCGATCTCCTGAGCCACACGCGGCCCCAGGTTGTTTAACAGCGTTTGATCGTTTGCGAACAGCTTGATCTGGATGGGCTCCGGGGCGTTGGAAAGATCGCCGATATTGTCCTGCAGGACCTGCGTAAACTCGACGTCGAGCTCCGGCTCGGTCTTCTTGATCTGCGCACGCACATCGGCCATGACCTCGTCGATACCGCGGCTGCGCTTGTCCTTCAGCTTGACCGTGATGTCGCCCGTGTTTGCTTCGGTAACGGCCGCGAGGCCCATTTGCAGGCCCGTTCGGCGGCTGGTGCTTTCCACTTCAGGCGTGTTCTTCAGGATTTCATGAACGTGGGCGAGTACGCGATTGGTAGCGTCTAACGAGCTACCCGCCGGCATCACGTAATCCAGGATGAATCCGCCTTCGTCCATCTCGGGGAGCAAGTCCGAACCAAGTCCGCGATAGGCGAAGTATGTGCCGCCGACCAACAGGACGCACAGCAGCCCCAGCCATAAGGGCCGGGAGAGTGACCAATCCAGAGCACGGCGGTGCCAGCCCAGGATGCGGCCCATGACGGGTCCGCTCTCCCCGTGCTCCGCATCGGCATGGTCTTGTCCGGGCTTGTCCTTGCGCGGACCGAGCAGCACAAGGGCGAGCCCCGGCGTGAAGCTCACGGCGAGGACAAGAGACGTGAGCAGCGAAACCGTCATGGTGATCGCCAGCGCCCGAAAGAAGCTACCGGTAACCCCGGTCACCGCAACGAGCGGAAGGAACACCACGACGGGTGTAATCGTGGAGCCGATCAAGGGCCGCGAGATTTCGTGGAGGGCCTTGCGGACCGCATCAACTCGGGACTCTCCCGCGTCGCGATGCAGGACGATGTTCTCGATCACGACGATGGCGTCGTCGATTACCAGGCCGATGGCCGCGGCCAGGCCCCCGAGCGTCATCAGATTGAAACTCTCCCCCGTGATCCAGAGCACGAGCACCGTGACGGAAACCGTGACCGGAATCACGAGCCCGGCGATGAGGGACGAACGCCAGTCCCGAAGAAACAGGAACAGGATGATGCAGGCAAGCACAAGGCCGATGAGGATGGCATCGCGCACGCTGCTGATGCTTTCGCGCACGATGTGCGATTGATCGTAGAAAGGCTCGAGTCTTGTCCCCTGCGGCAGGTCTTTGCGGAGCGTCGCGATCTGAGCGGCCACGGCGTCCGCCACACCGACGGTGTTACTGCTGGGCTGCCGGGCGATGTTCAGTAGAACCGCAGGCTTGTCGTCCGCGCGTACGACGGTGTACACGGGCTCAGTCGCCGGAACGACTGAGGCAACGTCGCCTACGCGCACCGGTGCACCGATGGCTGTGGTCTTCACCGCGAGCTGCTTCAGCGATTCGGCATCATGCGCCTGTGCGCCGACCAACCCTAGTACGAGCTGGTGGTCCTGCTCGTACAGTCCCGGCGAATCGATGATGTTGGAAGTCTGGATGGCGTTGGCTAGGTCCAGGATCGTCATACCAGCGGCCTGCAGCTTGGCGAGGTTGGGCACCACGTGGAACTCAGGCACCGCACCGCCCTGGATGGTGACGGTGCTCACCCCGTTCACGCGGTTCAGCGGCGGCTTCAACGTGTAGGTCGCCAACTCCCAGAGCTGCGTCTGCGAAAGTGTGCTGGAAGTGAGGCTGTAGCCGAGGATGGGAAAGGTGGCAAAGGTGAGCCGGTTGGTGGTGAGCTTGGCCGTGGAGGGCAGCGACTGCTGTACCTTGCTCAGCGCGGAGTTCACCAGCTGCAGAGTCTGGAACATGTGCACGGACCAGTCGAAGAACAGGCTGACTTCTGCCGAGCCGCGGCTGGTTGTGGAACGCACCGTCACCAGACCCGGAACGCTGTTGACGGCGTCTTCGATGGGTTTGGTGATGGTGACCTGCATCTGCTCGACCGGCATCACGCCGTTGTCGACACCGATGACGACGCGCGGAAAGTTCGTCTCAGGAAATACCGCGATCGGCGTGTGGAAGAACGCGTACACGCCAGCCAGGGTCAGGGCGACTGCAAGGAACAAGATGGTACGGACCGACTGCGCCAACCAGTAGTTCTGATCGGCGGTGTCCACTGGAGGGGCGATGGGCTCCGGCATCAGTCCTTGTCCTTCGCGGTCTCGCCGGAGTCGTTATTGGCTTTATCGTCGCTGCCAGGCTTGCCGACTGTCACCTTGGTGCCTTCGTCCAGGCCGTAACCGCCTTCCGTGATCACGTTGTCGGCGATCGAAAGTCCGGAGAGTACCTGCACGGCTTCCGGTGTGCGGATGCCCACCGTTACTGGGCGCTTGTGGGCGGCACCATCGGCGCCAATGACCATAACAGCTGTTCCGCTCTCCTGTCCCGGCAGGATGGCCGCCGCAGGCAGCTGGAGCGCATCGTTGATCGTTGTACCAAGAATGACCGCATGCACGGGCGTTCCGACTTTCAAGTGCCCATCGGCGTTGGACAGCTTGAGCCAGACCTCCACCGTGGTGGACCCGGGATCCAGAGCAGGACTGATAAAGGAAGCCGTGGCCTCGACCGCTTCGTCGACCCCGGGCACATGAACGTCGGCTTTGTTGCCGATCGTCAGCTTTTGCGCGGTGGCCTGGGCAAGGTGAACTTTCGCAAAAAGAGACGAGGTGTCCATCACCGTGACGACCGGTGTTCCTGCTGTGGCAGTCTCCCCGGGGAAAAGCGGCCGGTCCGTCACGACGCCGCTGATCGGGCTACGGAGATTGGCATAGTTCAGTTGCGCTTCTGCATTCTCGAGGCGGCCCTTCGCGGAAGTGAGCTGCCCTTGCGCGGCGTCTTTGTCGGTCACGCGTGTGGTCTTCGCGATTGCATCAGCCTGCGCGCGAGCGGTCTCGTACGCTGCCTTGGCTTGGGCCTCGGCCGCTACCGAAGTGTCGACATCGCGACCGGAGAGCGCGCCCTGCTGATACAGCCTCTGTCGTTCCGCCGCGGTTCTCTGCGCGACCTCCAGCGCGGTCTTGAGTTGAGCCGCGTCCAGCTGCGCCTTCTTCAGCTCTTCGGGAATGGTGGCGTTCGTCGTTGCCGTGTAATTGGCCTGTGCTGCTGTGACGGCGCCTTTGCTATCGAGCGCGCTGCCTTGCAGATCGCGATCGTCCAGCGTGAGCAGGAGCTGGCCGCGGTGCACATGGGCGCCGCGCTGCACGTACTCGGCACGGACCGGCGCGCTGATGCGAGGCGAAAGGGCGGCTTCGGAAAGCGGCGCCAGGATGGCATCCGCTGCGATCTCCTCGGAGATGGGAGCTTTGGTCGGATGTGCTGCCTGAACAGTCACAGACACATCCGGGGCTTCCGTCTCCTTCTTCTTACAGCCAGTAGCGAGGCAGCACAGAACAGCGAAAGCCAGGGCGCAGCATGCGGGTTGGTGAGGCGAGCGAATTCTGTTCATGTCAGAAGGTACCCGTGAGCGTTTGTAAGTTGGCCAGCGCAAGCTGATAGCGCACGTCGCCATTAATTCGTGCATTCTCGGCGGAGGTCAGCGTGCTTTGTGCATCGACGACTTCCAGAACCGTGCTCTCTCCGTCGACATAACGGAGTTCTGTGAGGCGAAGGCTTTCCCGAGCCGTCACCACCGTCGCATGCAGGGAAGCCAATTGTTTGTTGGCGGCGTCAGCTTCTGCATAGAACTCCGCCAAATCAGCCACAAGCCGGCGCTGGGCTGCCGTAAGCGCGATCTTCGCGGCACTCTCGCGAATGCGACTCTCCTTAACTTTCCGTTCGGTGGAAAGCCAATCCCACACAGGGATGTCCAATTGCGCGCTCATGGAGTAGCCCAGGTTGTGAATGCCGTCCGGGCCATTCACGCCGAAGTTCGTGGCGTCGATGCCGTAGGTGAAGTTCAGGTTGAGCTCGGGCAGCAGAGCCGTTCGCGAGGTGTAGGTTTCGGCCTGGCTCACCTGCAAAGACGCCAACGCGCTGCGCAGCTCGGGATTGTCTTTGCGGGCCAGCGCATCGATGCTGCCGCGGGCCGGCAACACCGGAGGTGCAGCGCTCTGCGCCAGATCGAAGGGCGTACTTGGGTCCGGATAGAGCAGGACTGCGAATTCGAGTCTGGCCTTATCCGCGGCCAGATGGGCATCCGCCAGCTCGCGCTGGCGTTGCTGCTGCAAAAGCTGTGCCTTCAATACATCGGCGTGGGCCGCTTCCCGTGCCTGCTCGCGCTTCTGCGTGATGTCCACAAAGCGATCGGTCTCCGCGAGCGCCTGTTCGGCAACGGCGACTTTGCTCGTCCCGGAGTTGACCCCGTAGAAGAGCGTAACCACTGTGCTGACCAGGCCACGTCGCGCGATCTCCAGTTCGGCCTGCGCACGCGCCGCATTGGCATCCGCCAAACGGATCCCCGCCACTTGCCCTAAACCGAGTGTTTCGTTGAATACGCCCTGGCTGGCATACTCCCGCACTGCGTTGTTCGCGATGAAGACGGGTGCCGGAGCATCTGTCGTCTGGCCGATGCGGCTTGTTGGTACGCCGTTGGGCTGCGTATAGATCGCTTGGTTATGATAGGTCGCGGTCGGCAGCAGGGCAGCGCGTGCGTTGGTGCGCTCCAAGGCAAGCGCCTTCCGTTCGGCTTGGACCGCCGCGAATGCGGGCTCGTTGGCCATCGCCCTTGCAATGGCCTGATCGAGCGTCAGCGTTTCGCGAGGTTGTGTGACGGCCACCGGTACTTGCGAGTGGCATACATAAGGCAGAGTGAACACCGTAAGTACGCAGGCGACCCCAGCGCCCAGCCGAAAAAGAAACATGCGAAGACGATACGACGGTTGCCTTAAGCCACGCTGAACGGGGCAATTCCGCCCAGCAGAATGCAGCTTGGCTTAAACCCCACTCGTTACGGTCAGAGGACCGAGTGAACGCTGCCAGGGGAGGCCCATGCCAGTCAAACTGTTCTGTCCATCTCGCGCAGACCGCCCTTCAGTTCTGAAGGCGATGACATCCTGGGCATCTTGTCCATGTGTGCAACTTCAGCCATACGGATTTCCACACAACAGGTTTACACGAATTCGAGCGGATCCGCTCTCACCCTGCCGCTGCCTTCCAGAAACGAAGCGCCTCCCGATGCGCCGTCCGCATCAACCACGTCCGTCACAATCCTTGGCACTCCAAAAAGGTTTGTCCTTGACGAGTTGCATTTACTGCAGTCTCCCCGCTATGTGGGTAAATCCTACTTGAAGTGGCTGCTGCTTCTCACCGGAGCTGCAGTGGTTTGCTTTTCAACAGAAGAGAAGACGATGTCCGAGGTGGTGAGCTCGAATCCGTCCTTCAATCAAACAAGCCGCAATGTCTCCGATGGTCTGCGCGACGGCTTAATCGTTGTACCGGTTGCGATGCTCGGGATCGGCCAAATCACGCACAACGAGCATGCTCGCGAAACAGGCATCCTTGGTTCGGAAGCGATGGGCGATGCGTACGTGATCGCTGAACTTATCAAAATAGCGAGCTTCCGTGAGCGTCCCTATACCGACCGAGCCGAGGGCAGTCTCTACCGCACATCAGCAGGGCTGGATTCATCCTTTGTCTCGGGCCATGCACTCACTGCCCGGTCGTCTGCGGCGGTCCTTGCCTCGGAATACCCGAACGGCTTTGTGCAGATCGGTGTCTACACCCTGGCTACCGGCGTGAGTCTCACGCGCGTGCTCGCACAAGAGCACTTTCCGTCTGACGTACTGCTTGGATCAGCCGCGGGTTGGCCCATCGGACACTACGTTTATCGGGTGATCACCGTTGTTAAAAATCTCCATTAGAACCGCTATCAAGCTGCCGGCATTTCTCGTGATTGGGTACTTTCCTGCAGTGGGGCTCAGCAGAGTCGGTAGGTACTGATATGTCGGCTTGTTTGCCACTGCCGATCTCAACTGGCGAGAACAGGCCGATGCACTCAGCGAGCGCCGCTCAGACGGCAAGGACAGGGTGGTAACAATGCACGCCGATAGCGTCAATGTAGCCGACCGCGCTCTCTCCGGTTCCTCCATTCCTGAGACACGCCGTTCTCGTCAGTGAGGCTTCAGGAGCTGTCCTGAAAGCCTGCCCAGGCTAAATCTTTGACTGAAGAGTATTTCTCGCGTCTGGCGTTGGCGTCCCTTGCTTGTACGCCTGTTCGAATGAGCCATATACCCGAGGAACTGCGTACAGGATGATCGGGATCACAGCCGATTCACCACGACTCCCAGAAAGACCTTGAACGCCACCGAAGTCAACTGCTCACTTCTGTCCTCTCGCTCTCTTCAACGATGGCTATAGACTCGATGATCCGCTTCGCCCATTCGTCTTGCAGCGTGTATTCCACTCTTCTCAGTCGCGTTGCATACTCCTGACGCTGTACCCAGCCGATTTGCTCAAGACCATGCAAAGTGTCTATGAGCACTTTCTTGCTGCAGTCAGGAATCTTTCGCCTCAGATGACTCAATCTTGCAGGACCGCTCACGAGTTCTCTAACGACGGCGAATCGCCATTTCCCATGGAAAAGCATCTTCAATGGGACGTGATGACCCATGTCGCTAGGCGCTCGGTTCGGCTTGGTCTGCTCCATCTCGCCCTCCCCTCGTGAAGTCGGTGAGCAGCAACGCAATCTACAACCAAACAGAAGCACGGAATGTCGAGTCGCGACTCGTAGAAACGACCGGTCGTGCTTATAATAGCAGGAGCGGAGCTGTTCCTCAGCCGACCGCTGAGAAGACAAGTGGGGACGATATGCGGTTTGTTGTCACGTTGATTGCGGCCACTGCCGGAACTTTTGTGGCTGTTTGGTTTGTGGCTAGTATCGCGCTGCGATTCACCGGCGTGCCCAAGGGCTTTCCGCCCTTCACTATTTTGCCCTTGCTCTCTGGCGTTGTCGGAGGGTTCATTGGCGCCAGTGCCGTCTATCTTTTGCTCACAACCATCTCGGCAAATCCGAACAGGTCGATGTTTTTCGTGTCGATCGCCGTGCTTGCCCTCTCGTTCGGGCTTCCGCTTCGCCTCAGCTTCACGAAGTCGCCGAGATTTGCAGGTGTCACGCCATCCGCGCAGATGGTGCTAGCCCTGCTCCACACCACAATCGCAACCGCTGCTGTCACTGTGCTGACGAGCAGCAAGCGATTCTCAGCTTAAAACACCTGTAATCAGCAATTGGAGAAGGAGAACTTATATGCCCGAACAGATAACCGACACTGATCGCGTAGCGGTCGTGTCCGTCATTAAAGCGATGGAGAAGGCTTGGAATGCTGGCGATGCAGTTGGCTTTGCTGCACCCATGGCGGAGAATGTCGACTTCATCACCATCCGGGCCGATCATCTTTACGGTCGGCAGGCCGTAGTAGATAGCCACATCGATGTCTTGTCGACCTTCTATAAGGGCAGCACGAACCACTTCAACGTGGAAGCCGTTCGACAGTTACGCGACGGTGTGGCTCTGGCCCAGGTGGGCGCAGTCTTGGAATCCCCGAGCGGGCCGCTTGAAGGGCACCATGAAGCGACGTACTCGCTCGTTCTCCTGCGTGAGTCAGACAGGTGGGAAGCTACTCTCTTTCACATTACGCTGGCGACACCCACCCCGGAGCACTAGAAGATTGTGGATCGCGGCAGTCTGAAGTGTCGCTGTTACGGACCCGCGATCCACACGTTTCGCATCGACGATGGCAAAAATGAAGATCATAGCCCTTGAGGAGCACACGGTTCCGGCCTTCGTTCTTCAAGCCCTAATTGCTTCGGTCGATCACCAGGACGGAAGCCTCGCCTTGAACACTCCCGACCTCTACGACAAGTTGGCTGACCTTGGTGAGGACAGAATCAGTGACATGAGGGGGAGTGGGGTTGATGTTCAGGTACTCTCGCTACCCGCACCCGCATTAAACAATTTCAGAGCAGATGAAGCTGTGGCTCTCGCTGCCGACTTCAATGACCTCCTCGCGTCGGCTATCCATCTCCATCCCGAAAGCTTTGATGGATTCGCGACACTCCCCGTTGCGGCCCCTGCGGCGTCAGCGTATGAACTGGAACGAGCCGTAAAGCAGCTAGGTCTGAAAGGCGCCCTCCTCTCCGGTCGCGTGAGAGAACGCAATCTGGACCATGCTGGGTTTGAGCCAATCTATGAGGCTGCGGCAGCTCTGGGTTGTCCGCTGTACATTCATCCCCAGATGCCGCCACAACCGGTGATTGATAGCTACTATGCCGGCTTTTCTGCAAAAGCAGATCTGATCCTTGCGACTGGTGCGGTGGGATGGCATTACGAGACAGGAATCCAACTGCTGCGATTGATTCTGTCCGGTGTCTTTGATCGTCATCCCCAGCTTCAGATGATCACCGGGCACTGGGGTGAGGTGGTTCTGTTCTATTTGGAGCGGATCCAACTACTTGAAAGGGCGCAGTTAGGCTTGCAGCGTCCGATCAAGGACTATTTTCGGCAGAACCTGTTCTACACGCCCAGCGGCATCTACAGTCAGCAGTACCTGCAGAGAACAGTCGACATCGTGGGCGTCGAGCGAATCATGTTCTCGCAGGATTACCCGTACCATCCTGCCATGGGCGGGGCAGCGCGATCGTTTCTTACAGATTCTGGGCTTTCGGAAGCCGATCAGGCTCGGATCGGTCATGAAAACTGGAAAACCCTTATCGCCCCGCTCTCCAAGTGAATGCGACATGGGGAAACGTCCTCAGACAGAGCTGCAGTGCCACCTACGGCGACGCCTTCGTAGAACAGTTTCCGACCGTCTCATGATGGGCAAAGAAGTCAAGTAGACCCTGTTGGCGCATTTGCGCCTAACAGGCGCTGCATCGTTAGCTCTCATTCTCGATCTGAAGTGCGATATGCGGCTTTTCGTAGAGTTCAGTACGACCGGTCGTGCTACATTGAGACACATGAGTGACCACTCCATCTCCTTCTCGTCTTCTGAGTGCCCCATGCAGTTCGGGATGCTCGTCTTTCCAGGAATGACACTGCTCGACTTGGCAGGTCCCCAAGCAGTCTTAGGTGTCCACGGCCAGACATACCTCGTAGCCAAATCGCTTGATCCAGTGCCGACCGACACAGGTGTAGCGGTGATGCCTAACGCTCTTTTTGAAGATTGCCCATCGGATCTGGATGTGCTCTTCGTGCCAGGGGGCGTCGGAACGAACAGAGTCCTCCAAGACCGGGACACGATGGCCTTTCTAGTCGAACGTGGTTCGAGAGCACGTTATGTGACCGCCGTTTGCACGGGAACGATCCTTCTGGCCGCAGCTGGACTCCTAGATGGCTACAAGGCAGCGACGCATTGGGCTTATTACGATCAACTCGCAGCCACTGCGACCGTAGAGCCTGTTCACGAGCGGGTAGTTGTCGACCGCAACCGCATTACCGGTGGCGGTGTAACGGCGGGTCTGGACTTCGGATTGAGCCTGCTCGCCATACTGCGGGACGCGAACATCGCGAAAGTGACGCAATTGATGATGGAGTATGACCCAGCACCCCCTTTCAACGCCGGCCTACCCGAACACGCCGGACCTGGCATAACCGCAATTGCAAGATCCATGATTCAATCCAACGTCGATCATGGCGTTCTGATTTCACGGCAGCTGTTCGAGCAGCGCACCCCGGCAGCGGCACAAGCATGAGCGCATGTCATTCAGTCCAGCTTTCCCAGTTCCCGTGGTGTACGAAGGCCGATCTCATTGCCTCCGCCTCACGGGAACTGGGGGCTTTCATGTGCGCCATCAGAGAACGGTACGGGGAAAACTGCGCGGCAACGGCAGGCGACCAATGGGTGACAGTGCTGGAGTCAGATGACTGGGAACTTGGCGGACCCACTCCTGATTGGCACAAGATCACGATCGAGACGCTCTGTACGCTTCTGTCACTGCGGTTACTGCCACTGCACGCTGTCGAAGAAATGTAGAGACGAGGCCGTCGTGTTGGCACGTGGATACACGATGCATTGAAGCTCTCATGTTCAGAGCGTGAGTCGTAGACGAGAACGAAGTGTGACCCAATGTGAGCCCTTGAACTCTTCACCCGTTGTCGCTTCGCATGGGCACCACCTAACTACGCACCCATGTCCGCTTGTCTCTCCGTTTGGAAGTAAGCCAGGCTGAGCTAGTTCGGTCACTTCCACGCAGGTGAAGAACGCTTGCTGCGCAGGACGATGCGCTGCCATAACTGAAAGAGGAGTGATGCAAGACCGTTGGAAGCCCAAGCACAATCCGTGGGCGATCGCCATTACTGTCACCGTCGCAACCTTTATGGAAGTGCTCGACACTTCCATCGCCAACGTCGCGCTTCCTCACATCTCCGGTTCACTGGGAGCAGGGCAGAGCGAAGCCTCCTGGGTGATTTCTTCTTACCTGGTAGCCAACGCAGTCGTTCTTCCGATTAGCGGCTATCTGGCGACACTCATCGGCCGCAAGCGTTTCTACATGAGTTGCGTCGTCATGTTTGGCATTAGTTCACTTTTGTGTGGACTTGCGCCGAATCTGCCGCTGCTGCTCTTCTTCCGCATTCTGCAGGGCCTGGGAGGCGGCGGCCTAGCGACATCGGAGCAAGCAATCCTGGCAGACACGTTTGAGCCGGCCCAACTCGGCCAGGCCTTCGCCCTATATGGATTTGCTGTCGTGCTCGCGCCCGCCATCGGCCCTCTGGTCGGCGGATGGATCACAGACAACTTCAGTTGGCGATGGATCTTTTTCATCAACGTACCGGTTGCGTTCCTGTCTGTGTTTCTGACCAACAAGTACGTTGAAAACTCGCCGAGGCAGGAACAGGAAACAAGAGACTTGCGAGCGCATGTGAGCGAACTTGACTACGTTGGCTTCGCGCTAACAGCACTTTGCTTCGGTACGTTGGAGATCTTCCTTGACAAGGGCCAGGAAGACGATTGGTTTGGATCTCCCTTCATCACGGCGATGGTCGTGATCTGTGCCGCGGCCTTCATCTCCTTAATTGCCTGGGAATGGTGGCAGGCTAAAGTAGGCCGTAAGCCGGTCATCGATCTGAGCGTGTTCCGAAGAAAGTCCTTCTCTGTATCGTTTGGCCTCATGTTCGTGATGGGCATTTTATTTTATGGAACAACTCTGATCCTTCCGCAACTGTTGCAGACACTGATGGGCTTCACCGCGACAACGGCCGGAATGTCGCTTTCACTGGGTGGGCTCGCGACGCTGCTCTTCATGCCGTTGGTTGGATTCCTGATTACAAAAGTGGATGGGCGGGCCTTGCTGGCCTTTGGCTTTCTTTTGTCTGCGGTTGCGTTGTTTCGGATGACGCACCTGAGTCTCGACATGACCACCGACTACGTGGCGAAGCTGAGATTCCTTCAAGCAGCGAGCTTTGGTTTCGTCTTTATTCCGGTATCGACACTCTCCTACACAGACATGCCGCCGGAAAAGAATAACGACGTATCTGGCCTTACGAACCTCGCTCGTAACATTGGCGGCTCGGTTGGAACGTCAGTTGCCATCACGATGCTCGCGAGACAGGCGCAGAAACACCAGGGTTTTTTGGCAGCGCACCTTACTGGAAGCGATGCAACTCTACGCACAGCAACATCAATGCTGCAGGAACACCTTTTCGACGGTGGGTTCGCCCGGCCGGACGCCCCGATGGGTGCACTTGGTCAGGTCTATGCTGCTCTTACGCAGCACGCTACTATGCTTGCGACATCGATGTCATTCAAGGCTTCGCGTTCGCTTCTTTTGTTGTTGTGCCACTCGCGTTCCTGATGAAGAAGGTAAAGCCTGGGGCGGGATCAATGCACTAGCGCTGACGCGGCAGTGCGTCCTCGTGGCGGCGCGCAGAGGGCTGTTTCAGGGTCGCAGGCGCGCGAGACTTCTTAAATCTGCAACCTCACCCGCACGCTCTACTACTTGGCGCGCGCGCGGCCAGTGCGGCGAGAAGAAGAGGGCTGAACGGGATCTTTGACGTGGGGGCGCGGCGTACCCTGGGCAGAATCGGAGTGGGAGCGCCCCAGGAGCGCCTCAAACGCGGTGAGGGCGTGTGCGTCTGCCTGCTTGTCGTGGAAAAATCTGAGCGAGGCATGATGACTCAGGTAGATGCCGTACAGTTCCCACACAAATTGACTTTGATCAAGGTCGCCGCGTAGGTGACCGGCGTCAACTGACTCAGTGACTAAGGATCGCAGCACGTCATGGAAGTCCGTCTCAAGCCGCAGCAAGTGATCGCGGACCGGGCCGGGTTGATCGTCTAGTTCGAAGAGCCCCGCAGTGAAGGCGCATCCGCCCTGTAAGTGAGCTTTGCGTGTCCAACCTAGCCAGTTCTGTACCAACGCTCTGAGGCGTGGCAAGCCGACCGGCTTGAGCAAAGCAGGCTTCACGACTGTATTCCGAGCGAGTTCAGATGTTCGACTCAAGAGTGCCATCTGCATGTCATCTTTGGACTTGAAATGCGCGAACAGCCCGCTCTTTGAAATCTGGCTGGATTCAGCAAGGAGCCCGAGAGTGACTCCCGAGAGACCGGAAATACTCAAGAGGTTCGCCCCGGCCTCAAGGATACGATCCCGTGATGGACTCACCCTGCTCATCCGACGAATGTAGCACGACCGATCGCTCAGCGCTCTTCTGAAGTTCGCCGCAAGCTGCTCGGAGATAGAAGCCGCTACAAACCCTCCATTGGGAGATGTTTGGTACGACCGTTCGTGCTAGAATGTGGCAGTGGTGGGATGCTAAAGGGACCTGCTTCGAGGACGCACATGGCTAGTGTCGAAGACGTTTCGGGTCTTACGCAGGGACAGCGAGATCTGCTGACCCATGTCGAACGGCTGCTCATGGCCCCTTGCTGTTACACGCAAACGATTGATGTGCACATGAGTGAGATCGCCGAGACCATGCGTCGAGAGGTGACACAGATGGTGCGGCAGGGTCAGACGGGCGCGGACATATTCAGCCACTACAAGGCAGTTTACGGCGAGCAGATCCTCGCTGTTCCAGATGGACGGCTTGGAACTACTGCCTTTGTCGTTCCGCCTACAGTAGCAGCGCTGGCGACTGGCGCACTTGCGTATGTCTTGTACCGCTTTCACGCGCGGAAATCAGCGTTGATGGCAGTCAACGACGGCGCTGTCCTAAAAAGCAGCGCTGACGTAACTTGCACGTCCGAACAGGCTGAGGCACTTCGAGCTCGCATCCGTGCTGAAACAGCCTTCTGATCTCCGAAGCGCAAGTGAGAGTCGGACGCGATTGATTTGCAACCGGGTGCTGGCAACGGTGCACAGTGAGGTTTCACTGCTTGGAATCAAGATGTAGCTAAATTCGCGGAGAGGGCTGCTCATGTCTCTTGATAGCTTGCTGGGAGAAAGCGCGTCGAAACACCCGACGGCATTCGGGAAAATAGCTCACCCGAACGAGGAGTGGTTGGCAAAGCAGCAGCAGGAGAAGCCACTTTTTGCGGACTTGCCGATCATCGACACGCACCATCATCTTTGGGATTTGAAAGGATACCGCTACCTCATTGACGAGTATGCAGCCGATATTGCGAGTGGCCACAACGTAGTTGCGAGCGTGTTTTGCGAGTGCTCGACCATGTGGCGCGCGAACGGTCCGACCGAGATGCGTCCCGTCGGAGAAGTGGAATTTGTACTGGGCCAGGGCGCCATAAGCCGCAGTGGCAAGTTTGGTCCAGCGGACGTAGCGATGGGGATCATCGGTTTCGCGGACCTTACCCTTGGCGCAGTTGTCGAAGAGGTGCTGACGGCTGAAGTCGCATCTGCGAACGGTCGTCTTGTAGGAATCCGCTCAGAGGCTAACTGGGACGCAGATCCTGCGATAGGAAACTCTCCCACCGCGTCCTGGAAACATATGCTGCTCGACGACAAGACGCAGCAGGGTATACGGAAACTGCAGAGTGTGGGTCTTCCTCTTGACATCTGGGTATACCACCCGCAGCTTGCGGATGTTGTAGCCGTGGCGGACCGCAATCCCGATCTGACGATCGTCCTAAATCACTGCGGAGGTCCCATCGGCTATGGAGCGTACGCAGGTCAGCTGAAGGAGACCTTCGCCATGTGGCAGAGGTCTATCCAGGAAGTCGCGAAGCGCCCGAACGTCGTGTGCAAGGTCGGCGGTATCCTTTCCCGAAGCGCGACCTTCAATTACGTTGAAGCTGCCCTGCCACCTACCTCAGAAGAGCTGGCCTCGATTTGGACACCTTGGTTCAGCACCTGCTTCGAGGCTCTTGGTATGCAGAGGTGCCTCTATGAAAGTAACTTTCCTGTGGAGAAGCTGGGAACCAGCTATGCTGTCCTACTAAATGTATTCAAGCGAATTCTGAGCTCGTTCTCGGAGGATGAGCGCCAAGCGTTCTTCGCCGGAAATGCGAGCAGGATTTACAAACTCGGACAACCGCTAAGCACGCGGTTGGTGGGGTAGAACTGAGACTCTTCGGCCGTCAATGGCCTAGTCGACGATAGCGAAGTCAATTGGAGGATATGGCTATCCTGCGATCCGTCTTTGGTCTGGGAGGTTCCGAAATGCAGGTGTCTACTTGTACGCGTTTGCTCGGCGTCTTTATTGCTGCTCCGTTGCTGTTCCCGTGGAACGCACTTTGCCAAGATGGCATTGGAAGGGCTCTCACGACGCAGCACATCCTTTTTATCGGGGACAGTTTTACTCACGGGCGGTATCTGCCGGTGCGTACTTACAACAACACGCCGGGGACGGGCGGTATCGGATCTACGGAACGTTCGCAGCAGGTCGTCGACGAGAACTTCAACACAGACGTGAAGCAGCGGAAGGAAGACTCTCCGGAAGAATATGGTCCGTGGGGAGGGATGCCGGGTATCTTTGCCGAGCTTGCTCAGGAAGCGAACGTGCCCTATGACGTTCACATCGAGGCGATCTCGGCTACCACACTTTCACGAAACTACCGTGTGGCGAAGGAGGTCATCGATCAGCCGCTATGGAACGCAGTCGTATTGCAGGAAGCCAGTTTTGAGCCAATTCCCAGCAATCTCACTCAGGATGTAAACAGCGATCCGCAGACTTTCTTTTCAGCTGTGAAAACGATTGAACAGGGCGTACACGTGGCAGCACCCGATGCCGCCGTTTACCTGTACTCCACCTGGGCCCCAGCCGATACCGCGTACCTGGACGCGACAGCAAACGGGATGGACTTCTCCGCCGATCGTTTTCTGGCGTCCTTGGCGAAACTCACCCTTGCGTACCACGCCGCCTATGTCATGGCAGCCGAACAGGATGGCCACATTCGACGTATCGCTCCGGTCGGAGACGCTTGGGCTCGCGCTTGGCTGGAAGGAGTTGCCAACCCCGATCCATACGCAGGATCGGCTCCGGGTGTCGCTTTGAGCTTCGGCTATCAGCCCGGAAGCGAACCGGGCACGCGGGAAATACCAACAGACGCGGGCTTTCACCACCCCAGCATCTATGGTGCATACCTGAATGGTCTTGTACTTTTCCAGACGATCGCAAGGCGGGATGTTCGCGAGTTCGGCTCGCAGGAAAAGGCCGCTGCACAGCTAGGCATACCCGGCTCGGTGGCAGTGGAGTTGCAGCGGATAGCGTGGGAGACAGTCACAGACCAAGTGGGCAGAACCTCAGAGAATGGAAGGTGAAATGCTCTATCGCGCAGCCGGCGAGCGGGGGCCGGCTTGGAAGCGGGATGAGAGTCCGGGAGAAACCGAAGCGGTCTCTCCCGGCGCTTGGAACAAGCGGATACAACAAAGCGGCCCCGGACGAACCGGGGCCTGAGTGTTCCGAGCCGCTAAGCGGCTTTCTTGAGGGTGGATGCCTTCTTCGCTGCAGCCTTCGTCGCTGGTGCCTTCGCCTTCTTGGAAGCGGTCGTCTTTGGCTTTGCGGCTTTGGGCTTCTTGGGAGCGAACACCTGCTCGGCCTCGGTGAGGAAGTCGGGCTGGTTCTCATGCGGGATGCCGATGTGGTCGGACAGGACGATGCGCAGGGCGAGGCCGGTCAGCTTCTCGTCTGCGGTGCCGTCCAAGGCGGCCAACACAATCTCCTCGTCGGACTGTTGCGTGTTCTCGTCGCCGTTGGCGAAGTGAGCGGCAACGTCCTCTAGAAAGCTGTAGTCCAGGTGCACAAGCAAGCGCAGAAAGACGCGTAGCTGTGCCGGGCTGAACGTGGCCGGGGCGTGTTCGATGATGCGTTCGAAGGTGGCGACCCTTGCCTTGCCCTGTTTGTCGCGGCGGGCTTGCTCGGCCTCGTACTCCTTCTGCTGGCGTTCCCATTCGGCCCTGCGCTCCTCCTCCTTGCGCTTCTGCTCGGCCTCGTACTCCGCCACGCGCCGCTGGTGCTCGGTCTCGCGTTGCGCTGCCTCTTCTTCAGTTTCCTGTTCCGGTGCGGGTTCCATCATGGGCGGCGGGTCGGCGGGACGCTGCACCACGGTCTGCGGATGGTGCACCGGGCAGTCATTATCCAAGCAAACCGTCACGGTGCGCCCGGCGTGTTTGCCGAATACAATAATGCCGGCTTTGGCGCTGGCGCATGGCGGCTCGGCGTCCGGGTTTTCCGGGGCGAGCTCGCGGGTCTGGTTGACCTGCAACGCTCCGGGGTGGCGCTCCTTAAGTGCCCGGTATGCCGTCTCGATGGTGACAAGCTCCGGCCGCGCGGCAAGCTGACGGTCGATGTGGGCCGTCACCTTGGCTTGGTAGCACGGCGCGTCAAGGCACTGGTCGCCCTGCACGTCATGAAACAGGCTGGTGTTGTGACCACTGCGGCGAGGGCAGGTTACACAGGCTCCGGCCTCCGGCTTCAGCAGTGCATCCTCACGGTCGAACGGTGCCTCGGCAAGGTTCAGGTAGAGGTTGGTCTGAATCCATGCGCTCAGGTGTTTGGCGGGAAGTAGATGCGCCTCCTTGTCGCTCCAGTCCTTGCGCCAGCAGTTGTCATACGCGGTCTGCTGATGCTCCTGAGGCAAGCGGGCAATCAGGTTGGCATGGCTGGCGGTGATGCGCTCCTGCACAAACGCCTCGGCCACGGCGGGGATGAGTTGTAGCAGACTCAGCCGCGCATAGATGTGGGCGGCGCTCTTGCCGGACTTCTCGACCAACGCGGTTACGTCGTAGCCGGGAAAGTCCAGAAGACGCTGGAAGCCCTGCGCCTCCTCGTAAGGGTGTACGTCCACACGCTGCGAGTTCTCGACCAACTGCCACTCCATCGCCTGGGAGTTGGTGAGTTCCACGATGCGGGCGGGCAAGGAAAAGAGTTCGGCAAGCTGCGCGGCGCGGAAGCGTCTCGCCCCTGCGACGATCTCAAAGCCATCCGCATTGGGGCGAACGGTAATGGGCTGGATGAGGCCATGCTGCCGGATGCTCTCGGCAAGCTCCTCCAGCTTGCACGGCTCGAAGGTCTGGCGGGGGTTAGTGGTGGACTCGTGGATGATGTCAATCGCGAGAAACTGGAATGGGCTGCTGTCCTGCATGGTGTCCTCCTGTGGGCGTGGTTGTGGTGGGTGTGTAGGCGTAGAGCGGCCCTGAGTCTCCGCTCCATGGCGGGAGAAGTTGGGCTAACCGCGCGTGTGTGTGGCTGGGTCGAACACGTCTGCAAAGCCCTGCTGTCGCAGGTTGCGGTCCCACAGCTTGGCAAAGCGTTCATGCTCGGCGTGTAGCTGCGTGTGATAGCGGTATAGGCCGTCGCTGGTGAAGCGGCTCCATTGCTCGATGGCAACGTAATCGTTGCGCCAGTAAAACGGGTTCAGGTGTGCGCCTCCGGCGAAGCCCAACTCGAAACACATCTCCGGGTCGCGCATGGCATCGCCGTTCTGCTCCCCGTAGTGACACACGGAAAGCGCAGGTAAACCGCATGGGCCTGACTCGTCGGTGGCCTCAATGACAAGCTCCATGTACGGCGGATTGTCGATTTTGAGGTACAGGCCGTGGTGCCAACATCCGGCCCGTTGCAGGATGTCGAGGACGGTCTGCATCACGCCGCCTCCGCGAGTTCTGCCGGTTCGGTCTGCTCGGCTTCGGTGGCCTGTGCCGCTTCGTCCTCGACGGGCGGCTCCAGTGCGGCGAGAATGACACCGGCAGTTTGCTGAATGACTTCCAAACTCTCGGCCAGCAGTGAGGCATTGCCGTGGTAGAGCTGGATGTAGTCGGCGGATGCGTTGCCGGTGACAAGTCCGACCGCCTTCCCGACCACAAAGGCCACGGCCTCGGCTTCGGTCTCTCGCACCGTCTTGGTGGTCGCGGTACGCCGCTCGGCCTTGTGCAACAGTTCGTGCGCCGTCTCATGCACAAGTGTGCTGAACTCCTCGGCCTTGCTCTGACCGGGCAGGACGGCGATGCGTCCGCCATAGCTCATGCCCAGCGCGGGGGCAATCTTCGCGTTGTAGACAAGCTGGATGCCTTGCGCGTTCAGGAATCGCGAAAGGCGCTCGATGCCTTCGCCGGGGTCGCCGCTGGTGCGCTCAATGGTGGGAAGCTCGACGCCGTTGGTCTGGCTGATATCGAACACGTAGGCATTGCGGAAGCCCAACAGAGCGCGGGTGTTCTGGGTGGTGATGTCCTTCTCGGCCTCGCTGTCCTTTTTGCGGCGAACGCCGACGATGGGGGCAAGGATGCGGATGCCTTTAGCCCCGCTGTTGACGCTGCGGCCCAGGTTCTTCCACGTCCAGAAGCCAGCCACGCGGGTGGCGGTGGGCATCTGCCGTGCAATCTCCAGCACGTTCCCGAAACTGTAGTTATGGAACCGGCTCATGGCCGTGAGGTAGTTCGTGAGGGCGTCGGAGTGTCCTGCCTCCAACTGCTCAATCAGCAGCTTGATGTTGGCGGCGATAAGTTCCTGTTTGGTGGTGGGCTTCTTGCTGTCGAATGCGGCGTTGCTGCTCATGGTGGTGGCTCCCTCGCTTTGGCTTTTGCACGTCCGCGTGGAAACGCGGCATGCACATGCCGAACGCCACCTGGCGAAGGCGGGGGTAGCAAACGGAAAGGTCTTCGAGCGCAGCTTTTTGGGGGGGACCGCGCAGCGGGGGAGCCAAAACCCGGAGGGCGAATGGCCTTGGAGAGCGCGATCGGGGCAGAGCCCCTTCCATGTCTCTTGTCAACGGTTAGGCGCAGGGGTGATCGCCCTTGCAACGCTTCAAGGGTGTTGGTGTGCTTGCCACATAATTTGGGAACCGGACAACGTTCAGCGACAGTCGCTCAGACTTCCATACGCGGGTTGGTTACCGCATGAGTGTGTGTCGTCGCAGGCTTGCCTCTGACTCAGCGCGGGCGTTGGAGCGGAGCTCCTGCCCAAGGGACTCTCGAGGATCGCCATGATCTGTTGTCCGGTCCCCGCACCACGGGGCCGGTAAGGACCAGCCCTATCCAGCTGCCATGGTGATCCTCATCTCCTGGCCGATTGCCCAGATAAAGCCGGCGAGCTCTCTCGCAATCGCAGTGACGGCGACGGTGGGCTTCTTGCCTCTGGCGACCATGGAGCGATAACGGGTGCAAAGTCTTGTCTGCGCCTTCCAGGCGATGTCGCGAATGTTCTTCGGCAACCTAACGAGGATTTCTGCCTTTTCTTTCGCGATCCGGGCCGGGTACTGGTAGCTCCAGGCAGCTTCAATGAGCATGCGCCTGGCTTCCCGGTTGCCGGTCTTCGTGATGCCGCCACGACGTATAGAACCGCCACTGGACTGCTCCGAAGGTACAAGCCCGAGGTAGCCCATCAGGAGGCGTGGTGACTCGAAACGGCTCAGATCGCCAGTGGCGGCAATGAAGGTCGCCGCGGAGATCATGTCCATCCCGCGGAGTCCACGCAAAGCTTCGACCAGGGGACCGAGAGACCAGCTTTCAATCATCAAAGCGATCCTCTTGATCAGAGCGTCTCTTCGGTCCTGCGCAGCCCAGACTGTCTCCAGATAGTCCTGGAAGACGATGCCATGGGCATGCTCCTGGAACGTCTGACCTGCCAGCCAGCAACGATGCCGCTGTGTCCAGTGCCTGCCCGTTGGGTAGCTGCGGCCATGTCGAAGCAGGAAGGCGAGCAGCTGCTGTCGTGCACGCATCAGGTGCATCGATGCATCTACGCGGGCACGGACCAAATCTCTAAGGGCTTCATGGGTTGTGTCCGGAACCCACACTGGTGTCAGATCTCCAGAACGATGCAGGATGGCCAGCTTCTCCGAGTCGCGCCGATCGGTCTTGATCCGCTCTCCTGCCTTGCGGGGGATCATCGACGGTGCCGCAACGATGCAGTTGTGGCCAAGCGCCGTCAGCTGGCGTTGGATCCCGTATCCGCAGCAGCTTGCCTCATAGCAGAAGTCGACCTCTCCATGCTTGGAGAGCCGATTCGCCATCTTCGCAACGTCATCTGGCTTGTTTGGGATCACGCCCAGGAACCGCACCGGCCCGGAACGACCGTCTTCCGCAACGCTGATCGAGATCGTCGCCTTGTGCACATCCATCCCCACGAATGATCTGACTGTCTGCATCTGTCTTCCTCCTCTGAACAGGAAAGCCGAAGCGGAGCTCCAGCTCAACAAAAGACATACAGACTTAGCAGATGGATCTCTGGCGTCTTCTCCACGGCGCGGAGCGCCGGATCGGATCAAAGGGTGGGCGTTGCGGGCAGGAACAGGCCCGCTGAGGAGGGTGGCGGAAAACGCCTTGACGGCTGCAGACAGGCGAGGAGACTTCCTCCCTGCTACGCGTCCCTTCCCGTGTGTGGAATCATGCTGAAAGGACTCTGGGCATGCCAAAACAGCGAGAGCGTGGTCTCACGAAGCGTACCGATGAACAGACCTTTGGCGAGGTCGTGCAACTCATTCAAGGAGCACAAGACAAGGCGCTCCGTTCCGTGAATACGACACTGATCGAGCTGTACTGGGCGGTTGGCGAGATCATCAGCCGGAAGATCGCGGCAGCGGAATGGGGTGATGGCGTCGTACCTGAGCTGGCCGCCTACATCGCGAGGACGCAGCCCGGACTCCGCGGCTTCACGCGGGCCAACCTCTTCCGCATGCGGCAGTTCTACGAGGCCTATCGCGAGGACGAGAAAGTCGCACCATTGGTGCGACAAATTCCGTGGAGCCATCACCTGCTGATCCTGAGCCAGAGCAAGCAGCCCGAAGAGCGCGAGTTCTACCTGCAGATGGTGGCACGGGAGGGTTGGAGCAAACGCGAGCTGGAGCGGCAGCTCGACGCTGCCCTATTCGCCCGAGTGGTGCTGAGCCCACCAATAGTCTCGCCAGTGGTGCGACAAATGCACCCCGAGGCCGTGAGCCTCTTCCGGGACACCTACAACCTGGAGTTCCTTGGCTTGCCGGCGGTCCACGCCGAGGCGGACCTGCACCGGGCGCTGCTCGACAGGCTGCGCGACTTCCTGATCGAACTGGGACGCGATTTCTGTTTTGTGGGATCGGAGTACCCGCTGCAAGTTGGCGGGCAGGACTTCGCGCTCGATCTGCTGTTCTTCCACCGCGGTCTGAACTGCCTGGTCTCGATCGAACTCAAGATCAATGCATTTCGTCCGGAGTATCTGGGAAAGCTGGAGTTCTACCTGGAAGCTTTAGACCGTACGGTCAAGAAAAGCCACGAAGCGGCCCTCGCTCGGGGTGTTGCTCTGCGCCAGCAAGAACGACGAAGTTGTCGAGTATGCGCTAAGCCGAAGCTTGTCGCCGGCGCTGGTCGCCGAGTACCAGACCCAACTCCCGGACAAGAAGCTACTGCAGGCGAAACTGCAGGAGTTCTACCAGCAGAACGCAGCGACAGGCGTCCTCGGCTGAGACTAGACCAGCGCAGTGAAGTCTTTGAGAACTTCGGCTTCATCGGTGGTCTTCTGTAGGAGCTTGGCTTCGAGTGCTATGGATGTCTTCAGACACGCGTTGAACGCGGTTCCATCCGTAAAGTCAATCTGGATTTCCGGACCATAAGGCCCGTCCTGGTACAGCGAACAGCTCTGGATTGTCTTGCCAATGAGTTCGCCGCAACGAGTCATGCTGGCCTCCACCGAATGATCTCAGGCCTCTGCGGTGCGCCCCCGCAATGCCCATAGAACCCCAGGTCGGGGAGTTGGAAAGCCGATAACGCACAGCTCCGTGGACCTTTAGCTTTAGGGGCCTGGACATACGTCCACGGCTCCCCGACGCGAAAGGCGTAGGGATACGTCTGCACGCACGCGAACGTGCAGATTGCGTTATGGGGTTTCCACACCCCAGGGCGGTGCGTGGCCGCCCCGAAGATATGATTCCTGAATGGCCCTGGGGAAAGCAAGCCGGTTGTTGACACCAAACTGTGGAACTCTCGCAAGACGCTCTCGAACATGTCGCGGGCGACGCCCGCTGCACGTGAATGACACAGCACCTGGGCGTGTGTACCGACGGCTTGCTGTGATCACGCTAACTGCTGCCGCCTAGATCACACATTCACCAGATCTAAAGACGAATTTGGAGCACTTCGAGCGGCAGTATTGGGGGCTTTCCAGCAGGTTGGGAGAACCTGGATCAGTAGCGCTAGGCGAGACAGGTCGCTTTTCGACGCAGAACGTAGAAAAGCCTGACGCCCACGTCTATGGTTTGATATCGCGCTTCACCCTGTACTGATGGACAAAGTGGTGGACAGCGAAGCGGCAACGAGAGGATTAGAGGTACTAGCAGAAACTGCCCTTTTGAGGACTAATACTTGGGTTGCTTCCGGGTCAGTCCACGACATTGCCGTTTGTCGGAGGTGATGTTCCACCGGATCATTCCAGAAAGGAAAGCGGCTTGACTAAGGAGCAGACGAAGGAAACTGCTGGCCCGCCCGGGACCATTCGACCTTGAAGAGCAGCGCGACTACGCGATCCTCGCTCTCCCGGTCGGCTGCGCTCTCCGGAGGAGGGAGGTGACCCAAGTTATGTAGCGGACCTCCAAATGCGGAAGAGCCGCTGGTTGATCGCGGGCCTCTGTGGCAAGGTCGGCCGGAAGCGGACCGTCTCCGTCCCGGTCTGGGTAGGGCATCGAGGCCAAGCTCGAGAGGAGGGCACTGCTGCGGGTCATCCCCTAAAGGGTAGGAAGGTGCGTAAATTGAGCAATCGGGCGATCTGGGCCGTGGCGACCGCAGCCGCCCGGGACATCGGTACCGAGCGCTTCGGCCACACCTGTGCCAGGCTCTGCCGTGAGGCCGGCGGCGACCTCGAGCAGATCAAGTTCCTTCTGGCCGTTCGTCAATCCAGACCGGGAGTGCTGTCTGTGCTCGGAGCGCAGGAAGGGTTAGCCGTGACCTGCTACAAATTTAGCGAGTCCGTACTCGTGCTCTCGGCGCCTCTACCCGCTCCCTTATGCGTTCGTAGATGTCGATGTCTTCGCTGTGGCCAAGCTCCACGACGACCGCGAAGCGCTGCATCGCGAGTTCTTCCCGAAACCACGGCTGCCTCTCACAGCGCACCACAAGGTAGTAGGTATAGCCGTACTCGGGGGATGGGTTCCGCTTGATGGGGAATGTGGCGCTTTGCAATGTCCCGCGCTCCCGAAAGTTCGGACCCGAGTCGAAAGACACGTTGTATCTATTTGCCATGTCCGGAACGGGGCCTTCTTCAGCCACGTTACGCCGCCGATAATGTTCCTGAACCTCTTGGAGAGTCTTGCCACGGACCAAGCGAAACGACATCTCGACGCCTAAGTAAGCCAGCCGAGTGTGCCGGGTCGGAGGATCGAAAGCCAGACTCACCTTGATGTACCGATCTCCTTTGGTCTCGGCGTACTCCGCTGGGATAGGAATTTCGTACAGGAAAAACTTGTCCATCCCGATCTCATCGTCCGCGTAGAGAACGACTCGGTTCCTGTCTGAGCTTGCTGCTACAGCCGCGTTGGCGATACCAAACCCGCACAGTCTCAGCACCGCGTTGTTTCCAAGGTTCTGTAGACGAATGAGTGCAGGCTCAGGAACACGTGCGGAGTTCACCAGCAGAGCACGGATCAGATTCGAGCTCGCTTCGGGCATTGCGCGCAGAACGATGGCGGCCTTATGAGCCACAAGCGGTGCGGCGTAGGACGTTCCAATCTCGGTCGTAAACAGACGTTCGATGTACCTAGGCGATGTCGTCAGGATCTCGCTCTGAGGGCGCCGGCGAACGCCTTGGGTGGCACCATCGTAGAAATGGTTGCCGCCATCGTCGCAAAGGTCCGGCTTGAGAGCTTCCGCGATTCCGAATCCTGCGCGTGTAAACGGCGCGGGTTCACCCATGGCCGCGATCGGCCTTAAAGCCACATCTCCCGGCAACGGATCCGGTACGGCCGCGGCGCTCGCAACAGCTCCAACCGATAAGGCACAGGCTGCGGTAGCCGGTTCAACGATCCGACTCATAGGTTCTAGCAAGTAGCGTGGGTAATCCGTGACGTGTTCTTCTGGAGTACGCTGTGCAATGTGTTCGTAGTTTCCAGCGGAGACCACGAAGAGCACGTCAAGTTCGCGCGCGAGTTCATCGAGAACCGCGGTCCATGTGCCGACCTTTGCGCCGCCGTACACCTTGCGACGATCGCCGAGGGAGATGTTGAAGATCCTGCAGCCGCGGCCGTAAAGTTCTCGCACGATCTCCCGCATCTGAGTGACGACGAGTCGTTCGTTGTCGAAGCGCCCCTGTGCGTTCACTATTTTCCCGCTGAGCAGGCGAGCCGATGCCTTGAACGTTCCGCTCTCTAGGCAAGCTCGGATGTCCCCGTAAGCTGCAACGCCGCTGACCTTCGAGCCGTGCCCATATTCATCGCTCAGGCCCAGGCTTGCCGGCGCTGCGAAGCGTTCAACAACCACATCAACGAGCACTGGATGAGCATCATTAATGCCCGAGTCGATGATGCCGATCAGAGGTGCATCCGCATCGGGTGCTTCGACACTGCCGATCTCGGGCAGAGCCACATCCAGCAGGCGCTCGACGTCAATATCGACCTGCGGTGGAAGGTCGATTACGCGAACACTCGGAAGTTCTAGCAGCCATCGCGCTGCTTCACCACGGCCACGGATTCTTAAGACCGTGAAGGAAGTCCCGATGTACCGATCGGTAACCTCAGCACCACGTTCTGCGAGGTCGCGTTCCAGTCGATTCACGTCATTGGCCCGCTCATTCTGTGTTCCGGTTTCCCAGAGCTCGACATCGAGCAGGAAATCGCGATCGACTGCGATCGATTCAGGAGTTTCGAACCCTTCCTCCCGGAAATTCGGACCAATGCGATCTGCCGGCCTAAGAAAGCCGAACTCTTCGATCGCTCCAATCAGACCAGCATAAGATGGGTTTTTCTGTCCTGGTGGCGGAGGGTCGCCATAAAGGTTGAGACGGCGCCGAAACTCGGTCAAGTCGCCATCGCTGGAGAAGAGTACGACTGAATCCCGGCCATCCTGTCCGAGAACAATGAATCCGGCCTGCTCCCATTCTTCTTCGGTGACGGGCTGTGCCGTTCGCACTCGAACGATGAGACGTGGATCAATGGCGGTTGCTCGCAGTCGGGCCCGTTCTGCGAGAGTCTCTTCAACTTCTCTCTGCACCTTCTGTGACTGGACCCTTTGATCCCGGACGACACCACCGCCGAAACCAGGGCGCTTCCTGCGTTCCAAATCAACTTCGGCTTTCGGAAGAATCAGATGGGGAAGCTCTGGCATGGCCCGGGTTTAGTTCTGGTGCGCCTCCGCAAGGGTTCTGCGCCGCTTCTCAACGATGATGTTCCGCAAAAATTCGCGCTTCGAAACGTTTGAACGACCATTCAACACGGCATTCCGAATCGAATTCTGGCAGATGCGCTCGATATCAGCATGAGAAAATCCTTCGAGGAAGGCCGCCATATCCGGGGATTCGAACTCGCGGCGAAAGTTCTTGAATTTTAAGTTCAACAGACGAACGATCTCTAGGCATCCGGGCTTTTCGAAGAAGACAACTTCATCGAAGCGTCTCCAGATCGCTGGATCGAGCTGCTTCTCGTGATTAGTTGCAGCCACGATGAATCCCTGACCCCGGTACTTCTCAATCAGCGTCAAGAGGCTGTTCACTACACGCCTTAATTCGCCATTAAGCGTTTCATCGTCTCTTAATCTCGCAATAGCATCGAACTCATCCAGCAAGAGTACGACCGGCTGGGCGGTCGCGTGGTCGAAGATCTTTCGCAAGTTCGAAGCCGTCTCACCCAAGAGGGAAGACACGAGAACGTCCATGCTCGCCACGAGCAAGGGAAGGCCAGCTTCATTTGCGAGCACTTCGGCGCAAAGGGTTTTCCCGCATCCAGGCGGTCCACAAAACAGCAGACGCGATCGCGGACGCAAGCCGTGCGCACCGAGGGTGTCCCGTTGCCGGAACTCACGCAGGAGCGATTGCATAGTCTGCTGATTTGTTCGATCGAGGATCAAGTCCGAAGCATGGCGTTCCGGCCTCACTTGATCGACGAGAGGGAGTTGTTTCTCTCGTTCGAACGGAAGAACCTGAAGCTTGCGGTCTTTATTGCCGGGGAAAGACGCTGGAGGTGCGTTCAGGTTCCTGCGCAGAGCGTTCGCAAGGACCCGGTTGTTCTTGGACTCTTCGTCGCGAATAATCTGACCAGCAACATCGTTGAAGGTCTCATCGTCGCGGTGCGCGTAACTATAGAAAAGCTTTTTCAGCAATTCGCCGCGTGGCACGATGACCCTCCTTCGTTGATCAAGAATAGCAATCCGCCCCGTTCCACCGTACCGACTTTGTTCAAAACAGGTACTTAATTGTAAAGCGAATAAAAGGCGAAGTAAAGCTGCCGCCAATGGAAACGCTCATCATCAGCGACTACGGCCCTGTCAGCCGGACCGCAATTTCGATGAAGCATCCCTATGAGGACGCCGGCGGCGACGGTGTGAGGCTGGGTGACAGCGAGATGAACTTTTTGCCCCCTACGGAGTACCGGAGTGCTCACCGGTACAGCTTTTTTCACCTACCCTCCACAAGAGCTTCACTCGAGATGGCAGCGCCTGGCCTAAGGGGCTGCTGGCTCGCAACACCGGTTAGCGGCAAGCCGCTAACCTCCACGACAAGGCCGGTTATCAGAGGTAAGCTCCACGACATTGCGGGTTGTCAGAGGTCATCACCGCGACAATGCTAGTCGTCGGGGTCCCGGACACGTCCAAACCAGAAACTACAAATACTTCTCCGCAAACAAGCACAGCGAGCGAGCGCTTGTGTAGGCGGCGTAGTAACGGTGAGAATCACCTTTCTGACTGTCCGCGAAGTCCACAACGCTTTTGAGGACGAAAGACTTTGGTTGTGGCAGCGGAGCTTCGTGAGCCGCAGCGAACACCGCATAGGCTTCCATGTCCAATCCTAGGATCTGGCGGTGCTGGGCCTTAAGATCCTTCACTTTGCTGTCATCCGAAAGGACTGCTGCGCCCGACGCGAACGGGCCTAACCTCATCTGTAAAACACTTCTACTTGCATCTGGAGAAGGCCAGCCGCGGCGGATACGGTCCCATGCGGCTGAGTCCTGGCTAAAGCTCGCCAACTTGCCTCGCACGATCGCGTCCAACCGGAGTTGGGTTGGAGCCGGCATGAACACTGAATTTCCAGCGCCGTCTACACCGAATTTGCCCTGACCCCAATCCCAACATGGATCGGGACACAACACATCCCCAAGTTCACAGGCTCCCCTCATTCCGGCTGCAATGCCGCACATGGAAAGGTATCTAGGGACGAACCGTTGTATCAACTTCATCGCAAGGACAGCTGCATTCGTCATGCCCATCTGAGGGGCAGCTGCAGCGATAGCGCGTTTACGACCGTCAACTCCCTCGAAGAAGGCCTCGTAATAGGAGGTGCCATCAACTTGAGATGGTAATAGTGACCAATCCCAACCCGCGTTCAGAAGTGCAGACAGCTCAGGATCAGGGAGAGCCGTGATGATGCACAAATCTGACTGGTACTGTGACACTTCAGACGCCTGCAATGCCAAGCTGGTGTACTCCAGCTTGGTTAGGATCTGTTGAGCCCACCCATCAGATGTGTGATCGTACTGAACTAGGCTCCAGAGCTCACTTGCGAACCGCGGAAGTGCGTCGGTGAAACTCTCGTCGTGAGCTGTCAAACCGATCCATACGTGAGGCTTTTCATAACGAGGTCTTCTGATTACCTCTTCCATCAGCTCTAAACCACCGAGACGCGAAGGTTCCTCGCCAGCAGTCACAGGTAGTGCGATGTCCAAGATTACGACATCGAATTTCCTACTCTGTAGGGCACGCTTCGCCTGGGCTGCGTCATGAGCCGTCTCGACTTCGCCCACACCACGAGCACTTTTGGTTAAGCGCGCAACTGCTTGCAACTTCTCTCCATTGTCTTCCACTATGAGGACATTCATTCGTGCGTTCGCCCACCGTGAACCGTTCGCACAAGCGTCGTTAGTTCCTCGCGCCAGCTATCGATTGCACTGTTGTAATATAGCGTGCCGATGCATAGCCCCGGGTAGTCGCGAGCTAATTCGCTTCGAAGGCTAGAGAGGTCGACGCGCTCACGGCCCTCGCCGAACGTGTCGTATTGTGTTACAACCACGGTTGGTATCAGCCGAGCTCTTCGTTTCATTTTACGTAAGAACTCGCGTCCGCCAAGCTTGTGTATGGTGCCTCCGCTCTCTTCTGGGCCGATCTCGTAATTAGGCAGGCTCATATCCAGGATGACTAAGCTAAAGACTTGCTCCGAGAGTGCACGCAAGCCGCTCTGAAGGGAAGTCTTTAGTTCTAGATGTGCATCCGGCCATTCCCGTTTGAGAAGATTTGTAATTTGCTTTTGTTTGTTCTCGTCGTCTTCAACCAACAGAATGTTCATGGTATCTCCTCAGCCTCGATCTTCACAAAAGCCATGGTGGGCATGACAATCCTCACAAAGAATCTGTCCTCGAGAAGGCCAAAATCAAGACTCGCCCCATCTCCCCTTACGGTATTCCAGAGCTTTGCTAGCCCAGTCCCACCCTCTGTTTTAACCACCTTCTGAAAGCGGTCTGCGTCAATCACGGTTCTGATATTGTTTAAGCGATCTAAGACGCCCTCCCAGTACGCCATGTCGTTCTCGATGTACAGCGTCAGTCTGCCCCCATCGGTCGTCACGCGTACCAGCACCTCGGGCTCATTGCCAACGCCAGAGTGCCTCTGAATGTTCTCCCAGATATTGAAGAAGATATCGGAAAAGCGGGGCAGGTCGATCACGTATAGATTGACTAGGGAGTGATCTATAACGATTTCTGTCTGGACTACCGGATCGAACTCCGGGTGCAACTTCTTGACCTGTTTTAGGCTGATGTCAACCACTTGGTCCATTGTGTACGTAAGTTCGGGCAGCGCTTTTGGCGTCCGGAACCACTCCTTCAACACCTCAAGCGCCGACTGGAGATTCGTCTGTGCTCTCCTAAGTGCGCCGATGAAGTCATCAAGATCAGCCACAACTTCCCGAAATGTGGCGACGTCACTTACCAGTGCCGAGAAGAGTCGCTCGAGTTCAGGCTTGAGAGCAGCGTCGATCTCATCACGCACCATCCCCGTTGAGCTCTCGACGTTTTGCCAGAAGACCTGAAAGCAGCGGTCTAGAAAGCCATCGAAACCCTTACCGTTCTCAACATCTGCCGCAAGGAAGAGCGCATCCAAAGCATAGATGTCGAAGGTGAACAAACCTTTTGGCTTCTCGTGGCTCTTAATCTGCAGTCGTTCATTCGTGAACGATTGAACTGTCCCGTCAAACGCCCTCGCGAAATCACGCAACAATTTGTCAACATGTTCAAGAGCGGAAGCATCGGCGCGCAATCTACTCAACCAGAAATCGTTACGTCGATACTGCTCTGTGCGGGAATCCCTCACGGTGAGGATGCTCTCTTCTTCGAGTACGGACCGGATATGTCCGGAGAAGGACCCGTGGCGTGCCCTCATACTCAGGTACGAATCCAGACCGTGTGATGAATTAGTGAACGCTTCCTGTACAAACCGCGCAAGGGACTCTCCCGCACTCGCGGTGAGTTCATCTTCAGGGGTTGCTAGAGCATCTGTCTGAAGGTCAGAAGCCGCATTTGTTTTAGGAGCTAGGTCCTTCACCCCCGCAGCGATGAGGTCTTGTAGACGCGTATATCCCTCACGTAAGTTTTTCTCAGCCCAACGCCTCAGTGGCTCGCTGCTAATCGCAAACTTACTCTGTTCGATATGGCGAAGACCTTGCTGGATGATCTGCTCGCGCGTGAGCTTCCTAAGAGCCGCTTCGTACTTGGAAGAATTCGACGGGTCCGCGCGACGAAGCAGTTCCAGAACGCGTATTCGTTCGTCCTCTACCTCTCTTGAGGAGGCGAACGAATCCGAGTGGAGCATCACTTCCGGGGTGCAGATTCTCCAGAGAAAATAGTTCAGATGTTCTTGCGGAGTATCGTCCAAGGGGGGAGAGATATCAGAGGGCGCACTGTAGCCTCTAGCTGAGAGAAAATCTTCGTACGCATCACTTCGGATGTATGGTCTATCGTCGCCGACGTAACGCAAGTAAAGATCATAAACAATAGGGAGCGAAAGCCCCCCTCCGTAGGCTGATATCGACTCATCCTTTAGTGAGTCTATGCATCTCTGAATAGGCAGCATTCTCCAGATACGCGAATTGTGTATGTATCCGTTAGCGATAGTAGTAAGACTGCTTTGGATATCACCAGCGTCGAGGTAAGCGTGACTCTCCGCACGCAGAGCGTCGTTCACTTCTCGCGGAGTTGGTGAATGATTGTGGCCATCGGGTGTTTGATCTAGGCGCTCCCGTTCTGCGCGTAGATGCAAGCCGATGTAGGGCGGAAGAACTGTGGGAGCGAGAAGCGCGGTGTGCGGATCGGAGATGAAGGCTGCGACGATGTCCGTGTTATAGTCACGGTCACGTCTCAGAGAAGTTACTGCGTCCAGGATGGCTACGTGAAACACCTTGTTAAGGCTGAAGGTTGAGAAGGCCTCTGTCACACGTAGGAGGTCAAACAGAGCTACATCGTAATCGTCGCTTTCCTTCCGAATGATCCTGTAGAGAAGCAAAAGTAGCTGACCTCTGTAAGAGGCGTTGGCCGCCGGCGCGTGCTCCCCGCCTAAGTCAGCCCGAGCAATAGCTTCCAGTACTAACAGGTATGGCGTGCTTCGAAGTGGGTCGATAACCTGAAGATAGTCGAGAGCATCCGTAGATGCACCTTGCTCGACCAAGGCGTGGGCGCGCGTCTCTTCGTATTGGAGGCTTATAGCCGCAGTCAGGGAAGGTTGCCCCGCGATGTCCTCCACCAAAGAACATAGGCGCAGCAATCTGTCGTCTTGTACTGTGGCTCTGAGCACTTTCAGTGCTGGCGCAATCTCCGCTGGTCTGGCTGACATAGCATGGCAGCAGTCAATGAGGGTTTCGTACTGATCTACGATGGGTAAGTTTTGTTCCCAGCGCAATATTGCGCTGGTTGACGGTCCTACGGGAGTGTGCCGGAAAATCCGGTATAGGAGAAACTCCTGTAGTTCCTGATCGATCTCAGACCGGTTTAGAAACGAGATAAGCGCTTGTGGAAATGCTAGGGGGTTCGTAGCGGGTTCGTTCTTGCGACTGAGATTGTAGGCAATGAAGCCAGTGATGGATCCACTCGGCAAGGAGCCCTGAATTTGCAGAAGAAAACGTTTCTGGGCCTCAAGCCCTTGCGAAAACTGCAGAAACGCTATGGACGTTTCTACGTGAAAGAAAGAATGGCCCAACTCGGAAAGCATCGTATCGAGTAGAGTGGCAGTGAGCTTGTCTTCTTGGAAGAGCACCGACCTCTCAAGCCCCGCCTTGAGTGCAACGTACCTGTTTATCTGCTCCGGGTACAAAGCTATACGTTCAGACATCCAGAGCAGCTCATCCCTGACAGTTAGCGGCGCAAGGACCTGACGGCCCCGGAGCAAACTTCTTGGATCCTTCGGAAAGGGCGTACTCAGCGGTGAAGTGCGTTGAATGGACGCAGAGCCGCGAAATGTCCCACCCCGTACCTGAAAACGTGTTTGGGGCTTTCTGTTGACGCTCGGGAGAAACCGCAACAGCTCAGAGAACGTGTCTGGCGGAATCAGCTTTCGGACCTCGGACAGTTCTCGGAACGGATCTGTGGAGGCTGTAAGCCGATTTCTGAGGGATCGAGAAAGAGTCACGTGCTTGTATTCCTATTTGCGATCCTAAATCAGCATGTTCTGACAAGCGAGGATCGCCTCTGGTATTAAAACTAACGCATATGTTCGGGGCTGTAGACCACGAGCAAACGCTGATCAAGAGCAAACCTGCGAAAGCGATCGTTTCTGCGGCAGCAGTGCGGTGCTGCCGCCTCGGTGTGCTTGTACCGAAAAGGTATACCGCAACGTGACAGCGCGTTTTGTTACAGTGGTCTTTCCGGTGGCGCGGGGAACGACGTTCAGCTACACAAATGTGCGACTGTTCAGCCTGGAAGCAAGCCCGCCCAGCCGTCCGTCATGCCCGTTCGTAGGTATCCGTCCTTAATCGTGAGGTATCGGATCGGCAGCGTTCTTGCCCAGCATTTTGGTAAAGTAGAAAGTCATCATCGTGCTTCCTGTGTTCGTTATGCCATGCAGCACGTTTGCTTCGGCGTACATCATGTCACCAGACTCTACCTGACTTACAACGCCATTCACCACGAGCTCGCCGTTTCCTGCGGTAACGATCATGAGTTCCTCTTCAGGATGGCGATGAGGCGGGTGGGGACGCGAACCAGGTTCCAGAGTGACCATGCCTGATGCGAGTGCCGCAAGCTGGCCCGTGGGACCATTGAAGTGCACCTTGGCTTTTGCCCCGGGGCTGTCGCCCTCGGAAGGAAGGTTACTGCCTTTAACGACGGAGCTCGTGAGCGGGGCGCCGTCACGCACCGTTTCTACGTGCGTAATCTGCTGCTGAGCCTGCAACAGCGCGTTTGGAAGTATTGCCGTGGAGGCCAAGAACGTTCGCCTGTTCAGATGCGATCTCCCCTGGAGCGCAACTCTCTCCTTCGCAAGTGTAATGGGTTCGGTGACGGTTCGTTGTTGCACCCAGCCGGAAGGACCGGCGATGACGTCGAATCGGGATCAACCCCTATGTCGGAACTAACGGTAACTTCCGATGACCGGCTATCCGGACCCAATCGAGTTGGAGAGATCATGCGCGAGCCGACTCCGAACTTCCGTGCTATTTTATTGAGGGTAAACGTTGGTTCCCGCACTTGCGACAATGGCCTTAATCCACGACTGCTAGACCGTGATTATGTGGACTGTAGCGGTCCGTTATCGATCTGGCATCATGTACATGGCCTTAGACCCGTTCGTCGCAGGTTGACCTTCTTCCATCGCTGATCTAATCTCTCCTTCATGGTGTTGCGCGTCTCGCAGTGTTGTTGTTGCTCCCGGTCCTAGCCGGTTGAGCGACGCACGTTTGCGCGCCACCCTTTTCCCAACTCTTTCCAGCGAACATCCGGATCTTGCGGCAGTGTGCAAGTCGGACCACTAGCAGGGCACTCCACGCATATCTCCGGAGATGTACACCTAAACAGTCCTCACACACATCGAGGTTTGAAACGTGTCAGCGAACGACATTACCAGACGACGCATGCTGGCACTCACAGCTGCCGGTGCCTCCGGTCTGGCTCTAGAGCACGCTACCGCGGCCACGCCACGGAAGATGCCACAGAAGCCCAACATTCTTTGGATTATGTCCGACGAGCACAATCCAAAGGTCGCGAGTTATTACGGCAACGCGCGCGTGAAAACACCCAATGTCGATGCGCTTGCCAAATCCGGCATTACCTTCGACAACCACTACTGCAACTCGCCACTGTGTACCCCATCGAGGCTGTCCCTCACCTCAGGCAAATACGTCTCACGCGTCGGCGCCTGGAATCTCAACTGCTGGCTTCCCAGCGCGGACACAGCTTCACTTCCGCGCGTGCTCAACAATAGCGGCTACGAATCGTTTCTGTGTGGCAAGCAGCACTATGACTACAGCCGGCGCTATGGTTTTACCGAGGTCGGCGGCAACTTCAATAGGTGGTATAAGACGGGTCTCGGCCATCGTCTGCCGGCCACCCACACAACGCAGGCCCGGCTCTCGCCGCGCTTTGACAACTTCCACCCTGGTGACCATGGCAGCACAGTCGAACATGACCGCAAGGTGACCGCGGGCGCGGTCGAGTTCCTCACCAACAAGCAAGCGGGTGGCAAACCCTTTTTCCTCTTTGTCGGCTATCTCGCTCCACACTTTCCACTCATCGTTCCGGAAGAAAACTGGGACCGCTACCGCGGCAAGATCGACATGCCCTTCCTTCCGCCGGGGTACCTCGACAGCCTTCCGCTCAACTACAAGGTGCAGCGCGCGGGCTTTGAAGAGATCGGGGTCCCCGATGATACGGTGCGTCGCGGACGGGAGCTTTATTACGGCCTTACTGACTGGGCCGATAACGAAATAGGCAAAGTGCTCGCAGCGCTTCGCCAACATCCCGGAATCGCCGAAAACACGGTGATCATTTACTCGTCCGACCACGGCGAGAACATGGGCGAGCATGGCATGTGGTGGAAGAACAACATGTTCGACTCCGCCACGCGGGTGCCGCTGGTCATCTCCTGGCCAAAACGTTGGGGAGATGGCGCGCAACGCCGAACCCAGGCTTCCTCGCATGTGGATCTAGTGCAGACCGTAATCGATATCGCGGGCGGTCACGCCCCCGCGGACTGGAATGGCACATCGATGCTTTCCTGGCTCGACGATCCACGCACTCGATGGAAGGATCTTGCCGTGAGTGAGTACTACGCACACAACACGGCCTCCGGGTATGTGATGCTCCGCTCCGGCGACTGGAAGTACGTCTACCACACGGTAATCGACAGCGATCATCCGGCTGAACGCGAACTTTATCACCTGCCCGGCGATCCGGGCGAACTCAACGATCTCGCGAAGGCACTGGAACACCAGGCAAGAATCGCCGCCATGCACGCGGTTCTTGTGAAGGAGCTTGGAGCCGAACCGGATGAGACGGAACAACGCTCACGTTCAGAACTCGCGCGGGGGTACACCCGCTCCGACCCACCTCCCGCAGGTTCCGTCATCGACAAAGAAGGATGACGCAGCCCCACCGCCCTCGCCTGATCGCAACAACCCCGTTACGACTGCCACCTGCAAGGAGATCTCCATCCGCGTGAACACTCACGTATATAAAAAAGCATCGGCTCTGGCCCTGCTAACAGGCGCGCTTGCCATACCCTTACACGCCCAGAATCTCACCGGCGAGATCGATGGTGAAGTGCGCGACGGCAGCGGTGCTCTGATTACGGGAGTGACGGTCACCATCACCAACACAGATCGTCGACAGATAGAACGCACCTTGCACACCGGCACGCAGGGCCTGTTCACCGCTCCACTCCTTGAGATTGGCCACTACACCGTCACCGCGGCGTCGCAGGGCTTCAAGACCACGGTCGTCTCCGCAGAGGTGCACGAAGGCCAGACTGCCACACTCGCACTTGCCCTGCAGACGGGTGATGTCCAGGAAACCGTCAACGTGGTCGGCGTCACCGTCGCACCGCAGCTAGAGAACGCCGCGGCCAGCAGCGTCATCTCCGGTACACAGGTTCGCGAGCTATCGTTAAGCAGCCGCAACTACGAGCAGCTGCTTTACCTGCAGCCCGGCATCTCCGGCGCTGTACCCGGCCCGTTGGATCGGGGAAACTTCTCACCTTCAGGCGCTACGAGCCAATCCACCTTCTCGGTCAACGGTCAGGCTATCGATCAGAACGGCTACTTCCTTGATGGCCAGGACATGATTAACCATGGTGGCAACGCCCAGACCGTCATCTTTCCCAGCATCGAAAGCGTGCAGGAGATGAGCCTGCTGCGGAATACTTACGGCGCGCAGTACGGCGGTGGTGGCGGCGCGGTGTTCAACGTTTTCACGAAAGCCGGCGCTTCCGTCTTTCACGGCGACGCCTATGAGTTCGCGCGCAGCCAGATCCTTAACGCCAACAACTACTTCAACAACCAGACCGGCGTCCCACGGCCGGAAAGCCGCTACAACGATTTCGGCTATTATTTGGGAGGTCCGCTCTGGGTTCCCGGTCATGGGCAGCGCGACCACAGTAAGACCTTTTTCCTCGTCGGCCAGCAGTTCCTGCGTGAAGAAGCTGCCACCACGGAGACACTGAGCAACATCCCTACCGCAGCGCAGCGTGCCGGCACCTTTACGCATCCCGTTTGCGCTGCCTACAACACCGCGGGCACAGCCTGCACGAACGAAGTCACGCAGGTCGCCAGCATCGACGCAACCGCGCAGGCCTACCTCAAGGACGTCATCGACAGAACGCCGCTCCCCAACAACCCCAACGGCGACGCGCAGGGCCTTACCTTCTCCGCGCCCGGCTACAACAACGAGTCTCAGGTCTTCGCCCGCATCGATCATCAGGTCGGCTCGCGGCTCGGGCTCTTCTTTCGCTACCTTCACGATCCTTAGCACCTCACCGTCCCCAACGGCTTTCAGCTGACCACAGGGGTCCCTGGCGTCGGGACATCGACTATCGCTGTTACCGGCAATGCCTACCTCGGTCATGCCGAGTACACGCTTACAGATAAGACCGTCATCGAAGGCGGCTACGGCTACCTCAGCGACACCGTGGACGTTGGCGTCACTGGCTATCTCGCGTCCCAGAACTCCCCCGATATTCATCCCACGCTACCTTATGTGAGCACGATCGCTCGGGTGCCCAGCCTCACCATCAACAGCCGTGCCTGGAGCGCCGCAGGTCCGCTCTATGTCGATCAGTACACCCATCAGGCCTTCGTCAACGTAACCCACACCGCCGGCAAACAGACGCTCTACCTCGGCGGCAACCTGGAGTTTTACGTGTACGGGAAAAACCAGGGCACCACCAATGCCGGCGCTTACACGTTTACCAACAACTCCCTCGCATTTTCCAGCTCAACATCACAATTCGAACAGGCGTTCGCACAATTCCTCCTCGGCCAGGTCTCTTCTTTCCAGCAGACCTCCACCGACGCCGCCAACGCCAGCGGCAATCTCCTGCTCGAAGGCTACTTTCAGGACGACTTCCATCCCACGCCCAGGCTCACGCTCAATGGTGGCCTTCGCTACTTTTTCAAGCAGCAGCCCACCATCCGCAGCTTCGAGGGCCATCCGGAGCTGGCCTTTTCCAATTTCGACCCGGCCAGCTACAGCCCGGCGCAGGCTCCCACCATCAACTCCTCCGGACTAATCTGCACCACCAATCCCTGCGCCGGCGGCGGCACGCCCAACGCCGCCTACAACCCACAAAATGGTCTTATCATCGCCGGCGCAAACTCTCCCTTCGGCAACACCATCCTCGATCAACCGTTGCTGAATTTCGCGCCCCGCATTGGCTTCGCGTATGACGTCTTCGGCAAAGCACGCACCTCGCTGCGCGGCGGCTATGGCATCTACTACGTCCCGCTCTCGAACAGCATCTTTCAGTCGATTCCTGCGTCCAACCCGCCCAATGTAGCCACAACAACAATTACCAACACCTCACTCGACGCACCTGGCAATGGCATACCCAGCGTGAGTTCCGCTCCGCTGCTGCTCACCAGCATCGGCCCTGGAACGAAGACACCCTATGTGCAGGACTGGAACCTCGACCTCCAGCACCAGTTCCCGAGAGGCGTGCTCGCTGACGTGGGTTATTACGCCAATCACGCTGTGCACCAACTCGGCACCATCGACCTTAACCAGCCGCAGGTGGGCGCCTATGTGGGCAACACCTCGATTGCAGCCGGCGGTGTCACCGCGGCCAAAACAACGATCCTGAACCGTGTTCGGCCGTACCAGGGCTGGGGTTCTATCAACGAGACGGCCTCCCTGTTCTCCGGCGAGTACAATGGCCTGCAGACCTCGCTCACCAAACGCTTCACAGGCCCCTCGCTGATCAACGTCAACTACACCTACTCCAAAGCCCTGAGCAACACGCAGGGGGATGGCAGCTCACCGCAGAACATCTATGACCTGAGGGCGGAGTACGGGCCAGCCCTCTACGATCGCCGTCACTTGTTCTCTGCGGATTTCATCTACGAGGAACCCTTCTTCGCTCATAGCGAGGCCGTGGTTCGAAGCCTGCTCGCCGGGTGGGAGGTCACGGGCATCATCACTGCTGGCAGCGGTCTTTTTGCCACCGCCGCTACCAGCGCGCAGGACCCCGGGGGTATCGGCCTGCTCGCTGCCTCGGCCGCGGCTTCGGCGCGCCCCGATCAGATATCGAATCCCAACGCCGGTGCTCCGCACAAGGCCGCCGAGTGGTTCAGCCCAGGCGCCTTCGCTCCTGTTCCCACCGGCCAGGCTCGCGTCGGCGATGCTCCGGTCAACAGCATCCTTGGGCCCGGCTACGAAAACGTCGATCTCAGCCTGCTCAAAAACACACGCCTCTTTGAGGCATTGAGCACCCAATTACGGTTCGAAGCCTTCAACGCTTTCAATCACACGAACTTCCAATCGCTCAACACGACCGTCGGCAGTTCAGGTTTTGGCGAAGTCACAGGCGCTGCTACCGCACGCATTCTGCAGATAGGCGCCAAGTTCGAGTTTTGAGTTCACTCCTGATGTCACTGCCCGAACGGTCGATAATGGGTGCTGCGTCGGAGTGAGTGGAGGGCAAAAACATGCAGGAACTCGTGCCCACTGAAGAACACAGCTGCTGTGCACCGCAAGCGGGCCAGGGCAACCCGTCGCACAAGGTGCCAGCCATCGCGCCGGCATGGACGACGCAAGAGCCACGCGATGAAATGCTTGCCCGCATGGTGCCGCTTGCCGGCGGTACCTTTCGCATGGGCAGCGATCACCCCGAAGGCTTCGCGGACGACGGCGAAGGCCCGGTCCGCGCCGTCACACTCGATCCCTTCGGCATCGACAAGTATCCCGTCACCAACGCGCTCTTCGCCAAATTTGTCGCGGCCACCGGCTATAGAACCGAGGCCGAACGGTTCGGCTGGTCTTTTGTCTTCTGGAGCCACATTTCGAAGAGGCGTTTCGCCTCGTTGGTCGAAGACACCGTCGCTGCCGCACCCTGGTGGTGCAAGGTTCCGGGCGCGTTCTGGAGCGCACCCGAGGGTCCTGGCTCGGACGTGCGTAAGCGCGGCGACTACCCGGTGGTTCACATCAGCTGGAATGACGCGCAGGCTTTTTGCGGCTGGTCGGGGCAACGCCTTCCTACGGAAGCGGAGTGGGAGTTTGCCGCACGCGGCGGCCTGGACCAGAAGCTCTATCCCTGGGGCGACAAACTTCGCCCCGACAACGAATACCGCTGCAACATCTGGCAGGGAGAGTTTCCGCAGCAGGATACCGCCGACGATGGCTACGCGGGCACATGCCCGGTCGAGGCCTTTCCTGCCAACGGCTATGGACTTTATTCGATCACCGGCAACGCCTGGGAATGGTGTTCAGACTGGTTCGATGTCCACTTCCACAAAACGGCAACGCGCATCAACCCGCAGGGTCCGCCCCACGGCTCCGGGCGCGTGATGAAGGGCGGCTCATTCCTGTGCCACCGTTCCTATTGCAACCGCTACCGTGTGGGCGCGCGCACGGGCAACACCCCCGACAGCTCGTCCGCAAACGTCGGCTTTCGCTGCGCCCTTTGACTCGTGTAGCGCCGTAGACAAACGCGGTATGCCGCAACCCTCACGCCAGGGTCGGTACGCCCACGGACCTGTCTCCGACATCGCCTGGGAACCACTTCGCCAGCACACCATGCAAGGCCTGCAGATCCTGCCTTGTGCCCGTTGCGGTGTTGGTGATGTTGCGGTCCGTCGTCCAGCGCGGCTGATACCCGCTGCAGTTCAGAAACTCATCCTGATGCTCCCTGCGCCACCGCTCCGAGCTTTCCCGCAGATGAGACAGCGTCGCTGCATACGCCCGGTCACTGGCAAGATCCTTCATCTGGTAAGGGTCTTGCCGGTGATCAAACAGCAGTTCTTTCCCATCGCGGCGATAGATCGCGTAGGTGAACTGCTCGTTGCGCAGAGCCCGCCACTCCGAGCCATCCGTCCAGGCTGCTGTCGCGCCCATACCCTGTAGATGTGCCGCCTCCACCGCGGGCCTTGATGTATCCAGCGCGTACCCGCTCAGGTCCTGGCCTTCCACGGCACGCGGCACGGGCAGACCCAGCATGGAAAGCAGCGTCGGCATGATATCCGGTGTTCCCAGCAGAGCGTCTGTCACCGTGTTGGGCCGAATCTTCGCAGGCCATCGCACCAGAAACGGCACCCGCGCCGCCTCCTCATAGAAGATCAGCTTTGCCTGCCGTCCATGCGCTCCAAACATCTCTCCATGATCTGAGGTGAAGACAAAGATGGTGTCTTCGGCCAGCCCCGCCTGATCGACCGCATGGAGCAGCCGGCCAAGGTTGCGGTCTAAGCTCGCGACCTGGGCGTAGTAAACCCGCATCCACTCCCGCACATGTTCGCGGTAGTTTGGCGGCAGTCTTTGCCACGCGTCCGCATACGGATCCGGTACATCGGAGTAGTTTGGCGGCAGCGAAAAGCTTGCGTTGCGGAACATCTCTGCATCTTGACCCGGCACATTGTCCAACCCCCACGGTGAATGGGGAGGTCCCCATGACAGGAACAGGGCAAACGGCTCCGCGGCATGCTCGCGCGTCTTCAGGTATTCCAGCGCCACATGGGTCTGCGCGTCCGGCTCATATTGCTGCCGAATGTGCGGCGTGGCATCGTTCAGAAAGTACGGCGAATGGAAGTAGGAATGGTTGAAGTTATAGGCTGCCCAGTAATCGTCGAAGCCTAAACGGTACGGGCCCGGCGGCGTAAAGCCGTTCTTGATCAGGTCATGGTGCCCCTGCTGCGCGGCCCACAGATGCCATTTGCCGATGTATGCGGTCTTGTACCCCGCCTGCGTCAGCACATGGCCGAAGCACTCGTGCTCCGGGCTTAACCGAAGTTCGTTGATCACCATGCCCGTGCTTGACTGGTATTTGCCCGTCATCAGCGATGCACGGTACGGCGCGCAGACGGGTGTGGACGAGATCGCCTGGTGAAAGTTCGCGCCCTGCGCCGCCAGCCGGTCCATGTTCGGCGTGTGCGCCTGCGCATCCCCCGCATAGCCACAGCTACCGTAGCGCAACTGATCCGCGAAGACGTAAATCAGGTTCGGTTTTTTCGGCCGATGCGCTCCGCGAGTGAGCCCCAGCGCGGCCGTTCCGGCTCCGGCTGCGGCGCCCAAAAGAAACTTCCGTCGATGCATTGCACTGCCTTTCCGAGCCGCGAAATCACAGCTTGCGGGCGAAGTGTTGCTGTGTATGGGGGAACGCTCTGGATGTCTGGATCGCCGCATCACGGAGAGCAGGTTGGCTCTCTTCAAGCGACGAGCGCATCGCCGCTACGGATCGGTCAACAACAACCGGCAGGGCGTGGACAGGCCGTCATGAACCGCAGCATAGGAGCCACCTTGGCGCCTGTCAAGCAGAGCAGGATCTGCGCCCACAGGTTGTTACCCAAGATCTTCTTCGTCGTTCGACATAACGACGCGTACCTGTTGCCGCCCGATGCCCCTGTAGTAAGCTGCCGACATGCGCTCCGATAGGTTCCTCGTCCAGACACGCTGTTGTCGCTGAATACGCGCACTCGGCCTGGATCCTCGATCGCTCCTCCACAACGCATCACCTCACCGCTGGCTGACTTGGCTGCGGAACAGCACGGCAGTGGCTGCCTGCGTCAGCACAGCATGCCCATTCGCTGCAGGAGATACCCGCATGGCAAACCGCCGCGATTTTCTTCGCATGGGCGCGGGCGTCACCGCGGCCACGCTTGCACGCCGCATGGCACCGCTTGCGGTTCGGCATGCCCAGGGTGCCGCAGCTCCTCGGCCGAACATCGTTCTGCTGCTCGCGGACGACCTCGGCTTCTCCGACATAGGCTGTTTCGGCGCGGAGATCGACACACCCAACCTCGACCGTCTTGCGGCGGGCGGGGTCAAGCTCAACCAGTTCTACAACAACCCGCGGTGCTGCCCCTCACGTGCCTCCATCCTCACCGGCCTGTACCCACACCAGGCGCATATGGGCAACATGGTGGTGGACCACGGCCGATATCCTTACGCCGCCTACGATGGCATCCTCGCGGCCAACACCGTCACGATTGCCGAGGCGCTCAGGACTGCGGGCTATGCGACCGCGGCTGTGGGCAAATGGCATCTTGCGCCGGAGACCGCGGAGGGCAGGCGCAGCTGGCCGCTGCAGCGCGGCTTCGATCGATTCTGGGGCATGATCGCCGGCGCGTCGGTCTATTACGCGTCACCGTTGCTGATGAACGGCAATGACGCCCTGCCGCCGCCCCCAGCCGATCAGTACATAACCGACCTTTGGGCCGATCACGCCGTGGAGTACATCCACGACCTGGCGGCTGATCCGCACAAACCCTTTTTCCTGTACGCCGCTTTCAACGCGCCGCACTGGCCCATTCAGGCGCCGGAAGAGACGGTCCGCAAATATGCAGACCGCTACGCCGGCGGTTGGGATCAGCTGCGCGCCGAACGGCACCGAAAGCAGCTTGAACTCGGCCTGCTTTCACCGAAGTGGGCTCTTTCGCCACGTGATCCGCGTGCACCCGCGTGGAGCCTGGCCGGGGACAAGGCCTGGGAGATGCGCCGCATGGCCGTTTATGCGGCCATGATCGACCGGCTCGACCAGGCGATCGGGCGCATCGTTCAGGCTGTCGAAGAGGCCGGGGCTGGGGAGAATACCCTCATCATTTTCCTTTCTGACAACGGCGGCAATGCGGAGGAGATCGGCCAGGGTCGGCTCGCGCACGCGGCGCCCCTGCACAGGGTCGGGCAAAGCGCACTGACACCCACCGCCGAAGCCGAACCGTGCCAAATCAACATGACCTGCGCCGGCAACCGGCCGGACGTCTCACCAGGCGATCTCCATAGCTTTCAAAGCATCGGTATACCCTGGGGTAACTGCACCACAACGCCGTTTCGCCTGTACAAGCACTATGCCCATGAGGGCGGCATCAGCACACCCTTCATCGCCAACTGGCCTGCCCGCATTAAGCCGACATCAGCCCCCGTGAACGCAGTCGGCCATGAGACTGACCTGATGCCCACCTTCCTTGAGCTCGCCGGCGCGACGTATCCACGCACAGGGCCGGCGGAAGGTATACCCGCGCTCGTCGGCCAAAGCCTCGTTCCCGTGCTCACCGGCGGTACACGGACGCGCGGCCCCATATTCTGGGAGCACGAAGGCAACCGCGCCGTGCGTGAGGGCAAGTGGAAGCTCGTTTCACGCTTTCCGGACGCATGGGAGCTGTTCGACATGGAAGCCGACCGCACCGAGCTTCACGACCTCGCTTCGCTTCAGCCTGCCCGCGCACGGTCTATGGCCGCGCTCTGGGACAAGTGGGCCAAAGAGATCGGCGTACAGCCATGGCCCATGCCGCAGACGCCGCCGAACGAACGAACCGGCGCCTTGGAAGTACCGCCGTACCTGCAGCATTAGCAGCCATCATTGTGCTTTCGACAGCGCGTCTTCAGGAGCAATGTGGCAAGCTTCCGGACCGAGGAGAACTCCGCCTATGCAGCTTGCGTCTTGCGGTTGCGAAGTCACAGGAAGTGTCGTTCCACATCGAATACAGCAACGACGCCGCCACAAGAACTACGGATAGGTTGACAGCCATGCCAACCCTTGTTGATTGTTCTTGCAAGCCAACAACCCTCCATCGCGGCAGCCATCACCAGCCATCCCAGGCCAACGGAGAGCACAGACGACCAAGTTAAGAACGGAGTTCTTTTCCGGATAGTCGGTAAGCACTTACTTCGTGAAGCTGCGGAGCTGCCGCAGCGGGCAGAATTCGCTGTGTCACCAAAGTAGCCCAATTCGTCTCCGGATCAACTTCGCAGCAACACGGCGCGGCTTAGTATTTAGCTCCAGCGCCATCCTACGTGGCCGTGGGGATCGGTATTTAGGAGTCGCGTCGAGGGGACTACGTTTTACCCCGAATAGCGGGCAACGGAAGGTGAGTCTCCACTGGCGGTAACAGGCCGATGCACCCAATGAGCAAGGCCCTGGTTGGGGACCCATACCTCGCTGCAAAGGTATACCCCAGCCGTACGGCATTTACCTGACAGATTCGCGTCTGCTTAGGGTCCGTTCTCAGTCAGTGGGACATTCAACAGCCAGAGCCTCAGACCCTAACCAGACACCCCGCTTGTCGCTTCGGCACTCTGAGCAGTGGAAGGGGCCTTTGGACATTGTCACATCTCGATAGCATAGCCTTCCTGTTCGAGCGAGGGCAGAAAAACCTCTGGAAAGGCGAGAGCCGCCGGCGTCCATTGGGTAAGAGCTTTGCCGATCTCCGGCGCGGATATATGAAGCGGTTGGTAGCCGTCCGACGTGTAGACACTCAGCTCATGAAGCTTGGCCGGAAGATCTGCGAGCGCGTCTCGCTGGTTCGTAATCTGCTCGGCTTCACCGCTGAGGATGACGCGATCGACCGCAAGGCGCTTTGTGGATTCGATCGCATAGCCGTATTCGATATGCTGCGCCTGCTCGGGAGTGAGTTGCAGACTGGCTCCCGAGTCCACCTTGACAGATAATCCGCCATCTTCGTGGATTCGCTCGATGGTGGCAAGATTGCCTACCCGAATACCTTGCTCCCAATGGGAGCGAGTGAACTGCAGCCGGTCGCCCTCGGCCAGCTCCCGGTCCTCACGCGCGTAAACGTCCGCTTTCAGCCGCATCTGCCACTCCACGGCAGGGTCGTAGGTGAGTGGTGCATGATCGGAGCCGGATACCGTGATGAGATTGTTCTTGGTATCAACTGCGGTCACCGTGCCGTAGGTGTTGGGCGAGATGCCCAGCTCGTCACTGCCCTTGCTCCCATAACGGATGACATCTCCCACTTCATAGTTCGCAGCGTTCTTGGCCTCTTTGTCGGTCAATCCTTTATCGGCCAGGACGCTTGCGCTGTACGTCTCTCCTAACCGACCTTGTTCGTACAGGTCGGTGCGAATGAGCCGCGTCAGCTCCTCCCGTTCCGTCTTCTCGGGTGCGAAGATGACCGCCCGGTCGTCTTTGGAAACGAAGTCCGTCGCGACAGCAGCAACGCGGTGATCTGGATCGCTGTAGATCTGGATACGATTGGTGTCCCGCAGGAGAATAGAGGCGGTTTCCGGGTCGTCGCGACGAAAGCTATCGACTGCCTGTCGCACTTCACTCAAGTCGATAGCAGCGGTTTTGGACACGTCCGTCGATAATCTCTCTCCGAGGGTCGCGGTGTCGTTCGTGTAAATCCGGGCGTCGTGGGCCGCGCGAGAGATGGCAACATAGGCGAGCCGGTCATTGATGAGCGAGCGGTTGGAATCCGTGTCGATATTGGCAATCACGCGGTCTGCCGTAAGCCCTTGGGAACTGTGCGACGTGACGGCGTAGCCATGATCCATCTGCCGGAACTCGGTTGGGTCAAAGGTAATTTCGCGGGCTGTCTTACCGTCCATGCGGACCGTAACCGAACGCTCTTCAAGAGCGGTGATGGTGGCAAGATCGCGGTTCGCGACACCAAGATCCCGGTTAGCTGCGGTGAACTGAACGCGGTCTCCGATGCTGAACTCGCGCGTGCGCTCTTCAAAAACATTCACACCGTACAGGCGTTTGGGGTCATAGGAAACCTCGCTGCCATCGTGAGTCTGAACGGTAAGGGTGTTTGTCCTTGCGTCTACTGCCGTGACCCGCGCCTCAAAGCCGCGCTCAAGGCCGATGGCCTGGCTGCCGGATTCGTACCGAATCACATCGCCGGGGTTGTAGAGTGCCGCCCATGTGCGGCCAGCTCCGGTGAGGTCGGACCGATGAGCCAGCGTTTGTAGTTCTCGCCCTTCCTTAGAGAGTTGCCCCATCGTTTGCAGCTCCGCGCGAATGGCCTCGTTGATCTGTTGGCGGCTTTTGTTGTCCGGGGAGACCACGATGGTGTTGTCCGGCTGCGCCGCATAATCTTTGGCGATAGCGGCGATGCGGTCTGCGCCATTGCGCAACTCCGTCACACGCTCCTGGTCTACAAGGAGCTGCACGCCCTTTGCGGTTTCGCCGGTGGCAAGGTGCTGCACGGCTTTCAGCAGCTCTGGGTATTTCTGGCGCATGATCTGGTCTAGTTGCGAGGTCTGCATACCGGCCTGCTGCATCTGCTCGAAGGGCTTGCCGGCTTCTACGCCCTGGTGCTGCCGGGTGTCTCCAATCACTAGAACGCGGTCCTCCGGGGAGACCTTCTGGAGAAATGCCCGCATCTGTTTGGAGGAAGCCAGAGAGGATTCATCCAGCATGTAAAGGTGGCGCTGGCCGGGGTTCTCGTCCAGCTTGCGAGCGAGAAAACCCTGCAGGGTGGTGGCCTCAATCCCAGCCTCGCGGAGCTGGCCTGCGGCGCGGGATCTGGGCGCGAAACCCTCGACCTTGTAGCCCTTCAGCTCTGCGCCTTCCCGAATGGTTTCAAGGGTGGTCGTCTTGCCTGAACCTGCCAAGCCCTGGAGCCCATGTATCCGGTCCTGTGAGGTCAGAACCTCATGGACAACCCGCCGCTGTGAGTCGTTTAGAAACTGGCGTGTGTCTGCCCGGGCGAACGCCTCACGGTGCGTCATCACAGGCGCGAGCACGTTTTTTCCTTTCTGCACTGCCTGAATGTTCGCGCGTTCCGCGGCTAACATCTCCGGTGTTGTAAAGCGGAGAGTAGAGCCGTATTTCTCTCTGCCAACCTCCCGAAAGTCGCCGCGCTCCTGACGTGTCGCGAACTCGTTACGCACTTCAGAAAAGGTCGCCTCACCCATGCCGCGCCGGAGCGCGGCGGTCATGATTGCACGCTGATCCGACACGGCCTCGCGTTCAAACAGGTGGTCTCGCGCGAAGGTCACCGCTTCCTGCGCGCGCATGGGCGATTGCGGCCGGACGGCCTGCTCGTTCACGCGCTGGCGGGCCTCTGCAATCACTCGATCTGACTGATTGCCGAAGTCGGATGCCATATCACGATGCGCTTGTAAAACCTGCTCTTTCGAGAGGTCCTGCTTCTTCTCGCGCGTGGCGTGAGCCGCGATCTGCGCCGCCCCGGGACCGGAGCGGCCGACGCGCTCCAGGTGCTCGCGAATCTTCCCGGACCTGGGACTGGATGCGTCAAGGTATTCCTGTGAGTAGCCCTTGATCTCGGGGGCGCCTGAGCGTCCTCGCTCCAGCTCGTACCCAAGCTCACGCAACCGGTACATGAGGTGCGATTGGTACACCGCTGTTGCGTAGGTCTGGCTCTCAAAGAATGGCTTCGGGTCCAACGCGCGCTTGCTGCCGTCCTGTCGCTCGGTCACGTTGAAGATGACCGCGTGGGTGTGGAGCTGAGGGGCTGCGTAGCCGTTCACCGGACGGGCTGTGTCGTGCTCAAACTTGGAGGCGATGAACCGTCCGGTCGTCTCTGCGGGATGATTGCCACCGATGCGGGCGTGGGTGTAACGCTCCAGCTCTGTAAGCGCCACGGTGACCGCTTCGCGGTGGGCCTCGGTCACCCGGTCATCGCCACCGACAAGCGCGGTCAACGATACAGATTTGGGTGCGGAGAACGTCGCGTCCCAACCCGCCCGGTGCTTGACGGTCTGCGTTACCGAACCATCGGCGTTGGTCTGCTCCGACGCGATGCGATGGCGCACCATCTGCTCCCCGGTCTGCGGGTGCTGGCCATTCGCAAGGGACAGGAACGCTTCTTTGCTCACGGCCCCCGAGAGGCCGAAACGCTCGGAAAGCTGGCCCTGCCACTCGCCCATCGTGGCATCGTCTTTGGCGTAGTAGCTCTGCGTCTCGGAGGCGAAATCCTTGGTGTGATACGTCGCCGCTTGTGACGCATTTAGGGGCTTGGAGATGGTCAGCATGGGTTACTCCAGAGACATGCTGAACTGGTGATGGTCGTGCCTGGGAATCAGGTACGGGTCAAGGTCCGTGAGCATGATTGGGTCTGCCGTCGCCTGCTCCGGTACACCTTCTGCACGCTTCACGATATCGGCCCATTCCTCTTTGACCGCCTTCACTTCATCCTCGGAAAGGTCGCGTCCTTCTGCGTCCAGACCTTCGCGGAATAGCTCAAGCTGTTCTAGAAACTCGGCTGCCACTTGCCCCATGTTCGGCTGGGCAGTGGCGGGTTCCTTTGCGACTTGCGGTGCAGCAGGGGCTTCCGGCTTGTTCCACTCCAGGGTCAGCGCGCGACGGTACTGAGCACCGCCCTTCTGTTTCGGTTCGGCGGGCTCGGGGGCATCAGCTTTCTTTTCAGACGGCGGCTCAGGCTTTGCATCCGGCGCGGGCTTAGCCGGTGTCTCCTGAACCGGTACCGCCGACGCAGACGGTTGCTCTTCTGAAGGCAGCGGAGTGAGCGTCGTCCGTTCATATTTCAGGGCATCTTCGGGGTTCTCTCGCGGAACAAAGCTCTTTGTCACGATGGGCAGGTCGTTGTAGAAAAAGTCAAACCGGGCGATGCGGTTCCCCAGCTTCAGATAGGCTCGGCGGTCTTCCAGTCCGGAGATTTCCGACGCCATCACCAGCGGCTCTATCTGCCGGTCGATGGTGAAGTTCTTCCCAGCGCGAGAGCCGTTGAAATGTGTCTCCTTCAGCCGTTCAATCTCAACTTTGCCCAGCGTCTCGGAGATCCATTCCGCAGCCTTGCCTTCCGTGGTCTTCATGAAAATCTTGGTAGCTGGCTGGCTCAACATCACCTCGGCAATCTTGCCGTAAATATCCTCCAGCTGCGCTCGTCCCTGGAAGCCGACCACAAGCGGGTTTTTGGATTTGCGGCTCTCCGTCATAGCGCTGTGGAGCTGAGGCAGCTTTTGGAGACTCGCCAACTCGTCGATCACAAACCAGACCTGCTTCTGCCCTGGCTTGGGCGTCTCCATCAGGCGCATTACGAGAATGTCGATCCACAAAGAGATGAGGGGTCGAAGGACCTCCCGCTGCGACTTCTTGGACGTGATGAAGATCCATCCTTTTCGCTCTTTCGCCCAATCCGTTGCGTTCCAAGTGCTGGTGGTTTCTTCCTTCTTCGGAAGCAGCCGAAGGCTCTGCGCTACCAGGCCCAAGCTCGCCAGCACACCCGCAGCCTGGGGGCCAGCCTTGCGGTCGATGTAGAAAGCCATTTCCGTCCCTTTGACCTTCTTCTGCAGGAACGATTCATCGGCCATCCACTTCGCAAGGTCGTGCGGCGTGGGGCCTTCGCGTAGCAGATGCGCGAAGATTTGGGCTGGGGTCCGATAGAAGAATTCCTTGTTGGTGCTGTTCGATCCACCGCCTGCCGGCTGGTACAGGGATTCAGCAATCGTGGTGGCTTCCTGCTGGCTCTCAATCTCCATGGCCGGTGACCAGAACGGGCATCGCGCATCTAGCGGATTCAGGATGACGTCGCCGCGCTTCTCGTCGTAAAAACGCTGGACGAACTCAGAGGCAGGGTCGTAGACAATCGCCGCATCGCCCCTGTCCCGAATTTGGCGAAGGAGCTGCATGATTAGGGTCGTCTTGCCCGCCCCGGTGTCGCCCATCATTTGGAAGTGCTGCGATTCCTTCCCCGGTGGAATCCGCATCAGTTCCTTCATCTCCGACGTCTTGAAACCCAAACCCAGGTGCGAGTGCTTCCCCGCCTGCTTCGCCGCTCGCCTCGCCTGAAATTCCGCGAACGGATGCTTCCAAATGTCCCGGCTCACGGCCTTGTTGAACTCACGCGGGGTCATCATTTCGGGTCCGCGAAGAACGCGACCGTACTTCAGAGTTTTCAAACGCTTCACGTCGGCTGGGACGGAGAAGAAGAGCATGACCGCAAGGCAGGCTCCAGCCTCGATCGCGCTGAGAAGGAACAAGCGCGGGACGCTCTGACCCTCGAAGAAAGTGAGACATAACCAGCGTGACAGAGACGCATCGTTGAACTTCTGCGGAGCCCCGCGGCCGAACCAGCGGTAGCCCTGCGCCAGCGGCAATTCAGTAAGTTGCACCGGCTGTACCGTGCCGTTCGGCAGAACCGTTGTGCCGTCCCGAAAGTCCACCGGCAAAGCGCGTCGTGGCTGCGCTTTCTTCGGGCCGCCCAGGTAGATCAATTGGTACTCGCCGGTCTGGTGCGCAAGCGCACCAGCCGACGCGCGCACGTAGTCGGCGAGGTAGCTGCGCTGCATCACTGGGATCGAGAAAGCTGCACGCTGCCATACGAAAAGAAAGAAACACAGCAGGCCGGCGCCGATTGCGGAGAACGTGTAAATCGGTACGGTCGGCGGTGTGATGATGGTTTCGCTTCTGCCCCAGGTCGCTGCCATCGGTTAGCTCTCTTTCCCGCTGTTCAGCCGCTTGGTCTGTTCTGCTATCTCGCTTGCGACACGACGCTTTGCGCTTTGTACTTGCGTGCTGATCTTGGCGTAGTCCGCATCAGTGATCTGGAGGCCCTGGCCGATCATCTTGACCATGTTCACGAGCAACATTCGCGTAGCAACAAGCTCCACGAGAACGGCGTCAGGACCGCTTTGTTGAGCGGCCTCCACCAAGATTTCGCGTGCCCACTCGCCTACCGCCTTGCCGTTCTCGGCGGCTGCTTTCTCGAGAGCGCGAAACTCCTGCTCCGTCACTCTGGAGCTGACTGAGAAAGCCCGAGCGCTCCGGCCGCGTGAACGACGCAGGCGACCTCCAACATCGATTGCAACTGGTACGGCTTTCCCGGTCATGTTCACCTCAGAAGGGCGGATTTCAACTGAGATCCTTGGGATTTCAGTTGGAATCCGATACGTCCTAAGCTGTTCACCCGAAAGCGGATCACAACTGAAATCCACTTTCAGCCTTTGCGACACCCTTCGAGGGGTGGAGTGTCAACCTCTTCTGGCGCGCAGCGCCATAGTGGCTCTGCCACTGGTGTTGCTGCGGGATCATGCTCTCGATCCCGCCACCGCTGCTGGCGTTTGCACCGGTTGTTGCGCCGCGAGTGCCGGCCGTTTCGGTTGAGGGTCCGCTGCTTCGGAGGTGGGAGCTTTACGGATGCGAAGCGACGCCGCGACCTCCCGCGCTTCCGGTGTCTTCAGGAACTCCTGGAAGTCGCGATCTTTGGTGAAGACATACGAGAGGGCTTGCTCGACAACATCGTCAGCGCAAGCGCGGATGAAATGGGCATACTGATTGATCTGAATCGCCGTGGTATCCGTCAGCCGAATAGAAGCGCTGACCTGCTTGGTTTGGTTGACTTCGAGTAGGGGCATGGTGGTTCTCCTTTGGTGTTGAACTACGCCCGCTCTTGGCGAGCAATGCTATGTGCCGCTGTTTGGGCTATTTCCCGCGCACGCGCAGAGCAAAGCGGAGCGGGAAGCGTAGCCGCATGACGAGCTTCGAGTGTGACAATCACGTCGTGAACGGAAGTTCCGGCGGCGAGTGCGAGCCGGGCTGAAGCCATGTCCACGGTGCGCTGGGCGTAATAGAGCGGATTGGGTTTGTCGGTGCGTCGAACAGCGAGCTCTTCAGTGAGCTGTTCGGCATTCTTTCCGCTGGAGAGTTCCGCCAGAACCCATGCCCAATCCTGCTCCGAATGCGTATGCTTTCCTACCGCAAGCCGCCGTGAGGAAGCATGATGCGCGAGGATCGGAGACGTCAAGCTAGAGCCGAGCCGAAAGTCTTCGGGCTTAGCTATCGACCCGGAAGGGTACTCGACGGAGACGACATGAGGGGGCGTGTACTTGGCGTTATGGAATCCGGGGATGCGGAGCACCCGGTTGCAGTCCGTGCAAGCCGCATCGCCGCCGAAGGCGGATGCGAGCTGCCTCAGCATCAGCTCTTGTATCGCAAAGTCGAAGCCTTCCACAGACCAGAGCACCTGGTACTTGCCTGGGGAGGTCGAAAGAATGGCGTTTGGTGCTGGAACAGCATCTGACGCGCTGAGCGAAGCGACACGAGCATCCCCATCCGAGTCGATGTCCAAGTAGACGCGTCGGACTTCTGCGATGCATTCTTTGGTGCGTTTCCTGCTGCCGGAGCGAAGCGGATTAGCAGCTACATAGACATTCACGCCATTCGCGTTCTCGTGCGCAAGCCATCGCATGTATACGGGTGCCGTGGCCTGTTCCAGTCGCACGATGCGCTGTACGATCCTTGCTGGCGACTCACGCCGCAACAGCACTGCGATCGTCTCTCCGGGACGGAAACAACGGGTGAGGAAGTCGGTGGCCATTGTCGTGTTCATTGCGGGCTCTTTCGGGGCTGGAAGCCCAGCCTGCGCCGGGCTTCCGAGTTGGCGAAGGGAAAGCGGCTTAGAAGGCCACTTCCTCCGAGTTTGGATTTACCGATTCCTGCTCCTCCGGGCTGGCCTTCTCAGCCCGGTCCAGCATGAGGATCGAGTCCACCCGGATCTCACAGATGGTCTTCTTCTCCGGCTGCTTCTTGCCGACTTGGCTGGCTGGTATTCCCGGCTGCGCAGCTCGCCTTCGACCTGCAATGAGCGCCCTTCTTCAGCGTGGCGGCGAAATCGGCGAGCTTCTTTCCGAAGACCACACAACGGTGCCATTCGGTGTGCGAGACGTATTGGCCGTCCTTCTTGTAGGAGCTTTTGGTTGCCAGCGAGAGAGTAGTGAAGCTGCGGTTTTCGCTGGAGCGAACTTCTGCGTCGTTGCCGAGGAAGCCGATGAGGGTGACTTTGTTCTGGTACATGGTGGTGATCTCCGTTTCGTGTATTTCCCGTATCCTGCTCGGGTCACATTCACAACGTGAGCGAGTGGGCCCGGCTCCCAAGTGCCAAGGAGTGCTTTCTGGGAGGGGCCCCAAAGAAGTTTGTGCGGCGCTTTGCCGCGCGTTTACAAACTTCTTTCGGGAGGAACCGTGACCCCGCAGGGGCGCTGCAAGCGAAGCAGAACGACGCCGCGCCGCAGGGCGCCAATTTGGCCCCGAAGCCGTGACCGAGCAGAGGACGGGATACGAGGCGGAAGGAACCCTTTGGACCGTGTCACCCCACTGCTTCTTCGCTGCGGAAGTCCGCGCAAGCCGCAGCTCACCTATGCGGGCAACGGCTCCGGAAGAGGACGGTTTCTCGCCACCTCCGTTGCGCTCTTCGCGGCTCGCTGCAGACGCGCTGAAGATGCTCAGGGACAGGTGGGGCTGTGCAGCCGGATGGGCAGCATGTGGGTGCATCGGGAAGACCTCGATTCGGGTTCGGTTCTCTAGCTGGTAAACCGGGCGTCAGCCTGGGGGAGCGCGGTAGACTTCCTCGGTCTGGAAGCGTTGGTCCGCACGGTCGTAGCCGCTGACGGTGATCAACTCGCGAACGCGACGCCGGCCCGTATGGTCGCGCTCGCAATGCAACACGAAGTCGATGGCCTCTGCGGTCTCCGACCGCATGAACTCATGATTCAGATTCGGCCTGGCGCTCAGCGCCAGATTGGAGAGACGGTTCAGGGCGTCCCACGCAGATTTTGCGTGAATGGTGGACAGCGTTCCGCCATGCCCTGTGTTCATGGCCTGGAGCAGGTCGTAGCCGCATTCGTTGCGGATTTCACCCATGATGATGCGGTCGGGACGGTGGCGGAGAGCGGCGGCTACCAGCTCGCTTGGCGTGATCGCAACTTGGCCTGGAATCTCCTCGACGGCCTCCCAGCGGACGGCATTCGGATGCGATATCTTCAGCTCCGCTGGTTGCTCAATAATCACCAGCCGCTCATAGGCCGGAACATGGTCAAGGACGGCCTTCATCAACGTGGTCTTTCCCGATCCGGTTCCACCAGAGATCAGACCATTCTTCTTGGCGAGCATGAGCCCTACAACGGTGTCGCGAACGTCAGCCGGAAAGCTGCCCGACTGGATCAGCTCATCCGACGTGTACCAGCGGTTGAACTTGCGGATGGTCAGGGTCGGGCCGTTGATGGACGAAGGCGAGCCTACAACCGCCACACGCGAGCCGTCCGGCAACCGCGTGTTGAGGATTGGATTTTGGCTGGTGAGGTCCTGTCCGAGTATGCGGGCGACACGTTCGATGGCGGCGGTCAACCGCTCGTTCGTGTAGGCCGTTGACAGCGGGATATGCTGCAGAACGCCGCCCCGATCCGCGTAGACGCCAGTCGCGCCGTTGATCATCAGATCGGAGATTGACGGATCGAGCAGTAGTCCGCGTAGTTCTTCCGGGAAGAACGGCAGAATGAGTTGAAAGCTCATCGCGCACTCCCCGCCGCAGACGGCGTCACAAGGGCTCCGGTTCTGGCTTGACTCTCCGGCTCAACGCGATCCACCGAAACACGGCTCTCGTGGAACTCGGTGATGGTAAGACCGAGCGGGTTGATGGTCTCGAACTGCGGAAAGATGCGAGCCTGGTCGCTGACCTGTCTCGGTTTCAGGTAATAGGTCACGCTGACCATCCAATGCTCCGTCCGGGGCTCCCGGCTGTTCTGGGCGGAGTAGAGCCTGTCGAGGCCGATCAGAGCGCTTCCACGGGCGATGGTTGCGCCCTGCACCACCTCCTGAGACATCGAGGTGATCGTGACGCTCTTCACCTCGTCATCGCTCTGCTCAATTTGTCCGGCATTGGCCGGCCCGAACTATGGGTGGTGTCGCCGACTCGGAGACGGTGATGGTACGGGGTGAATTCGGTTCGAGCGGGTGCGCGGGCGGGAGTGCCCGGAGCGTGGCCGAACCACACGCAAGGCCGATGGCGATGTAGATGGGAATAGGCCGTTTCACTGTTCTGGTCCTTTCTTATGCGGTCTCGCCCTGGGCGAAGCGGGCGATTCCTTCGGTAAGTCCGTACTTTGCGATCAGCTTCGACCGGCGTACCCGGTCCTTCGGCTTGGTCGAGAACGTGGCGTAGCTGCGCGGGTCGAGATTGAGTGTCACGACCTTGGTGATCCCGTCGCGGCGCATGTACAGCGCCTCGCGGTCCTGCAGGCTCTCAAAAAGCGCGATTTGCTGCTCGTTCATCTTGAAGAACTCGGCGTAGCGCTTCCGGTTGAAGGTCGCATCCTTGAGGAACAGGAACGACGTGCAGGAGTTCACGATGGAGTCGGCATTCTCGCCCAGGTCCTCAGCGGACTGACCGATCATGGTCACGCCGCCGAGGTTCTTGCGTACTGTCTTGATGGAAGCCAGCGCGCCTTCAAGTAGCTGGCGATTCTTCATGGAAGAGAAGATCTCCTCGATGAGGATGTGCTTGGGCACGCCAAGATTGATCGGGTCGTAGAGCACGTCGTTGATCCGGCGCAGGAGCCAAACCATCAAGGGCTCGATCAGGTCGGCGTACTGCTCGTTGTTGACGCCGGCGAAGTCGAAGCACTGCACCCGAGAGAGGGAGAGCGAGTCCTCTACGTTGTCGAAAATGGCGTTATAGACGCCCTTGCCGACCCACTTTGACATGTACCGGTCGAGCTTCTTGGGCAGGAAAAGATTAGAGAGGCGGCGGTTCTCCGGATCGAGCAGGTACATGTCCTGAACGGCTTTGTGGATCACATCGTCGTCTTCGGGCTCCAGTTCCGCGCCGCCCTTCGTCAGCAGCAGCTTGACGAAGCTGTACAGGAACTTGATGTTGTTCTCGGTCGGCTCCAGCGCGAACGGGTTGACGCGCGGGCCGTCCTTGCCGACGCGGTCTACCTTGCCACCGTACAACTCAACGACGCTCTCATAGCTGCCGCCGATGTCGAAGACGTAGGTGAATCCGCCGTACTTCTGCTCCAAAGCAACGAGAGTGTTGCCGTGCACCGATTTGCCGGTCCCTGTGGGTCCGAGGATCAGCATCACGCGCACGCCGTCCACATAGGCATCCTGGAAAAAGGGCGTCCGAGTCCGCGTTTCTAGCACGTTCAGGTACTCGGCGTCGAGGTCTTCCGAGTGCGGGTGTCCCAGGTGCGGAGCAAACACGGAGGACAGCCGGGCATGGTGCTCTTCCGAGAGCCACAGCGGAAAGACACTGAACTTCTGGTTGCCGGGGAACATGGCGTAGAAGGCAGACAGGTTCCCGAGTGTCTCCTCCACGGCTTGGGCGCGGGCGCCAACGAAGACGCGATGCACGGTTGGCACGGCGTCGCGCAACTGCGTCTGGCTGTCTGCCACGAGCAAGAGCCTAAGCGAGAACTCGCCCTGCGCCTTCTTATCGAGCGAGCGAATAACATCACTCAGGTCATCAACGGCATTATTTGCTGCTTTCGCGCCTGCGCCGGTGTCGAGCGATGCGGTGTCGCGTCCGCTCATGACGCGGTTCAGAACACCCACCTTGAAAAAGGAGATGAACTGTTCCTGCTGGTCGATCTCACGGCGGGCCGAAGCCGCGGACTTCACCCGCCATGTCGTGCACAGGACGCTGTCGCAATCGAGAGTGAGCAGGTCTGAGAAGAGGCCGGGCCGCGACGCCTCCGGCGCAGCCTGGAGTGAGAACATCTGGACGTGCCGTCTGCCGACTTCCAGGTGATCGCTGTGCCACACGATCGGGTTCTTCACAACTTGTCTGTCTACGCCCTTGTCGCTGCGAAGCCGGTCCTGTTCCGCCCAGTCTTGGAGATTGAAGAGGTGGCTGAAGAACTGGAACACAGTTTGTTTGTCGAGCAATTGCAGGCCGATCGCGCCTGTGAGGTGACCTTCCAACAATGTCGCAGTTTTCTGCAGTTCCGTAAGCATTCGCGCGTTGGCGGCGGCGTTCTCATCCGGCTTGCGGGACAGTGCCTTCACCTTGGATGGCTCCAGCGTGAGGCACCAATGGAGGTCGATGCGGCGGAAGCGCGCGTTCTGCGCGAGATGAGCCGCGCGGTCTGAAATGAACTGCTCGGTAACGGTGTTGCTGTAGCTTGTCTGCCGCGGCAGTGACGCACCGGACATCACGCGCGTGTACTGGTAGAGACACGAGCCTTCGGGCAGACTGCGCAGAGAACCCTCGACGGAGCGGACCAGCGCCTCAAGCTCCTGGTCCGTCTTCGCCTCGTCATCCACGCCGGTAAGTGAGAAGAGACATCCAAAGCCGCCACCCTTGAGCGCGAACGTGTTCGGTCCGATGAAGCGGGCAATGGGCACGATGCTGCAGGCTGCGCCGGCTTTGGCAAACCATGGCGTGTACTTCTGTTGTTCAGCGTTGGCGCGGGTCATAATAGCTCTTCTGGTTGAGGCTCAAGCCCCAGAGTTGGAACATCTTCGGATGTTTGCGCACGATCAGCCATGCCGAGGCCGCGAGCGTTGGAAAGGCGAGCATTGCAAGCAATCGGAAGCCGACGAGGAAAACCGTTACGCAGACGAAAACAATCGCCATCCATGCTGTGAGGTCCAGACCGAGCTTGGCTCGGGGACGGTTCAGCGCCTGATTGATCGGTAACGGTTCTCCCCGCTTGGCCATGTCGATGTCACCTTCTACATCGACTGCCCGGTGAGAGAACCGATCCAGCCGGCCCCCCAGCCGAGAACACCGGCATCAAAGAGAGCGCCGAACAGACCCGGAATGGCGTCCTGAAATCGGCCGCTCATCATGCGGATACCCGCGAAGATGAGTCCGCCGAAACAGATAACCGCACCGGCGTAGATGGCAAACGTCTTGAACGTCCCCATGAGCGTCTGCGCGCCGGAAAAGTCCATCGTGCCTTGGGCGTGCGCGACGCTAGCAAGCGAGAGCGCGAGCAGGGCGGGAAAGAGGGTACGAAGCGCACGCCTTACCTGCTGCCCAGTGGCGGCACCGGACAGAGAATGATGGGCGCGGGAAAGCTCGGCGCGGCCGAGACGAATGGGCAACCGGACGGACGCAGTATCCGAGCGGAGAACGGGGTAGAAACGCTGCATTTGCACCTCCACTGACGCTTGATACGTCAGCCATGGAGCAAACGTAGAAGCCGTTCCGCAACCCGTCTAATACTTTGTGCTCGATTGGCTATAGCTTTTGTCTATGGCTCGGGTCACGCGAGCAGATCGAACTTGAGGGCATATTGCGGCCGCTCTGAGCGAACGTCCTTGCGGATCGACGAAGCCGTCGCGCGAGTCAGGTGTCGGCGCAAATACGACAGGGCTGGATGACGACTCTCGGTTGAATAAACCAGAGCCGTTTCGCTCGTCCAGGCGACACCCGAGATGGGCTTGCGCGTTAGATTCGACTGAGAAGGCATGTCGGCATCCACAAGCGCCCATCCATAGCCGTCGCAGACGAGCAGCTGAATGTCCTGCGGCGTGGCTGCCGAGCACGTCACATTCACAGGAACACCCGCATCCATCAGTGCTTGCATAAGCTTGGTGTGAGCAAGTGGATGGGCGTCTGGATCACGGAACACCGTGAGTCGCTGGGCGAGTTCTTGCAAGCTCAGTTCAGCCCTGTCCGCGAGTTCATCGTCAGAACGCATACATACCACCATCGGTGCGCTTGCGATCTGTTCCACCACCCACTTTGGGCCTTCGATAGGCAGCTGTAATAGTGCGCAGTCCAGATCTCCGCGCTCCATGCGATGGAGAACGTGAACCGTATCGCCACCGGACAGCTGAAGTACACACGATGGAAAATGCTTCTCGTAGAGGGACCGAAGCGTCTGCAAGTGGCGCGAGTTCACGAAGCAGGAAAATCCGACCTGCAGAGGCGGGATCGCGCCCAAGGTAATTTCTCGCGCCAGGCGGAAGACATGGTTACGTTCAGCAAGAGTCGCCGTTGCGTAGTCCACAATCATCTGACCGACCGGGGTTGGAAACACTCCATCTCGCTGACGTTCGAAGATCTGAACACCTGTCTCGATCTCCACGTCCTTGATCTGCTTGCTCAGCGAGGGTTGCGAAACATATAGCCCCTCCGCAGCACGCGTGAAGTTCCCGGCTTCCGCAACGGCAGCAATGTACTTCAGATCCCGAAACTCAACATGCTCTGACATAGCCCGTTGTGCTCCACTTGGGCGTCCAAAGTGTCCTCAGACCGCAGACAAGATCGGAGCCCGATCGAACGGCACATCTATGGTTCTCAGCGGACTCGGAGTTGTCAATAAGTTACCCGAAGGTGACCTCGCCCGTCCGGGGCGACGGCTATAACAAAAGCGCTGTTTGCCATAGACAGGAAGTATTGGACGCAGATGCGTAGTCCCTTGAGGCTCAGAGCTGTTGTGGGCACGGCCATCACTTCAGAGATGGTCTCGCCAGGGGAGGCCAGCATGGCACAGCCGCTTCAAAAGCTAAACTCCATGGTCACCATTGGAAGCGATTCGGTTTCGAGCCCAACTGAATTGAACAGTGGCTTGCGCAAACCACCCGCACGCGCTCGGGACATCGACCCTCTGTTGACTGCGGAGGATGTGGCCAATCGACTCCGTGTCAGCACGGATTGGGTATGGGACCACTCTTCACGAAAGAAACCTTTTCTTCCCGTGATTCGAATGGGCGACGGTACGCTGCGCTATCGCCAGAGTGGAATCGAGGCGTTCATTGATGAACGCGAACGCCTTTCCACAATGGGTTTGCGTCGCACTGGCCGGTAGAATGGGAATGCCCACTGTCTTCCCCACAGGAACAGAGGAATCATGGGTACATCGCACCAGACGGGGTCGGTGGTCCAGCGTGGGAAGTGCTGGTATGGCTTCTTCCGCAAGGAAGCGCTCGATCCCGAAACAGAGGAAGTCCGATCCGTACGTATCTGCGTGCGGCTTGGCCTAAGGACGGAGATGACGAAGGCCGCAGCCCGCGAGGTGCTGCGGAGTGAGATCGCCAGAAGAACCGGTCAGCTTGCGGACGGCAGAATCCAGAAAGACTCTGTCACCTTCGAGTGGTTCGTCCGGCACCGTTACTTTCCGCTTCGACAGGGAGACTGGCGGCCGGAAACGGCGAGGGAGAAGACAGCTCAGATCGAGTTCGATCTGATCTCCAAGTTCGGTACCCGCAACCTGGAGACAATCGATAAGTTTGAGTTGCAAACGCATGTGAACCACTTGGCAAGGACGTACTGCCAGGATCGGGTGAAGCAGGCGCGTTCCTATCTCAAGTCGATCTTCGATGAAGCAATCGAGCAGGAGTTTCTGGTTAAGGATCCAACCCGGACGCTGAAGATCCCCAAGAATCTCCGGCCGAAGGACAAACAGATTCTGACCTGGGAGCAGATGGGAGCCATCTTGGCGAGAGCCAAACGACGCGACCGGCTAATCCTTATGCTGGACATGACGGATGCTCTCCGTCCCAGCGAGCTCTTCGCTCTTCGCTGGCGGTCCTTCGATAACGTGAATACGTTGTCGCTGACGGAAACGGTTTACCGGAGGCAGTTACGGCCGTTCGGGAAGACCACAAAGAGCCTGGGCAAGATGCATCTTCCCGATGGTCTTGCGGCTGAGCTCAACCTCTGGAAGCGGCAGTGCTCCGATCCCTCCCCGGAAGCGTTTATATTTGCGAACGCGGACGGTGGCGCGATCGACACCGCTAACTACCGGAGCCGGATTCTAAGACCTTTGGCAGAGGAGCTGGGCATTCCAAAGCTGAACTTCCAGGTTCTGCGCCGCACGATGGCAACGCGGGCGCAGAACTTGGGATCGGTGAAGGACATTCAGTCCCACCTGCGGCACTCGCGAGCGGACACCACGGCGAACGAGTACATGCAGGAACTGCCGGAGAGTGTGCAGCAGATGGTCGGTTCGGTCTACCTGATGCTCACCACAGCAGCGAAGCAGCAACGGGCGATGTAGGGAGGATGCAGCCGGCAGAACCGGCACACTTGATGCCAACCGGTGCAGTTTGGCATCAAACGGCATCAACTTACCTCTGCCAGGGCTGCTAAGTTGTTGATTTGATGGTGGGCACAGCAGGATTCGAACCTACGACTTCCACCGTGTGAAGGTGGCACTCTACCGCTGAGTTATGCGCCCTGGGAGGGTTCTGGGCTCGGCGCTCATCGCGAGCTTCAGTGCCCTGACTATAGCACTCGCCCGCATTCGGGCTCAATTGGCTGCTGGCGTGCCCGGCTGCCAGCCTCACCTGAGCGAGAGAGTTCACGGGGGGCAGTGCCGACTTCGCGCGATGGCCATGCGCGCCCTTATACAATTGTCCGGGTAGAAGGCCGAATGGACTTTTCCGAACAGTTCGACCCTCGAGCTTGCACCACTGTCAGCAGGCCCGACTCAGCGCCCAGAATGGCCGTCCTGAAGCGAGAGAAGGTTCGGACGTGAATAGCAACAAGGGAGGCGACACAGAAAAGCTGCCGCCAAGCACGCCTGCAAGGTCTCTAGAGACCAGCGAGCCCGACGAAGCGCAACCTTTGTCCGAGGACCGGGTTGAGGAAGACATGGCAACCGCGACCTATGACCATGGCTGGGCCGGGACGACGCGTGTTCAGGAGGGCGGGCCCAACTTCCGGCCGCCCGCCGCAGCTGATGAGAACTCCGACGCAGCCATCATGCTGCGCGTGCGGGACGGGGACGATTCCGGCTTTACCTACCTGATCGAGAAGTACCGCAAGCAGATGATCCACTACATGTTCCGGATGACCAACAACCAGGCAGTTGCTGAGGAACTGGCGCAGGAGGTCTTTCTTCGGGTGTACCGATCGCGCGAAAGCTACCGAGCCGAAGCAAAGTTCACGACGTGGCTGTATCGGATCGCGACCAACCTGGGCGTGAACTACGCCCGTGATCACAAGCATGAGAAGGCCGCCCAGAATGTATATCTGGACCAGCCTGACGCAGAAACAGGAACAACGCCGGACGTAGCGGACAGCCGCTTGACGGTTGAGCAAAACCTGATGCGGAGCGAAAGGCTGGCCGGTATCCGCGCGCAGGTGATGGCACTGCCGGAGCGCCAGAAACAAGCAGTGTTGATGCACAAATATCAAGAGATGGACTACCGCGAGATCGGCGCGGTGCTCAAGCTTTCCGAGTCGGCGACCAAATCGTTGCTGTTCCGCGCTTATCAGACGTTGCGGGAACGGCTCAAGGACTACGTCTGAGGGAGTGGGTTATGAACAAGCAAACGGAGTGCAAGGCGGTTGAGGCGGCGATGCCCGACTTCCTTTTTGATTCCGGTGCAGTGCCGGCAGCCGCAAGAGCGCACATGGACGGGTGCGCGTCTTGCCAGGCCGAGCTGGCTTCGCTGCAGGGCACGATGCAGATGCTGGATAGCTTGGAAGCTCCAGAGCCTTCACCTTTCTGGATGGCCAGGATGGGCGCGAAACTGCGGGAGGAGCAGAAGGAGCCAGCGCGGGGCTGGGCGGGTTTTGTTGAGCGGCTGCGCACGCGGTTCTGGCTCAGTGATCGATCGCTCAAGCCTGTTGCCGGAGCAGCGGCACTCGGGTTGGTGTTGGTTGCAGGCGGAGGGACCTGGCTCGACCTGGCCTCACAGCAGCCAGTGGTGAGCGCGCCGACGCAGGCTTCGAATACGGTTCGCGACCTGCAGTCGCTGAACGAAAACGCCCAGGTCTTTCAACAGCTCTCCGCATTGGACGCTCCGGATAATAGTGCGACCGGCAACGATTAAGGAGGGAGCCGAAAAGGCGGGCTGGGCACGCCACATCAGCAGCCAGGCGCGGGAAGGGCAGAGAGGCACCAGGCAATGCGAGAGCGAGGCACAGTGAAAGGCAGGACGGCGCCGCAGCGGGCGACGCTGATGATCCTCTGTGCCTTCCTCTGGCCGACGTTTTCGGCCGAAACACTGCTCGCTGAGCGTCAAACGACGCACAATGCGGCTCAGGGCCACTTTCACACGGGTGGAGTAAGGCGCGGCGAGGCACATCCAAATGGAGAAGCTGCGCCCGCCGCGCGAGGAGAGCAGCCTTCGCGGCCGCTGGGATCCTCAGACGCGAACGAGACAAACCCTGAATCCCGTAACGCCGGAGGCGCAGGCGAAGGTTTCCGGAGCATGCCGCAACCGGGTGTTCGCCCTGGAAATGGGCAGCATCTACCACAGTGGTTCGCGCAGCACCAGACGCTATCTCCAAATCAGCAGGAAGACGCGCTGCGTCGGGAGCCTGGGTTCTCGCACCTACCTGAAGGCCAGCAACAGCAGTTGATTGACCGACTTCACCGGCTCAACATGGAGCCACCCGCGCAACGCCAGCGTATGATGCAGCGCAACGAACGCTTCGAGGCTCTGCCTCCGGAGCGGCAGCAGGAGGTTCGCGGTGCCACGCAGGCCTTGGGGCAGATGTCGCCGGACCGGCAGCAGGCAGTGCGGCTGGCGTTCCACGACCTTCGGAATTTATCCCCGAACGAACGGCAGAATGCATTGAACTCCGCCCGTTTCCAGGCTGAGTATTCACCTCAGGAAAGAACGGTGTTGGGCAATCTGCTCTCGATCGAACCTTACCAGCCTCGCTAGGACCGGCCTTTTGCCTCCGTGTCAAGCTCCCTGCGGCCTTTCTCAAGCGGACTACAAAAGGCGGTGGCAGCGAATCGTAGCCGGCTTCTTGGGGACTGCCCCGGCTCATCGATCCCTCTTTCCGCCCGCTAATTACGGAAGAAGTTACGCGCCAGGAACAGGACGTTGGCTGGGCGCTCTGCGAGGCGCCGCATGAAGTAGGGGTACCATTCCCTTCCGAACGGCACGTAGATACGGACGTTGTATCCCTGTGCCACAAGCGAACGCTGCAGGTCACGCCGGATGCCGTATAGCATCTGGAACTCAAAGCTCCTGCGATCGAGCCCACGCTCAGCCACAACTTTCTCCGCCGCCGTAATCATGTGCGGATCATGGGTGGCAATGCCGTGATAGATGCCGCTGCCCAGCAGCATCCCAGTCAGGCGCTCATAATTCCGGTCCACTTCTGTCTTCGCCGGAAAGGCTATATCGGCCGGCTCCTGGTATGCACCTTTGCAGAGGCGGACCCGGATACCTTCGCCGAGCAGCATGGCAACGTCCTCCGTAGAACGGCGCAGGTAAGCCTGGATGACGACACCGACGCTGCCCGGGTAGCGTCGATGCAGGCGGCATACCAGATCGAGCGTAGCCTGTGTGTAGGCCGAGCTTTCCATGTCGACACGGACGAACGTTCCGATACGCTGTGCATGTTCCACCAGCCCGGCAACAATCTGCTCGGCCAGGCCGGGGCTCAGGTCCATACCCATCTGCGTGAGCTTTACGCTGACGTTCGCTTCGAGGCCGCGGTCGCCAATCGCGTCTAGCAGCAGGTGGTAGATCGCCGCAGAGCGCTGTGCCTCGTCCGGCGTGTGGACGTTCTCGCCAAGGCTATCGAGGGTGGCAAACAGACCATCGCGGTTGAGCGCGGCTGTGGCCCGTAGCACATCCTCACTCTCAAGGCCGGCAATAAAGCGTGAAGAGACCCGGCGACCGGCAGCCGATGCCTCGGAAAATCGCCGCAAGGGCTGGTTGCGCGAGAGATGGATAAAGGTGGAGCGGAGGATGGCCATCTGCCTCATTCTTTCATGCAACGGGACGCCGGAAGGGCCAGAAAGTCCGCCGGTGTACACCGTCGCCTTATCCGCCGATGTGCACCATGGTTCGGCCCGGCTGGAGAAAGCCTTGCTCGCCAATATGGTGGCGCGCTTCCTTCTTCTGGACCGTTCGGTCAATGAATCCGGCAAGATCCTCGTCGCTTCCGCCGCGCCGCAGAACGCCATATAGGTCGTGGTCGAAGTGGGAAAAGAGGCAGGTCCGGATCTTGCCATCGGAGGTAAGCCGTACACGGCTGCAGGCGCCGCAGAAGGCCTGTGAGACGGGCGCGATCACGCCGATCTCTCCGATGCCGTCATCGAAGGTATACCGACGCGCGGTTTCACTCGGTGAGTTCGCCGGAAGCGCGCGGACAGGGCGAAATGCCTCGAGCTTTGCCAGGACCTCGTCAAGCGGCACAACGGTGTCCGGCGCCCAGATGCGATCTTCTTCCAGCGGCATGAACTCGATAAAACGAACGATCACGTCTTCTGCCCGTGCGAACTGGGCAAACGGGACAATCTGGTCGTCATTGAAGCCGCGCAGCACCACGCAATTGACCTTGACTGGGCCGAGCCCGGCGTTGCGGGCAGCACGCACCCCGCGCAACACATGCTCGAACGAGCCCGGGACGCGGGTGATGCGGGTGAAGGTTCCGGGTTCCACAGCGTCCATGCTGACGGTGACCCGATTTAGGCCTGCTGCCTTGAGCGGCCAAGCTAAAGGGGCCAGCAGATGGCCGTTGGTCGTGATTGCCAGGTCGAGCCGCTTGCCCTGCGGGGTACGCAGCTGAGCCAGTTCGCCGACCAGATCCACCAGCCCGCGCCGCAGCAGAGGTTCGCCACCGGTAAGGCGTACCTTCTCGATACCGAGCGAGGCAAAAACGCGCACCAGCCGGAGATAGTCCTGCATCGGCAGCTCACTCGGCGGGGTCATGGCTTCCCCGCTCCGGCAGTACACACAACGGTAGTTGCAGCGGTCCGTGACCGAGACCCGGAGGTCAGTGATGCGCCTCCCGAACTTGTCGGTCAGCGTGCCACGAGGCTCCATCATCGAAGCCTGGGCCACGATGGCTTGAGACTGCTCGGGGATGGAGGAGGAAGTTGTCGCCATGGGAGCTTCTATTCGATGCGGCCGGAGGTGGCATGGGCGCACAAGCAGGTCGAATCAAGTTTAGACCGCAATCCGGCTGGTTCGGCCAGGCTCAGCAGCGTCCGCCGACATCTCCCCTGAAGCAGGAAGTGCGCAGCTGCCTTCCCTCTTAGAAAGAGGGACGTTGGAGACGCGTACTGGCGCCCTGGTTACGCGTTCACTCTTATGCCTGTTCTATGGCATCTTTGCGGTTTTCTTATGCGTGGAGGAATGAAATAGAACTTGTAGTTTGGAGTTCGTCATGGAGCTTCCTCGAGAACCTGAGCGACCGCTGGTGCGTACCGCCCGGCCCGCAGATGTACCCAGCATCTTTGCTTTGATTGATAGCCTGAGCGGCGACGGAACCCTGCTGCGGCGTTCGACGCGCGAGATCGAGCAGCAGATCGGCAGCTTTCTGGTCGCTGAAACACCTTCGGGCAGCTTTCTCGGCTGCGCTGCCCTGCACCGCTATAGTGCGCAGCTTGCCGAGATCCGCTCGATCGCCGTGCGTCCGGAAGCACGCGGCGCCGGCGCCGGTGGTCTGCTGCTGCAGCACCTGCTCGGCGACATCCGCACCTCAGGCACCAGCTGCGCCTGCCTGTTCACGCGTATCCCGGATTTCTTTGCCCATTACGGCTTCCATACAGTGCCTTCCGGAGCGGTGCTGGACAAGGTGGCGAAGGACTGTGTGCGCTGCCCCCGCCGGCAGCAGTGTGACGAGACAGCAATGGCGCTTGGCGAGTTGCCGACCTATCCTCTGCGTATGTTCCAGGCGGCGCGGGAGCTTGTGCAGTTGTAGGACGATGGCGCATTCCCGGCAGTAGAGAGCCAGGGACAGCTCTCACCGGCGGGATGTATGCTGCTCCTGTTTCCGAGCGAGGTCCTGCCCATTGACCTTGAGGTCCGGCCTGCATGAAGCGCTGCGAAGAAGCTCGCCTCCTGGAAAGCGCCGTCGCTCAGGACCGCCAGTGAGTGTGAACGAGCATGGAGATGGCCCGCCTCACAATCGCTCGCCTGAGCGCCCTGGACCGGAGCTTTATAAGGTGGAGAGAGTTCGGGGTGATCACCGTTGGGGATCTGCGCTGCTCAGCAATCTCGGACTCGTCTGCGCCTTCGCCTCAATGCTTGTTTTCAGCATCCTGCTGATCGACCGGGTTGCCGATGCCCTGTTCGCGTTTACAGCTTTGGTCTCGATCGCAGCAGGTACCCGGGATACTCTGCGGGCCAGTATCCGGCAAGTCTAGGACGGAGTCAGGCATCCGGATCGCGGACTTTGATTCCGCCTCGACCCACTCCCCTCAATCCCGGAGAACGCGCCCGCGCCTGCCTGCTTCGCTCGTGCAGCCTGGCTCTGCCTTAAGGTGCGTCGCTCTGCACAACTGGCTGAAAGACATTCTTGTTCTCAGCCGCAAGAGGGTTAACGCCGAAGTCCCAGCCGTCGAGATTGAAGCCGCCGTCGCCGAGCACCTCGATGAGGCTGTACTGGCCCAGGTTCAGGTCGCTTTCGGGCTCAATCCGCATCCAGTGATTGCCTGGCAGGATGGTTCGCCTCGTCGCGACCACCTCCGCACTACCATCGACCGCTCCCCCGCTCGCGAGCGCGCGCAGCTGCTCAGCCGAAGCAGCGCGCTCATCCTTCCAGACGCGCAGGCGGACGAGCGCGTAAGTGCTGGCCAGCGAGGCGTGCTGCGTCTTGTCCGCCATCGCGGCCGAGGCGCCGTGGGTGTCGACGACCAGAGCGTCTTCGCGGGCTGGCAGGGCTGCCGGGTTATCCAGCGCGACAAAGAAAACCGGGCGCGCCACGTGGAAGCTGACTGCGGCTTTGTAACCCTGCAGCCGAATCAGATCGCGTGCGCCGCTATGATCCCCGGGCCTCGGGATCGCGGCTGCTTTCACGCTGTGGCCTGTGTCTGTGTTCAGGTCGCCGTCGCTTTGGCGAACGCGGACGATCTCGGGCACATCGTTGTAGCTGTCGAGCGCCCACACGCCGCTCTCGTCCGGCAGGCGCAGACCCTTGGCAATCTCGGGCTGTCGGGCGGCCTCATCGGCGCGCCGGGCCGCAGCCTCCCGGTCGAGCTCGGCTGCCTCCTGGTTTGCAGGATCGGCCGGGTCAGTAGCAGCGGCTCCCGCCGCATGGTCGTGGTTGTAGCGCGCTGTCGCTGGCCAATCGATCAGGTCGGCCGGCATCTCCTCCCAGCCATCGTCGCGCTCGGCCGAGCGAAACCGGACGCGATCGCCCTTGCGCTCGTAACGCAGAACCACCTGGTAGCTGCCGTCCTTCAGGATCAGCCGTTCGCGACCCGGTGATGCGTCCTGGGCACTCGCGGCCAGCGACAGAGAAAGCAGCACCGGCAGAAGCAGCGTAGGTAATCGCGCTAGGAATCGGCTGGCCACGCGTCTAGGCTACCGGATCGGGGTGTCGCGGCGCACGTACATGCGAAAGCCCATAGGCCCGTTTTCCGCCCGGGGAAAATCCTGCTGGGATACGAGTGTGTAGTGCTGCCCCAGGTACGTGCTGAACCACGGCCACAGCTCCAGCTTTTCGTAGTTGCCGGGGCCTTCCATAAACAGCCACTTCGAGATGAGAAAGACGCGCGGCGGGTGCACCGCCAAAGCTGCCTGGAAGCGCTGCTGCCCGGCAGCCACGGCCGCCGGCAGGTAGCCCGGCGGCGGTCGCCTGTACGCGACACCCCACGCGGCCGGCCTCTGCGGGAAGAGGAGCTCATCGTACATGGTCCCGGTCGCCTGCCGCAGATGCAGAGCGAGCAACGCATCCGTGCAGCCTGAGGTGGTGTCAATACACTGCACCTGGCCGTCAAGGCTCGCGGCGGCAACCCTTCCCTGCCCGGTTATGGCACTCTCCATCGCCTGTACCACGGGCGTCGACCACTGCGCCCGGCGAACCGCGTGGACACAGGCCGGCGCGCAGACAAACAGACCAAAAGCGAAACCCGCCGCACCTAGCAGCTGAGCCAGCCAGCGCCGGCTGCGCATGGCAGAGGCAAACTCCAGCCCAGCCAGGAGAAAGAGAAATGCGATGTACGGGTAGCGCTGGTAAGGGTAGCCTTTCCCCTGCGCGACAAACGAAGCCAGCCCGAGTACCACGGAGATCACCAGGAGCCCGCGCGCCGGGCTCGCCGTCCAGCCGGGATGATCGCAGGACGTTAGCCGCAGAGCAACCCAAGTGGAGCGCCACCCTCCGGCTGCGATGCCGGCGGCTACCATGAGGCCGAGCAGCTCCGCAACCGAGGGAACACTGCTGGCCAGCAGCAGTTGGCAGAAGCTGCCGTCGGCAAGTGCAGCGTGGTATGGGAGATCAGTCCAGAGAACCCGCCAGAATGCTGGAAGCGCCTGCCAGTGGAGCAGGAACAGCCCTGCTCCGAGCAGCGGGACCGCGAAGCCGGCGAGCAGGGAGAAAAGGAACATCACACGTTGCCGCAAAAGCCCGGGCCTGAGAACAAGCAGGAAGGAAAGCATCAGGTACCCGGCCCCGAACGGCTTGATAGTGGCAGCGGCGCCGAGCAAGATGCCTGAGCCAAAGACACGCCAGGCCTGCTCCCGCCCGGTGGCGTGTCGAAGCGCAGCCAGCAACAGGGCCAAAGCCCAGAGCAACAGCATCGCCATCCAAAGGTCGCGCTGGCCGGCCTGACCAATGCCGTCGCGGCCGTGGTAGAGCGCGAACAGGCAGCCCGCAAACACGCCGGCGAACCAGCTGAACGGCCGGGCAATCGAGACCATGGCAGCGCCAGATAGAAGCAGTGCGAGCGCATCCATGCTGCGCCACATGGCCGCTCGCGTAACGTGCAGCCAAGCAGCGAACACACCGGAAAGCCACTCCGGCGCATAGGCGCCCGGCAGGTTGAAGTCGCCGATCTCCCGGTATGGCGCCATACCGTGATGCATGAGGAAAACGACGTAGTGCATGAGGGCCGCGTCGTTGACGAGCGGCCAGGCTCGCGAGCGAAACAGAGAAAGCCCGACGCAGCCAAGCAGGACGGCGGACGCCACAATCTCCCCGGCATACCTCCAGCTCTCCGCCCGCTTGGCAGTGCGCCGGATTCTTTCGGCGCGACTGCTTGTTTCGCGCTGGGCCGCGTCCCGCTTTCGCTTTCCACCCCAATCCACGTCTGCGATACTAGACCGTACCTACCCGTTTTTCTCCTGGTACAGAGAACGCTCAGCAGCGTCACCAAAAGACTCGGGAGGCCCTACTCTGTCCACCAAAGCATCGGCCAAGTACATATTTGTGACAGGCGGGGTCGTTTCCTCGCTCGGCAAGGGTCTCGCCGCGGCCTCAATCGGCTGCCTGCTGGAGAGCCGGGGCATGCGGGTGAACCTGATGAAGTTCGACCCCTACCTGAACGTCGACCCGGGGACGATGTCACCCTTCCAGCACGGCGAGGTGTTTGTCACCGATGACGGCGCAGAGACCGACCTGGATCTGGGCCACTACGAGCGATTCACGCATGCGAAGCTGACGCGCGACAACAACCTAACTACTGGACGCATTTACGAGCAGATCATCACCAAGGAGCGGCGCGGCGATTACCTTGGCAAAACCGTACAGGTGATTCCGCATGTCACCAACGAGATCAAGAATGCAATGCGCAAGGTCGCCAGCCGGATGGATGGTGCGGCGGCGAGCGACATCACTATCGTCGAGATTGGCGGCACGGTCGGTGATATCGAGTCACTGCCATTCCTGGAAGCGATCCGGCAGATGCGTCAGGAACTGGGCCGCGAAAATACCGTGTTCATTCACGTGACACTGGTGCCCTGGATCAGCGCGGCGCAGGAGCTCAAGACCAAGCCCACGCAGCACTCCGTGAAGGAGATGCTATCCATTGGCATTCAACCGGACATCCTGCTGTGCCGCTCGGACCGGGCGCTGACGCGCGAGATCAAGAGCAAGATCGCCCTCTTCTGCAACCTGGAGGATCAGGCGGTCATCGGCGCTCGGGACGTAGAGTCGATCTATGAGGTGCCGCTCAGTTTTGGGAGCGAGGGCGTGGATACATTGATCCTCAAGTATCTGCACCTGGAGTTGAAGCCGGCCGACCTGGAGCGCTGGAGGGAGCTTCTGGAGCACGCCTACCATCCGCACGACGAGGTCTCGATCGCGATCGTCGGCAAGTACGTCGAGTACGAAGACAGTTACAAATCGTTGAAGGAAGCGCTAACCCACGGAGCGCTCGGCCACAAGCTCAAATTGCGCGTGACCTGGATTGAGGCTGAAGGTTTGGAGGGTTATGCCTACGGGTCGCCCGATCTCGAGAACCAGCTTGCCGGCTACGATGGCATCCTGGTGCCGGGCGGCTTCGGAAAACGCGGCATCGAGGGTATGCTGATTGCGATCCGCTATGCGCGCGAGCAGCAGGTGCCCTACTTCGGCATATGCCTCGGTATGCAGACAGCCTGCATCGAGTACGCGCGGAACGTCGGCGGTTTGCGCGACGCGAACTCAAGCGAGTTCGACCCGGCGACCCCCCACCGGGTGATCTACAAGCTGCGAGAGCTGACCGGGGTGGAAGAGATGGGTGGCACCATGCGGCTTGGCGCTTGGGACTGTGTCATGCAGCCGGACTCGGTCTCAGCCCAGGCTTATGGCACAGCGGAGATCTCGGAGCGCCACCGTCACCGGTACGAATTCAACCGCGAGTACGAGGCGCTTCTCACCGGCGCCGGCTTGCGGATCACCGGCACGACGCCGGACGGGACCTATGTCGAGATTGTTGAGATCGTCGACCATCCATTTTTTGTCGGCTGCCAGTTTCACCCGGAATTTAAGTCAAAGCCGCTGGAACCGCACCCTCTGTTCTCAGCGTTTATCGAGGCCAGCTATGCAGCGCGGCTCCGGAAGAGAGAAGCACAGAAGGTCGGGGAAGAGGTTGCGCCGATTTAGCCTGCTACGCGAGGCTGGGACCAGGCCTCATCGGCAAGTCATAGGAGCCAGTAGATTGAGCGTCTGAGGCCAGAGCGAGACGTTCCCCCTGGCCCGCTGACAGATCGCAGACTTACTTACTCTGGTTGACACCGGCCTGCGCATCCGGCCGATCGGCGACGACCTTCTCCTGCCCGGTGCTCTCCTCGGTCAGCGAACGGCCGCTGATTCCCTGGCCTTCACCCTTTGGGGCACGGGTTTCGAGCGAGCCTTCCAGGTTGGTGTCGAGTGTATGCAGGTCGTGATGCCTAGGGCCGTCACCCGGTACGTGCGCCGGCCCGCGATTCGTGGCCGTTTGCGCTCCCTCGCTCACCCGGTGAAGCTCCGCGTCACTTTCGCGGCCGACCGAGCCGGCACCTGTACCTGGCTCAAGATCGCTAGTTTCGGAGCTCTGGTTCTGTCCTGACTCTGTGTGCGGTGTGGTTTGGATCGCCATTCATTTCACCTCTCAACGATTCGAGGCGGAAAGGCGGAAGGACGTTGGCTCCAAGACCTCATCCCGGGTGCGTCCAGCAGAAGCGAGTTGGTGGTCACCCACGCCAGCTCGCCGGCGCGCTCCCCAATCGCTATCGCGCCATCGAGCGGAGCCGACTGCCCCTGCGATACGCAGACGTGCCTCCGATTACCCGTGTTTCAATATCTTCTGTGATCTCCGACTTCGAAATCGGCACTGTACCCGTCGGTGCTGGACGGCTTTTCCTGATCGGTGGCCCGTGCGTCATAGAGAGCGAAGCGCATGCACGCCGCATGGCCGAAAGCATCCTGCGCATCGCTGCCGACCTCCAGATCCCCTACATCTTCAAGTCGTCCTACGACAAGGCGAACCGGACCTCCGCCGCGAGTTTCCGTGGGCCCGGCCTTCGCGAGGGCACGCGCATCCTGCGCACGATCGCCGAAACGACCGGGGTCCCGGTACTGACCGACGTTCACGAGCCGGCACACTGCGAGATCGCGGCAGAGGGCGCCGATGTACTCCAAATCCCGGCTTTCCTGTGCCGCCAGACAGACCTGCTGGTTGCTGCCGGCAAGACCGGCCGCGCTGTGAACGTGAAGAAGGGCCAGTTCGTAGCGCCAGGGGATATGGAGCATGCGGTCGGCAAGATCCTGACCACCGGCAACGAGCGCATCTCGTTAACCGAGCGCGGAACCACCTTCGGCTATGGCAATCTGGTCGTTGATATGCGTTCACTCGCGATCCTGCGCAGGCTGGCTCCGGTCGTCTTCGATGGCACGCATTCGGTCCAGATGCCCTCGGCAGCAAACGGCGTATCGGGCGGTCAGCCCGAGTTCATCTCGCTGCTCGCGCGCGCAGCTGTGGCCGCCGGCATCGACGGCATCTTCCTTGAGGTGCACAGCAATCCCGCAGAAGCGAAGTCCGATGGCGCAAATGCTCTCCGGCTGGACCTGCTCCGACCGCTGCTGGAGACGCTTCTGGCGCTCCATGAGCACGCCCCACGACGAGAGGCATAACGAAGCAGGATCGCTACGCGACAGGCGGCCATTTCGTGGCAGGTCCTTTCTAGAGGCGCTCGGACCAGCCGGAGGGACAGTAGAAGCTCGATTGCGAGCGCAATCAGCTCCATCGCAGGCGCAAAAAAAGGCCCCTCGGGTGAGGGGCCAATCTGCCTTGGTTCTCTCGTTTGGGCGAGAGCCTGTTGCGGCACTCCGGGAAGGCCGACCCTTACTGAGTTGGTCCGCCTGCCGGAGCCTGTGGCGCAGCACTGCCGGCGGGTGCGTTGCCCGTACCGGTCGAGTTGCTGCTGCCTGTGGCCGCCAAACTGTTTTGCATCACGCTGACGCGCACCGCATTTCCAGCCGCTGTTGCGTCATCCTGTGTCTTGGCATTGCCAAGAGCAATCTGATGGATCTTGTAGACAGGAATCTGGTGCTCTTCCACCAGGTACCGAACTACTGCGTCGGACATGTGTTGCGAGTTCTGGAGACCGGCTTGCCCGCTGAGATGCGAATAGCCGGCTACCTCGACCACATAGCCCTTTTGCCCCTGCAGCTGGGTCGCAACCTGATCCAGAGCTTGCTTTGCCCGCGCGTTCAGAACTGTTTGACCCGGACGGAAGCGAAGTTCCGTATCAGAAACCTTCGAATACTGGTCAAGGCCTGCAACCGTGGAGTTGAGCTGCCCGTTCTGGGTATTCGCCTGCTGGGCGAGCTGTTGAGCCTGGCCGGCGGTGGAGTTGGCAGTGCTTGCCGTCTGACTAGCCTGGTCCGCAGTAGACTGTGCCTGCTTGATGCCCGCTCCGGTCTTCTCATCAAGCGCCTGGATATCGCGGCTATTCTTCGCCTGCAGCTGATCCAGCTCATTCAGGCGACCTTTCACCGGGTCCAGCTGACGGTTCACCCACTTCTTCCGGGCGAACGGGTTCAGGTGACCCCAGAAACCCTCCTTGGATTGCGTGGGGAGAGGTGCGCCTGTTGCGTAGCTGCCATTATCCGATGGATTCATCGTCGCATTGCCGCTGCTCTGTGTGGCAGCGGTGCCGGAGCTCTGGGTACCCTGCTGCGTCGCGTTCTGCGCTATGGCCGGCAGAGCCATCGACGCGGCAAGCAGCAAAGCTGCGCTTGCCGGTACTACATGTTTTTCTTTCATATGCCTGATGCCTCACTCCCGGGGACGCTAACCCCGTTCACTCTGACAGAGCTTGAATATGGAGAGATGGTTGCATCCTTGGGGCCAAACTTCGCTGGCATCCGTCCCGGCATGGCTTTTCTCGTTCGCCAGTGGGGTAAAGCCAGCAGAATGAACAGTGAGGAACGACGGAAAACATCCTCGCGGCTAAAGCAGTAGGACTTCAATCCCGGCCAGGCGCACCGCAGCGAGAGGTAACTTTTACGCCGACAAGGCCGCTTTGCTCGATCCACAACCGCCGGCAATCTCACCAGGGAGTACGACCACTCCCGAGGTGGCGCTTGCCGGTAAGAATGCCCTAGCGCAAGGTCACCGCGATCACCCGTACCTCGGGGTAGGCCCCATCCCAGCTTTGCGGCGCCGCGTCAAAGATGAGGCGGAAGGAGCGTGTTTCGCCGGGCTTGATCGGCTCCGCGCCAACCGGCTCTGTATCGACATAGGGTTCGCGGAAGCGGATCAGGTTCAACGGCAACGTTTCTTTGCCGGCCAGCATGCCAGTCGCATCCTTGAAGCCAAGTTGTACGGTGATTGCCTGTATGGTGCTCGGGCCCGCATTCCGGATCATCCCGTCGAGGTAGGTTTCCTTGCCGCCGGAGAGATTACTTGAGTCGCTCATCTGGACGCCCGTGATCGGCAGCGATGCTGCATAAGCTGCGGGTGGGGCCAGGGCCGCACCGCCCGGGTTCGCTGCTGCTTCCTTGCGCCGGCCGACGAGCAACAGCACGACAAGCACCAGAAGCACGGCAGCCCCGGCGATCGCGAAGGGTTTCCAGGAGCGGGCCTCCGGTTTGGTGAGGGCGCCACCGCCTGTGAAGACCGGCCCATTGCCGCCGGAGCTCGGGGTCCGTTCCGCATCGCTCATCTTGCTATCGTACCGCCGTGTGGAGCGCCGGACGGCAATGGTTGACCATTGAGCAGGAAGCGCGTGAGCAGGAAGCGCGCAACTTTTTCCAGAGGGTGCAGTTTGAGTAACGCGGGACAGGAAATTTCTTCCACAAAGTTCATCTATCTAGAACGCTCGTGCGTCCTAATGCTAAGAAGCCGATCCGCGGAGCCTCCCATGTCTTCACCCGTCGTTTCCTTTTCTTCAGAACCGCTCGTAAAACCGGTCGGTGAACGCCCGTACCGGGTGGCGGCCGCTCTGGCGGCGCTGCTTGTCCTGCTTACGGCTGCGATCTAGGCCATTTCTCCGCCACAGTCGTCCACAGTTTGGCCCTCAACCCCCCTTTGCTTACACTCTTCAGAACCAGCGAAGTCACTTAGCTAAAGCGAGCGCGCTTTACCGTCTGTCTGTAGTCGGCCCCACGCATCTCCACCGGCACACACATCTCCTGCAGGCGAGACCGCATGCGCTCGCCGATCCGGTCGCCAAGAGTCTCTTCACGAACAGCCTGACGCGCCCTCATGCCAGCGCTGCCTTCGTAGGCTACCGCCCCGCCTGGCGGAAGATTTGGGTAATTCGTCGTGATCAGCGTAGTGCGCTTGTCGTTGTAGCGCGTATTCAGAATATGGGCAACAGTTTCCCAAACCCATTCGGTCGGTTTGGCTGCGCCCAACTCATCCAGCACCAAGACCTCGGCCTCAAACACCGGCTGCAGGACTTCCAACTCGGTTGTGTGCACGCTCGGGTTGTAGGAGTTCGTGATCTTCTTGAGCAGCTCGCGGTAGTCGCAAAACAAGGCAGGTGCGCCCTTCTCCAGGATGAGCTTCTGCAGGATGGCTGTCGCCAGGTGGGTCTTGCCGACGCCGATGGAACCCGTAAAGAGCAATCCGGTGCCGTCATTTTCGCCGGGGTAGATGTCGACGAAACGCCGGGCGCTGTTAAGCGCAAGAAACAGGTCACCGGACGGCTTGTAGCTTTCCAGAGTGCAGCCGGCGTAGCGGGAAGGGATCTGCGCCTTGGCCAGAAGGGCGAACAGCCGGCGCTCGTGCTGGCATTCGCATGGCTCCGCTGCACGGCCGCCCCTGCTTTGCGCGAGCACCCGCATACCCATCCCGTCACACAGCGGACATACCTGCTGATTCTGCATAAGCCAGTATGGCAAAGCCGATTCACTCTGCGGACCGCGGCCATAGTCGTTCGCAAGCGAACTTCGACCGGATCGTGCGACGCGTTCGTCGGCAGCGACCCTGCATCGAAAGCTGCCGCCACACATCTATCTGACTAGCATTCTCAATTGCCTTCAGCAGCGTACCGCGATAGCATGGACGGATTGCAGGAAAGGTTCATAAGAGTCATGGCGAAGCAGGGGATCCACCCAAACTACAATGAAATCAATGTTAAGTGCGCCTGCGGCACACAGTTCGCGACGCGCTCGACCCACAAGGGCGATATCCACGTCGAAATCTGCGCGGCATGCCACCCGTTCTTCACGGGTAAGCAGAAGATGATCGACACCGCGGGCCGCATCGAACGATTCCGCCGCAAGTTCGCGAAGGCAGACCAGCCGGCCGCGAAGTAAGCGGCGGTGGGGTGAAAAAGCCTCCGCGCCCGGCGCGGGGGCTTTCGTCGTTCCAGAGGCTGCCGACGCCGGACTTGCGGTTCAGGAAGTGGGATGAAGAAGAGCTGGGACAACCCGACCGAGTACCGGATGCCGGCAGAAGCACGGGTTCCCGCCTCTGTGTCGATCGGCCGGGTGCAGGTTACGCCTGCGACGATCCTGGCGCCAATGGCCGGGGTGACAGACACGGTTTTCCGGCGCTTCATCCGCAACAGCAGCCTGTTCACATCCCACACGAGCGAGGCTGCCAGCTCAGACTCAATCGAAGCAGCGATCACGAACCAACAGTCCGGTTGCGGGCTGTTGATGACCGAGTTCACCTCGGCAGACGGGCTGACCCGGATGCGCGAGTCCAAGCGCAAGCGCTACCTGACCTTCTACGACGACGAACACCCGATTGCTGCGCAGATCTTCGGCTCGAACCCGGAAACGTTGGCCGAGGCGGGGCGCATCGTTGAGGATACCGGCTTTGACACGGTTGACCTGAACCTGGGCTGCCCGGCAAAGCGCGTTGTGGCCTGCAACGGCGGCTCCGGCTTGCTGCGGGATCTGCCCCTGATCGCAAAGATTTTCGAAGCCGTACGTGCCGCGGTGACCATCCCGTTTACCGTCAAGTTCCGTATGGGCTGGAATGACCAGCACATCATCTGCGTGGAGCTTGCGCGGCTGGCCGAAGAATCCGGTTTGGACGCGGTTGCGCTCCATGCAAGGACGCGGGAGGACGGCTACTCGGGCCAGGCCCGCTGGGAGTGGATCGAGGCGGTCAAGAATGAGGTTCGGATCCCGGTGATCGGCAACGGCGACATCCGCACCCCTGAGGACGCCTGCGCCATGGTCGAGCGTACCGGCTGCGACGCCGTAATGATCGGCCGCGCCGCGCCGGCAAACCCCTGGATTTTCCGCCAGATTGCTCAGTACACGGTGCTGGGTCGGTATGACGAGCCGTCAGAGGCCGACCGGTATCAGCTCATCCGCTCCTACTTTGGCATGCTGCTGGGCGAGGCGGCTGGAAATGCGGCAGACGAGCAGAAGGAACACAAGGAAGCACAGGGCAAGATGAAACAGTTCGCTTCCTGGTTCACGCATGGCGTGCCGGGTGGGGCGGGACTGCGGAAGGCGATCTACGAGGCAAAAACCGGGCCGGCAATCCTGGACGCGGTAGAGCGTTTCTTTGAGCCCCGGCTTGCCGGAGCCGCGGGAAACCCTTCGTTGGATGATCCGCCCGCTGACGCGGACCAAGCTGCCAGGGAACAGGCTGAGGCGGAGCAAACTATTCTCGCCTAGAACGCTGTGAGTCCGGCCGTAGCAGCTTCGTTCGCTCACCAGTAAGCGACAGAGCGCCTATTGAGCTACCTGCTTAGAGAGCCCTTAAAGGCCAGCTGGCTGCGATGGAGTCTTCTCCAGGCGTGTTCGGAGGTTGCCGGCCAGCTCGACGACAGTCCGCAGCTTGGCCGAAAGCGGCCCCGAGACCAGCGGCTCGGCCAGTGCGAGTTGCGAATGCAGGAGCAGGCCGGTGACGGTGTCGCGTAGCTCGCTCTCAATCGTGGCCGTAGCGGCGCGCATGGCCAGCTCATGTTCATGTTCGCGGCGCTGCAATGCAGAGCGTACCTCCCGGATGATTCGATTCGTGCCGGAGATGGCGAAGTTGATCTGCAGCGGAATCGCGAGACCGGCCTGCTTCCAGAGCATCTCTGCGCTTTCGGGGCTGGACTCGGCGACAGGCTCGTCCACAACAACGATGGTGTACTCACGCCGGCGAAGCGCAGCCATGCCCTCGCGGCGGCTCGATGCGACTTCGACTGGCAAGCCAAGCTGCTTGGACAGGCTGGCGGCGCAGTGTTCTGCGCCGGAGATAGCGGTGATGATCAGTGCGCTCGGCAATGCAGTTCCCCTTTCACGAGGCTTGAAGCTGTAGCGGCGCTTCTGGCGCTAGGTAGCGTGGATGGCGACGTCGGTGATGCCGTATTCCTTGAGCTTGCGGTAGAGCGTGGTTTTGCCGATGCCAAGCAGCTTGGCGGCCTGCAGCTTATCCCCCTGCAAATCGCGGATAGCAGCCAGGATGGCATTGCGCTCCATCTCGGCCAGCGAGGTCACGCCGGGTGATTTCGCGGCAGCGGCTTCCATGACCTCCCGCAGTGGAATGGTCGTGCGGCGCTGCTGCATGCGGTAGTCCTGCAGTTGCGTCGGCATGTCGGCCAGCTGCACAACTGTGCCGGAAGCGAAGGAGCAGGCACGCTCCAGCGCGTTCTCGAGCTCGCGCACATTGCCGGGCCACTCGTATTCGTCGAGCACCCGCAGCGCTTCGTCGCTCAACTCGAAGCGCTTGCCGTACTCCTTGCTGATCCGGTCCAGGAAGTGTGCGGAGAGCAGCGGAACGTCCTGACGGCGCTCGCGCAAGGGCGGCAGGCGCAAACTGACTACGTTGAGCCGGTAGAAGAGATCCTTGCGGAAGCGCCCCTGCTGCACCATCTGGCTCAGGTCGCGATTGGTGGCCGCGAGCACGCGGGCGCGCATGGGCAGCCGGTGGCTCGCTCCGACGGGCCGCACCTCCCGCTCCTGAAGAGCCCGCAGCAGCTTGGCTTGCAGGTCCAGGGGCAGCTCGCCGATCTCATCGAGGAAGACTGTGCCGTCCTCAGCAGCGACCAGGAGGCCGTCCTTGTTGCGGGTCGCGCCGGTAAAGGCGCCCTTCACGTAGCCGAAAAGCTCGCTCTCGACCAGCGTCGGCGCGAGCGATCCGCAGTCCACCGGCAGAAACGGCTTATGCGCGTTCGGCCCGTTGTTGTGGATGGCGCGCGCGACCAGTTCCTTGCCGGTGCCGCTCTCGCCCAGGATCATGACCGGGTGCGTGCTGTGGGCCACCTTGGACATGATGCGGTAGATCTTGTCCATCTCCGGGCTCTGGCCGACGATGGTGCTGAGCGTTCCCTGGGACCGCAGCTTTTCCCGGAGTTTGCGGCTTTCGGAGTCAAGCTTGCGCTTTTCCGCGGTCCGCTCGAGCACGGTGGCCAGCTCATCCATCGCGAAAGGTTTGGTCAGGTAGTCGGCCGCTCCGGTACGCATGGCTTCTACCGCCGAGGTGACCGTCGCATAAGCGGTCATGACAATGACCGAGGTCTCGGGACGGACGGTCTTGATCTCGTCCAGCAGGTCCATCGTCTTGCCGGATGGCGTTTTCAGGTCCAGCAGCACGACATCGGTGCTGTTACCGCGCAGATGCGCGCGAGCTTCGTCGACCGACGCAACTGCATGCGCCTGGTGCCCATGGGCGCTCGCAATCTCGAGGACCGCAGAGCGTACCGCAGGGTCTTCGTCGAGGATGAGCACGTGCATCTTCGCTGGCGACTGAGTAGCCATAAATCTTTCTCTATTGCGATTAGTGTTGCGGCTCATTCTAGGGGCTTTTTCAAGGGTTCTCCAGTTACGTAAGTAAAGGGAGGTATTCTAGGCGTCCCGCTGGCCGGATCCAAGACAGGGAATGCGAAGTTCGAAGGTGGTTCCACGGCGGCGGGTGCTGGCCACACGGACTTCGCCGCTTGCGGCTTCGACAAGCTCGCGGACGATGGCGAGACCCAGGCCGCAGTGCTCGGCAGCGCCGGGGTGGGACTTGGATGTAAAGCCCGGCTCAAAGATGCAGCCGAGGGCATGCGCAGGGACGCCAGGGCCGTTGTCAGAGACGTGCACGAGGACTGCCGGCAAATCCCGGCCAAGTGCGCGGCGGCCTGTGATGCGCACTGCGCCACCGCCGGGCATGGCTTCGCGCGCGTTCTTCACCAAATTCATCAAGACGCGGGCGAGCGAATCGTCGTCGAGCGCGATGGGCGGCAGGTCGGTCTCAGAGGAGATATGTACGGCGATTGAGGGGCCGGCGACGACCTGGAGCAGGCGAACGCAGCTCTCGAGAGCTTCCCGTGCGGACGGTGCGTGTCGGCTCGTCGGCTGCCGACCGGCCATAAAGCTGAGCGGCCTGGCTGGCTGGAGGACCTGTTGGACAGCGTTTCCGGGTCTGTCTGGCTCGTTCATTGCATCCAGCCCATCGATACGGGTGCTGAGCGCCTTCAGCATGTCGGTGACCGCCTGCAGGTCGGCAGCGTAGCCGGCAAAGGAAGGAGCCAGAACGCCCGGTGCCGCGAGCAAGCCTGACAGGAGCTGAAGCGAGGTCACCGCCCCACGCGCGTCGTGGGCCAGCGCAGCAGCGGGTGAGAGCCTCGGGAGCCTTGCCGCCTGCGTTTTGTCGCGACTGGCTCGTGCCGGCACGAGCACAGGCCCAGCGGTGGGCGGAGAAGCAAGCGCCTGAATTGCCCCCGCGTGTTGCGGCGTAGAAAGGGCAGGAGATTTGAGGCGGGGAGTGCGGGTGGGTGCAGATCTGGCATGGTGCTCCTTGAGTCGGGCAGCAAGAGGCTGCCGCTCACTTCCTAGAGCACGCCTGCTGCCGTTCGTGATTAGCACCACAAACGGCTCATTTTATGAGATTTACTGAGATCTTCAGCTGGAGGTGAGCTCCAGCCTGGCTGCGTAAGTGTTCCGAAACGAAACAGAGCTGGCCGCAGGGAGAGCTAAGTGATGCCGGAGCAGCAACTTACGCCGAGCATGCCGAAACGGGACAGCAGAGGCGTGTTCCGTTTCAGGCCGGACTGCCCCCTACAATGGGAGGAATGACAGCTCCGCAAATGCCCTTCTTTCGACAACACAAACGATCGCCGCTGGAGATGCGGCCGGTTTCGCTCACGCCGGACTACGTGCGCACGGCGGAGGGCTCGGTGCTGATCGCAGTGGGCGAGACGCGGGTGCTTTGCAATGCCTCAGTCGAGCCGGGGGTGCCGGGCTGGATGCGTGGACACGGCAAGGGCTGGGTAACGGCCGAGTACGGGATGCTGCCGCGAGCGACGCTGACGCGGAGCGCGCGCGAAGCGGAGCGGGGCAAGGTCGGCGGGCGGACGCATGAGATCCAGCGGCTGATCGGGCGCTCGCTGCGGGCGGGGGTGGATATGGCAGCGCTAGGCGAGCGGACTGTGATCCTGGACTGCGATGTGCTGCAGGCCGACGGCGGGACGCGCACGGCGGCGATCACGGGAGCCTGCGTGGCGCTGGCGCTGGCGCTGGGCCGCATGCAGGAGGCTGGCGCGCTCAAGACGCATCCGATACGGCAGATGCTGGCTGCGGTGAGCGTGGGGATCGTGGAAGGAACGACCTTGCTGGACCTGGCCTACGAGGAGGATGCACAGGCCGAGGTGGATGCAAATGTGGTGGTGATGGCGGATGGCGGGCTGATCGAGGTGCAGGCCACGGCAGAGCGGAAGGCGTTTCCGCGGGAGCGGCTGACGGAGATGCTCGACGCTGCGGATGCGGGCCTGAAACAACTCTTTGCGTCGCAGGCAGAGGTGCTGACAAAGGCCGGACTGCCGGTGCCGGGCGGCAGTTGAGCCGGCAATGGCCTCCTACTGAGGGCAAGCTCGAGGATGCTTCGAGGGATTCCGGCCGTGGTGAGGCACCCGGCCGCAACGAAGAGCGCGATACAGGTGAGGGAGAGCGGACGATGGCTATTGAACTGACGCCGGGCAAGCTGGCAGGGATGAAGGCGGTTTCGAATGAGCGCGGCGTGATTGCCGCGGCGGCGATGGACCAGCGCGGGTCGCTGCAGAAGTCCCTGGCGAAGGCAAAGGGCGTGGATGAAGTGCCAGACTCCATGCTGGAGGACTTCAAGAGCATGGTCACGGAGACACTGACGCAGTATGCGTCGGCGATCCTGCTGGATCCGGAGTTCGGGCTGCCGGCAAGCCGCAAGCGGCACGACAAAGGGCTGCTGCTGGCCTACGAGAAGACCGGTTACGATGCGAACGACGCGGGCCGGCTGCCGGACCTGCTGGACCACTGGTCTGTCGCGCGGCTGAAGGAAGCGGGCGCGGACTGCATCAAGATCCTGCTTTATTACACGCCCTTTGAGAAGAGCGATATCAACGACCAGAAGCACGCCTTCATCGAGCGGGTAGGCGATGAGTGCCGGGCGCACGATATCCCGTTCTTCCTGGAGTTTGTGGGCTATGACGTCCATGGCGAGGACGAAAAGGGCCTCGGGTATGCGAAGCGCAAGCCGGCCATCGTGATGGGCTCGATGGAGGAGTTCGGCAAGGCGAAATACAACGTGGACGTGCTGAAGGTCGAGGTACCGGTGCAGATGAAGTTCGTCGCGGGGACAAAGGCTTTCGGCGGTGAGCAGGCCTACACGCGCGACGAGGCGCTGGAGCATTTCCGGATGGCGGCATCTTCGACGCACAAGCCGTTTATCTATCTTTCGGCCGGGGTCACGAACGCTATCTTTATCGAAACGCTGGATTTAGCGGTGGACAGTGGCGCGCCCTTCAACGGGGTGCTGTGCGGCCGCGCGACCTGGTCGGATGGGGTCTCGATCTTCGCAAAGGATGGCGAGAAGGCGTTTGCGGACTGGCTCAATACACAGGGCGTAGAGAACATCTCGAACGTGAACAAGGCGCTGGAAGGGGCCCATTCATGGCGTGAGAAGGTCAACGGCTAGGACCTCTGCGCGGGGGCGCCAGTTCGTGGGGGTGTACCGGGTCGCCGAAGTTGCCGGGCTTTGGCGCTTCCCGCTCGTCAAGAGCATGTTTCCTGAACGCGCAAATGTATAAAACCGAGCGGTGATGCATAAGTATGCGCCTGCCACGGTACTTCGGTACCGTTGGCGCAGGGTTTGGGCATCTGTGCAGGTCTTGACAGGGCCTGATCTCGATTCGCTGTGCTTGTTCAAGACGTCCCGAAATGGGAAATTACGGGCGTAGCTGGCGGTTGAGCGCTTTGCTGGGGCATGGTGAGACCGTCGTTTGTGCAATCGCCTCGACGTCTGCTGGGGAGTGGTCGTTTCCGCCGGGTGAGTAGAGCCGGTTCTCCGCTGCGCTCAGGGTCACGCCTTCTCCGAGCTGCACTTCCAGATCTGCAGGCGCCCGTTCGCTTCGTCGTGCGCTTGTCAGACCGCTCCCAATCCTGAGCGACGCCGGAAGGTGGCTCCCTCGGCTTCGCAATGCTGCGCTCGAGGTACCGCCGGTGGTGGAGACCTGCCGTCCGCGCGGAGAGTGGGACGGAGCCGCTGGCGTCGCAAGGCTGACGCACGAGTGACGCGGGGCTTTAGGATGAGGGCGACACGTTATGGCGGGTTCCCGATCCAGGATGCTTCTGCGTTTGCTGCTGGCCGTTGTGATGATGGCCGCGCTCCTCTTTTCGGGGCTCGACATCCATGCCCGCCTGCGGCTGGGACTGCACCCGGAGAAGGTGGCGCGTGCGCCGTTCCACTTTGACTGGGACACGAAGCGGGTGGATGCGGTGCAGCCGGAGGCGCGTGCGGCGGGGCTGACGGCCGGCGTCTTGCTGGAGGATCTGAACGGCACCCCGTACACCGGGCGCGCGCAATGGGCGCAGGCCTTGGAGGCTGCTCCGGGTGAGCAGCTCGTTGCAGGCTTTGAACGAACGGCCCAGAGTGGCCGCGCACAGCCGCTCTTTGGAACGGCGACCATCACACTTGCGCCGACTCCCGCGCCGGCCGGGATGCGGAGCACCTGGGGAGTGTGGCAGCAGGTGTTGTTGTTTGATGTCTCCGCTCTCTTTTGTCTGCTGGTGGGCGGCTGGGTGGTGCTGGCAAAGCCGGAGGAGCCGAATGCGTGGCTGCTGCTGGGGCTGCTCCTGTTTCCGCAGGTGCTCTTTTCCCTGGGCGTAGGGCTGGCCGGAAGCACTTCCCTGCTCTTTCGCGGCATGTACTACGCGCTGCTGCAAAACCTGAGCCCGCTGGCGCTACTGCCTTTTGCGCTGTATTTTCCGGAGCGATCACGGGTGGACCGGCAGCTGCCATGGATCAAGTGGGCAGTGCTTGTGCCGGCGCTCGGGATTGCTTGCGGCGACCTGCTGCTGTTGTGGCAGGAGTACTTCCTCGCCGGAGCCGCGCCATGGCTGGTGAGCGTAATGCGCCCGGCAGACCATGTGGAGAACGCGCTCGATCTGCTGTGCGTGGTGCTGTACCTCCTGTTGCTGCTGGACAAGCTGCGGACGGCATCGAGCGAGGACGCGCGGCGGAGGCTGCGGGTGCTGCTGACGGGGACGGGGGTCGGGCTCCTAGCGCTGCTGACAGTTTTTGTGTTGTTGCGGAAGCTGGGCTTTGACCCGCATGCGCCGGGGCACCTGTGGGTGGCTTACCTGGGAGCAGCGCTGTTCCTGCTGGCGCCCCTGACGCTGGCCTACGTGGTGCTGGTGCAACGCGCCATGGATGTCGCCATCCTGCTGCGCCAAGGAACGCGCTACGCGCTGGCCCGGGGAACGATCTGGGCCCTCCAGGTGCTGTTAGTGACCCTGGCGGGATGGGAGCTTCTCGGCTCAGCGCACGCGCAGGCGCAGCGCGGGGCTACAGAGCACAGGCTTTGGCAGATCGCGCTGTTTGTGGTGCTGGTGGTGCTGCTGCGGTATGGCTTCCGGGAGCAGTCGCGAAGCTGGCTGGACAAGCGGTTCTTTCGCGAGGCCTATAACGCTGAGCAGGTGTTGAGCGAGCTGAGCGATGAGGTCCGGAGCTATACGGAGCGTGCGCCGCTGCTCGAGACTGTGTCGCGGTGTGTGGCGGAGACGCTCCATGTGAGCGAGATCGGGATGCTGCTGCGGTCGGGTTCGCAGTTTGTGCTGACCAGAACCGCGGGGGAGAGCGTGGTGGGGATGCAGGGCGGAGTGGCATTGCGGGCGGACTCTTCGGCGATCCGCAAGCTGACGTATAGCCGGACGCCGCTGCGGCTGTACCGGAATGATCCGGAAGGATGGTACCTGCTGGCCGGGATGGCGGAGCGCGAGGCGCTGGATGCGCTGGGGGCCGAGGTGCTGCTGCCGCTGCCCGGGCGCGGGCGGCTGATGGGGGTGATGGCGCTGGGGCCGAAGCGCTCGGAGGCGGCGTATTCGAGCGCAGACCTGAAGCTGCTGCAGGTGCTTGCGGTGCAGACGGGGATGGCGCTGGAGGTAAGCGAGCTGGCGCAGACGCTGGCCGATGAGGCGGCGCAGCGGGAGCGTGCGGCGCGCGAGATGGAGATCGCGCGGGAGGTACAGGAGCGGCTGTTTCCACAGAGGATGCCGGAGTTTGCGAGTGGAACGGTAGCGGGTGCGTGCCGGGCCGCGCAGGGGGTGGGCGGGGACTACTACGATGTATTTCCGCTGCCGGATGGGCGGCTGGGACTGGCGATCGGGGATGTGTCGGGCAAGGGGATTTCGGCGGCGCTATTGATGGCGAGCCTGCGGGCTTCGCTGCGCAGCATGGTGCTGGACGGATCCCTGGACGGGTCAGAAAGTGGCTTAGGCGAGTTTGGGCGGCTGATGGAAAAGCTGAACCGGCTGGTGTATGAGGCCTCGGCGGAGCACCGGTACGCGACGTTGTTTTTCGGCGCGCTGGACCCGGCGACAGGTGTGCTGGAGTGTGTGAACGCGGGGCACAACCCGCCGCTGCTGCTGCGGCGCAAGCCCGGCGGCGCGCTGACGGTGCGGCGAGTGCAGGCGGATGGGCCGGTGGTGGGGCTGCTGCCGCGGGTGGGCTATGGGCAGCAGCGGGTGGAGCTGGAACGGGGCGACCTGCTGCTGTGCTACACGGACGGGATCAGCGAGGCGATGACGCATGCGGAAGAGGAGTGGGGTGAGGGACGCATGATCGCGGCGGCGGAGGAGGGGATGGGCGAGCCGGCCGGGCTTCTGGTGGAGCGGCTGTT
>CAXTMF010000006.1:0-178804 GCA_964245435.1 uncultured Acidobacteriaceae bacterium
CGCCTCCGCGGCCACCACCCCCACCGCCAAAACCGCCGCCGCCGAAGCCACCGCCTCCGTTCAGCGAAGGGTCGTTCTCTGCGCGCTCCCGCACGGCGTTCAGATCGATACCGGCGAAGCTGTTCCCGCCGTTGTTGCCTTGCCCCTGTACGGCGACCGACTCCGAAGCAAAATCAGTATTGCCGGCCAGCCCTGAAGAAGGCGTGCCGGCCGCAGCAGCATCGCCGGCCTCGAGTCCACCGGCCGCGCCCAAAAGGCTTAGGAGCTGTGAACCGCCGCCGTTGCCTCGACCGCCGCCACCGCCGTAAGTACGGGCTGCTCCAGCGCCCGTTCGAGGGCCTGCGTCAAGCGCACCGCGGTCTTCTGTCTGGGTAGGGACACGCGAAATCAGGGGCAGTGAAAAGTCGTGAGTTACATCCCGCGTGCCGCCGCTCGCGCCGCCGAAACGCACCTCATCGGTACTGGGCGCAAATGCCGCGAACTCGGTACGGAGCACAAAACGTCCATCGTCTGGGATGTGGAGGCGAAAGCTGCCATCCAGGGCGGTTGTGGTTGCATATCGCGTGCCGGTCAGCGTGTTGGTAGCGGTGACCGAGACCCCGGGCAAAGGCGTCCTGCCGGAGCTAATCCTTCCATGGACTGTGCCGCCCTGCGTGGTAGGAGGAGTTGCACTTGCCTGTGTAGCGGGTACTGTCGCACTCGGTGATGGCGAAGGAGGGGTCGTCTGCGCGTTGGCCCTCCATCCTCCCGCACAGGCAAAAACCAGACCGCTGCCGATCCAGCGGCTCGCGCGGTTTCTCCCCGGCCGCTTGCAAGGCGTGCCCATTATTGATCCTTCAGTCGCGACCACTCGCGAATCTGGGCTGCATCCACAACAGTCAGCACCTTGGCCGCGAAGAAATCTTTGCCCTGGACGCCAGTGGCGGTCATGCCGTCGCCCACCTGTACGTCCGGAAAGGTAATGCTCTGGTGCTGTTTACGGAATGAGGTGTCCTCATCGACCGAGATGGTGTTCACCACGCCGTCCGGGCGCTTGATTACCAGTTCGGTACCACGCTTCGCGGTGACCGTGCCAGCCAGCCAGGTCTTGCCCCACTGCGCCCGGCGCTGGTCCAGCTCAGCTAGTTCTTGCGCGTCGACGACCGCGAGAAAGATCGCGCCGAGGGTATGCTTCTTCGCGTCCAGCTCACCCCCGGCCAGCACGGTATCGCCCGCATGGGCCACGTTCGCGGTGGCAGCCGCCCCATTCTTTACGAAGTGGGTGTTCACTCCGGTTTCGACCTGGTACACGGTCCCGTCATGAACCTTCACATACACAGACCCGTTTGCGGTGCGAGAGACCGTACCCCGAATCGCCTGCAGCCCGGCTATGTCGAAGTTCGAGTCATCCTGCGCGTAAGTTTGTACGCCAGGCAGCACGCACACTGCGGCGAGCAGGGTATTCCGGAAGAGACGAGAAAGCGGCGTGGCAGGCAGATAGGATTCCATCAGATCGATGCTGTGCTTTTCAGACGAAACCGACCTTGAAAAGACGCAGCCGGGCATACTCAGTTTATCGTGCAGACCCTCTCCGGCCCTGACGGAAGGCCGGTTCTCATACCAGATCATGAACTTGGACTGAAGTTAAAGAGCCGCCCGCAGGCTCTCTGCTCTCCCGCTTTTTTCTCGGGGCTACAGGCTGAGCGGGGATCGGTCCGTCATCCGCTGCCTGCTTTGCTCCGATTATTTGCGCCGCCCAACGTGCGGGTCTGCATCGTATAGCAAGTCGCAAACTGTTCCGCGGACCACCGAAACTGGGCAACCTATGCCGTCTTCCTGGTGTATTGTGAGGCGGCAGCGAGAGGAAATCTGATGTCATTGGCCCCTTCCAGCAGCATTGTTTCTCCAGCGGAACAGTTGCTTGTCCGCTTCGGTGCTGTTCGGCAGCAAAGCATAACTCTGTGCGAGCCCCTGACCCCGGAAGACATGATGGTGCAGAGCTGTCCCGAGGCAAGCCCGGCCAAGTGGCACCTGGCACACACCAGCTGGTTCTTTGAAACCTTTCTCCTCTCTGATTACCTACCCGGCTACCGGCCTTTCCACCCGGACTTCCATTGGCTCTTCAACAGCTACTACAACTCTGTTTCCGACCAGCCGCAAAAGAAGCTGCGTGCCTCGTTTTCCCGGCCAAGTCTGGCCTCCATCCTCGACTATCGCGCTTACGTGGATGAGCACATCGCGCGCCTTTTCGGCGCCGATACTCCGGACGAGGCAAAGCGCCGGCTGGTTCTCGGGCTGCACCACGAGCAGCAGCATGGGGAGCTGCTGCTGACCGACATCAAGCATGCCCTTTGGAGCAATCCACTGCATCCCGTGTACCGGAAGGGACCGCTGCCCGGTAACGACACCACGATGACCCGCGAGATGACCCGTGAGCGAGGCGGGCAAAGCTGGATGCCGTTTGCAGAAGGGCTGTACCAGATCGGCTACTCCGGTGAGGGAATCCTCCCAGGCGAGGACTTCAACTTTGACAACGAGGAGCCTCGTCATCGCGTCTGGCTTGATGCTTTCGAGCTTGCCTCGCGGCCGGTGTCGTGCGCGGAGTACCTGCAGTTCATGGAGGACGATGGCTACACCAAGCCTGATCTATGGCTCTCGGAAGGTTGGGATCTCCTGCGACGGGAAGGCTGGCGGGCGCCGCTTTACTGGCATCGCGAACCTGGCGTAGACGAGTGGACCGTGTTCACGTTAAGAGGCAACCAGCCGCTCGCAAACCTGCTGGCTGCCCCGGTCTCTCACATCAGCTACTTTGAGGCAAATGCCTTCGCTCGCTGGGCTGGGATGAGCCTGCCGTCTGAGGCTGAGTGGGAGATTGCTGCTGCCGGCTGTACGCCCGCTGAGGAAAATCTGCTTGAGGGCGCCACGCTGCATCCACTTGCAAACAGCTCGCAGCAGGGCTTACGCGGAATCTTCGGCGGAGTTTGGGAGTGGACCGGAAGCGCGTACCTGGGCTACCCGGGCTACGCTGCACTGCCAGGTGCCCTCGGGGAGTACAACGGCAAGTTCATGTCAAACCAGATGGTGCTGCGGGGCGGCTCTGTCGCCACGCCGGCCTCCCACATCCGCGCGAGTTACCGCAACTTCTTTCCGCCGCATACTCGGTGGCAGTTCTCCGGCGCACGGCTGGCGCGCCGCTAACCACAAAGTCAGCCAGGAAAGCCACGGATGGTCACTGTCAAAGCGTACTCTCTCCCTGTGGAACAGGCGCGCGCCACAGCGCTCGGTGCTGAAGTCTACAAAGGATTGACCGCTGCACCAAAAACTTTGAGTCCCTGGCTGTTTTACGACGAGCGAGGCTCAGCTCTGTTCGAGCGGATCACTGAGCTGCCTGAGTATTACGTCACGCGGACCGAGCGCAGTATCTTTTCTGCACACGCGAGAGAGATCGTGCAGGAGGCTGCTCAGGGCCGACGGCTTGTTCTGTTGGAGCTGGGCGCCGGGACTGCTTCCAAGACGGGTTTGCTGCTCAGCGCAGCTGTTTCGCAGCAGGGTACAGTCGATTACTATGCCATTGACGTCTCGGAGAGCGCACTCGCGGAAGCGAGGCGCCACCTCGAACGCGAGATCGCGGGTGTTCAGGTGTATACGCGGGTGGCCGACTACACCGAAGGACTTGGCCAGGTGGATGCTGAGGGCATGCGGAGGCTGGTGCTCTACATCGGTTCGAGCATCGGCAACTTCGAACCAGCGGATGCACTTGAACTGCTCCGCTCTGTCCGTAGCGAGCTGGCTCTCGGAGACCACCTGCTGCTCGGCGCTGACCAGGTGAAGGGTGAAGCAACGCTGCTGGCTGCCTACGATGACGCCGAGGGTGTGACGGCGATGTTTAACCGGAACGTGCTTGCCCGGATCAATCGGGAGCTCGGCGCGAACTTTGTAATTAATAATTTCCAGCACGAGGCGCGCTGGAATGCGGCGAAGTCCCGAATCGAAATGCACCTTCGCAGCAAGACTAGGCATTGGGTGGACGTGCCGGAACTGGAGCTGGCGCTCGAGTTCGCTGAGGGTGAAACGATTCACACCGAGAACAGTTATAAGTTCACGAGCAGCGGCGCACTAAACCTGCTTGAGCAGGCCGGCTTTGTCTTGCGGCGCGAGTGGAAGGACGACCGTAGCTGGTTTGCTGCTTACCTCGCCGAAGCTGTCTAAAGCGCCCCAAATCCTAGCGTGAGACAAGCTGACCGGCCCGCTGTGCAGGTAGCGTTCCGGGTGTGTCCGCACCGGCGACCGCACTGAAACGCGTGCGCGGAAAGGCCTCCGGATAGTTCTCTTGAATAAACGCGATCATGCCCTCGCGGATAATGCAACGCAGGTCAAACTGGTCGCCCGAGTTCTTTGCGCTTAGCAGGCAGCGGATCTCCATCGTCTGCGCTGTCAGATCGGTCACCTGCAACGCCTTGATCTTTCGATCCCACAGCGGCGAGGCTTCAAGCAGCCGAGCAAACTCGTCGCGCAGCGCCTGCACCGGCACTGAGTAGTCGACGTAAAGGAACGCCGTTCCCATCAGATCGGCGTGTTCACGCGTCCAGTTCTGGAAAGGCTTCTCAATGAAGTAAGTGAGCGGCACGACCAGACGCCGGTAATCCCAGATCGCGACGATGACGTAGGTTGTGGTTATCTCCTCGATGCGGCCCCACTCCCCCTCGACTATGACGACATCGTCCAGCCGGATCGGTTCAGTGAGCGCGATCTGCAGCCCTGCAAGCAGGTTTGAGGCTGTCGATTTAGCCGCGGTCGCCAGCACCAGGCTGGCCAGGCCTGCTGAAGCCAGCAGACCCGCGCCATAGTGCCAGATGGCTGAGTTCTGAAACAACGACAGTATCAGACCTGCATCGACAATCAGCAGCAGGATAATAGCCATGCGGCGCAGCAGCTGCGTCTGCGTGCGCACGCGCCGCGCTTTCAGGTTATCTGCCGCGGTCATGTCGTAACGCAGCAGGACTGCATCTTCAAACAGGTAGACGCCCGAGACCATCAGCCACCCGATTGCGAGAAAGAGCAGGACCAGAAAGCCTTTCTCGAGCGTGTCGAGCAGCGGCTCTGTGATCTGCAGGAATGGGATCACGATGGTAAGTGCGGCTAGCAGGATAATGAAGAGCGCTGGCCGCCGCACCCTAGCCGAAATGGCATGAAGCAAGGGCGAACCTTTGACATTCTTGTGACGTAAGCGCGCCAGTAAACGGAAGGCAACTGCGTGGAGCGCAAAGGCAATCGTGAGTGCGAAGCAGATCGCGATTGACCCAACAATGATGGCCTGCGCATGCTTTGAGAGGAAGTTCCCCGGCGTTGTCGTTGGAGTAGCGACCCACAAGATCGCTGCTAGGGCTGCTGCAGTTCCGCTCAATCAATCCTCCAGGGTCAGGTCGGGCGAGCTATCCCGACGGTATTCGCCGTGCTTACCGCCCTGCTTATGCAGGAGCTGCACATGACGGATCGTGATCCCTTTATCCATTGCTTTGCACATATCGTAGACCGTCAGGGCTGCGACGCTGGCCGCCGTAAGTGCTTCCATCTCCACTCCCGTATTCGCCAGAGTTGCGGCGACGGCCCGAATGGAAACGCCGCCTGCGACGATGCTTGCAGAAACATCCAGAAAAGTGAGCGGCAAGGGATGACACATGGGAATCAGCTCACTGGTTCGCTTGCCCGCCTGGATGCCTGCGAAGCGTGCCACTTCCAGTGGATTGCCCTTCGGATTGCTTGGCAATGCCTCGAGCACCGCGGCCGAGAGTTCGACGAAGGCCTCAGCCTCAGCCTGGCGCCGGCTCGGGGCTTTATCGCTTACGTTGACCATGCGAGCGGAGCCGTCCTCGGCGTAATGGGACAACCGCGATGCTTTCGGCGCGGCCTGTTTTTCTTCGGGATCGGCCATGTTTCCAGCCTATCGCAGGCGAATCAGGCTAAAAGCACCGTCACGGTTGAGTCGGCTCGCAAGTCGGCAAGCGTATCAGGCACAACCACAAAGCAGTTGGCCCGCGCCGTGCTCGCCAGGTCTCCCGAGCCCTGCCACGGAATGATCGTAACGACTGCTCCCTCCATGGCATAAGTAAGTCCTGCCGGAAGAAATCGAGTGAGCCCTGGCCTGCCCCGAACTGGCGTTGCAAGCCGTGCCTCCACAAAGCGGGGCGAGTAGCCTCTTTCGCCGCCGAGCGAGGCCAGCAGCGGTGCGACAAACAACGCGAAACACACAATGGTTGACACAGGGTTGCCTGGTAAACCAAAGAACGGCAGCCGGGAGAGTGCGTAGGCCCCGCTAGAACGCGCGCCTGGCAGGCTGCCGAAGACCACAGGTCTGCCAGGCTGGATCTGAGCGCCGGTGAAGTAGAACTCGCCTCCCAGAGCTGCAAGCGCGGGCTCCACGAGGTCGAATTTGCCCATCGAAACACCGCCCGAGAGCAGTAGCAGGTCCGCACCGCTCACAGCCTCTATGGCTGCTTCAAGCGCGTCTGCGTCATCTTTCACGGGTCCGGTAAGCAGCGGCTCGCCACCGAGCGCGCGTACCTGTGCGGCCAGTGTGTATGAGTTTGAGTTGCGGATCTGGTGCGGCAGTGGATCCTCGTGCACATCCACCAGTTCATCACCAGTCGGCAGGATCGCGACACGCGGCTTTCTGTGCACGTGGAGAGACTCGTAACCGCAGGCTGCAGCAATCGCAACCCCGTGCGCATTCAGCCTTGTGCCAGCAGGGAGCAGGGTAGCACCGGCAGCCGCCTCGGCGCCGATAGCCACGATATTGTCGCCCGTCGCAATGGATCGGCCATGCTGCAGCACCACCGTGCCACCTTCGCCGTCCGTACGGGAGACATGTTCGATCATGGCGACACAGTCGACCTCGGCGGGCACGGGCGCGCCCGTCATGATCTCGAGACACTGGCCCTCTGCCAACGGCGCACCCTGCCAGGCCTCGCCCGCGCGCAGCAGTCCAGCAACCGACAAAGGCCTATGTTTCCAGTCGGCGGCTCGCGCAGCGAAGCCATCGCGGGTCGCGCGCGGAAAAGGAGGCTGGTCTCGGTCAGCCACGAGCGGCTCGGCCAGCACCCGCCCCATAGCGTCGAGTAGCGGGAGCTGTTCCGTCCTCAGCCCCGCCGTCACTAGCGCCGCGGCCTTCTCCTGGACTAGAGCCGCGGCTTTACGGTAGGGCAGGGCTTTATGTGGCAGGCTCATGCCACCATCATAGGTTGCCCTTGCTGAGAGCTGTGGGAACGCCGGAAAGGAAAAGGCGCCTCGCCGAAGCGAGACGCGCTTCCGGATCGAAAACCTACGAGTTCTTGCCTGCCTTGTAGGTGGTCTTGATTGTCTGGCCCATGCTGGTGAGGATGTTTTTCGCATCTGCGGCGAACTGGCCGTCCGGTGCCAGTTCCAGGTACTTCTGGTAGGCCTCGGCGCAGCCTGGCGGTGCTGTAATCTTCTGCGTCTTCGGGTCTACCGTCGCCTTCGCGATCAACGCCTGCCCCTTCAGGTAGTAGGGGATCGGCTTTGTCGGATCCGCCGCAATCGCTTTGTCGGCCGCAGCGGCTACGGCATCGCCGTTCTGACCGGAGCGTGCGAGAACAATGGTTTCATTGGTGTAGTACATACCCGCGCCTGACGGGTTCGCCTTTGCTGCTGCGTCATAAGCTGCAACTGCATCGGGAACCTTGTTCTGTTGCGCAAGAGATTCTCCCAGTGCATTGTTCGAGCCGCCGATGATCTCCGGATTCGGCTTCGGACTTGCCGCTTCCAGAGAAATCGCCTTCTGCAGGGAGGTCGTGGCGTCTGGGTACTTCTTCTCACCTACCTGCGCGTTACCTAGCTCGAGCCAAATCACAGCCGCATCCGGTTTGGCTTGTGAGTCCTTGGTCATCAACTCATCGGCTTCCGAGTAGTTCTTCGCCTTGATGTCATCGCGCGCCTTCTGCAGGTCGGCGTTCAGATTCTTGATGACACTGTTGGCCTTCAATGCCTCCGCGTTCTTGGCCTTCACGTCCTCCATCTGCTTGCGTTGCTCTGGTGACATTTTCGCGATGTACTCGGGGCGCGACAGATCGAAGTTTTCGGCTGCGTCCTGATTAGCATCGATCTTCACGTTCATTAACTGATCAACCGGCTTACCCGCCGCTACCAGGTCCAGCACGTATGTGCCGGGGGCAATTCCATCGCCCTTGTAGTCACCGTTTGCATCCGCGGTAAAGGTGTATTTGGCAGTCTTGCCGTCCGTGGTCACCAGCACCTGCGCGCCGCCGATTGCAACGCCGATCGGGTCCTGTATGTGGCCGTGAATACTGCCGGTTCCCGATCCCTGGGCGAATGCTGAGGTTGCAGCGCCCAGAAACAGAGCGAAGGCTGGAAGTGTGGAACGCGTTGTCATGGTGTCCTCTTTCTAGGCGCGCCTCGACTCGGCTTGCGCCCGTGTGGCCTAGGTCTGGGTTGACCGGCCCGCTGCGCGCTCGCGCGTCACGTACGGGATCGGGTCGTCCATGCCGGCCTCGGCGAAAGCACGTAGCCGGAGCACGCAGCTGTCGCATGTACCGCAAGCTAGGGTTTCACCCTGATAGCAGGACCACGTTACATGCAGCGGCGCACGAAGTTCAACACCCAGCTCGACGATCTCACGCTTCCTCATGTGGATGAGCGGGGTGGCGATCTGGATGTTCCCATCGCGGGTACCGGTTCGTACCAGCTGCTGAAAGGCCTCGTAATAAGCCGGCCGGCAGTCCGGGTAGCCGGAGCTGTCCTGCTCAACCGCACCGATAAAGATGGTCGCCGCCTCGATTGTTTCGGCCCAGCTTACGGCCGCACTCAGGAAGTGGGCATTGCGAAAAGGAACGTAGGTGACCGGGATCTCGTCGCCATGCAGCGCACCCGTGACGGTTTCGTCAGACACCGGCGCACTCGGGACGGCGATGGTGGCGTCTGTGAGTGCCGATCCGCCGATCGCCCGAAACAGGTCCAGGCGCAGGTGCAGGAAGCGCGAGAAACGCAATGCTTCCGCCACGGCCCGGGCGCTTCGGAGCTCCCGCGCCTCTGTCCGTTGCCCGTACGAGATGTGCAAGGCACAGGCATCGTAGTCGCGTGCCGCCAGTGCAGCGCACACGCAGGAGTCCATTCCGCCGGATAAAGAAACGACCGCTTTACGCCTGGGCGCGCTCCCGACGATGCTCATCCCGCCACCACTTCCCTCAGCTCGGTTGCTCCCGCGGCCCACCATGCGTCAAAGGCAGCGAGTGCCCGCTCGCAAACCATGCCGTGCCGGATTTTCTTATCGCGCACCCGTTTGCGCTCCTCTTCTTCCAGCGGTAGCAGCAGGTCGAAGGTGATGTTGGCAGGCTGGAAGTGCTTTGCCTCAGCATGTGTGATGTAGTGCACCAGCGATCCGAGCGCGGTGCCGCGAGGGGCCGGCTCGGCTTCCCGACCGAGCGCTTTGCTGGCAGCGTAGAGGCCCGCTAAGAGCCCGGTCGCGATCGATTCCGTGTAACCTTCGACGCCCGAAATCTGCCCGGCGAAGTAGATGTTCTGGTGGATCCGCAGGTGCAGAGCTTCCGTCAGCACACTGGGAGAGTGGATGTAGGTATTGCGATGGATCTGACCCCAGCGGAGAAACCTGGCGTTCTCGAGGCCCGGTATCAGCCGCAGGACGCGTGCCTGCTCCGCAAACTTCAAGTGATTCTGAAAGCCCACTAGGTTATAGGAGTCGGCGCGGAGGTTCTCCGAGCGTAGTTGCACTACGGCCCAGGGCGTCCTGCCGGTTCTCGGATCGCGCAGGCCTACCGGCTTCATCGGCCCAAAACGCAGGGTATCGCGCCCACGCCGTGCCAGCTCTTCGATCGGCAGGCAGCTTTCAAAGTAGGGTAACTTCTCCCACGCCTTTTCTTCAGCTGCTTCCGCGGCAAGCAGCGCATCCAGGAAGCGGTCGTACTCCTCGCGCGTGAACGGACAGTTGATGTAATCCGCCGTGCCCTTCTCCCATCGAGCCGCAAAGTAAACCCGCTCCATATCGATTGTCTCTGCGTCCACAATGGGCGAGATCGAGTCATAAAAGGCCAGGTGCTCCGAGCCCGTCAGTCGGGCTATCTCGTCTGAGAGCGCAGCGGAGGTCAAGGGTCCGCTGGCGATGATCGTGATGCCGTCCTCCGGACTGAGCTGGGTGAGTTCTTCCCGGTGCACGGTGATCCCAGGCTCCTGAGCGATCGCCTCTGCGATAGCCTGCGAAAATTCCACGCGGTCGACAGCCAGGGCGTGCCCGGCGGGAACGGCGGTCCGGTCCGCGCAGACCAGCAGGGGTGAGCCGGCCCGGCGCATCTCCTGCTTCAGGAGCCAGGGCGCTGTACCCTCGCTCTCGCTTTTAAGCGAATTCGAGCAGACCAGCTCGCCGAAGTCGGACGTCTGGTGTGCCGGCGTCGTACGTACCGGCCGCATCTCGTAAAGGTCGACCGCGACGCCCATGCGCGCAGCCACCAGAGCTGCTTCCGGTCCTGCCAGGCCGCCGCCGATCACACGAATGCGCCCGGAAGCTATGCTCCCGGCACTCACGACGCCACCTCGCGCCCCATGGCCGCCCCCAGAGTCTGCAGGGCGTCACCACTGAGCCGCATACGCCGCCACTGGTCCATGCGTGCCGCGCCGATCTGCTCGTAGACGCGGATCGCTGGCTCGTTCCATGTCAGCACGCTCCAGTCCAAGCGCGAGCAGCCTTGAGAAATAGCTACCGAAGCGACCCGCCCCAGCAAAGCCGTGCCGATACCCTGGCCGCGGTACGCAGGCTGAACATACAAATCTTCCAGGTAGAGTGAGTGGCCCTGCCAGGTGCTGTAGATGGGGTGGTACAAGGCGAATCCGCAGACTGTTTCGGCGATTTCCGCGACCATACAGGTGAACCGGGGCTGAGGTCCCCACCCATCCCGCAGCAGATCCGCTTGAGTAATGGAGACCGCATCCGGCTCGCGCTCGTACACCGCCAGCTCCACGATCAGCCCATAGATCGAAGGAACATCTGCCTTGTTTGCGAGGCGAACCTCAAAAGGGGTGTGTGGGAGGGTTGGCACCCTCCCAGTATAAGGACTGCGATTCAGCTGCGCTGACCGCCTGATACGCGGATTCTCTCGCCTGTAATCCAGCGTGCGTCGTCGGAGGCAAAGAAAGTAACCGCATCAGCGATATCGTCCGGCTGGCCCACTCGCCCAAGCGGGGTCTGCTGGATCATGGCTTGCTCCATCTCTCCGCCGCGAAAGGAAACATTGCCTTCGGTAGCAGTCAAGCCCGGATTCACACTGTTGACCCGGATCTTCTTCGGTCCCAGTTCCTTCGCTAGACCACTCGTGATGGTGTCTAGAGCGCCCTTGGTTGCTGCGTAGACCGTCATATGCGGCCCGCTGCCGTCGGAAACAATGGAGCCGATATTGATAATGCTGCCGCCGCGCTCGCCAAAATGGCGGGCCGCTGCTTGGGAGGCAAGCAGAACACCCAGCACGTTGATGTTGAAGTGCTTGTGGAAGTGCTCCTCCGTTATCTCATCTAGCGGCGAAAACGCGTACACGCCGGCGTTGTTCACCAGCACGTCCGTTGGACCGAATGCCTTTTCAGTCTCCTCAAAGATGCGTGTCACATCTGCCTGCTTGTCGACGCTGCCTTGCACGGCGAAAGCCTTGCCGCCCGCATCCTTGATCGTACTGACGACTTTTTCCGCGCCTGTCTTGTCCGACGCGTAGTTGACGACGACCGAGGCACCCTCAGCACCCAGCGCCTTTGCAATGCTTGCGCCGATCCCCTTCGATGCGCCTGTCACCACTGCGACCTTGCCTGTCAGCTTCGCCATACCTGTTCCTCCATGCGCGTCGACATTTCGACGGTCATCGAATAGATGGATCAGGTTGGGGAAGGTCGCAGATTGTTTCTTCACCCACATCCTCGTTCGCGTTCGAGCCGCGCAGCAGATCATGCCGGAGAACGTGCAAGAAGTTCTCCAGGGCGCCATGGCGCAACTGATACTGCACCGTCCGCCCAGTCCGGCGTTCTTCTACAAGCCCCGCGTCACGCAGTTCTCGCATGTGATGCGACAAAGTCGCCGGCGCGAGCTTGATTGCGGCGAAGAGCACGGAGCACTGGGTACCCTCCTGAGCCTGTGCCAGCATCTTCATGATGCGGTACCGCTGCGGGTCGGCCAGTGCGCGCGCGACTGTATGCGCGGCCCGTTCACCCGTTAGAGCGTTGTTCCGGGCGCTCACTTCTCCTTCTCTTCCGCGTTGCGCGCCCGCACCTTGAACCAGATTGGCGAACCTTCAAAGCCGAAAGCTTCGCGAATCTGGTTGGTCAGAAAGCGCTGATAGGAAAAGTGCAGCTCCACGTCGCGATTGGTAAACAGGATGAATGTTGGGGGCGCCACACCAGCTTGGGTCATGTAGAAGATACGCAAGCGCTTGTTCATCGGCACAGTCGCACGCTCAAAGTCGACCTTCTCGAGGAAGCGGTTCATCTGACCGGTCGTGATGCGCTTGCGTCTTTCGGCTGCAACCCGCTCAATCGCCTCCAGCACGCGGTGCACTCCTTTGCCCTCAGAGGCAGAGATGAAGACCATCGGCGCGTAGTCGAGATATTTCAGGTGATCGCGCACCTGCTCCTCGTACACGGTCCGGTCGGCGTGAGGCTTGCCATCCGTGCGCGCCGTCGTGACAAGATCCCACTTGTTGACAACGATCACGACCGATCGCCCGCTCTCGTGCGCGTAGCCGCCGATCGTCGCATCAGAGGCGGTGACGCCTTCGACCGCGTCAATCAGCAGTAGCGACACATCGGCCGCCTCCAGGTGGCGCCGCGCCATGACGACCGAGAGCTTTTCGGCCATTAGATTGGTCTTTCCTTTGCGACGGATCCCCGCGGTATCAATGATGCGCAGCTGCTTGCTGTTGTACTCGAGCACCTCATCGACGGCGTCGCGCGTGGTCCCGGCGATCGGCGAAACAATGGCGCGCGCCGTGCCGGTAAGTGCGTTTAGCAGCGTCGATTTACCGACATTTGGCCGGCCGATGATGGCTACGCGCGTCTCCCGCTGCTCGTACGCGCCATGCGTGCGATGCGGTGCGGGCAGCAGGTCGTCTTCTATCGCGGGCTCCTTCGGCAGGATCTCCGGCAAGTCCTCTTCGCGTGGCGCAAATGGCAGTGCGGCGAACACTTCATCCAGCAGATCGCCGATGTTGTGCCCGTGCTCGGCCGAGATCGCCGTCAGGTTCGGGATACCAAGCTGCCGCAGGTTCTCAGCCGCTGCGTCCTGCTGCGCGGTGTCGACCTTGTTTACGGCAAGAAACATAGGTTTGTTCAACCGCCGCAGTAGTTGCGCAAGGTCCATGTCAGGCGCGGCCAGTTCGGTGCGCCCGTCGACCACCATCACAATCGCCGAAGCTTCCTCGAAAGCGGTTCGCGCCTGGTTGAAGATCTCGCTCGGAATCAGAGCCTCGTCGTCCGGCACGATGCCGCCCGTATCGACGACCCGGGCCACGCGCCCGGCCCAGTGCACCTCGCCATAGATGCGATCGCGCGTGATCCCCGGCTCGTCGCCGACAATGGAACGGCGCGTCCCGGTTAGCCGATTAAAGAGCGTGGACTTCCCGACATTTGGGCGGCCGCAGACGACAATGAGCGGCATGCCAAGCGATTCTTCGGTATGGGGTAGCGGGTTGGGGCGGCGATGCTGTTTCTTTGGCATGACGAAGGTGCCTCCAGCCCGCGCGCAAGGGAGGCGAAGAACGGGCAAAGCCCTATTATAGGAACTGCGCTCCCAGAAAACCTTTGTGCCCGAAACTCCCTCCAGAAAGCAGCCGCCACTGCCATCGCTCCACGCCTTCTTTGCGCCCGGCGGCCTGCTCGCGCAGTCTTCGCTGCCCTATGAATTTCGCCGGGGCCAACTGGAGCTCGCGCAGGCAGTTGAGCTCGCTATCACGGAGAAGCGTCACCTGATTGCCGAGGCGGGAACGGGCACCGGTAAGACGCTGGCCTACCTGCTGCCTGCGCTGCGCGCCGGCAAGCGCGTCATCGTCTCGACCGGCACGAAGAACCTGCAGGAACAGCTGTTCTTTAAGGACATACCCTTTCTCGAATCCATCCTCGTCGAAAAGTACGGCCCGCTCGGCGCCTGTTACATGAAGGGTCGCGGGAACTATCTCTGCCGCAAAAAGCTCTACGCGCTCGAACATGAGCCGATCCTCAGCGGCCTCCAGGAGATCCAGCAGTTCCGAGCGATTGTGCACTGGGAAAGGACGACCGTAACCGGCGACCGCGCTGAGATTGATGCGCTGCCCGAGCAGAGCCCGCTCTGGAACAAGCTGGATGCGCGCAGCGAAACCTGCCTCGGGCAGACATGCCCTGACTTCGAGCGCTGCTTCATCACGGAGATGCGTCGCAAAGCAGCAGAGAGCAACCTGATCATCGTGAACCACCACCTCTTTTTCGCCGACCTCGCGATCAAGCAGCAGGCGGCGAACGCGCCCGATGCCGGCATCTTGCCCGAAGCCGACGTGGTTATCTTTGACGAGGCGCATGAGCTCGAGGACATCGCATCGAGCTATTTCGGGCTGCAGCTCTCGAATATCCGCTTTGAGGAGCTCGCGCGGGATCTAGACGTGATGCTGCGCGCCAAGCACGCCATCAGCCATGGGCCAAAGGTTGCGGCCGAGCTGCTTCGAGAGCGCGCCCGCATGTTTTTCGCAGCGCTGCCGCTGGGTACAGAGGGCCGCGCGCAGTTCACTCATCGCGAAGAGTTTCTGGAGGAGCACGGCGAGCTTTACCTGGGCGTACTGAACGCGCTGCTGCTTCTCGAGGGCGAATTAGAACGGCTCCGCGCCGGCTCCAATGCGGTTGAGGAAGCTCCCGGGCTGAAGCGCCGCGTCAATGAGCTGCACGACCGGCTCAAGTTCCTGATGGAAGCCGAGGATAGAAATACTGTCTTTTGGCTGGAGCGGCGGGGGGGCAGTCGCGGCCGCGAGTCAAGCTACAACACCTTTTTGCAGGCTACGCCGATTGACGTTTCCGGCCTGCTTGGCAACGTGCTTTTCGAAACGTTCCCTACCGTCGTGCTTACCTCGGCGACGCTGACCGTTCAGGGCGGCTTTGATCATTTCCGTAAGCGGCTTGGCCTGGAGCATGCGCGCGAACTGGTCGTCCCCTCGCACTTTCGCTATGGTGAGCAAGCCTTGCTTTACCTGCCACCGCATATGCCGGACCCGCGTGATCCAGGGTTCGGCGACGAGGCTGTGCGTACGATCAAGCGGGTGCTGGAGGCGAGCGAGGGCCGCGCCTTTTGCCTCTTTACCAGCTACGCACAGATGCGCGATACCTATGAGCGCCTGCTCGCCGAGGTAGGCTGGCCGCTGCTGCTGCAGGGGACCGCACCACGCAAGGCGCTGATTGAGGAGTTTCGCCAGACCCCGAATGCAGTGCTCTTTGGTACATCCAGTTTCTGGCAGGGAATTGATGTTCAGGGCGAGGCGCTTTCCTGCGTCATTATTGATCGGCTGCCGTTTGCCGTGCCCAGCGATCCAGTGGTGCAGGCGCGTACCCGCGCGATTGAGGCCGCTGGCGGCAAGCCGTTTTTCGATTACCAGATACCCTCGGCTGTGCTCACACTCAAGCAGGGCTTCGGCCGGTTGATTCGCTCGCTCGACGATCGCGGCGTTCTCGTCCTACTCGATCCGCGCGTGAGCCGCAAGCAATACGGCTCAGCTTTTCTGGAGAGCCTGCCGCCATACAGGATCACGCGCGACATAGCCGAGGTCGAGAGCTTCTTCGCACCGAAGCCGGTCTAAAAGCCAGAGCGAGCCTTGCTTTGCCTGTGCACTACAATCAAAACAGTATGTACGAGATCACAGTCGACGCCGGTTTTTCATCAGGCCACTATCTGCGCAACTATCGCGGCAAGTGCGAGAACCCGCACGGGCATAACTACAAGGTCCGAGTCACGCTGCGTGGCAAGGAGCTCGATGCTTCGGGCCTCCTGCTGGATTTCAAGGAGCTAAAGAGCGTTTTACGGCCGGTCGTCGAGTACCTCGATCACAAGATGATCAACGACCTCGAACCGTTCACGACCGTTAACCCCTCGGCTGAGAATCTTGCCCGGTACTTCTTCGACGAGACAAATCAGCAGCTGGCGCAGATGACCGGCGGCCGCGTGTGTGTGAAGGACTGCACCATCTACGAAACCGACACCTCTGCCGCCACCTACTACGAGTAAGTCGGCCCATGTTTTTGATTGAGACCTATAAGTCGGTGCAGGGTGAATCCAGCTTTGCCGGCTTGCCGTGCATCTTCGTGCGCCTTGCCGGCTGCAATCTGCGCTGTTCCTGGTGCGACTCGGAGTATACCTTTACGGGCGGCTACAAGCAGTCGGCAGACGAGGTTGTCACTGCGATCGAAGCGCTTGCACCGGTTCGCCTGATCGAGTTCACCGGTGGAGAACCGCTGCTGCAGGCGAGAGAGCTCGTCCCCCTGATGCAGCGCTTACTGGAACAGGGTTATGAGCTGATGATTGAGACCAGCGGCGAGCGGCCGCTTGCTGACGTACCCGAAGCAGTCCACAAGATTGTGGACGTCAAGTGCCCCGGCTCCGGCGAGTGCGGGCGCTTTCGAATGGAGAATCTCGAGGCGCTGACCCAGCATGATGAAGTGAAGTTCGTCATCGGTGACCGGGTTGATTATGAGTTCGCCCGGAACTTCGTCCGGGAGCATGCCCTTGCCGGCAGAACTAGGCAGATTCTCTTCTCTCCGGCCTTTAAGAAAGCGCCGAGCCTCGAACGTTCCACCGCTAACTGCGTTCTCGACCCAAAATTGCTGGTCGACTGGATGCTCGAGGACGGGGTTCCCGCACGGCTGAGTCTGCAGATTCACAAGTTCATCTGGGAGCCGCAGAAGAAGGGCGTTTGACCCTCTAGCTTTGCCGAGACAAGGCCTCGCTACTTCGGCGTAGCAGCCAGGTAGGCATCCATTGGCAGCTCAAACGCAAACATCTCCTTGCCGGAGCTGTCCTTGACCTCTCGGAAAACGAGCTTCGCGCCAGCCAGCGGATGCTGGCCCAGCCCTTGCACGTCATAGAACAGAAAGCCCGCACGGGTCGTGTGCGGCTCAACTGCAAGCGCCGAGTACTCGTTCTCGTTGAAGTCCGCTTCGACCTTGCTGTCGGCCGCTTTCCCCTGCTTGTGGATCTTCAACGGCCCGATTGGGATCGTCGTACCTTTCCTGGCTGCACCAAAGACGCGCCGCTCCACATCCTCCGGCTCACCCGCGTTGATCTTGCCTCCATCCGACGGCATTAGCAGAATGCGTACGTCGTTCAGGGAGATTGGCTTGTCAGTGTCGTTTGTGATAATGACCCGGATCGGGATGAAGTCGTAGCGAAGGTAATCCACGCGAAACACCTCCGCCTTCGGGTCGCGGTCGTAAGGGTCGGCCGCAATCGTTACGCCGGCCTGCGTCACGTGCGCCGGATACTGCAGTGCGGCCTGAGCCGGCTGGATCTTCTTCTCGGCCACGCAAGGAAGAGCAGTCGCAAAGAGCAGCAAAAAGGCAAGGGAGCGACGCATGGTAAATGTCCTGGGCGATCAAGCAATCTCAGACCATTATCATCGGGTGCGAGAGATCTTGGAAATGGATGCTTGAACGCGCGAGACACCTTCATCCTACCGCTCGGACCCTGCTTGCACTTTACAGCTGCGGCCTCACGGTCGCGCTGCTGGTTACAGCGCCCTTCTGGGTGCGAGGGCTGCGCCGCAACGGCAAGTACCGCGAGGGCCTAAGTGAGCGGCTCGGCTGGGTGCCGCGTTCGCGCCTGCAGGCGCCCCTCCTAGGGCAGCAAACCATCTGGGTGCACGCGGTCTCGGTCGGCGAAACGCTGGCCGTAGCGAAGCTGGTCGTCGAGCTCCGCCTGGCGCTGCCCCAGGCGCATGTTTACATTTCGACGACGACGCGTACCGGTCAGGCGATCGCGCGTCAGCGCTTCGGCGCCGATTCAGTCTTCTACTTCCCGGCGGACCTTGCTTTCGCCGTACGCGCGTGGCTTCGTTTTCTCAGGCCTTCGCTCATCGTCCTGGTCGAAAGCGAGTTCTGGCCGCGCTTCCTGTACGAAGCTGACCGCGCGTCGATCCCGGTAGTTGTGGTCAATGCGCGTATCTCATCGCGCTCGTGGCCCCGCTACCGCCGCCTGCGCTACCTTTGGCGACCGATGTTGCGAACACTCGCGCTGGCACTGGCGCAGACTGCTGACGATGCGGACTGCCTGCGGTATCTGGGCGCGCAGAGCGTTAAGGTGGCGGGCAATCTCAAATTCGATTTCGTACCACCGGCGGAAATCCCTCTTGTGGCCAAACTTCATAGCTTTCTGGCATCCGGCGTTCCGGTACTGGTCTGCGGATCAACCCTCGCCGGCGAGGAGGAGTTCCTGCTCAGTACTTTTCCAGCTGAGCCGGTCGTCATCTTCGCACCGCGTCACCCGGAGCGCTTCGATGAGGTAGCTTCGCTTTTGGAGAAGGGATCAAGAGACTGGTTGCGTTTGTCTTCCTGGCGGCAGGTGCCGCAACCGATCGCGCCCGGCACAGTTCTTCTGCTTGACTCTGTCGGCGAACTTGCCTCGGTTTACGCGCTCGCAACCCTGGCGATCGTCGGCGGCGGCTTCCTGCATGAGGGTGGGCACAACCCACTGGAGCCAGCGGCTTTCGGAAAACCTGTCATCATCGGGAAGGGCTTTGCCAACTTCACCGACATAGTGTTTGTCCTCAGGCAAGCGAATGCGATCGTGACTACAGAGCTCTCCGGGGTACCTGAACAGATCAGGCTTCTTCTAAGGAATGTGCAGCTCGCGGAAGCCATTGGCAGACGAGCGCAACAGGTCTGCAGAGATCAGGCAGGAACAACGGCGCGCACGCTGGCTGCTTTATTGCCGCTGGTGCGCTCATGACCAAGCCGTTCCGCAGTTCGCGAGGAGAGCCCTTCTGGCAACGGCTGCTTTTCCCGTTGCAAGCGCCGTATGCGCTTGCACTCGGGCTCAAAAACACGGCCTACGCCCAGGGCTGGCTCAAAGCGCGCGAACTGAGCTGGCCTGTAGTCAGCGTCGGCAATCTTTCGGTCGGCGGCGCGGGCAAAACGCCGATCGTCATTGCGCTTGCGGAGTTACTTCTTGCTCACGGCTTCTCCGTGGATGTGCTTTCCCGCGGTTACGGTCGGCGCTCCCCGGAGTCAGTCGAGCCTGTGTCTCAGGACGGCGATGCGGCGCGCTTTGGAGATGAACCGGTACTTGTCACTCGGGCGACCGGCGTGCCCGTGTATGTCGGTGCATCGCGTTACGCCGCCGGGCGGCTGGCCGAGCAGCGGGAAGCCACGCTACCTTGTGTTCATTTGCTGGATGATGGCTTTCAACATCGTGCGCTCGCCCGTGCGGTGGACATCGTCGTGGTTCACCCTTCGGATCTTCGAGCCAGGCTGCTGCCTGCAGGGCGTTTGCGCGAGCGGTTCGCTGCGTTGCGCCGAGCAGACTTTCTGATTCTTCGCGCCGAAGACACGTCGACTGCGCTCGCGCTGGAACAGGAAGGTATCCGGAAACCGGTGTGGCGGGTTCGCCGGACCCTGGTGAAGCCTGCGTTGGCGGGAGCCGCCGTGGCATTCTGCGGCATTGCTCACCCTGAAGAGTTTTTCATGGGGCTGCGTGCCCACAACCTAGCGCTGTGCCGAACTATCGCTTTCCGTGACCACCATCGTTACCGATCCACCGACATTGACACCATCGCCGGGCACGCGGCTGGCGCCGCAGCAGTTCTCACGACCGAAAAAGATTGGGTTCGCCTAAACAAGCAAGCCAGGGCAAGACTCTCTGCAGTGGCCCCATTGCTTGCGGTATCTTTGACAGCGGAACTTCTGAACGCCAGGAAGTGTGCAACTGAACTGATTGCACATGTTGAGAGGCATACTGCTAGGCAGCCCGGTGGCTTGATCATGCGAAAATAGTTTGTTTGCCATACGAAAAACAACAGCGGGTTTTGATTGTCCGGCTTGGCGCTATGGGCGACGTTCTTCATGCTCTTCCCGCAGTGTCTGCTCTGCGCTCCGCGCACCCTGAATGGATCCTCGGTTGGGCTATAGAGCCGCAATGGCGGGCACTGCTGGTGGCAGAGTCGGCGGGTGTTGGCGCACCGAATGTGGCGCGCACCCCGGTACAGCCGCTGGTGGATCGCTTGCACCTCGTCCCAGCCAAATTGTGGGCGCAGGCGCCGCTCCATTCCGCGACGGCGCTCTCGGTACTGCGCTCTCGCATCGAGCTGCAGCGAGCTGGATACACTGCGGCGCTCGATCTGCAGGGGGCTGTTCGTTCCGCGATTATCGCTCGGTGGGCCAGGCCCAGGCGGCTACTGGGCGAGGACGCGCCTCGCGAGCGTGCCGCACGCTGGCTTTTTCCGGAGCGTGTTCCGAGCCAGAGCGTACACGTGATTGAGCAGGCGGCCGATGTGGTGCGCGCCCTGAGCGGCGATCCCCTGCCGCTTGGGCTGCCGGCTCTGCCGCATGACTCTGCTGCTGTCGACTGGTGCCATGCCGCCGGTATCGGCCCCAACTCCAGGCCTGCCTTTGTGCTTCACCCTGGCGCCGGTTGGGGCGCCAAACGCTGGCCGGTAGAGCGCTATGCCCACGCCGGAGCGGCCATTGCGAAGAAGAGCGGCCTTCAGGTGGTCATTAACGCCGCTCCCGGCGAGCTGGATCTGGGCGCGACCCTGGCCTCGCAAATGCGTGCGCTTGGCACCACCCCGTTGCTGGTATCGCCGACCGTCGGGCAGCTTATCGAGCTTAGCCGCTGCATGGCGCTCGCGATCGGCGGAGACACAGGTCCTCTGCACTTGGCCGCCGCGCTCGGCAAGCCCACTGTCGCCATCTTTGGTCCTACAGACCCCGCACGGAACGGTCCATTTCACGGCGACTTCCGGGTGCTTCGCGACCCAGGAAGCAAACGGGACCACACCCGCCGCAACGAACCCGAAGCCGGTTTATTGCGGATTGCTCCGGAAGCAGTTGCAGAAGCGACCCTCGACCTTCTCGGGTCGGCAGGTTCACTGTTGAGCAGTGGCATCGATGGTGCGAGTGGACGGTAGCGGCACAAGCTGGCAGCGCACAGCGAAGCGGATCCGCGTGCCGCTCGGCTTTGCGTTTGCCGCAGTCTTCCTTCTGCTTGCACGCCCCAGCCCGCGATCGCTTACCGGCAGTCTTCTGCTGGTGCTGCCCGGCCTGGCATTGCGGGCGTACGCGTCGGGCTATGTGAGGAAGAACAGCGAGCTTACAGTGAGCGGCCCCTACGCATGGACCCGGAACCCGCTTTACTTCGGTTCTACGCTCATCGCGTTCGGCTTTGCGCTTGCTGCCCGGTCATGGCTGCTTGCTGCATTACTCGCCTGCCTGTTCGCCACCATTTACATCCCGGTTATCCGTGGTGAGGAACAATACCTGCGCAATCACTTCGCGGAGTTCGACGCCTATGCCAGACAGGTCCCGCGTTTTCTGCCGTGGCGTCTTCCCTCGCATGCGCGTGCGGATTCTGTTGGCAGCTTCGCTCCGGGGCTCTACCGCAAGCATCGCGAGTACAATTCCAGCATAGGTGCTGCGGCCCTGTATCTTGCTCTGCTCCTGCGGCTCCTCTTGTCGCAAGGGCAGTAGATTGCGGAGAAGAAGCAGACAGGATGCCGACGCTGCCCCGGCGCTATCGCGAGCAACGTAATATCGCCCTCGACTTCGATGTATCTGCTGGTGCATCCTCTCGAGTTCAGCTCCGAGGCCTGCTCCGCTACCGTCTGGCGTTGCCGGTCCTGCTTTTGCCGGGCCTGATGATGGTGCTTGCCTCGGAGCTTTCTCCTGTGCGCGCGCAGTCACGCAAGGCAGCGCCTCCTCCGGCTGCAGAGCCGGTCACCATGCCCGCTCCCAGCCCCGGATGGAGCTACCCTCAGCGGCAAACACTTACATACGCGGTGGACTGGCGCGTTTTCCCGGCCGGAACGGCGACTGTTCATCTGGAGAGCGATGGTCCGGACGAGCGCATCACCGTCACTGGTGACTCGCAGGGAGCGATCAGCCTGCTTTTCCGTGTGAGCGATCGCTTCCAGTCCTCCTTCCGCCGCGACACAGGCTGTTCTGAAAATTTCAGCCGCCAGATGATCGAAGGGCGAAGGCAGATCGACTCGGATCAACGGATTGATGGGGCACATCATGTTTCGTTCTATGACGAGCGGAACCTGGTCTCCCGTATACACGTGCAGCAGACGGTAACTGTGCCGGCCTGTGTAACGGACATGTTATCGGGAATCTTCTTTGCCGGCTCACAAACACTGGAACCCGGCGCAGTCTTCCACGTGCCGGTAGTTAGCGGCAATCATGTCAGCAATGTGACACTCCACGCAGAGACGCGCGAGACGGTTCGTACACCCACGACCACCTATCACACGGTCCGAGTACAGCCGACCGCGGATGCAGGAGCCATTCGGGATCGCGGCAGCCTCTGGATCTGGTACTCCGACGACCAGCGGCACATCCCTGTGCAGATGCGTGCGCGCCTCTTTTGGGGGACGCTTACCTTCCGCCTCACGGGCATTGATAACAAGTAATCTGCGCTATGACGCAGGCGCTTACTGGATGTGAAAGCGCTCGCGCATGGCTCGCTGTATGCGTGGACGGCACAGCAGGTCAAAAGCTGACTCTTTGCCGGGAAACATACGCAGAACTGCATTGCGGGTGTGGGCCACCAGCTGCGCTGCATCATCTACCGTCAGAGAGCGGTCCTGAGCGATGCTCGCCAGCAGGTACTGCATCATTACCTGCAAACGACGCAGATTGCGCTGCTCCTGATGTTCTTGGCGCTCGTCTTCGCTGGATTCGCGTACTGGCCGTGTTCCGGTTCTCTGAGCGTGCGCTCTTATGCTGCTCTCCCTTGCGCTCATGCTGTTTGCTCCTCGACTTTGCTGCCACAATGCGGTGATCCTACGCCGTTTCCGAGCTGGATGCGCAAGATGCCCAGGGTAGGCCCCGGGGCCGGTGAAGATCTGTTTGGCCCTGGTCGAACTGGAGTATGCAGGCGAGGAAAACCGGACAGGCTTTGTGCAAGACGCAGCTCCTTGAAGGCAAGATGAAGCCGGGCAGGTCAGTCAGGCTTGCCCGCTGGCCACGCTCCTGCCAGCACATGGCTGCCATCGAGCAGGAAGTCGGTTTCGCCCAGGGTGTCGGTGCGAAATGTTTGCACATGGGCTGCCTCTAGCTCGTCCAGCGTCCTCGGCTTGGGGTGGCCGTAAAAGTTCCTGCGCCCGCACGAGATAGCGCAGAGGCGAGGCGACAGTGCATTGAGAAATGGAGGGGTCGTCGAGGATGTGCTGCCGTGATGGCCGACCTTGAGCAGGTCGACCGGGGCAAGTCCAGCCCGCAGCATCCCGGCCTCCGCAAGCGCCTGCGCATCTCCTTCGAGCAGCGCCGATGTGCCGCCGTAATCAAGCCGCAGTACCAGAGAATCGTTGTTGCCCGGCTCCGCTTTCGGCACGTACTCGCGGGAGGGCCAGAGAGTTTGCACGCGGGTTGCAGTGCCCAGCATCCATCGGTCGCCCTGCCTATGCTGCTCGACAGGGATCTGTTCTTCCGCGGCCTGCTTGAGCACTGCGGCATAACTCCGCGACATGGGATTGTTACCGACGAGCAGCACCCTGGGCCGGAAATTCGCGAGCACAGCCGGCATGCCCCCGATATGGTCCAGGTGTGCATGCGTGATGGCGACTGCATCGAGCCTCTGGATACCACGCGCCCAAAGTGCCGGCGAAACAACGTCTTCGCCTATGTCAAAGTTGCTGCCCGAGGGCGCGCCCACAAGGCCGCCCGCATCCACCAGCATCGTTTTCCCATCGGGACTGACGACAAGGATCGCATCTCCCTGCGCCACATCGATCACCGAGACCTCCAACACGTCCGTGGGGTGCACCACCGGTTGCGGAGCAACGGCAAGCGCTAGTGTCGCTGGCAGGGCTGCGATTGCGGCAACTGGTGCCCACCTGCTGCGCTGGCGCACAAAGTACACGGCCAGCGTGAGCAGCCCAACCCACAACACAACACGTGGCGCCGGCGGCGCAGGCAGGCGGTAATCCCCGATTCGGAGTTGCGCGAAGAATCCGACGATCGCGGAAACAGTATGGAGCAGGCATGCCGTGATCGCCGCCGGCGCTACGGCCAAAGGCGGCGACACGAGCAGCACTGCAAAGCAGAGCATCGCCGCCGGCAGCAGCAGCCCGAGGAAGGGGATGATCAGTACATTCACCGGCAGCCCGAGCACGGTTACCCGATGAAAATACACGGCCATTGGCAGCGCCATTACCACTTCGACAATCAGTGAAATCAGCAGCAGTTCCAGCCCTTGCAGTAGCAGGACTATCACTGCAGGCATAACCCGTCGCGCTGCGCGTCTGCCTACCAGCGGTTCGAGATGCTCGGTAAGCAGCCTGAGTGAAACGCGCCATTCCGCGACTCGCCGGGGCAGGGAAGCATCGATCGCCACTAGAAAAAGATTGCGGGTACCTTGCAGGTGGAGCGCAAAGGTCAGCTCGGCAAGTGGCGCAGCCAATCCACCAATTGCAACCACCGTGAGTAGGGTCATCTGCAGGCTCGCGCCCGCAAGCGCGCGCGGGTTAGCTGCCATCAGCAGCAGCGACGCCAGCCCAAGCGCCTGCATCGCATGGCGCTCCCGAAACAACAAGCGTCCCACAAGGAAAAGCGAAACCATGGTGAGCGATCGCTGCACGGGCTCCCCAAAGCCGGTGAAGAGCGCGTAAGCGAGCGAAAGCGCAAGGGTCGCTACGGTGCTCGCGACGCGAGGAAGGCGGAGCCGGTTTGCTGCAAGTAGAACCACTGAGGAGAAGATCGCCAGATGCAGGCCGGAAACGACGAGCAGATGAAACGATCCCGTTCGCTCAAAACCGGTGCGCGTGCTTCGCTGCAGGTAGCTGCGATCGCCGGTCAGCATCGCTGTCAGCATGCTCGCGTCATCGGCTGAAAGTTTGAGGAACGGCGGGAGCCGTTGCGAGCCGGGCAGCTCGGCCAGCTTCATCACGCGTTCACTCGCTTCACTTTGCAAAGCATGTAGCAGGCAGGCAATGGACGGCTTGCCCTGACCTACCAGCCGCACCTTTTCCATACCGGTTGAGCCTATAGCGCCGATGCCCTGGCCGTGCATGTATTCGCTCGCGTCCCAAACGCCGGGGTCGCCGTATCGGCTCTCCTCTCGAAGCGTGAGCGTGGCCGCCACCCGGCTTCCGCAGTGCAAGGCGGGCAATTGCGCATCCGCCTCAGCGTACATACTCATGCGAATACCGCCCTGTACCGGAAGAACCTTCCCATCGGGCGTCGTGTAGCTGTGTACCCGCAGGTCCATGCGCTGTTCGATCTCGTCCCGCTTTGTGCGTTGAAAGAAAGCTATGTACGCGGAGCGGTGTACTGCTTCCAGTCGCACTACTTCGCCCGTCAAGGTAAGCGGCACAGCCTGTTCTGCAAGCGTACTCAGCTGCTGCTGCGGATCGATGGGAGGCTGCAGTTCCCCCGCCAGATAACCGAGCACCGTAAACACAGCGGTGAGCGCAGGGAGCAGGACGCGAGGCGCAAGCCGGGTGCTCCACCAGATGGTTGCGGCAAGCGGAAAGAGACCAAGGAGCAGCCATGCCGGCGCAATCCAGTGCCAACGGACCAGGAGCACCCCCAGCGCGAAAGCGCAAGCCGGAAGCAATGCCGGCGCTGTGGCGAAGCGGATCGGCATCGCGGCACGCGCATGTGCCTTGCGCCGCGCACGCGTTCCCGGGATAGCAAGCTGTGTTTGCGAGATGGTTGTGGTCGCGGCCATAGGCATCCAGCTCGCCCAGCAGCCCTACCGCAGGCGCAGCCTCGCCACTGTCTCCAGATGGAAGGTCTGGGGGAACATGTCCACGAGGTCTAGCTGGGAGATCGTGTATCCAGCATCCACCAGCACCCGCAGATCGCGAGCCAGCGTCGCCGGATCACAGGACACGTAGGTAATCTCAGGGGAATGAACAGCTGCCAGCAGTGTGCTGGCCTCAGTGCCCAGCCCGGCACGTGGAGGGTCCAGTACGACCAGGTCCGGCCTCCACGCGAGCCGGCTCTGGCTTTTCAGGAACGCGAGCGTGCTGCTCTCGACGGCCTTGCCGTTCCTGAGATTGCGCCGGAGATCGGCTGCCGAGAGCGGAGCTCCCTCCACGGCGACGACGCGCTCAAACCTTTGGGCGAGCATTTTGGCGAAAAGACCCACACCTGCGAACAAATCCCATGCGAGATCGCCGTTCTCACCTGCGATCGCCAGTGACGCCAGGGTCTCCACCAGAAAGCGATTGCCCTGAAAAAAAGACCCGAGACTGACGCCGTACTGCTCGGCACCGACCTCGTAGGTGAGCGACTCATCGCCCCATCTTGCTGCAGGAAGAACTGTCGAGTTTTCCTGATCGGTGTCGCTCGTCAACGCGCGAGCGGGCCTCCGCGCGCGTCCGCCGCCCCGCACTGCAAGTGCATCGAACAAGCCTGCCCCGGTAAGCTGCGGCACCTGGGTACTGACGGCCGCGCTCAGCCGCGCGAGAGCTTGCCGCTCGACACGCGTACCAGAGCGCGACTGCAGAGCCATGAGAAGAGTGGTACTGCTCTCGTTCGTGAACAGCTCCACCTCGCTGCACCATGCTCCGGCATCTTGCTCAACGCACACGTGCGCGATGGCAGCGATCGACTGCTGCAGCAACGGCGCGGCTATGGGACACGTACTCACCGGAAGAATGGCATGCGACCCGCGCCTGCGGTAGCCGAGCGCGTGACTCACGGGGTCCACGTGCAGCCGGATGCGGTTGCGATAACCCCAGGGCTCGCCCGCGTGCATCGCTACCTTTGGCAGGTCGCGAAGCCCCACCCGCGCTAGCGTCTCACTCAGGATCGCCTGCTTCATTCCAAGTTGTGCCTGGTAAGCCGCGTGCTGGTACTGGCAGCCGCCGCAAGCGCCGTAGTACGGGCAGGGGGGCTCGCCCCGTTGCAGCGAGGGCTCCAGCACCCGGACGATCTCCGCCTCAGCGAAACTGCCCCGGTCGCGGACAGTTGCGACTTCCACTTCCTCGCCGGGCAGCACCATGGGCACGAACACTGCTTTGCCGTCAGCGCGCGCAAGTCCCGCGCCTCCGTAAACAGCTTTCTCAATGCGCAGCTTCAACTGTCGCTCCGCATGTAGAAGAGGCTCAGGCGAGGTAGTGCGTAACGCTCGAACAAGCTTTTCTCTGAAAACTGCTGCTCAATCTGCCGGATCTGCAAGGCTTGCATCCGGCTTCGATACGGCGCGATCTCGCGCGCGGCCTGTGCTCGGAGCGCACTCAGTTCTTCTTCTGGTGTGTTGGCAAGCAGCATGGCAAGCAGCCGCTCTTCGAGCGTTCGCAGCGTCTGCTCCAGCGCCTCTACATCGGGCGCTCTCGCAAGCGTCTCCGCAGCCAACTGCCTAAGTCGCGCAGCCGTTTCATTGGCAAGCAGCTTCGCTGACTCGGGCAGCATGGGTGCTTTCTCAAGCTCATCACGGCAAGCTTCCAGGTGTGCTGCTATCCGCTTGCCTTCAAAGCCCGTCCCAGCGGGACTGGGGAGCTCGGCCACCGCGCCGGTTGCCGCTTCCCGCATCTGCTCGGCTGCTTCCATAACGGCCTGCGCGCACCAGGCCAGGCCATTGACGCGCCGCGCCCGGCCTCGTGTTTTCTTCGCTTCGTATCTGTCGAACGCCTCGTCGATTCCACGCAACACCGCCGCCAAAGGGACGCCCGCGTCGCGCCAGGTCTCGATCAGCGCCCAGTCAAGCGTCGACAACAGGAGCAGCGAACCGCGGCGTTGCTGGAAGCGCTCCTCTACCTCGGTGAAGTAGTTGTAGTAGTTCTGCAAGTGCGCCTACTTCCCATTGCGCTCGGGCAAATTCGGGTGCGCGCCGGCTCTGCCGTTACGCTCCCAGATCAGGCGCAGCCCTTCAAGGGTAAGCATTTCATCGACTTCTGTAATGAAGCGCGACTCGGGTGCAATCAAACCCGCCAGACCACCGGTCGCTACGATTCGCGGGCGGCTTCCAGCCTCAGCGAGCTCCCCAACCATGCGCTCCAGGATTCCATCGACCAGGCCCAGGTAGCCGAAGAACAGTCCGCTCTGGATATTTGTCACGGTGTTGGTGCCAATTGCCTTGGCCGGCCGGCGAACCTCGACTCGACCGAGCCGAGCCGCTCGCGCAAAAAGGGCATCGGCCGAGATGCCCAGGCCGGGAGCGATGGCACCACCCATGAAGTCGCCTCGCTCCGAGATGACGTCGAACGTGGTCGCGGTGCCGAAATCAACCACGATGCAGGCGCTGCCGAACTTGGCGAATGCCGCCACCCCGTTCACAACGCGGTCTGCGCCAACCTCGCCCGGATTGTCGACCAGCAAAGGCATGCCCGTGCGTACGCCTGGCTCCACCAGCAGCGGCGTGCAATGGAAGTACTGCTCGGCGACGGCGCGCAGTGTCGCGTCCAGCGGGGGCACCACGGACGAAATGACGATGCCCGTCACATCCTTTGCTGCAACCTCGCGCATCGCAAAGAGGTTCAGGAACAAGACCCCATATTCGTCGACGGTCTGCGTCTTTTGCGTGGTCACGCGCCAGTGTGCCAGCAGGCCATCACCACCAAAGACGCCCAGCACCGTATTGGTATTTCCGACATCGAGCGTCAGCAGCATGGGTTTACTCACCTGTCCGCACGCTGCCCGAGAGCACGGTGCGCAACTCGCCTGATGCAGTGCGAACACGCAGGAAGCCGCGTGCATCAAGCCCCTCGGTCACGCCCCGGAAAGGCTGCTCCTCGCCAACGAGCACGTGCTTGCCACGTATCCAGCTTGAACCTGCTTCCAACTCTGCGAGGAGCCTGCTCCGTGCTTCGACCGTGTCTCCCTCGGTGAGCGCCTGTACCTGAGCACCAAGCGCGTGCAACAGTTCGACCAGCAGTGCCTGTCTTGTTACGGGAGCTCCGGGTGCCTGGAGGGCAAGAGAGGTCGCGAGAGAGGCGAGCTCCGGCGGAAACTGCCGATGGTGCACATTGATGCCGATCCCGATCACGACGAAGCGGACGCGCGTGACTTCGGCGTGCATCTCCGTAAGCACGCCGCCCAGCTTGCGTGCACCCGCGAGCAGGTCATTGGGCCAGCGCAGGTCCGGCTTCCTGCCAGCCACACGCTCAACTGCTCTTTGAGCGGACACTCCCGCGGCCAGCGAAAGCCATAGGGCGTCCCCCGGGGCGATCTGTGGCCGCAGCAGCACGCTTACATACAGGCCACTGCCGGCAGGCGAAAGCCAGGTGTGCGCCCCGCGACCGCGTCCGCCGGTTTGCGCGTCCGCAACGTACACCGAGCCATGTGCTGCGCCGGCTGCGCCGGCTGCCATGGCATGCGTGTTTGTGGAGGCGATCTCCGTAAAGTGCTCGATCCGTCCTGCAAAGGGCGTGCTCGCGAGCGACTCGCGCAGCCGCTCCAGATCAAAGCTGTCAGTCGCGTAATCGTCCTGCTGCTGCGCCGCGACTGCCCGCTCCTGTAGCCTGCTCTTCAATGCTTCTCCGCGACGATGCGCATGCTCAGGTCGACCGCTACCGCGGAGTGCGTCAGTGCTCCAACCGAGATGTAGTTCGGCCCGGCGAGCGCGTACTCGCGGACTGTTTCCAGGTCGATGCCTCCGGAAGCCTCGATAGGGATCGAGAGTCCCCTGCCTCGCACCAGCTCCACAGCGCGCCGTACCTCGTCCGGTGTCATGTTATCGACCAGTAGTGACTCCGCATCGCCGGCAAGCGCCTCGTCGAGCTCGGGAAAGCTTCGGACTTCGATATCAATCACCTGACCCGGTTTGCGCTGCGCATGCGCGTTCGCAAGCACCCGTGCCACTCCGCCACCCAGTGATATGTGATTGTTCTTGATCAAAATACCGTCGGACAGATCGAGCCGGTGGTTCTCACCGCCGCCGCAGGTTACCGCGTATTTGTCGAGCACGCGTAAACCCGGTACCGTCTTGCGTGTGTCGATCACGGTTGTGCTGGTACCCTGGACAGCATCCGCGTAGCGTCGCGTGAGTGTCGCGATGCCGCTCATGCGTTGCAGCAGGTTCAGGATGACTCGCTCGGTTGAGAGCAGCGCGCGTGCTGTCGTGCGGACCACGGCAAGCGACTGGCCTTTGCGCACGCGCACCCCGTCGAAGATCTCTCGATTGCTCACGACCTCAAAGCTCCGCTCGCTGCGGCCCTCTAACCGCGCAAACGCTGCAAGCACCCGCGGTATCACTCCAAGTCCGGCGATGATGCAGTCTTGCTTGGCCAGTACTGTCGCGGTGCCGCGCAGTGCGGCGTCAATCGTGTATAGCGTCGTGGCATCGTCAGTAGCTTTGTCTTCGATCAGCGCCTGCTCCACGATCGCGTCAACCCGCCTGCTCTTCCAGTCCATGCGCGCTCCTATGCCAGCCCGTCCAGCGCGGATCGCAGCTTTGCGAGCAGTTCTTCCAGCTCGGCCGCCCGTTTCCGGGTCCCCTCAATGATCGCCGCTGAAGCTTTGCTCAGGAAGTTTTCATTGCCAAGCTTCGCCTGCGCATTTCCATGCTCCTTCTCAAACCTTGTAAGCTCTTTCTCGAGCCGTTCCCGCTCGGCCGCTACATCAATCTGCCTCTCGTACACCACCTGCACATCAAAGGTCGCGGATGAGCGAACGCCCGAGCCCTGTAGCGTATCTGTAACAAAGGTGAGAGCAGACACGCGTGCCAGCCGCTCAATGATCGCGCGTCCTAGCTCAAGGGTCTGCACGGTAGTTGCAGCAGCGCGAACGCGCACCGGCACGACCACTTTTTCTTCCACTCCCAGCTCCTTGCGCAGCGCGCGGACGGTGGTAATCAGCTCCTGTACCGTCTGCATCTCTCCTGCGGCGCTAGCCTCGTAAACAAAAGGGTGCTCCCGCGTCGGATACGACGCAAGGGCGATCGAGGTTTCCGGCGGTATCTCATCGTAGACCGCATGCCACAGCTCTTCGGTGAGGAACGGCATAAACGGCGAGAGCAACCGCAGGGAAGCTTCAAAGGCGGTAAGCAGCATCCGTAGCGCAGCTTCTGCGCTCGCCCGATCGGCTTCCGGGCCGAACTGCAGACGTATCTTCACGATCTCCAGGTACCAGTCGCAGAAGTCCCCCCAGAAAAACTGGTACACAAGGTTGGCCGCATCGTCGAACCGGTATGCCCGGAGTGCCTCGCTCACCTGATCGGCGGTCGAGGCAAGCTGTGAGCCGATCCAGCGCGCTTCCAGCTCCTCTGAGCCGCGCGTGCCGTCCGGCGACCGCATGTTCACTACTATTCCGGCCTCAGCCGCACGATCCACGTTCATGAAGATAAAGCGCGCAGCATTCCAGATTTTGTTCGCGAACGCGCGATAGCCCTCTGTCCTCGCTTCGCTGAAGGCGATGTCCGTTCCAGGCGAGGCCATGGACGCCAGCGTGAACCGCACCGCGTCGGTCCCGTACCGCTTCACGATCTCGATCGGATCAATAACGTTGCCCTTGGTCTTCGACATCTTCTGCCGGTCTGCGTCGCGTACAAGGGCGTGGATATAAACCTCGCGAAAGGGAACGGACTCATGCGGCGCCCGACGCGGTCCAGCAGGGTCTTCACCCATGAACCAGCAGCCCAGCATCACCATGCGCGCCACCCAGAAGAACAGGATGTCGAAGCCGGTCACGAGCAGCGTCGTTGGGTACAGCTGCGCAAGATCAGGTGTCTGCTCGGGCCATCCGAAGACACTGAAGGGCAGCAGTCCGGACGAAAACCACGTGTCGAGTACGTCTGTCTCCTGCTCAAGGCTTTCGCTGCCGCAGTGCGTACATCTGTTCGGTTCCTCGCGAGCCACCGTCACCTGCGCGCACGCACCGCAGTGCCACGCCGGTATGCGATGCCCCCACCATAGCTGCCGCGAGATGCACCAGTCATGGATCGAATCCATCCACTCCAGGTACACCTTGCGGTATTGGTCCGGCGTAAACCGGATCGCCGGCTCACCCTGCGCTGGCGCAACTGCTTCACGCGCCCGGCTCGCGAGCCCTTTGCGCTGAACGCCGTGCTCGTCCGCAAAGTCTGCCGCACGCAGAAACCATTGCGTCGAGAGCCGCGGCTCGATCACCGCGCCTGTGCGCTGGCTCAGCCCGATCGACATCGCGTGGTCTTTCACATCGACCAGCAGCCCGGCCGCGCGCAGGTCTTCGACGATCCGCTCGCGAGCCTGGTACCGTTCTAACCCGTGGTACGGCGAGCCCGGCAGCTCGATCCGCGCTTCTGTGTCCATGATGCTGAGCTGCGCTAACCCGTGCCGCTCGCCGATAGCGAAGTCGTTTGGGTCGTGCGCCGGCGTCACCTTCACAGCGCCTGTGCCGAACTCCGGGTTTGCCCACTCATCCGCGATAATCGGGATCGTCCGCTCTGCGCCACCCGCGACCGCGCTCAGTGGCAGCCGAAGCTCGCCGCCAATCAGCGCGACGTAGCGCTCATCCCGCGGGTTCACCGCGACCGCGACGTCGCCCAGCATGGTTTCCGGCCGTGTTGTTGCAATTGTGATCGATCCAATGCCATTTGCAAGTGGGTAGCGCACCAGGTACAGCTTGCCCGTACGCTCCTCATGCGTGACTTCCAGGTCAGAGACCGCGGTCTGCTGCACCGGATCCCAGTTCACGATGTACTTGCCGCGGTAAATCAGTCCCTGCTCATGCAGGCGCACAAAGGCCTCGCGAACCGCACGGGAAAGCCCATCATCCATGGTGAAGTATTCCCGCGACCAGTCAACGCTTGCGCCCAGCCGCTTCATCTGCTCCTGGATCGCGCCGCCGTACTCCGCACGCCACTGCCACACGCGCTTTACGAAGTGCTCGCGCCCCAGCGCCTGCCGTGAGCTGCCCTCGCTCGCCAGCTGGCGCTCCACCATCATCTGCGTCGCAATGCCGGCGTGGTCCGTGCCTGGCACCCACAGCGTGCGCTCGCCGAGCATCCGGTGCCAGCGAGTCAGGATGTCCATCTCGGTCTGGTTCAGCATGTGGCCCATGTGCAGGCGGCCTGTCACATTGGGCGGAGGGAGCAGCATGGTGAAGGCCGCTGCACTTCGCTCCGGCACCGATCCCTGCCAGAAGCCGGGCTCGCTCCAGCGCGCCGCCCAGCGCTCCTCAATGGCCGTCGGATCGTATGTCTTGGCTAGTTCGTGGGGCATATCAATTATCGTGGGCTGCTTTCAGCAGCCCAGTTCCTCACGATAGCATCCGGGTACACCCTGAGGCTTTGTGTCTCCAGGACAAAGCTGGCCGCCATCGTTGCCGATGCGGCCAGTCTGGGCCTAACTGAAAATCTGCAAGCGTCTTGCTCTGTCCGGCGGAGCTCGGATCGCAACACCCGGTTTAGAGAGGGTTCAGCTTATCCAGGCCCTTCTTCTTGTGGTGCTTGCTCGAGGACTCATCGCCGCTGTGATACGCCGGCTTCGGATTCTTCTTCCCAGGCTTCCCGGTTGTGGTGCCTGTTGAAACCTGAGGCTGGCCAGTGCTCTTCACGTCGTTGATCTGGTCCGGCGCTGTTGCAGGCTTGTCAACCGGCGGCAGCGCAGCCGGCGTGTTGGGTCCGACCGGCTGCGCCAGCCCGTACACGCGATCCGAATTGCTGCCCGCGGGTGCTGCCGCGCTGGAGCCCGGAGCTGAAGAGCCAGGGACAGCAGCCGCGCCTACGGCCGAGCCGCTCGGCGGCGTTGGTACCAGGTTTCGCGTACTTTCAGGTGTTCCGCTCGCAGCCGGCGCTGCAGTACCGGACACAGGCGGCTGGTCCGTGCTGGTCGGCGCTGCGCTTGATGGCGCGACTTCATTCGGCCCCGGTGCGGGTGCGCCGGAGGTCGGCGCCGAGACTACTTCAGCTCCGACCTGGTCTGCTCCGCCAGAACTATCCGGTACGTTCGACATCGAAACAGCCGGCGTCGCTGTGCCAGCAGCCTGAACCGCCGTTCCTGAGCCCGATCCCGAAGCATCCGAGGCGACTGCGGCCGGCACTGCGCCGAGCGGCGCCGGTGGCGGAATTGGCTCGCCCTTCATTGCCAACTGGAAGTTGTTGACCGACTGTTGTGCCACCGCCGGTGCCAGCGTCGCAGGAGCATCGGCCATCGTCGGCTCACCGACGCGTACGCTTTCAATGGTCGAGGGTCCGTGCGAGACCAGCTGCAGCGCGCGGTCTTTCAGCTTGATCTGCGTGCGGCTGCCTTCCTCGGCCTCGCTCTCCGCCATCTCTGCAGCCGAAGGCTCAGGCACCGGTCGGCCTGCGGCAATCAGCCTGTCCTTCGCGTCTTCCACGTGCGGAGCCATCGGGTACCGGGTCACTATCCGGCTCCAGGCCTGCGCAGCCCGGTCGTTATAGGCCTGCTCGAGTTCCGCCTTGGCCTTTGCCGGCAGCTGCGCCGCAGGGATGTTCGCAATCATCGCGGCCTGCTGCGCATACGCGTCGCCCATCGTGAGCAGCGTCTGGTCCGAGTGCGAGAAGAGCGGATAGTTATCCACTACCGTCTGCAGGCGCGCTATCGAAGCTGCCCAGTTCTCGTGAGTGGAGTAGAACTGACCGATCTCAAACTGCCGTTGCGCCAGAACCTCCTGCACCTCGCGCAGCCGCTGCTTGGCACGCGGTACCAGCTGCGAGTCCGGAAACTGCTGGATCATCTGCCGGTATTCATCCTCGGCGTGCTCGGCCTCTTGCGGATCCCGGTCCGGCTTGTCCATTTGCGCGAAATAGATATCGCCGACCTTCATCTGCGCTTCCGCCGCTTCCGGCGTGTTCGGGAAGAAGGTGATGAAGTCCTTGTACTCCTGCTCGGCCTGCGCCATGGCCGCTGAGCCGCCTTCCTTGTACCAGGTGTCGCCAACTGTGAGCTTGGCGCGCATCTGGTACTCGGAGTCCGGATAGGTGTTCATCAGCGTCTGCAGGTCCAGCCGGGCAATGTCATACTTGCCCTTCTTCATCGCAACCATCGCTTTGTCGAAGAGCTCCTTGTCGGGCTGCTTCGAGTTCGCGTCAGTGAGCGGGTTGGCACTCAGGTCGGTATTCTTCTTCTTCTTTGTGGCGCCCTGGCTGGCCGGAATCAGAAAGAAGCAAACGCCAAGGGCCAGAAGGGGTGCACTACGTTTGAAAAACGACATCGGAAACCTCGGTGGGAGTGGGACACCGCCTGCGCAGGCTTCTCTTACGGCAGCAGCGGAGTCCGCCTCGGGTCGTCTCTTACAAAGCTCTGTACAAACTATGAATATGCTACTCGGGCACTCCGGCTTTGTCGCGTAGACGGGACGTTTCTCGCCAGATTCTCCCGGTTACACAAACATTTCGCGTGACTGCCGTTGTGCCGCCTCTGCGGCACCCAGCAGGTGCCGGCCGTCCCGCTCTGGCTGGCCGTCGCCGAATACAGCGGACCCAGCGACGAGCAGCTCCGCTCCGGCTTCGACGACCTGAGAAATCGTATCGTGAGCCACCCCGCCATCCACCTCGATCCGGAACTGGAGGTTGTGCTCGCTGCGCAGCGTACGAAGCTGGCGCAGTTTGGTCAGCGAATACCGGATGAACTTCTGCCCGCCGAAACCCGGGTTCACACTCATAATGAGCACGTGGTGCAGCATCGGCAGTACCGGGACCAGCAGGTCCACCGGTGTGGCCGGGTTGAGCACCACGCCCGGCTCCATGCCGTGTTGGCGGATCAGCTCAATCGTGCGATGCAGGTGCCGGCATGCTTCGTAGTGGACGCTCACCCAGTTCGCGCCTGCCTCGGCAAACGCCGGGATGAAGTTGTCCGGATTCTCGATCATCAGGTGACAGTCGAGCGGAAGCCGCGTGTGCCGTCGCAGCGACTGCACCACTGGCGGACCGAGCGTGATGTTCGGCACAAAGTGACCATCCATTACGTCCACGTGGATCACCGTCCCGCCGCCACGCTCCGCGGCTGCCACCTCGTCGGCGAGCTTCGCGAAGTCGGAGGACAGGATGGAGGGCACCAGCTCGACAGGAAAAGCAGTCATGGTGCGTGTAGTTTATCAGCGGCCCCCCGAACCGCAGACGGCAGCCAACAGCTGCCGACAACCTTTTCGCGCCGGGTCAGCCCTGTGCGTAGGGCAGCTTTCATTACGCGACGCTCTGCGACAATGAGAAGCGCATGCACCGCCTTCTTTCACGCCGGCTGGCTTACCTGCTTCTTCCATCCTTGTTCCTCCCGGCGGGTTGCGGCTACCACACCGCCGGCGCGCCAACTCATCTGCCGGCCACGGTACACGTCATCGATGTACCGACCTTTATCAGCCACACCCAGGCCTACCACGTTGAGCTCAGCATGACCGAGGCCGTGCTGCGCGAGATCCAGAGCCGGACCGCTTTCAGAACTGTCACTACGGACGATCCTGGCTCGGCAGATGCTGTTCTGCACGGCGATGTCACGAGCTTCACCGTTTATGCGCTCACCTATGACTCGACGACGAATCAGTCCTCGAGCTACCTCATCACCATCACGGCGCGGGTACGGCTCGTTGACCGTGATGGCCGCACCCTGTACCAAAACAACAGCTACCTCTTTCGCCAGCAGTACGAGTCCACGCAGGACCTGGTCTCGTTCCTGCAGGAAGATCCCGCAGCTGTGCAGCGGCTCTCGCGTGATTTCGCCCAGAACCTGGTCGCCGACATGACGGAGAGCTTCTAGCCTTGGGCGCCGGTTTCGCTTCGACGGACCGCTTCCTTGCCGAGGTCCATAGCTCGGGAGCAGGAGCGGCCGCGGAGAAGCTCCGGCCCGGCTACGTGTTCGTCGGCGACGAGGCATTCCACTACGATCGCTGCCGCCGCGCGCTTGTGGCGAGCTTTGTTCCGGATGACCTTCGCGAGTTCTGCCTGCACGACCTTGATCTGGCTGAAACGAGCATCTTCGACGTGCTCGACCGCGCGCAGTCGCCTTCGCTCATGGCGCCTTTTCAGCTGTTCTTTATTCGCGGGCTGAAGTCGCTGTATGGCCGCGGTGCCAAGAAGGAGGAGTTTGCGGCAATCGAGCGCTACTTTCGTGCGCCGAACCCGTCCGCTCTCCTGATTTTTCTAGCCGAGTACATCCGCATCCCGGCCGACCTGCGCCGGATGGACTACGAGGACAAGAACCGCTACGAACGGATCCGAGAAACTCTTGGCGAGTGGTGCGGCACGGTCGAGCTGGCCCGCGCCGGCGAAGAAGACGCGATGCGCTGGCTTCTGGCGGAAGCGAAGCGGGAAGGGAAGCGGCTCGACCCGGAGGCTGCCCGCGCCCTGACCGACGCGCTCGCGGCTGATATGCTGCTCGTCGCAAGCGAGTGGGAGAAGCTACTGCTCTATACAACCGGGCGTTCCGAGATTACCTATGCCGACGTGGAGACCATGGTGCTCGGTGCCAAGCAGCGCTCGTTGTACGAGCTGACCGACGCCATCTCGAAGAAGGAGAAGACCCATGCGCTCGCCCTGCTGGATGGCCTGCTCAATGCGAGCGACGGAGGCGAGGACGCCGCGATCGGCCACCTCTTCATGCTGGCCCGTACCTTCCGGCAGATGCTGGTCATCCTCGAGAAGAACGTTCGCGATTCGCGTGCGATCTGGAGTGCTCTCTGGCAGGGCTTCCGACCGCCGCCGTTTGCAATTGACGACATCATCCGTCAGGCCCAACGCTTCCAGAGCCGTGAGCTGAGAACTGCCATTCGCGCTGTGGCGCGCGCCGACGCCGAGCTGCGGTCGAGCCCGGCGGATAAGCGTCTCGTTCTGGAGCGCCTGGTGCTGGAGCTCTCTCAACCAGACCGCTAGCCATTCGGCTTCGGTTTGGCGTGTCTACAAGCGGCGGCGGAAGAGCGGCGCGTTTGACAGGTTCGTGGGCGACCCGCGTCCACTCGTCCCACACTTCGCTTCTGAGATGTGGACCTAAGCGCCACTTCACACCAACAGGCGCGGGAAACACATTTTCTGTTCCGATCCGGGTCTACCACTCACGAAGTGCAGAAAAGGGTCAGCCTTTGGCTCCTTGCGCAGTCTCTCCTCTCCCTTCACAGACCGCAGTCGATAGTTCCCGTAAGCAGGGACCATGTCGCACATAGTACCGGGCTCAAGCCATTGGGAGCGGCGGTGTTCCACACGCTAGTGTGCACGTCCCTTTCAGTGCCTGGAGAGAAGGAGAACTTTATGTTTATCTGTAAAACTTTTACGGCAGGATGCCTGCTGGCCGCAGCAGGCCCGCTGTTTGCCCAGGTGGCTGAAGGCCTTTCCGGTCCAACGCTGAGCCTTGGCATTCTGGGGAGTGCGCAGTCTGAAACACTCGCCTACCGTCAGATGACGACCGGCTTTAAGGTTCTTGCCGACGTGCAATGGCACAACTGGATCGGGTTTGACGCGCGCGGTACGGCGATCAGCTTTACCGGCTCAGACCACACCTACGCCTTTGAAGCCGGGCCACGCATGACGCACACCTATGGGCCCTTCATTCCGTATGCGGAGGCTCTTGCCGGCGGGATCCACCAGTATTACTACGGCGCAACCGTCGGCGGCGTCGTAGGCACGCAGTTGCATGTGTACCGCAACGTATATTCCTCGACGGAAGGCGAGTACCGGTATGCGCCGCAACACTCAACGCCTCTCGTCAACCCGCGCGAAGGCCGCGTGGAGCTGAGCACGGGCATCGAGGTCTTGATCGGGGACAGATAGGCGTCGTTCGCGCCTACTCTAGCACCATTTCGACGTCACCCTGACCCATGCTCGTCAGCACCACCGCTGCCGCGAGAATCAGCCCACCGCCCGCCCAAGCGCTCGGCCCCAGGCGGTCGCCAAGCAGCCACACACCCAGAGCGGAGCCAAGCGCCGGCTCAATGTTCAGGAAAACCGCCGCGCGGGAGGCCGGTACATGCCGCATGCCCCAGTTCCACAACACGCTGGTGGCTGCCGTGCACAGCAGACCACTTGCCGCGAGCGACGCCCATGCGATCCCGGGTACTCCGCGCACCGGCGGTGGCCCGCTCACCAGCAGAACCCACGGCAGCAGCATTGCCGTTCCGGCGAGCAGGCCCCATGCCGTCACCTGGAGCGCGGAGTGCCCACGTACCAGCGACTTATTCAGCAGCAGCCAGGCAAGGGAGATCACTAGAGACAACACGATGAGAAGATCACCGGCCAGCGTCGGCCCGGCAGCGCCTCCGTGTGTTCCGCTGCTCAAGACGATCAACGCTACGCCAGCGCTCGAGCCCGCCAGCGCCAGCCAGCCGACTACCGGCAGCCGCTCCCCCGCAAACACGGTTGCGCCCAGAGCTAGGATGGCCGGCATGGCGCCCACCATCAGCGCCGCGTGCGAAACCGTCGTCAAAGAAAGTCCGTAGAACTGCGTGAGAAACTGCACCGGCACGCCCAGCAGGGAAGCAAGCAGCAGCTGTGCCCACTCCCGCCCCGAGAGCCGCGGCCACCGCAGCACCGGCGCAAGCGCCACGCAGGCGAACAGGAAGCGATACAGCACCATGTGGTTCGAACTCATCGAGCGCAGCGCAATCTTGCCGAAGAGGAAGCCCGTGCTCCACAGCGCCCCCGCCGTAGCACAGGCCGCATAGCCGAGCGTGGACGCTCTTCGCCTTGTCTGAGCTCCGGTAGTGCTGCTCCATGGTAGTGTCGATAATGTCGTCACGCGCTGTCGCCCTGGTCTCGTCCATGCTACGTGGTCAGGCGACGTCCAGTGCTGGCCTCGGGAGCCGATGGAGTACGGTGACGCGCGAACAATCTCAAAAAGTGTAGGGTACGAAGCGATCGAGAAGACTGACCCGGAAGGCGGTTGCCGAGCAGATCAGCAGCGGCTCGCCCGTACTGGCGCAGCCGCTTGCGCAGGTAGACAACCCTGACTGAGAAGCCCAGAAGCAGCCGGCTCGCTGGCCTAACCACTAGGAAGCCGACCTGTTCACCACACCGCCTTTCGCGGGAAGCTCTCCGTTGTCTTCGACCGATCTGCTTATGTGCCGCTCTTACAAGCTGCTTCGGGTCGATGGCACCACACCTGGCAAGCCATTACCGAAGAGGGATTGAGAACGCATCATGAACATCATCGGCTTCAACATGCACATTCAGCGAATGCCGGACCTGGCCGGCGATCTCGTCAAGCTGACGCTCTCCGCAAGTTCTACCCTATCGCCGTTGATTTCCCGCCTCTGTGACAGGATCAGCGCACGGTGTCGCCAGAAGCTTGGGCGGGCGCGCAGCAGGTACTCGAGCGTACAGCGCATCAGGATGCGAGCCTGCGCACAACGCGGCGGGTCATCCTGAGCGAGGCGCAGCGTAGTCGAAGGACTTATATCCCGCTCGATCCGCACTCACCAGATTGCACACCGCTTCGCTGCAACCATTGCCGTTCCGGCCTTGCAGTGGAACGCCTCTGCGAATGATGGCATGTTCTCAATCACTTCGTTTACCCGGTACTGCTCCGGCGAGTGAGGGTCGGTCTCGACCCTCTGCCGCATGGCATCTGGCCGGGTACTCTCGCACCAGCTCTGCCCATAGGCCGCGAAGAACTGCTGTGCCGGCGTCAGCCCGCCATAGGTGGAGTCACCCGGCTGGCCTGCCTGATCCAGGCTTATACCCGTCTCTTTTGCTCGTGTCTCGTAAGCGAGGAACGCCAGCCGCAGCCCGGCCAGATCAGCCAGGTTCTCGCCCAGGGTCAGCTTGCCGTTTACATGCTTGTCGTCGATTTCGACAAAGCCGTTGTACTCGCCCTCCACGCAGCCCGCGCGCTCCTCGAACTGCTTTGCGTCGTCCTTGCGCCACCAATCCCGCAGATTTCCCTGCCCGTCAAACAGCCGTCCCTCATCGTCGAAGCCGTGCGTCAACTCATGGCCGATAACGCCGCCGATCGAGCCGTAGTTCACCGCGTCATCCTGCGTCGGATCGAAGTACGGCGGCTGCAGGATACCCGCGGGAAAGTTGATGCTGTTTAGCTGCGGATCGTAGTACGCGTTCACTGTCGGCGGCGTCATCACCCACTCGCTGCGGTCGACCGGTTTGCCGATCTTGCGGGTGTTCCGCGCCACGTTGAACGCGGCTGCCCGCTCTGCATTGCCGAACGCATCAGTCCGCGCGATTGTCAGCGACGAGTAGTCGCGCCACTTGTCCGGGTAGCCGATGTTGTTCGCTACCATGCGCAGCTTCTGCTTCGCCTCGGCCTTTGTCGGCCCGCTCATCCAGTCCAGCGTATCGATATCGTGGTCAGCCGCGTTTTCGATCGCCCGGGTCAGCCCTTCGGCGCGTGCTTTGTCGGCCGGGCTGAATCGCTGTTTGACGTACACCTCGCCAAGCGCTTCGCCTAGCTCCTGGTCCACAGTCTCCGCGCAGCGCTTCCAGCGCGGCTGCTGCTGCGGCACGCCCTCCAGCACTTTGCCGTAGAAGGCGAAGTTTTCATCGTCGAGCGGCTCAGGCAGAGCCGTGCTCTCGGCCGCACGCACCATGTTCCATCGCAGCAGCGCTCGAATGTCAGCCATCGGTGTGCTCTCGAGCGTCTCATGCAGCGAGAGAAAATAGAGCGGCTCGGCCACATTCAGCAAGCGCACCGGTGGCGCTCCCACCGCTTCGAGATAATGCGAGAAATCCAGCTCCGGAGAGTTCGCGCTGAACTGCACCAGGGGTGTCCGGTGATACAGCTTGATCGGATCGCGCATCTCCACCTGCGACAAAGAGGCTTCGGCAAGTGCAGTCTCCACCCGCAGAACCGCATCGGCGTCTTGAGATGCCTGTACTGCCGGTTCGCCCAGCAGCACAAAAGTCCGCCGCACGTGGGCAAGGTACTCGTTGCGCAGCTCCGCACTCTTGCCATCCAGGCGTTCGTAGTAGCCTTTTTCCGGCAGTCCAAGCCGGGGCTGGCCGACGGCAGCAATCTCCTGCGTGGCATCGCGATAGTCCTGCTGCGCTCCGAAAGAGAACAATCCTGTCACGCCGGCCGTCTGTAGCCTGGCCAGCAGCGCCGGAAGGTCGGCTTTCTGCTTCAATCCGTCCACCAGGCTTAGCTTCGCTGACAGCGGTCCCACGCCCGCCGTATCGATCGCGTCTGTATCCATGCACGCTGCGTATGCGTCGCCGATCTTCTGCTCGTTTGGCGTCCTTTCTGGGCCGCCCGCTGCTGCTTTTTCCAGGATGGTGCGAAGCACCTGCTCATCCTCGTCTTCGGCCTCGGTGTCGCGCCCGTAGCTTGAGCGATCGGCAGGAATCGGATGTGCTTTGAGCCAGCCCCCGCAGGCGTACTGATAGAAGTCCGTGCAAGGGTCGACAGATGTGTCGCGCGCCGCTGGGTCGAATGCATGAAGCGAGCTCGCCATAGCGGGCAATGCAGCGCCCTGGACTGCCCTCGCGGCTGGAACGCCGGAACTTGCCGACGTGACCTGGCTGTTTGCGCCAGCTGGACCGTTCAAGGAGTGCTCGCCCGACGCAGCAGCCGGCAGCTTTGCCGGATCTGGCATCTGCGCCGGTGCCCGGGAGGCAAACAAGCCAAGCGTCAGTGCAATCATCCAGGCTAAGAAGCGGTATACAGCCTGGCTGCGGAATCTGGAAGTAGGAAGCTCTATCACGAAAAGACCCTGTTCTGACGCGAATCGTGCCGGGCGGAGGAAAGCTGGCTTGCCGGCGCTCGATGTCGTGGAACCGGAGCGTCCTCAACTGCATATTCACCCGGACGCGCCTTGTTGCACAATAGCAACTATGGTGCCGTGGAAGAAGGCGCGAGCTGCTCGGCTGCGCGGCATGGTCATCTTGCCAACGATTCTCTTGGCCGCGACCCTCTCGGCAACAGCTGCTTCGCCTGCAGCAAAACCCGTCGCCGATGCCGTTCACCCTTCTGCGCGTATCCCGGTGGAGCCGCTCGGCTTCGTTCCGCCCGCGCGCTTCTTTATGCCGTATCGTGTTCCCGCTGCGACACTCGACTTTCTCGATGCGACGCACCTGCTCTTTACCTTTCATGTGGCAAGGCTCATGCGCCGCGAGCCCGACGATCCTGCCGAGGACCAGGACCAGACTATCCGCGCGCTGGTGCTCTCGCTGCCCGCAGGCAGGATTGAGTCCGAAGGTACCTGGCGGCTCCATGATCGCGAGCGCTATCTATGGATGCTTCCCCAGGGCCGTTTCCTGATGCGGCAACGGGACACGCTTTACCTCGGCGACAAGACACTCTCGCTCTCGATCTACCTCCATCCTGAAGGGCACCTCGCTTCGGTACAGCTCTCGCCCGACGCAGGTACCATGGCTGTCCAGTTCGCCAAACCGGCGCAGGAGGACTCCGACGAGGGCGAACGGGCGGCAAACGCGCCCACGCTGGGCGGTGACGCGCCGCGCTTTCCTGACAAGCCTCAGCAGTACACTCTGCTGGTTGTGGACACACGGGGCCGCGTCGCCAGCCGGATGGGCCGCCTGCAGCGGGCGGTTGTGCTGCCCATGGTGGAGGGCGGGTATCTCGGGGTGCAGCCTGACAAGGCCAAACAGTGGAATATCCTCGTGAGCCCCTTCAAGGGAGATCCGCGTATCGTCGCCAATGTCACGAGCGCGTGTCAGCCCGTGGTGCAGCCCATCAGCCAGAGCGCCTTTCTCGCTAAGAGCTGTCTTCCTTTCTCGCCCGACCATCTTGTCGACGCCTTTGATCTGGAGGGACACAAACTTTGGGAGCAGGTCTGGCAATCGCGGTTTACCTGGGGCACCTACGCCTATAGCGCCAGCGGGAACCGTTTCGCATATGGATCGATTGAGGTCGATCACAGCCTATCTGCGCTTGATCCGGTTGACGAATCGTCCATCCTGGGCGAACCAGTCGGAGTCTTTGACGTAAAGACCGGCAAGACCGACACCGTCCTTGATGCGACCCCGATCCTGACAGCGGGAGAAAACTTTGCTCTCTCGCCGGACGGCGACAAGCTCGCCATTCTTCGCGGGGGCGCAATTGAGGTCTACGATCTACCGCCCGCTGCTGCTCCCGCCGCGACCTCAGCCAGCAATGGCGTTCGGCCCTGACCCGTGACCATCCAGCTGCGCTACGCTGTCCCGCTTCTGGCGCTGTCCGCCCTCACCGCCGGCTTTTTCACCACGCGGCGGTTTCGGCCGCTAAACGCTCGCGCCGGAACCGCAATGCGGGTTGTTGCGGCCGCACCCCTGCTGGGCTCCGGGCTCATCCACCTTCTGCGCCCGCAGATCTTTCTTCCGCTGCTCCCGCCGCCGTTCCCGCCGGCGCCTTCCATCATCGTTCTTTCCGGCATCGCCGAGCTGCTCGGGGCAGCCGGCCTCTTTGTACCGCGAACCCGTCGTCCCGCAACTTTCTGCCTCGCGCTCCTGATGATTGCCATCTTCCCGGCCAACATCCATGTCGCCGGACGCACCGTCTCCGGCCTGCCGATGCCTGAGGTGCCGACGCGCACGGCAATGCAGGCGGCCTATATCGTGCTATTGCTTATCGCCGGCTGGGGCATCCCGGCGTTAGCCCGGCCGAAGCAGAGCCTTTAGATCCAGAAGGTTTCTTCCGAAAAAGGTCACTTCCGGCCTGTGAATGCCCATCGGCACCCTTGACCAGCCGCGCGCATCTGTAGACAATCAGCAGCCACGGTTCACCCGCACGACTTTCGCGGCTGCCCGGTACCCCTATGCCTCCATCCGTGCGCATTAGCCCGCGGGAGCGTTTTGTCCTGCTGGCGATTATCGAGGCATACATCTCTACCGGCGAACCGGTAGCCTCGCAGGCTCTCGCCCGTTTGTTTGCCCATAAAGACGGCATGAGCGCCGCGACCATCCGGAACGTCATGGCATCACTTGGCGATGCCGGATTGCTTGATCAGGCGCACAGCTCGGCGGGACGGATCCCGACGACGCTCGCCTTTCGCTTCTACGTCGAGCAACTCGACAACCGCGAGCTGGCGGGCTCTTTGCTTTCGCCCGGGCTTACTGCGGCTCTCCCGTCGGCGCTCTCGCCCGACCGGCGGTCCGAGATTGAAGACAGCTTTGCCGGCGTTTCTTCCGCTCATCAGTTCCTCGAGCGCACTTCGCAGGTTTTGGCCTCGATCTCGAGCGGCGTAGGGATCGCTCTTCTCGCCGCGAGTGAGTCGCACGCGCTTGAGCACATACACTTTTCGCGTCTTGGCCCCGGCCGTGTTCTCGCCGTGCTTGTCACTGCAGCCGGTGTTGTGCTCGACCGTGTTCTGCGTCTGCCACGTGAGCTTTCTTCGATTGAGCTCGATGCGAGCGCTCGATATCTGAATGAGAACTTCCGCGGCTGGTCGGTCGAGCGAATCCGTACCGAGCTCGACATCCGCATGGCTGAGGAACAGAGCGCCTACGATCGCCTGCTTCGCTCCGTCGAGGAGCTCTGCTCCGGCGGCGCGTTGCAGCATACCAGCACCGAAAACACGATCTTTATCGGCGGGGTCGGCAACCTGCTCGGCAGCGAGCTCGACCGCTCCATGCTGCGTCAGATGCTAGCCGCGCTTGAAGAGAAGCAGCGGCTCGTGGCCCTCCTCCGCGCCTACGTCGATGCGCGTCAGCAGACGGTCCGCGTTGTTGTCGGGCTGGAAGGCGATCTGCCGGATATGCCGGAGATGAGTAACTTCGTACTCATTGGTGCACCGACCCGGCTCGGTCAGGATCACTCCGGCTCGCTCGCCGTCATCGCACCCACACGGGTTGAGTACGGCAAGACCATCGACGCCATCGCCTTTATCGCGAGGCTCGCCGAGCGAATCCTTCAGCCGCCGCAGTCCTGAGAGGCATCCGGCGCCACAAAGTACCGCCAAGAAGTAGGCGCTGCCCCCGCGTCAGTGTGCTTGCCTTGCACCCCATCGTACCGACCGCTACCGACCCTTGCCTTGCGCGACCGCGGTGCGCGCCTCTCGGTCGGCCTCGCGCTTGCGCTCTGTTGCACGCTTGTCCCAGTCCTGCTTGCCTTTTGCCACAGCCAACTCGCATTTCACGCGCCCATTGCGAAAGTAAAGCCGCGTCGGGATCAGCGTGAAGCCTTTGGCCTGCGTCTGGTCGATCAGCTTCCGTATCTCGCCCGAGTGCAGCAGAAGTTTTCTGGTCCTCACCGCGTCATGCGCGTCGAAACCCGTGTGCGAGTAAGGACCGATATGCGCGTTCAGCAGCCATGCTTCGCCGTTCTTCACCAGCCCGTAGCTGTCCTTCAGATTTGCCTTGCCCTCGCGGATACTTTTCACCTCGGAGCCGCGCAGCAGCACCCCGGCCTCGAAGCGATCCATCAGGAAGTAGTTGTGCCCCGCAGCCCGGTTCTGCGCGGCATCCCGCTCTCCGGCGGCGACCGGATCCCGTGGCGCAGCCTTCTTCGGCGCGCCTGTCGGGGCTGCTGCTTGGGTCTGGTAAGTGGACTGACGGGCCATGACTAAAGATAGATGAAGACCTCCGACCAGGGGTCGCAAGCGGGTTTTTTGCCGAAATCACGGTGCTATACTTTGCCAGCGTTCGTCTATAGATTGCAGTTGGCAAGAGCAATCCACACGGGCCAGCTCGGCCTGTAGCCGACGCGATCGAGGCCCAACCTATCTCTGGAGTTGCATGAACCGCCTGACCCACTGGGGCCTTCCGCTTACACTCGCCGCTATCGCCGTGCCTGCCGCGCAGCAGGCCCAGGCTCAGTCGGCCGGCAAATTTTACAAAATGGGTCAGGCTGCCGAAGCACGGGACGACCTGGAAGCGGCCTACAACGACTACGCCAAGGCCTACCAGAAAAAGCCAGGCGAGGAGCAGTACAAGATCTCCTATGAGCGCCTGCGCCTGAATGCTGCGGCGGTTCACGTCAAGCAGGGCGAGCGCCTGCGCGACCAGGGCGACAACACCGGCGCGCTGACTGAGTTTCTACGCGCGCTCGAGATCGACCCCAGCAATGAACTGGCCTCGCAGGATATCCGCGTCACCCGTGAGAAGGTGGAGGGCGAGGCGAATGTGCCGCCACCCGAGGCGGCCATGGCTCCCGGCGAGCGCAAGCAGCTGCTCGACCTGGGCGGACCGCCGCAGCTGAAACCGATTTCGAATGAGCCGCTCACTCTGCACATGTCGCAGGACGCTAAGGTCGTTTACCAAACGATCGGCAAAACCGCCGGCATCAATGTCCTGTTCGACCCGGACTACCACTCGACGATGCTGCAGATCGATCTCTCGAATGTGAACCTATATGACGCTCTGCGTATTGTCGGGACCGTCTCGGGTACATTCTGGCGGCCGATTACCGCAAATACGATCTTCGTCGCGCAGAACACCCGTGGCAAGCGGACGGAGCTCGACGAGGAAGCTGTTCAAACCTTCTATCTGACCAACGTAGCGCAGCAGAATGACCTCAACGACATCCAGACCGCGCTGCGCAATGTGTTCACGACCGCAAAGCTCTACGGCGTACCCAGTCAGAACGCGATCATCATGCGCGGCACCCCGGATGAGCTGCTGCTCGCCGGCAAGCTGATCAACGATCTCGACAAGGCGCGCGCCGAGGTAGTGGTCGACATCGCTGTGCTTGAGGTCAGCAAGGCGAAAATGCGGCAGTACGGCATCCAGCTGCCGCAGACCGCCTCCATCAACTTCCAGCAGAGTAATGCGCTGACTGGCACGACGACGGCCAGTACCACCGCAACCACGACGTCTACGACAACACCGTCCTCCTCGAGTGCGCTGCAGCTCAATCAGCTGGCGCACATCAACTCAACGAACTTCGCGGTAAGCATCGGCCCGGCTTCGCTCGACCTGCTGCTGAACGATGCTACGACCAAGACCATCCAGAATCCGCGCCTGCGCGCGACCGACGGCCAGGAGTCGCAGGTCAAAATTGGTGAGAAGCTTCCCGTCGCCACCGGTTCGTACCAGGCTGGCGTCGCTACCGCCATTACCTCCTCGCTGGTCAACACACAGTTTCAGTACCTCGACATCGGCGTCAACATCGACATGAAGCCGACTGTGCACTACGACCGCGATATCTCGATGAAGCTGAAGATCGAGGTCTCTTCCGAAGGCGCCAACTCAGGCGTAGCCAGCGGCATCAATGAGCCAATCATCAATCAGCAGGTCAGCGAGCAGACCATCCGCGTTCGTGAGGGCGAAGCAACGATTCTGAGCGGCATCCTGCAGAAGCAAGTCTCGAAGAGCATCTCGGGCTACCCCGGCCTCAGCCAGGTACCACTGCTTAAGTACCTCTTCTCGCAGTACACAGACAACGACACGGATGACGAGATCGTCTTCCTGCTGGTGCCGCACATCGTGCGCGCTGCTGACATCTCGCCGCTCAACCTGAAACAGGTTGATACCGGCACCACCAACGACATCCAGCTGCGGCGCATGGGGGGTAACCTCACCGACGACGACAGTGCTGATGGGCCCGCGCCTGCACCACCCGCCGCCATGCAGGGGCAGACCGGCTCGACGTCGAACATCGGCGCGCCCCGTCCGCAGATCCCGAATGGAACGAACCCCGCCCAGATGCAAGGTGAGATTCCCGGTCAGAATGTAAGTGCTTCGCAGCTCCAGAGTGCAGCCACCGGTGTGCCGGCAGCAACTGCTGCGGCGGGCGGGCAGCCTGTCTCGCTCCAGCTCGTCCCTGCGAATGCGAATCAGACCGTCGGCAACATCTTCCAGGAGCAGATCATGCTCAGCGGAGGGAAAGACGTTTACTCCGTTCCCTTGCAGCTCAGCTACGACCAGACCAAGCTCCAGCTCATGAACGTCGATACCGGCGACCTGCTTGGTCGTGACGGTCAGGCCATCGCCCTGGTCCACCGTGACGACGGTGCCGGCAATGTTGCGATCTCGACCTCTAGACCTCCGGGGGTTGCCGGCGTGACCGGTTCCGGATCGATCTGCACCCTGACCTTCCAGGCCAAGGCGGCCGGAGACGCCTCGGTCGCTATCACCCGGCCGGTCGTGCGCGACAGCAAGCAGCAGCCGCTACCCGCAACCGGATCTCAAGGCGTCATACACATCAAGTGATGAGGGTGCAGGCGCCAACTCGCTATAGCCATCGGTGGCTTTGGCCGCTGAAGCTGCAGCCTGGCGCGGCACGGAGTGAGGCCGGCGCCGACTCTTTGCGTAGTGAGGCCGGCACCGGCTCTTCACGGAGTGAGGCCGGCGTGACCCTGGTCGAGCTGATCGTGACGGTAGCAATCCTCGCCATTCTCGCTTCGGCCGCGATTCCGATCACCCGCTTTGAGAAGAAGCGGGAAAAGGAGCGCGAACTGCGTTACGACCTCTGGACCATGCGGGCCGCAATTGATCACTACAAGGACGCAGCCGACCGCAATGCTTTTCAGATCAAGGTAGACAGTGGAGGCTACCCGCCCGACCTGCAGACGCTCGTCGATGGTGTGGACGTGCAGGGTAAGAAGGTTAAATTCCTGCGCCACATCCCGGTCGACCCGATGACCGGCAAGGACGAGTGGGGTGAGCGCTCCATGCAGGACGACCCGGACAGCACCTCGTTCGGCGGCCAGAGCCTTTTTGATGTCTACTCCAAGTCGGACGGGACCGCCCTGGACGGCACCAAGTACTCCACCTGGTAGGAATATGAGCGCCGTGAAGACCCGAGCAGAGCAAATCCGGAGCAAGAGCAGCTTCCCTGTTGCCGGTGGTGAGTCCATGCCGCGCGAAGGCGTAGGAACGCAGCACGAAGGCGGGTTCACGCTGGTTGAGCTGATGATCGTCATGCTCATCATCGGCGTGCTGGCCGCGATCGCCATCCCGAGCTACGTTACTTCGCTGAGAAACGCGCGTGAAGCCGTGCTGCGGGAGGATCTCCACGTCATGCGGCAGGCGATCGACTCCTTCACAATGGACAAGGAGAAGGCGCCGCAGTCGCTGGATGAGCTGGTGCAGGCAGGCTATCTGAAGGAGATCCCGCAGGACCCGGTGACGCATAGCGACAGCACCTGGGTGCCGGACACTGAGGACAGTGTCGAGAGTGTCGACCAGACGCAAGGCGGCATCGATAACGTGCACAGCGGGTCGGCGCAGACCGGCTCCGACGGACGCGCCTACACGGAGTGGTAACGCGGCATATCAGATTCAGCTAAGGTCTTCTGAAGGGAACTATGCTGAGCAAAGCCCCGCGAGGATCAGTAGAGGAGAAGGTGTCTAAGCGAAGGACCTGCCTCCCAGCGGCGCAGGCGAGAGCGTCAGTCCTCCGTCGCCCTGCACCCTAGAATGCTAGCGCTTCTACGCAAACCCGAAGCTCAGACCGCTTAGAACGAGAAGCTGATCCCGCCCGCGATACACCGTTGCGTCTGCGCGAAGTAGACCGTCGTTCCATCCTGCGACAGAAATGGTCGGTAGCCCTGCGCTAGCAGGTTCCGCACATCAAGGATCGCTTCCAGCCGTCCTGTGCCCGCGCGCTCCATGTGCAGCGGCTGCCGGATAGACAGGCCGAGATACGCATCCGGGACGGCTGCGTCAAAGGGCGCTACAGAGGTAAGCGTGCTGGCCGGTTGCCAGCGGTAGCTGCCGCGCACCACCGTACCAGTCTGCCGGATGCGGGTGCCGGCGCTCAGGGCGGCCATCTGTGCCTGGTGCGCGGCAATTTGATGGACGGCTTCGTCCAGGGAACCGGGCGCAGAGGAGGCCGACGGTGACGCTAGCGCTTCACCCATCGCGTAACGCAACGAGAGCCAGGTGTCGGGGCTGAGCTGGTCGCGCAGCATCGCCATCACGCCGCCACCCCGGTAACCCTGGCCCGAGACTGCGATGGTTCCGGACGCCGGATCGAAAAGCACGTTGCTCGAGTCGATTGCTGCCTCGTCTCCGGAGAGCGCACCCTGCGCAATTGGATGAGCGAGCGAGTCGTGGAAGACGCTGACCTCACCAGTCCAGCTTCTGATGTGCCGGGAGACCTGCACCTGCTGATGCAGACCCTGCTCCTGGCGAAGTTCCCCGTCGACCTCGGATACAAGAGGCGCGTCTTCGGAGGCCTCCTCCTCCAGGTGATCCGCATCGCTTGCCGAACGCGCAGTCGCCACGCTGTAGCGCACCGTGGTCCCGCCGGCATAGCCGGTCACAGCAGCAAAGGGATGGCTGCCGACTGTCGTTGCCTGGCCGCCGAAGCGGGCAAATGCAAGCTCGGTGCCGGCGCTGACCTCTGCCAGATCGCCAAGCTTCGCCGTAGAGGCCGAGCGCACACGCATTGTCGCCAAGCCGCTATCCTGCCCGGAACGGGTCACGGATGGAGCGGAAGCTATAGACGGCCGGTCTGACAGCGTCACGATCGTGATCATGGAGCGCTCGGGTGTCAGCTCTTCCCGGTACGCTGCGGTAGTCGAAAGCCGGCCAAAGCCGCCCGGCGCCAGTGAACTCTCTGCCTCAAGCATCAGCGCCCGGGTCTCTGCCTCGTTCGGTCGCCAGAGTGCCTGCTGCTCCGTACCGCCCTCGCCGAAACGCGACAACCCGCTACGGATGGCTATCCGGTGTGTGCGTGCCGAGTCGGCCGACACCGGGGTCTCGAATACGACCGGGCCCAGGACGTCCTGTGCGCCATTCGCGGCTGCGAGGCGCGCCTGCGCGGGATTGAGAGCGCGCAACAGCGGCCGGTTCGCGGAAACTCTCAGCGTCCAGCTCCAGTCATCCGGGGTGCTGTCAGCTGCCGGGGCCTGCGCCGGAAGCCACTGCAGGGCCTGGTACAGAGTGCTTAGAGTTAAATTGACGATGACTCGTGAGTCGGCAAGCAGACGGAGATCGGGCCGGATGGTCGGCAGAAAGAGCGCTCCGGTCGCCTTGAGCTGATAAACACCGGGGCCGAGCCGGGGCAGCGAGTAGCGGCCGTGATCGTCCGTAAAGGTGCGCGCCAGGATGCCGTAGTGGGCGTCGAGCAGCTCGACCAGGGCGCCTATCTGCGGCCGGCCCATGCGATCGCGAACGACACCCGAGACTCCGGAAAGCAGTCCGCGGCGGAGTACGCCGCTCACCGAGCCGGACAACGCGTCGCCTGCACCTGGAAACGTTGCATCGGCCGGGAAGACGCGCACAGCTGATGCCTGTGCGGAGGCCGTAGGTGATGAGGCGAAGGTGCCAGCAACGAACGCGACTGCCAGGCCGACGAATCTGGAAAGTTTAGGTGTCACTCGCAGGTCGAGAACCCGTTTCTTTGCGCTTGCTCCCTGAAAGGCTTGCCAGCTTCGGCTCTCCAAATGGCCGATCGCCGTTCCTGCTATGCTCCCGGATTCCCAATCCGGGAAGTGCGTGACCGAAGTGTAGCGCAAAAAGCGAGAAGCGTGGCGGACGGAGCGCCTATGCCTCTCGCGTGCAGGCTATTCGACGGTAAACGATGCTGTTTGGGCGATCTCCTGCTTCGAAACGCCATCGTTCACGCTGACCTTGACGCTGTACTTACCGGCTGGCACGGACGCGAGCGGCACGGTCTTGGCCAGGGTAATCTGGTCCGAGCTCGCTCCCAGTGTCGCCGAGTTCTCGTCGGTCGAGAAGATCGGTTTATTGTCCGCCATGTTGATGATCTGGTAATTGATCGTGGCGCCGTTCTTCTTGCTGTCCTGGTTGATGCCGAGATTGTAGACCTGCATCCAGAAGTTTAGGTTCTGGTTCTGATGGAAGATAGCTGGTTGCGTCTGGCTCGCCGTGACGCGGGGCAGCAGCTTGGTGTTTCCGATGATGAAGTTGCCGGCGCCGATCTCCTTTGAAGGCACCTTTTCCATCTTGGCCGCCAGGATCAGCGAGGAGGCCGAAAGCCGGTCATCATCGTAGCGAGGCACGATCACGCCCTGCGCCCAGGTGCCGATGTGATCCGGATTATTGACGTCCTTGATAGCAATGTCGACACGGTAGCGGCCCGGCCGCAGCGGCAGCGCCTTCCAGTAGAGCTGCGAGTTGTCCAGTTGCTGTGGCAGCAGCTCGCTCGGCTCCTCAACTTCGACGGTGTCTTCAAAAGTCTGCACGATCTTGTCTGTGATCGTCGAAACGCGACCGATGATGTGCACCTCTCCTTTGGAGACGCCATCCTTGGTCTGGAAGGTAATGTTGCGGTTCTTGATCTGCAGCGTGATCGGCATCAGCACCGTGTCGTCGGTCACTTTGACATAATCGGTACGTACGTCAAATGGGAAGAACGGCCCGTTGAGCACCTTATGGGTTGAGAGGAACTCCTCGAGTTTCAGATCCTGAAACTTGATGACAGGCGGTGCCTGCAGCTTGGCGTAGCGCTCCAGCCGGTCGAATTCCTTAGACTGCTGCGAGCTGCTCATCGGGCCCGTACCCAGATTCTCGAGCCCGCCCCGGAAGCGGTCTGCCTGCTTGGCCTGACCCATCTGCTCGTAAAGGGTCTGCCCGGCGCCGGGCACGTGCAGCAGGGCGTCTTTCTCCGAGCGATCAATGGTCATGTGGTAGTCCCCGCACATGCAGGTATCCACAAACTCGATGTCGACGTTGTCGCCGATACCCTCAAGGTATCGGTAGTGCCAGATCTCGAAGGGAAAGGTTGAGGTCTGGCCGCCGCCTTCTTCCATCGGACGGTCGTAGCTGCCGCCGGATGGGTGCGAGTCGATCGAGTCCGGCTTGCCGTAAGCGATGTACATGTGGCCGCGATCTGTCAGCCAGCCCGGCTTGCCGGCCGCAAAATGCTCGTTCGCGTAGGCGATCCGGCGATAGTTCTCATCGCGAAAGGTGTTCTCCGGCGACTCCGGATCAGGGTTGCGCCGCTGCCAGAACTGCTCTATAAAGGCGTCACGCTCTTCATCGTTCGAAAGCGACTTGAAAGCCTTCATCTCCTGATCGGTGATAATCCAGCGGACATCCTCGGTGGCCCACTTCTTGTAAGGCCCCTTCAACTCCTGCTTCAGCTCTTTCTGCTGGGTGAAGCGTTCCTTGTCCGACAGCTTCCGGTTTAGTGGGCTGTTCGGGTCGTTCTTGCCGCCAGGGTCGGCTGCTTCTGCGTCGAGCAGCGCCTGCGCAGCCTTTGCGTTGGCCTGCGCGGCAGACATGCTGCCGTCTCCGTTCGTGGTGCTGGGAGTCGTGCTCAGCGAGACGGGCGTTGCCAGGCTGTCACTCGGCTGAGCAGCCTGCTGCGCCAGTGCCACGCCACCGGCTGCGGCAAAGCTGAGCGCTGCTGAGGCGGCAAGCCGCAGGGAAGACCTGCACAAAACGGAAGGCGGAAAGCGATGAATCGGCATGATGCGGAACTCCTGCGAGCAGCCCCATTCTAAGTGGCGCGACAGTACCTAGCAAGCCGACACCCAACCTTTGCTTTCCAGAGGGCATCGGAGTGCGTTGGCTTTCCGCTCGCCTACCTTGAGCGACTCGGGGAAGACACCCAGTCTGCGAGTACCGGCAGCCGGTTCGGCCGTCGATTGAGGCGCTCACACTGTAGCCTTTACCCAGGGGTATGTTTCTGCTCTGCTCCCTACCGGCGCGACCCGGCCGGCTGTTCCGCTTCGGCGGCCTCGCGAGCCAAAGCCCTGTGCAGCAGGCGCTGCAAGGCCATCCGGCTCTCCAGGTACTCGTCCTCTCCGATGAGATCAAGCGCGTGCTCCCGCTCCAGCGCGAGCAGCGCACGCTCGAGCGCCGGCCGCAGTGCGCGTGGCTCACTCGGCTCGCCGGCAAACTCATGAGTAAGGTCCGGGTCTTCACGGCCTATGCTTCGGCGGTCTGTTTGCGGTTGGCCGCGCAGCAGCCATACCGCGCCCCCCAGCAGCAGCACGCCGAGCCCTCCAAGCAGCCACGGCTTGTATTTCTGCAGCGGATCCGGCGTATCAACCGGCGGCCCGAGTCCGCCGCCAGGCCGCGTGTCGTTCGCCATGCTCCCGCTGGTCGCTACGGGAGTATTGCCGCCGCCGCCGTCGGGACCGGTGCTCTGTGTCTCGCGTGGCAGCTCACCCTGGCCGGCTACCGAAAACGCGATCGGCGTACCGGGCGCGACGCCTTTGCGCACAAAGGTTTGCGCGTCCGGGTTGGCCGGTACCGGCTGCCACTCTGTTCCCGCAGGCGTAAACCGCATGCTCTTCGGCAGCAGTACCACCAGGTTTTCGGTCGTAAGCGCTTCCCGCTGCGTCCAGCCCAGGTCCTTGCCCGTGTACGGGAGCGTGTAGCTTACCTGGAAGCGCGACTCGCCAGGCCGTACCGGAAAAACAAACGCGTAGTGGCCTGTGCCCGGCAGGTGTACCGGGGAGCTTTCAACCGGCATGCCGCCCGGACCCATCGCGGCCGTGCCCTGGAGCTTTGCACCTTCGGGCAGGTAGAACTCGTAGGCATGGTCGCTCAGCTGCGTGCGTGCCGGCTCCGAGCTGTTGCGGACAAAGAAGTCCTCCGTCACCCGCAGCCCGCCTTCACCTTCGCCGGTTCCCGGAGCGGTCTGCATGCTCAGAACATCCGCCTCGGTCGCAATGCCGTCGACCTGCGGCGCGACGTCGTACACATCCACGTCGACTGTCCGAGCCTCGGCCGGGATCGGCTGAAAATACGTCGCTTTCTGGTGATCTACACGCACGAGGTGAACGCCAGCATCCGGGATGGCAAGCGTGTAGCGTCCGTGCGCGTCCGTTTTCGTCTGCTCAGCTACCTGCATGCCGCCGTTGAATGCAATCAGCGCGACCGTGTCGCCGGCAGAAACCTTGCCCGTGGTGCGATCCATGACGGCGCCGGAGATGGTGGTGGCCGCGATGGCGGGTATAGGGCTTAGACCGATGAGCAGAAACAGCAGCAAGCGCCGGGCATGCACAGCCGAGCGCTGGCCGAAGTTGCCGCCTACGCGCTGCGGGAACATTGCCTCTCGAAGCAGCGATGTCACGATCTCCGCACCTGTCTGCGCGCGGCGGCCGCGAGCTGCTCAATTTCGGCGACTACGCCGGCTGCTTCGGTCTCAAGCGACGCCCGCTGCAACGCATACTCCTCGTCGCGGAACTTGCCGGTCCGGTGCTCAAAGTTCAAGTCGCGCAAATTGTCGTAGAGCATCGCCTTCCGCTCTTCGAGGAACTCAAGCCGCGTCTTCTCGCGCTGGGCTGCGACTTGCCGTTCCGGGTAGAAGACATACACGGCAATCGCAATCGTCAGCAGGGCGCAAGCCAACAGGACTGTCATTCGCCGCTCGTTTCCCGACGCACGCGCGCCAGTGCTTCCGCCTGCATGCCCGTCAGTACTGGCGCCTGCTCAACGTGAGCGCCCTTGCTCCTACGCCAGCGGCGCACCAGCAGGAGAGCGCCGAAGATGCCTAGGACGAGCACCGCTGGCGGCACGAACCACGCAGCCTGGTTGAAGCGAGTCAGCAGCGGCGAGGCCAGTGCTTCCGGTCCGTAGCTTTGTGCGAAAGCCTCGAGGATGCTGTGGTCGCTCATGCCGCCAGCCAGGTCTGCGCGCAGGGTCTTGAGCATGCCCGGCGAGTTGGGGCACCCGACGTGGTTGCACTCACCCAGCAGCTGCGCACAACCGCAGGTGCACATCATCTGGTGGTTCAGCGCGTTGTAGCGGCCTTCCATGTCGCTGGCTGCCGTACTGCCAAGGAGCACGGCCCCGGCCAGCAGCAGGCTCCAGACCGGCCGCAGGGGAGCTGGACCGGCCATACTAGTCGCCTCCACCGGCCGGCAGCAGTCGGCCGCGATGCTCAGGCACGGCGTCCGTCTCTCTCGCTGACCCGCGCCGTCCCCGCGAGGGCTTCGGCTCCATCGCCAGCACGCTTGTCCGGTTCGGGGCAAGCGCAACTACCGTGCCGGCTATCACCAGCAGCACGCCTATCCAGATCCAGGCGACCAGCGGGTTCAGGAAAACCTTGATGACGGGCTGGCCTGTGTCGGGGTTTTTGCCGGCATACACCGTGTAAAGATCGGCCGCCAGCGTGGAGCGGTTTGCAACGATCGTCTCGGTCTGCTGACTGGCAGGGTAAAAGCGCTTCGCCGGCGTGAGCGTCGTGATCAGCTTGCCGCGCTCATACACGTCAAGCAGCGCGTACTCGGCGTCGTAGTTCAGGTTCGAATCCTGCGTGAAGCTTTCAGCGACCAGCGTGTACGGCCCCACCTGCATGCGGTCGTGGAATCCAAGCTCGCGCTCCTGGCTCTGGTTGAAGGCCGAGCCGGCGAAGCCGATAAAGATTACCGCGACGCCCAGGTGGATGATGTAGCCGCCATACCGCCGGGTGTTCCGCTGCGTCAGCAGGAGGCACGAGGCGAAGAAACCGCGCCCGGTCTGCCTGTGGATCGTTTGCGCGCCGCGCCCAAACTCCGAGCACACCGCTGTCACAACAAAGGTCGCGAACACCCAGACGGTGTAGGCGTAAAAGGTGCCGATATCCGCCCATGGCCGCTCACCCCAGACCAGCAGCAGCACGGCGACTAACAGTGCGCCGAGGACCGGGCGCACGAGGTTGCGGCGCAGCGATCGCAACGAGCCGGAGCGCCAGGCTAGCAGGGGACCGATGCCGGTCAGCAGCATCAGAAAGATGCCAATCGGCACGGCGACGCGGTTGTAAAAGGGTGCGCCGACCGTAACCCGGTTGCCCTGCACGTACTCCGAGAGGATCGGGAACAGCGTGCCCCATAGGATAGTGAAACAGGCGGCGAGCAGGACGATATTGTTGAACAGGAAGCTTGACTCGCGCGACGCCAGCGCCTCGATCTGGTGCTCGGCTTGCAGGTGATCTCGCTGATGGAAGAAGGTGACGGTGCAAACAAGCAGCGTAATCGCCATGAAGCCGTGGAACCAGCTGCCGATCGAGCTCTGCGCGAAGGCGTGCACGGACTGCACCAGCCCCGAACGCGTGAGATCGGTGCCTAGCAGGGTCAGCAGAAACGTCGCGAAAATCAGCCAGACGTTCCACTTCTTCATCATGCCGCGCCGCTCCTGCATCATGACGGAATGCAGAAATGCGGTGCCTGTCAGCCACGGCATGAGCGAAGCATTCTCCACCGGATCCCAGCCCCAATAGCCGCCCCAGCCCAGCACGGAGTAGGCCCAGTGTGCACCGAGGAATATCCCTGCTGTCAGCAGCCCCCAGGTAACCATCGTCCAGCGTCGGGTGATGCTGATCCATTTCTCACCCGGGTAGCGCATCATCAGCGCGCCGAGCGCAAAAGCAAACGGCACTGAGAAGCCGACATAGCCCAGGTAGAGCATTGGCGGATGGATCACCATCTCCGGGTACTGCAGCAACGGGTTGAGCCCGAAGCCGTCGGACGGTATGGTGCCGCCAACCAGAGCAAATGGCGGCGCGACGAAATTGATCAGGGTGAGAAAGAAGAGCTGGATCGCGGCCAGGATGGTCGAGGCGTAGGCAAATAGCTTTACATCGGTCCGGTGCCGCAGCCGCAGGACGAAGCCATAAGCGGCCAGCAGGAAAGCCCACAGCAGCAGTGAGCCTTCCTGGCCGCTCCACAGCGCTGCAAACTTGTAGGGCCCAGGTAGGGCGCGGTTCGAGTGATGCAGGATGTAGGAGACCGAGAAGTCGTTGGTGAACGCTGCCCATACCAAGGCAAAGGCGGCGCCGGTGATGGCAAAAAAACTGCCGATGCCTGCTCGTCGGGCAGTCTCCGCCAGGCGCTCCGGGGCAACTCGGTTTGCGCGGCTTCGACCATCGGAGCCGGGACCGGCGAGCGCGAGCTGGCGCAGCGCGACTGTGCCTGCGAAGAGCGTGTAAGCGCTCAGCGCAAAAGCGAGCAGGAGTGCATAACTGCCGAATGCTGGCATTGTCCCCATCCCCTGACCTTCTCGGACCCGTGCCATATGCGCGAAGCAGAGAGGTGTTCAGCAACCCTTATTGTCGCAGAGGGCAACCAGGGGCGGCTTACTTTCAGCGAAGGTGCGTTTGGACCCGGCAAAGCAGGCTGTTTCCAGGCCGAACGCCGATCGCGACGCGGCAGGCCTGGTCGTAAATACTCTCCGCAGCACGGTACCGCCGGGGTACAGTGACGCGGTCGCGGTGCAACCCTGCCTGTGACTGGCAACATCTCCTCACATGCTGCGCCTCGGCCGCGGTGGAACGGTAGAGTGCTCATGGGTTCCCAGATTTTGCTGGTAGATGACAATCCCGTTCAGGCGGAAGCGCGTCGCGCTATCCTGCTGCGGTCCGGGGCAAGCGTGCTGGTAGCGCACGGGGCCGAACAGGCTTTAGAGCTTCTTGAGGACTCGGCAGTGCGGCTTTCCATCGGCCTTCTGGTGAGTGATCACCTTATGCCTGGGATGAACGGCCCCGAACTGGTCGTTCGGGTGCGAAGCCTTCTGCCTGGGCTTCCAATCCTTGTACTGAGCGGACTGCCGGATGCCGAAACGGCCTACGGAGACGAGCCAGTGGTCTTCCGGCTCAAGCCGTTCCCTCCAGGGGAGTTGATCCGGCTGGCCAAGCACATGCTGGGTGAGCAAGCGCTACGCACGGCCTGAAACTTCAATCCTTCGGTAATACAGGCGAAGCTGATATTGCAGGGTAGCCCGGCATCGCGTGCCACTGAGGCTTCCAAAGATCCGGCAGCGGTTCGCAGGTACGAGGGTCAAGATCCAGAGGGCGGAAGCCGGAAGAATTAAAGGATTTTTCCGCTTCCACAGGTTACTTTGGTATTGCCGGTGATAAACGTATGTTCAGTGGCAGACGTTCCTCTTTCAGGAAGGTAGGCTTGCCGGCCGAGCTGAGTATATCCGGGTACGACCTCATGTTCTCACCAGCTGCGTCGATCAGGGAAGTAGGCGGTTTACTCAGGAGCAGACCAGATGACGCTAGCGCGATATGAACTGGAACCGGCTGGCGGAAAGCTTCACTGCCCTCAGTGCGACGGGATCGAATTGCGCCGTCAGGGGCGAGTCGGCTTCCTGCAGAGGTCGATCCTTCCCCGGTTCGGACTGTTCCCGTGGGAGTGCGGGCTCTGCCGCAAGGTGTACCTGCTGCGTCAGCGGTCTTCGAGCGACCGCAACGACAGTCAGGAAAGTCATCCGGAGGGGCATCTTGGCCCAATCCAACTGGCAACCTCGCGCAGCCAGCACTAGGTGCTCCGACACGACCGCACGGGGAAAGCAGGACGCCTCAACCGGCAGAGATAAAGCAACGAGACTAGACTAAAGCGCAAAAGGCAGGCTGAGCCTGCCTTTTGCGCTTCTTGCCATTCGGTATGTCGGCGGTGCCTTGCTCGGATCTCGCAGTTTAGCCGCGCCAGCCGCCCTGTATCCAGAACCAGCCTTGCGGGCGCTGTACCCAGTGGCCCGGCACCCAGACCGCCGTGCGGCGGGGCGGGGCGACCCATCGGCCTCCTGTCCACACATACCGGCGTCCATCCCAGCGCTGGTAGCCCGGGACCCACACGTAACCTGGTCTCGGTGCAGCGGGTGGCCGCTCGACTACGGCCGGGGGTGGGGCGACCCGGACATATTGCGCGTAGGCTCCGGCGACTGGCATGGTGGCCACCAACAGACCCAGCCAAGCTACTCGCTGTAAATTCCTATTCCTCATCACGATCTCCTTTCTGACTCTTCGCGGCCGGATCGGCCGGTCTCTTCCGGGTAAACCCATGTCGTCGCCCCGGGTTGCGGCAGGTACTCTTTGCTTCCCATCCTGCCGGCTTCTTATACATCCGAGGGCTAGGAGGAAGCTGCCTCGCAAAATGCGGGTGTCTGCCTTCTTACATTCTGGTCAAAGTGGCTCTGGAACCGGCGGGTTAAGCGAGTGCGTAGGTCAGGTCAGCCGTTATCCCATACTTCGATGTATGCCGTCCTTTCTTCCCCTGCGAGAACAAACGCGCGATATGATGGCGTGGATTCTCCCCGAGCCGTACGCGAAAAGCAGCTAGTGCGAGTGCCGGGGTGGCGCGGAGCAGGCCCATGAAGTGGAAGCGAGCTGCAGCGATCGGGAGCATCGTCCTCGTTCTGGCCGCGATAGCGGTCTTCACCGTACTGCGGGCGCGAGGGGCTTACACCAAGGTCCTCGTCGGCAAGGTAGACAGGGGTGAAATCACTTCCATCGTCAGCGGTACCGGGCAAATCCGGCCGAAGACGTACGTCAATATCGGCGCGACTGCCTTCGGGCGGATCACGCACCTCTACGTAAAAGAGGGCGAACACGTACATCACGGGCAGATCCTGGCCACGATCGAAAACGTGCAGCCCGAGGCCAATGTGGCCGCGCAGAAGGACGCAATCTCGTCGGCAAAGACAGACATCAGCTCCTATGTCGCTGCTGAGCAGACTGCTGAGGCCAATATCGAGCACGCCGATGCCGATCTCGAGCAGAAGAAGCTTGACTATGACCGCTATCAGCAGCTCTATAACGAGAAGCTTGTCTCAAAGCAGGACTTCGACGCACGGAAGGCGGCCTACGATCTTGACGTGGCCAGCGTAGCGCAGGCCAAGGCGGCGCTCGTTCAGGCCAAGGCGCAGACCGACTCGGCACGTGGCCACCTGGGTACCCAGGTCGCGACCCTCCGCTCCAACATCGACTCGCTCAATAAAACGGTCAGCGTCGCGCCGTATGACGGCATTGTGACGAACCTGCCGGTACGTGAGGGGGAGACGATGGTGGTCGGCATACAGAATGCCGAGGGCTCAACGCTGATGACGATCGCCGACATGTCGGTTGTCACAGCCGAGGTCAAGATCGACGAAACCGACATCGTAAACGTGAAGATCGGCCAGCCGGCCGACATCACGGTCGATGCGCTGCCCGACAAAGTCCTGAAAGGCCATGTCACCGAGGTAGGCGATCAGGCGCTGCTGCGCTCGACCGGCGTTTCGACGAGCCAATCAACCAGTGGTACCGAGGAAGCGAAGGACTTCAAGGTTGTCGTGACTCTCGACCCGGGGCAGGATGTCGAGGCACTGCGTCCAGGTCTATCATCGACGGCCAAGATCACGACAGCGGACAAGAAAGACGTGCTCTCCGTTCCAATCCAGGCGCTGACCGCTCCGCCTGCAGCAAGCGCACTGAAGGGCGGCACTGCAGTCGAGGCAGCTTCGCAGGCAGATTCCAAGGGATCTGCCGATGGCTCATCCTCCCAGCAGGGCGTCTTCGTGCTCCGGCAGGAGCAGGGCAAGCTGCGGGCGCACTTTGTTCCGCTCTCCACCGGCATCAGCGGGACGTCCAAAATTGAGGTGAAAGGCCCGATCAAGGCCGGCGACCAGATCGTGACTGGAACCTACAAGGTGCTGCGTGCGCTGAAAAATGATGCGCCTGTGAAAGCTGCGACGGAAGCGGAGCTGGCGCCCAAGGGCGACGAAGGCTCCTAAACTTGAGTCGGGACACGGAAAGTGGACCGGCATCGATACGCGAGCGGGCGGGGGATTGATGGTGGTATCGGAAGCAGTGTTGAGACCCGGCAGCGGCGCTCTTGGTGGCGCGCCAGGGAGTCGCGGCGGCGACGGCGGCCCGGCAAGCGACGTGATTGTCGTTGAAAATCTCTGGAAGACTTATCAGATGGGCGAGCAGGAGGTAAACGCCCTTCAGGGCATCAACCTGCGCATCCGGCACAACGAGTACGTTGCGATCATGGGCCCGTCCGGTTCCGGCAAATCGACGCTGATGAACCTGATCGGCTGCCTGGACACACCAACGGAGGGCAAGTACTGGCTCAACGGTCATCTCGTTTCGGAGCTGGATGACGATCAGCTGGCGCGTATCCGCAACAAGGAGATCGGCTTCGTCTTTCAGACGTTTAACCTGCTGGCCCGCGCAAGCGCCTTGCACAATGTCGAGCTGCCCCTGATCTACAACGGCACCAACGCAGTGGAGCGTCTGGAACGGGCCAGAGCCGCGCTCAAAGCAGTCAATCTGGAGCAACGCATGGATCATCGCCCAAACGAGCTCTCGGGCGGTCAGCGCCAGAGGGTGGCCATCGCGCGGGCGCTCATCAACCGACCTTCGATCATCCTCGCCGACGAGCCGACCGGCAATCTCGACTCAAAGACCGGGGACGAGATCATGGCGCTGTTTGACCAGCTGCACGCCGGCGGCAATACGATAGTGCTGGTCACCCATGAACCGGATATAGCCGAGTACGCCCACCGGGTGGTCACAATCCGCGACGGCGTGATTGCCTCCGACCAGCCTTCTTCTCGTTCCGTACTGCCCGTGCTGTAAGGCTTGCTTTTTTTCGCCTCAGCTTTGCTCCCTCGCTGCCGATAAGGCTGATGGAGGGCGCGGAAAGCCATGGCGGCAAACGGGATGTGGAATGGGCCGGAGAGGGAACCATCACTGGACAGGGCGCTGCCTCGAGACGGGGCGCTGCCGCTCCCAGAGCTGACCAGCAGGGCTAGCAAGAGTGACAGGGTCGAAATGTCTCAGGGCTTTCCAAGCGTCCAGAGGCGGCTGACCGCGGGCGACGAGAAACCGCAGCGCTGGATGCTGGGAGAGATGGTTGGGCGCAGCTCTGCTATGGAGCGCCTGTTTCTGCAGATGCGGTATCTTGCTGGACATCTGCGTTGTGCGCTGATCGAAGGCGAGCGGGGTGCGGGAAAAACTCTGACCGCAAAAACTCTCCACCGGTTGGGGCCTGCTCGCGACCGGGAGTTTGTGGCCCTGAGCGCCGGGCGCTTTCTGTCCGGTGCCGCGCACGTAGCGGAGCTGGAGCGGGCAAGCGGTGGGACGCTCTATCTGAGCCGGGTCGACACGCTCAATCACGAGCAGCAGGGACGGCTGCTGCATCTGCTGGGCTGGATGGAACAGCAACGGGCCCGGCGGTTCGGGCAGGCGGGCGCAAATGGATTCTCCGCTCATCCAGAAGCCGGGCACTCGATGTCGCATGGAGCGCCCCGCGCGCTTCTTCTTTCCACCGAACGTCCGCTGCGGACGCTTGTCCTCCAAGGCAGATTTCGCAGTGATCTCCAGCAACAGCTTTCGGCTGTGTTGCTGCAGGTACCGTCGCTGCGAGAGCGGCACGCCGATATAGCGCTGCTGGTCGAGCGTTTCGCCGACGCGTTCAGCAGGCAATACGGCAAGCGGGTGCGCGGCACTTCGCAGGAGCTGCTCGCGCGCCTGCAGGCGCAGCCCTGGCCTGGCAACGTCGCCGAGCTTGAGATGGCCGTCTCACGTGCGGTGCTGCGCGCGCACGGGGAGTGGCTGTCCGTGGGTGATTTTTCGGCGAAGGCCTCCGCCGGCGGTGATGTACCCACCACGGACTCGAGCGATAAGGGCATGGGAGATCAGCGGCCTTTGCCCAGCGTCGCAGCTGGACTGCTGCGCCCGAGTATCGTTCAGACGGCCCCCAAGGCCCGTGCGATCGAAGAGCAGAACCAGGCAAGTGGGACGCGGGAAAAGCCGGAGCTGGTAGCCCCGGCTGTGCCGCTCCGTTCACTCCCACCGGAATACCGAGTGGGAGTGGGAAGTGAGCTCAGTTTGGAGGATCCGAATCTCGACCGCGCCATGCAGCGCCACATCCACCGGGTGCTGGCCAGTGTGGGAGGCAACAAGCTGCGCGCGGCCCGGCTACTCGGCATTAGCCGGTCGACGCTGTACCGCATGCTGGATGCTGAGGCGGTCAGCTCAAAGGCTGTTTGAAGGATGAAGCGAGCTCCTTGGCGCGCGTCGAGCACATACCATTCTTCCCTAGCCGGAGCCTGGGCAGCTTAAGGGTGCACGATGCAGCCCCGTGCGGGATCCCTGAACCCTCCCACGAGCCAACTGCTCGGTTGCGTGCTCGGCTGCCGTGTCGAGCAGCCTGCCTTATGATGGTGAGCGGCTGAAGTACTCCCGGCAGCAAACCGGGTGGTGCGCCGACTCGCTTATCAGTACCACTTCTAGCGCCGCCCGCGTACTGGCCCACCAGACCAACAGACCACGATCGGAATTTCGCTGATAGATGCTGAACTTTTTGTCCCGCGCTCTGCCCGTCGCCCTGCTGCTGATGCTCAGCCCTTTGCCGCTGCTCGCCCAAAAGCCGGGCAGCTTTCCGAAGTCCGCGATTGCGCCCGCAGCGCAGCCCGATACTCCGGCCGAGGCGGGTCAAGCTGCACCGGCCCAGAATATGCCTGCCCAGAACGCACCCGCGGCAGAGCGATCTGCCGCGCTGAACACACTGCTGACGCAGATCTGGCAGGATCAGCTGGAGCACCATCCGGTGTTTGCGACCTCGGTCGGCGACAAGCGCTACAACGACCGGCTGGAGGATGCCTCGGCCGCGGCCTACAACGAAGAGCTCGCGCGGGGCGCGAGCTACCTGACCGAGCTCGCCGCGATCAACACCGCCGGTCTTTCGGACCAGGACCAGCTCTCGAAGGAGCTGATGGTGCGCCGCCTCGTGGAGCAGCAGCAGGAAGCCCTGTTTAAACCCTGGGAGATGCCGGTCAACCAGTTCAACGGCATCCAGGTTGATCTGCCACAGATCCAGTCGATCGCTCCCTTTGCCACCGTCAAGGACTACGAAGACTACACTGCGCGGATGAGGGCTGTACCGAAAGCATTCCAGCAGGTGACCGACTCATTGGACGCGGGCATCAGCGACGGACGCACGCCGCCCCGGTTTCTTCTTGAGAAGGTGCTGACGCAGACCGAGGCTATCGCCAGGGAGAAGCCGGAGGACAGCCCCTTCGCGCGGCCGCTCACGAAATTTCCCGCCTCGATCGCAGTCGCTGACCAGGCGCGTATCCGGCAGGAGCTGCTGGACGCGATCGGGCACGATGTGTTGCCGGCCTACGTGCGCTTTGCAAACTACCTGAAAAATACCTATGTGCCGGCCGGCCGGACCGAACCGGGCATTTCCGCGCTTCCGGATGGCGACGCTTACTACGCTTTCCGGGTAAAGCAGAGCACGACGACGGAACTGACCCCGGCGCAGATTCACCAGATCGGGATCGACGAGGTGGCGCGCGACGAGGCAGAGATCCTGGCGATTGCGCACCGGCTGGGATTCAAGGACATCGCAGCGCTGCGAGCTGCCGTGGCGGCCGACCCGAAGCAGCATCCGACGAGCAGGGAGGCGCTGCTCGATGTCTACCGCAAGGACCTGGATGCCATGCGGCCGAAGCTGCCCGAGTACTTCGGCCTGCTGCCAAAGGCACAGTTGCAGGTAGAGCCGGTGCCTGCCTACTCCGAGAAAGAGCAGGCGCCGGCTTACTACCAAGCCGGCACGCCGGACGGTTCGCGGAAAGGCGCGATCTACATCAATACCTATGACTATGCGCACCGCTCGCTCGCAAATGTCGAGTCCATCGCCTACCACGAGGGCATCCCCGGACACCACCTGCAGATCTCGATTGCGCAGGAGCTGACCGGATTGCCCGAGTTCCGCAAACATCTCGAGTACACGGCGTATGTCGAGGGCTGGGGGCTGTACGCGGAGCGTTTGGGCAAAGAGATGGGCTTCTACCAGGATCCTTATTCGGACTACGGGCGGCTGGAAACGGATATCTTCCGCGCGGTACGGCTGGTCGTCGATACCGGCGTGCACTCCGAGCACTGGACCCGCCAGCAAATGATCGACTACTTCCATGCGCACACCGGGCTTGATGAAGCAACGATCCAGGCCGAGACAGACCGCTACATCGCCTGGCCGGCGCAGGCGCTGGGCTACAAAATCGGGCAGCTGGAGCTGTGGAAGCTGCGGACCGCGGCAAAAACGAAGCTCGGGAGCCGGTTCGATAATCGCGGCTTTCACGACGAGATCCTCGGCGCCGGGCCGGTGCCGATGGATGTGCTTGAGACGCGGGTGACAAGCTGGATCGCAAAGCAGGAGGTAGCCAAATGAGCGAGCGGGCGGAAACTGAGGCGCATCCGGTGCCGGGACGGCCGCAGATCGCCGTACTCGGCGCAGGCAAGATGGGCGGCATCCTGCTGCAGGCCTTCCTGAAGCAGCAGCTGTTTGCTCCCGGCGAGATCCGGGCGACGGTCGCGCATGAAGAGCGCGCCAGGGCGCTCTCAGCGCAGTGGGGCGTCACTACCACGACAGATAACCTGCAGGCCGCGCGGGGCGCGGATGTGATCCTGATGGCGGTCAAACCGTTCCAGATCGAAGGTCTGGTCCGTCAGATCCGGCCCGGTCTGAAGCCCGGCGCCATGCTGATCTCTGTGGCAGCCTCCGTTGGGACGCGAGCGATCGAGGCGGCGGTTCTGGAGATGGGCGATCCGGAGAGTCCTGCTCTTACCGAGATTGCAGTTGTTCGCGCGATGCCCAACACGCCCTCGACCCTAGGTGTGGGCATTGCCGGGCTTTGCCGTGGACGCTTTGTTTCCGAAGCGCAAATGGAATTCGCTTCACGCATCTTCGCAACGGTCGGACGAACGGTGGTTGTCGACGAAAAGCACATGGACGCGGTTACGGGGCTTTCGGCGAGCGGACCCGCCTTTATCTACATCATCTTGGAGTCGCTCGCCGAAGCGGGCGTCAAGGTGGGCCTGCCGCGTGATGTTGCGACGCTGCTCGCGGCGCAGACGACCTTTGGCGCAGCCAAGATGGTGCTTGACACGGGCTACCATCCGGCACTGCTCAAAGATGCAGTGACCACCCCCGCCGGCTGCACGATCGACGGCATCCTGGAGCTTGAGGAAGGCGGGGTAAGGGTGACTCTGATCAAGGCAGTGATGCGCGCAACCGAGCGTGCGAGGGAGTTGGCCAAAGGATAACTATCCCCCGGCGCCTTTCTCCTGAATTGCAGCTTTCGAGTACGTTGTGTTTGCACGTTTGCTCCGAAGAGCAGGTGTGATCCCCTGCCACGCAGCCGACCGGCCTCGATCAGGCGTATTTTCAGACAAATCCGGGAGAACTTGATGATTCTGGAAGCCGGTATCTTCCGTGCTCGACGACCTGCAACGGAAGAGCGCAGGTGTATGCAGGTGTATGAGGAGGCTCGATCTCCACTAGTTCAGGTGCAAGCGCAAACTATGGAACCCTGGATAGCCCTGTTGGTGCTGTGCTTCTTCCACCGAGCACCATTGGAAGTGCCCAGTTCCCGGCATTGATCCCACCACGAGAAGGTTTACCTTCTCGCTTTCCCAAGTAGCTACCCTGCGCTTCACTTTGCTAGGTACACGGCTGGGTACACGGTGGATGGGGTTCACCTACTGCTGCTCTCGACGGATTCGCACAAGAACACGTATCTCCTGAGCGGAACCGCGATGCAATAGATCGGGAACAAATGTGAAACGCCCGGGATTGCGTTCCCGGGCTTTCTCGAAGCTTTTCTCGATTCCGTGCAGACCTAACAGCGCTCCGATCTTTACGAAGTCATGAGCCGCTACTGCGGCTTGCTGTCCTGTACTTTCTGCTTGTCCTGGGTGAGATCATCCTTGCCGGTCATGCTGGCTTCTTTGGCTTTGTCACTGGCGGCAGTCGCCTTCTCATGGCTCGGGGAGACTACCTTCTCGACGCCTTCCTTAGAACGGTCGTAGGCCTTCACCGAGGTTTCCTTGGTCTTGTCGGCGGCTACCGTGGTGCCTTCCTTAGTTTTGTCGGCAGCCTTGGCGGTCCCGCTCTTTGTGCTTGCCGTTGCCTTCTTTGTCGTGTGTTTGGTCTTGTGGTAAGCCTTCTTGGTTGTATGCGAGACTGCGTGGCCGGTGTTCGTGGCCGCGTTTTTGGTGTCGGTTCCTGCGTTGTTCATGTCCTGCCCCGCTGTCTGCGCCGGGAGAGCGGATGGTACGAGCAGGCCGAAGGAAAGAACGACGGATGCGATGGGCGAAAAGACGCGGAAGGTGCTCATTTTGCTCATAGGCATGAGAGGATTCGCTTTTGCCGGGAAGGGTTGCTGGATGGAGCTAAAATCAGATCTGGCGCAGCCTTGCCGGCGATCCTATGGCGACCAAGACCTCCATCCCGGTTCCCTTACCTGCCATGGCCGCAGCCCGGCGCTTTCCAGCCGTCACAACAGCGCAGGTCTCAAAGGCGATCTCCCCCTCGCTCGTGCGCTATAGCTGGTTGGTGCTGGCTTACAATGTGCTCATCATCCTGTGGGGTGCGGTCGTTCGTTCCACGGGCTCAGGCAACGGGTGCGGCGAGCACTGGCCGCTATGCGGCGGAACGGTCGTGCAACACTGGCGGACGGTTGCGTCCGTGATCGAGTTCGCGCATCGCGCATCTGTGGGCGTTGGAGTCGCGGCGCTCGTGCCACTTGTTTTCTGCGTCTGGCGCGCCACGCCACGCCGGCACCTTGCCCGCGTCTTTGTCACCGTTTCGGCGGTACTTACCTTCAACGAGGGGCTGCTAGGCGCGCTGCTGGTCCTGCTCGGGCTTACCGGGACGAATCAATCGCCGGCGCGCGCCTTTTGGCTCTCGCTGCACCTGGCCAATACGCTGGTGCTGCTTGCCTCGCTCGCGCTTACGGCGCATTTCCTTGGTCGCGAGGACGGGCGCATGCGCGGCGGCGTGAGCCTCCATCATGGCTGGGCGGCAGGCGTTGGCCTGCTGGCGACGCTGCTGGTGGGCGTGAGCGGTTCGCTGGCGGCGCTGGGCGATACTCTTTACCCGGCGCACTCGCTGGCCGAGGCCTTTGCGCAGGATCTTTCACCGAACGGCAGCTGGCTATTGCACATTCGCTGGGTTCATCCAGCGCTCAGCGTGCTCGCCGGTGCCTGGATCCTGTTTCTGGTCGCCATGAGCCGGAAGCTGGGCAGCGGCAGGCTCGGGCTCATCGTTGCAGGGCTGGTTGGCTCGCAGATTCTATTGGGCGGACTGGATGTGCTGCTGCTGGCTCCCACCTGGCTCCAGGTGACTCACCTGCTCGGGGCCGATCTGCTTTGGATCGCGATTGTTGTGCTGACAGCCCGTCTCGCCATCCGGCCGGTAGGCTGCCAGGGCGAGGCTTGCTCTCTGGCGAAGTCGCAGTCTCAGCGCTCGGCGGGCGTTGTTCCTTCTACGCCGGCCTCGGCGTAGCGCTCGCGGTACCACTCTACCGTCTGGCGCAGGCCTTCCTCAAAGCTCACCCGTGGATCGTAGTCGAATGCTTCGCGCGCTGCTGTGATATCGGCAAGCGAGTTCTGGATATCACCTGCTCGCTCAGGGCCATGGATCGCCGGCTCGTCGAACTGCAAGAGATCAGCCAGGACAGCAAATGTTTTATTGAGGGTGTGACGCTCGCCGCAGGCGACGTTGAAAACCCGGCCCGCGACCCGCTCAGCCGGCGCCGCAGCTGCAAGCAGGTTCGCCTGAACCGCATTCGCGACGAAGGTGAAGTCACGCCCCTGCTCCCCGTCGCCGAAGATGACCGGCTGCGCCCCCTGCATCATCTGCAGGATCCAACGAGCCATGACGCCGGAGTAGGGTGAGTCCGGCACCTGGCGCGGCCCGAAGATGTTGAAGTAGCGCAGAGCCACGGTCTCGAGCCCATAGACCTGCCAGTAGGAATGCATATATAGCTCGCCGGCAAGCTTCTGCACCGGGTAGGGAGCGATCGGCATGGGTACCATCGATTCGACTCGCGGAAAGCCGGGTTGATTGCCGTACGCCGACGAGGATGCTGCGTAAATGACGCGGCGGACGCCGGCGGCGCGAGCACCCTCCAGCAGGTTAAATGTCCCGTCGATGTTGGCGGTGTGCGAGCTGCGCGGGTCACGGATGGATCGCGGAACGGATGGTAGCGCGCCCTGGTGAAAGACGATCTCCACGCCCCGGCAGGCTTCGGCGACTGCTTCGGCATTGCGCAGGTCGGCCTGGTGAAGCGTGAACGGCGAACCGCTCGCGCGCGCGGTCTGCTCTACAGCCTGGATATTTTCAGCCCGGCCGGTCTCGAAATTGTCGAGCCCGCGCACCGGCTCACCCCTCCGAAGGAGGGCGTCTGCGATCCAGGAGCCGATGAAGCCGGCGCAGCCCGTGACCAGAAAACGCGCAGGTTTACTCGATGTAGAAGCTGTCATGGCCCTATCGTACTGGTTACCCCTGGCCCCACCGGCTGCAGGGGAATCCACAAAGTGGAGAGCGAAATGGGGCATACTTGTCGTGCATGCCGCAGACCGAGACGTTGTACCCGTTCAAGCTGGCTCCCTACTTTCAGACCCGCATCTGGGGTTTTGACGATCTGGCGCCCTGGTTCGATCACAAGGCTGCGCCGGGCGAGCCGGTCGGCGAGGTATGGCTGACAGGGGCGAAGTGTACCGTCGCAACGGGGTCATTGGCCGGCCAGAACTTCGCGTCAACAGTCCGGGAGCACGCCGAGGCAATCCTTGGGCCTTCGTTCGCAGCCGAAGGCGAGTACCCGCTGCTGATCAAGGTCCTGTTCCCGCGCGAGAAGCTGAGTGTTCAAGTGCATCCGGATGATGCACTGGCGCAGCAGAAAGGCGAGCCGCGTGGCAAAACCGAGTGCTGGTACGCGCTGGATGCCAAGCCGGACGCAAAGGTAGCGCTGGGTCTGAACCCGGGCGCAACGGCGGACCAAGTACGGAGCGCTACAACAGAGAACCGGCTAGAAGAACTGCTGAGCTGGCTGCCGCTCAAAGCCGGAGACATGGTGTATGTAGACGCGGGAACCGTACACGCGATCTGGCCCGGCTCCGTGATCCTCGAAACGCAGCAGACTTCGGACACCACGTACCGGCTCTACGACTACGGGCGGCCGCGGGAGTTGCACGTTGAGGCATCGCTCGAAGCAATGCGCGTGGAGACCGCCGCCGGCAAGGTGGAACCGCAGTCCGGAACGCATGGCGAGACCGTTCTCGTCGATAAGCAGTACTTTCGCGTGGAGCGATGGGACGCGCAGGCAGACGAGCTGACCGCGGCAGCATCGGAAGCCGCAACTGTGCCGCAGCTGCTCTTTGTCGCCGAAGGTGCGCTCAAGATCGAACCCCGCGGTAACTCTGACGAAAAGCAGGCTTTCGAGCCGTTCACGCTTGGCCGCTGCGAGCTGGCCGTGATCCCAGCCGAGACCGCGCCCTGGCAGGCGCGGGGCGAGGCGCAGGTAATGCGGATTGTGCCTCAGGGTGCGCCTGCGGTAGCTTCGGCGCTGCTGGAAGGCGCGATCGACTGACGGACTAAAGCCAGGCACTGCTACGCCGATAGAGTAGCTGCGTACCAGACAAACGGACCGGAGACGAGAGCGCATGGCACGAGAACAGGAGTTCCGCCCGATCATTCTGGCCGGGGGCAGTGGGACCCGCTTCTGGCCCCGCAGCCGCAAGGCGCGAGCCAAGCAGGTGCTGGCGCTGGACGGCGAGCGCACCATGATCCAGCGCACGGTCGACCGCCTGGGAACACTCAGCTCGGCAGACGACGTCTGGGTGATCACGAACGACCTCCTATCGAGGGAAATTTGCGGGCAGCTGGATGCCGTGCCTGAGAGCCAGGTAGTCTGCGAGCCGGCCGCCCGCAATACCGCACCGGCAGCTGGCCTGGCAGCATTCCTGATTGAGCGGCAGAACCCCGACGCAATCCTGGGTATGTTTCCCGCCGATCATGTCATCGCCAACGAGGCGGCGTTTGTGGCGGTGATCCGCCGTGCAATCCACCTGGCCTCAGCAGGCGAAAACATGGTCGTGCTCTCCATCAAGCCGACCCGCGCTGAAACCGGATACGGCTACATCGAGAGCGGCGAGCGCATGCCGGGCGGCGAGCTGCGGGTACGCCGGTTCACGGAGAAGCCGAACCTGGAGCGCGCCGAAGCCTTTGTCGCGGCTGGCAACTATGGCTGGAACTCAGGGATTTTTGTATGGAGTGCGCGCACGCTCGCCAATGCGGTGCGGGAGCACCTGCCGGAGACCGCGCCCATGCTTGAGACGATTGCCGCCGCGCATGGCACCCCGCAGTTCCCCTCGGTCTTCGCCGAGCTGTACCCGAAGTGCGAGAACATCAGCGTCGACTATGCGATCCTTGAGCCGCGCTCGGCAAAGGGCGAACACCACTCGAACCTCTTTTGCCTCCAGGCCGATTTCGGTTGGAATGATCTTGGGTCATGGGCAGCCCTGTATGAGCACCAGCTGGCGTTGGACGAGGGCGTGGATGAGAGCGAAAACGTGAGCGATGTCGCCGGATTGTTGCCGGTCGATGCGCACCGTAACTATGTCTACGCGCCGAAGAAGATGGTGGCCTTGGTCGGGGTTAAGGACCTCGTGGTGGTAGAGACCGAAGATGCCATTCTGGTGACGACGCGTCACCATTCGCAGGATGTCGGCAAGGTAGTGAAGGAGCTGGCAGCAAAAGGCAAGACAGAGCTGATCTGAAGCAGCGCGCCCCGGGGAAACGCAGACCCTACGATCCGCCTCGCTCAGGATGACCCCCTGATTCATCGACTGGGTCGACTCGCCTGAGTGGGTGCGGAAGGCCGGTCAAGAAAGCCTCATCCTGAACGCAGCTGAGGATCTGCTTTCTGCTCGATAAGGGAACAAGAGCAGGTCCTTCGTTGCTTCGCTCCTCAGGATGACGCTGCGGAAGAGCCAGAGAAGCTCGCACGCATCCTCTGAGCGCGGTCAGGCTTCTGCTTGTAAGTTTGTGAGATTTGAGGAGACGGCATAGAGCATGGGAGCGGAAGCGGTCAAGTTCGGTACGGATGGCTGGCGAGGTATCATCGCGGCTGATTTCACCTACGAGAATGTGCGTATCGCAGCCTCCGCGATCGCAACGTATCTGCTGCGGCAGGGTGGACGCGAGAAGGGTGCGGCTGTCGGCTACGACAGCCGGTTCGGCTCGAAGGGTTTTGCCGAAGCAGTCGCAGAGGTGCTTGCCGAAACCGGCATCCCAGTTGCCTTGGCAGACGCGATCACGCCGACCCCGGCGCTCTCGATGGCGGTGCGTGACCGGGGCTGTGCGGGTGGCGTCATGATCACCTCATCGCACAACCCGTTTCAGTGGAACGGGGTGAAGTACAAGGCTTATTACGGGGGTTCGGGCAGCCCGGCGATCATCGCCGAGATCGAGCGGGAACTTGGCGCGCCGCTCGCCCCAGCTGCAACTCCCGCGAAGATCACGCAGGCCGACTTTTCGAAGCCGTATGTTGAAGCGATCTGCGCTTTTGCGAACCTGGAGGCGATCCGGACCTCTGGGCTCAAGTTCGCCGTCGACTGCATGTATGGTGCGGGCCGTGGTGTTCTGGCCGGTATCTTCGAAAAGCTGGGCGTCGAGCATGTCGAGATCCGGGGCGAGTTGAATCCGCTGTTCCCCGGTATCAACCCGGAGCCGATCGAGCCGCACATTCGTGCGCTCGGCGAGGCTGTGGTGGCGAACCATTGCCAGGCGGGCTTTGCGACCGACGGGGACGCCGATCGCATCGGCGCGATCGATGAGCATGGCGTTTTTGTTGACCCGCATAAGATCTACTCGATCCTGCTCGAATGGCTGCTGAAGACGAAAGGCTGGCCGGGCGGCGTGACGCGCGCCTTCAACACCACCAGCATGCTGGACCGGATCGCCGCGAAGTGCGGGAGGCCGCTGTACGAGCATGGAATCGGCTTTAAGTACATCGTCGACCTGATGCTCGAGAAGGAGATCCTGGTCGGCGGCGAAGAGTCCGGCGGTATTGGCATTCAGCGCCATCTGCCCGAACGTGATGGCCTGCTGAACGCGCTGCTGCTCGCGACCGTGATGTCGGAGCAGAAGAAGACGCTCGGCCAGCTAGTAGAAGCGTTGCAGGAGGAGTACGGCGAGCACCAATATGGGCGCATCGACCTGCACATCGCGGACGATCTAAAGAACGCGACGATCACAAAGGCGAAAGCCGGGGTGGAGGAGTTCGCCGGCATGCCAGTCGAGCGCGTTTCGACGCTGGACGGAATCAAATTTTTCGTCCGCAACCCGGAAGCGGACGGGAAACAGAACGCCGCCGAGAGCTGGTTGCTGCTGCGCGCCTCAGGAACCGAGCCTCTGCTCAGGATCTACTCTGAGTCATGCTCACGCAGGTCGGTAGAAAAGCTGCTGGAGGCAGGCAAGCAGTTTGCGATGACCAGCCTGAGTTAGGCGTGGCGGCCGCTTCCTGAGCGATGTTTGCAAGTGCTGCTGCCTTTTGGTGCTGTCACCTGCGTCAGCGACGAAACGCGGAGGTTAGAATCCTGCCATGAGGACCCTTCTCCCGATCAGCGCAATTATGGCGCGACATCTAAACGAGCTTCACCGATGCCTCAGGAGCGGTCCGACTGAACGAGCTGGTGCCATTTAGGCTGTACTGGAACGAAGGGCAGGAATCTCCTTGAGCGTCGAAACTATCAGCTACATGGGGCTGCCGAACTGCCTCAAGCTTTCCAACGGCACCGTCGACATCATCGCCACCACCGCAGTTGGGCCACGGATTCTCTTTTACGGGCCGACGAACGGCAAGAATCTGCTGGCGCACTTTCCCGAGAGCCAGACCAAGACGGCGCTTGGTACCTGGAAGCCCTATGGCGGTCACCGGCTGTGGGTGTGGCCGGAGCTGTTCCCGGCGACCTACGCGCCGGACAACGGCCCGATCGAGCACTCGCTCGAGAACGAGCTTGCGCTGACACTGAAGCAGCCGGTCGATGGCGCCGGCATGGAAAAGCAGATCCGCGTCACGCTCGCAACGGCTGGTACGCAAGTCACGCTGGAGCAGACCATCACCAGCCGCTGCCTGTGGCCGGTCGATGTCGCCGCCTGGGCCATCACGGTCGTCGCTTGTGGAACGGCCATTGTGCCGCGCGTGCCATTCCAGACGCATGATGAGTACGTTACGGTCGCGCAGCCGCTGGCCATCTGCGCCTTTACCAACCTGCAGGATGCGCGCTTTACGCTGGGCTCGCGTTACATCCTGCTGCGCGCGGATCCCGCAAAGGCAGATTCGCAGAAGTTCGGGCTGCGCAACAAGCAGCACTGGTGCGCGCACCTTGTCGATGACACATTGTTCGTCAAACGCTTTCAGCACGACGACACGGCGGAGTATCCCGATTACGGCGTGAACAACGAGGTGTATGTCGAGGGCAGCTACATGGAGGTCGAGCTGCTCGGGCCGCGCTGCGTGATCGCGCCCGGCGAGTCGCTGACGCTCACCGAGGATTGGCACCTGTTCGAAGGTGTGGATGTTTCGGCCACGGAAAGCGATGAAGAGCGGCTGCATCGGGCGATCCAGCCGGCGATCCAGCAAATCCTCTAATTTAGAGGCGCGGCTCAGCGTCGCTGGCATCTCTCAAGCGCGTCTCTGCATAGGGGATGGGTCAAGCCGTGATCCTGGATGTCGTCGTAGAAGTCTATGCGTCTCCGTGTCACCCCTGGGAAGGTAGAACTCGCTTGCGCGCAACACTCGTTCCGACCCGCCCCTATCTTTTCATGGCTGCCGCAGCAGCCCTGCCCCTTGTCCTCTATGCCATCACCGGCTATGGCGGTCAGGACTTCGAGTTTCATTACACGCTGTGGCTTGCTCTGCATGATGCCTGGGCAGCGAGAGAGTGGTTCTTTGGTTGGTCACCAGGCGCTAACTATGGACTAGGAGAGCCGAGCCTGTGCTTCTATCCGCCCTTGTCGCCCTTCATCGGTGCAGTCCTGAGCTTTCTTGTACCGGCGCACTTCCTGCCAGCAAGTGTTAGCTGGCTCGTGCTCTTTACCAGCGGCGTATCTATGTACCTAGCAGGGAAAACGCTCCTGGCCCCTCATCACAGGCTTCCAGCCGCGCTGCTCTACATCTTCAGTCCATGTGTCTTTCTGCTGCTGTTTCTGCGGGGTTCCATCGCGGAGGCGTGGACTGCAGCGCTGTTGCCACTCACTTCGCTCTTTTTCTTCGCGCGGCACTGTATGACGAGGTAAGGATTGCCGGCTTTGCCAGCTGCCTCATGGCCGCGACATGGCTCTTCGACATCCCTATCGCCATCGGCTTCTTCTACGCTTTCCTCTCGATGACGATTGGGATTGCCTGGTGGCAGCGCCGCTGGAGGCCGTTGATCGTGGGCGTGCTGGTACAGTGCCTTGCGGGTCTCATCGCTGCATACCGCTTGCTGCCTGGACTCAAGGAGAGGCCGTGGATCTCCTCGGAACGGTTGCTGATCTACGATTTTCGTGATTCACTGCAGTTCGTTTCCTATCCACGTGGAAACGAACCCCTCGACACCGCGGCCGTGATCCTGGTGCTTGCGGGCATTGTGGCCGCTTTCTGTTTTTGGCGCCTTCGACCAGGGAAAGGACATCCCTGGAAGGGTTCCTCCGTAGCCCTGCTCGGTCTTGCGCTCTTTGCTGTTTTCTTCCAGCTCACGATTTCTATACCTTTGTGGAAGCTCCTGCCGGAGTTTCGCTTCGTCTTGTTTGCTCATCGGCTACTATCGCTGCTCGTGCTGGCGGCAGTGTTCAGCTTGTTTGAGTCGCCGATCTCCAGCAGACTCCGGGCTACCGGCGCATGTGCGTTACTAGGCTGCTCGCTGGTCGCTGTAGCTCTCTTCCTTCGGCTCCCACCGCTTCAGCACTTTGCCACTTTCTCCGTTCTGCAGGCCAGAGTGGAACACGGGTACCGGGGTGTTCTGGAATATCTCCCTGCCAAGGCGCCGGCGGGAGCTGGGGACGCCTGACAATCAGCAGAGCCTGCTGCAGAGTGAGCAGGGAACTGAAATGCATTGTTCGGCAAAGATGCTTGAGCAGCGGCCCAATCTCCTCGTGCTACGCGCACGAAGTGACACGGGCTGCCACGTGCAGCCGCCTGTGTTTGCCTACCCGTTCTGGACGGCTATGCTCGACAGTAAGGCGGCACTATCCTTGGAGCCAAATTCGTTCAACTTGCTGCAGGCTTTTGTCCCTGCCGGTGACAATGTTGTTACTTTTCGCTTTGCGCCGCGAACACAGCTGCGCAATTGGTCCGGCTCTGTAAGTCTACTTACCTTGCTGCTTGCAGTGAGCTGGTACTGGCTTGGAAGCATGGGAGGTGCCAGTTCGCGCAGGTGACTTGTGGCGATCCGCCGCCCTACACTAGAGGCAGCTGTTTCCCCTAGAGAGGACCCGCCCGATGAGCACCTCCGCCCCGACTGCACCTGTCTCCCAGAAGACGCCTCTTACCCAGCTGCCTGCCTGGAAAGCACTCCAGGCTCACTACCAGCAGATCGCACCCCAGCACTTGCGGGAGATCTTCGCAAAGGACAAGGACCGAGGGACCCGGCTGACGGCCTCGTTTGAGGACCTCTACCTCGACTATTCGAAGCACCGCATCACCGACGAAACAGTGAAGCTGCTGCTTGAGCTTGCCGAGCAAAGTGGCCTCGAAGCACATCGCGATGCCATGTTCGCCGGGCAGAAGATCAACACCACGGAAGGCCGGTCCGTGCTCCACATCGCGCTGCGTGCGCCCAAGGGCTCGACGGTAAACGATGCAGAGGGCAAGAACGTTGTGCCGGAGGTTCAGGAGGTCCTGGACCGCATGGCCGACTTCGCCAACCGCATCCGCTCGGGCGAGTGGACCGGGCACACGGGCAAGCGCATCAAGACAGTGATCAACATCGGTATTGGCGGTTCCGATTTAGGCCCGGTGATGGCCTATGAGGCGCTTCGGCACTACTCGCAGCGCGAGCTGGAGTTCAAGTTCGTCTCCAACATCGACGGTACGGACTTTGCGGAGGCCACCCTCGGCCTGCAGGCCGAAGAGACGCTGTTCATCATATCGTCGAAGACCTTTACGACACTCGAGACGATGACGAACGCGCACACAGCGCGGGAGTGGTCGCTGGGCCAGCTGGGCGGTGACCAGAAAGCAGTGGCGAAGCACTTCGCTGCAGTTTCGACCAACGCCGGCGAGGTATCCAAGTTCGGCATCGACACGGCCAACATGTTTGGCTTCTGGGACTGGGTCGGTGGCCGTTACTCGATGGACTCGGCGATCGGGCTTTCGACGATGATTGCGATCGGGCCGGAGAACTTTCGCTCGATGCTGGCCGGCTTCCATGCCATAGACGAGCACTTCCGCACCACACCCCTGGCCAAGAACCTGCCGGTGCTGATGGGGCTGCTTGGGGTTTGGTACAACAACTTCTTTGGCGCGCAGACGGTCGCTGTGCTGCCTTACGACCAGTATCTGAAGCGTTTTCCGGCGTATCTGCAGCAGCTCACGATGGAGTCGAACGGCAAGCATGTCACGCTTGCAGGTACGACGGTCGACTACCAGACCGGGCAGATTTTCTGGGGTGAGCCGGGCACCAATGGGCAACACTCGTTCTATCAGCTCATCCATCAGGGCACCAAGCTGATTCCGTGCGACCTAATCGGTTTTCGGGAGACGCTGAACCCGCTCGGCAACCACCATGATTTGTTGATGGCGAATGTCTTCGCGCAGGGCGAGGCGCTGGCGTTCGGCAAAACAGCAGACGAGGTGAAGGCCGAGGGAACCAAGCCGGAGGTGGTGCCGCACCGGGTCTTTGAGGGCAACCGGCCTACGAACACGCTGCTTGTTGACAAGCTCACGCCGGAGTCCCTGGGTAAGCTGGTCGCGCTCTATGAGCATTCCGTGTTCACGCAGGGCGTCATCTGGCAGATCGACTCGTTCGACCAATGGGGGGTTGAGCTGGGCAAGAAGCTGGCGGTCGAGATCATTGGCGACCTGGACGGCTCGAAACACAACCAGCATGACAGCTCGACGACAGCGCTGATCGCGCATTACCTGCAGGGCCGTTCCTAGGCCGGGAAGCGGCTAAGTACCCTTGCGAAAGAGACGCTTGTGCGCGGCGGGCGTCTTCTTTTTGCTATTTCCCGCCTTCCCCAGCGAAGTTGAATGTTGCAACAACTTTTCCTCGGGGTCCGGGTCTCTTAGGATGCAAGGGTTCTCCGCAGTGCGGAGCAGATCTTCCTCGAAACAGGAGCGAAAAGAGATGACAACGGAACGGCTTCTCCGCAAAGCAAGTCAGTCGCTAGGGGCGGCAGCAGGCAGCGGGGTACTGGCTGCTGCGCTGCTGGTCGCGCCCGCCCTGGCGCACGCCCAATATGCCGTCAGCGATGCAGAGCTGCAGGCCAACATCGGTACGGCGCTGCACAACGACAGCAAACTGGGTTCATCGGCCATCACTGCGAAAGCATCGCAGGGCGTAGTGACACTGGAAGGCAATGTAGCGAACGAGGATGCCCGGCTTGAAGCCGAACAGGTCGTAGCCGGGGTCAGTGGTGTGCGTTCCATCCAGGACAATCTCAATATTCCGGCCGGCTCGGGTGCCCCTGCTGCTGCCGGTCTGCCGGCTCCCGAACAGAGCACGCAGGCGCCACCACCGCCCGATGCCGCGCAGGCTACGCCGCCGGCACCTCCGGCAGAAAGTGGAAGTGGCATGCCGCCTCCGCCGCCGGCAGATCAGGCCGCGAGTCAGCAGCAGCAGTACACGCCTTACCCGAACGGCAGCGCTGCGCCACCGCCGATTGACCAGTCTGCTGGCCAGTACCCGAACCAGGGTCAGGGCCAGTACCCCAACCAGGGTCAGTACTCGAGTCCGTACCCCAATCAGAGCCAGTATCCGAGTCCGTACCCGGGGCAAGGATACGGCTATCCGCAGGATGGTGGCTATGGCCCCCGCGGCAACGCGCATCCACCGAGCCAGCCCCCGAGCCTGGGTGTAGCGCCGCAGCAGCAGGATGCGAGCGGTCCGGTATCGCTGCCGTCCGGCACTCTGCTGAGTGTGCGCACGACTGAGCCGCTCAGCACGGGAGCGCTGAAAGGCGGCGAGACATTCCAGGCCACCGCGGCTTCGAACGTGTACGTCAATGGCGTGATCGCGATCCCGCGCGGCGCTGTTATTACCGGCCAGGTGGTGGAGGCGAAGAACGCGGGCGCACTCGCCGGAAGCCCCAAGTTAGACCTGAAGCTTACCTCGATCCAGCTGGGATCGACGACCTACCCGCTCATCTCTGAGGTCTGGTCAAGCCAGGGGCCGAGCAAAACTGGCTACACGGCTGCGAACACGGCGGGTGGCGCAGTGGTCGGCGCACTGATCGGTGCGGTCGCGGGTGGGGGCATCGGTGCCGGAATTGGCGCGGTAGCCGGCGGTACTTCCGGCGCGCTGATCTCGGGTGCTACACATGGGCCGCGGCTCGATTTGCCGCCAGAGGCCCTGATCCAGTTCCATCTGGCAGAGCCGGTGACAGTACAGCCGGTGCAGTATGCCGAAGCTGAGCGCCTGGCGGCGAATGCTCCACAGGAGCCGGTTCTGCGGCAGCGGCCGTTGTATGTAGCAGCTCCGTATCCTTATCCCGCGTACGCAGTCCGGCCTTACCCCTACCCGTACGCCTACTACTACCCGCGCTACTAAAAGGCGCGTACCGCGAGAAGGCCGGAGCTTCTGCTCCGGCCTTTCTGTTTCCTTTTCACCCGCCCGGCACGAAAGATCACCGAAGCGCCCATACGTGGCCGGTATCATTAAAGACAGATGGTGCCCGTTACTGAACCTGCTGCCCCGGTGTCCACGCCCGCGAATTCGCTGCTTACCCGGCGTGCCTTTCTCGGCCTTGGCGCGGGTGTGGTTACAGGGCTGGCAGTCTATTCGGGTGAGTTCGCGCGTCACGAACTGGTCATTGAACGCCGCACGATAAGCATTCCGGGCCTGCCGGAAGCTTTTGCCGGCATCCGGCTTGCGCAACTCTCCGACATCCACTTCATGGAGTACACGGAGCCGTTCTTTGTGGAGCAGGCTGTCCGCGAGATCAACCGGCTGCGTCCGGACATCGTGCTGCTGACTGGCGACTTTATCTCGATGGCGCCGGTGGAGAAGAGCCGCGCTGTCGCCTATGCGCCGATCGTCGCCGGGCTGCTGGCGAAAATTGAGTGCCCATACCGGTACGGGGTGCTCGGCAACCATGACTGGATGGTGAACGGGGATGCTGTGATCGACTCGCTCCGGGCGGTCGGCATCCCGGTGTTGCGCAACCAGAACCTGCCATTCGAGCGCGATGGAGCCCGGATCTGGATCGCCGGCATCATGGATGCTTTGAGCTGGGAGTCAGACCTGGATAAAACAATGCCCACGCACGCGGCCAAGAACGAGCCGGTGCTGCTGATGGCGCATGAGCCGGACATTCTGCCGGCGGTTGCCCGCTTGAACGCGGTCGATCTGATGCTCTCCGGCCACACGCATGGCGGGCAGGTGCGCTTGCCTTTTCTGCCGCCGCTCATGTTGCCGCCCCTCGGCAAGCGCTTCGTGGAAGGCCATTTCCGGATGGGGCGTACGCAGCTCTATGTCAATCGCGGGCTTGGGTCGGTTGGGCTGCCATTCCGGCTTAACTGCCCGCCGGAGCTGACCGAGCTGACCCTGCGGCCGGCCTGACACCAGGATTCCGAGAGGCTCCCACCGGTATACTGAAGGCATCTCCCGCGCGGTGCGCTCTCTCTTCCGCCAGCGCAAAGGTCAAACGCAAGCCATGATCCGCTTCCTGCAAAAAGACAACCGCTTTATCAAGGCGACCTTTATCGTCATCATCGCCGTCGCCTGTATCACGATGGTCATTACGCTGGTGCCGGGCATCTTCTCCGGGACGACCGACACCCAGGGCACCTACGCGACCATTCGCGGCGGCAACCCGTTCACGCGGCTTTTTGGCGCCTCTACCGAGGTTTCGACGCAGGATGTGCAAGCAGCCGCACAGCGGATGTTGCAGCGCCAGGGCTGGCCAGAAGCAGCACTGCCGTTCGTAGTGCAGCGGGCAGGCCAGGGGCTGATTCAGCAGGCAGTGATCCTGACCGAAGCGAACAAGCTCGGGTTGCAGGTAAGCGACGACGCGGTCAGGAAATTTCTCCACACGGGGCCGATCGGCGCGGCGCTGTTTCCGAACGGGCAGTATATCGGCGACCAGCGTTACGCCGAGCTGATCCAGGATAACTTCGGGATGTCGCGTGACCGCTTCGAAGGCGAGATCAAGAAAGAGCTGGAAGAAGCCCGACTGCGGGACCTGATCACGGGCAGTGTTGCCGTCTCCGACGCCCAGGTGCGCTCAAATTACATCGATCAGGCGACCAAGGTGAAGTTCACCTACGCGGTGCTGAGCGCCGACGATCTGGCGAAGACAATCAACCCGACAGAAGCAGAGCTGCAGAGCTTCTTCAAGTCACACAGCGCGCTTTACAGCAACGCGATCCCTGAGACGCGCAAGCTCCAGTACCTGACCTTCACGACCGACAACCTGCCCGGCGGCACGCCGCAGGTGACCGATGCCGAGGAGCAGGCCTACTACCAGGCCCATGCAGCCGACTACAAGGTGGACGATCAGGTGAAGGTGCGCCATATCTTGATCAAGGTCACGTCGCCCGCTGATGATGCCGCCGCGAAAGCAAAGGCGCAGGGCATTCTCGATCAGTTGCACAAGGGCGCAAACTTCGCAGATCTTGCCAAAAAGAACTCGGACGACCCTGGCTCCAAGGCGAACGGCGGCGAGCTGGGCTTCATCAAAAAAGGTGTAACCGTGCCGGCGTTTGAACAGGCAGCTTTCGCGCTCCAGCCGGGTCAGACCTCGGATCTCGTGAAGACGCAGTTCGGCTACCACATTATTCAAAGCGAAGAGAAGCAGACGGCGCACACGCAGCCGTTCGGCGAGGTGAAGGAGAAGATCCTCGCAGCCCTCACCGAGCAGAAGGAGCAGGCGGCGCAGCAGGCCTTTGCGAACCAGCTTGCGGCCGAGGCGAAAAAGAGCGGTATCGCGGCAACCGCTGCGGCGCACCACCTTCAGGTGCAGACTACCGATTTCGTTCAGCAGGATGCCATGGTGCCCGGCGCGGCTGATGCTTCGAAGCTGATGGCCGCGGCGTTCAGTACGACCAAAGGTGCGCCGCCGGCGACTGCAAGTACCGGCGACGGCTTTGCGGTATTCCAGGTGGAGGACGTGCGCCCGGCGCATGCGCCCGAGTTCGCGAGCTACCGTGACCACATCTTGAGCGACTACCGCACACAGCAGACGCCGGTGCTGCTGGAGCAGAAGACAACGCAGCTGGCCGATAAGGCACATGCCGAGAACAACCTGGCCAAGGCCGCGCAGGAGATGGGTGCGACCATCAAGACGAGCGACCTGGTGGGACGTGACGGGCAGGTGCCGGATATCGGCGCGCTCGCGACTGCGGCGCCGCAGCTATTCTCGCTCAACCCCGGACAGATCAGCGGCCCGATACGTGGTGATCGCACCGGCGTTGTAGCACAAATCGATACGAAGCAGCTGCCCCCAGCTGACGACATCGCACAGCACCTGGCCCCGGTCAAGGAAGCGCTGCTGGACCAGAACCGCGAGGAAGCCTTTGCGGTCTTTGTCAGCAACCTGACCGAGCAATACCAGAAAAACAAGCAGATCGTGGTCAGCAAGCAGGCACAGGCCATGCCGCAGCTGCCGGGCCAGACAGGCAGCTGAGGAAAGGGAAAGCAACGGGCCCGCCGCAAAGGGAATCTCCCTTGCGGCGGGCCTTTTTTCTCTCGGCCTCCCTGACTGGACCTCTCATGCCCTTTGATCGCGCTTCCGGCCTGCTACTCCACATCTCCTCTCTGCCTTCTTACGGTGGTATCGGCGATCTGGGGCCGGCTGCTTATGACTTCGCAAACTTCCTCCACGCCGCAGGCCAGCGCATCTGGCAGGTGCTACCGCTCTCGCCCGTGGGCTACGGCAACTCGCCATACGCTGCGCTCTCGGCCATGGCAGTCAATCCGCTGCTGGTAAGCCTCGAAGTACTCTGCGATTGGGGCTGGATCAGTGCTGAGCGGCTCCGTGAAGCGAAACTGCCGAGCGGCTCCGGTCCGGTCGACTTTGACGCAGTCATCGAGAAGAAGCTGCCACTGCTGGAAGAAGCGGCAGCGCACTTCCTCGAGCAACACACGGAGGATCAGTGGGCACGCTTTGAGGAGTTTTGCCGAAGCAAAGCGTCGTGGCTCGACGACTATGTCGCGTTTGTCGTGCTACGGCGCGAGCATGACAACAAGCTATGGTCCGAGTGGCCGACGCCCCTGGCTGTGCGCGAGCCGGAGGCGATGGCTCAGGTGCTGGTCACCCATGCGCAGGCACTCGCGGTCGAAAAGGCGATCCAGTTCGCATTCGATGAGCAGTGGTTCCATCTGCACAGCTACTGCACCGAGCGTGGGATCCAGCTGATGGGTGACGTCGCCATCTTTGTTTCCTTCGACTCGGCTGATGTGTGGACGCGCCCTGAGCTCTTCGAGCTGAACGAGGACCGTACGCCCAGGCTGGTCGCCGGCGTACCGCCGGATTACTTCAGCGAGACCGGCCAGCGGTGGGGAAACCCGCTGTATCGCTGGGACACTCTTGCCGAACAAGGCTTTGGATGGTGGGTCGACCGGATGCGGCGCGCGCACGAGCTCTACGACATGATCCGCCTCGACCACTTCCGGGGCTTTGAGGCTTACTGGGCGATTCCCGGCGAGGATGAAAATGCGGTCAACGGCAAATGGGTCAAGGCGCCGGGTCACGAGCTGTTTGCAAAGCTGAAGGATGAGCTCGGGGAGCTGCCCTTCATCGCCGAAGACCTGGGTGTGATCACTCCCGAGGTGGATGCTCTGCGAACCGCCTACGGGCTGCCGGGCATGCGCATCCTGCAGTTTGGATTCGGCAACCGTGGCGCGCACGCATACCTGCCACATCGTTTCGAGTCGAATGCCGTGGTGTATACGGGCACGCACGACAACGATACAACGCTTGGCTGGTGGCAGAACGGTGCGACAGTCGAGGAGAAGAGCGCAGTCGAGATCTACCTGCACCCAGGCGAGGATGGGCCTGTGTGGGCGCTGATCCGCGCCGCATCGAGCTCGGTCGCGGACCTGTGCTTGTTCCCGGTGCAGGATGTGATCGGAGTCGGCACCGAGGGCCGCATGAATGTGCCTTCAGCCGCGACCGGTAACTGGAGCTGGCGCTTTGAGCAGGCTTCGCTCACGAAAGAGGTTGCCAAGAAGCTGTTGAGTATCGCGGATGCGACAGATCGCACGCGTGAGGCCCAGGAGGAGATCGCGAAGGCAAAGGAAGGGGATGCCAAGGAGGCTGCGCCCAGCGCGGCCTGACGGTCAGATAACAAAGGGCCTGCGCTGAGGTTGCTCAGCGCAAGCCCTTTCTGCTGTCTCAGCGCGGCTATGCTCGAGCCTAGTTGACTAAGCGCGTCAGGATAGCGACTGGGAACTCCGCGAAGACATCCGAGAGATCGAGCGTCCCCTGCTTTGCCGTAATCTCTGCGCCGGTAAACTCCTGCCGCCACCGAGTTCCCGATAACTCCGGAAGTGTTACGGTCAGTCCCGCCCAGTGATCACCAAGTGGCAGCTCCTCCTTGCAGCTCACCAGCGAGCAGGTAAAGCGAGGAAGGATCACCAGCACATCCTCACCGCGCAGAAAGGCGAATGCATGATCCGTGTCGCTGACCTCGAGCGGCGTGTAGCTGCCATCGTCGAAGGTCTCGCGATATGCATTGCGCACGGCAAGTGCCTTTTGCATGGCGAACAGCTTCACACGTCCGTCTTCCAGCGTCTGCAGGACCTCCCGGGCGGTATCGGCCGGGGACTTGGCTCCAAAGGCGTCCAGAGTCCGCGTCCGCAGTCCGTAGTCAACGGGACGGCGATTGTCCGGGTCCACGAGGCTCAGGTCCCACATGTCTGTGCCTTGGTAGAAGTCCGGCACACCCGGCGAAGTCGCTTTCAGCACCATTTGTGAAAGCGAGTTCACTGCGCCATGCAGCCGCACCGGCGCCAGCATCTGTTCCAGTTCGGTGACAAAAGCGGTCTGCTTCGTACCCTCCTCGGGTGTGAGCAGCCGGTCGACGAAGGTCTGCACAGCCTCGGTATACTCAAGGCGCGGATTGATCCAGCTGACGTTCACCTTGCCCTCGCTGAGCGCCTTGGCCATGTACTCCTTCACGCGATCTGCGAAGCCTTCCTTGTCGGTGTTCGCCCATGGCCACGCGCCGACGATCGTCTGATAGATCAGATACTCCTCATTCGCGTCCGGCGCGACAGTACCGTCATCGAGGGTGGTCTTCAAACCGGCATTCGCATCGGCCCAGGCAGTGACCTGGCCGGCCCAGGCGTCTGGCATCTCGGAAAGCACATTCAGCCGGTTGCGCACGTCCTCACTGCGCTTTGTATCGTGAGTCGAGGTGGTCAGCAAGGCGTGAGGCGTGTGCTGCTGCCGCTCACTATTGGCTTTGTGCAGCGTTTCCGGCTTCAGACCAAAAGCGTCCATTGCCGAGCCGACCTCGTTGGAAGAGATGAAGCGGAAGTAAACGTAAAAACTCGTATCTTCGACGCCTTTCGCCATCACTGGCCCGGTCAGCTGCTGAAACTTGAGCGCGAAGTAGAGCTGCGCTGCGTCGCGCTCTGCATTGCCCTTGCCGCGCCCTTCCAGCAGCAGCATGCGCTGAAGGTAGTCGAACGCCGAGGCGTCGACGCTCGCGTTGCGCCGCTTTGCCAGCCGCACAGCGGTTCGGATCGTCCGCGTATCCGCTTCCGAGTACTCGCCACGTTCATCGATGTAGGTGCGGTAGATAGGGAAGCATGCGATTGTTTCGCGGATGACCGTTTCGAGCAGGTTGTCAGTAAAATCGCGCACTCTGCGGTCGGCGCGGGCAAGATGCGAGAGCAGATTCGCCAGTACGTGCGTCTCGCTCGAGAGCGCGCTGAGCATGACATTGCGTTTCGACTCGTAGATGATCTGCGTCGGGCTGACGCGGCCGCCGATGAAGTCGGAGTAGATCACATCGAAACGGCTCTTGTTGGCAGGCTGGATGAAGAACTGGTTCGCGAAGTGGACGAAGTCGTAGCCGGAGGTGCCTTGCACGGCCCAGGTGCGCGGCAGCGTTTCGCCCGGCTCCAGGATTTTCTCGACGACGCAGTAGAGCGGCAGCTTCGCGTGCGTCCAGTCGATGCCGCGGGTCGCGTCGAGCACACTGCGCTCGATGCCGCTCTCGCTCGCTTCGTCCCCCTGCATCACCGGCCCATCACACGCGGCCGCGACGAAGAGCTTTTGTAATTGCTCCAGGTACACACGAGGGTTGAACATGCCGTCGCAGTGGTCAATGCGCAAACCGGTCACGTCCTTGTCCGCAAGCAGCTTGCGGATGAGTGAGTGCGTCTGCGCGAAAACCTCGGGGTTCTCCATACGCAGGCCGACCAAGTCATTTACGTCAAAGAAGCGCCGGTAATTGATCTCCTCGCTGGAGGTACGCCAGTACGCCAGCCGGTAGGGCTGGATCTCGAGCAGATCGTGCAGGGCGTCGAAGGAGCGCGCATCGCCCTCGCGGCCGTTGATCGCTTCGGCTGCTTTCTCGACCACGGGCTGGAGCGCCGGGTCGCTGAGTGCCTCCGTCAGTCGCGGCTTGAGCGCCTTCAGCCGCTCCTGCCGGCTCTCGACGGCCTCTGGATCCGTGCTTTCGTGAAGCGGCAGTTGCGAGAGTTCATCCAGCAGCTCCCGCAACGATGCCGGCACCCCGAACTCCCTGTCGCGCTCCTTTGGGAACACCGAAGGCAGAGTACGCGGGGCAATTGGCTGCAGGTGATCGAAATAGGCGATCAGTGCACGCCCGTTCTCGAACTTTACCTGGATCTGCTTTGCCTCGAGCGCCTCGCCATACTGGCAGCCCAGGATAGGCAGCAGCAGCTTGTTCTGCATGTCGGGCTTGAGCGGCTCCCAGTCGATGTCGAAGTAGCCGGAGTAGCGGGAAGCGCGCCCGTTTTCGAGCACGTCCTGCCACCAGACGGACTGGTTGCCGACCCCCATGTGGTTGGGAACGGTGTCGAGCAGTAGCCCCATGCCCTCTGCGCGCAAAGCCTCGGCGAGCGGCGCAAATGCCTGCTCGCCGCCCAGCTCCGGGTTCAGGCAGTCGTGACGCGCCACGTCATAGCCGTGCATCGAGTGCGGCCGCGCTTCAAAGATTGGCGACAGATACACGTCGCCGATCCCGAGCTTCTTGAGGTATGGCAGGATCGCCTGCGCGTCCGCGAAGGTGAACTTCTCGTGCATCTGCAAACGGTAGGTAGAGGCAGGCGTACGCGCTTCGGTCGAGAGGGTCGTCTGGAGACAGTCGGTCATGGCAGGTAGATTCAGTCCTTCTCAGGTTTCGGGCAGATGCGCGGGGCAGGCAGTCCACTCGACTCCCTTGGATGCCTGCTGTGCGCGAGCGCATCTATACTGAGAAAGCGGAACCACTCGATTGCAAGGAGCCCCATGCCACTGTCCGGCGAAGCCATTCGGTTAATGAACTACGTAGATGATGTTTCGACAACCCTTCGCCGCATCGTCGCGCTTTCGCCCAGCCTCACGCAGGAAGAACGCACACGAGTCAGCGAGTACCTGTCCAAGTCCGAGCCGAGCGTCGACCAGGTTGTCAGCTCCCTCACCTCCGGCTCCACCAAGCTTTAACACTCCTCACTCAATGCAGGCTCGGCGAGACTTCGCGGTGCGGACCGTGGCAATCATCGGCGCCGGGCAGGGCGGTCGGCTCTCGGGCGCAGCGCTGGCTCTTCTCTGCGGGCGCGCCGGTTTCCGAACAGTGTTGGAAGACGTGCTGCCCGGGAAGCTACGCCGGGCTGCGGCTGAGCTCAGCGTTGCGGCGCCCGAGTTCACTCCGCGATACGCGGTCAGCATCGAGGACGCGGTTCGCGAGGCCGACCTGGTCATCGATACCGTACCGGACGAGTTGGAGTCGAAGCTCGAGATACTGAGCCTTCTCGATCGCATGGCACCGCCTCGCACGCTGTTTGCTACGCCGACTGAGGCGCTCAGCATCACTGATTTAGCCTCGTGCACTTACCGGCCGGGGCAGTGTTTTGGGCTACGATTCGTGTCACTCGAGCCGCTGCAGGTCGCGCTCAGCTACGCGCCGGAGTGCAAAGCAATGACGCTCAGCTGTGTGAAGAGCTTCCTTCGGGAGCTGGGCGTGGTAGTCGAGGTAGCGGAGGACTCGCGGACTCTACCTTAGGCAGAGTCTACGGCGCAAAGTTGGGGTAAACTGCGCCAGCGGGTTTTTCGGAGGGAGCTGCCTACTCAGGATATGGAATCTATCACAATTGACTTTCTAGATACTTCACCGGACGGCATTCGCCTTCTCAGAAGCGGCAATTGGGCGGGTGCATGCGTGGTTGTAGCTCGAGATGCTCTTGAGCCCGCTCAGAGGCTTGATGAACTGACCTACCCAGGTGTCTACATCCTGGCCGCGCCTCTTGCCATTAATGGTAGTGGCCATCCTGCATCTGTGCAGTACCAGATCTACATAGGTAGGAGTGATGCTTTAGGCGAGCGACTGCAGCAGCATTACGCGGGCAAGAATTTCTGGTCTACCGCTTTCGCTTTCTATCGAGCGGGAGGAGCTTTACACGCTGGTCAGCTTTCTCAACTCGAAGCATTTTTAATCGATAAAGCACAGGCATCTGGAACTCACGTTGTTTTGAACGCAGCCACGCCTAGACAGACAATGAGTAAAACTGAGTCAGAGTTCGTGATCCCTTTCGCTGCCCAGATTGAATCAATGCTAAAGGTACTCGGACTTGACTTCTTTTCTCTCCCTCGTGCGGCAGAGCCCACTGAAGTAAAAAGAGAGAGTCAAGGGCATTTTGCTGTTCCGCAGCACCTGCAAACGCTTGTCGATCTTTTCAGAGAATCTTGCCTAGAAAAGGAAGCTGTAGACCTCTACACAACGAAAGTCCCAGATGTCCGGGCCAGAGTGACTCATGATGGTCAGTCCCGGGTCTTTGCTACGATCCGGCTGCTAAAAAATGGCGTCAGGTTGTGGTTGTCACAGGAGGGAGAATTTGTTCTGCACTCGGCGAATGATTTTGGCGAGGTTGAGAGGCAAGCACTTGGGAGAGCTTACCTTGAAAGGCGTTCGCAGCTAACGCGTACCTTGTAAGAGCGTCCGAGTCGTCGACAAAGCGCGGACATCTTGATCACTCCGAGTCAGGCCGCTTGTACGGAGCCTTCAGGTACGCGCGAGCTTCGTTCAATGCTCCCTGTGTATTGTCATTGGTCTGTACGGCCTGGCGATACTCATTCACGGCGCGGTCTCTCTGACCGGTCACGTCGAAGATCTTGCCGAGCGCGATATGGCTCCAGACCTGCGTCCAGCTCGGCTCGCCGTCGCCGCGCAACGCATCGCGATAGCTGTTGGCAGCCGACTGGTAGTTATGCTGGGTGAACAGCAGCTCACCGATGCGGTAGCTGGCGAGCGAGCTCGCGGAGTTGGCTGCGAGCGCTTTCTGGTACTCACCAAGTGCCGCGGTCAGATCGCCCTCGCCGACCAGCTGCTGGCCCTTGAGGATTGCAATGCGCACCTGCATGTCCGGGGAGTTCTTCAGAATCCAGTTGTCCGGATCGATCTGGATGTGGCGCGGCGCGCCGAAGGTATCGACCACGTACTGCGAGCTCGTGCCCTCGACATCGACCCGCTTGTTCTCCGTGCGCCCTTCGGTCTCGATGCGGAGGTCGATTGGCATGTTGAAGAGGTCTAGATCCTGCGCGACCGAGCCGATCGTGCGGAAGCCCTTGTCGTTCCCCAGCCGGTAGACGGCGTACTTATCTACAAATTGCGGCGCGCCTGTGCCGTCGAGCCACTCGGAGAAGAATGGGGTGAGCTGCTGCTGCGACTGCGCTTCTGCCAGTGTCTCGAACTGTGCCGTGGTCACACCTTTGTCGGTGTACTGCGACAGCGCGGCACGCAGGATCTTGAGAAAGCTGTCATCGCCGACCTCCCAGCGCAGCATGTGGAAGACCATCGCGCCTTTTTCAAGCGTCATCGACTGGAACTCGGGTGAGAACACCTGAAGACGCCCGGCGGAACTGAGCGGAATAGTGTCGTAGGCTAGCGCGCCGGCGGAAACATCGAGCACTGCTGCCTGCAACGCGGGTTTGCCGTTCAGGTCTTCGAGGTATAGCAACTCGCCGTAGCGTGCCATGCCGTTTGTGATCCAGGTGTCGTTCAGGGTCGCCGGGCTCAGCTCCGAGCCCCACCACTGGTGCGCGATCGTGTTGGCCAGCAGCCGGTAGTCGGCTTTGTTCGCCAGGCGTGCGCCGGCAATGGCTGCGATCTCGGGCGCCCAGGCTGCGGGCACTGTGTCATCGGGCAGCTCGACGATATTCAGCCGGCTTGACTCGGCAAGCCCGAAGGTGCTCGAGAAGAAAGCGAACTCGCGGTTGGCGGTATCGGCGTAGGCGGCAGCCGAGGCTTTGTGGGCATCGGTCGTGTAGACGCGGATGTTCGGCGAGCCAGCTTCCGTTACCGGCGGCAGAAACTTGCCGATGATGAGCGTGCCTGGGAAGCCGGGCTTGGTCCAGGAGAAGTCGAACTCCTGGCCACCCGGCAGGGCCAGGGGTGAGTTGGACTGAGGCTGCGGCTTTGGAGCAGCGGCCCGCGCAGCGGCGCGTGCCTTCGCCCGGGCTGCCGCGCTGGTTGGGGTTGACGTGCCCGTCGAGCTGATGTTGGCCGCGCTCTTCGTCGCTGCCGGCTTGCCCGCGCTGACGGAAGGCCGCGGCGGCGGGGCGTCGCTGGTCTCATCGTCGGTCGAAACATTGATGCCGCTCTTGCGGCGGGCTTCACTGGCCGTTGTAGGCGCCTGGCCGGCCGCGTCGCCTCGGCGGAGCAGTTGCGGGTCGCCCGGTGCAGCCTGGCCGGCCGGTGCGGCTGCTTCCCGGTGCGCCTGCTCGGCACTCACGGTCGTGCTTTTCGCGTTTCCGCCGCGGGTCTCGCCCGAACCTACGACGGTGTAGCCGGCCGGCACGAACACGTGCATCTCCGCGGTGAAGCGATCCGTGGTGTAGCCGACGAGCGGAAACCAGCGTGCGGCATAAAGCAGGTAGGAGATGGGCTCGGGTGCGGCTGCCGGTGTAGCGGCATTGCCGGAGGTCGTCGCAGTGTTGGCAGACGTCGCACCGGCTGTCGTACCGGAAGCACTGTCTGGGGATGCGCCACCGATCGAGGCCAGCTTCAGCCCTTCCACAGGGCCGCCCTCCGCACCGGTTAGCGCGCCCGCGTAGGAGAAGGTCCAGGTGTAGCTCTGGCCTGGAACAAGCGGCTGCGGCGGGGTTACTCGGACGCTTGCATTGGCGCCGCGCTCGCCGTTCAGCGAGGTTCCGCTTGCGTCGACCACCTGGGTCACACGCAGCGCGCCGTGCAGTTCAAACTCTGCGGCATCGCTGGCCTGGTTGGCCGTAAAGGTCACCCGCGCTTGCGCGGTAAGCGTCTGCGTCGCAGGGTTGATCTGCGCGTCGATGACGTAGCCCGTCACATCAAGGGGCAGCTTGGTATCGGCAGCCGAAACAGCAATCTGGGAGACGAGCAAAAGGGCAGCGACTGTGCAGGCAGAAAGCTTCATAGGGCGAGGCTCAAGGGTGTATCGTTCAGCGTTGCATTGTGTGTAGACACAGAAATGAGCGAAAGGACGTGGGCTGCAACCGTCTCGATTGCGTCACCCTCCCGCAGTAACCGTTGACGGATGCGGCCAAGCGCCAGCTGCATCGCGGCGCGCTCGGGCGTTGGCGCGATCAAAGGTGCCATGGCTGAGGCGACCGCTTCCGCTGTGAAAGCATCCTGGATCAGCTCCGGCACGATTCGCTCGCCCGCAATGAGATTGACCATGGCTACATGCGGCACTGTGACGAAGCGCCTGGCGACTGCATACGACGCGCGCGAAAGGCGGTAGACGACCAGAAAGGGGTTCCCGAGCAGTGCAGCCTCTACTGTGGCCGTGCCGCTGGCAACGACGCTCGCACGTGCATGGTGGAGGGTAGCGCGCGCGTCATGTACAAGCCGGATGCCGCAGTTCTGGCCGGCGCTCTCAACCGCTTGCCGGACCGCAGCCGCCTGCGCAACGTCTAGCGTTGGCGCCAGAGGCAGCACGAACTCGAGCTCCCCTGGCTGCTGCCGAGCGAGCAGCCCGGCAGCAGCCAGCATCGCCGGCAGGTTCAAGGCGATCTCACGTGGCCGGCTGCCGGGCAGCAGGCCAACCCAGCGTTTCCGGGCGTCCAACCCGTGCGCCTGCGCGAAGAGCTCGCGCGAGATGGTGGGCAAAGGCAGCTCCGCGAGCGGGTGACCGACAAAGGTCGCGGCGACGCCCCGTTCACGGTACCAGGGCTCCTCAAAAGGGAAGATGACGAGCATACGATCGACATTGCGGCGAATCTGCGGCAGACGGTGTTTCTTCCACGCCCACACCTGCGGACTCACGAAGAAGACAACAGGGATGCCGAGCTCACGGCAGCGGCGCGCCAGGCTCAGGTTCACGTCCGGAAAATCGATGAGCACAGCGACATCCGGGCGGCCATGACCCGCCTTGCGGGGCGAAAGCGACCGGCGCAGCTTGCGGTACTCGCGGTAAATGCGGGGGATATGGCGCACGATCTCTGTGATGCCCATCACGGCTACATCTTCCGCACGAACAATGCGGTGGAATCCGGCGGCCTCCATGCGCGCACCGCCCAGGCCGAAGAAATGAGCTTCCTGCCCGGCTGCGGTTAGCTCGCGGCGCAGAACTTCCATCAGCTGCATGCCATACTGCTCGCCGCTGGCCTCGCCGGCCGAGAGAAAGATGCGCGCCATCAGGCGGCCTGCTGATCGTAAGCGCGGCTGCCGGCCATCGGACTAATCCGAACCCAGCGCGAGCGCGTCGTCGGCATGTGTGAGGTTGTGGCCGAGATCGAGCGAAGGCGCGAATGCCTCGGTCGGCACGCCCGTCTCCTGATCGCGGTACTGCAGCTGGTACAGCTTCCAGTACAACCCGCGTTCCGTGAGCAGCTGCTGGTGCGGACCCTGTTCGCGCAGCTGCCCCTTGTGCATGACCAGGATCAGGTCGGCACGCTGCACGGTCGAGAGCCGGTGCGCGATCAGTACAGAGGTACGCCCAGTGACCATCCGTTCCAGTGCCGAGCGGACCCGCAGCTCGGTGTCGGTATCGACCGAGGAGGTCGCCTCATCGAGGATGAGGATGGCCGGATCGTGCGCCAGGGCGCGGGCAAAGTTGATGAGCTGCTTCTGCCCTGTCGAAAGGCCGGCGCCCCGCTCCCTGAGCAGTTCCTGGAAGCCGGCTGTCTGGCCCTCGATGAAGTCGAGCAGGTTGACCTCTTCGGCAGCCTGCCGGACACGCTCCGCCGTGATCGGCGATCCCATGCGAATGTTGGCCTCAATGGTGCCGGAGAACAGGAACGGATCTTGCAGGACGACGCCGAAGCGCGACCGGAGCGAGTGAAGGTCCTGCGCGCGCACATCTACGCCATCAATCAGCACCGCTCCGTGCTGTACGTCATAGAAGCGCATCATCAGGCTGATGATGGTAGTCTTTCCCGCGCCGGTATGACCGACGATCGCCGCCGTCCGGCCCGGCTCGATCCGGAAGGAAACCCCCCGAAGAATCCACTCGACATCCCGCATGGCGGCCAGCGCCGAAGGCCCGTTGGTGAGCGCGAGCGCACGCTGCTCGGGGCTCAGCTTTGCATAGGTGAACCATACGTCGCGGAACTCGATTGCGCCGGCCCCCACGCCGATCGCATCGGCCCTGCCGGCGTCTGGCGTCTGGGGCGAGCGTATCTCCGGCTCCGTGTCGAGCAGCTTGAAGACACGCTCGCTCGCAGCCATGGCTGCCTGCAGGATGTTGTATTTCTCACTGAGGTCCTGTATCGGCCGGAAGAACCGCTGCGAGTACTGGATGAAAGCCACCAGCACGCCCACGGTAACGGTGCCGCGCAGTACGCCGCCGCCGCCGATCCAGATCACAAGAGCGATCGCAATGGTGCTCAGCAGCTCGACGCCCGGGTAGTAGAGCGCATAAGCCAGGATCGAGTCCTTGAATGCCTGCTTATGCTGGTCGTTGATCGTGGAAAAGTCATGGAAGGCACGCTGCTGCCGGTTGAACAGCTGCACCAGGGGCATGCCGCTGATGTGCTCCTGCGTGTACGCGTTGATCCGGGCGACTGCCGCGCGAATACGCCGGTAGGATTCGCGGACGTACTTGCGGAAGATACGTGTAATGAGCAGGATAAGCGGCAGAACCGCAAAAGTAAGCAACGCCAGCCACCAGCTCATCGAGAGCATGACAGCGACGATGCCGATCAGAACGAAAACATCCTCGAAGATCGCGAAAATCCCGGAAGTAAAGAGCTCATTCAGCGCATCGACATCGCTGGTAAGCCGGGTGACGAGGCGGCCGACCGGGTTCTTATCAAAGAAGCCGACGTGCATGCGTTGCATGTGGCCAAAGATCTCGCGCCGCATGTCGAACATGACCTTCTGGCCCATCCACTGCAGAATGTAGGTCTGCATGAACTCGAGCAGGTAGCCCACGATGAGCGCGCCGAAGTAGACCCCGGCCAGCTCCGTGATACCTTTAACGGCCTGTGGGCTCAGATAACGCGATAAAAACGAGTGACTGGTCGCCTTTTCACCGCTCGGGGTCAGGTAAAGGTCCACCGCTACCTTGAACAGGTACGGTCCCAGCACGTCGATGGCTGCCTTGAGCAGGATCGCGATCAGCGAGACGACCGCAACCGCCTTGTAGGGGCGCAGGTAGGTAAGCAGACGCCGCATGAGACGTCCGTCATACGCCTTTCCGACTACATCATCGTCCTGCTGCGACTGCGGGGTTTGCTGCTGGGCTTCTGCCATGGGCTACCCCATTTTACCGACCCGATTCGGGGCACGTCTTCGCGTGGGCGAAAATGGGGTATGGGCAGCACCTTCGCGGGACCGCAGGTCGAGGAGAGGACGCGTCCGGACGGCAGACTAGCTCCGCTGCCCGGCAAGCTGCCGCATAACTCGCGCGACGAAGCCCTTGGACTGTACCTTTCCGTGCCGTTCTGCCAGGCTAAGTGCACCTTCTGCAACTTCGCCTCAGGCGTATACCCGCCCACGGCGATGCCCGCCTATATCGCGTCGCTTACGCGGCAGCTCCGGGCGGCTCGTACGTGGGCTGCGCAGCAGCGTCTGCACCTGCCGGAGCGGGTCGACACCATCTACCTGGGCGGTGGTACGCCCTCGCTGCTCCGTCCAGAGCTCCTCACGGAGCTTTTTACGGCCATTCGAGCCGAGTTCGCCGTCGACCTCAACGCCGAGATCACGCTCGAGGCGGCGCCACTGCAGCTGGAACCCGCGACCCTCGAAGCGGCTCTTCGCTCCGGGACCAATCGGATTTCCTTTGGGGTGCAGTCGTTTGTGGACGGTGAGGCGCGCGCGACCGCCCGCACCCACTCGGGTACTGAAGCGCTGGCTGAAATCGAGCGCGTCCGTTCGGCCGGTGTACAACACGTCTCTGCCGATCTGATCGCGGGCTTGCCGGGCCAGACGGACGCAAGCTGGCAGCACTCGCTCGCCGCCCTGGTCGAAGCACCACTCGATCACGCCAGTGTCTACATGTTCGAGCTTGACGAAGGCTCGCGCCTGGGCGCCGAAGCGCTTCGCGGCGGTGTTCGCTACGGCGCCGGCCTTCTGCCCCACGACGATGCAGTCGCGGAGTGGTACGGACACGCCTGCGAGCGGCTAGGCCGGGCAGGGCTGTTCCAATACGAAATCTCGAACTTCGCCCGCGAAACCGCAACGGGAAACGGCCGCTCGCGCCACAATGAGCGCTACTGGCTTCGCGCGCCGTATCTGGGGCTCGGAGTCGATGCTCATTCCATGCTGCGCAACGATTGCGGCGCGGCTGCGCGCTTCCAGGTCGATGACGAGCTTACAGGCTTTCTGGGGGGCGGGAGCTGGTCCGAGCCGCAAGCGCTTACCCGGGTCGAGGAGCTGGAGGAGTGCTGGTTTCTGGGCCTGCGGCGCAACGCCGGCGTTTCGGTCGTCCGGCTCCAGCGGCAGTTCGGCCCCGATGCGGTGAGTGCCTACCTGCCCGCTTTGGACGAGCTGGTGAGTGCCGGCTTCCTGGAAAGTGTCAGTCCGCAGACCTTCGCGCTCACTGCCCGCGGCCGCCTGCTCTCGAATGATGTTTTCGGCGCACTGCTTGCTGTTTCGCCCGAAGGCAATCTGGACGATGATCCACTGGATCGGGAACGGGGACTGAGTTGCGAGAGCGTGTCCTCGTAAGCGCAGCATAGGACCTGTTTCTCTGCTCGCGCGCGGCCATCCTGGCTCTCCGGGATACAGGCGCCTGTTAGATAATGGCTGCAACCATGGCTCTCGATACTGTAACCCTCGCTCCTGTCAGCGTCTCTGCCGAGCGCGACACGCCCGTGACCACCATCGACCTACGCTCTGACACGGTAACGCGCCCGACTGCGCGCATGCGCGCCGCCATGGCCGAGGCCGAGGTCGGAGACGACGTCTACGGGGAAGACCCGATGCTGAACGCGCTGGAAGCGCGGGCCGCGGAGATCTTCGGCCGCGAAGCTGCGCTGTTTGTACCGACCGGAACCATGGGCAACCAGATTGCCATCCGCCTGCACACGACACCCGGCCAGGAGGTGCTCTGCGAGTCCCGCGCCCACCTGATCGACTGGGAGATGGCGATGGTCGCGCAGTTTGCCGGCTGCCAGCTGCGTACCGCCTATGCGGAGGATGGCGTTCTGCGCTGGGAGCACATCCGGTCCCTCTTCGGGCCGAAGATCTACTACCGTCAGCAGGCGGGACTGATCTCGCTCGAAAATACACACAACATGGCCGGCGGCATCGTCACACCATTGAACGTCTTTGAAGAGATATGGGCCGGTGCGCGCGAGGCCGGGCTGCCCGTGCACCTGGACGGCGCACGTATTTTTCACGCGGCGACGCACCTGGGTATCAGCGTCCGCGAGCTGACGCGCGGCTTTGACTCGGTCATGTTCTGCCTCTCGAAGGGGCTCTGTGCTCCGGTCGGCTCGATGCTGGTGGGCTCCGCGGAGTTTATTGAGCGCGCGCGCTCGGTCCGCAAGGCGCTGGGCGGCGGCATGCGGCAGGCGGGCATTCTCGCGGCCGCCGGCCTGATCGCGCTTGAGGAGATGCCGGCCCGGCTTCACGAGGATCACGCGAATGCGCGTGTTCTGGCAGAGCGGCTTGCAGCCCTGCCCTCGGTCGAGCTCGACCTGCACTCGGTCCAGAGCAACATCATCATCTTTAAGCTGCGCGGAGGCCGCGACGCGAACGCCGTAGTGCGGCTGCTCAAGGATCGTGGCGTGCTGGCTGGCGCGGTTGGCCCGCACGCGGTGCGTTTCGTCACGCACAACGATGTGGACCGGACCGCCTGCGCGCACGCCGCGCGGATCGCGGCCGAGATCCTGGCTGACGCGTAGGTTTGCCGTTCCCGGCGCTTCTTCGCCCGGAGTCAAAGCGGCTACAAGCGCTGTGATACCCAGGCCAGTCCGGCCGAGCATCCAATACCGCGGAGGAAGCAAAGCATGGCAGTACGTACACTGGAGATCCAGAAGCAGGGCGACAAGTACGTCATCTCAGAGCAGGCTGGTTCGAACTACCGGAAGGATTCTGCGACCTATGAGTCGCCGAACCGCGCTGATGCGGAGCAGTGGCTGCGCCGGCAGGGCGGCTCGCCCGACCTGGTCGACCAGGCGCTCGATGATGCGGGCAGCACCGAGCGTGTGTTTCTGGAGATGGTCGGCAACTACGACGAGGCGGAGGGCTTCCCGAAGCTCTAGTGCAGCCGGCTGGCGGTATTAGAATGTCGATATGCCGAAGTATTCCATCGTCGTCCCCTTCCACAACGAAGAAGAGAACATTACTGCACTGTACGACCGGCTCAAGGCCGTCATGGAGCAGGTCGGCGACTCCTTCGAACTGGTGCTGGTCGACGATGGATCGAGTGATCGCAGCTACAAGCTGCTCGAGGAGATCGCGGCAGTCGACAGCCGGGTGCTGGTGGTTAAACTGCGCCGCAACTTCGGCCAGACTTCGGCGCTGGCTGCCGGATTCGATCATGCGCAGGGTGACTTCATCCTCGCCATGGACGGCGACCTGCAGCACGACCCGAACGAGATTCCGGCGTTCCTGGAGAAGCTTGAAGAAGGCTATGATGTCGTCTCCGGCTGGCGGAAGGAGCGTATCGACAACTTCGTTATGCGGCGCATCCCGTCTCGGGCCGCCAATTGGTTGATGGCCAAACTTTCCGGCGTGAATATCCATGACTTCGGTACGACCTATAAAGCTTATCGGCGTGAGGTAATCCACGCTGTGCCGCTCTATGGCGAGATGCACCGGTTCATCCCAGCGCTGGCCAGCTGGTACGGGGCATCCATCTGCGAGATCCCGATCAGCAACGTTGACCGCGAGCGCGGCAAGAGCCACTACGGCATCAGCCGCACCTTCCGCGTCTTCTTTGATCTGCTCACGATCCGCTTTCTACTCAAGTACATGACCCGGCCGTTGCATTTTTTCGGCCCGGTCGGCGCGCTTTCGATGCTGGGCGGCGGCGCCGTAGCATTGCTTTTACTCTCGCTCAAGCTGTTTACCCACCAGCACACCATGGATGAGCACGGACCGCTCTTCGTCGTTGCCGGCATCCTCATCCTGGCCGGCATCCAGATGCTGGCGCTCGGGTTGCTTGGCGAGCTGCAGGTGCGGCACCACTATCATGCCGGGCAGCGCTCGCCCTACGCGATCGACCGGCTGGTACGGCTGCGCACGCCGGAAGAACCAAGCTTGCTGCGCGAAAACTGATGTATCTGGCCAGGGTGTTCGGGGCCATCTCCGAGCAGCCTGGTCTCATTACTCGAAAACACTTCTGCAGGATCCCGACGGCGCTCGCATCCAACAGGCGGTATGCCCCTTACCACCTATGCATCACTCGTTCTCGGTCTTGGCGTTCTTAATGGCTTTCGCACCCTTGTCCCGGTCGCCGTCCTTTGCTGGGGTGCTCGCCTGCACTGGTTTTCCTTCCAGCAAACGCCGTTCGCCTTCCTGGAGAACCCCATCTCGATCGGGGTTTTCTCAGCACTCGCACTCGGCGAGCTGATCGGTGACAAACTCCCAAAAACGCCTCCGCGCACGGATCTCTTTCCGGTGATCGGTCGCATGGCGTTTGCCGGAGCTTGTGGCGCGGCGCTCGCTTATGCTCTTCGGGAGTCGCCAGCGCACGTCCTTACCGGACACCCGACAGGGCAGGCGCTGCTGCCGGCCGGCATCATCGCTGGCGCTCTCGGAGCACTGATCGGCACCTTCGGCGGCTTCCATGCCCGGCGTTCGCTCACGAAAGGTGCAGGCCTGCCTGATCTCCCGGTCGCCCTCATCGAAGACGCCGTCGCTGTCGGTGGTTCGCTGCTGATCGCTTCCCGCTTCTAACTAAATCTCAGGAGTGGCATATGGCAGAACAGGTAGATGCCCTGATCCTCGGCTCCGGGCAAGCCGGCAATCCGCTCGCTTCCGCCCTCGCAGGAGAAGGCAAGCGTGTGGTGATGGTCGAAAGCAAGCATGTCGGCGGCACCTGCGTGAACGAGGGCTGCACGCCGACAAAGACCATGATCTCCAGCGCGCGAGCTGCTTACCAGGCAAGACGCGCGCTCGAGTACGGCGTGCACACGGGCGAAGTCACCGTGAACATGGCCGAAGTGCGCGACCGCAAGCGCAGGGTCGTCGATGTTTGGCGCTCTGGCAGCGAGAAGCGGCTCCAGGATTCGGAAAATATAGAGCTGGTGCGTGGCCTGGGCCGCTTCACGGATGAAAGAACGGTTGAGGTCGCGCTGAACGCGGGCGGCACACGCAGCTTTACCGCGCCGCTGATCTTTATCAACACCGGTCTTCGCTCTCTCACTCCGCCCGGCATGGGTCTTGAGGCGGTGCCGTACCTTACCAATGACACCGTGATGGAGCTCGACACAGTGCCCCGGCGCCTGCTGGTACTCGGCGGCAGCTATATCGCGGTCGAGTTCGCGCAGATGTTCCGCCGCTTCGGCGCCGAGGTCACGATTGTAAGCAATGCGTCGCAACTGCTGCCGCGTGAGGACCAGGAGGTTGGCGAGTGCCTGGGAGAGATCTTTCGGGAGGACGGTATTGAAGTCATCCTGAACGGCAAGGCGACCGCGGCGTCGAAGACCGCGAATGGAGTTTCGCTCACAGTCGAGGTAAAAGACAGCGGCGGGAAGACAAGCACACGCACCTTGGAAGGCTCACACCTGCTGCTGGCCGCCGGCCGTACACCCAACACTGATACCCTGAACCTCGCGGCCGCAGGACTGGAGGCAGACGGGCATGGTTTTATCCATGTCAACGAACGTCTCGAGACTGGCGTGCCAGGTATCTACGTGCTTGGCGACGCGAAGGGCGGCCCGGCGTTCACGCACATCTCCTACGACGACTACCGGATTGTCAGTACCAACCTGCTTGAAAGCGGCAATCGCACGACGAACGATCGCCCGGTGCCGTACACGGTATTCACCGATCCGGAACTGGGCCGCATCGGTCTGACGGAGACCGATGCGCGCAAGGCTGGCCATGCCGTTCGCATTGCAAAGATGCCAGCTAGCTCCATTGCACGCGCGTACGAAACTGGTGAGGAGCGAGGTCTGGTGAAGATTGTGGTCGATCGGGAGAGCGAGCAGATTCTTGGCGCCGCGATCCTGGCCGGCGAGGGCGGAGAGATGATGGCGGTGGTGCAGACGGCGATGATAGGAAAGCTGCCATATACGATGCTGCGTGATGCGGTGTGGGCGCATCCCACGTGGGCTGAGGCATTCAACAACATCTTCTTCAAGCTCGAGGAGTAGGGCGGGTGCTTCTGCTCGACGCGGCGCAGAGCAGAGAAGCCGTTTTCGCACAGACGCGCGTGACAACTGGAGAGGGCTCAGGTTCATCTCCTCTTCTTTAGCAGCGCAGACGCCAACAGGGGTGGGAGTCGGATGGCAGGTGGAAAACGGGGAGTTCCCAAGCCGGACCACGGGCAAAAGCGCGTCGTTATCGAGCACGTGGAACCGGAGATTGATGCAGGGCGTTTCCCGGCAAAGCGCGTAGTCGACGAAACCGTTGTCGTCGAAGCCGACATCTTCGGTGACGGACACGATCACGTTGAGGCACGGCTGCTGCTCCGTGCGCCGGGCGAAAAAGGCTGGGCGGCGATCCCGATGGCTCCGCTCGGCAACGATCGCTGGCAGGCCAGTTTCGCAACCGCTGCAGTCGGCAGCTACCAGTTCAAGATAGCGGCGAGCATCGACCACTTCGATACGTGGCAGGATGGCCTGGCCAAGAAATTGAAAGCCGGCCAGGATGTAGCGCTGGAGCTCGAAACCGGCGGCCTCATCGTCGAAGAGGCTGCGGGCCGCGCGAAGGGTAAAGACGCGAAAACCCTCACCGCTGCTGCAAAACTGCTTCGCGACAATGGCCGCAACCTTGCTGATCTGGAGAAGCAAGGCAACGCTCAGGGTCAGCGGGAAGGCTTTGCAGCGCCCGCGCTTTCGCCCGATCTGCTGGCGCTGGCTTCGCGCTACCCCAATGTGGAGCTCGAGACCGAGTACGAGCGCACCCTCGCGGTCGAGGTCGACCGAAAACGGGCGCGCTTTTCTACCTGGTATGAGTTGTTCCCTCGCTCGCAGGGACGGGATGCCGCCACGCATGGAACATTTCGCGATGTGGAAGGAAAGCTGCCTTACCTGCAACAGTTAGGCTTTGACGTGCTCTACATGCCGCCCATTCACCCCGTCGGACGGTCGTACCGGAAGGGCAAAAACAATTCGGTGAATGCGCAGCCGGAGGATGTCGGCAGCCCGTGGGCGATCGGCGCGTCCGAAGGCGGCCACACCGAAATCCTGCCCGAGCTTGGCACCATGGCTGATTTCGAGCATCTGCGCGACACTGCTGCCGAGCATGGCATGGAGCTCGCGCTCGACATCGCGTTTCAGTGCGCGCCCGACCATCCCTGGGTAAGCGAGCACCCCGACTGGTTCAAGCACCGCGCCGACGGCTCGATCCAGTACGCGGAGAACCCGCCGAAGAAGTACCAGGACATCTATCCGCTCGACTTCGAAAGCAAAGATTGGGAAGCGCTCTGGGACGAGCTTTCAGGTGTTTTCCTGTATTGGGCCGAGCGCGGGGTGCGTATCTTCCGCGTCGACAACCCACACACCAAGGCCTTCGGTTTTTGGGAGTGGTGCATTGCGGAGGTTAAACGCCGCTACCCGGATGCGCTCTTCCTCGCTGAAGCTTTCACGCGGCCTCGCGTCATGGAGCAGCTAGCGAAGCTTGGTTTTTCCCAGAGCTACACCTATTTCTGCTGGCGCACTACCAAAGCCGAGCTCGAAGAGTATCTGACTGAGCTCACGCAGACCGAGCAGTGGCAATACTTCCGGCCGAACTTCTGGCCGAACACGCCCGATATTAACCCCTACAATCTGCAGACCGGCGGCTACGGCGCCTTTGCTCTTCGGTTCGTACTTGCCGCGACAATGAATCCCTCCTACGGTATCTACGGCGGCGCGTATGAGAATCTTGTGGACGCACCCTTCCGCGCGGGCGGCGAAGAATACCTCGACAGCGAAAAATATGAGATCAAGCACTGGCCGCTCTCGCTGGAAAATCCGCTGGCACAGCTGATCGCAACCGTGAATAAGGCGAGGCAGGAGCAGCCGGCGCTGCAAACCTTCGATCAGTCACTCCGCTTTCACACAACCGACAACCCAGAGCTGATCGCCTACTCGAAGCGTTCCGCTGACAACAGCAACGTAGTGCTGACCGTTGTCAACCTCGATCCGGTCAACCGGCAGTCTGGCTGGCTTTATCTTGATACGAAGCAGCTTGGACTAACGGACGAGTCGGTCTATCTCTGCGAGGACGTGCTTTCCGGCTCGGCCTACACCTGGCGCGGCCCGAGCAACTTCGTCGCGCTTGACCCTGCCGTGCAGCCGGCGCATCTTTTTGTTATCCGTAACAGCGACAGTGACACGAGCAGGAGGCAGTAATTGAAGCAGCAGGGAAGCGCGACGGACCCACTCTGGTACAAAGACGCCATCATTTACGAGTTGCATGTCCGCGCGTTTTCAGACTCGAACAACGACGGCATCGGCGACTTCCCGGGCCTGCTCACCAAGCTCGATTACCTGCAGGATCTTGGCGTGACCTGCATCTGGCTTCTTCCGTTCTTCCCGTCACCGTTGCGCGATGACGGCTACGACATCTCCGACTACATGTCGGTGAACCCTAGCTACGGGACGGTGGACGACTTCAAGCGCTTCCTCCATGCCGCGCATGACCGCAACATGCAGGTAATGGTCGAGTTGGTCATCAACCATACCTCGGACCAGCATCCGTGGTTCCAGGCAGCGCGCTCTGCTCCGGCAGGCTCGCCCGAGCGCGACTTTTACGTCTGGTCCGAGTCGGACGAGCTTTACAAGGATGCCCGCATCATCTTCACGGATACCGAGAAGTCGAACTGGACCTGGGATCCGGTCGCAAACGCCTATTACTGGCATCGTTTTTTCTCGCACCAGCCGGACCTGAACTTCGACAATCCGCGCGTCATGCAGGAAGTTATCGACGTTATGCGCTTCTGGCTCGATATGGGTGTCGATGGCCTGCGCATGGACGCGATTCCGTACCTGATCGAGCGCAACGGGACGAACTGCGAGAACCTGCCCGAGACCCACGCAGCGATCAAGGCGATCCGTGCGGCGATCGATGAGAACTACGAAGGCCGCTTGATCCTGGCCGAGGCGAACCAGTGGCCCGAGGATGTGCGCCCGTACTTCGGCGAGGGCGACGAGTGCCATATGGCGTTTCACTTCCCGTTGATGCCGCGTATTTACATGGCTTTGCGGCAGGAAGACCGCCTTCCGATCACCGACATCATGGCGCAGACCCCGAGCATTCCCGAAAGCTGCCAGTGGGGTATCTTTCTGCGCAACCATGACGAGCTGACGCTCGAGATGGTCTCGGACGAAGAGCGCGATTACATGTACCTGGCCTACTCGGCCGACCCGCGGATGCGCATCAACATCGGCATCCGCCGCCGCCTTGCTCCGCTGGTCGACAACAATCGCCGCCGCATGGAGCTGCTCAACTCGCTCCTGTTTTCCTTTCCCGGTACGCCGATCCTCTACTACGGTGACGAGATCGGCATGGGCGACAATATCTACCTTGGCGATCGCAATGGCGTCAGAACGCCGATGCAGTGGTCCGGCGACCGCAATGCTGGCTTCTCCCGTGCTGTGCCCGCGAAGCTTTTCTCGCCCGTCATCATGGACCCAGTCTGGGGCTATGAGGCGATCAACGTCGAGGCGCAGCAATCGGATCCATCGAGCCTGCTGAGCTGGATGCGCAATATGATCTCGCTGCGCAAGCTCTTCCAGGTCTTCGGCCGCGGTACGCAGCGCTTTCTTTCGCCGGAGAACCGCAAGGTTCTCGCCTACGTCCGCGAAGATGAGCACCAGACCATCCTCTGCGTCGCCAACCTCTCGCGTTTTGCGCAGCCAGTCACGCTGGATCTGGCGGAGTTCGAAGGGATGACGCCGGTCGAGATGCTCGGCTATGTTGAGTTCCCCGCGATCACCAAGGCGCCGTACCACGTCACACTCGGCTCGTACGGCTTCTTCTGGCTCGAGCTGCAGGCCTCGCCCGACCGTCTCATGCTTGAGGAAGCAGGCAGCCCCGAGTCCGCCGCACAGATCTCAGTCCGCCACGAGCGCGACTGGGAGGGCGTTTTCGCGGCGGGGCTGTTCACCGAGCGTCTGCTGCCTGATTACCTGCCTCGCCAGCGCTGGTTTGGCTCGAAGAGCCGCACCATCACTGGCACGTCGGTGGTCGACTGGGCTCCGCTGCACCTCGCAAAGGCAGGTGCAGCGCCGGCCTCCCTCGCAATCGCTATCCTTGAGGTGCAATATCTGGAAGGTGAGCCGGAAACGTATCTCCTGCCACTGACGCTGATCTTTGGCGAGCCGGCGTTGGCTCTGCGCGAGACTACCCCGAACGCAGTCGCAGGCTCGATTTTGTCGCCAAACTCCTCCGGCGTGCTTGCTGACGCTATGTACACCGACGATGCAGCGTCCGCATTGCTTGACCTGATCGGGCACGCCGGCGAGCTGCCTATGCGCAGCGGCGCACTTCGTGGCACGCCGTCCACTATTTATGCCGAGCTGCGCGGTAACGAAACAACAGCGCTGCCGCCACGCCGGTCCTCGGCCGAGCAGAGCAACACCTCCATCTTTTTCGGCGACCGGCTCATCATGAAGCTTTTTCGGAGGCTTCAGTTCGGTCCCAACCCGGACGTCGAGATCGGCCGCTACGTTACTGAGCACTCCGCGTTTCGTAATATAGCCCCGTTCGGCGGCTCGATTGAGTACTCGACCGGAGGCAGTAGCGAGCCGGCCACGATCGCTATGCTGCAGGCCCTGGTGCAGAATGAGGGCGACGGCTGGCAGTGGACGCTTGAAGAGTTGCAGCGCTACTACGAGGGCGCGCTCGCCTCGCAGTTCCCGGCTGCCCAGCTGCCGAAGCCCGGCGCGACGCTCGATAAGGGTGGTCCAGCTATGGTGCATGCGCGAGACGCGGCGGGCATCTATCTGGAGGCTGCCTGTACGCTCGGTCGGCGCACCGCGGAAATGCACCTTGCGCTGGCGCAGCCCTCGACCGACCCGGCGTTCGGCCCCGAGACGATGACGATCAATGACCTCCGTGCGCTGGAGCAGGACCTGCTTGTGCATGGCAGTGCTGCTTTCGACGTGCTGCGTGGCAGCATTGCAAAGCTGGGCGACTCCCGCCTTGGTGAAGGCACCGAGAACGCTGTGGAGCTGGCTGGCCTGGTACTCAGCCGGCGGCGCGCCATCCTCAGCCGCTTCTCTGTGCTTACCTCGGTTGGGGAAGGGGCGCAGCGCATCCGTGTTCACGGCGACTACCATCTCGGCCAGACGCTTCGCTCCAAGGGCGACTTTGTGCTGCTGGATTTTGAGGGCGAGCCGGCGCGGCCGCTCTCGGAGCGCCGCGCCAAGCAGAGCCCTATGAAGGACGTTGCCGGGATGCTCCGCTCCTTCTCCTATGCGGCCTACACAGCGCTTGGCCGCAGTACGCAGCGGCGTCCCCAGGACTACGAGCAGCTGGAACCGTGGGCGCGGCTATGGGAAGCCGCAGTCTCCGCCGAGTTCCTTCAGTCCTACCGCAATGTCACAGCATCGAGCGGCATCGTACCTGCCGAGGACGCTGCATTCACGCAGCTTCTTGAGGCCTACCTGCTGGATAAGGCTCTCTATGAGCTGGTCTATGAGTTGAACAACCGGCCTACCTGGGTCAGAATTCCACTCTCGGGGGTTTTGCAACTCTCACGCGGGCCCGTAGCATGGGGGCTGGAGTAAACGCCGAGCATGTCGAAAATGGAAACAGAGCCCGAGCTGGCCACCACCGTCGCGCAGGTCGAAGCACCTGCCTCCGCGCAGGCTACTACCTATCTGGCCGGCGTAAGCGGCGTAGTCGATCCGGACTTGCTGCGTGTGCGGGCCGCCGAGCTAGCCGGTGTGCTCGGTGGCGCGCGCCTCACCATCGCGTATCCCGGCGCTGAAACAGCCCGGGTTCCGGTAGGAGACCAGATAGCTGTCAGTGGCTACGTCGACCTCATGACGTACCCGCTGCCCACAGCGGAAGGTGCAAGCTCGCCATGGGCGCAGACATCTGCCGCGCAGGCGGCGCTGCTTGGGCTGGCAGGTGAGCTGCAGGCGCAAACCGTCGTTCTGGTGCATCCGGATCTTGCCGCGCTGGCACCGGAAAGCTTTCAGCAGCTCGCGGCACCGGTGCATGCTCACCAGGCGGATCTGGTGATGGCCAGCTACACGCAAGGGCCATTCGATTCGCTGCTGAATCACAGTATCCTGGCGCCTCTCACCCGCGCCCTTTATGGCAAGCGGGTACGCTTCCCACTGGCGCCCGACCTTGCGCTCTCGCCCCGTTTGGCGGCGCGACTGGCAATGAGTGCGCATGGGGTCGGTACCAGTTCGACACCGCAGGTTCTCTGGCCAGCGACGGTAGCTGCCGGCATCGACGCCTCGGTTTTCGAAGCTCAGTTATCCATCCAGCATCCCTCGCCGGCTGGCGATATGGATCTTCCCGCCGTAATTGCTTTACTGATCGGGTCGGCTTTTGCCGAAATGGAGGCGCACGCACCGCTCTGGCAGCGGGTTCGCTCCACGCCGTCGGCTCCGATGCGGAATGGCAGCTCCCCAAGCTCGCATCCGGCGCAGTCGGAAGGCATTGATACCGCGCCGATGGTCAGCTCGTTTCTGCTGGGTTCGCGCAGCCTCCAGGACGTCTGGGGTACCGTGCTGCCGCCCGTCACGCTGCTCGACCTAAAACGGTTGACCTTGCTGGCCCCCAAACAATTCCGCGTGCCAGACGAGCTCTGGGTGCGCATCCTCTACGACTTTGCGCTGGGCTTCCGGCTCCGCACCATCAATCGCACCCACCTGCTGGGCGCGCTTACGCCCTTGTATCTGGGCTGGGTCGCCTCTTATATCAACGAGGCAGCCGCTGATCCGGCCTTTCACGCGGAGGCACGGCTTGAACGCCTGGCGCGTGCCTTTGAGGACGGCAAGCCATACCTGGTGCGGCGCTGGCGCTGGCCGGACCGCTTCAATCCCTAGATCCCGCCGCAGGTTCCGCCGCGCCGCAGCAGAAGAGGAGAGCCACAATGGGTCAACAGATCGCACAGTCTTTGCAGGATTCCGTAGGCCGCGTCATCACCAAAATCGTGACATTGCTGCCCGGCATCGTCGCATTCATCCTGGTTCTGCTGGTCTTTCTCGCGATCGCAGCCGGCCTCGGCTGGCTTACGCAGCGAATCCTGGCTTCGCTGCGCTTCGATGCCCGCTTCGAGCAGAACGAGAACCTGACGGAGTGGACGCACTCGCCATCGCGCCTGATCTCACGCGTGGTTTTCTGGTCTATCCTGCTGATCGGCGTTCTGGTCGGCATCTCGGCTTTTGAAGCTGGTTCTTCCAGCGTCGGCGTTTCCGCATATGTTTTCTCTTATGTTCCGCGCGTGGTCGGCGCGCTGGTGCTGCTGTTTGTCGGAACGCTCATCGCACGGGTCCTGGGCCGCTCGGTCCTGATCTCGGGTGTCAACATGAACCTCCAGTACGCGCGGCTGCTCGGCACCGGGGTCAAGTGGCTGGTGCTTGTGCTGACGGCGGCAATGGTGCTCGACCACTTAGACATAGGTGGCCGGATTGTAGATCTCGCTTTTGGCATCCTCTTTGGAGGCATCGTTTTTGCACTCTCGCTTGCCGTCGGCCTCGGCTCACGCGACCTGGTGACTCGCTCGCTCGAGCGTGAGGTCGCCACGAGGCCTGCGCCGGTCGCCGTGAAAGATGAGCGTATCCACCACTTCTAGGTCTTGCGTTCGCCTCTCGTTCTGCTTTTTGGGTCGGTCGGCAGGTCATCAGGAGCGGAGTCAACGAAGACGAGGTCTGCGTTTCCGGACTCGCTTCGCGTTCCTAGGAGGCTCAACTCTCATCCAAGTACGGCTAGAGGCGAGCGCGATGCCGAAACCGAAAGCGAAAACTGCAAGCGCTGAGGTCGACGCGCAGCTTGCCCGCTACCGCGAGATGCGTGATTTCGCCGTTACCGCTGAGCCTAGCGGCGGCGGAGCGCCGGCTTTTGCAGACGGCCTGCCATTTGTCATCCAGAAGCATGCGGCCACTCGCCTGCACTACGACTTCCGCCTGGGCTGGCGTGGCGTGCTCAAGAGCTGGGCTTGCGCCAAGGGCCCTAGCTACTCGACCAAGGACAGGCGCCTTGCGGTGCAGGTTGAAGATCACCCGATGGAGTATGGCGGCTTTGAAGGCACTATCCCGAAAGGACAGTACGGTGGCGGGACCGTGATGGTTTGGGACCAGGGCACCTGGGAACCGCTACCCGACCATGATTTCGACGAGGGCCTGAAAAAAGGCGCGCTCAAGTTCACCCTGCACGGGGAGAAGCTCGAAGGTCGTTGGACACTGGTACGCATGGGAGGCCACGCCGCCAATGAGGCAAAGCCGAACTGGCTGCTCATCAAGGAGCATGATGGCCGTGAGCGTCCGGAAGGCAGCCCGGCCATCACCGACGAGGCGCCGGACAGTGTTGTGACCGGCCGCAGTCTTGAGGCGATCTCGGCCGCCGAGGACCATGTGTGGCAGTCTCGCCCGGCGGAGCACAACGCGGAGCCTGCGACAAACCGCTCGCGCCTGCAGCAGCGGCTTAAAGAGGCACGGAGCGAAGCGCACAGCGACGCTCCCTCGAACAGGACAGCCAAATCGACCGGCGTGTCTGCTCCGGCACAGCGTGAGAGCGGGGCGAAGCCAGCCGGCAAGAGACAAAGCACGCCTACGCAAAGCACCGCGAAGTCCTGGCTCGAAGGCGCGCCGCACGAATCGATGCCTGCCTTCCTTGCCCCACAGCTCGCTACCGCCGCCACCATCATCCCGCAGGGCAGCGGCTGGCTGCACGAGCTCAAGCTGGACGGCTACCGCGTCCAAGCGCACATCCGCTCCACAAGCACCGACAGGAAGAGCAAGCGTGAGGTCACGCTCTTCACCCGCTCCGGCCTTGACTGGACTCACCGCATGAAAGCCGTCGCGCACGCGCTCGAAAAGCTGCCCGTAGAGCAGGCCGTACTCGACGGCGAGGTCGTTGTGCTCGATGAGAGCGGAGCGACCAGCTTCAGCCGACTGCAGGCTGCCTTTGAGAAGGGGGAGGCGGCTACATTTACCTTTTTTGCGTTTGACCTGCTTCACCTGAATGGGCATAACCTGCGAGGCGTTCCGCTGCATGCCCGCAAGGCTCTGGTGGAGCCGCTCGTAGCTGAAGCTGCCGACCCGCTGGTCCTCTATAGCCAGCACCTACAGCTTGCTGCGACTCAAGTTTTTGAGCACGCCTGTGCTGTGGGTGCTGAGGGTATCCTCTCCAAGTCCGGAGACTCCCGTTACGTAAGCGGCCGGTCCGAAACATGGCTCAAGCTCAAGTGCACGCGCCGGCAGGAGTTTGTCATCGCCGGTTTTACATTGCCCAAGGACAGAGGCTCCGGCCTTGGTTCGCTGCTGCTCGGCTACTATCGCGACGGCGCATTGGTGCACTGCGGCCGGTGCGGTACCGGCTTCAGCCACGCGGGCGCGCGCGAGCTGCGGCGGCAGCTGGAACCGCTGCGTACCCCGAAGCCGGCCTATGCCGAACCGCTCAGCCGTGAAGCTAAGAAGGATGCGATCTGGATGCGGCCGGAGCTGGTCTGCGAGGTCCAGTTTGCTACCTGGACCGCTGACGGTTCCATTCGGCACGCTTCCTTCCAGGGGTTGCGTCAGGACAAGCCGGCCGCCGAAGTCGTGCTGGAGCCCCCGTCCGCGCCGGGCAGCGACCCGGCCGATGAGCGAGACGCTCACACCAGCAAAAAGGCTCATCCGCACGCGGCAAAGCAGGCTTCTTCGGCGATTGCTGCGAAACAGACGCGGTCCAAGAAGCAGAGTGCGTCTCAACAGCCTTCGCATGACAACCCTGAGCCTGAAAGTGAAAACACTGGTAACGGAGCCGAGGAAGCCGCTGCGGACAAGAGTGACAGACCCCGGCGTGTTTCCAAACGAGCCGATGGCAGGACCTCGGGCATGGCTAGGAAGGCACTCGGCGGAAACGAGAACCCGGCAAAAACAAAGCAACCAGCAAAGCCGGCCAAGCCGGCCAGTGTTGCAGCAAATACTGGTGCACCGCGGCTCACTCACCCTGAGAAAATCCTCGACAGCGACACTGGAGTTACCAAGCAGCAGCTTGCCGCATACTACGAGGCTGTCGCGGTGGCCATGCTACCCCACATTCATGACCGGCCTGTGTCCATCGTGCGCTGCCCTGACGGCAGCACCCACCAGTGCTTCTTTCAGAAGCACGCCAAGGTCGGTCTTCCGGTGGGTATCGGCTCTATCGCGGTACCCGACCGCGACAACCCAAACCACACCGAGCCGTACGTAGCGATTGACACACCGGAAGCCCTGGTCTCGCTGGCGCAGCTTGCCGTGCTGGAGTTGCACCCATGGGGCTCGCAAGCGAGTGCGCTCGAGCAGCCGGATCGCCTCATCCTCGACCTCGATCCCGATGAGGACCTCCCTTGGAGTACGGTCGTCGACAGCGCACTTACGATCCGCGGCTTCCTTCAGGAGCTGGGACTGGAAAGCTTCGTCAAAACGACGGGCGGCAAAGGCCTTCACATCGTTGCCGCACTCGAGCCGCAGGCGGAGTGGCCTGAGATTCGCCTGTTCTCTCGTGGAATCGCCGCCGCCGTCGAGAGCAGTGACCCGAAGCTCTACCTCATCAAAATGACCAAACTAGCGCGCAAGGGCCGCATCTTCCTGGACTGGATGCGCAATGAACGCGGCGCAACGGCGGTCGCTCCCTGGTCGCCCCGTGCACGCGCCGGCATGCGGGTCGCCGTGCCCCTCCGCTGGGACGAACTGTCTGGCGGTCCAGCGACGTTCTCGGTTGCCAACTTCAGCGAATGGCAGAGCCGGGTGCAAGGGAAAGCGGATCCCTGGGCGGCGATGAAGCCGCAACGGCTCGATGCCGAGGTGTTGCGGACCGTTGTGGAGCAAAGCGCCGCGGCGGAGAAGCAGACCCGACGGCGCAGCTGATGAGGGGCTCACGTTTAGACGCTGTCAGCTGAAGCGAGAGCCTGTCACTCTGCAGATCTACCATCTCGACAGCGCTGCACGTGCGGCGTGATAGCCGCACATGCCATGAACGCCCGCGCCTGGTGGCGTAGACGAAGAGCACAGGTACAGGCGGGGATCAGGTGTTCGATATGCAGTTAGTGTCGGGCGCATCAGCAGCTGCACCACGTCCATGGCACCGCCGCTGATATCCCCGCCCTCCAGGTTCGCGTCACCTGCCGCGAGCTGCGCCGGGCCGGAGATGGTCCGGTGCAGTACGCATTCGCGGAACCCCGGCGCGAACCGCTCCATCTGCTCTTCGATCTGCCGCGTGGCGTCCTCACCCGAGCCGTAGGGAATGTGGCAGTAGACCCAGGCGACATGCTTGCCCTCCGGCGCGCGGCTTGGGTCGGCGAGCGTCGGTTGCGCCACCAGTACGTACGGGCGCTCGGGTACGCGGCCGCGCAGCATGGTGCGCTCGCTGCGGGTGATCTCACCAAGCGTACCGCCGACGTGCACGGTGCCGGCGCGCCGGCAGGCTGCCGCTTTCCAGGGGATCGGCTCGCTCAATGCGTAATCGATCTTGAAGGCCGCAGGCCCCGGACGGAAGCTCTGCAACTGGCGCGCGTAGCCCGCCGGCAGCCGTGAGCCGGCAAGCTGCAGCATCTGAACCGGCCGGGTATCGAACAGAACGATTGCGCCTGGTGCGAAGTCGCTAAGCGAGCGTACCGGTGCCTCCACCTGAAGAGTGCCGCCAACTTCCACCAGTACACTGGCCAGCGCCTGCATGATGCTGCCGGAGCCGCCGCGCGGGATAGGCCAGCCGACCGCGTGCGCTGCCGCGCCCAGAACCAGCGCGATGGCGGAAGAAAACGGGGCATCGAGCGAGAGAAACGAGTGTGCGGCCAGGCCGGCGAACAGCGCGCGTGCGCGCTCCGTGCGAAACATCGTCGCGGCGAGCAGTCGCGCGGGCATCGCGGCCAGTGCACCGAAACGCGCCAGCTGCAATGGGTGTCGAGGCACGTGGACGAAAGGCCCAAGTAGCTCCGGGATCAGGGATTCCCAGCTCTCGACCAGCGGCCCGACCAGCGCCCGCCACGCCTTACCGTCCGGTCCAAGCTCGGCGACGGTATCGTCCAGGCTGCGCTCGAGGGTTACGGCTGCTCCGCCGTCTAGCGGATGCGCGAGCGGAGCCGGGTGGTGAATCCAGCCAAGCCCATGCCGCTCCAGAGCGAGCGTCTGGAAGAACGGCGAACCGGCTCCGAGTGGGTGCACAGCCGAGCCGAAGTCATGCAGAAAGCCCGGTAGCGTGAGCGGCAGCGTACGGCATGCGCCACCCGGGATCCCCCGTGCCTCGCGAACCTCAGTAGCGAAACCTGCTTGTGCCATCGCAACCGCTGCGGCAAGGCCGTTCGGTCCCGAGCCCACAATGCCAACCTCACGCGGTGCCTGAAACTTCGTCCTTACGAGCCCTGTTCCATTCGCCATGCTTACTTTGGTGCGATCTCGCGACGACGCGGCTACACATCAGCCGCCCGAAGCAGCCTATGCTGCAAACACTTTCGCGGAAATGAGGTGTCTGCTGAGCGAAACCGGCCAAAACTGCTCCATTGCGGCCGTGATCCCCACGCGTGGGCGTCCGCAGATGGTGCTGGCCGCCGTTCGCAGCGCTTTTGCGCAGACGCTGCTGCCATCCGAGGTGATCGTCGTCATCGACGGCCCGGAGTCGGTTCCGGAGTCGGGCGAAACCACTGCCGGCTTGCTTGCTTCCTTTGAGCGTGAGCTGCTGGACGGGCGTCTTCGTGTGCTCACCGTGCCCGTGCCGGTAGGCGGCGGTGAAGCCCGAAACCTGGGCGTTCGCGCCGCGCGGGCTCACTGGATCGCGTTTCTGGATGATGACGATCTATGGTTGCCAGAGAAACTCGCCACACAGTTTCGCGTTGCGGGAGCACTCCCGGGCGACGTCATACCAGTTCTGAGCTGCCCGGTGGTGGCGCGGAGTCCTCGCTACGAAGAAGTGTGGCCGCGTGAGCGCCCCCGACCGCGCCAGCCCATGGCCGAGTACCTGTTCTGCCGCCGCGGTTGGCGTTACGGCTCGGCACTCCTGCAAACATCGACGCTGCTATGCCCTCGGGAGCTGATGCTACGCATTCCGTTTACTCCGGGCCTCCGCAAACATCAGGACTGGGATTGGCTGCTGCGCGCTGCGGCCGAGCCCGGCGTTCATGTCGAGCTTGTCGGCGAACAGCCGCTGGCCATATTTCACGTCGAAGGGGAGCGATCCAGCGTCGGCCGTGTCCGCGACTGGCGTTTTTCGCTTGGCTGGGCGATGGAGCGTCGTCGTCTCTTCACCCGGCGCGCTCTGTGCAGTTTCGTGGCGACAGAGTGCGCGGCGCAGGCTGAGACTGCGGGCTGGCGGGACCGCGCTGCTGTCTTCTGGACACTGCTGAGGCTGGGAGTGCCTACCTGGCGAGAACTTGCGCAGGTACTGACCTTTCTCCTAGCGCCGCGGGACGCCCGCCGGCTCCTGCGCAACATGCTGCGTCCGCGAAGCAGCTAGGCCGCCAGCTCGGCACTATGGTTCCTCACGGATGCCGCGCCGGCTTTAATGAACCTCGTGATGAGGGCCCGGCTGCGCTTGCTCGAGCTTCGCTGCTGCTCAGGCCTCTCAGGCTCCCCTATGCAGTTTGTTGGAGAGCATCCTCTCAGTGGTGCGCTGCGTCGACCGGCGGCGGCCCCGGTTCGGCGGACTGCTCCGCGGCAGTATGCGCTGCGTTGAGCCCAGCAGTGGTCGGGCTTTGCGGTCGCGAGCTTTCCGGCCGCAGCATCTTCTCCATCGCGTGCTCCTTTCGCAGCCGGCCCCACTGCTGAGCGGTGATCACCGCGAAGTGGAGATTGCCAAGGAGGTAGCGCTTCCAGAGGCGGCGCGGTTCCATCACGAGCCGGTACAGCCACTCCGCGCCGATGTTGTGCGTCCAGGCGGGCGCACGCTTGCGCAGGCCGGCCTGGGTGTCCAGAGCGGCACCGACTGAGAGAGCCGCTCCGATAGGCAGGCTGCCGCATTCATCCAGCATCCAGATCTCCTGCTTAGGCGCGCCGAGTGCCACGCAAAGCAGGTCCGGCCGGGCTTGGGCAATCCGCTCCCGAACCGCATCGCGCAGTGCCTCGTCCTGCTCGAAGCCGAACGGCGGGCAGTCTGCTCCGGCGATTTCGAGACCGGGATAGCGCTGGGCGAGCACACGCGCGGCCCCTTCCGCTGCTCCTGGCATACCGCCCAGGAAGTAAACCGAGAGGCCATGTTCGGCGCAGAGCGCGCACATGCGCTCCATGAACTCGCCACCCGGAACGCGTTCCGGCATAGGCTTGCCGAGCAGTCGAGAGCCCCAGACCACCGACATGCCGTCGGCCAGGCAGAGAGCCGCCTGATTGAGAGCCTCCGCGAAGTGATGATTCTTTGCGGCAAGAGTCACGAGAAACGCATTCGGACCCATGACCTGGAGAGGGGTGCTCGCAGGGCTCACAAGGTAGGGCTCGAGTGAGCGCTCACCATGCCTCTCGAGCAGTGCGTGCACGAGCCACTGTGCCGCATCTTCGGCGCGAACCATGTCGACGGGTGCAGACCCGAAGTAGACGCGCTCTTTGGCAGGTGAGTTCATGCACGCAGAGCCGGCGTCGGTACCGCCGGCCCACCTATTTACGCCTGAGCTGAAGAGTGTTGCGGCCAAAGCGTGTCTTCCCTTTGCTGGAATAGGCGCGGTTCTACACCGTTGCTGATAGCCTGCGGTGGCAGGAACTCGTCGCGCAGGCGGCGGAGGAAGTAGCCCGGCGAAGCCGCGATGGATCCCGCAAGCGCGCCAGCCGCAGACAGGTACTCACCCTGGCCCATGTGGATGTTAAAAAGGCGCAGCTTCTCCTTGGCTACCAGTGGAGTGTCTTTCAGCAAAGCCAGCAGTTCGCCTTCCACATCACTGAGCCGCTGCGGAGTCCGGCTTTGCAGTTGTGACAGCAGCAGATACTGAACGTACAGCCCATGCAGCGCCTGCTGGTGCAGGTTGCGCGAGGTCAGGCTACCCGTATTCTGCCGGAACATCAGCAGGACCTCCGGGACGAAGCGGATGTCATAGGCCAGTGCCATGCGCCACCACAGATCCGCGTCCTCGCACTGAATGCCTGGCCGATAGCCCCCGATGGCAAGCGTTTTCTGTACGTTGAGTGCGGCGCTCGGATGGCAGATGGCCGGCAGGTAACCGGAGCGGGCTACCGAGCGGATCTGGTCCGGGGTGCCGCGCGTGCAACGGTACAGCCCTACACTCTTGCGGGGCGGGTGGTACGCCGCATGAGAGTAAAACATACCTGCGTCCGGATGTTCGTCGATCGCTTGCTGGATCCTAGCCAGCCGGTCCGGTGTAGATACATCGTCAGCGTCCTGCCGGACGAGCCATGGAGTTTCGCACTCCCGCAGCATGCGGTTCAGCGTGAAGGTCAGGCCGCAGTGCTGCTGCTCGACGACGCGAAGCCGGCCGTCCCGGATGGAGTTCAAGTACTCAAGGCTGCCGTCTGTGGAACCATCGACAATGGCAAGCAGTTGAAAATCAACAATAGACTGGCCGAGAATGCTCTCTACCGACTCCGGCAGGTAGGGCATGGCCTCGTACACGGGCAAGCCGACCGTCAACATACTGCCTTTCCCCCATGCTGGTTCTGCGCTGCCATCAGGTGCATCATCCGTCCAGCCCGGCCCTGTCATCTGCGCGTCTCAAGGCCTCCCGGCATTTTGCGGGGCGCCTTCCGGCTGCTTAAGAGAACTTTTCTAGTTAGCTACATCTATCTATCCGCGTCCATGCCTAGATCGTCAAGTCTTCTCACCTCACGGTAAAACTTACGTAATCTGCCCGTAATCTACGGCGGATGGTACTTTCGGCCACAACATCACTCCTTACAGACTGCGGAAGAGTGCGCCGAAAGTGGCGTGAGCTTCCGGACGTGTGTCCCGGACCAGTGCCTATGATTGCTCCGAGTTCGCCGCCGCTAACGGCTGATCCGATGACGCTTGCAGGCCTTTGCGCGGCTCTGCGCAGGCGACGGTGGTTTCTGCTCGGTCCCACGGCCGTGCTGCTCACAATCGCGGCAATTTCCTGCGTTCTGTCCACGCCGCGGTACAAAGCCACGACTGAGATCCAGGTCCAGCGGGACGCTGGTGACGCATTTGGGCTTCAAAGCACGCTCATGGGTCAGGATGAAGCAGCGGCCGCCGGGGACTCGCTGGACTACGCGATGACGCTGCAGACGGAGGTCGGCATCCTTCGCTCTCCGGCATTGGCAGCCGCGGTTATCGAAGCGGAACACCTCGAGTCGACGCCAGACTACTTCCTGCCAAGGCCTGCGGAAGGCTTGCCCGCGCTGCTGGCCACCCTGAAGCCCTGGCGCACCCCATTCGAGCCGTTGACGACCCCGCTGGCGGAGGCACCGAACCGGCGATACGTTGCGGAGAAAATTTTCAAGGCGCACCTGAAGGTAACGCCGCTCCCTGGAACGCGCCTGGTGGATATCGCCTACTCAGATGTAGACCCCCGAAGAGCGGCTACAGTGGCCAACACCATCGCACGCGTCCTGGCGGACATGGCGTTTCAGCAGCGGTTTACAGCCACGCTGCAAGGCTCATCGTGGTTGGCCGGTCAGCTGGACGAGCTGCGCGCCCGAACTGAGCAGGCCCAAGCGAAAGCGGCTGCACTGCAGCGGGGAACTGGCATGTTTGGCAACGACGCTTCGCGCAACGTCGTCCTGGAACGGCTGGACAGCTTGAACCAGACACTCACGGCTGCGGAGAGCAACCGCATCCTCAAGGAGAGCATCGACAAGGTCGCGGAAAGCGCCAGTCCGGAGCTGATTTCGAGCCTCAGCGGCAACTCGAGCACTGGCTCGGTCGCTTCGATCAACACATCGCTGTCGCTGCTTCAGGGTTTGCGTCAGCAGGAGGCGCAAACCCGTTCCGAACTTGCGGAGGCAAGTGTCCGGTACGGCCCGGCTTACCCGAAGATCGGCGAGTTGCGGGCGCAGTTGGCCGGGATCGACGCATCGATCTCAGCCGAAACCGCCCGGCTTGGCCAGCGTGCTCATACCGACTGGCAGGTTGCTCTACGTCAGGAGCAGGCAGCTCGTGCCGCTTTCGAGGAACAGAAACAGCTTGCCACCCGGCAGAACGATACTGTTCTTGCCTACGAGATGGCGCGGCAGGAGGCGGATGGCAGCCGCGATCTCTATGAAGGCCTGCTGGCAAAGCTCAAGCAGGCGAGTCTGCTGCAGGGTCTCCGGGCGAACAACGTTTCTGTCGTGAGCGCGGCGCAGATACCGCCTCCGGCACGTCCGTCTTCACCGAACATCCCGCTTCGGCTTGGCGCGGGTCTCGCGGCAGGGCTGTTTGCCGGGTTCAGCTGGGCCGCTGCAGCGGAGCTCACGGACAGTTCCATCCACTCGATCGCAGAGGTCGAGAAGCTCCTGGGCGTTCCTCTGCTCGCTGTCCTGCCGTCGATCCGGCAGCAACCGGCGAAGTCGCTCCGGTCCTCGTTACGGCTCCTGCCAAGCCCTCGCTGGAGCCGAGGGCAGAAGCAGGCCGACGCGCTTGTACCACCGATGCTGCCGGTGCTGGACTGCCAAGTATCTGTTTTCGGAGAAGGCCTGCGGTCACTCCGTACGGCGCTTGATTCGGCATGCAAGGCTGAATCTTCAGCAGTTATTCTCGTGACCAGCTGCCTTCCGGGCGAGGGAAAGACCACGTTGGCTGCCAATCTGGCGGCCTTGCTGGCGCAACGAGGCTCGCGGGTTCTTCTGGTGGATGCTGACCTGCGCCGGCCGGCGCTGCACGTGTACAGCGCTGGCGACACATCGGCAGGCTTTGCGATGGCGCTTTCCGGTCCGCGGCAGGTAGCGGTGCAGAGACCTGTCGCAAGCATGCCGAACCTGCACATGCTCTCCGGCACAGAGCTGCCACCCTTTCCTTCCGAGCTTCTTGCGTCGCCAAGATTTCGAGAGCTGATCGTGGAGTGGCGGGCCGCTTACGACTATGTCGTCCTGGACTCGCCTCCCGTGCTTCCTGTGACAGACGCAGTGCTTCTTTCCCGGCACAGTGACGCGACGCTGCTGGTGGCGCGCCACCGGCAGACAACGCGGCAGGCGCTGCGACGCGGCGTGGAGGCTCTGCAGCGGCAAAGCGCGGGTTACGGGCCGATCGGGGTTGTTCTGAACGATGTGGCACGAGAGTCAGGGGAGTTCTACGAGTATTTCGGTTACGCAGGAGAGGCCCATGCAAGCCAGGGTGCGTAATCTGCTGCTGCTCGCGCTGCTCGCCGGGTGGCCGGCCTCCGGGCAGACATCGGGAACCCAGACGGGAGAAAGCCTGGTGATTGGACCTGGAGACCTGGTCTCTGTCCACATCTTTCGGGAGGACGAGCTTGACACAAAGCTGCGCGTGAAGGACGCCGGCACGATCTCGCTTCCGCTGATTGGCGTGGTCACCGTAGCCGGTTCCGCGCCTGCTGATGCAGCAGCAGCGATCGCAGAGCGCTATCGCAAAGCGATGTTTCTGAACGACCCACAAGTGTCGGTCCTGGTGGAAGAATCGGCGACACAGCAGGTTGCCGTGCTGGGCGAGGTCGCCCGTCCGGGAACCGTAATGGTAAGCAGTCCGCGGAGTCTTCTCGACGTACTTGCCGAGGCGGGCGGATTGCTCAAGACCGCTGACCGGCGAGTTACCATCCGGCGAGCCTCCGGACCGCCGGTGACAACGCTGATCCCGATCGATGCCGCGCAACAGCTTCCGAGTGCGGGGCTGATGGTACGGCCCGGTGATACGGTGCTTGTGCCGCGCGCTGGCATCGTCTATGTGCTGGGTGATGTCGGGCGGCCAGGCGGATATTTGATGGAGGACGACGCGCAGCTGTCATCGCTGCAGGCGCTCGCACTGGCGCAGGGCGTGACCAAAACTGCCAACGAGGGAGGAGCGAGGCTCATTCGCAAGGTGAACGGCGCTGCAACTGAGGTGCCGCTCCATCTGTCGGCCGCCGAGCACGGCAAACAGCCCGACGTCGCTCTCCGCAACGATGACATCATCTACGTGCCGTTTTCGATGGGCAAAAATCTTGCCCTTGGCGCATCCTCGATCGCTGCCTCTGCTTCCTCGGCTGTGATCTATGCGGCGTGGTGAGCTGGCGATGATCAGCATGCCTGGCAGTACTCGGCTCAGCGAGATAGTGGTGGTGCTTATCCTGGTCTTTTTCGGGATGTCGGGCTCCATCCCGGGCATTGCACCGAACCAGGCGAACGAAATGACCGGAGCCGCGGCAACCGGGCTGCAGACTGTCACCGGGATTGCATCGCAAATGCTCATCAATGGGCTTATCGTGAGCCTTCTGTTCTCCCGCAGGTACGAGCTGCTGCGCCGCGCGAACGCCTGCCGGTGGGCGCTGCCGCTGGCTGGATGGGCGATCGTTTCGGTGCTCTGGTCGCAGGAACCGCTGCTTACTGCACGGCGCGCTGTCCCGTTTGCCGTTGCAGCGGCTTTCGGCATGTACCTCGCCATGCTTGCCCGCGAGGGAAGACTGCTTGCTTTGCTGCACCATGCCTTCCTGCTGCTTGCCTGCTGGTCGGCTGTGCTCGCTTTGGCGTTCCCGGCGATCGGGCTCGATGCATCCAGCGGCCACGGCGGCGACTGGCAGGGTGTGTTTACGCAGAAGAACGCCTGCGGGCGCGCGATGGTTTTTGCGTTGGCTTCGGTGTTGGCAGCGGGGCGGCTATCAGCCGCGCGTCTTGGTCTGTGCCTGATTCTTGGCGCCGAACTGGTTCTGAGTGGTTCGCGCGGAGCATGGCTGCTCGGTTTTGTCGTCTGCGGTGCGCTGCTGCTTTTTCGCGCCAGCTGCCGGCTGGACCGTGCTGCACGCGCTGTTTTCCTGGCTGGCCTGGTGGCCTGCAGTGCAGCGGTTGCTGCGCTGGCCCTGTCGGACTTCGCAAATCTCGCGGTTTGGCTTGGCCGAGACCCGACGCTGACCGGCCGTACTGCGATCTGGCACGAGGTGTGGCTGGCTATTCTGCGGCGTCCGGTCCTTGGCTACGGCTTTTCCGCGTTCTGGCGCGGAGCGCAGGGAGCTTCCTGGAGTGTGGTCGTGGCGCTGCGATTCGTCTTGTTCCACGCCCATAATGGCTTCCTGGAGATATGGCTAGAACTGGGCGGTTGTGGCCTGCTGCTGTTTGCGCTGGGATTTTTCCGCGCTGCGGCTCTTCTCTGGCCGGAGCTGCGGGACGGCCACTATCGCGAGGCTGCGTGGCCCCTTGCGGTGTTGCTCCTCATTGCATTTTACGATGTGGACGAAAATACGTTGCTGTCGTTTAACGGACTGTTCTGGGTCTTGTACGCGGCTGCGCTGGTGCAGGTCGAGTTTCTGGCGCTTGAGCGTCGGCAACCGGCCCTTCCTTTCCTCGAAGAGCGTGCGCCCTCCGGCATGGCTCGAGCGGCCACTCTTCCCTGGGTGACGAGCTCTTCAGTACACGCTTCTGCGGCGGCCAGCGATGGGGGGAGCCCATGGCTCTAGCGACGTTTCCATCTGTGCTGGCAAGGGCTGGGGCGATGGCTCCAGCCGAGGCGCGGTACTACCGACCCGAGCTGGACCTGTTGCGCCTGCTTGCCTTCCTTATGGTCTGGCTGGCGCACGCGCTCATCCCCTTCGCGACTTGTTTCCCGGAACAGTTGTTGCGAACAGCTGAGGGTGCTGGAAGCTGCGGGGTACCGGTTTTTTTCTTCCTTTCGGCGTTCCTGATCACCGAGCTTCTGCGCCGTGAGCGGGCTAACACCGGCACGGTGCATCTGCCAAGCTTCTACGTGCGCCGGATCCTTCGCATCTGGCCGCTCTACCTTGGCATCCTGCTGATTTACGGGCTGCTTGGGTTGCGCTGGCACGGCTTTCGGATCGAGAACGGCCGCCTCGCTGCCTCCCTTGTTCTGGCCGGCAACTGGTACATCGCTTTTCATCCGGCGATTACGAGCCCGATGCGCGCCTTGTGGAGTGTTTCGGTCGAGGAGCAGTGGTATCTCGTTTGGCCGTGGTGCCGCCGACGCTTTTCTGACCGTCAGCTGCTCGCAGGTTGTTTGCTGGCGGTAGTTGCAGCTCAGCTTCTGCTGTCTATGCTGGCCTCGCGTGCGAGCGGGGCGATGCTCGAGGTGACTGCCTGGGTGAACAGCGGCGTACAGTTCCAGTACTTCGCCCTGGGCGCAGCCGCGGCTCTGCTGCTGGATGGGCGGGTTCTGCAATTTCGCTCTTACCAGCGAGTGCTTCTTTGCTTGCTTGGCTGCGGCACGATCCTTGCGGCCTCGGCACTCTGCCGCATGAGGCAGCCCGGCATCGCGCACTCCGCGTCCTCGCTGATTGCGGGCTACCTCCTGACCGGGCTGGGAACGATCTCGCTGTTTCTGTCTTTCTTTGGTCTCTCGGCCGCCCGCTGCCCGCGAGCTCTGGTTCGGCTTGGCCAGCTCTCGTTCGGCTTGTATGTCTTTCATGAGACCGGCTTCTTTCTCGCCAATGCAGCAGTTCGCCGGGCTGGGTTGCCGGCTGGTTTTGGCACGCTAGTCGAAGAGAAGCTGCTGGCGCTTGCGCTGGCCGTCTTGCTCGCTTTCGTGAGCTACCACATTTGGGAGCTGCCGTTCTTGCGGCTGAAGGAGCGCTGGACCTTTGTGCGGACGCGGGAGGCTCAATGAGCACGCCGCGTGTGCTCATCTTTCGCTCCGAGCTTCTACCGGCGTCGGAAACGTTTATCGCGGCGCAGGCAGGCGCGCTGCAACGGTACCAGCCCGTCTTTGCCGGCCTGCGGAGAAGCCGGTACGGCCTCCCACTGGCACCGCTACTGCTCCCCAGGCTTCACTTACCAGGGGGAGCGCTGTTGGCTCCTACTCTTGCTCGTGCAGCGCGTGCCCAGGCAGCGGCGCTGGTGCACGCGCATTTTGCACTCGACGCTGCCGAAGCACTGCCGCTGCGCCGCGCCCTGAAGCTGCCACTGGTAGTAACGCTCCACGGGTACGACGTGATGCGAGCGGATGCGGCGCATGCGAAGACGCGGCGCGGGCGAACGTACCTGCGCAGGCGAGCGCAACTCTGGTCCGAAGCGGCCCTGTTTGTCTGCGTTTCTGAAGCGATCCGGCAAAGGGCGCTTGAGCGCGGCTTCCCGGCAGCCAAGCTACGGGTTTTACCGATCGGCGTCGATACGCAGGCCTTCGCTTACGGACAGAGCCTTACGGGCGAAGCAAGAGTGCTCTTTGTTGGCAGGCTTGTGGCCAAGAAGGGCTGCGAAATCCTGATTCAGGCCATGGAACAGGTGCAGCGGAAACTGCCGAACGCGCAGCTCCTGATGGCCGGCGATGGCCCAGAGCGTTTGCGGCTCCAGGCACTGGCCGCCCGTTGCACACATGGAACCCGCTTCCTCGGCGCGCAAAGCAGGGAAGAGGTGCAAAGGCTGATGGCCTCGGCGCGATGCCTGGCGGCACCATCCGTGACGGCTGCGGACGGCGACGCGGAAGGGCTGCCAATTGTACTTTGTGAGGCGCTGGCACTTGGGCTCCCTGTTGCGAGCACGGTTCACTCCGGAGTCCCGGAGCTTGTGCAGCACGGCCAGAGCGGTCTGCTCTCTACGGAGGGCGACGTGGATGGCCTGGCTCGGCACCTCCTGGCTTTGTGCATGGATGACGGACTGACGGAGCGGCTGCGCGCTGCAGGCAGGATGCGGGTCGAGCAGGCTTTCAATCTGCAGCGGCAAACCGAGATGCTGGAGGAGATCTACGACGAAGTGTCCGGCAGGTCGAGCGTGTATCTTCCGGTGAGCGGATGGGTGAGCGCACTTGCCGCTGCGGGAGAGAGTGACGCGAGCCCAGCCTGCGCGGAAGCCGTACCGGCAGGCTTACCTGCCGCGGACAAGACCTCGGTGCCACGGCTGCGGACGCAGGCGGCGTGGCTGCTTTCGGGAAATGGGGCGGCTGTGCTTTTTCAGGCGATCTACTTTCTGCTGATCGGGCGCATGCTCGGATCGGCGGAGTACGGCGCGCTGGTAGGCACGGTCGCGCTCGTTAATGTGTGTTCGCAGTTTTCCTCGTTGGGTATGGAGATGGTCCTGCTGCGGACAGTAGCCCGGGATCGCGCGGCATTCGCGGCCACCTGGGCGAGGGCTCTCGCGGTTTCCGGCTGTGGTTTCGCGGTGCTCTTCGTGGCTGTGCTGCTTTATGGGTGGCTTTTCCTGACGCCGGCGCTCCGGGTGCTGCTGCCCTATCTCGCCTGCTCCGATGCACTGTTCGGCAAGATCACGCAGTTGGGCAGCCGGGCCTTGCAGGGAGCTGACCTCCCGCGCTGGAGCGCGCAGCTTGCTGCACTCACAAACGGCGCCCGGGCTTTGACTGCGGCGCTGCTCGCAATGTGGGCCGGCGGGCTTCTTGGCCCGGTGCTGCACCACGTTAGCGCGGTCGAATGGGTCCGGCTGTACTGCATGGTGTCGTTGCTGGTCTCGATGGCGAGCCTGATGTTAGTCACCCGATTACTGGGCCGTCCTCGCTGGTCAGGGCTGACGCGCGCGCACCTGGCTGAGGGTCTTTCGTTCTCTTTCTCAAGCTCGGCTATCTCGGTCTACAACGATGTGGACAAGACGCTCCTGCTCTCGTACGGCATGGCGGCTGCGGCGGGCGTGTACGGTGCGGCGTACCGGGTGATCGACGTCGTTTCCACGCCGATCGTGAGCCTGTTTGCTGCGGCTTCGCCCCGGCTGTTCCGGCAGGGCGCTGAGCACGGTGCACGCGGTGCTGCGGAGGGAGCAGCGCGGCTGCTGCGCTGGTCTGTGCCGTTCGCGCTCCTGGCTGCGCCACTGCTTGCGCTGGGCGCTCCCGCGCTCCCAAGACTTTTCGGCCACTCCTTCGCTGGCTCGACCAGTGCGCTGCGGTTCCTCTGCCTGCTGCCGCTGTTCCGAGGCTTGCACTACGCGTATGGAACCGCTATCACCGCCTGCACTAGTCAGTGGCCGCGTACTGCTGCACAGGCAGGAGCTGCGCTGCTCAATCTGGCGCTCAACCTCCTGCTGATTCCGCGCTGGGGGTGGCGTGGTGCAGCAGTGGCCAGCCTGCTGACTGATGGGGCACTGGCGGTCGCGACGTTCCTCGTTGTGCAGTCGTTGGTGGCTGGGCAGCGCAGAGGGACGGGTTACCCATCGCCGATTGCGGCTGACGCCGTGCACTCCTGACGCGCCAGGCGTGCCACGGTTCGCGTCGGTTACGCGTGTTGCTGCTTGACTGAGCAAGATGCGAGGTCAGCGAGGAGCAGGATCGCAGATTCTTCCTCTTCGCTGAGCTCAGGATGACCCTGTTCGCTAAAGTTCGCTCAGGAGAAATACTCACTCGCTGGAGCTCTGCTCAGGTTGAGCTTTCTTCGTTGCGCGCGGACTGTGGGCTTTCTGGAGGGGATTGGTAGTTGCGGAGCTCACCTGCGCGGACCTGCAGCTAGCGACTGAACGGCTGCAGTGCGGCGTCTTCCAGTGCCTGAATGGCGGAAGCGATGCTGCCACAAAGCGTGAGCAGCGTTGATCGCTCCCCGCGCAGCTGCTCGTCTACTCCCTTGTAGGATTGCTGCACAGCGGCGACAGAGGCTTGGACCTGCTCCGGCGTTGAGGATGAGCGCGGATCACCGGCGGGCGAGCCCTGGGCACGTATCGAGGCGATTTGTTGCAACGCGTCGCCATTCCTTTCGAGGAAGTCCCGCACAGCGGGCGTGGTTTCAGCGGCCATGGACTGCATGGCTCTGCCCGGCAGCACATCCGGCTCAAGAAGGGCGATCTGCAGGAGGAAAAGGGAGCGCATGGGCGGCTGCATGGCCTGCATGCGTTCGCGCTCTCGCAATCTCCGGTCGCGGTCGGGGCCGAACTCAAACTGCACGGCGTCAGCCTGCGCGTTCATTTCACTGAAGCTCGAGTTGAGCTGGTCCCTGAGCTCGCGAGAGCGCTTGATCGCGTCCTTAGCAGTGGAACCCCCCGGATCGCGACTCGCGCCATGGCAGGCCTCGGCGACCGTTCGGGCCAGGTCTCCCAGCAGCCTCAGGTTTGTGCCGAGCAGCGCGTTCATGCGGGTGGAAGCGAGCGGGGCGGAGATGCGATCGAAGACAAGCCACATCGCGACCAGTCCAAGAAGAACGCCGACAACGCGATCCCGCGAAACGGAAAGGGATATCTGTTCAAACGGCTCCTGCAGGTTGACAAGGTAGAAAGCCAGCGCGATCTGGAGGCCGCAGTAGGAGAGCCTTGGACTTGATGTTGAGATCCACGACGCGAGAGCTGTCACGGTTGCAAAAAAGATGGTGAAGGAGTCAATCGAATCCAGGTAAGGAAGCAGAAAGACCTGAGCCGGCAGAGAGATCAGGAAGCCGCCGATGAAAGCGCCCGCGATACGTAGCAGCTGCTTCTGACGCGAGGAGCCGATAGTAGCCAGGGCGGTGATGATGCAAGTGGCGACCGCAGTGTTGATCCCCGGCCAGTCGGCGCCGTTGTAGACGAGGTAGCAGAGTGTCGCCGCGAGGGCTCCGCGAAGTGCAAAGACGAGGTGGTCACGGTTGCGGAATGCGTCCGGCACGAAGGCTTGCGACGGCTTCGCGCCAAGCATGATCGCCAGCAGTTTTGATTTGTCTCGCGCCTGTTCCGTTCCGCTTTGCGCGATACCCAACATGGTGTGTTCACTGCCGAAAGAAGAAAAGATCTCGCCGAGCAGGTGAACACTCCGCTCCATCGCAGGCAGCTCACGGATGTATTGCGAAGGCTCCTCGCTGGCCGTCCATCGGGGTACCTTTCCGCTGCCGATCGCCGAGACATCCGGAAGCCGGCGGACGGCAGCGGCCTGCCTTCCGACCACGTCTCCAAGCGCCAGCAGCCGTTCCCGATCTGCTGCTGAGGGACCTGGCGCCCGCCCGACCTCAGGAATAGCAGCCGCGCATAGTTCCACCACGCGGCCGCTGATAGAGACAACGGCCGAAGCTCGGGCTCGCAGCTCGGGCGAGAGCCCGGAGCGGATGAGGTTCTGCCGCAAACTGCTTGGCCCGACCATGGCGTACTGGAGCAGCAAGGTCTCGTACTCCTTTCTTGGCGGACGACCGTTGGCTGCGTCGCCCAGCATGCCGGCGGCAGAGTGCAAACGATCGGCGACGCCTGCGATGACGGGGTCCTGCGGACCGAAGATGCGGTAAACCAGCTCGACGAAAAGCGTGGAAACCGAGCCGATGATGACGGAGAGGAGCGTATAGAAGGTGAGCGCGACCTTGGTGTTCAGTCCGCCCGGGCTGTCCCAGATGGGGATCGCCGTGGCGATCATGAAGGAGAAGCCTGCGGCAAGGCCGTAATTCTTTGCCGCACCCATAACGAAGAAGATGAGGTAGAACGACGCGAGCACCCACAGGAAGTGGGTCACAGGGGAGTCGACAAAGAGGGCTACGCCGACAAAGACATACACAGCCGCGATCGAGAAAAAGGCTATGGTAAGCCAGGTGTTTTGCACCGTATTGCGAAGGCTCTCGCGTGAGATAACGAGTGCGAAATAGCCGCCAAGGGCGCCTGCTGGCACGTGAAAGGTGTTGATGACCAGCATGGCGAGAGTGGTCGCGAGGGTCATGCGAGCGACCAGAGAGATGCGGCCGGGGTAGGGCGCAAGCTCGCGGCGCAGAAACTCGAGGAACCAGGACAGACCCGACTCGCGGTCCGTGACGGCGTTGATTCTGGGCGCAGTGGTGCCAACTGCCTGGCCTCGAAGCGGGCTCACCAGTTCTCCCAACCCCGTACTTCCACGACTGCCGATTCGGAGATGCGGAAGGCGTTTGGCGCGGGATCGAGGATGCGGATGCGCACCGGGTAGCGGGAGGCAAGATGCACCCAGGACAGGGTTCGCTGCGCGTCCGGCAGGCCCTGCGTCAGGGTGCCGACGGTGCTCGCGTCGGGTGCTACACCAAAGCTGGCGCTCTCGACCACGCCGCGGTAGACGCGCTGCGGATCGCTCAACAGGTATACCTTCACGTGCATGCCGGGCAGGATGTGGCGCAGCTGGGTTTCCCGAAAGTTTGCGATGACCCACCAGACGCGAGTATCGATGAGCGTGAATACCTGCGTGCCGGCATGCGCGAAAGCGCCTTCGGAGAGCGTCAGGTTCGTTACCCTGGCGTCGAACGGCGCCTGCACGACGCAGTGGTTGTAGTTGTACTGAGCGTTGTCGATCGCCGACTGCCGTCCGGCGCGCTGCGCCGTCAGCGGGTCGAGCGTGGTGATGTTGTTCTGCGACTGCTGCACCTGCGCCTGCGACTGGAAAACGCTAGAGCGTGAGGCAGTCAGGGCCGAGTAATTCGATTGCAGCTCCGCCTGGGCCATCTTGAGCTGCGCCTCAGCCTGGTGCACCGCGAGCTCTTTGGTCGCGGTGCCGGTACGGATCTGGTCCACCTGGTCCACGGTGACGAACTGCTTCGCCAGTAGGGGCTCAATGCGATGCAGGTTGTTGAGCGAGTACTCGTACTCGCGGTTTGCCCGGGCGAGGCCGGCCTGCGCGTTGGTGACGTCAGCCATCGCCTGGTCGATCGCGCTGGCTGCACGGCCTACATTGGCTTCCGCAGTGCGAGTCCCAGCCTGCGCAGCCTGGGCGGCGCTCTGCGAGGCACGGATCCGGCGTGATTCATCCACGATCTGACCCTCCAGCTGGGCCTGGTCGGAGATGGCCCGCTCGAGCGCATAGCGGTAGGGACGATCGTCGATGCGGAAGAGTACATCGCCGGCGTGGACCTGCTGATTGTCATGTACGTTGACCTGGGTAATAAGGCCATTCACGACCGGTGCCATACCGATGTAGTTGGCGAAGACCTCAGCGTCGTCTGTTCGTGGGTACCGGCTGGTCTGCAGGAGGACGATGATGACGAGCACTACGGTGATGAGGAGGATCAGCGTGCTGGCAACCCTGCCGGCCCAGGTCTGTTTCGGCTTGTCCGGCTCCTGATCGCGCTGCTGATTTCTTTCTTCGCTTCTCGCCGTCCTGTTTGGCCCGGGATCTGGCCCGCTTGGGGTGCCCGGCTCCGACCGGTGGTCGTCTCGACGCTGATCCTCGGATTGCGCTTGTTCGCTCGCTATCTCACCATGCGGTCGGCTGTCTTCTGCCATGCGCTGTCTCCCTCGGTGCTGGTCAGCTGAAAAACAGGAGCCAGAGGCTCAGAGAAAATGTAGCGGAGAGAGCCGGATAGATCAGGATGGGCGGTGAGAGCTGCTGGTTGAGCTCCAGGCGGATCAGGATGAGGTAGACCGCAAAGGCAAGCACGCCGCCGAGGAAGGTGCAGAAGAGCCACGCCGGGAAGTACGAGCCGAAGATGCTGTAGGTTGGCGAGCGATCGCAGCCGGCCAGCAGGCAAAGGCTGGCCAGCCCGAGAGTTCGACCGGCCCGGTGGGCGTGCTTCCAGAAGGATTGCCGAGTTTGGTAGTAGTGGTATTCCATGTTTGGCTATTCTTTCCCGTTCGATGCCGCGAACGGTTGTGGTCCTGGGCCACTGGCCGGCGGGGGCGCTGGTGGCGGCAATGTTCTGGGCCCGGCGTGCGTGCTCAGCAGTTCGCCATCGCGGTAGGCGAGCGTAGCCGCCTGCTGGAAGAGGTTGGTGCGCGCGGTGATCTCATCGGACCGCGCCGAAGCCAGTGCCCGCTGCGCTGCCAGGACGTCAACCACACTTCGGACGCCGTCGCCGTAGGCCTCCGTGGCCGCCGCGTAGGAGCTTTCGGCGGCGCTCAGGAGCGCTTCCGCCGCCTGCTGCTGGGCAAAGGCGGTTTGCGTGGTGGTGTAGGCATTCCAGACCTGGTCCTCGACCTGGTCGCGGCGTGCGTCCAGCTCAGAGGCTGCCGCTTCCTTGCCGGCCGCCGCCTGCGCTACCTCGTTCGCGCGGCGACCGCCATCGAACAACGTCCAGCGCAGGTTGAGCTGGGCGTTCCAGACGCCGCTGCTGGCGTAAACAGAAGGCAGCAGATCCTGTTCGCCGAAGGCGCGCACCCTGCCCCAGACCGCGGTGAAGTCAATCTCCGGCAAATACAGCGTGCGCGCCTGCCGGATACGCTGGTCCGCGGCGGCGATGCGAGCTTCGCGTTCCAGCAGGTCCGGCCGGTCGCTGAGCGCGTGTGCGATTGCGTCGGCGGCTGTTTCAGCCAGTGCTTCAGGTGGGGCGAGCTGTTCGATGGGTACGACCGGCAAAACGGTCGAGGCCGGGAGCCGCAGCACGGTGACCAGGTCGGCCTCGGCGTTCGATTGCGTGCCTTTCAGGTTGGTGAGCGCGTAGAGAGCCTGTGCGGCGGCGGCTCTGGCCTCCAGCGCATCCGGCAGGGTTGCGAGTCCCTGCGCCAGCCGCGCATCGACCTCCCTGGCCTCGGTCTGCGCGTTCTGAAGGCTGATGGTCGCGGCTGCAACCTGGCCTTCGCTGTTGAGCAGGGCGAAGTAACGTTGCGTTACCGCGTTGATGATGTCGAGGTGAATCTGATTGAAGGCGAAGTCATCGGCGAACAGATCGTAGCGCGCCGCCCGAACGGCATCCAGGCGGGCGTTCCAGTCAAAGATCGTGTAATCAAGCTGGAGCGCCGGCTCAAGAATGCCTTCCGTCTGGCGGACAAAGGTGCTGTTGAAAAGCACGCCGACACGGGTCGTCTGCCCAAGAACCAGGCCGGTGAGCGTCGGGAAGAGCGCAGCCTTCGCTATCCCCTTGTTGGCTGCTGATTGCCGGGCACGCTCCCAGGCGGACCGGGTGAACGGGTCACGCTGCTCGCCAAGATCGATCAGTTCGGCGAGAGAGAGCGGCTGCTGCGGCTCAATCTTAGGGGGCGGTTCGGACTGGGCGGGGTCATGAAGGCGGATGTTGGCAGGAGGCTTCCACGGGATCGCGGGCGCAGATGGCAAATCCTGCGCGGCTGCTTGTCGACTGCCTGCGCAGCACAGCAGAAGGGTCAACGCAATCCAGAAGAGAGCAGCCCATCTCATCCGAGCTTCTCCCCGTGCCGGATTCCTGAAGCCGTGGCCAGATGCATGCTCCTAGAAGATAAAGGGATGCGGCCAGAGTTGCGGTCCAGATCTGGCTGTCGCGCGGAAATGCCTGCGAGGACTAGCGTCTGCCAGCGAGCAGGGCCCAGGCGATCACCGTTTCGCCGGCCTGGCCGGAGCATGCCGGTGCGGCGGTCACTTCCTGGTCGAGTTCTGCCTCAAGCGCGTGATGCGTCAGGTGCATTTCACCGGCCAGAAGCTCGGCGTCGCTTGCGTCCACGTAGCACAGCTCGCAAACACCTAGACCGCCGTCACTGCGGACTGGCGGGCCGAAGATGCGGCACGTAAGCGGACGGCTGCTGTAAAGCTCACAGCCGCCGGATGCGGGATCGAGCACGGGGCAAGGCGTGTCGACCTCAGGCAGGTCGGCGAAGTGGTCCCAGGCAGCATCATCTTCTTCGGTCTCCATGGGCAGTAGGCCGGAAGTTGCATCGCCGGGAAACTTCGGTGCTAACAGGGCGACTGCGGCCTCCGCGCGAGCCTGGATGGAAGCTGCCCGCTCCGGACTGCTGAGCTCGAGCGCTTGGAGACCGGAACGCAGACGCAGGCCGTCGAGTGCCGAGATGCGAAAGACCCCGTGGCAGCAGGGCGTGCATCCTGGCCGGCAGGCCAGCTTTCCGATGCCGCGAGCCGTTGCGTCGGCAAGTGCCTGGTCGACAATCTGAACGAGCTCGGCGTCGCGGATAGGGAGCACCTACTTATCTTCACACCGGCTCATCGAAACGCGCGCAAGCCGCTTTCTCGTCGGAGTTTCGGGGCTGGTCTCGGATAGCATGGGGCCAACATCGGAGCCGAGGTGCGGAGTGGGAGACGCTGGAACGAGAAGAGTGGTCAAGGTCGCGTTGTTAGGCTTTGGCACCGTTGGTTCGTCGGTTGCGCGGATTCTGCAGGAAGGTCCGGCGGCTGCTGAGCTCGAGCTGACGCATGTGTACAACCGGGATGTGGGCCGCAAACGGGCTGCTTGGGTGCGCGAGAGCTCGCAAGGACCAGTTGTCTGGACCGAGAACGTGGAAGGGGTGCTCGCCTCGGACGTGGATGTGGTGGTGGAGCTGGCGGGCGGCCTCCAGCCAGCGGGCTCTTGGGTGCAGCAGGCGCTGGAAGCGGGCAAGAGCGTCGTCACAGCCAACAAGAAGCTGATCGCAGCCCGTGGTATCGAGCTGCACACACTCGCCCGGCAGCACGGGTCGCACCTGTTCTACGGCGCTGCCGTGGCCGGTGGTATTCCGGTGATTCCCGGGCTGCAGCAGGGGCTTGCAGGGGAGCGCGTCGCCCGTTTGGAAGGCATTCTGAACGGGACGTGCAACTACATCCTGAGCGGGATGGAGGCCGGACGGGAGTACGCGCCCATGCTGGCCGAGGCGCAGGCGCGCGGCTATGCCGAGGCCGATCCGACGGAGGACGTCGGCGGCTTTGACGCTCGGGCCAAGCTGGTCATTCTGTCGAGGCTGGCGCTTCGGGCCGATATGGCGGTCGAGGCAGTACATTGTCGGGCGATCACACGGCTCAATGCGGTGGATTTCGATTACGCGCGCCTGCTCGGCTGCACGATACGGCAGGTTTCGCGAGCGGAGCTGACACCAGAAGGCGGTGTGCTCGCGCTTGTGGGGCCCATGCTGGTGCCGCAGCGTTCGCCGCTTGCCTGGTCGCGCGGGACGGAGAACATGGTGCTGGTGGGCGGCACCTTCGGTGGCGATGTCGTTTTTTCCGGTCATGGCGCGGGCGGTCAGCCGACAGCAGTGGCCGTCGTCTCCGACCTGCTGGCGCTTGCGCACGGCTCGGGAGCGGTCGAGCTGCCAAGCCGCAAGGCTGAGGTGTCGAGCGACCTGCACCTGCGGCATGCGGTGCGCTTCGTGGTCAAAGACCGGCCAGGGATTGTGGCGGCGATCGCCTCGGCACTGGCCCGGGAGAGCATCAATATCGATGCCTTGCTGCAGAAGCCCGGGCACAGCAAGGCCGCGATGCCGTTTGTTGTGACGGTCGAGCCCTGCTCGGGCTCGGCGCTGCGGCGGGCGATGGCAGAGGTGGAACAGCTTGACTGCCTGCTGGAACCGCCGCTGGAGATGGAGATTCTTGAAGGCGAGACTTGAAGCTTGCAGCCTTGTTCTTTCCTGGCGGAGGAAAGCCTTGAACAGCATCGCCTTTTGCTTATGCTTTGATCTTGCCGAAGAGGAGACATAGCAGCGCTCAACGTCTTTGGGCATCCCTGCGCTTCCGCGCCCGCGCCTCAGATAGCATCGAAGGATAACGTATGGAACACTCCTCGAAGACGGAACCGCAGCAACAGCTAGCCTCGACACACCCTGAGAACACCAGGGACCTGAACCTGCCGGAGTGCTCCATCAGCGTGAACGGCGAAGTGCAGAAAGCTCTCGCCGGCGAGTTGCTGATCGACGCGCTCGAGCGTTCGCTCGGCGGCACACGGAGCGAGGTGCCCCACGTGTGCTACCTGCCGCAGCTTGGGCCGATCCAGACCTGCGATACCTGCTTTGTGGAGGTAGACGGCGAACTGGTTCGCGCTTGTGCGACGAAGGTTCAGCCGGATGCCCGCGTGGTGACCGAGTCGACCCGGGCCCGCAACGCACAGAAAGAAGGCTTCGATCGCATCCTGGGCAACCACCTGCTGTACTGCACCGTATGCGACAACAATAATGGTAACTGCACCGTGCACAACACAACGGCTCTGCTGGAAGTCGAGCACCAGGAGCATCCGTTCCGGACCAAACCTTATGAAAAGGATGAGACCAATCCTTTCTACCGCTACGACCCGGATCAGTGCATCCTGTGTGGGCGCTGCGTGCAAGCCTGCCAGAACTACCAAGTGAATGAGACGCTCTCAATCAACTGGGAAGACCCCCACCCGCGCGTGCAGTGGGATAATGGCCACACCATCGCCGGCTCGAGTTGCGTGAGCTGCGGCCACTGCATCACAGTCTGCCCGTGCAATGCGCTGATGGAGAAGTCGATGCTCGGCGAAGCGGGTTACCTGACAAACTGGCCCGCGAAGCCGCTCGAGCAGATGATTGACCTGGTAAAGGCGATCGAGCCGGAGATGGGCTATGGTCCGATCCTGAAGGTGTCGGAGACCGAAGCCGCGATGCGCACACAGCGCACCAAGGTGACGAAGACGGTCTGCACCTACTGCGGCGTAGGCTGCTCATTTGACATCTGGACCAAGCCGGAGTCACGGCACATCCTGAAGGTCGAGCCAAGCAAAGGCGCGGCTAACGACATCTCTACCTGCGTCAAGGGCAAGTTCGGCTGGGATTATGTGAACTCACCCGACCGCCTGCAGAAGCCGCTCATCCGTAACGAGAACGGTGTCGATTTCCGCGAGGCTAGCTGGGAAGAGGCGCTGGACCTGATCGGGAAGAAGTTTTCGGCGATCAAACAGGAGCACGGGCCGGATGCGCTCGGCTTCATTTCCTCCTCGAAGACCACCAATGAGGAGAACTACCTGATGCAGAAGCTTGCGCGCGCGGTCGTCGGTACGAACAACGTCGACAACTGCTCCCGCTACTGCCAGTCGCCCGCGACACAAGGTTTGTTCCGGACGGTCGGCTACGGCGGCGACTCCGGCTCCATTCATGACATTGGGAAGGCCTCGCTGGTGCTTTGCATCGGTACCAACACCAGCGAGAGCCACCCGGTGCTCGCGACCAGGGTGAAGCAAGCTCACAAACTGCGCGGCCAAAAGCTGATCGTCGCCGATATCCGCGAGCATGAGATGGCGCGCCGCGCTGACATCTTCTTCCGGCCGAAACCCGGCTCGGACATCGTCTGGCTTTCCGCGATGACGCGCTACATTCTTGAGAACGGTCTCGCGCGCATGGAGTTCATCCGCGAGTGGGTGGAAGACCTGGACAAGTACATGGAAAGCCTGAGCTGGGCGACCATGGAGAGTGCCGAGCGCGAGTCGGGCGTAGCGGCGAGCGAACTCCGCCGAATCGCAGAGATCATTGCGAAAGAAGAAGCCGTGTGCGTGCTGTGGGCAATGGGAGTGACGCAGCACGTGATGGGTTCAGACACTTCGACCGCGATTTCGAACCTGCTGCTTGCAACCGGCAACTATATGCGGCCCGGCACCGGCGCGTACCCGCTGCGTGGCCACAACAATGTGCAGGGGGCGAGTGACTTCGGCTGCATGCCAAATATGTTTCCCGGCTACGAACACACTGATGACGAGGCTGCGCACGCGCGGTACGAGCAGGGCTGGGGTGCGAAGCTGCAGAAGGAAAAGGGCCTCGACAATCACCAGATGATCGACGCCATTTACGAGGGCAAGCTGCGTGGCGTGTATCTGTTCGGCGAGGACATGTACTCGGCCGATTCCAATGCAAACCGTGTTGGCGGCGGCTTTGAGCGGCTCGAGTTCTTCGTCGTGCAGGACATCTTTTTTTCGGAGACGTGCCGCTTCGCCGATGTAGTTTTGCCGGCCAGCCCGAGCCTGGAGAAGGAAGGGACCTTCGTGAACACGGAGCGTCGCATCCAGCGTCTTTACGAGGTCTTCGAGCCGCTTGGCGAGTCGCGTCCGGACTGGCGCATCATCCAGGATGTCGCGAACCGGCTGGGCGCGAGGTGGAACTACACGCACCCGAGCCAGATCATGCACGAGGCAGCCTCGCTGGCCCCCATGTTTGCCGGAGTCACCTACGATCGACTGGAAGGTTACAAGACGCTGCAGTGGCCCGTAGCGATCGATGGCACCGACCAGCCGCTGCTGTACACCACCGGCTTTCCGCTGCCGAACAACAAGGCACGCTTTTATCCGCTGGAGCATCGCGTGCCGGCCGAGGCCGAAGACGCCGAGTATAACCTTCACCTGAACAACGGCCGTGTGTTGGAACACTTCCATGAGGGCAATATGACCGCGCGCGTGCCGGGTATCGATGAGGAAACGCCGGAGCGCTGGATCGAGGTCTCGCCCGAACTGGCTGCCGCGCACAACCTGGTCAGCGGCCAGTGGGTCGATGTTACTTCGCGGCGCGACACGTTGCGTCTGCAGGTGCTGGTGACCGATCGCGTGAAAGGAAACCAGATGTTTGTTCCACTCAACACGAAAGAAGGTACCCGTCCGGTTAACCTGCTGACCAGCAGCGACGTCGACGACGTGACGCATACGCCGGCATATAAGGAGCTTGCGGTAAAGATGCAGGTGCTGCCGTGGCGTGGTGAGAATCCGCTGCGGTCAAAGAACTTCCGCAATGGCAATCCAAAGGCGCAGAACGGCGTGGAAGTGGAACGCAAGTGGGCACGCGAGGATTACCGTCAGCCGGGTGCGCCGCCAGAACTGGTGCAGATCAACACGAGCAGTAATGGCCACGGGCGACGTAACGGGGCACACTAGGAGGCGGCATGGCAAAGGCGATTGAGTTTCGGCCGCAGGCGATGCCGGCGAAGGAAGAGCAGCAGCGCAAGCTCGATGCTGCACCGATGGAACATGCAGAAGCGGTGCTGGATGCGTTCCGCACGCTGCAGACGCTGCATGACACGCATGCGCTCGAATTTATCCGCGGGCTGCTCGGCGCGGGCGATGAGGTGCTGACTCAGGTGGTAAGCGTGGCTACCTCGCCGCAGTCGACGCGAGCGTTGCGCAATCTGCTCATCCTGGTGGATGTGCTGGGGTCTGTCAATCCGGACGCGCTGCACCGCATTACAGCCACCGTGACCCCGGCGCTGACTGAGCAGCAACCCGCTGAGCCGCCGTCACTGTTTGCGATTACCCGTCGGCTCTTCTCAAGGGATGCTCGCCGGGCACTGGCGACCGGCGTGGCGCTGCTGGAGGGCGTTGGGAGATCGCTCGGCCCGGATGCAGGTGGGAAGCCGAAACAGCACTGAGCGCAGTCTTCGCGGGGCTCATAGGCTGGTCGTCGGGAGCGGCTTGACTCGCTTCGAGCCGAACTAAACGCTGTTGAACGGCTCCACCCTGCGAGTCTCCTCCCAGGCTTTGGCGTACTTCCAGCTGACGTAGCAGGAGTGATAGAGGTGCAGAAGGAGGCCTTCGCGCCCGTCAAGAAAGCCGCCACGCAGGCCGTAGTTGTAAAGAAAGGTCGCCACCGGGTTTACGGCAATGTTCCACAGAAAGAACGGCAGCGCGTGACCAGCCTGTTTGCGACCGAGCACGAGTGGAACGCTGGCACTGCTGTAGTGGTTCATGTGTTCGAGATAGAGGCTCAGAGTCGGATAGGCAAAGTGCAGCAGGTCGCTCCTCAGCCGGCCCGTCGGTCCCTCGAGCCTGGGCGTGGCATGTGGTTCGGTGTCCTCGCGAGCCCACGCCGAGCCGGAGCGAAAGAGGCGAAGTTTCGGATCAGGATAGAAGCCGCCATGGCGCATGGCGCGCTCCAGGAAGTAGTTGCGACGCGGGATCCAGTAGGCCTGGAAGGGCGGTTTGCCTGAAAGAAGCTGCTTGACTTCCGAGGCGAGCTCCGGGGTGAAGGCTTCATCTGCATCAAGCGAGAAGGTCCACTGCTTTGTACACAGCCGGAGCGCGTTATTGACCTGGGAGCCATAGCCACGCCACGGCTCGAAGAAGATCTTTGCCCCAAAGCTGCGCGCGATAGCCACTGTTTCATCCGTCGAGCCGGAATCGACCAGCACAATCTCGTCGGCGAGACCCGAAACGGTAGGCAGGATGCGGCGGAGATTGGCCTCTTCGTTCCGAGCGACAATCGCGATCGAAAGGGTTTGCCGGGAGGGCACGACCAAACTGCCTATGACCCCTGAAACTGCTGGATCAACCGGGCGACAAGCGGCTGGAGTGACTCACCGGTCTTCGGCAGCGCGAACTGCTTCGTCAGCTCATCCCAATCGAGCTTGAATGAGGTAGAAAGGGCAGAAATCCAGATCTGACGGACCGGCGTGTTTGGCGTTACGACAAACTTGCCGGGAGGCAGTTCAAAGATGACCTGCAGCGCGCCGTTGTTCTCCTCGACCTCGAAGCCGCCTTCAGCCTCTTGTGCGATGAGCGCCTGTTTCAGCGCTTCGACGGCATGGTCGGCATGGCGTCGGAACTGCACTTCGTCCAGCATGCGACCAGTGTAGCAAGCGGGTCCCGGCGAACCTAAGGCAAACCCGCTTCAGCTACGAGCACGAGGCCAGATCCTCGTGAGCGTTAAGCCGTTTCCTGGATGGCGTTTCGTACATGCTCGAGCGCTTCTTCTTTTAATTCAAGATGATGGATCTTAAAGGCGTGATCCTCGATCTGCGGTAGCATCTCGGCTTCAGAGTTGCCCTCCAGATGCCAGTCGCACTCCGAGTAGCCGACGTTGGCACAGCGGAACTGCTTGGTTGCCATAAGTTCTCCTCTGATTGCACACAGCAGGTATGACTCTAAACATCCTGCCCAGCATACTCTGATGACAAAGGTAGCCGTCGGGCATGGCTCCAGTCTCCCTTTAGCGAACAGCAACGAGGAAAGGGCGAAAGGAAGATCCTGACCGCGCACTCGCAAAGCGCCAGGTGGTTGCGCTCCTACCAGCCGGCCGGGATGAGGATGGAGAGATCGCCGGCATCTCTTTCGCGCTAGTGACGCTTGCGGCGCGCAAGCTCGCTCAAGAGGCGTCACGTGCGAGCGAGGCCGATCGGTGCTTAGCGTCCAGGTTCCACGCCTTGATCATGCCGTGCGCCCGTGCATCCCTCCGGTACGTAAACGGCCATTGCTGCAGGTGCGTGCATCGCGCCTGGTCGTCGCTTCTTCTTTACGAAAAATGCAAACGCGGCGTAAATGCGCTTTCAGCAGCAGCTGCTCTGTGATAAACAGGGTGCCAATTGAGAGCATGCCGGCCGGGATAACTGAAAAGAAAGAGCACGGTTTAGCTCTGCGACATAACCTGACCCTCCCCACACAATGTCTTCTCCACGCGCTCTTTTTCAGCGCAAGCTGCGACCGTGCAAGCCCACTGCTGGCGTTCCGTCGAGGACGACCCAGGTTCACAAGTTGAGCTTTTAAGGAGAACCCCGTCATGCATTTCGCGTCCCGAGTTGCCTCTTTCACCTGTTTGTCCACCGGTCTTGCCGCTGTAGGATTGCTTACAGCTTCATCTGCTTTGGCTGCTGACCAGCATAACGCGCCGGCCGTAGCCGCCCTCGGTCAGAGTCTTGGCCAGGAGAGCCCATCGACCCCCCTGACGTTGACCGTGTGGCTCAACCTGCACAACCGCGCCGAGCTGGATGAGCGCGTGCAGGCGATCTACACGCCAGGCTCGCCGACGTTTCACAAGTGGCTGACAACGTCCGACCTGAAAGCCTATGCGCCCACGCCGGCGGAGGCAGCAGCCGTTGAGGCAGAGCTCAAAGCACACAATCTGTCGGTGATCTCCGTTGATCCGATGAACTTTTCCGTTCGATTTACGGGCAAGACGTCGGATGTAGAAAGCGCCTTCCACACGGAGGTGAACCGCTACACGCTGAAGGGTGAGCTGACGCGGGAAGCCTCAGTAGCCCCCGAGCTGGGCGGCGGTGCTGCGGGCCTGGTGCAGCACGTTTCCGGCCTGAATCTGCTGAAGCCGAAGCTCAATGTGATGTTCCCCAAGAATCCACGGACGGGGAAGGCAGTACAAGGTATCCCCATGGCCTCACAAGGCGCACAGGGCATTTACTTTTCCAGCCAGTGTTTCTTCAACGCGAGCTCGGTCTCGCTCAGCGGCGTAAGCGCCACCGACGGCGTCACACCTGTGAGCGCCACTTACAGTGGTCTGACGTATGGCGCCAACCCGAACAACACAGCTCTCGGCACGCTAGCTACCTGCGGCTACTCCGCTGCGCAGATCCAGAGCTTTTATGGACTGGATACAGCCTTCGGTCTTGGCTATACCGGCGCGGGACAGATGATTGCGATCATCGATTCCTACCAGGAGCCAACGGTTCAGTCCGATGCCGCTGCCTACAGCAAGCTGAATGGCCTGCCGGCGCTTACATCGAGCAACTTCCAGGTCTACACACCCTACGGAGCCAACGAGCTCGGGTCGACTTACGGCGTCGATGTGGAGACGGATCTGGATGTAGAGCTCGCTCACGCCGCAGCGCCTGGGGCAAAGCTAGCCCTTGTTCTGGGCTTCTCCGAGGATGAGGAAGATATCCAGTCCGCTCTTCTGTATGCGGTTACCAACAAGCTCGGCAACGTCATCTCTGTCAGCTATGGCTACCCGGAGTACTTCTACGGTGAGCTTGCTTCGAGCATCTGGAACCAGATCGTTGAAATGGGAGCCGCGCAGGGTATCGATGTGAATGTCTCCAGTGGGGATAGCGGCGATGACACCTCGGACGGCGGCCCGGCCACGGTGGAAGCACCAGCCGATTCTCCGTACGCCACCGCAGTTGGCGGTACATCCATCGCGTACACGGCTCCGGGCGAGCCTATCTTCCAGACTGGCTGGGGCAACAATCTGACGTCGCTGGCCGAGAACATGAGCGGAACCGAGCTGGTTTTTGACCCTCCAGCGACCAGCTTCTACGGCGGTTCAGGCGGCGGTGTGAGCGCTTACTTTGCCAAGCCTGCCTACCAGGCTGCGCTGCCGGGCTCCGGCCGCCACATGCCTGACGTCTCTGCCCTTGCCGACCCGTACACCGGCGCCGAGTTTGTCTACACTGATTCGACGACTGGTGAACAAGTGGTAAGCGTAGTTGGCGGCACCAGCCTGGCTGCCCCGCTGTTTTCCGGCATCTGGACGATCGCCGATCAGTATTTTGGCAAGCCGCTGGGGCAGGCTGCACCCTATGTCGCCGAAACAGTGGGCTCCTTCATCACGGACATCGTGCCGTTTGCAGGCCCGCAAAATGTGACAGGTACGCTTACGGATCCGAGTGGGAAAACTACGTACTCCGCCACGGAGCTCGCTCAGCCGCTGTATACGACGACGGAGTTTACCAGTGCCCTCTGGGATGTGGGCGGCGGTACCTATGCCAACGTCACCTTTGGCACGGATAGCTCGCTTACTGTTACGCAGGGCTGGGATGATGTAAGCGGCTACGGCACGCCCAATATCGGCACAGCACTGCTGGATCTGGGCGCGAGACCAAAGCAGTAGCGTCTCTGCAAGAAGGGCGAGCAAAAGCTCGCCCTTGCTGTTCCAGCTGCACGACTGGCTGCCTGGCAGCGCGCTGTCGCGCTGTCGTCAGTAAGGCTCATATGCCGGGTTGGCAGCAGAGGAAGCTTGGGCAAGCGCGGGGAGCCGCCAATGCCATGCCGGCAAGCGAACCCGGAGAGTGCTGCCATTTGGATGAGAGCATTGCTGCACCATTCCCTCCTTGCTGTTGCTCTCCCTGCAAGTCGGGTGGCGCTGATTCAACCCTCCGAGACGTTCTGCCGGGAGTGAGCCCGACGAAACCGGTTAGAGTTCATGCGCTGGCCTTGCGCTATACTCGGGGAACGCGGGCGGGAGTAGCTCAATGGTAGAGTAGCGGCTTCCCAAGCCGTTGGTTGCGGGTTCGATCCCCGTCTCCCGCTCCATGCACGCACGGAAACTTTCTCGACGCTCAGCAACCCGCTCTGGCGGTGCCGCTTCCTAAAGCTCACGCGCGGGGCTCCACCGCGCATAGGAGTTTTCGAATGAGTACTTTCAAGGTGTGGCTCATATTCTCGGTGGGTGTCGCTGCCGGCGCTACCGTAGCTCTGGTGATGGCGCCGCAGTCGGGTGAGAAAACGCGTAAGCAGATCAAGCGCAAGCTCGATGACACCACGGACTATCTGAAAGACCAGCTCGATGATGCAAGCGCCTACGTCAAGGACCAGACTTCCACGCTTGGCGACCAGGCGAACAAGGCTTACCAGAGTGGACGTGATGCCGCTGCAAAGGCGGGCGATCAGATTTCGAGCAGCCTTCAGGACGCCGCGAAGAGTGTGAAGTCAGCCGTATCCTAAAGTTTAGCGCCGCCGGGAGCAGAAAGCCCCGTCCTTATTGGACGGGGCTTTTTGGTTTACGTGGTAATTACGCGCTGTACAGCAGAATACCTTCCGAGCGCGCTTCACTTTCCGCGCCCTCCTGCGATACAGGACGGTAAAACAACTGGTTGTTTTCGAGGTATACCTCGAGGAACGCGGGCCGATCGCTGATGTGCCCAGCGATCAGCGCTTCCGAGAGCGGGTCTTCGACGTAGCGCTGGAGTGCGCGGCGCAGGGGGCGTGCCCCGTAGCTACGGTCCACCAACGTCTTCTCGAGAATCCACTTCTTGGCGTCGTCGTTCACAGAGATCGTGATTGCCTTCTGCACAAGGTTCGCGTTCAGCGAAGTCACAAGCAGTTCCAGAATCTGGATCAGATCCGCGTCCGAGAGCGAGTGGAACAGGATGATCTCGTCCACACGGTTCAGGAACTCGGGGTTGAAGGTCCGCTTGACCTCGTTCTTCACGAGCTCTTCGACCTTGTCCATCACCAGGTCCTCGCGCTCCGACTGAAAGCCGAGACCCTGCTTGCGCTGTAGATGACGCGCGCCGATGTTCGAAGTCATGATGAGGATCACGTTCTTGAAATCGACCGTGTTGCCGAGCCCGTCTGTCAGGTGACCGTCTTCGAAGACCTGCAACAGGATGTTGAACACATCCGGATGCGCCTTCTCGATCTCGTCAAGCAGCACTACCGAGTACGGCGAACGCTTGACGCGCTCGGTGAGCTGGCCGCCCTCTTCGTAGCCGACGTAGCCCGGAGGCGAACCGATCAGCTTCGAGACCGAGTGCTTCTCCATGAACTCCGACATATCAAAGCGGATGAGCGCTTTCTCGGATCCGAAGAGGAACTGTGCCAGCGTCCGTGCCATCTCCGTCTTGCCAACGCCAGTCGGGCCCAGGAACAAGAACGAGCCTATCGGACGGTTTGGCGACTTCAAGCCAGCACGTGAGCGCCGGATCGCACGCGAGAGCGCCGAGATCGCTTTCTCCTGCGAGATGACGCGCTTGTGCAGTTCGCCCTCCACGCGGAGCAGCTTCTGCGTTTCTTCTTCCTTGATCGAAGTCACCGGAACGCCCGTCCAGCGGCTCACGACGTCCTCAATATCCTCGCGGCTGACGATGCCGGCCGTGGAGTCATCGAGGTGGTACTTGTCGCGTAGCGCGCGCAGGTTTTCTCGTTCCTTCCGCTCCTCATCCGAGTAGAATCGCGCCTTCTCGAACTCGTGGTTCGCGATCGCGTTCTCCATGCGGTGCACGATGAACTTGATCCGCTTCTGGACCTCGGTGATCTCCTCGGGCAGCGACGTCTGGCGCAGCTTGACGCGGGCGCCTGCTTCGTCGATCAGATCGATGGCCTTATCCGGCAGAAAACGGTCCGGGATGTAGCGGTTCGAGTGCGAGACCGCGAACTCAATTGAGTCATCGGTGTAGGAGACCGCGTGGAACTTCTCATAGCGGTCCTTGATGCCCATGATGATCTTGATCGCGTCTTCCTCGTTTGGTGGCGGCACCTTGACGGCCTGGAAACGCCGCTCGAGTGAGCGATCCTTCTCGATCGATTTGCGGAACTCGGCCGGCGTGGTCGCGCCTATGCACTGAATTTCGCCGCGCGAGAGTGCCGGCTTGAGGATGTTAGCGGCGTCGAGCGAGCCCTCAGCCGAGCCAGCTCCAACCAGGGTGTGCAGCTCATCGATAAAGATGATGCAGTTCTGGTTTTCCATCAGTTCTTTCATGATGGTCTTGAGCCGCTCTTCGAACTGACCACGGTACTTGGTGCCGGCGACAATCAACGACAGGTCGAGCGCGAGCACCCGCTTGTCGGCGAGGAAGCTCGGCACTTCACCGTCAGAGATGCGTTGCGCCAAACCTTCGACGATCGCCGTTTTGCCCACACCGGGCTCACCGATCAGCACCGGATTGTTTTTCGTGCGCCGGCAGAGGATCTGGATGACGCGCTCGAGCTCCGAGTCGCGACCGACCAGCGGGTCGAGCTGGTTATCCATCGCGACCTGGGTCAGGTCGCGCGAAAACTCAGCGAGCAGGCTTGCTTCCCGATTGGTGCCCGAGCCGCCTTCACGATTGCGGCCTTGCGCGGCGCCTTGCGTGGCCTTTTCCTGTGTGGCCCGTGACAGCTCCTCACGAATGGCAAGCAGCTTTAGACCGCGCTCATGCAGGATCTCCGCGGCGAAGCATTTCTCCTCGCGCAGCAGACCAAGCAGCAGGTGCTCGGTGCCGATGTGCTTGTGCGACAGGCGTTCAGCTTCTTCCGCAGCGTAGGCCAGCACACGCTTGCACTCGTTGGACAGAGGCAGGTCGACGGAGGTCGAGACCTTTTCACGGATAGTGGTGTGCCCTTCGATCTGCTTGCGGATCGACTCGACGGATGCATGCGAGCGTAGAAAGCGGTTGGTGAGTGCTTTATCTTCCCGAAGCAGCCCAAGGAGCAGGTGCTCCGTTTCGATGTAAGGCGAGCCGAACTGACTGGCCTCGTACCGAGCGAAGAAAATAACGCGCCGCGCTTTTTCTGTATACCGTTCGAACATGTTCCCCCTCTACTTCCTTGCACCCTGCCAGGCTGGTAGCCCGGGTGGGCACGGTTGCGGCCAAGGCGGTAAATACTGCTTCTCTCTACTGTAGATGGTTCCAGCTCCGGTGCTTTCTTGGCTTCTACAGCTCGGCTGAGGGAATCTCGACTATCCCTTCCTTGCTAAGCCGTAACACACGGTGGCATTGCCGTGCCAGAGCCATGTTGTGAGTCACTAAAACAGTGGTAAGTCCTTCTGCCCGATGTAGATCTTCAAGCAGCGAGAAGACCGAATCTGCGGTTGCGCCATCCAGGTCACCGGTTGGCTCATCGGCCAGCAGCAGCTTTGGCTTGGTTATGAGCGCCCGAGCGAGCGAAACCCGCTGCTGCTCGCCACCGGAGAGCTCTCCGGAGCGATGCTCGAGCCGGTCACCCAAACCGACGCGCTCAAGCCAGCTCCCAGCGAGCTCCTTTGCCTGCTTCCTGCTCTCTCCCCGCGCCAGTAGCGGCATGGCCGCATTCTCAACCGCCGTAAACTCCGGCAAGAGATAGTGGAACTGCCAAACATAGCCGACTTCGTGGTTGCGAAAGTGGGCCGCGGAGGAACCCGTCAGGCTACTGAGCGTTCTGTTGCCGCACCAGATCTCGCCTGCACTCGGGCGATCAAGTGCTCCGAGCAGGTGAAGCAGCGTGCTCTTACCCACCCCGGAAGGACCGACGATAGCAAGGATCTGTCCCGCCGGAACCGAAAAACTGAGTCTCTCGAAGAGGCGTAGCTCGCGAGCATGGCCTGCTCCGGACGAGAGTGAGTAGCTCTTGCTCAGGTCTTCTACTCGTAAGAAGAGATGATCCTGGACCGCCATCGGTCGCATGGCGGGCTTTGGCCTGTTTTGGTCCGGTGAGTGGGCCTTACTCATAGCGCAGTGCCTCGGCCGGCAGCACGCGTGCAGCAGCGGAAGAGGGATATAGCGTCGCGAGCAACGCGACGCCTAGCGAAACCGAGACAACCAGCAGGCCGTCCGCGAGCCGCGGCGCGAAGGGCAGCGTATCGATCGAGTACACGTCCGCCGAAAGGTGGATCAGGTGGTAATGGCCACATAGGAAAGCGACGCCGTAGCCGAGGACGAGGCCGGCTGCCGTGCCAATTGCGCTGATCAGGAGCCCTTGCAACAGGAAAATACGCCGTATTTGTGCCGGGGCCACGCCCATCGATAGCAGCACGGCGATATCGCGGGTCTTCTCCATCACCATCATGGTGAGCGCGATAAGAATGTTCAGGGCGGCGACACAGACAATCAGGCCGATGACGATGAAGGTGACCAGCTGTTCAAGCTTGAGGGCTCGAAAGAGTTCGCGGTTCTGATCCATCCAGTTGGTGGTCTCAAACCCGGGGCCGGCAGCCTGCTCGATCTCGCGGCCGATGCGGTCGGCATGATCAAGATCATCGACTTTGAAGGAGATGATGGAGACCAGGTCCGGCTCGCCGAAAAGCGCCTGCGCATCGCCGAGCCGCACGAAGCCGAAGCCGGAGTCGTATTGGTAAAAGCCCGAGTGGAAAATGCCGGTGACCTGAAAACGCTGGTACTTGGGTACGAGGCCGTACGGGGTGAGCTCGCCCTGCGGGCTGGTTACGATCACTGTGTCGCCGACCCGGGCACCGAGCGCATCGGCGAGGTCGTAGCCGAGCACAATTGGGGGCGTGGGCGCATCCGGCCCTTCGCCCGCGGAGCTTCCAGCGAGCGCTGCCGCGCTGCCGGCAGTCATTTGCCGAAGCATGTCGCTGACCGTGCGCTCCTGTTCCGGCAGGATCCCCTTTAGCAGTGCTCCGCCGGAATGCGCGCCACGGGAGACCAGCACCGGCTCGTAAAGAGCGGGCGCAGCGGCGGTTACGTGAGGCAGTTTGCGGAGGCGTGCCGTGAGTGCCCGCCAGTTGTGGATGCCGTCGTTTTCAATACGCATGAGCGAGACGTGGGCAGTTGAGGAGAGCAAACGGTCCTGCAGATCGCGCCGCATGCCGGTGGTGATAGCGAGGGCCAGGATAAGCGAGGCAACACCCACTGCGACCCCGACGATGGAGATGCCGGTGACGACGCCGATGACCGCCTGCCTGCGCTTGGCGCGCAGGTAACGTGCCGCAATAAAGAGCTCAAAACGCACAGGACCCAGCGCTCTCCTGAGCAGTGCGAGAGAAGTGGCACTCGTACCTCACGGGATCGCGACCTTCGCCGACCCCTCATTCTCATAGCGGTCGAAGACTCGCAGCGTGAAGCTGTGTGCTCCACCGGAGGGTAGTGGCACGGCGAAGTCGTACTGCTCGCGCAGTGCGTCCGAGAGCCGGCCTACAGGCTCGACGTATTGCCAAGGGGCGGCATCCAGCGAGTACTCGGCGCGGGTTATTGGCGTTCTTGTATCGGTTGCCGCCGCTGTGACATGCAGCCGCGCACCCTCCTGCCGTGCCGTGAGGCCGCCTACCTGCGGTGTTGCCGTATCAATCAGAAAAAGGTCGCTGACGCGCTCGCCGGTGAGCGCCTCGCCTGCAGGATGCGAGGGCGCGTCTGTCGCGACGATTCGGATCCGGTAGGGGCCGTCCGGCAGAAGGCTTGCGTCGAAGCTCAGGTAGCGATCGGTGATGTTGTCCTTCAGCAGCCGCCAGGCAGTTTCGCCGGGATTGCGGTAGTAGATGGCGAAGCGCAAGTCATCCCCGTTGTCGTCGTGGGCTGCCCATCGAACGGTGACTGCGCTCTTGTCGCGAATAGCACTGAGTGGAGCTGCCGGGCTGTTGTTGTCGATGTTGACGGCAGCGCCGCCTTGCGAGGCGAAGTTGAGTGTGGTCTGTTGCGGGTAGTTGAGCTGCGTAGCGGCGGCGTTGACGCGGGTTCCCGGCGCGACCAGAACTTCATCGACCTCAGGCGCTGCGTTAGCGGGGAGGTAGTTGATGCCAACCTGATGGATCTGCGCCTCGGGTCTCAGCGTAAGCCGCCACTGTGCGTAGCGGGCGGTGGGCTGCCCCACAGCCATGGTGGCTGGGTCCACTGCCTTCCAACTGGACCATGCCCGCGCGGGATTGTCGACATTGCCGGTTCGCGTCTCCAGCGTGTACGAGGCTGGTGGGCTGCCTGAGGTTAGCTCCGCTCGGCCCCACATCGAGGGCTGGTTTGCGTCGAAGACTTCACTGAGCAGGGTGCCGTTCGTCGCCGGTGCAAGCTGGAGCCGGAGAAGCTTTCCAGCATTCGCGGCCGGCAGATACAAGGCGCCGCCGGGCGCGGGAGCGAAGCCGATGATCTGCCCGGCCTCGCCGTGCGCCACATCCGCAAAGCTGCCGTCATCCTGCAGCCGATATACATGCCCGCGATTGCCGGTAGCGACCAGCAAACCAGCTGGAGTCGCATGAAGGCTGTAGACCACGTCGTCGTGCGTCACCCACAACCGGCGTGGCGCCTGTTCCGGGTTTGCGGCCAGCAGGTCGATCTCGGAACCATCCGGAACGGCGGCGTTGTTGCTCACCGCCTGCGTCGAACCCGGCTGGACGACCGTGACGGTGATGCTGGCAGAAGCCGCCTGGCCTGCGCCCGCGGGCAGTGGCGGCAGACTGGTATTACGGCCTTTCTCGCCGACCGCGGCAAGATATAGCTGGCCCGCCGGCCCGAAGGCGAGCGACGTAATCTCTCGCTTGCCGGCCTCGAAGATCACCCTTCCATCGCCAGCGGGAGAGATCCGATAGACCAGCCCCGTTCCATCCGAGCCGGCCAGCAGGTCGCCGTTGGGCGCGAAGCCGAGCGAGCGGATATGGGGCTCGTCGCTCGAGAAGAACAACTCCGCCTTCGCGGAGTCGGCCTTTGCGGAAGCGGGCGCCAGTACCGGGAGGTTGATGCGGTAGATATCTGCCGGCGCACCGGTGCCCAGATAGAGGCGACCCTGCTGATCGAACTGCATGGCCCAGATATACTTCGGCTTGTGCTCCGTCGCAGCTGCGTCGAAAACAACGGCCGCGGTGGTGTCATCGAGCGGCTTGGTCCCGGCTGCCGAGCGGATATCGAGCCGGAAAACTTTTGCGGAAGGAAGGGTTGCCGCATAGAGCGCGCCGTCGGGCCCGATGGCGAGTGTTTGTACACTCAGGTCCTTCGAGGTGAACAGGATTGTCTGCTTGCCCTCCGGCGAGATGCGGACAATCTGCGCCGGCGAGCCTGTGGCCACATAGGCGTTGCCGGCCGCATCGCTGGCGATTGACCAGACATCGGTAGCGTTCAGCTCGGCGAGTGTTTCGACCGCGAGCCCGGCCGAGAGGGTGCCGTCTGAGCCGATGGCGACACCTTTCGGCGTTCCTTTTTCCCAGTCGCTAAAGCTGCTCTCATTCCATAGATGGGTTCCCTGCGCCGGGAGCAGCGCCGGGCTGAAGCAGAAGGAAACAAGAGCAGGAACAAAACGGCGATACATCGTCACCTCAGGAGTCTACCAGTGAGCGCGGCAGCACTCCTGCGGCGTGCGCTCAGTTCGCGAGCACAGCTCGATACCGTACGGCGCCCTTGCGCGCCCGCTCCACCGCTGCGTTCGCCTCCCGCATGGGAAACTGCTCAATGACCGCCTGGATGTTGTGGCGGGATGCAACATCGAGCATCTCCGCAATTTGCGCTGGGCTACCGATTTTCCCGCCCTGTACTCCTGTGTCACTAAGAATCATCGGGGGCACCTGAAGTGAAACGGGTTTGGAAGGGAAGCCGAGCAGGCTCAGTGAGCCGCGTGGCCGCAGTGCGCCGACAAAGGCATTCCAGTCCATGTCTCCCACCCCGGCAAAAAGAATCAGGTCGAAGTAACCGCCCAGCGCTTTCAGCGACTTGCTTTCTCGCGTGTTGACGAACCGGTGGGCGCCGAGCCGTTTGCATTCCTCTTCCTTGTCGGCCGTGGAGGAGAATGCTGTGACCTCAGCTCCGAAAGCACGCGCGAACTGCAGGGCCAGGTGGCCCAGTCCGCCAATACCGACCACCCCGACTCGAGCCGCGGGATGCACTCCGTTGTCGCGAAGTGGTCCGTAGACGGTCGCGCCGGCGCAAAGTAGCGGGGCGGCCGTGGCCGGCTCCAGACCGGCAGGCAAGGGAATCGCAAAGCGCGCATTCACCCGAATCTTGTTGGCGAAACCACCATTGCGGCCTACGCAGGTGTACTCCGCTTGCGCGCAGAAATGCTCTTCGCCCTTGCGGCACCACTCGCAGTGGCCGCAGCTGCCGGCCTGCCACCCTACACCCACCCGTTGGCCGGGATTCAAGTAGTCGGCCTGATTGCCGGCTGCCACAACGGTCCCGATGATCTCGTGGCCAGGGATGAAGGGATACTGGCTGTAGCCCCACTCGTTATCGATCATGGCAACATCGCTGTGACAGATTCCGCAGTGCGTGACGGCTATCTCCACCTGCAGGGGGCCAAGTTCACCCGGATCGTACTTGAACGGGTGCAGCTCAGCCCCGGCGGCGTGTACGGCAAAACCCTGAATCATTGTCTGAACTCTCGCAGCTTATGGTCTGGTGGCCCGAAGCGAAGCCTATTCTACCCGTAGGGTGAGAATTTGCTCCCCGGCAACACTCTTGCCCGTGGGTGCGCTGCCGAGCGCGGTGATGGATTCGCTATGGAGGGATGCGCGCTCACGCTCATGTGCGGTAACGAGCAGGTTGGCGAGCGAAGGCGGCACCGCATCAAGCGTGCGCCCATCGACACTCAGCTCGGCGTTGGGCGAGAGCAGGGTGACGTAGAGACGGTCTTCCGCATGCATTCCATTGAGTTGGGCGATGGTGCTGCTCAGGGGAGTCGCAACGGTTGAGCGCCCGGCACCCAGGAGCCTGTCTAGCGTCGGGCCATCGCTGACCAGTAATCGAACATCTCCCAGCGGGAGGGATGCCGGCAGGGTGACAGGGATGCGCAGTGACTCGGGCTCTCCGCGATAGGGGGCGAGCGTAGCAGCGACGGTAATCCGGTCGCCGGCATGCGCGCTTTGCTGCTCCAGGGAAGCCCGGCTGAGGGAGGCGATCTGCCGGCCGGCAATCGCCTCCACATCAATGTGTACCGACCCGATCGGCGTTTGCCGATCACCGCTGTTGTAGAGCGCATTGAAGCGAAGCCCCACCCCGAGCGCTGCCGATGTGGCTGACGGACCGAGAGCGCCCGGCGTGGCAAAGGTCGTGAACTGGACGGCTGGAAAGCCGCTCAGCTCCACCGATGCGCGAACCCGGTAGCTTTCTTCCTCGGAGTAAGCCGGCGTTTCCTGCAGGGCTTGAAAGAGGGAAACGAGGATGGCAGTCGGGGTGACCTGGGCCTGGTCGAGGACGCGGATGTGGATCGTGCGCGCCGGTTGACTGCTGCCCGCGGATGGATGGATGGCAATTTCGACCGGGATCATGTGCGCCGGGGCGCCAAGCAGTCCGCCGATCGCAGTCTGCCGATCTTCGTTGAAGGCCCCGACCGGCTTGCCTGTGTTCACGATCTTGAAGGAGCCGGCCGGCGAGGCCAAGGTCGCGACTACGCTCGCCTCCGTCATGAGCAAGCTGACATCGCCAAACTGGGTCAGCGGGTGTCCGCAGGCCAGCAGATGACCCTGGTCCAGGTAGGTCACGGTACAGGTTGCGGCAATCTCCATGTCACCGGCGACCAGCAGGGCGCTTACGGCCGAACCAGGCTCAAGCGGTGGCGCTGGCGCCGCTCCGGGTAGACTGCGGGCGCTGCCACCGACGCCGGACTGCGCCTCCATGGTCATAGGAGGCGCGTGCTCCTTCCACAGGGCGAGGGCTTCAGGAGAAAAGCCGGAAAACACCAGTGGAGTCTCGATGGGCTGGATCTGTGCCGAGAGGGCCGAAGCAGCCTTTGTTTCCGTGACTGTCATTGCTGCCGTTGCTCCAGGACCACTACCGCCCGCAGCTTCGTGACCACCCATGTTGCGCACGGGCAGCATCTGCTCGATTGGCGTAATGCCGGCAATTGGCTCCTTGGAGAACTCGCCGATGCGGAAGGACAGCGCGCCTACCAATTTTCTGTCGATGTAGACCGGACTGCCGCTCATACCGGCAACAACCCCTGTGTACTCAGCTTTGGCGCCGGTAAGCCGAGCCAAAATCAGGTCCTCGCCTGGGCCCTGTGCATTATGGAGAACTCCGAGGATGTCGACACCGAAGGGTTCGGGCAGGTCGCCCTCGAACACTGTATAGGCCGTACCATGCAGCCCTGCGTGCACGCCGGCCAGAGGATAGATGCCGGCGCTCGACGGTGGAGGGATAGCCGGCGCTTGCGCCCTGGCAGGCAGCAGGCTCAGCAAGAGCAGGGAGGCTAGAAGCGGAGCCTTTTGCAAGATAAACACGTCTACAGAGTAGCTGGCGGCTCCGGCTTGCGGCAAAAGAGAGCCAGCGGAGATGATGGAAGTGGAGCGAGCTAAGCCGCATCGCGGGCTGTTCTGCTAAGTCCTTGATACCGGGCGAGCTTTGTTTCTGAGTGGAGTGGAACGTGAAGATGTTATTGCCGCTGGCATTTTGCCGTGTGCTTACCACTTGTTCCGTTGTGCTGGCTTTGAGCTCAGCCTCGGCGCCAACGCGGGCGCAGCAGCAGACGGCTCCGCAGCCGCAGGGGCAGACGACCTCGCCCCAGACCACGCCCGACCAGACCACGCCGGACCAGGGAGGTCCCGGAGGCGATAACGGATCGATCGCAATCCCGAAGAAGAAGGAACAGCCGGCACCGCCACCACCGCCGCCCGCAGAGCCGGTCGTCAAGACGCCGCCTGAGCTTTCCAACTACTCTCTGCGCGTGGACGTGCCGCAGGTCAATGTGGATGTAGGCGTGATCCTCGAAAAGACGCACCAGTTTGTACCGAACCTGCAGGAGGCGAACTTCCGCGTTTTTGAAGATGGCAAGGAGCAGCAGATTACGCATTTCGCACGTATCCAGGCTCCCATTACGGCTGTGCTGCTGGCCGAGTTTGCTGCGAACAGTTACAGCTTTATCTACGACATGCGCAATGCGACATACGCCTTCGCGCAGCAGCTTCGCCCTGACGACTACGTCGCCGTGATGACCTACGACATGCATACCGAGATCCTGACCGACTTTACGCAGAACAAGCAGCTGGTTGCGCAGGCGCTAAACTCGCTCACCATCCCGACCTGGCGCGAGACCAACCTGTTCGACGCCCTTTACGAGACGCTCGACCGGCTGAGCCGCGTGGAAGGTCGCAAGTACATAGTGCTGGTCTCGTCAGGTAGAGATACGTTCTCAAAGATCACCCTCGACAAGGTTCTGCAAAAGATCAAAGCGACACCCAACGTGACGATTTTCTCCATCGGTACCGGGCAGTTCGCACGGATTGTCTCAGAAGGCCGCGGCGGCATGGGCGGCCCGCGTGAGATTGATTATCTTCAAGCAGACAACCAGATGTCGACCTTTGCACGCATGACTGGTGGCGAGTCTTTCTTCCCGCGATTTGAGGGCGAGATGCCGGATATCTTCCACGAGATCAATAATTCCATCCGGAACCAGTACGCGCTTACTTATCGGCCGACCAATTCCAAGCAGGACGGCACATATCGCAAGATACAGGTGGAGTTGGTCGATGACGAAGGTAATCCGCTTCGTATGCAGGACGAAAAACACAAACCATTGAAGTACGACGTGATCGCGCGCGATGGATACCGGGCCAAGCTGCCCGTAGAGTAAGTTGGGCTGCTGAGAATGCGAGCCGGGTGTCTGCACATGGACTGAAAGCGCGGCATAACGAGTCGGCAGGTACACTGCTCGCATGAGTATTAAGACACTTGCGACCCGCGAGGTGTATCGCAATCACTGGATGCGGGTTCGTGAGGATGCGATCGAGCGCCCGGATGGCTCGCAGGGTATCTATGGCGTGGTCGAGAAGCACCCCTGCGCTGTTGTCATCCCTCTTTCGGGCCAGACACTCTACCTTGTACAGCAGTACCGGTACACGGTCGGCGAGGTATGTTTTGAGTTTCCACAGGGTGGCTGGGAAGATCCAGACGTCGACATTGCGGAGCTGGCCCGCGGCGAGCTGCGTGAGGAGACCGGCCTGCGCGCCGGGTCGCTCCAATACCTTGGTCCCATGTGGGTCGCCTACGGTTTTTGTAACCAGCAGCAGCACGCCTTTTTGGCAACCGAGCTAACCCAGGGTGAAACAGAGTTCGATTTCGAGGAGCAGGACCTTACCCTGCATACCATGTCTGTCGAAGAGTTTGAGCAGATGGTGAGAGCGGGTCGAATCCGAGATTGCTGCACACTGGCCGCGTGGGGTTTGTACAAGATCTGGAACGAAAAGCAGCGCAACAGGGAGAACTGAAGATGGCGGCAAGCTGGACGACGCAGCAGATATCGAGCATGGCGGGCAGGCGCGCTATTGTGACCGGCGCGAACATCGGCCTCGGCTTTCAGACTGCTCGGGAGCTGGCCAGGGCAGGAGCACAAGTAGTGATGGCCTGCCGCTCGGTCGAGCGCGGCGAGACAGCCGCGAAGCGGATCCGTGAGGAACAGCCTGCGGCTCAGGTCTTCGTCGCGCAGCTCGATCTTTCGTCGCTTGCTTCGGTGCGTACCTTCGCCGGCCAGGTACTTGCAGCGGGTGAACCGGTTGACTTGCTCATCAACAACGCTGGAATTATGGCGCTTGCCACACGTGAGCGCAGCTCGGACGGGTTCGAGATGCAACTCGCGACTAATTATCTCGGACACTTCGCGCTGACGGGCTTGCTGCTGCCGACTCTGCTTCGGTCCGCCGCACCGCGGGTGGTGAGCGTTTCGAGCAACGCACATAAGCGCGGCCAGCTCTATTTTGAAGACCTGCAACTGGAGCGCGGTTATAGCGCCTGGAAGAGCTACCAGCAAACCAAGCTCGCGATGCTTGTGTACGCGCGCGAGCTACAACGGCAGAGCGACCAGCACCGGTCCAGGCTGGTCAGCATCGCTGCCCATCCGGGCCTCTCGGCGACAGCGATCGTGCGGGAGATGAAGGGACCGCCGCGGCTCATCATTGGGTTGGCCATGAGGTTCTTGGGCCAAAGCGATGCGCAGGGAGCGCTTCCACAGCTCTACGCAGGGACGGCGCCTGAGGCGGAGCGCGGCGGCTACTACGGGCCAAATGGTTTTTCAGAGTTCAAGGGCTATCCTGCTCCCGCGAAAGTCGCACCTCAGGCACAGGATGTGCAAAGTGGAGTGCGCCTTTGGATCACCTCGGAGGAGCTGACCGGGGTCAGCTATGACTGGGCACCGAAGAGCTAACTGAGTCCTGAGGGCGATTGCCGGTGAGAGTTTTGTCATTTCCCTCTCCCCGACGACCGGCGGCGATACCCGCCCCAGTCAGCGGCGGCCTTGCAAGGAGGACCACCAGAGCTAGCCCAGCGACCAGCACACCTTCTTCCAGCTCTTCACTGGCGGTGTGCAGCCGATCGAACTCGGCCCGGCGCGGGTCGGTCTTACTGACCGCGTTGATGTCGCCACCGACTGAAAGCCGGTCGGCGTCCATACGCGGAATGATGTTGCGCTGTGAGAAGGCAGTGAGCAGCAGCATGGCCACGGTACAGAGGATTGGACCGATGAGTGTGCGGCCGTAAACGTGAAACGCGGCCGCCGCGACCAGCAGGATCAGCAGGAGCGACCCCGCAAAGAGCCCTTCGCTATGCAGGGTCAGCAGGCAGCCTCGTACAACGGCGGCGGCCGCCGTGGCATCAGGCAGCACGTGAAAGGCGATGGCGGCCACTGCTGGAAAGAACATAACCGCGCCAAGCCAGGCCACGATCAAGAGCGAGATAAGAATACGGAGTAGGGTTTTCAGTGGAATCTCCTCACTCTTGCGATGCGGCTTCACGATTGCGAGAAGGAGGCGATAGAAGCTCTCCGTACTATGACTTTCCATAGAGAGTCAGCTTCTGTACGCAATCCTGGATTATTCCAGCTTCAGACGACGCAGGGACATTGATGCTGGGTGGAAGTGCGTAGGTTTGAAGCCTCTGAAAAGTAGATCGAGCTCTTGGCACTCCTCATCTCTTTGGAACTGCAATTGCAAGAACCGCGTACATGCCCAGAGTCTCCTCTAGCTTTCTTCGCCTCGCAACCGCGACACTTGCAACTGCCTGCCTTTCCGGGCTTGGCCCTCTTCCGTGTGCTTTGCTGGAAAGCGCGCAGGCGCAGACGTCAACAACCGGCTCGCTGGCTGGAGCTGTCACGGATCCCTCCGGTGCCGTAATCCCGGGCGCGACTGTGACCCTGAGCGATAAGCAGGGTGGAACCAGCGTCACGGCTAAGTCGAACGAGCAGGGCCGCTTCTCGTTCCCTCTGCTGCGTCCTTCGACCTACACGATACGAGCGGATGCACCCGGCATGGCACCTACCGAGCAGACGGTGCCGGTTCAGGTTGGCGAGTCTCCGGAGGTGATGCTGGCGTTAAAACCGGGGGCCGCAAACGAGAACGTGACAGTCTCTGCGCAGACTGTGCCGCTGGTCGACACGGAATCGCCATCCATCGTGACTAGCTTCACCACGGAGCAGGTGCAGGACCTTCCGGCGCCTGGCGGAGACATCACAACTGTTGCTTTCACGGTTCCTGGTGCAGCTCCGAGCACGGGCAGCGGGTATGGCAACTTCAGCGTCGACGGATTGCCGGGTATCTCGAATCTATATGTCCTGAACGGCTTTGATGAGGTAGACCCTTTTCTCAACCTAAATAATTCAGGCTCGTCGAACCTGACGATCGGGCAAGCGGAGATTGCGGAAGCCTCGGTCGTGGTGAACGGATACGGATCACAATATGGTCGGCAGGCTGGGGCGATCGTCGAGTACACGACGAAGTCGGGCAGCGACCAGTTCCACGGGCAGGCGAACTACTACTACAACGGCGATGCATTGAACGCCAATGACTGGTTCCGCAACAACGCCGGTGAGGGTAGACAGAAGGCGGTGTCGAATGAGTGGGCTGCAAACGTCGGCGGCCCGATTATTAAGAACAAGCTCTTCTTCTTTACCGATTACGAGGGCCTAAGATATGTGCTGCCGGCTGCCGGTCAGGCTGTCTTCCCTTCATCGCAGCTGCAGGCATACGCGCTGGCGAATGTGCCTGCCGACTCCGTGCCGCTGTACCAGCAGGCTTTTGGCTTATATAACTCTTCGCCGAACAGTAGGATCGCCGTCCCGGTCACAACCGGTAACAGCCCACTCCAGGATATGTCAGGGACTCTTGGCTGCGGCAGCAGCTTCCAAGGAACCCCGACAGGGACCGGCGGTACTTTCGGCGTGGATACGCCCTGCGAGACTGCGGCCGAAGGCAATGCCTCCAACATCAACAAAGAGTACCTGGTGACGGTGCGTGTCGACTACAACATAAGCGACCGTCAGCGCCTTTTCGGGCGCTTCAAACTGGACCATGGCACACAGCCGACGAGTACCAGCTTCGTCTCGCCGGTGTTCAATGAGATTTCGTCTCAGCCGGCCTACGAAGGTCAGCTGAACGACTCAATCACGCTAACGCCTCATCTGACGAATCAGTTCATCTTCGCAGCGAACTGGTACACCGCCTTCTTTGGACCGAGCAACCAAGCTGCTACGCTGGCTGCTTTCCCGACGTTTCTGACGTTTACCTCGGCTTCTATCAATTCGGGAGCAGCACTCGGTGCTTTGGGCGAGAACAACGCGTTCCCCCAGGGTCGCAATGTGACCCAGTACCAGTTTGTCGACGATCTATCCTACGTACGCGGCAATCACACGATGTCATACGGCTTAGATTTTCGCCGTGAAGACCTTTCCGACTATGACGCGCAGTCCGGTGAGAACGGGGTTTACTCATTTAACAACCTGAACGATTTCGCGGCAGGCATGACCAACCTGACCGGCACTCTATCGCCGGCCGCGGGCGTTACCTCCAGCTACACGCAGACATTTGCCACCGAGAAGACGGCTTATCTGGCGATTTACAATCTGGGAGCCTATCTGCAGGATCAATGGCAGGTGAACCATCGCCTGCACCTTACCTACGGTGTCCGATTCGATCGCAACGGCAACGGGCTGTGCAACAACAATTGCTTCGCCAGTTACGATGGTACGTTCCCTGTCACCGGAGCAAGTCTGAGTACTCCCTACAACCAGTCGGTGACTAACAATCTGGCTCACGCGTTCAGCAACGTTGAGGCCGTTGAAGCACAAGGCAGGGCGGGCTTCAACTACTCGCTGTCCGATGACGGTCACACTGTCCTTCGCGGAGGGGTGGGTCTGTTCGCGGACACGCCGCCGGCGATTTATCTGGATTCGTTTGTACAAAACTTCCCGCAGTTGTACTCGGCCACAGTTATCTCCGGGCATGTCGCTCCGGCGTCATCAGCGCAGAGTGCGCCGTACTTCGCTGCTCAGTCAAACACCGCAATCGGATCGGGCTTCAGCTTCGGCCAGAACGCAAACCAGATTGCGGCAACCCTGGGCGGTCTGGGTGTTCCATTTACTGCACCGAACTTCACGGTAGGACCGCAGAACTTCAGGTACCCTAAGTATCTGGAGTTCAACCTCCAACTGCAGAGACAGTTCACCAGTTCTGATTCAATCAGCGTCGGGTATGTCGGCAACGTGGGCTATGACGAGTTCATTGAGAACCTGAAGGTCAATGGATCGTCCCCGACGAACTTCGGCGGACTTTCTACGGCGTCTCCGGATCCGCGCTTCCAGCAAGTAAGCCAGATCTTCAACTCGGCGAACTCAAACTACAACGGCGTACAAGTTTCCTATAAGCATGTAGACCGCCATGGCTTGAGTGTCGACCTGAACTATACCTATAGTCATACGCTGGATGATGTATCGAATGGCGGTCTCCCTAGCGAGCCTTACAACACGGCGGTCACGACGGTGACGAGTGCGCTATCTCCCAGCAGCCTCTCCGCATTGAACTATAGCAATGCCGACACTGATCTACGCCAGATTGTCAGCGCCGACTACGTGTATCAGCTTCCATATATCAAGCGGTACGGTAAGCTTTTCAACTCCGCTGCGGGTGGCTGGCTGTTTGCCGGCAAAACATACTGGCACACCGGCAGCCCTTTCTCGGTCGTCAACAGTGCCTTGCCGGGCGCGGCAGGTGGAGCGACTCTGGGCGGTCAGGTTCTTGCCGACCCGGCGCCGGGGGTGAAACTACCCACCCACTGCAACGGCGGCGGCGCCTCGGCGCCCTGCTTTACCAGTGCCGACTTTGAGGTTGCCCCGGGCTCGACGGGTACGCCGGCAGGCGCCGTTGTGCAAGGTGACTTCGGCACGCTTCGTAGAAATTCATTCTACGGCTCTCGCTATGCCGACTCCGACTTCGCACTGAGCAAGAAGTTCATCAACACGGAGCGAGCCAGCCTCCAAGTCGGCACTTACGCTTTCAACATATTCAATCACCCTAACTTCCAGCTCCCTGGTAACGACGTGAACGGCAACCCCGGGTTGCCGGCGTCGATTGTTCCGCCGACAACCAGTCCGTATGGCTCATTTTCCGGTGCGGGCATTGGTGGACGGGTGCTGCAGGTGTTCGGCAAGATTACCTTCTAACCGTAAGGCTAAGAGCACGCAAAAGGGCGGCCCTGGTGGCCGCCCTTCTGTTTTTCGGGACGACGCGGCTAGGCGAAGAGGAACTCTTTCGTACGCAGCCCAGCGATGGTGTCGCGGAGTCTTGCAGCTTTTTCGAACTCGAATTTCTTCGCGGCTTCGCGCATATCGCTTTCCAGCTCACTGATGTGGAAGTCGAGAGCCTGCTGGGTCTCGAACTCGGGCAATTCGTCCTTCTCATCGGTAAGGTCGGCGTAGTCAGCTTTCATGATCTGCGCGAGCGACATATCTGTCGGGCGAATGATCGAGGTCGGTATGATGCCGTGCTCCTCGTTATAGGCGCGCTGCACCTCGCGACGGCGACCAGTTTCGTCGAGCGCTTTTTTCATGGAGTCGGTCATCTTGTCGGCGTAAAGAATGGCTCGGCCGCTGACATGACGGGCAGCGCGGCCGATAGTCTGAATAAGCGAGCCCTGCGAACGCAGGAAGCCTTCCTTGTCGGCATCGAGAATGGCTACGAGCGACACTTCGGGTAAGTCGAGTCCCTCGCGAAGCAGGTTGATGCCGACAAGCACGTCGTACTCTCCCTTGCGCAGATCGCGGAGGAGTTTGACGCGCTCGAGGGTCTCAACCTCAGAATGCATGTAACGGCAGCGAACGCCGACCTCGGTGTAGTAGCCGGAGAGATCTTCAGCCATGCGCTTGGTGAGCGTGGTGACGAGGACGCGCTCGTTGCGCTCTACACGGAGCCGGATCTCGGCGAGTAGGTCGTCGATTTGGCCGCGAATGGGGCGGATTTCGACTTCAGGGTCGATGAGGCCAGTTGGGCGAATAATCTGCTCGATGACGATGCCCTCGGCCTTGCTGAGTTCATAGGGGCCGGGTGTCGCGGAGACGTAGACCAGTTGGTGGACACGGTTCTGGAACTCGTCAAACTTCAAAGGTCGATTATCGGTAGCAGATGGCAGCCGGAATCCATACTCGACGAGATTTTGCTTCCTGGAGCGGTCGCCGTGCCACATGCCGTGTAGCTGCGGTACGGTGACATGCGACTCGTCGATGAACATAAGGAAGTCTCTTGGAAAGTAGTCAAACAGGGTCGGCGGCGGCTCACCCGGCATGCGGCCAGAGAAATGGCGCGAGTAGTTCTCGATGCCGTGGCAGAAACCCATTGACTTAATCATCTCCAGATCAAAACGAACGCGCTGATGAATGCGCTGCGCTTCGACCATCCGGCCTTGCTGCTCAAGCTCCTTCTCCCACCATTCCAGCTCGGCGAGGATGGATTCGACAGCGCTCTTCTTGCGCTCAGGAGCGACGACGTAGTGACTCTTTGGGTAAATCGGGAGGCGCGCGTACTTCTGCTTCACCGTGCCGAAGAGCGGATCGATTTGCGAGAGCGAATCGACCTCATCGCCGAAGAGCTCGATGCGGTAGGCGCTCTCATCGTAAGTGGGGAAGACCTCAATGACGTCGCCGCGCACGCGAAACGTTCCGCGGCGAAAGTCCCCGTCCGTGCGATCGTAGAGGATCTCGACGAGCTTTTTGGTTATGTCTTCGCGGCGGATCTGCTGGCCTTTCTCGAGAAAGAGAAGCATCCCGTAGTAAGCCTCCGGTGAGCCGAGGCCGTAGATGCACGAGACAGAGGCGACGATGATGGTGTCGCGACGCTCGAACAGGGACCGGGTAGCGGCGAGGCGGAGCTTGTCAAGCTCCTCGTTGATGGTCGCTTCCTTCTCGATATACAGATCGCCGGCGGGGATGTAAGCCTCGGGCTGGTAATAATCGTAGTAGGAGACGAAGTACTCAACAGCGTTGTTGGGGAAGAACTGCTTGAACTCGTGGAAGAGCTGGGCAGCTAGAGTCTTGTTGTGCGCGAGGATGAGCGCAGGGCGGTCCAGCGCCTCGATGACTTTGGCCATCGTGAAGGTCTTGCCGGAGCCGGTAACGCCGAGCAGGACCTGGTGCTCCTCGCCGGCGCGAATACCATCTACGAGCTCCGCGATAGCGCGGCCCTGGTCGCCGCGTGGTTGATAGTCACTGACAAGTTCAAAATCCACGGTATGCTCGCTTGCTCTCACTGGCGGTGTGCAGAAAAGAAGGTGACAGCTGGAGCGCCTCAGCCCACTCGGAGGCTTCGTCGACGACCACATCCACCAGCTGCTGAGCCTCCATGTCGGCAATGGTGTGAGGCGACAGACCGAAGCGGCAGCCGAGGGACCAGGCCCCAGCAGCCCGAGCAGTGCGAATGTCCACATCGGAGTCACCGACCATGAGCGCTTCCTGCGGCCGCACTCCGGCTTCGGCGATGAGCCTTTGCAAACCTTCAGGATCGGGCTTCTTGGCTGGGAAGCTGTTGCCGCCATAAACAGCAAAGAAAAACGGCGCAAGCCCAAGCGCCGCGCAGATCTCACGCGACGCGTGCACGGGTTTGTTGGTGAGCACGGCCATGTGCACAGGCAGAATCTCTCGCAATAATGCGAGCTGATCAAGCACTCCAGGGTAGAGGCGGGTGTGGTCGAGCTTGTGCTCGCGGTAGTAGGCGAGAAAGGCTTCGAGCGCCGCGGGGGCGAGCGCAGGGTCGGCTCCATCGGAGGCGAGCGCGCGCTGCACCAGCATGGCCGCGCCGTCCCCGATGTAGGAGGCGATGCGCTCCTCTGCCTGGGGCGGCAGCTTAAACTGTGCCAGGGCTGCGTTGACCGACTCGACCAGGTCGCGACGCGAGTCGATCAGCGTTCCGTCAAGATCGAAGACCAGCAGACGCAGCTGCTCGGAAGGGATGGAACGGAGAACGCTGACCATCCCCTCATCTTACAAGTGGCGGTTACGTCCGCCAGCGACGTTTATCGCACGCGGATATCGCCGGACCCGGTGTTTGCTCGCACCTCGGCGCCCCCGCCGCTTGCGTCGCCGGTCAGGTGTTCCTTGCCCTGGCTGGTCTGCTTGAAGTTACCGCTCTGGTACGCAAGGCTGCCCGAGCCGGTCGTAGCGTTCAGCGAGAGCGGTGCGCCACTCGTGTCAAGCGTGATATTGCCGGATCCAGTTTCAAGCTTCCAGCCCGACAAAGGCTTGCCATTCACCTGAATGTTGCCCGAGCCGGTATGCGCCCAAAGTCCGCTCTGCACATTGTGCAGCGTAATGTTGCCGGATCCGGTCTGGGCTTTGACGTCGAGCGCAGAGAGCATGTCGGCTGTAATGTCGCCGGATCCGGTCTCGAGCGAGATGTGGTCACTGAGCCCGGTAGCTTCAATATTGCCGGAGCCGGTCTTCAGCTGCACCGGGCCGCCGTCATCCTGCACGTGCACGTCGCCTGAACCGGAGTCGGCGCGAAGGTCTGTTCCCCGCGGAGTCACGATCTCGTAGTCAATGCTGACATTGTTGACGTGGAAGTTGTGCCCGAGGCTGATGATGTTGCCGGCCTGGTTGATTGGGGGATTGTTGACTACCTGCTTCACGCGATCATCAGCCGAGTCGCCCCCGCCAAAGAAGCCTCCGCTGCTGTGTACATGGCCGACGATGTGCACGGAGCTGACATCACCGGCGGAGACGCGAATGTTGCCCGAGCCGGTGTCAACGCCGAGCAGCACCGGGCCATTCACCTTCAGGGTGCGTTCAAAGGTGCCATCGGCCGCCAGGGCGGCTGCGGGCAGCAGGGCAAAGCTGGCAGCAAGCAGGGCAGCAGAACAGGCCAGTCGCATCGCGTGTGTCCTCCGTCGCCAGGCATTCTTTTGTTGCTTTGGTCCCGGCGCTTTCTACGGTACGCGAGTCGAGCCCGCGAAGTTCCTTGTGGTGCACTCGCGTACACTCACAGGCAATGCTTGGCCTGCTCCTATTCCGATTGGCGGCCATAGCCTCGCTGATTCTGGCCAACGGATTTTTCGTTGCGGCAGAGTTCGCCGTGGTCTCGCTTAGACGCAGCCGGCTCGACCAGTTGATTGCGGACCAGGTGCCTGGCGCGCGATCGGTAGAGCGGCTGCAGGCACGGATGGATGACTTTCTGCCGGCGGTTCAGTTCGGCGTCACGCTGTGCTCGTTGGCGCTGGGCTGGGTCGGCGAGCCGACGGTTGCCGGTGCACTAGAACCCTGGCTCTATCGCCTCCCACACCACAGCCTGTATGCGCACCTTATCAGTGCCGCGTTCGCATTTCTGGCGATTACGTACTTCGAGGTGCTGCTGGGCGAGCTGGTACCTAAGTCGCTTGCATTGCGACGGCGAGAGAAACTCGCCATTGCCATTGCAACGCCCATGCTCGCGTTTATGGGGCTTACCCGCCCGGCGGTGGTGCTACTCAATCGTTCCGCCGCGCAGGTACTGCGGCTCTTCCGCATGCCTCCCTCCGAGCATGCGTCCCTGCACTCGCCAGACGAGTTGAAGCTGATTGCGACGGCGGCGCGCGAGGGCGGTATTCTGCCGCCTTTTCAGGAGGCACTGATTCATCGTGCGGTCGAAGGCGGCGAGATCACAACGCGCGAGATCATGACTCCGCGACAAAGAATCGTTTCCCTTCCTGCCTCCATGCCGGTCGAGCAAGCCAGCGCCCGCATTGTCGAGGAGCTGCACTCCCGCATCCCGGTGTACGACCCGCTGCGTGGTCCGGAGGCGATCATCGGCGTCGTTTACTCGAAAGACGTGGCGCGGCTCATGCACTTTCATGCGGTTGCGGATCGCGGCGATGGCGCAAGCGCGACTGGTGCTTCGTCTTTGGCGGCTCTGCATCTGCGGTCCATTATGCGCGAGGTGCTGGTCGTGCCCGAGACAAAGCCGGTTTTTGACCTGCTGGTCCAGTTTCAGCAGCGCAGGCGGCTGATGGCCATTGTTGTGGATGAGTTCGGTTCTACCGTGGGGCTGGTAACGGTCGAAGACGCAATCGAGCAGCTGATCGGGGAGGTGGAAGATGAGTTTGATGTCGCCTCGACGGCAACGCCGCTGTTGCCGGCGGCGAGCGAAACGCTAGTGCTGGACGGCAGCGTGAGCCTGCGCGACCTGGAAACACAAATGCGATGGAGCCTGCCACGCGATAGCGGGGTGGAAACGCTGGCCGGCTTCCTGCTCAGCCGGCTTGGGCACATCCCGGAGATGGGCGAGCGCGTCGACTTCGACGAGCACAGGCTTACGGTGCTTGAAATGCAGGGCCGGAGAATCAGCCGGATACGGGTCGAAAACAAGCCTATAACCAAGCCAGCGGCCGATGACTCACAGGCGGGCGCCGGCGTGCGAAACTGAAGCGCACATGACTTTGATTCTGCTCGATGGCAAGATCGCTGATCTCGCTTCTATGTGGGCGAGCGGCGATCCGGGGAGCGGCCGCGCATGAAGCGTGCCGTACGCGCTTTGCTGTGGCGCCTGCTCTACACGATCCCGGTAGTCTGGCTGGTCGTATCGCTGGTGTTTCTGCTCATCCACCTGGTGCCTGGCGACCCGGTACAGCAGATGCTCGGAGAGGGCGCGCGCGCGGGAGATGTTGCGGTGCTGCGGCATCAATACGGGTTGGACCAGCCGCTGAGAACGCAGTATTGGCTCTACTGGCGCGGCGTGCTGCACGGCAACCTTGGGCAATCTATCCGGCTCAACGACTCGGTCACGCACCTACTGGTGCTGCGTTACCCGTACACCCTGGTGCTTACGGTTGCGGCGCTGGTGTTTGCGCTGGTTCTGGCATTGCCGGCCGGCATCATGGCAGCGCTCCATCGCAATCGGTGGCAGGACCAGGTGCTCGGCGTCGTCAGCTTGTTTGGGCTCTCGTTTCCGGCATTTGCACTCGGCCCCATCCTGATCCTGCTGGTCTCCATCCGCCTCGGATGGCTGCCGGTCTCAGGCGCAGCGGGGCCGGCCTACCTGGTGCTTCCGGCAGTGACGATGGGCGCCGCGCTGGCCGCGATCCTGACCCGTATGGTGCGTACCGCGATGCTCGAGGAGCTCGGCCAGGACTACATCCGCACAGCTCGAGCGAAGGGCCTACGCGAGCGCACGGTCATCTACCGGCACGCGCTGCGGAATGCGCTGATCCCGATTGTGACACTGGTCGGGCTACAGTTCGGCGCGTTGCTTGCCGGCGCGATCGTGACAGAGATGATCTTCTCCTGGCCCGGCGTGGGACGCTTGACGGTGTCCGCGATCTCGAACCGGGATTACGCACTGGTGCAGGGCTGCCTGCTCGCGGTGGGGCTGACGTATGTGCTCGTGAACCTGCTGACGGATGTGTTGTACCTGCTCGTGAACCCGCGCATCCGCGGGTGAGGGAGGGGATCTGCTTTAGTAATCGTCGAAGTTATAGTGGATCAACACGCGGACACAGGCTATGCCCGCAAGAGCACCCAAGCCTGCACCTATCCACGCCTGATTAAAGGCTGCGCCAAGAACACCGCCGAGGGCGAGACATCCGAATGCGGTGAGAGTTAAAGGTCTACGACGCACAAGGAAGTTTGACCGGGAGTTTTGTCACAGTAAAGTGACGTGCTCGGCTCTCAAGGGTTCTCTATCCAAGTGCAGAAAGCCCAGGGAGACCGGAAGGGAAAAGCGCCGCGGACCAGCCGCGCCCGGATTAAAGAAGAGCACCTCCTTGCGATGCTCGATCGCTGGCTTGTGCGAGTGGCCGAAGATGACCGCCTGGACGCCAGCTGCTGCCGGATCAAGCGTAAGCGTGTGCACATCATGCAGGAGGTAGAGATGTGTGCCCGCGAGCGTGACGTATTCCTCGGCAGGCAGGGCAGCACAGGGACCACTCCGGTCGATGTTGCCGCGGACCGCAGTAACGGGCGCGACTCTGCGGAGCCGGTCGAGGATAGCGGGGTCGCCGACATCGCCGGCATGCAGGATGTGCGCGACACCGGCGAAGGCGGGCAGGACCTCGGGGCGCAAAAGGCCGTGGGTATCGGCGATGACGCCGATCTTCATACGCGAGCTCTGGTAAGTGTAGGACCCCCTACGCGGGGCGCGGCTACTTCGTGGTGGGTGTTCCTTGTTGCAGAAACAGAGGTCATCACAGGCCGATCTCGATGCGCGTCCGTGGGTCGAGGAAGTCGCGCAAGGCATCGCCCAGGAAGTTGAACGAGAGCACGCAGCACATGACCGCGAGTGCCGGGAACAAGACCAGATGGGGCGAATCGAACAGGTGGGAGCGCGCGTCGTTCAGCATGCTGCCCCAGCTTGCAGCGGGCGGTGGTACGCCCAGCCCGAGAAAGCTGAGTGTAGCCTCGGCGAGCACCGCTCCGGCCATGCCAATGGCGGCCTGCACGATGATGGGTTGCAGAATATTGGGCAGGATGTGCCGCGTGAAAAGGCGCAGATCGCTGGCGCCAAGCGCCCGGGCAGCCTCGACGAACTCGCGCTCGCGCACGGCCAGTACCTGCCCGCGTACCAGCCGCGCATAGCCGACCCAGCCGCCGATGGAGAGGGCGAGCACCAGGTTGACCAAGCCCGGCCCGAGAAAGGCGACGAAGGCGATGGCGAGCAGGATCCCAGGAAGAGCCAGAAAGGCATTCATGACAAAGATGTTCAGAAACGTATCGAGCAGTCCGCCGTAGAAGCCGGCCAGTCCACCGAGTACCAGCCCGAGGGAAAGCGAGCATGCGACAACCGAGACGCCGACCAGGAGTGAAATACGTGCTCCGTAGACGATGCGCGAGAAAGTATCGCGGCCGAGCTCGTCGGTGCCGAAGAGGTGCGCCGCGCTGGGCGAGGCAAGCCGATGATCCAGGTCGAGCGCAGCGGGCGGGTGTGTGGCAATCCACGGCGCGAAGAGCGCGAGCGTGCAAAAGAGCGCGATGAGTAGAAGCCCTGCGAGCGCGAGTGGCTGACGGCGCAGGCTGCGCCAGACCGTGCGGCCACGCTGCACTGGACCGGGAATCGGCAGCGTCTGTTCAGGAGGCATGAGCGCCGGTGCGGGGGAAGCCATCTGCCCTATTATGCGATATTTGAGAAGCAAGTCGCTGACCGACAAGGCTTGTTTGTGAAGGGCTCGGTCACTACAGATGAGCGGATTCGTAAAGGTGGTAAGAGGGCAGAACCTACGAACATGAGGGTAGCGTGCCAGGCGGATTTTGACCTGCGCCTCGCGTCAAAGGCGGGTCAGCCTGAATAGAATGAACGTAGCTCGTCAATCCGATTAGTTTAAATGCAGCAATACTGGGCTTCAGCAAGGCTGAGGCCCAGTACTGCTACCAGGAATCTCCGCTTAAGATATGAGGCGAGAACCCGCACCTTTTCGCGAGTCCTTCTCGCTCGCTAAAGGAGCTTGCTCACGGGTCCTGCGCCAAGGAACTGCCCTTGGATCGAGTCGGGTGAAGGTTTGTAGGAAGGGTCGTGAAGAACCCAGAGATGTTCTCCCCGGCTTACTGGCGTTCCGGTAACGATAATGTACTTCTGACCGTTGCTCTCAAAGGAGACCCGGTTAAATTGCACTGTAGCGGGAATAGCGCCATCTACCTGTGTCAGCGAGAGAATAAAACGCCCCTCACTGGGTATGTAAAGGAAAACACCTTCTCCGGGCTTGTCGGCATTTGTTCTTGCGTCAAAGATGTTGCCCACGACTACATTGTTTTTCAGGAGTATTGGAGAGTAGAGCCTGATTTCGACCGGCCCTGGGTCCATCAATTGGTCGCCCCCAACAGGGATGTGGTCTGCCCACTCCCCGGTAAGTGCAAGCTTTAACTCCCCCGTGCCTGGCATTGCGAGAGGTTCTCCAGGAGTAAACCAAGACTGGGTCTCCGGCAAGGTGTTTTCCGTGTCAGGACCGTAGCTGGCCGGTCCTATTGGAGTAGTCCGTGACCGGATAGAAAGTAGTACACGACCGCCGTCTTTCTTCAGCGCTCTTACGGAGTAGGTGAGATTGCTTCCGCCTATCTGCCATAGCCCGCCGCACTGATTTTGGTTCATGTCCGTCGTCGATAAGTAGCACTGCGTGCTGTCGCCCTGCGCCGGCGTGAGCTTCAATTTGAGTACGGAGCCGTCGTCATGCGCCCGTACCTCGACCAGCGTTAACCGTGAGCCCAGAACGAGAAGCAACAAAACGAGGGATGCTAATGCAATCCTTGGTATACGCATCATCTGAAAACCTTTCTCCCACCACATGCTTTTGTTTCGCTGGGTTGTAAGCCATGTGCGGTCCCGGACCGGCTGCGCGACCAGGAGGCTGCCGTAGCTGCGCAGCTTGGCCCCCATCTCGGCATAACCTTTCAACAACTCCTGGCACTCCGTACAGTGGGCCGCGTGTTCAGCCGCCTGCGGCGGCACTCTTTCTCCGTCATAGATCGCTGATAGGAACTCCCTAGCTTCACCGCATCTCATGCGATTCTCCTTTAGCTGCGCCGAGCCAGATCTCGCGCAGTGCTTGACGCGCCGTAAACAATCTCGACCGGACCGTTCCTACCGGAATATCCAGGATGATTGCGAGCTCGGCATACGACTGACCCTCGACCTCGCGCAGCCACAGCAACGTCCTTTGCTCGTCAGGCAGGCGGTCGAGAGCGTCCGCCATCGCGGAACTGCGCTCTAGATCGCAGGCCGTACACCGGTCTTCGCCAAACGGATCTTCGGCTTTGCTGAGCCGCCACCACTCCGCAGCCCGGTGTCGCCCGATGCCGAAAAGGTAGGCCCGCACACTTCCGCGGGAGGACTCGAATTTGTCCGGGCGGCTCCAAAGCTGGGTGAAGATTTCCTGCGTCAGGTCTTCGGCAGTCTGGAACGAGCCAACAATCTGCCGCAAAAAGGCCCGCAGCCTGGGTGCGTTCTCGCGATACATCGCGTCGAAGGCTTCAGCACTGCCCGCCCAATCCTTCCCAAGCTTTGGCTCGTCAGTCACATGGGCTCTCCACACTGCTATTCGTGCGGAGGAGCTGGAAAGTTCATTCTGCAGCGGGAATATTTATTGAATGCTCAGGGATAGTCAGTGACTCTTAGCTGCGTTGCTGGCGCTGGAAGCTAAGTGGGCCGTCCTGCGCGACTCGGCTAACGTTCGACGGCTAACCTGATGAGCTGGAGCGATGCGCTTCGCCAAAACCTGCCGGCGTCGTAGTCTCGATCGGCTTACCACTTTGCGGATACGACAAAGCGTTGTTTTGAGAAGCAAAAGCAATGAAGGACCTGCTCTCCCGGTGTAAGCACCGAAACAGGTCCTTCACGATATTCAGCGACAATGCCTCTTAGATTAGACAGCAACCCCCGCATGCAATGTGAGGAGGGCCCGGTTCCCGAACGCCATGCGTGAAGCAAGTGGATCAGTCTGGAGCGAGCAGTTCAAGCACGTGCCTGACTTGCCGCGCCGCCAGGCAATCTAGCTATGGTTCGACAAAGTCCAGCTTCGCAACCTCGGGGATGATGCCACGTTCGTGGCCCATCGCCAGCAGCCTTTCGATCGCAGCGCGGCCGTCCTTGCCATAGTCGAGAGTGCGCTCATTGACGTACATGCCGACGAACTTATCGGCGAGGTTTGGCTCCAGGTCGCGGGCGAACTGCATCGCATACTGCAGAGCGGATTCGCGGTGATCGAGGCCGTGCTGGATCGAGTCGCGAATGGCTTTGGTGGTGACGCGCATGGCCTCAGGACCAAGAGAGCGCCTAATGGCATTGCCGCCGAGCGGCAGGGGCATGCCGGTCTGCTCACGCCACCAGATGCCTAGATCAATAATCTTGCTCAGGCCATTGTTGCCATAGGTGAGCTGGCCCTCGTGGATGATCAACCCGGCCTGGTACTTGCCGGCCAGTACCTGAGGGATGATCTGATCGAACGGCACGACCTCCGTTTGGACCTCAGGTGCAAAGAGCTTGAGCGTGAGATAGGCCGTGGTAAGCGTGCCGGGGACCGCAATCTTGATCTTCTTGATCTCGTCGAGCGTGTAGCGATGGGGCGCGATGATCATGGGACCATAGTTCTCGCCGACCGAGCCCCCACAGGCCATCAGCGCGTAGTTCTCCTGCAGGTACGGGTAGGCGTGAAAAGAGATCGCGGTGACATCGTAGAAGGCTTCGTGCATAGCCTTGTGGTTCAGTGTCTCGATGTCGCAGAGGACGTGCGAGAACTTGTAGCCAGGCACGCGCACCTTATTCGTGGCGAGACCATAAAACATGAACGCATCATCGGAGTCTGGGCTGTGTGCGATGGAGATCTCGCGTACTGCACCCGCGCTCCCTATCTGGGAACCGGACAGAGAACCAGTCTGCGGAACTGAAGGGGTAGCACTCACTTCGGCTGTGTCCTTTCGTAGCAGGCAGTCCGGCGGACACCTGCTTCCGCGGGTTCTGCCAGGTGAAGGCAATGAGGCCCGCCTGCAGCCTCAAGAATACGCCGCGTACCCTCTACTAAGCTGTCGGGGTATCCACCTCGTCAAAGCGCCGCTTCAGGCGGAATACTCCGGAAGCGACAGCAGCCGCGAGCAGTACCTTGACGGCATCGCCTGCAAGGAACGGCAGTACAGCCAAAGAAAAGATCTGCGCCAGGGAGCCGCGCGTGACCAGCCCCAGCCACGCGGCGCCGCAAAGCAGGATGAGAGCGTCTCCCACTGCTGCCGCAGCGACAGCGCGGAACAAGCCGAACCCATGCTGCACGGTACGGTCGGAGAGCCTTCTGAAAAGCAGCCCCGTCACAAGGGCCACCAGCGGGTAGGAGAGCAGGTAGCCTGCGCTCGGACCCATTGGGAGCAGGCCGCCGAAGCCGGGAACAAAGACCGGCAGCCCGACAAGCCCTTCCAACAGATAGGCCACCATGGCGCCCGCACCCGTCCATGGCCCCAGGAGCATGGCGACCAGCAGTACGCCAAAAGGCTGCATGGTCATCGGGACCGGCGTCCAGGGCAGCGGAACAGCGACCTGCGCACACAACGCCACAAACAGCGACCCGAGCGCAACCGCAGCTATGCGGCCGCTCGTCTTCGCTTGCTGCCCGTGCAAGGGAAGCGGCAGGCGGGTACTGCTCTCTGGCACAAGGTTGGTGGCGTTCGAGTCAGGCATGACGATGTTTCACTCCTCCGGATATGTGCGCTAACAATGATCGCTTTGACGCGTGGAGATATTCTCCCACTGCCGTACAGGCTGTGCCAGCCCGGACCTCTGTCGCCGCATACCAAGGCCTCTTCGCGTCTGTGAAGAAGGGCGGATCGGTACGGAGAACCACTAAGATTCGTCCACTTCGTCTGCCTTTACAGCAGGCTCGCGCAGCCTAAGCGAAGCTGTAGAAGGAGCAGGACGCGCGCTATGCCGTCGCACCGCCCGTGCAATAGCCCACGCAGCCCAGAGCAAAGCCAAAACGCTGGCAGCGAAAGCGGAGATCAGTATGCGCATAGGGTACCGACGCCACAGGATAGCAAAGGGCACCGACAGACTCCTGTTTGGCAGGTTCCTTACAGAGGTCAATGGTGGCCCTCAGGACCGCAAGCGCGGCGGCCTGCATCCTAACGTTGTTTCCGGGAGTCGCTTGTACGACTCCGCAGCCGCAGCAGCAGGAACGAGAAAGCGAAGGGTACATGGCGACTACCATCAAGTTCGGCACCTCAGGCTGGCGTGCGATCGTGGCGGAAGAGTTCACGATTGCGAATATTCGGCGCGCTGTTACCGGCATTGCCAAGTTTGTGGCAGCGCAGCAGGGCGGCACGCACACGGTTCTTGTCGGGCGTGACCCTCGCTTTCTGGGCGAAACCTTTGTCGCTGAAGCGGCCAGCGTTCTGGCAGCGAATGGGGTGACACCGCGAGTCATCCCGGTCCCGGCGCCCACACCGGCAATCGCCTACGCGGTTCGCCGTCAGCAGGCTGCCGGAGCGATCAACTTCACCGCTTCGCACAATCCGCCGGAGTATAACGGGATCAAGTTCTCGACCTCAGACGGCGCGCCAGCACTGCCGGAAACCACCGGTAAAATTGAGGCAGCGATTGAAGCACTGGGAGAGACATCGGTCCCAGCTGCTCCGCAAGGTAAGTATGACGAAAGCGACATAAAGGATGACTACCTGAAGCGCGTCGCAGAGCTGGTTGACTTCGGCGTGATCCAGAGATCCGGGCTTAAGGTCGTCTTCGACCCATTCTGGGGCGCGGCGCGAGGATACAGTTGCCACATCCTGCGGGAGAACGGCGTAACGGTCGAGACCGTACATGACTATCGCGATGTGCTGTTTGGCGGGCACGCGCCCGAGCCCGACGGGGAACTGCTGAACGACTGCCGCGCGAAAATGAAAGAGATTGGCGCAGGCATCGGGATCGCGACCGACGGCGACGCGGATCGATTTGGCATCGTTGACGAGGATGGAACCTACATCCAGCCGAACTATGTCATTGCACTCCTCTTTGAGTACCTGATGGAAACACGTGGGTGGAAGAATGGAGTCGCAAAGTCGGTCGCCACCACAAACTTGATTAACGCAATAGCGGAAAAGAACAAGGTGCCATTGTATGAAACTCCTGTCGGCTTCAAGTACATCGGCGAGCTCATCAATGCGGACAAGATCGCGATCGGCGGCGAAGAAAGTGCCGGCCTGACTATCCGCGGCCATGTTCCAGAGAAGGACGGGGTGCTGGCCGGCCTGCTTGTGACCGAAATGGTGGCGCGCCGTGGCAAGAGCCTGGGAATGCAGCTCAAGGAACTATTTGGCGAAGTAGGTTCCTTCTATCCGCACCGGGAGAACTTCCGCTTGACCCCGGAGGTGAAGGAGAAGTTCACTCAGAAGGTGAAGGGTGATCCGTCTGAGCTGGGCGGCCGCAAGGTTGCGAGCATCGTTCGCACCGACGGGCTGAAGCTGATCCTCGAAGATGGCTCCTGGGTCTGCTACCGGCTTTCAGGTACCGAACCGGTAGTACGCGTATACACCGAAGTCCGCCAGGAACAGGACAGCGCAAAGCTGAGTGAAGCGGCGAAAGCCTGGGTCCTAGAGTAAGGAGCAGCAAAAGACATGGCGGGGCAGGGAAGTCATTCTGTATCGCAGGCCGCAAGCGCGGCGTTCCAGCTCAGACGCCGGGTAGCTACAGGCCTCGCCGTGTTGCTCGCCCTGTTGTGCGGCTGGCATGCCTTTTTTGGGCAGAATGGCATCACTGCGTTTGCCCAGAAACGCAGCGAAGACCGTAAACTTCGCACGCAGATCCAGAAGCTTGCAGACGAGAACGCGAAACTTAAGGATCATGTCGATCGTCTCCAGTCCGATCCCGATGCGATTGAGATGGAAGCGCGCCAGCGCCTGCATTACACCCGCACCGGCGAGGTGATTTACACCTTCAATGACCGTCCGGCTGCAACACAGGCGCAAGCAGGCCGTTAGCATAGTCTTTGTTTTAGCCGCGCTGCTCGCGACTTCCGGAAAACCGGCGCGCTCGCAGCGCATCGGAGACTGGCAGGTCGCGGACCCTGCTGAACAGGCTAAGCTGCTGCTCGTTCTCGCAAATCAGGAGCGGGTTAACGCGGGCGCCGGACCATTGACCTGGGATCCTGCCCTTGCCGCAGCCGCCACCGCTCACGCGATGGCAATGGTGCGCAACAATCTGCTTGAGCATCAGCTTGCGGGCGAGCCCGATCTGGCTCAGCGCACCTCAGCGCAAGGAGCGCGATTCAACACCATTGCGGAAAACATCGCATTTGGCCCTTCGCCGCAGGAGATTGAAGCACAGTGGATGCACTCGCCTGGGCATCGGGCCAACATCCTCGATCCGCGTTTGAATTCGGCCGGTATTGCCGTCGTCGCTGCCAGAGGCACTCTGTGGGCAGTCGAGGATTTCGCGGCGGCTACTCCCGCGCTCACGCCGGGAACGGTGGAGGCCTTAGTGGAAGAGCTGCTTCGAAACCGCGGTATCGCAACGGCCGGTGAGGGTAGCCTCGAAAAGGCCGCGGCTCGCGCAGCGTGCCCACAGTCCGGCGCCGGTGCACATGCCCGGCTGGTGATGCAGTGGGAGAGCTCGGACCTGCGTTCCCTGCCGTCGCAGCTGGTCGAGAGCCTGAGCAGCGGTGCATATACGCGCGCCGCAGTAGGCGCCTGCCCTGCGGCGGAGGTGCGGAACCGGTCCTTCACTGCCTACCGGGTTGCCGTCCTGCTGTTTTAGAGCGAGTCTAGTGTCGCCTCAGGGCAGCGCGGCACTACAGGCTCTTCGACTTCGCTGCGTTTCACTCAGAGTGACTCGAGTTGGAGACACAGAGCAGGTAAATCCGAGATCCAGACAAGATGACCTGAGGCGCTCCTGCGCGAGACTTCCTCGGAACCGCTCGGAGTGGATCTGTATTCCGGTCAACATCCACTCGCGGCCGGGCATGGGCATCGGCTTCGGCGGCCCGGTACTCTCGAGATGGCGCATATGCCGGAGGATTGTCGACCGCGATGGAGCTCTTTTTGAAGCGCATGAAGGATGCGGAGCCGAGTGCTGCTGACGTGAAGCATCGGCGCTGGATCTATGTTCCCTATGACCGCCTTACGGACGAGGCCGGTCCGATGACCGAACAGGCCGCCGAAGACACCGGCCTCGTCATGATGGAGGCGCTCTCGAAGGCCAACCGGCGCTCGTACCACAAGAAGAAGCTGGTCCTGATTCTCGGAAGCCAGCGCCAGTTTGCGCTGGAGCAGGCGGCGCGCGGCGTGAAGGTCGCTTATATATTTACGCCCGGTATCTTCGCAGACGGGCTTGCGGATGCGACGAAGAAGTACGGGATCGATCGCATGACCATTATGGAGCCGGCAGAACGCGAGATGCGGCTGGACGTCGAAGACGCGATTGGCCGCGGCATCGACCTCCAAATGGTCCCTGATGCGACCTGGCTTTCGACTCCGGATGACTTTACGCGCGTGTTCAAGGCTGAAGGTCCAGGGCCAGTGAGCCGGCACCATACCATGGACCGGTTCTACCGGTACATGCGCGAGAAGACAGGCTACCTGATGCGGGGTGGCAAGCCGGAGGGCGGCCAGTTCTCCTTTGACGCGGAGAATCGCAAGAGCTACCGAGGCGGCCCGCCCGTGCCGAAGCGCTCGATCTTTGAACCCGACGAGATTACGCAGGAGGCAATTGCAACCGTTGAGCGCACATTCCCCAAGCACTTTGGGAGTGCCGCCGGCTGGAATCTGCCGCTTAGGCGGGCTGACATCCTGGAGTCGTGGAAGTGGGCGCTCGATAACCTGCTGCCGTTGTTCGGGCCCTACGAAGATGCAATGGCTACAGCTGAGCCGGACATGTTTCACAGCAAGATGTCGGCCTTTATCAACATAAGCAGGCTGCTGCCGACGCGTGTTGTGACCGATGTTGTCGAAGCAGCAGGGAAGGGCTTGATCCCGCTGGCGAGCGCTGAAGGCTTTGTGCGCCAGATTCTGGGATGGCGCGAGTTCATGCGCCACATCCACCGCGTCACGGATGGCTACCGCAATGTGGCCGCGCCGGCGGAAGAGAGAAGTGCGGAGCCGAAGCGTGTGGCAAGGAAGAAGCGCGAGGAGGCGAAGGTCACACTCGAGCAGCAGCAGCCAGCCAAGCCACCCGGGAATGACGCCGGCGCACGACCCTCGGCTTTAGGCGCAGCGCTGCCGCTACCGGCTGCCTACTGGGGTGTTCCTTCTGGCCTCAACTGCCTCGATACCGTCGTGAAACAGGTGATCGACGACGGCTGGTCGCATCACATTACGCGGCTGATGGTGCTTAGCAACTTTGCCACGCTATGCGGCTATTCGCCTCGCGAGCTGACCGACTGGTTCTGGATCGGCTATATCGACGCATACGACTGGGTCGTGGAGCCGAATGTGTTGGGTATGTCGACCTATGCGGACGGTGGCGTCACCGCGACCAAGCCTTACGTGAGCGGCGCAGCCTATATCAATCGCATGAGCGACTACTGCGGCAAGTGCCGCTACAACCCAAAGATTGCAGTCGGGCCGGACGCCTGCCCGTACACTGCACTGTACTGGAGCTTCCTGGAGCGAAACGAGCCGTTGCTGGGGCGCAACCCGCGCATGAGCATGCCCTACAACACCCTGCGCAAGAAGAGTGCGGCTGAACGGCAGGCGTTTCGCGAACGCGCGGAGTCCTGTGTGCATGAGCTCGCGCAGGCCACATACTAGGAGCAGCCCGACATCCAAGCGGAAGGCGGGCCACAGGGAAGGGTTGCGTGGAGAAGGACATTGTCGTTGTAGGTGCTGGCCTGGCCGGTATGCGTTGCGCCACGCTGCTGCAGCGGGCCGGCTTTGACACGCTGGTGCTGGAAGCTTCGGATGCGCCGGGCGGGAGGGTTCGCACCGATGTTGTGGATGGCTTTCGGCTTGATCGCGGCTTTCAGATTCTGCTGACAGCCTACCCTGAGACTAAGGCGGTGCTGAACTATCGAGCGCTGAAACTACGCCGGTTTACGCCTGGCGCACTCGTCTGGCATGGAGGCCGCTTCCACCGTTTTATTGATCCGTGGCGCGAACCCGTGAACGCGGCCAAGTTCCTCTTTGACGACGTAGTTCGGTTCAGCGACAAGTGGCGGATTGCGCTGCTTCGCGCACGTGTGGGCCGTGGCACTCCCGCAAGCCTTTTTCAGCGGCCCGATCAGACTACGCACCAGTTTCTTCGTAATTTCGGCTTCTCGCCGAAGATGATCGATCGCTTCTTCGCGCCGTTCTTCGGTGGCGTCTTCCTGGAATGCGAGTTACAAACCTCCGCGCGCTACTTCGAGTTCCTCTTCCGCATGTTCGCTGAAGGTGCGGCAGCTGTGCCGGCCGAGGGTATGGAGCGGATTCCGCAGCAGATGGCGGCCAAACTGGATCCGGGTACGCTCGAGCTCGAAACGCGGGTGACGGGAATCAGCCGGCGGCAGCAACGTTTCCTCGTCGCGACCGAAAGCGGCCGGGAGATCGAGGCGAAGCAGATCGTATGCGCTGTTGCCGAGCACTCTCTGCGGCCGCTGCTTTCCGACTTGTTGCCGCACATGCGTGCGCAAGCCAGGGTGCAGCGCGCATGGAATCAAACGACGACCATCTATTACGCGGCGCCGCGCTCGCCGGTTGAGGGCCCTATTCTCGCGCTCAACGGTGAAGGGCCCGATGGCGGCCCCATCAACAATCTTGCAGTGATGAGCCAGGTTTCAAAGCGCTACGCGCCGAAGGGTCAGGAGCTGATTGCGGTGAGCGTGGTGAGCGCTTCACCGAAGGACGATGCCGCGATGGAGTCGCTCGAGGGTAAGGTCCGCGAGCATGCGGAACGATGGTTCGGAGCTGACGTCGTGAAGGCATGGCGGCTGGTCGGCGCCTACCCGATCGAGTATGCGCTGCCGCTTGCGCGCTCCACGCAATGGGAGTCAAGCGCGACCCGGGTCACCGATAATCTGTACGTCTGTTCGGATGCGCAGGAAACCCCATCGCTACAAGGGGCGCTTGCCTCTGGCCGACGTGCTGCTGAGGCCATTCTCGCTCAGCGTGGTGCAATTGGCGGCTAGGACGTGGAGGCTGCGCGGCTTTGACGCAGAGCTCCCGGCTTTGGTACAAAAGTGGTGGGCGTGCCGCAGTTCCCTCCTGCGCCCTGCACACGACACTCCTCAGTAGCTCAATGGCAGAGCATTCGGCTGTTAACCGAAGGGTTGTAGGTTCGAGTCCTACCTGAGGAGCCA
>CAXTMF010000007.1:0-168761 GCA_964245435.1 uncultured Acidobacteriaceae bacterium
TTAAACCACATGCTCCACCGCTTGTGCGGGCCCCCGTCAATTCCTTTGAGTTTCAGCCTTGCGACCGTACTCCCCAGGCGGATCGCTTAACGCGTTAGCTACGGCACGACGGGATTGGGTACCCGCCACACCAAGCGATCATCGTTTAGGGCTAGGACTACCAGGGTATCTAATCCTGTTTGCTCCCCTAGCTTTCGTGCCTCAGCGTCAGTTGTGGTCCAGTGAGCCGCTTTCGCCACAGGTGTTCCTCCCGATATCTACGCATTTCACCGCTACACCGGGAATTCCACTCACCTCTCCCACACTCCAGCCCAGCAGTTTCCCGTGCAGTCCTCAAGTTGAGCTTGAGGATTTCACACAGGACTTGCAGGGCCGCCTACGCACCCTTTACGCCCAATAATTCCGAACAACGCTTGCCCCCCTCGTATTACCGCGGCTGCTGGCACGAAGTTAGCCGGGGCTTCTTCTATCGGTACCGTCATTATCGTCCCGATCGAAAGGAGTTTACGTCCCAAGAGACTTCATCCTCCACGCGGCGTTGCTGCGTCAGGGTTTCCCCCATTGCGCAAAATTCCCCACTGCTGCCTCCCGTAGGAGTCTGGACCGTGTTTCAGTTCCAGTGTGTCCGTGCGCCCTCTCAGGCCGGATACAGATCACTGCCTTGGTGGGCCATTACCCCGCCAACTAGCTAATCTGCCGCGACCCCCTCCCAAAGCGAATTGCTCCTTTGACCCGTAGGTATTATGCGGAATTAGCCTCGATTTCTCGAAGTTATTCCCCACTCCAGGGTAGGTTAGTCACGTGTTACTCACCCGTGCGCCACTTTACTCAGGGCCGAAGCCCTTTTCTCGTTCGACTTGCATGTGTTAGGCACGCCGCCAGCGTTGATTCTGAGCCAGGATCAAACTCTCGTTTAAAATCCTGTGGCTCCGAAGACTTCAGGACGGAGGTCCGAAGCTTCGAAACCCGGCCCGCAGCGCTCGAAAACGCATACGAACCGTTTAATACTGTGAGAATGATCAAACCAGACTTGGTTCCATTCTCACGACTGGCATGTTCAACCTGATTGTCAAAGATCCGAAGCGTTTACCGCCTGAGCGGGTCGCTGGGATCGGGATCCGCTACTGTGTCGTAGCGTGTCCTCGAACTTGCTGCGCCGTTGAGCGCATTTCCTAACCATACGTTTGTTTACCGGAGCTGTCAAGCTTCTTAACTCCCTAAATCGCCGCGACACTCTTTACTGCTATCGGCGACAACTCAGGGACCCGCACCCGCGCCGCAGATACCCTTCGCAACGCAATGGAGCTCGACTTCACCCGCAGGAAATGGTCAACTCGCAAAACTTAAAACAACATCCAGACCCGCAAACAGGTCTCGGTCGGCCTGAGGCCTGATGAGCTTCTGCAACTTTGCTCGGGAAGGATTACCTTTGGGGCGTCAAGCGGCATCTCGGGAATCGAATCATCCGCAAAGAAGCTTATGCGCTTTACGCCGGCAACTTCCAACACCTAGCAGCAGTCTACCGCTGCCCCACTACGACTACAGGGAAGAACAGGCAGGCTTCTTACAGGACGTCACTGCCCTGCTTACCAATCAGACTGTAACATCGTCTGCAAACCCCTGCAACCGGATCCGGCCTTTTCACCTGCGCAACAACAATCGCCACAAAACCTAGACACAAAACCTAGACACAAAACCTAGCATGGTGGCTCGCTGCTGCCGACCGAACAAGTTGGATACTAGTCGGACTACACCTTTGGTTCAAGTGTTGAAAACTTTCAGAAGGTGTTGAAAAGTTACTAGCCCATGCTTGCTCAGACAAAGGCCTGCTTACAAGGTCTGGAGGTTCTCTGCTGTTCTACTCACCCCTGCCTCGGTATTACCCCAAGTACAGTCAGGCTGTTTACAAAGAACTGCATCGCCAAAGCGACCAGCAGCAGTCCCATGATGCGAACCAGAATGCGAATACCTGTCTCGCCCAGCAGCTTTTGCAATCGCTCTGCGCCGCTCAGCACCCCATAGCTGGCCAGAGCGGTGACGCCGATCGAACCCAGGATCGCAGCCATCTGCCAGTAGCTGGCTGCCTGGCCAACCATCACCATCACGCTTGAAATAGCGCCCGGCCCCGCTAGCATCGGAATCCCAAGGGGAACGATCCCAGCGTCCTCCTTATGTGAAGCCTCCTCGGCCTCATTCGAGCTCTCCTGCGTAGGCGAGCGCTTGGCCTCCAGCATATCGATGCCGATCAGCATCAGGATCAGCCCGCCGGCAAACTCAAAGGCCGGCAGTGTAATGCCAAACATCTTGAAAATGAACTGGCCGGCCAGCGCGAACGACGCAAGCACAATGAAGCAGGTAATGCTTGCTTTGCCCGCCATGCGCCTTCGCCTCTTTGTGTCCACCCCGGCAGTAATCGCGAGGAACGAGCCTATCGCAGCAAACGGGTCCACCAGAAAGAAGATTGAGCTGAGTGCAAGCAGCGAAAAACCTACGTACTTGGACTCGTGTATCTCCTGCAATGCGTGTGTTGCCGGCCCGAACATACCTGCACCTTACCCCAGAGCGATGGGGCTTGGCAGCGGTTTTCTCCAGGTTGATTGAGACCGTTCGGCCTCCCGAACCTATCCACCCGGCCGGGGGAGGAGCACGGCGCCGCAAAGCGCTTCCGTCGCAGACTTCCCGGGCTCTCACTGAGTTGCCATCGAAGCCTCACCCGCAGAACTGCGCAGCTATAATCGTCTCCACGCGCACTCAAAAGCCGTGCCAGGGGAGCCCGACCGATGCCTATCCAACCCACCGCCAATATTTGGCGAAACGGCGAGCTGATCGCCTGGGAACGTGCCCAGATCCACGTCATGAGCCACGTCGTGCACTATGGCTCTTCTATCTTTGAGGGCATTCGCTGTTACACGCAGCCGGAAGGCGCGGCCATTTTCCGCCTCGCCGAGCACATGCAGCGCTTGATCGACTCGGCCAAAATCTACCGGATGGTTGTCCCCTATTCTCTCGATCAGCTCTGCTCCGCAGTTGTCGACCTGGTCGAGGCGAACAGCGTTGCGCCCTGCTACATTCGCCCTGTTGTGCTGCGTGGATACGGCGAGATCGGCGTCAATCCTAAGGGCTCGCCGATTGACGTCTACATCGCCAACTATCCCTGGGGCAAGTACTTCGCCGATCCCGATGCAGGCGCCGATGTTTGCATCTCCTCCTGGAACCGTCTCGCGCCAAACACAATGCCATCCCTCGCAAAAGCAGGCGCCAACTACATGAACTCGCAACTGATCCGCATGGAAGCCGATACCAATGGCTATGCCGAAGGCATAGCGCTCGACGTCAACGGCTATCTCTCGGAGGGTTCCGGAGAAAACCTCTTCCTCGTTCGTAATGGCACCCTCTTCACCACACCGCTAGCGAACTCGGTGCTTAGCGGAATCACGCGCGACGCCATTCTTACCCTTGCCCGCCACTTCGGTATCCCGGTCGTCGAGCAGGCGCTTCCCCGGGAAATGCTCTATATCGCGGACGAAGCCTTCTTCACCGGTACTGCAGCCGAGGTCACCCCGCTGCGCTCGGTGGACCGCATTCTAGTCGGCGATGGAACGACGGGCCCTGTCACCAAGCAGCTGGCTCAGGAGTTCTTCGGCATTGTTAATGGGACAGTTCCCGACCGCTTCAACTGGCTTACAGCGGTGAATGTACCGGTGCGGCAGCCCGTGGGCGCCTGACGAAGAAGCCCGAATGGCGTTCAACCTACCGGGCTCTGCTAGACTCGCACCGTCACAACCAGCAACCTTGCTAGGCGGGCTTTGGCTCCTGAAGCTCGCCCGCCGTCTTCCGTGACGTCACGTCCGCCGGGCGGCTCACGTTCGGGTCACGGACATGGTCATTTTCCTGCCATCCCACGAGCTCCGGGCTGCCGGTGATCAATCGCGACCCGCGCGAAAGGAAGAGGTAGGTCCAGGCCCACTGGAAGAGCACTGAAACCCGACTTCTGAAATCAATGATGAAGACCAGGTGCACCATCAGCCAGGTCATCCACGCCGGCAGACCGCCCCAATGTGCCTTGAACGGCCACACGATCTCGGCGACCGCCGAGTAGCGGCCGATGGTGGCCATATCACCCTTGTCGAAATACCGGAACTCCTGCCGCGGCACCTGACTGAGATCCTGACCGATCATCTTGGCCGCGTGCTGGCCCATCTGCAGGGCCGGTTGCGCCACCCCGGGCAGTTCTTTCCCATTCTGGACAAAGACAGCAAGGTCTCCACAGACAAAGACGTTCTCGACTCCGTCCGGATTGAGCGTCTTGTCCACAATGACCTTCTTCTTCTTATCAAGGGGTACTCCGAGCATCTCGCCGACCGGCGAGGAAGCAACGCCAGCGCCCCAAAGCGTTACCACCGAATCCAGAGTTTCGCCACTCTTAACCTTCACGTACCCTGGGCCGATATCTTCGACCATCGTATTCGGTCGGACATCAACTCCGAGTCGATTTAGCTGCTTCACGCCCTTCTCGGTCAGGTCTTCCGGGTAGCTGGGCAGAATCCGCGGACCGCCTTCGATCAGGATGATCTTTGCCTTTTTGGGATCGATGTGCCGGAAATCCTGCGTCATAAAGTATCTGGCGATCTCAGCGACCGCCCCCGCAAGCTCTACACCTGTGGGGCCGCCTCCGATCACAACAAAGTTCAGCGGACGGTGCGACCCGGTCTCGACTGCCTGACGCTCCGCGAGTTCAAAAGCCAGCAGAACCCGGCGCCGGATCTCAGTTGCATCCTCAACACTCTTCAGGCCGGGCGCATACTGCTCCCACTCGTTGTGTCCAAAATATGATTTGATCGAGCCCGTTGCGACGATCAGGTAGTCATACTGCACTACCGTGCCGCCCTTCAGACCTACCCGCCGCTTCACGGTATCAACGCTCTCAACCTCCTCCATCAGCACATCTACGTTGCGCGCTCCGCGCAGCACCGTGCGAATCGGTGACGCGATGTCTGACGGGGAGAGCATCGCCAGTGCGACCTGGTAGAGGAGGGGCTGAAACGTGTAGTGATTGCTCTTGTCGATCAACGTGATGTCGACCGGCATCTTGCTGAGCGCCTTGGCTGCATTCATACCGGCAAACCCGCCACCCAGGATGACAACACGCGGTCTGCGCTTCTCCTGCACAGCCTCGTTGCGAAAAACCTTCCCTGTCGACTTGCCAGCCGCCATCTAATCCTCCTGCCGCCAGACTGGTTCGGCGACGCTCCTAGAGGGATGCGTGCGGATCAAATTCTGCGCATCTTTCTGCGTAGCCTCTTTGCGTATGAAAATTTCTGCTGCTTGCGTCGTCTGTTTGGGCGGTTGCTGAGGACCCAGTTCTTAAGGGTGCTGCACAATCGTGAAACTCAGATTCCCCTGCTCGCCGGTTGTGGCCTGTACCGCCAGTACAGTCGCCTGCCCCGCGGCACTTCCAGTCGCGACCATAGGGGCCAGCATCACCAATCCATTGGCATCCGACACAGCAGTGGTTGTGAGCGAGCCAAGCTGCTCGGGAGCTGGGCACCGGCCGGTTGCAGGGCAGGGTGGCTGCCAGGCGTTCAGCTGCTGGTAGAAGTTCACCTGCGCTCCCGCCAGCGGCTGACCTCCACCATCCACGACCTCAAGCGTGACCGGCATCACCGTACCGCCTACTGCTAAGCTCTGCCCCACGCCGCTTACTGGCAACAGCGACGCCAGCTCTGCGTGCACCGCGTTGATTGTGAACGTCGCGCACAGCCCGGCTGGTGCTTCGCAGGCGTTTACATTGGCTGTTGCCCCAGCGATCAGCGGTCCTGCTGTCACCGTCGTCGAAGCATTACCGGCAGCGTTGCTGGTCGAGGCTGCCGTCAGCACCTGGGCTCCGCCGCTGCCGGTCCACTGCACCTGCGTGCCTTGCACGCCCGTGCCGTTGCTCAGCACCACGGCCACCGGCGTCCAGCTCACCTGTGCGCCGATGGCCAGGTACAGCGTGTTCGTCGCCGCGATCGCAGGCGGCGTCCCACCGTCGAACTCCGTCGTGACGCTCGCGCCAGTCGAGAGCGTAGCGGAAACAGCTGTCGCCTGCGTACCCGTCGGCGTCACCATGATCGCTGCCATTCCGTCACCATTGCTCACCGCAGTGCACGGGGTTGCCGTGCAGCTCAGTGCGGCTGACCCGCTCTGCACGGTGAAGGTCACAGTCACATTCGCGGCAGGCGTCTTACCGTCACCGGCCAGCGCCTGTACGGTCATCGGTACGGGCACGCCCGTGCTCATGGTCCCGCTCGGCGCTGTCACCAGGCGCAGCGCGTCCGTGCCCTGCGCGTCGTAACTCAGGCCGTCCAGGATCTCCGTCAACCCAAGCGTCTGTGGGTCGCTCACGGCAAGTACCACGGTCCCGGTCGGTGCACTCACCGCTGGAGCAACCGCGGTAATCTCAGTCGGTGTCACGCTGGTTACGGCCGCAGCTATCCCATTGATCGCGACCGTCATACCCGGTCGAAAACCCTGTCCGGAAATCGCGATCGGACCACCGCTAAGCGTCAACCTCGCGGGAAAAACAGAGTCGGCGTAAAGCACACGAGCCCGATAGGTGAAGTCCGGTCGGCCGTCCCCGCGTATGTCCGCGAAAGCCACTCGCAACTCGCCATCTGCTTCGGTCTGCGCAGAAAGCGTCGCCAGCCCGGCAGCCGCGCCATTGAACGGCACGGTTGTAGCCAGGTCGGGAGCCGAGCCCAGCGCGTCCGACCCGTTCCACAACCCAAGCAGCACAGCTGCCTTGCTCTCCGTGGCAAGTCCGGTTTCTTCCAGCGCGCTCGCCTCCAATGTAAGGTACCGATTCGCTTTCGCATGGAACTGAAACCAGCCAACGTGCCCGTACCCCACCAGCTTCGAAATCCATTCCCCGTTCCCGCTGGCGCTGTTCGGCGCCGCCTCGGTCCCATCATCGGTCTGGGTGCCATCGGCTGAATCGGTCATTACAAAGTCCTGCGTCACCACCGACCCGGCGCTCAGGCTGCCCAGCATCACGGTCTGCAAGGCTCCCGACGGAGTCACCTGGTTGGCCGAATAGGGACCGACCGAAGCCGCGCCGATATACATAGGATTGATCGGCTCGATCGAGAGCTGGTAATCGGCAGCCGTTTCCCCCAGCGGCAGCGGTATGCCGCGTAGAAGGAAAAAGCCTTCTTTGGTTGAGTCATCGGTTCCGAAGCGCCCGTAGGCGTTACCTTGCGCGTCAGTCAAGCCAGTGACGGCGTTGCCTGTGTTGGTCCGAAAGTAGGCGCCGCTCGTTGTACTCACGGTGTAACGAACGTCGGGTGCGCCACCGTTGAGGGGCGTCAACACCACGTTCACCCCCTGCATGCCTTGACCATTGCGAAAGCTGATTGTGCCTTCAACCGTGATCGTTGCCGGATCGGTCTCGCTCTTTCCGTTCCACTGTCCGGCATTCGCTGCCGTCACAGGGTAAAGCTGGTTCAAGCCGGCGATATCGTCCGACCGCAGGCTGAGCTGATTGGGCATGCAGCTGTTCATCGACCCCGTGCAGAGCCGTTCCGTCGGATGCATCACCGGCCAACCGGTTAACCCATCAGTCGTTGGGTTGTTCGGCCACATCGCCTCATTTACCTGCGACCAGTCCAAGCCCAAGACGCGACCAAAGGCGCGTACCAGTTCGTACTCCAGCAGTTGCTCCAGGTCGCTCGAGGTCGCGCACAAGCCATTCACAACAATCAAAGCATGGGCAATGTTTCCGCTGGCCGCAAAGTTGTCGACCGTCGAGTAAACCCCGTTCTGGGTGCATTGGCTGGGGTCACTCGATCCCGGCCCGTAAATATCGTTGATGACGCTGCCATCCGTATCCAGCACAATTGCAACCGGCTTGCTGGTGGCAGCCGGCTGCGCGTCGGTCGGTAAAACGGCGCCGGTACCCGCGGGCGTGTTTGCCCTCACATTGCTGCCACTCACGTCCTCGGCCAGCGAGCCGCCCTGCGTGATCGCGACTGCTCCTGTGGGCACGCCAGACCAGACTGCCGCGGCGTTTGCGACAAGGCTCGCCGCCTGGCTGTTTGAGACCGAACTCGAAAGCTCTCCCTGGTCAAGGTAGTAGCTCACGAGGCCGCCGGCCCATACGACAGGCTGCCCTTTCGCAGTGGGTTGGAAGTAGTTCACGCCTGCGACCCAGTGCGGACCGCTCGCCCTGGCCTGGTTGATGCAGCCGGCACAACCGGCAAGGATGAAAACAGAAATCCAGATTCGGGACCAGATGCGCATCGCGGCTTCTCCTTGCGACGCCCTGGAAGCAATGGCTTCGGGTGCGGCGCAAGTTCATTTCGCCACGGTCTACAGCAGATCTTGAGGAGAATCGGGCGGTCTCGGAAAGCTCAGGATTCACTCTGGGAGCGGAGCGAGCGCTGTCCCGAACTGGCTCAACGCTGGAAAAAGATTGTGACGGCAAGCGCTGGCGAACCGAAAGCTCCTGATTTCGATGCACGCAGCCATTCGCCGGGCGCCAATGGCAAGGTCGTTAGAGCAGCTCACGCATCTGGCGAGCGACGGCACGCCAGATGCCAGATTGCCGGGAGCATTGCTTTCACAAGCGCGCCGGCCGGTCAGATCTCAGGAAAGAAGTCGAAAAACGCCTCGATACTCTGTCGCAGCTGCGCTTCGATCTGCTCGCGAGAGCCTTCCAGCACGTGCATCGTAACGTGGGCTTCGTTGCCGTTTTTGAGCGCGACCGGCGCGTCGCTCACACCGGCGATCTCGTCCGCCGGCAACAATCGCATGCCATATACAAGGGTCAGGTTTGCCATGAAACGATGGTATGCCTGGGCCTGCATCGTCGCCCGTAGAGCGGCATCTTTTAGTAGAACCCCCTCATAGCAATCATCGGCTCCAAGGGCACCGGATAGGATAGAGATCGACCGCTTATGGCAGAAACATCAGTACGCAATGTCGTGATTCTCGGCTCCGGCTGTGCCGGGCTTACCGCCGCTATCTACACGGGCCGGGCGAACCTGAACCCGCTCGTCATTGAGGGTCACGAGCCAGGAGGCCAGCTTTCTATCACCACAATGGTCGAGAACTTCCCGGGCTGGCCCGAAGGCGTTCTGGGCCCACAGCTGGTCGAGAACATGAAAACCCAGGCCGGCCGCTTCGGCGCCGAGTTCCAGATGGGCCATTTGGTCTCGGCCGACCTGTCACAGCGGCCGTTTGTGCTCAACTTCGGCAAGGAAACCATCCTCACCCAAACGCTGGTAATCGCAAGCGGCGCCTCGGCGCGCTGGCTCAACCTGCCCTCCGAGCAGGAGCTGATCGGTCACGGCGTCAGCTCGTGCGCGACCTGCGATGGCTTCTTTTTCGGCGGCAAGGAGATCGCGGTTGTCGGTGGCGGTGACTCCGCAATGGAAGAAGCACTGTTTCTCACCCGTTTCGCCTCGAAAGTGACCCTGCTGCATCGTTCAGACACCTTCCGCGCGTCAGCCATCATGCTGGAGCGGGCTCGCCAGCACGAGAAGATCGAGTTCCGGACCAACGTTGCGGTCGAAGAAGTGCTTGGCGTAGAGCAACGCGAGGTCACAGGGGTTCGCCTTCGCGACCGGCGCACCGATGAGCTGACGGACCTGCCCATCTCTGGGCTGTTCCTCGGCATCGGCCATGAGCCGAACGCCAGGGCTTTCAAGGGGCAGATCGATCTCGACGCAGACGGCTACATCCAGACCCGCGACAATGTTTTCACCCGCGTCTCCGGCGTCTTCGCCTGCGGCGACGTGCAGGACCGCCGCTACCGCCAGGCAATCACAGCCGCTGGCTCCGGGTGTATGGCTGCACTCGAGGTCGAGCGGTTCCTTGAGGAACAGGGGCTTTGAGGATTATTCGGCTCCCTCGGGTATGAGTCAAGCGAGCTGGATCGCCGAAAATCTGCACCGTGTGGAAGAAGCTGTCAGTGCGGCCTGCCGCAAGGCGGGCCGTGCACGCGCAGAAGTAAAACTGATGGCTGTTTCGAAGACCCACCCTGTTGAGCTGCTGCTTGAAGCCGCCGCAGCTGGGCAGCGGCTTTTTGGCGAGAATCGCGTGCAGGAGTTCTCGGAAAAGTCTCAGGCCATCAGCGCCACGCAGTACCGGGTCGGCGGACTGCCCGGCGTGTCCGAATCCGGGAACAGCACCTTGCTGAGCGTCCACCTGATCGGCCATCTGCAGTCGAACAAAGCAGCCCGCGCTACAGAGATCTTCTCGGCTGTGGACACCCTCGATTCGCTACGCCTGGCCGAACGCCTCCATGATGGCGCGCGTCGCCTCGGCCGCACACTCCCGGTGCTCCTAGAGGTCAAGCTCAGCCCTGAGGAAACGAAAGAAGGTCTCGCCCCCGGTGCACCTGAGCTCGCCAGCCTGCTCGAACGCCTCCCTGATCTTGCCGACCATCTCCCTCTCCGCGGCTTGATGACTGTAGCGCCGATCTCAGACGACCCAGCGGTTGCTCGCAACTGTTTCTCCCAGCTCCGCGTGCTGCGCGAGCGCCTGGCGCAGCTACATCCCCGCCTCTGTTTTGATGAACTTTCCATGGGTATGTCAGGTGATTTCGAAGCTGCCCTCGAGGAAGGCTCCACCACGGTCCGCATCGGCACCGCGATCTTCGGCGCACGGCCAAGACCTCCGGCACGCTAAGGCTGTTTGCGCGGGTACACTAGATCCTAGAATGCCTCTATCCCGCGCAGCGCAGGGTTCTCATCCAGGTACTTTTGAAGGCGTCTGAGCTGGACGGAAGGCAATTCGTACGGTCTAACTCGCACGATAGAGCGGAACGAGCGGCTCACACCGTCTACACTCAGGTTTTCCGCTGAAGGTGCCTGATTGAGCCCACTCTACGCCGCCGTTCTGGGCGTCATACTTCTCGTCCTGCTCGCTGTCTCGCTGCTGCGCCTGCGCAAGACGCATACCCGGCAGGATTACCTGCTGGCCGGCCGCTCGCTGCCCCTGTTCGTGCTCGTCTTTACCTTGCTCTCGAGCTGGATCGGCTCAGGCTCGCTGCTTGGTGGCGCGGAGAACGCCTACAACCACGGTCTGGTTGCTCTCTGGCAGCCGGCCGGCGGCTGGACCGGCCTGCTCCTGATCTACTTTATCGCGCCACGCGCCCGCCGCTTCGCGCAGTACACCATCCCGGACCTGCTTGAAGCCCGCTACTCGCAGGCAGCGCGCGTACTCGGCGTTATCGCTATCCTTTTCGCGTACACCGCCATCACCTCCTACCAGTTCATCGGCGGTGGTGACATTCTCAGCCTCATCTTCCCCGACAGGATCACGCCCGTGCTCGGCGAGTACATCATCGCGGCGTTCGTCATCGGCATGACGGCGATGGCGGGTATGAGCTCAGTCGCCTACATGGACCTTGTCATCGGCCTGCTCGCGACCGTCACGCTGCTGGTAGCGTTGCCTGTGCTGCTGCACTCGGCCGGCGGCTGGGCTGCCTTCCGCGGGAGCCTTCCGGCCTCGCACTTCACTGCGCTTGGCGATTACTCCCCCATCCGCGCTGTGGAGATCTTTCTGCCCACCTGCCTGCTCATGCTCGGCAACCAGTCGATGTACCAGAAGTTCTTCTCGGCTAAATCAGCCCGGGACGCGCGCAGGGCGACCGTCGGCTGGATCATCGGCACAGTTATTTTGGAAACAGTGATCGTCCTGATCGCGATGCTCGGCCATACACTCGCCCTACGGCAGCATGGTGACCCGAAACCGCGCGAGATCATCGCTTACACCGGCCTTCACGGCCTGCCGTCATTTCTCGGGGCTTTACTCATGGGCTCGGTTTTCGCCAAGGTCATCTCGACCGCGAACAACTACCTGTTTTCCCCGGCGACAAACCTGATCAACGACATTTACGTTCGCTACCTGGCAGCGGATGCCTCGAACAAGCGCGTGCTCATCGTGTCGCGGCTACTCGTCGTCCTGCTCGGCATCTGGTCGCTCTACCAGGCCCTGCACACAGGTTCGGTTCTCAAAGCCACGCTTTATGCCTACACCGTGTACTCGGCCACACTCACGCCAGTCGTGCTCGCGGCCTTTTACTCGCGCCGGGCCAACGCCGCAGGCGCCGTCTCGGCCATCGCTGCCGGAACAGTCATCACGGTCTTGTGGGACACGCCTCTGATCCACCGCCACCTGCCCGTTGCGCTCGGTGACCGCGATGCTATTCTCCCGGCGCTGCTGGTTGCGCTTCTGTGTCTTTTCAGTGTCAGTGCACTTACGCCGCCGCCCGACCCGGCGAAACTCGCACGCCTGCAGGCGACCAACGCGGATTAACCTCGACCTGCGACACCCAGGCGAAGCCGCAGCGCCTGCTCGCTCATCTATTGAGCTATGGCGACTACAAATTTGCACGACACCACCATCAGCGCAGCAGACAGTGGTACCTTTCAGCTCGGCGGCGATCTCCCTGTTTCTCGACTTGGGTATGGAGCGATGCGCCTTACCGGCGAGGGTGTCTGGGGCGAGCCGAAGGACCCGGCGGAAGCAAGACGCGTGCTCCAGCGCACAATCGAGCTGGGCATCAACTTCATCGACACCGCAGACGCTTATGGCCCGGAGATCAATGAGATCCAGATTGCCGAAGCCCTCCGTCCTTACTCGCGAGGACTTGTCATTGCCACCAAGGGAGGCTTGGCCCGCACTGGTCCGGGGCAGTGGCCTCCGGTTGGCCGGCCGGAGTACCTGCAGCAGTGCGTGGAACTGAGCCTGCGCCGACTGAAAGTCGACCGTATCGACCTATGGCAGTTGCATCGCATTGACCCGAAGGTTCCGGTCGAGCAATCGCTTGAGCCGATTGCCAAGCTGCAACAGCAGGGCAAGATCCGGCACGTGGGTCTTTCCGAGGTCAAGCCGCGCGAGATCAAGCAGGTAGAGAAGATGATCAAGGTTGTCAGCGTCCAGAATCAGTACAACATTGGCGACCGCCAACATGAGGACACGCTCCAGTACTGCGAACAACAGGGCATCGCCTTCATACCCTGGTTCCCAGTCGCCTCCGGCAAGCTCGCACAAGCGGGTGGGCCGCTCGACAAAGCAGCCAAGCGCCATGGCGCGACTGTCTCGCAGCTCGCACTTGCCTGGCTTCTGCATCGCTCGCCGGTTATGTTGCCCATCCCCGGCACCTCTTCCGTCAAACATCTGGAAGAAAACACCGCCGCCGCCTCGCTCAAGCTCGCGGACAACGAATGGACCGACATCGAAGCTGAGGTGAAGCAGGCCCAGTAACTCGGAGCAGCAAGCCGCCGGAGCAGCTTATGCTTGTAGCTGGAGGGAAAGCGCTCGACCTTCCCTCCACTACACCCTCATGCCGATCGCTGTTCTTACGCTTCAACTCCGCATCGAGCACGCAAGATCGCTCAAAGATCGCCGCCAGGTCGTCCGTAGCCTTAAGGACAAGCTGCGTCACGGCTTCAACGTGTCTGTTTCCGAACTCGATGAGGTTGTCACCTGGCAGTCTGCTGTCATCGGCGTCGCGGCCATCTCCGGCTCGCGCAGCTATCTGACCGGACAGATGCAGCAGGTAGAGAACGCGGCAGAGCGGATCGTGACTGAGCTTAGCGCAGTTGTTACAGACAGCTGGTGCGAGTTTGTAGACTAGGTACAAGGGTTTGTGAAACATTCCTCGCAAGGAAAGCCTATGGCTATCGACGCAGCGAAGTCCATCGTCAATGTACGAGATGCCTTCCAGGACATCCTGGCTCCTGATATGCGGGCGCGCAAGGCGGAACTTGCCGGCGTGCGCGCGACCATTGACCGGTTGGAGCAAAAGCCGGAACGCCTGGAAAGGCAGGTGGCTGATGGCTTCGCTGAAATGCACAGCCGCCTTGACGTTTACGCGGATGTGCAGTCTGTGAAGGAACGCCTGGCGCGGACTGAGGAACGCGACGCACGCCCCTCCGCTTGATTTCCAGTCGGCAACAATCCAGCACCTATCGGTATCAATGAAATTAGTTGGGCAACTGCAAAAGGAATCACCATGCCGGAACAGCGCGCGCGCAAGTACCACCAGGACCGGGTCGCCGAAACAATTCGCGAGGAGATCGATGCCATGATCCTGGGCGACCTTTCCGACCCGCGGATCGCCTCCGCGCATGTCACCCAGGTCGTGCTGAACCCCGGCGGCAAGACCGCGGAAGTGTTTGTACAGGTAGACGACGTAGAGGCTGAAGCGCGTACCGTGGAAGGCCTCGTCGCGGCCCGCGGCTGGATACGCGCCGAGCTTAAAGACCGGATGGGCAAACGCCACGTGCCCGATCTTGCCTTTCACGCAGACCGCTCGGAGCGAATGGCTGGCCGCATCGACGAACTGCTCACGCGAACCCGCAAGCGCAACAAGTATGCTCCGGCGCAGCCTGCAGCCTCGCAGGAGGAAGCGGCCGCGCAGCCGGCGGAGCAGCCGGCCCGGGACTAAGCTCGCCTGAGCATGTCTGTTAGCCTGAGTGGCGGCGTAGGCTGGCAGCGGGAACCATGGGCAGCCGCTACATCGGGCCGCTGTATGGGCAGGCAGAATGCCTCGCATTCGATCGGCACACGCCGCAGATGCCGGGGAGCTTACAGGGCGACGTGAAGCTAACGGCTGGGAGCACGAAGGACATCACGGTGACACGCCCAGCCACCTGGCAGGAGCGCTTTTGGCGGCCTGCTACCGTGCTGGAAATCTTTACGCTCGTTGTGCTCACCAGCATGATGTTCTTCTACGGGCTGGTCCCGATCTTTGGCGGTGCCGGGCTCGGCCTGGTGGGCGCCGACGAGCCGCGATATGCGCAGGTCGCGCGCGAAATGCTTGTCCGCCATGATTACGTCACTCCCGTGCTCTACGGCAAGCCATGGCTGGAGAAGCCGGCCCTCTACTATTGGCGCGCTATGTTCTCCTTCAGGGAGTTTGGCGTATACGACTGGTCGGCACGCCTGCCGTCAGCTTCGTTTGCGTTCACGTTGGTCGTGCTGATCTACATGCATATGAAGCGGTTCCGTCCCGGAGGTCAGCTGGACGCCGCCCTCATCACCGCTTCCTGCGTAGGCATTCTAAGCTTCGCCCGAGGCGCTTCCACGGATATGCAGTTAGCCGCGCCATTTGGTATCGCCATGCTGGGCTGGTACGCCTGGTATGAGACCGACTCCAAATTCTGGCTTTTCGACCTCTACTTCTTCCTGGGCGCGGCTACCCTGGCCAAGGGCCCGGTAGCACCATTTCTCGCGCTGCTCATCATCGTTGGCTTCGCCGCGCTGCGGCGCGAGTGGACAGTGCTTCGGCGAACCTTCTGGTGGCCTGGCGCGGCGCTCTACCTTGCCATGGTGCTGCCCTGGTTTATCGCTGTGCAGCGACGCAATCCCAACTTCATCCGCGTCTTTTTCCTCCAGCACAATCTGGAGCGGTTCGCCACCAATCGCTACATGCACGAGCAAGCTGTCTGGTACTACGGGCCAGTTGTGCTGCTCTCGCTTATGCCCTGGACTGTGCTCGCCATTGCGGCCTTTGTTTCTGCCGTGCGCGCAAGCTTTGCCGAGTGGCGTGCGCGCCGCGCAAAGGGCCACTACCGAGGATTTCAGCGGGCCGGCGATGCCTTCCCCGAGTTCCTCGTGATCTGGGCGCTTGTGCCCGTCCTCTTTTTCACCAGCTCTGACTCCAAGCTGCCCGGCTACATTCTGCCGTCCATTCCACCGCTTACCATTCTCACCGCGGACTATCTGAATCGCATGCGCAGCAGGGGACTCTCCCCATGGCTGCTTGGAGGCCATGCGTTGCTTGCCGGGCTGCTCACCACCTTTGTTCTGCTCGCTCCCGGCTACTTTCTTCAGGAGAATCTGCATCCCCCCGGCCTCATCACGCTTGCTGCCGCGATGGCCGGCTTTGGCGCAGCACTTCTCATCGTCATCACGGTGGCTCGCTTCGGCATTCCACGCCTGCGTGCCGCGACCATGGTGCCGGTCGTCATTCTGCTGATCTTTATCTTCGGCGTTGGTCCAGTCTTTGGCATCCCTGCAATCAAGGCGAGCAAACGAACGATCCAGCTGCTGGACCTCTCCTACTCGCCCAGGCCGCTCGCGATCGTGCTGGCGAAACTTACCCCTGTATACGGCCCGGTCGCTGTCTTTCACGTCCGGCGCGAGGTGGAGTACGGCCTCTCCTTCTACTTCGACCGGGCCGTGCTCAACTATGACCGTGCGCCGATCCCTGACGGGGCACATCTCCTCATCTCGCGCGAGCCCTTCGCCCATGAACTCCCGGCGCGTCTCGGCAGTCGGCACTTCCAGACCCTCTTCACAGTGCCGGAGCAGGGCCTGATTATCTACGCGGTCGATGCGAAGCAGCCTTGAAGCTGCTGCGAGGGCACGAGAACGTCATGCAGGAGTATGCTTCGAAACAAGGAGCCGCTGGTGAGCGCCCCCGCACAGATCGAAACGAAGCCGCTTGCGCTTCAGCCACTCGAGATCCTGGACCTCCGGCATTACTCTGCAAGCAGCCTCCGTCCGGTTCTTGAGGCAGAGAGCCGCGTCTGGGCGGACCGGCTTCACTGGGACTATGGCCCTTCAGCTAATCTGCTGTTGCAGTACCTCGATGCCCGCGTCTTGCCGGGCTTCGTCGCAGTCGAGCATGGCCGCGTCATCGGCTACACCTTCTGCGTGTACGAGGACCGCAAAGCCGTCATCGGCGATGTTTTCGCGTTATCGGATAGCCGTCACGGCTACTCACAGACAGAGATCGAGGCTGTCCTGCTCGAACACCTGATAGCGCTGCTGCAGAACTCGCCGGGAGTTGAGCGCATCGAGTCGCAGCTGCTGTTGCATGCCCACGAACTACACGCAGCGCTCTTTCGCAAGGCCGGCTTTTCTGTCTATCGTCGCCTCTTCATGGATCTGCAGCTGGATGCTCATCCGCTTCGCGAGACCCCTGCCCGTACGCTGCTGCTCGCCCGCGCGAATCTGGAACTGCGCCGGTGGCAGGAAGCAGACTTCCAGCTGGCAGGCTCACTGATCGCGAACGCCTATGAGGGTCACCTCGATTCAACTATTAACGACCAGTACCGCTCCGTCGCGGGCTCGCTGCGCTTCCTGCATAACATCATTCGCTTCCCGGGCTGCGGCGTCTTTGATGCTGCCTCCTCGCACGTTCTCGTCGTGCGGAATACCGGCGCGCTGGCTGGCTTGGTGCTTTGCTCCCGGGTGCGCGAGGATGTGGAACACGTAACCCAGCTCTGCGTGGGAGCCAGTGCGCGTGGTATCGGGCTGGGGACATTGCTTCTTGAGGTTGCCGCAGATTCGCTGAGAACACGTGGCTTTACGAGCCTCTCGCTTACCGTCACCAGCGGCAATGAGCGGGCAGCCGCGCTCTATCGCAGGGTTGGCTTTGCGGAGCAGCACAGCTTCGACGCAATGGTCTGGACCAACCTGCGTATCGGCTCACCTGGGCGGTCTATCCTTTCGGATAGCAGCCTCACGATGCGGTCGAATAACAGCGAGTAGGTAGATCCCGAGCTTAGTGCCGGATCAGAAACATCAGCCAGCTCGCCACGATCACCACGCCAACGAAAGCGATCCAGCAGGCTACACCGTACTGCACCATCGCGCGAGTGGTCGAGCGTTGGGTGATACCGAAGACGACCGAAGCCGATGTGGCGAACAAAAGCACTGCTGAGAAGTGGGAGAGCGTGATGGTCACCGGGTTTCACCGCTCCACTTGCGGCCAACACGCAGGTTATGCGCGTCCACTGCCGCAATCACATTCAGCAGGCTGGCCACTACCAGGAACTTTGTCCCGTAGTCTGCCGTTGCGACCTGCACCACCCCTCGTCCGAACCCGCCGGTGTAGCCGAGGAGGTAGTAAAGTCCCGCGCCGAGATCGCCCACAAAGCCAAGCAGGCTCAGTGGATCCTCGCCGCCAGGGAGGTACAGTCGCCCATTCATACCCAGGCCTACCCACCACATCGTGGAGATAGCCAGGAAAAGAAGCAGCGCGCGCATCCAGTGACGGGTAAGCAGGTGCCCTGCGCCGGGCAGGAGCCAGCCCAGCAGCAGTGCCAACGAAACAGGACTGCCAGTATTCGGTTGGCGTGTGTCGGGCATCTGTTTGACTATAAATCACCTTCCGCTGCCTAAGCGCCGGCTGACCCCGCCAGCGCGGAGCAGCGACCAACCTGTCCATGCCAGCCAGAGCGGCAGAGGGTACGCCGTAATCCGTTCGATCGTGCCGCCGCCGACCATCGCCGCTGTTTGCGCGTTTTGAAACACCGTCAGCACATCGCCGAAAGCAGCGATGCCGAAGGCAATCAGCGCCGGCGCGGGACTTTGCCCTGTTCTGCGCCGTCCGGCCACAAGCTCCAACCCCCAGAGCAGCATCCCGACCGGGCCCGCGACGAAGTGCACCCGGGCTCCGCTGATGTGGAGGTTCATGTCCACGTCCTCCGGTGCCATCGCCACCGTGGCGACCCCCAGCGCGGCAAGCACAAGAGCCGCACGCGCCAGCCCACCCAGCCAGCCACCCGCAACCCGGCGCGGCAACAGCAGTGCACCACCTGCGATCAGGATCCCCTGCAGCAAAAACGAGCTGTTCATGAGCGCATGCCAGTGCGAGCACATCTGCTGGCAGGTCACGGCGCCCAGGTCGCTGATGTGGTAGTCCCGGTAGCTGTAGTGCCCGACCCACCCCAGTGTTGAGACAGCCTCGGCGACAAAGAACTGCAGACACCCGATCCACAGCCACGCGCCAGCACGCTCGCGCCATGCGCCAGGCCGATGCATGACCGAACTGCCAGTCCGCTCAGACCCGCCCGCGCTACGCTCGCCCGACGCCAGCAAAGGTCCGGTCAAATGCGCACAAGCTCCTGCTGCAGCCGGCCCGTCACCCTGGCTTCCCGTGCCGAGGTCATCATATTTACCTCGCTGCGGATGCCAAATGTCTCGAGGTACACACCGGGCTCGACCGAGAAACACGTGTTCGCGAGCAGCAGCCGCTCATCGTGCGTTTCCAGGTCGTCCAGGTGCGCGCCCGCCCCGTGGATCTCATGCGCGATGTTGTGCCCCGTTCGGTGCGTGAACTGCTGCCCGAAGCCGGCCTGCGTGATCACCGCTCGCGCGGCTGCATCCGCCTGCCATCCCGCAGTCGCGCGGCCCTCGGCAAACGCACTCTCGACCAGAGCAATCGCCGCATCGCGCGCCCCGGTTACGACCGCAAACACCTGCTGCTCGCGCTCGCTTGCAGCGCGGCCGACCGTGCCCGTCCAGGTGATGTCGTAAAACACACTTCCCGGCGCATCCACGCGGCCCCATATATCGACCAGCAGGAAATCTCCATTCCGGATCGGCGCGGACCGCTCCGCCGAGGGCTCGTAGTGCGAATCGGCGCTGTTTGCATTCACTGAAACATTCGGGCCATGCTCCCACACGATGCCCTCACGCCGCATCGCCTCCACATACCACTGTTGCAGCCCGAACTCACTCGCAGCTCGCCCCGCATCGAGCTCGCCACGCAGCCAGCGCCAGCCCTCCGGCAGAATCGCGTCAATCGCCCGCTGCGCCACATAGTGGCTCGCCTGCTGCTTCTCGCTCAACACCGCCTCAAACCGCGCGAGGAGGTCGGCTGAACTCACAACTTCCTTGCCCCAGCTCCGCAGGAGCTCCACCGTGCCCGCGTCGACCATCGAGACATACATGATCGCGTTTCGCGGCGAGTACTGCATCGCTACCCGCGTCACCCCGGCCAGCATCGCCTCCAGCCCGGCCTCCAGCTCCTGCCACGAGCTGTATGCCTGCCGCTCGCCCGGCAGCGCATCGAGCCGTCCCGCCTCGATCCGATGCACCAGCTTGCGCGGCTCACCCTCTGCCGGCACAAGGTAGTACCAGCGCCGTGTTACAAACTGCGCCGCCGGGAGTCCCAGCACCCGGTACGCCAGCGGGTCGCGTCCGTGGTGGTCATAAAACAGCCAGCCGTCGATCCCCTGCTCGCGCAATGCTGCCTGCAACGCTGTCAGATCCATAGGTCGATTCTAGTCAGTTGCCCCTCAGGTACACACGTCCCGAAGCGACCGCCACTTCCTTTTCCCGATGCCGGTTCGCGCCTCGTGCTCCTGCACGTAGCACTTCTCAGCGGAAGGGCCACACTGGTGATCGTTGGTCTACGAAGCAGGCCAACAGAAAGAAATCCCCGCGCAGGGGGTCTTACTTTGGAAGCAGTATGATGACGGAGCCGCCGACCGCAAGGAGCCTGCATGACCCGGTACGAACTCGACCACGCCGCCGACCCCGAGCTCGACCGGCTCGCCGAACAGTACCATCTCCACCCGCTCCACATCGAGGACTGCCGCACCGAAGGCGAGCGGGTCAAGAGCGATGTCCTGCCCGGCTACACCTTTACCCTCTTGCGCACCTTTCAGCTGTCGGCTGAGCACGAGCCCGTCGAGTACCCCATCTGCATCTTCGCCGGCTGTGACTTCTCCATCGTCATCGCCGACCGGGAACAGCCGGCCGTCGCCGAGGTGCTCTCACGCTCCAGGCACGAGGGCCCGGGCTGCGCCTCCGGCCGCGTCCTCTACCTCATCTTCGACTCGGTCGTCGATACCTATTTCGCCGCGCTCACACCCATCGACGAGCGCGTCGAGGAGCTCGAGGAGTGCGTGCTCAATCCCAGGCCCGAGCTGCTCCGGCAGATCTTCCAGGTCAAGCGCCTGCTCGTCGGCTTCCGCCGGCTGCTCGTGCTCACCCGCGACGCCAGCATGCATCTCCAGCGCGATCCCGGCTCCATCATCGACCAGGACCACCAGCTCTCGCTCCGCGACCTCTACGACCACATCGCCCGCCTCATCGACTCGGTCGAAAGCGAGCGCGACCTCCTTTCGAACGCCCTCGACATCTACGTCTCCTCGCTCGCCAACCGCACCAACGAGGTCATGAAGGTCCTGACCGTGGTGAGCACCATCGCCCTGCCCGCGCTGGTCGTGAGCAGCATCTACGGCATGAACATCAAGGGCATCCCCTTCGTCGACAGTCCCCACGCCGCGCTGATCGTCGCCTGCATAACGGCAACCTTCACGGTCGTGCTGCTGGTCGCGGCGCGGCTGTTTCGGTGGCTGTGAGGGACTGAGCTGCACCGCAGAATTGGAGCCGGTGACCGAAGCACAGTCACGCCTCGCTCACACTTGGAGGAGCAAAGCCGCCAGAGCAGCTCTTTTGCGCGATAGTTCATCATTTCTGCTTGTTGCCCGGAAAAGGGCTTTGCTAAACCCGCGCATGCTTATCCTGTCTGACTCGCAGAAAGCAAAGGACGGCAGCCACGTTGACCTAAAAGCACCTTTAACTTTTTGGATGTAGCGTTATCCTATGACTCACAATGAGCTACTCCACCCTGCTACACAAGCTCGGCTTTGAACGAGACCCTTTCGCCAAGACAAATGCGGACGAGGAGGATCTCCTTGAGGACTATTTCATTGAACCGCCCTTTTTCAAGGCAGTCTACGGAGACATCCGCGATCCAAAAAGCGCCATAGTCTACGCCCCACGAGGCGGCGGCAAAACTGCATTGAAACGTCGAATAGAGCTGTCGGCTCGAACTGAGAACTTTTTGAGCGTGACATATAACTCTTTTCCCACAACGGGGATGAAGCTAAAAGACGTTAGTCTCGAATACCACTTACGGAATGTCGCTCGCATTCTTCTCGTCGCGATTCTGAGTGAGGCCACAACAAGTGGGGTCGACAAGCTCACAAAGGACGATCGTCATTTTCTATATATATTGAGCAAAGAACACCTGAGTGACCTTGACCGGGCAGATCTCAAGGAGGCAATCGCAGCCGTCACTCACATTTCCGATAAAGCTAAGGCCGTATGGAATCACCTGACAGGTCCTATTTCGGCGGGCTTGGGCGTCGCCTTGTCTCACTGGGGCTTTAAAGCCCCGGAACTTCTAAGGTTTGAAGAAGCCAAAGTTAAAGCAGGTTCACTCGAGGAGCAGATTAGATTTCTTGTCAAGCTAGCCCCGAGCTTTGGCTTTCATTCTACATACGTGCTTGTCGACAAAATCGACGAGAACCTGCTTACAGGAGGAGCAGCTACCTCCCTGACATTTATCCGCCCTTTGCTATCAAACTTGCCCATCCTCGAGACTCCTAGGATGGCTTTCAAGCTTTTTCTGTGGGACCGCATTGAGGGAGATGCACGTGAATTCTCTCGCCCTGACAGGGTCAAGACATTCAAACTTCAGTGGACGTCCTCGCAACTCAAGGTGATGCTCTCTCGTCGTCTCGCTGCTCACAGCGGCAACAAGGTATTGAGCTTAGCATCGATAGCCGCACTCGGTAGACGGATAGACATAGACGACCTGATCGTTAGCTTAAGCGGCGGTTCTCCTCGTAACATAATACGCATCTGCAAAGCCATCTTTGATCAGCAGAGTGAGTTTGATGCAAGCAGCAACATGGTGAGTGAACGCGCAGTGTTGACTGGTATCGAGTTGATAGCCGCAGCGATCGCAGCGGAAAGCGTTCCTGAAAATATTTTGAGGGACCTCAAGAAGTTAAAGCGAGCGGACTTCACTGTCACCAACGTCTATGCTGACGTTTTTAGAATCTCTCAGGGATCCGGCACCCAAAAAGTCCAGTCATGGCAGGACTCAGGCGCTGTGATTAAGATCGGCAATCGCCAAGAGAAGAGAGGTAATCGACCGAGTAACGTCTATGCCGTGACTTCACCAATAGTCCTCAAGCATATCTTCTCCGACATAAATGCCCTTGACTTTGCGGAGAAGAAGATGCGTCTCTGTGAATGCGGCCAGCTTGTATTGCGAGATTGGGACTCTTCAAAGAATCAATCATGTCATGCATGCGAGCGGAGCCTAAGCGAAAGCCCGAGAACTCCGCTCACTCTCGCGAAATAGCCTCTTTGGCCAGATCTAACAACCTTACTCCGCATAGTATTGCGGGTCCACTACACGCTCACCACTTCCCCCACCTGCTGCGCCTCAACCACCGGCGCACCCGCCAACATCCGTCCCCGCAGCTGCGCCTCAAACGCCGCCAGCTGGTCCTCAATTGAGCCCGACGCCTTCCGTCGCGAGATCACGTCCTCGCGGTACCGGCGCAGGAAGTAGTCGATCGTTTCCACGCGGATCCGGATGGAGCCGGAAGGCTTGTTCTCATCGAGGTCCTTGAAGGAGAAGTACGGCGTACCGGACTGCTCGATGATGCCCTCGATGACGCCGTAGATGGGCGCGTCATGCCCGCACTTGAAACTCGAAACCTCGAGCGCGACCAGGTTTGGATGGCGCGCCGTGAACTTGGCCGCCCATACCTTGTGGTTGGTGCTAGTCGAGTAGCGGTTCTTCCACACATCCGCGATATCGAGCGGGTGCTGGATGAGCCCGGCACGCACCTCTTCGCCGAAGAGCCGGTCGAGCAGGTCCTCATCCATCGGCAGCGTGCTCTGCGAGAAAATCGGGTAGCCGAGCTTCTGGAACTCCTCCATGATCTCGTGGTTCAGGCCGGGGTCGTGGTGGTAGACGCGGCCGAGCATCACGATGCCGATGCGATCCTCGCGCTCCAGCTGATCGAGCGTCTCCCGCGCCTGGCGGCGGATCTCCGCCTCGCAGCGATCGAGCGCGGCAAAGCCCTGCTCCACGGCGCGGTCGTTCTCCTCGCGCGAGAGGCCAAGCAGCGGCGCCCACGCCTGGAACATCTGCTCCCGGGTGATGTGCGCGTCGCGCATGTTGAGGATCGGGTCGAGATACTGCAGTCCGTGCTCGGCGAAAACGTCGCTCTCCTTGGTGAACGCGGCCTTCACGGCGTTCGGCGTCGCCGTCACCGTGGGGCAGGCGTTCGAGCCCGTCAGGTTGACGAGCGGCGTGTGCAGGATGTCGTACATCGGGAAGAAGATCGCATCGAGCGGCTTCTTCGTGTGCTTGGTGGCGAGCAGGTTGTAGACGTGGGCGATGCCGATCTTCGACGGGTAGCAGGGATCGATCGCGCCGCGGCTCGCGCCGGCCCGGTAGAGCTCAGGCGTGGTGTAGTCGGAGTAGAGAATGTTCTCCGCCTCGAGCCCAAGCGATCCGAAGTAGGCATTGAAGAACGGCGCGTAGGTGTAGGTGTTGAGCAGGCGCGGCATGCCGACGCGAAACTCCCTGCGCCGCTGCATCAGCGCAGCCCGTTCTTTCACCGCCTTCGAGACAAACAGCCCCTTGGTGCTCGGCTCGGCATCCGCGACCAGCTCGACCCTGCGATGCCGGAAGACCTCGGTCGCGGCCATGTCGACGTAGTTGGGGTTCTGACCCTTCACGGCGTCGAGACCGGCCTTGATGTCCTTCATCTCGTCGAGATCCTCGACGGTTCCCTTTTCGCAGGTCGCGATGATAAGGCGCTGCTCGCCCATGCGAAGCGGCACCTTGGTCTTGCGGGGCTGGAACTCCATCGGCTTCGGCAGCTCAAGCACTTTGCCCGAACCAGCCGCGGTGATCTGGATCAGCGGCTCGATCTTCGCCTTGATCGGTAGAGCCGAGCTGCTCCCGGTCCCGCAGGAGCTTCCGTGGTCGTGCGTGTGGAGGTTGGCCTCGATCTGCTGGAAGCTTGGAAGCGCAGCGGCGATCTCGGCGGGCGTCGCTGCGCGATCTGTCTTCGCGGCAACCGCTGCGTGCTCGTGAGCAGGCGCTCCAATCACGGTAGCCGTATGCTTGTGCGTCCCGTCGGTGTGTGCAGACTGCTCAACCGTGAGTGTCTCACCATTCACGTTGACGTCGATGAAGGTGCGCAAGCAGTTGTTCTTGCAGAAGTAGCAGCGCGTGTCCTCGTTGCGGGTGGTCTGGTAGCGGATGTTTGCGACAGCTTCGAGGCCGACAAAAGTGGTCTGCCTGCCGTTCTTCCATAGCCGCAGCGCCTCCTGCGCGGCGCCGATCGCGCCTGATTCACCGCAGTGCTCGTGAACGATGATGGTGGGCTCTTTGCCCGCCGCGCGGAAGCTCTGCTTGATGAAGTCGACCTCGGCTTTGACGACGGCAAGGTTGTTCTGCGTGCCGCCCTGCAGCACAAACCGCGAGCCAAGCGCAGCCAGGTTCGGGATGCTGGCGACGTACAGAAAGACGTTCTTGGGCAGCACTGCGGCCAGCCCTGCGAGAATCTCCTCCGCACGCCAGCCCTGCCGCTGGAAGTTGACGATGTCGGACTGCATAAACACCGCGCAACCGTAGCCGAAGACAGGCATCGACTGCGCAGCGAACGCGAGGTCGGAGTACTCCTCCACCTTGAGCCCAAAGCCTTCCGCTGTCGACTGCAGGAAGTAGCCATTGCCGGCGGAGCACTGCGTGTTCAGCTTGAAGTCCTTCACGCGGCCGTCTTTCAGGACGATGAGCTTGATGTCCTGCCCGCCCACGTCGACGATCACGTGTGGATCGTCGTAGAACTTCAGCGCAGACTCGGTGTGCGCGACCGTCTCGACGAGCGCGACGTCCGCGTTCAGAACATCGCGCAGGATGTCCTTCGCGTAACCGGTCGTGCCAACCCCGAGCACCTCCAGCGTGGCTCCCGGACCCTCGACCTGCTTGCGCAGCTTCTCAAACATGTCGATCGTGTCCTGGATCGGATTGCCGTTTGAGAGCTGGTAAGCCTTGCAGAGGATGTCGCCCTGCTCATCGAGCAGCACAGCCTTGGTCGAGGTCGATCCACCATCCACACCGACGAAGCCGCGCACCACCGACCCCTCAGCGAACGGTGCGGGGATGAAGCGCTGCCTCCGGTACTCTTCCTTGAACAGATCCAGCTCACTTGGCTCGGCCACCAGGCCCTTTGCGCCCGCGGCAGCTTTCTCTTCCTGGCGCCCAAAGTGGATGTAGTAATCGAGCTTTTCCGTGCCGGTGTACTGGCCGATCTCTTCGTCCTCGTCGCGGCCAAACTCGACAGAGCCGAGCGCGGCGAAGTACTGCGCGTTCTCCGGCACCTTGATGAGCTCTTCCGGTGTCATGCCAGCAGGCACCTCGACCTTGCGCTCCTTCCACATGCGCGGGATGTTTGCCTGCCACGCCTCTTTCATCCCGCGAATGAAGCCATTCGGTCCACCCAGCAGAAGCACATGCGGCCGCAGTGTATGGCCACGCGTCAGCACGCTCAGGTTCTGCAGCACAATCGCTTCAAAGAGCGAGGCCATCAGCTCGTCCGGCGGCGTGCCTGTCTTCTGCAGGCCGTTGATGTCGGTCTCCGCGAAAACGCCGCACTTACCGGCTACTTTGTGCAGCTTGACACCGTGATAGGCCTGGTTCGCCAGCTCCGTCGTCGGAATCTTCAGTTTTGCATTGATCTTGTCGATGACAGCGCCCGTACCGCCGGCGCACTTATCATTCATCGAGGGGATCTTCTTCTTGCGGCCGGTCTCCGCGTCGTCTTTGAAGACAATAATCTTGGCGTCCTGCCCACCAAGCTCGATGACGGAATACACCTCCGGGTGCAGCTTTTCGACAGCGAGCGAAACGGCATGTACCTCCTGCACGAACTTCGCACCTAGCATCTCTGCCAGTGTGCCGCCGCCGGAGCCGGTGATGAACATGCGCGTATTCCCTGGCTGGACACCGACCTCCTCACGCATGCGCGCAAGGAATTCAAGCACCTTCTCGGGCTGCCGCGTCTCGTGGCGCTGGTAATCCTGCCAAAGCGTCTTGTCGGTAGCTGCATCGACTACAATCGCCTTCACTGTTGTGGAACCTACATCGAGTCCAACCAAGAACTTCGCCATGCGCACCCTCAAAGGTATTGCCTAAGCCATCGCTTCGGAAACGCGGCGGCATGGACCGCCGCGTCCTGGATTAACGGGGTAAGTTACTCCGCGGCTTGCGCCAGAACCGTCGTGCTCACGCGCGAGCGCAGCCAGCTCTTCTCTTCCTTGCGCATGCGATCGTGGATGTGCGAGGCGAACTGCGCGGCCGTGCCTGCGAGTCCCTTCTGATGCGGTACGTGATAGAGGGCGCGGCGCATCTCCGGGTGCTGCGCGACATACCCACGTAGCTCATCCATGGTGCGGCCGGTGCGCTGCAGCACGCCGTCGAACTCTGCCCGTGCCTTGGACTTCGCTTCAGCCAGCGACATCTGCACACGGCTGTGTGCGTTGACCTCGCCCTCGCCGGAGGTTTCGATCGGAAGGAAGATCATGTCCTTGAACGCATTGACGACGCGAGATTGCACGCCATCGGACTGCGAGGAAGGCATGCACCCGAACGGCTTGAGCGCGAGCACCATGTGGCACAGGTGGTTGACAGTGTAGTAGATGTTCTTACCCACCTCCATGTGTCCCTCGCCGCCGCGCGCAAGCTGGTGGTAGAAAGGGTGCGCAAGGCCGGCCAGCTCCTGCTGGGGGATCAGGTGATGCGTGATCCCGCCCAGATGTTTGATCGAGCGATGGTAGAAGTAAGTCCACATACGGCTGCCTACCGTCAGCCCGGCAGTTTTCTTGAACTCGCCGAACCCGTTCGCAGCCTGCTTCTTCACCTCGTACCACTTCACATCCTTATGCTTCTTTTCTGCCTGGAACCGCGCCCGCGAGCCTTCCTTCGCGACATACATCATGTAGTCGATCCAGGTAGCGATCGGCTCCACAACGACCTGTGCGCCTTCCCTTTCCAGGAAAGCAAACATGTTGAAGTTACCGTCGCCTTCCGTGGTTTGCGCCCAGAACTCACCGGTGATCTTGATCACAGGCTTCACACGCAGGCGATCTACCTCAATGTTGTCCATTGCATCGCGGCAGGTATGGAGCGCGTCCACATACTCCTTGCCGTACAGGTTGTGCGCTACCTTGCCTAGCGTGCACAGGATGCCAGTAACTTTGGGCTGGCTGGCCAGCGCGGGCTTCAGCCACTGTGGAGCTGCGTCATCAATGTGCCAGCGCTTGCGTTCCCGCAGGGTATCGGTCATCAGCGTCACCGACTCCTGGATGACGCGATCCGTCTCGCCCTTGTTCACCTCGAAGGGGCGGATCTGGTACACCATGTCGTTAACCACGTCGCCTAGGTTGAGAGCATTCAGCATGCCCATGCCAAAGTCCACCGAGAACTTCAGGCCAGGCTCACCGCTCGCTGCCTTGATGCCGTCGGTTTGCTGGAATAGCAGCACGCGAAAGCCGTCGAAGCCGGCATTCTGCAGTGCGAAGCGATACTCAGCCTCATACATGCCGAACCGGCACGGACCGCATGAGCCCGCGGTGAAGAAGACATAGTTCTCGAGAATGTGCTGACGGCTCAGTCCGGAGCGCTCGAGCTTCTGCAGGTACTGCACCAGGTTACCGACTGTAAAGTAAGTCGGATTGCACTGGCCGTTGTTGCCGTACTCCTTGCCTGCCTGAAAGTCGGAGACATCCGGTGTAGGAATGTTTTCGCAACGGTAGCCTGAGCCGTGAAATACCGCTTTGATCATCTCTTCATGCTTCCAGGTAAGCCCGCCGAAGAGAATGGTGGTAGTGTCGCGTTCGCCTCCGGTGAAGCTTCGCTCCACTGGCTTCTTGAACTCGCGCATGCGCGCCAGACCAGCCTCAGCACGCAGGCGTGCGCGCTCTGCGTCCACCATGGCCTGGATTTCCATGTCGAACTTTACCTGGTTCAGCTCCTGCTGTGCGGGGGTAAGCTGCTGCTCGGCTAACGGCATCGGATTCGTCTCCTCGGGTAAAGGTTGGTGACTTCCGCTGGTCCGTACGGCGCGTTGCAGGCCACCTTTCGACCTACACCGCGCTTCAGCAAACAGCGGGTACGACCGGGCGTGCGCGACAGCACGCCCTTGCTAGTCCATCTGCCCCTTTACGCCCTGGAAGCCATGGGTAAGCTGCTTGAAGAAGTACTTGATGACACGCTGGTCGTTGTAGCACCAGCCCAGAATGTGGTTCAGTGTGGAAAAACACTGCGTCTGGCAGCTTTCCTTCATCTTGTCCAGCTGCTTGGTCTCGAACTTATGGTCATCCACCACGCCCCAGTCATAGTTCGCGGTGTACATAGGAAAGCACGGAGCGAGTGAGCCGTCTACACGAATAATCATCGAATTCTGACCAGCTCGGCAGTTCCACGGAAAGTGGTTCCCCTTCATGAAGTCGACCATCTGCCAGAGGCGCGCGTTGGAGTTCACCATCTTGTAACCGGCGTCCTGCTTCTCCGTCAACCATTGCACCGTTTCTTCAACAGCCGGCCAGTCCTCCCGCGTAATGTAGGTCTCGTTTTCATCCTTGTGCTTGAAGTGATCGTCCTGCTCCAGCAAGGGGGACTCGTTGATGTGGTAATCCGTGGCGATACCATGGTCTCGAGCGATCTCGGTCAGCTCGCGCACATCCGCTAAGTTGTTTCGGCAGATATTTATGTTGAAGAAGACGGAATAACCATAACCGTACTGCTTACGCACCAGGTACTCGAACTGCTTGCGGATTGGAGCGAGAGCTTTAGGCAGCGACTTACGCAATTCAACAGAGTCGACGGCGATGTTAAAAGTCGACATACCCGCGTCCGCCAGCTTGTCAATAACATCCGTGCGCAACAAACGGGCATTTGTCGGCAGATAGATCCAGAAATTCTTCTTTGCAGCATAGTAAGTGACGCGCTGGATCAGATCGGGGCGGAGCAGCGGCTCGCCGCCCATGAAGGCTAGAACCCGGCAGCCCGTGCCGTGCAGCCAGTCGATGGAGCGCTTGGCTACGTCTTCCGTCATGCCCTTCACCTTGTTGTCAAAAGCCCAGCAATAATGGCAGTCCAGGTTGCACTTGAATTCGGTGAAGAGGTAGGCAATCAGCGGGTGGAAATCACCCGAGGTCACGCGAGAGCGAATATACGGGAAAAGCCAGCCCTGCATGGCGTGGTAGATCTGTCCAGGGCCCCAGTGCCGCTTCTCGGGCGGGGTAAACGGCATATCGAAATCGACAGGGCCAAGCAACTCCGGATGCTGCGGAAAGACCGGATCAGGGAAGCGCTGGGGCTCACCCTTGGGCTGGAAACTCGGCGGAGGGCCAGGCTGCTGCGTGAGAAGGTTATGCAGTGGAACGTCAAGGCGGAAGGGTTGCGACTCGTTAGCAGCCGGCTGCTGCAGCATCTTGATCCTCCAGAGAAGCACCGTCCGCCCAAGTGAAGAGCTCGGGCGATCAGTACCGGTGACTGGTGCGTTCGAGAAGTCTGTAATTCGAAGTCGTGCGTTGACCGTATGCGCCAATACAAATGCGCAGTTAGAAGAAGCCGAAGCAGCTCGTGAGCCTGCGGCTCACCCTGGGCGCTGTCAGCCACCCATACGTGCCTCCCACACAGGTGGAGACAAAAACATGCCCTGCGACAAGGACATGGCGTCATCCTACAACTTCGGTGGGATAGTGGCGAGCGCGGAAAGCAGAAAATCTGCAAATTGCGGGCTTAGTGATCGGTGACACCTGGAAGAAGAGCTCCCGGCCCTTCGCAAATGTCATGGAATCGTTACAGATAGGCCTGCAGCAAAGGCGCTACTCAATCTAAGCTCTCTGTTTACCGCGGGCAATTTCTCGGGAGTAAAGTCGCGTGAAGCTTCGCCATGAGAGCGCAAAGAGAAAGGCCCGCGCTGACGCGCGGGCCTTTACGAGTTGATAACAGCGACTCAGGTTGTTGCCGCAACCGCTGCTGGCGGACGCGTTGCTGTCAGCTCTGCGGCGACCCTCTCAGTTGTGAACACCTCGAGGAGGTCTCCCTGCTGCAGATCCGAGAAGCCCGACACACCGACGCCGCACTCCATGCCATTCGTGACTTCGCGAACGTCATCCTTGAAGCGCTTGAGCGACTGGAGCCGACCCTTGTGGAGCTGTTCGCCACCACGCATCACCCGCACCTCTATATCGCGCCGCAATGAACCGTCTGTGACGCGGCAGCCGGCAATGGTGCCGATCTTCGGAATGCGGAAGACCTCGAGAACCTCCGCCCGGCCCAGGTAGCTTTCCCGGAAGACCGGGTCAAGCAGCCCAAGCATCGCCTTGCGGATCTCGTCCTGCAACTCGTAGATGATCGAGTGCAGCCGGATCTCCACATTCTCCTGGTCGGCCAGGTCGGAGCTCTTGCGATCCGGCCGGACATTGAAACCGATAATGATCGCGTTCGAAGCCGACGCAAGCAGCACGTCGGACTCCGTGATCGCGCCCACCCCCGAGTGGATTACCTTGATGCGCACCTTCTCGGTCGACATCTTCTGCAGCGAGTCGGCCAGCACCTGCACCGAGCCCTGCACGTCGCCCTTGATGATCAGCGCCAGCTCCTTCATGCCAGCCTGCTTGATCTGGTCCGCTAAACCCTCGAGCGTCACACGCGAGGACTTCGCAAGGGTCGCCTCGCGCTCCTTCATCTTGCGGTATTGCGCAATGCCCTTCGCCTTATCGCGATCACTCACGACCAAGAAGGTGTCGCCCGCATCCGGCATCGCTTCCAGACCCAGGATCTCGACCGGCGTCGAGGGCCCGGCAATGTCGATCGGGCGTCCCCGGTCATCAAACATCGCCCGGATCTTGCCGAATGTGTTGCCGACGATGAACGAGTCCCCGGACCTGAGCGTGCCGTTCTGCACCAGCACCGACGCGACCGCGCCCCGGCCACGGTCGAGCTTTGCTTCCACAACCGTTCCAACTGCGGACCGGCCCGGCGTCGCCTTTAGACTCGCAACATCCGCCGTGAGCGTGATGTTTTCAAGCAGGAGATCCAGGTTGGTGTGCTTCTTGGCCGAAACATCGACAAAGATCGTGTCGCCGCCCCATACCTCCGGCACTACACCGCGGTCGCCCAGTTGCTTCATCACCCGTTCCGGCTGTGCCTCTGGCTTGTCAATCTTGTTTACCGCGACAATAATCGGCACGTTCGCCGCCTTCGCATGATCTACCGCCTCAAGCGTCTGCGGCATTACGCCATCATCTGCCGCGACCACAATCACGACGATATCCGTCACCTTCGCCCCGCGCGAACGCATGCGGGTGAACGCCTCGTGGCCCGGCGTATCGAGGAAGACGATTTCGCGCCCGAAGGCAGGCGAATCCGGCTTCGCGATACGTACCTTGTAGGCGCCAATATGCTGGGTAATGCCGCCCGCCTCGCCGCCCGCAACATCGGTCTCGCGGATCGCGTCGAGCAGCGACGTCTTGCCGTGATCAACGTGGCCCATCACAGTCACAACCGGCGACCGCGGTACCTCGAGCTCATCGATATTCTCCTGCGACAGGATATTCTCGATTGCCTCGTTGGCCATCTCGTCCTCGAACGAGATGATCTCGGTATCGGCGCCGAACTGCGCCGCGACATCCCGCACCAGCTCGCCATCGAGCGACTGGTTCACTGTGACGAAAACGCCCCGCATCAGCAGGCTGGCGATCAGGTCCTTGCCACGCACGTCGAGCTTTTCTGCCAGATCCTTGACGCTGATGCCCTCGGTCACGGTGATCTTGCGCGTGATCGGCACCGGCTCGTTGGACATGACCATCGCACCGCCATACCGCGGCGGCGGATTGAAGCCCTTCATCGGGCCTTCCTTGCTCTTCGGATACTGCTGACGCCCACGACCCTTCGGTCCACTCGGGCGCTGCGGCTTTGGCGCTTCGCCCATGGGCGCTGCGCCAGGCGCACCCATGCCTGGGCGCGCACCGAACCCGCCTGGGCGCGGGCCACCGAATCCCGGGCGGCCGCCAGGTCCACCGGGACCGCCCGGCCGTCCGCCGGGGCCGCTCGGTGCAAATCCCGGGCGGGTAGGATGCATGGGTCGGCGTGCACCCGGCGCACCCCCGGGGCCGCCTGCGTAGCCGCCGCCAGGACTGTTGTTGAAGCCGCCCGGGCGTTGGTAGCCGCCGCCCTGAGAGCCACCCGGTCCACCGGGAGCGCCGGACGGTCGGCGATCAAAAATCGGGCGGCCGCGCTGCACGCCAGCTGGCACGCCGGCGGCACTGCTGCTCGGCACCGGAGCAGCGGGGCGAGGTGGCGGCGGCGGCGCCGTATACACCGGTCGAGGGCCAGTCTGGGGCATGATCACCCGACGCGCCGGAACAGCCGCTACTTCCGGCGTCGGCGTGGCCGGCTGCGCGGGAGCCTCAGGAGCTGGCGCAAGTGACGGGGCAGCTGCCGCCACCGGCGCAGCCGGTGCCGGTGGAGCTGCTGGAGGCGCTGAAATTACCGGGACAGCACTTGCGGCTGCGGGCGGCGCTGCCACCGGCGGCCGCGCGACAACGACCGGAGAGGTTGGGGCACTGGAAGCAATTGCCGGGCGCGGAGCAGCCACCGCCCCGGCCGGTGGCCGACCAGCAACTGGGCCAGAGGGGACCTTGGCCGCGATAGCCGGTGGAGCGATGATTTGCGGAGCTTGGCGCGGTTGCGGCACGATCCTGCGCGGAGCCGGACGGTTTTCAACGTTGTTGCCGAAGCCGCCGGGAGGCGGCGCGGATGGGGCGCGCACCGTGCCGGCCGAAGCGCCGGTCGTCTGCACCGGCTGTGCTGCCGTGGTGGAGGCGGTTGGAGGCGCGGGCGGACGAGCTGCCACGGGCGCCGTTGCTGCAGGAGGCGTTGGTGCACCCTCTGATCTTGGCGCCGGCTGCTGCGCAGTGCCCGCACTGCTAACAGGGGCTGCGATGGCAGCCTGCGGACGCACGGGCTGCCCTGCCGGAGCAGAGGATGCGCTGGACGGAGCGGCTGGACGCGGAGCCACAGGAGCGGACACACCGACGCCGGATCCTGACGCCGAACTCGCTGGCCCGGGGGAAGCGGTTCCGGGAGCCGGGTTCGAAGTCACCGCCTGGGGGGGACGCGGCGGTAGGGCAGGAGGAGCTGGTCGGGCGGCTGCAGGAGGCGCAGCCGCAACAACGGGACGAGCCGGTGGAGCGGACGCGATCGATGGTCGCTGTGGCTGTGTCAAGGCGGCTGAGCCTGCCTGGCGCTCCTGAAGTGCACGCAACACATCCCCGGGTTTCGCCACCCGGGACAAGTCGATACTTGGCCGGTTCTCGGCTTCTCGCCGCGCAGAGGAGTTACCTCCGCGGCTGCCGCCCCGCGTGAGCGCGCCGCGTACACGCTCGGCCTCGTCATCCTCCAGGGAGCTGGAATGTGTTTTCTTTTCGGTCACACCGACGGCCGTCAGCACATCCAGAATGGCCTTGCTTTTTACTTCCAGTTCACGAGCTAAATCGTTAATCCGAACCTTACTCATTCGCCCCTTTATGTTTCGTCCTTGCCGCTTACATGCTCATGGGAACCTCGGCACAGCGGGAGTCAACGCGATATCTATTATTGCGCGAATTGACCGGCTTTGCTTTAAACTCTTGCGCCCTCACGAAAGCGGCCGCCTGATAGTGGCCACTCGCCATGTTGCTCACGAGCCTGTCCCCTCATCCACCTTCGCGCCTTGCTTGCGCTCATCCCGGGTCTCGTCCACATTGCCCTCGATTACTGCATCAGATCGCGCGATGTCAGTATTCGGGTGGTGCTCGGCCAGTACGGCACTGGTGTCGTCACGGCCCGGCGTGTACACATCCGCACCTTCGCCGTCGAGCATTGGCCCGGTCTCAGTGATCTCGGCCAGCCGCTCCTCGGCCGTGTCATCCGCAATCCGGCCGGAACCATCCCGCGTCTCCGGGAGCGCATCGTCCTGGGTCATGTTGACGGCCAGCGCATCGAGCTCCTCATCGAAGCCGGCATCCGCCTTTTCAATCTCATGGTCGACCGGCGAGTTATAGGTTCCAGGCTCATCCTCGATCTCCGCGCCCCCGGTCATCGCCTCCAGCCGGTCCAGCGTTGCTTCACTCGCAACATCTGCACCGCCAACCGCCGGCACCATTTCATCCTTGCCGTATACCGAGCTCTCGCTCAGGTCTACCGGCACATGCGTTTCCGTTCCAATCTCACTCTCGTCCTCGATCTTGTCTGGCACGTCGTCCCCTTCCGTTGCCGGCTGCTCCGGCGTAGCAGCCGATGCTGACGGCTCCTCGCCCTGTTCGTACTGGCCGAAGTAGCGCCGGACCGCCGAGCTTATCTTTTCAAGCGTCCGCTCTCCGATTCCTGGTACCTCTTCCAGTTGCTCGGGCGTCATGTCAGCGAGAGCTTCTACGGTTGTGATGCCGGCCGCGACCAGCTTCTCGATAATCTGCTCGCCAAGCTCTGAAACTTGCTCGATCGGCGTTGAAGGCCCGCCGGAGAAGGCCTGCATCTGTTGCTCGACCTCCTGCCGCTTCTCTTCCTCACTTTTGATATCAATCTTCCAGCCCAGCAGCTTGGCCGCCAGCCGTACATTCTGCCCCCTCTTGCCGATGGCGAGCGAAAGCTGCGTATCGTCGACAATCACTTCCAGCTGCTTGTCATTCAGATCCGCGATCGTGACGCGGCTCACCTTGGCCGGCTGCAGCGCCTTCTCGGCAAAGGTCGTCACCTCTTCTGAGAACTCGATGATGTCGATCTTTTCTCCACGCAGCTCGCGGATGATCGACTGCACGCGCATGCCCTTCATGCCCACGCATGCGCCCACCGGATCCACATCCTTGTCGCGCGACTGCACCGCGATCTTGGTTCGCTCACCCGCCTCGCGTGCGATCGCGCGCACCTGTACCGTACCGTCGTAGATTTCCGGCACCTCGCTCTGGAACAGGTTCTGCACCAGCTCCGGCGCGGCGCGGCTCACAATCACCTGTGGACCTTTCGCAGCACGGTCGACGCGAAGCAGCACGGCACGTACACGCTCCCCAACGGCGAACTGCTCCAGGCGCGACTGCTCCCGCCGCGGCATACGCGCTTCCGCCTTGCCGAGCTCAAAAATGACATCCTGCGGCTCCAGCCGTTTCACCGTGCAGGTAATTACCTCGCCGACCCGGCTGCCGTACTCCTGGAAGACGGTGTCGCGCTCGGCCTCGCGAACTTTCTGAAAGATGACCTGCTTGGCCATCTGCGCCGCAATGCGGCCCAGGACCTCAGTGGGCTTGTAGTAGCGAATCTCCCCGCCTACTTCGACTTCGGGCGCCAGCTCCCGCGCCGCATCCAGCGTCAGCTGGTTTACCTCGTCCTCCACTTCTTCCGGCGTCTCCACGACCGTCTTATAGGCGTACGCCCGGATTTCACCCGACTCCTTGTCGAGCTCGGCGCGCATATTCTCCTGCGTCTTGTAGTACTTGCGCGTTGCAAGCGCAATCGCGTCCTCAACTGCGGCAACGACGACCTCCGGCTGAATGCCCTTGTCGCGGCTGAGTATCTCAATGCTCTGATACAGCTGACTCACTGCCATGGTTCTTTGCGTCCTTCCCTGCCGCCGGCATCCTGCCTGCGTCTTTGCTCGTATTGCTCATTCCAGCCCTGCCGGCGGTATTACTTGGCTGCACGCGACCTTAGAACTCAGGTACGAGCTGCGCTTTCTCGATGTTGCGGAACTCGATCTCAACCGCTTGGAGGCCGTCGGCCGTCTTGCCCTTCTTTTTCGCGCCCTTGCCGCCTCTGTTCGCAACCGGTAGCAGCAAGACTGTCTCACTCGTGACCGAACCCAGATGCCCCTGCCAGTGCCGGTTTTCCTTCACCGCCGTAAATGTCTGCACCTTGCACAACTGCCCCGCAAACCGGGCGAAATCTTCTGGGCGGGTCAGCTTTCGATCCAGCCCCGGTGAGCTCGCCTCCAGCAGGTACTCGGCGCCGGGAACCAGATCCTCAACATCCAGGGCTGTCCCGAAATCACGGGAGAAGCGCTCACAGTCTCCGTGCGTGATCCCGGACAGCTGCGCTACCGGGACTCCGGGGGGCAGCTCCCGCAGGTATGCCAACTCATCCTCTTCTGCGCTCAGCCCTGCCGCTTCTCCAGCCTCTACCAGGTCGAGCACGATCGCTCCTTCACTGCTTTCCGATTCGGCCGACTCCGGCTTCTCTGCGTCGCCATCAGCGGACCGCATCGCCGCGAGCCGCTGCTCCAACGTGGCGCGTCCTTCCGCATTGCGCTCGAGGAAGATACGCAACGTCCGGTGCTTGCCTCCGCCACCCTGAAATTCCAGATCAACCACTTCGAGCCCGTGCGAGGCGGCCACTCGCTCAGCAAGAGCTCGTATCTGCTGGTTGATCAAACTCATCGTCGTCCTTGTTCACCGTTTCCGGGCTTCTGCTCGCGGCGCACAGCCTCGAAGTGGCCACGAAGCACCGGTTCGTCCCAAAGAAAAAGTGGGCTTTCGCCCACTGCCCGACAACCGCTCTGCGCACAGGCGCCCGAAACACCGCAGGCGCAACACGGCACCAACGCGACTAGGGAAAGTCTACGCCAGCGCGGGACGGCAGGCAAGCAACCGAGCCTGCCTAGCGTGTAAGGTAGGTTGTGCGCATGCGAACCCAGCGTTCCCGACCCGTCTCACTCGCATGGCCAAACCTGATCCTTGCTGCCGCAGGTACACTCTGCTTGGCTCTAAACCTGCCTGTACTCGGGCAAGGCGGCGGAAAACAGCTGCGCACCTGGCAGATCGGCCCGTTCACGCGTCCGGCCAGCGGCAATCCTGTGATCACTCCCCGGCCTGCGTCGACCTTCCTCGATCCAATATCAGGGAAGCCGACACACTGGGAGGCGCTGCACACCTTTAACCCGGCGGCTGTCGTGCGAAAGGATCGCGTTTACGTCCTGTACCGCGCTGAAGATGACTCCGGCGAGGCAGCGATTGGCCATCACACCTCCCGGCTCGGCCTGGCTGCAAGCAGCGACGGCATCCACTTCATGCGGATGCCGGCCCCGGTTTTCTACCCGGCACACGACGCCCAGCAGGCGCGCGAGTGGCCGGGCGGGGTTGAAGACCCTCGCCTGGTTGAAGCTCCCGACGGCACCTACATCCTGACCTACACGCAGTGGAACCGCCAGACTTACTCGGTCGGGATCGCCACCTCGCCCGACCTCGAGCACTGGACCAAGCACGGTCCGGCTTTCGGCTCCTCTGGCTCTGATGCGTCTCTCAAGTACAAGTCGGCTGGCATTCTTACTACACCCGCACATGACCGGCTTGTCGCCGCCAGGATCCACGGCCGCTACTGGATGTACTGGGGCGAGGGCGCAGTCCATCTCGCCACCTCAAGCGACCTCATTCACTGGTCACCGCTGCTTACCGGCCATAAGCAGGGCTCTTCCATACAGTGGTCCTACCTGGAACTTCTCGGCCCCCGGCTTCACCACTTCGACAGCGCCTTTCCTGAGACCGGACCACCGCCGGTGCTCACCGGCCGGGGTATTGTCGTGATCTACGACGGCAAGAACGCAGGCGATAACGGCGACCCTATGCTGGGGCAAGGGGCGTATGCGGCAGGCGAGGCGCTTTTTTCGGCTGCCGACCCGTCAAAACTTCTCGATCGCACGGCAGCTCCGGTGCTGCAACCGACCCTCCCTTACGAGAAAACTGGCCAGTACGCTGCCGGCACCACCTTCGCCGAGGGCCTAGTACTGTTCCATGGTCGATGGCTGCTCTACTACGGCTGCGCTGACTCGCTCGTCGCCGTTGCGACGGCCCCTTTTGCATGAGTGAGGATCGCCTGCCTTCGAGCTCCAGAGCACCATCGGCATCCTAGAGCGACCGAAACACCTGCCGGTCATGCCTAGTGGAGGCTTAGGGCACCACTCGGACAGCAACCGTTCAGGAGGAGGCAGCCGAACCGCTTGCTTCTTTGAAGATCTCCGCCAGTGCGTGGATCGACTCCGCCGATCGCCGCAGCGAGAAACGCTGCTGAAAGACCTCCTCGGCCGCCGTCGCCATAGCCAGACGCTCCGCCGCGCTCATGGCCAGCCAACGACGAAGCAGCAGCCTGGTGCCTTCCAGCGTATCCGGTTCAACCAGACCCACCCCCGTCTCCAGGATCTCGCGCCATATGTTGACCTGATTGGAGATCAGCACCGGCGTACCGCAAGCAAGCGCCTCGGCGACCACGATCCCGAAGTTCTCCTGGTGGGAGGGCAGCACAAAGGCCTCTGCCGCGCGAAAAGCACCATACTTCGCCGGCCCCTGCAGCATGCCCGGCCAGAAGACCCGGCGCGCAATGCCCAGCCGTGTGGCTCTTGCCTCGAGCTTCGCCTGCAGGCCCATCTGGTCGGGCCCGGCGACCACCAGGTCGATATCCGGATGATCCCTGGCCGCCTCGGCAAAAGCGTCAACAAGCAGATCGCAACCCTTCTTCTCGTGAATGCGGGAGAGGAACAGCAGAAAGCGGCGACCTCGCAGCTCTGGAATCGCCGCTAAAAATGCCTCCCGCTGTGTCTCGGGGTCGCCCTCGGGGCGGTTGGTCCCGTACGGCACAACAACGCTTGTCCATCGGTTGGGCTTGAAGCTGGCCAGCGCCAGCTCGCGCTCCAGCTCGCTGGTAAAGAGCACGGCTGAAGCATTTCTCAGGATCTGGTATTGCAACGGCCAATACAGCACCTTCTTCAGGTGCTTCAACGGGTAGCGCTTTTTGAAGAAGACGTCGAGAGCGCCATGCGTAAACACTGCGTAGGGCACCTTTGCGTTCATCGCCGCGAGCCACGCGGCCACCGCAGGAAACAACCAGACATTATTGATGACGACCAGGTCGAACCGGGACGCGTTCTTGCGCAGCCATCGAAGCAGGCTTCGGGACAAACCGTAGCTCGAATGTGCCGGCCCGAAGGCATGGACGGGAAACTTGCAGTGCTGGAGGTAGGGTGCTGCCGGGTCGTCCAGGGTCGCGACCTCAAGCGTGTCGCCGATTTCCCTATAGTTCGCGGCCAGCTGCCGAAGCATCTCCGGCGGTCCGCCGTCGGACGGCGTGAGCCGCGCGATGACATGGAGCACGTGGAGCGGCTTTCCCGGCCGGCGATCAAGCGCTCCATTTGCTGCCAGGTGCTCCAGCAGGGTAGTTTGCAGGGCTTGTGGGGACCCGCTGAGGCCAGCGTGAGTATGGCCGGCGGAGGGGAGAAGCCACCGAGGCGATCTCAGCAAATCTCTCCTCCTCAGATCAGGTAGCTAGAAGCCGGCAAAGCGAGGTCGAGCATAATTGACCCTCACCGAACCCGTTGACGATAGCGGTTCGTCTAGGTAACCCGCAAGAGCCCCAGCTGTCTTTTCTCACTGAAGTACGGCTAAGATCCCCGGTGGGACTCGCCGTCGCGTGAGAAGTCGCAGACTCTTGAACAAGTAGAACAAAACAGTAGCAGGTTTTCGCTCCGGGGAGGTTCTTGGTCCCGCGAAACTCGCATTGCGAGCTGAGGCGCAGACCGGCTCACCGGTCGGAAAGGCAGTCTGATCACCCGGCAAGGGCTGCGCGAGACGGAACCACCCTATCAGCAAGCACCGTGTGCGGACGGCCGCCCTGGAACCAAGGGAATCAGCCCGTGATGCCGGAATGCCGGATGGGGTTCCTGCTCTAAGGCAGCACTTCCGTTGCCGAAACGTAGGAAAGCTGATGGATGGCAAGCCAGGTGGACTGGTAGGCGTTCAGGGCGTCCGCCGTTGTTGAGCGGGCGTCCCGAAGGGCGTCCAGGTAGTCGATCAGCGCGATGCCGCCGTGCTCATAAGCGAACTGGGCGATCGAAAGCACGTCTCCGGCCTCATCCAGGTAATGGTTATACCGATCGGAAAGCGCCTTGGACTGCGTATACCCGATCCAGGCTTGATCAACGTCGGAGTAGACCTGATTTCTCGCTGCGATCACCGAGAACTGGCTGGACTGCAGGCTGTAATCCGCCGTCTTCTTATTACCCTGGTTGCGGTCAAAGATGCGCAGGGGAATGCTGACGTTAAAACCCGCAGAGTTGGAATTTCCGGACCGGTCATACTCCCCTTCCAGCGTCGGGTCAGCCGTTCCATTCGCGTAAGCAAGTTTGACGTTGCCCTGCGCGACCGCGACTCCGGCTGCGGCAGCCTGGTAATCGGGTCTCGCAGCAAGGGCCCGGGCGTCCAGCGTCGGAAGATTCAGAGGCATGACGGGAGGGACGATGTCCCCGAGGATATCGAAGTCGGTCTTCGGGCTTACCACCCCGATTAACGTCTGCAACTGATCGCTCGACTGCCGAAGGCTAATCACAGCAGCTGCTTGGTCGCTTTCGAACTGCGCCAGCTGCAGATCCAGCCGTTCGATGTCGAGCTTGCCAATATCGCCTGCGGTATAGCGGTCGTAGTTGATGGTGACCTCGCGCCGGAAATCCGCGAGGTTCGCATTCGCGAGCATAAGCGCGGCTTTCGCGACCAGCATGGACACAAAGGCCTGCTTGACCGAGAGAACGGTCCCGCGCTCGAGATCGCGCAGCTGCGCGTCGGTTTGGTTGGTGGTCGCCTTCGCGATATCAATGCGCCAGCGACGTTTCTGGCCCCGCTCAAACAGCCGGGACACCTGTCCCGCGTAGAGGTACGGGCCGTCCGGGTTCTGGTCGAGCAGCGACACGTCCTGGCCGACGGCGGCAAACTGCGGGTTCTGACGCACTGCTGCCTGGATCTCCTGCGCGCGTACCGAATCTAGGTTGCGGCGTGCGGCAATCAACGTAGGGTTCTGGCTCCGCGCAAGCGTGATGATCTGTTCCAGCGTCAGTGCCCCCGGCAGCGCTCCCAGCGGTTGCCGCGGGTCAGCCGGCGGTGGAGGCGGCGGCCCGACTTGCTTCATCGTGCCTCCGTTCTGCTTTTCCGGATGAGCCGCCGGGTTGTCGAGCGGCGCTCCGTTCAGCTCCGGTACGCCTTCCGGCACATGCCCCGGCACCGTCGGTACCGGCTCCTCGGGCAGTGCGGGCGCCTGCTGGGTTTGCGCTGGCGGCTGCGGCTGAATCTGTGCCTGTCCACGTGCGGTAACCAGCAGCAGAGCGGCCAAAAAGAGACCGGGGCTGAGCGGTAGGCGTCGCATCAAACCTCCACCTCCGACGACTCCGCCGGTAGCCTGTCGCTGGGTCGCGCGACCCAGACGTATAAGGTCGGCAACAGGTACACACTCAGTAGAAGAGCCCCAATAAGGCCGCCGACGATCACGATTGCGAACGGCCGCTGCGAATCCGAACCGATCCCATGTGAAGTCGCGGCCGGCAGCAGTCCGAGCGTCGCCACCACCATGGTCATCATGATCGGCCGCAGCCGCTCCACTGCACCGTTCACCGCTGCCTCGGCCACGCTCATCCCCGTCCCGCGGAGCTGGTTGATGTACTCGAGCATGATGACGCCGGTCTGCACCGAAACCCCGAAGAGCGCCAGAAAACCCACCCCGGAGCTTACAGAAAAGTGCGTACCCGTCAGCAGCAGCGCCAGCATGCCGCCAAACGGGGCCATCGCCACGTTGGCCAGAATCAGCAGCGCCCATTTAAACGAGCCGAACATGAGGTAAAGGATCATAAAAATCACGAAAAGCGCGAGCGGCACCACCAGGGCCAGGCGCTTGTCCGCGCGTTTTTGGCTCTCATATTCGCCCGCCCAGTCTGTGTGGTAGCCCTGAGGCAGCTTCACCTGCCTGTTCACCCGGGCTATCGCTTCTTCCACTGTCGAGCCTAGAGCGCGGCCCCGTACGCTATACTTCACGGCCACAAACCGTTTGCCGCCCTCCCGGTAGATCTCCTCGGCGCCGTCTTCGGTCTTCACCGTCGCCAGCTGCGCTAACGGTACCCGCTCGCCGTCCTGCGCGGTCAGCAAGATATTGTTGAGTGCATCCGGGGTATCCCGGTACTTTGCCTGGTAGCGTATCGTTAAGTCGTAGCGCGCCTCGCCGCGCAGCACCTGCGTGATCGGCGCAGCGCCGACCGCGGTCTGGATAGCGTCCTGTACATCGCTTACATTGACGCCGTAGCGCGCCGCGGCCGCACGGTTCACCGTGTAGTTCAGGTTCGGCTGCCCGATCACGCGGAACAGGCCCAAATCGGTGACCCCCGGTATGGTGCCCATCACCTGCACGATCCGGTCGCCAATGCTTTCGAGCGTGTGCAGATCGTCGCCGTAGATTTTCACAACGAGTTCGCCTTTGACCCCGCTCACCGCCTCCTCGACATTGTCCGAAATAGGCTGTGAAAAGCTCCACATCACCCCGGGTATCTTCTCCAGCTGCCTGTCCATGGCTGCGATCAGCTCGTCTTTATCCTGGCCGAAGACCGACCGCCACTTGTCTTTCGGCTTCAGATCGACGAAGTACTCCGTGTTGTAAAAACCTGTTGTGTCAGTGCCATCATCCGGCCGCCCCGTCTGGCTCACCACCTGTGTCACCTCGGGGAAGCCGGCCAGGATCAGCCGCGCCTGGTTGGTCACCGCGACACTCACATCCGGCCCGGTAGAAGGCGCAAGCGTTCCCCGCACCCAGATCGATCCTTCATCCAGATGCGGCAGAAACTCCGACCCAACCGCCCCGCTTACGCCCAGGCCGATGGCGATCGCCAGCGCCAGCGCCGCCACGGTCACAGTCACGCCGCGCCGCCGAATCGCCCAGGTCAACGAGCGCCGGTAGAAACGCAGCAGTCCCGCCAGAAACGGGTTTTCCCACTCCGTAGTGCCGCGCGGAAATAGAAAACTCGAGAGCACCGGCGCCACGAACATGGAGAAGACCAATGCGCCCAATAGTGCGAACGCCACCGTCCACGCCATGGGCCGAAACAGCCTGCCTTCAACGGCCTGCAACGTAAAGATGGGCAGGTAAGCAACGATGATGATGCCGATGGGGTAGAACACAGGCCGCTGCACTTCGTGCGCCGCGTGGCGAATCGCCTCTGATGGAGTTACTCCCTCGCCCTTGTTGTGGCTTAGGCGCCGCACAATGTTCTCTACCATCACTACTGCGCCGTCCACTACCATTCCGAAGTCAAGCGCCCCGAGTGAAAGCAGGTTGGCGGGAATATGCGCCTGACTCAGACAGATCGAGGCGAACAGCAAGGAAAACGGGATCGTCAGCGAGACGATCAGCGCGCCGCGTACATTGCCCAAGAACAGGAACAGAATCACCATCACCAGCACAATGCCTTCGGTCAAGTTGTGCAGCACCGTATGCGTGGTGAAGGCCAGCAGGTTGGAGCGATCAAGAAAGGGCACAATGCGGACGCCTTTCGGCAGAACGTGCTCGTTCAGATCAGTTATTTCCTGATGAATGCCGGCCAGCGTCGTGTCGGAGTCATCGCCCTTCTGCAGCAGCAGCACACCTTCGACCGTGTCCGGATTATTGACCAGCACACCGTCGCCGCGCGGCTTCGTTTTGCCGATCTGGCCCAAACGGATCTTCGCGCCCTCTTCGACCGTGGCAACATCCCGCACAGAAATAGGTGTGCCGCTCACCGTCTTCAGCAGCGTGTTCTCAATGTCTTTGACGTTGGTGTAGAGGCCCACTGCACGGACGTTAATTTGCTGCGAGCCCTCCTGAATAAACGAGCCGCCCGCATTGATGTTGTTGCTCTGAAGCGCCTGCTCCACTTGCGCCAGCGTGAGCCCGTAGGCGATCAGCTTGCTCGGGTCCAGGCGCACCTGATACTCGCGCGTCTGTCCTCCAAAGCTCGACACGTCCACCACGCCTGGAACCGTCTTGAAGTCCTTTTCGAGCGTCCAGTCCTCGATGGACTTTAGATCCATGTTGTCGTAGGCCGGGTTTGTACTCTCCAGCGTGTACCAGTAAATCTGCCCGACTGGGCTCCAGTCGCTGCCGATCTGCGGCTGCAGACCACTCGGTAGAGTCACCTGTTGCAGCCGCTCCAGCACCTTCTCGCGGTTCCAGTCGTTCGCCGAGGAGTCGTCGAAGATCATGTTCAGCGCGGACAGACCGGCGAGCGAAGTCGAGCGCAGCGCCGTCATGTGCGGAATGCCGGCCATCGAGATTTCAAGCGGCACCGTGACCTGCTGCTCCACCTCTTCCGCAGCGCGGCCCGGCCACTGCGTGATCACAGTGACGTAGTTATTGGCCACGTCGGGATAGGCTTCCACCGGTAGGTTATGGAACGAGATGACACCCCAGGCAAACAGCAGGATCGAGACGATCAACACGATGAAGCGGTTGTTCAGCGCAAAGTCGACGAGGCCGCGAATCATGCCGCCACCCGCCTGACTGCCGTCGTGTCCAGGCGCGTGATGGAATCGGGTGCCCCCGCCGAAACGCAGCCGAGTCGAAGGCTTCGCGTTCCTCGTCTACCGAGCGAAGCCGGCTTGCCACTCCACACGGCTGCAAGCCTTCGGCTCGGAACCGCACTCCGCGAGCTCAAAGCCGGCCATGCCGGCTGCCGCAGACAGCGCCGCATCACTGCGCCGCCGTGTTCTGCAGCTCAAGCGCTTTGCGCACCACCTGCTGCCCCGGCGTCACGCCGTTTGTGATTTCCTGCATGCCGCCGGGCAACATATCGCCCGCCGTCACACCCACGCGGCGGAACTGCGCGCCCTGCGCGCCGTCCCTCTCGCCCGGGGCGATTGGCTCATACACCCACTCACGGTCGTGCAGGTGCAGCACCGCGGTCGCCGGCACCGAGGCATACGTTTCGAGCGACCGGCCGTAAAAGGTAGCGGTCGCAAACATGCCAACCCGCATGAAGTACCCGGGGTTCTCCACTTGAACCCGCACCTGCCCGGTTCGCAACGTCGGATCGAGAATCGCCCCGATATCGCCGATAGTGCCCGAGAGCTTACGGTCCGGGTACGCACTCAGCCGGATGTCAGCCGTTTGCCCCAGGCGCACCTTGGCCAAATCATTTTCGTAGACGTTGCAGATCACCCACACGTGCGAAAGATCGGCGATCACAAACGCGTTCGGCGTCCCGGAGATGTTGTTCCCGGCGCTTGAGGCTTCTGTCACATTCTGTTGCACGATAAAGCCCGAAGCCGGCGCCAGCACCTTGACCGTTTCGCCCGGATGCTTCGGGTCAACGCCCAGCACATGCAGTTGCTGCTCGGCCGCGCGCAGATCGGCCGCCGCGTCGTCCTCGGCATCCTGCGCGATCTCGACCTGGCTCTTCGGGATCGCGCCTTTCGAATACAGCAGGTTGTCACGGTCCAGCTGCACCCGCGTCAGGCGCTCGTCGTTGACCGCCTTCAGGTATTGGTCGAACGCGTTGGTCACGTCCGCGCTCTGTACCTCAAGCACGAGCTGCCCTTTGTGCACGTAATCGCCCAGACGCACATGGGTCGCCACCACGCGCCCGTTAGCAAGCGTAATCACCGGGATTTCGCGCGACACGTCCGGATTGACCTGCCCTGTTACGTTCAGCGTCGAGGTCGCCTGATATTCGCCCGCTGCGACCGTCGGGAACTGATCCGGCTGGTCCAGATGCACCAGTGTCGGATCGCCGGCCGGGACAACAGCCTTGGGCGCAGGCGGCGCTTCCGCGTTCTCGTCGTGCTTTTTGTGGCCGCAGCCCTCAAGCAGAAACAAGGCAAGAGCTGCCGCTGCAAACTGGGTGTGGCGCCTGGGTCGTTTCAAGCAGCGCAGATCATTACTCCTTCAGTCGGACTGCGAGGCAATTGCTTCAGGCTTCGACGGCCCGTATTCCTCGGTCTATCTCGATCCGCCAAGCCTGCCCAGCCATGGTTCACTCGCAGGAGCGTAAGAGCACACCCCAGAGGGCGGCGGTGAACCGGAAGGTCAGCCTGGATCGCACTGTCAGTCTATCGTCGCAGTTTCCGGCTGCCGACTATCTTTCGGTTATCGTCGCATCTCTGGCCTGAACACTCGCCTGAGCATAGGACTGGCTTTGTTAGAAAGACGGAAGAGGTCTATAAAGAAGTCGCAAAGGGGCTGGAGCGGCAGCACTATCTTTCGGCTACACTCTCGCACGTCGCGCGCGGAGAAGCCGATACTCAGGAGCGAGACCGGTCCAGCCTCGGCTTTCTGTAGCTCCGCTCCCTCTCACTATGGCCGCAACAGCAACACCCGCCGCCTCGCCTCGCAACCAGCGCCGCGTGCTCCTGGTTCTCGCCCAGGCTACCGCGCTGCTGGTCGCCGTGGCTTTACTCGACTGGCTGGTCAGTGATGCCGTCCCACTCGGCTGGTTGTACCTGGTCCCTATGGCGCTGGCGGCTACAGTCCTGCCGCGGACTCCACTGCTGCTGCTCGCTGCCGCCTGCACGGCGATGGCGGAAGCTTTTGATGGCTACCCATGGGACTGGAACTCTGGTGTACCGCGCGACATGCTCTACTTTAGCTCCTTTGCAGGCGCTGCCCTCTTCGTGCACGGCGTGGTCCGCGGCCGCCTTGCCGCCGCTTACCACCTGCGCGTCGTCGAGGAAGAGATGGTCGCGCGCCGCGACGCGGAAGAACAACTGCGGGTGCTCGTGGAAAACAGTCCCGTTGCCGTTTTCACAGCAGACGCGACCGGGACCGTGCTGCTGGCCAACGAAGCAGCTGACCGCCTCTTCGCGCTGGAGCGCGGCGCGCTTTCCGGCCACTCCTTTGCGCCGTACCTGCCGCTGCTGCTGGAGCTGCCTACCTTGCGCGCACCTGCGCCCGGCGCTCCTGTTTTTCACACCGCCATCGAGTGCCGCGGCCACCGCGCCAACGGCGAAATCTTCCAGGCTGACGTCTGGTTCTCGACCTACGGCACCAGCACCGGCCCCCGTCTTGCGGTTTTCGTTGCCGACACTTCCGAGGACCTGCGCGATCGCGAAGAAGCCAACCTGCAACAATTGCTCACCGGTTCACGCATCCTCGTCGGGGCTGTCTCGCACGAGGTCCGCAATGTGTGTGCCGCCATTGCCGTCGTGCATGAAAATCTGCGCCGGGCTGGCATGGGCGCCAATCAACCGGCAGACAAGCCCGGATTTTCGCTTGCCGGATCGAAAGACTTCGAAGCACTCGGCACCCTCGTCGTAGCTCTGGAACGGATTGCCTCGGTGGAGCTGCGGGAAGCCGCGAACCAGTTTGCCGCGCTCGATCTCGCTTCGCTTCTGGAGGAGGTGCAAATCGTAATCGCGCCAGCCCTGCGCGAAGATGAGATCCATCTCCGCTGGCAGGTTCCGGCCGGCCTTCCCGCAGTCTGGGCCGATCGCCAGAGCCTCTTCCAAGTCCTGCTCAATCTTGTGAAGAACAGCCAGCATGCTCTGCGCGAAACCGGGAGCCAGTCTCCAGGCCAGCCCAACTCCCTCGGCCGTGAGCGCGCCATCACCCTCGCGGTCGCTCCAGAAAGCTCGCGCGTACTGATTACGGTCGCCGATACCGGCCCCGGCGTCCCCTTCCCCGAGTACCTCTTCAAGCCCTTCCAGCAGCAGGCACGCGCAGCCGGGCTGGGCCTATATCTGTCGCGAGCATTGTTACGCTCTTTCTCAGGCGACCTGCATCACCGGCCCGGTCCTCCGGGCTCTGGCGCCGCCTTTGTTGTCGAGCTCGTGCGAGCACCCTCTCAGCTGAACGAACATCTATCCGACCGATCGGTAAGCATCCGGTGAGCGCGATCCGGCTACTTCTGCTTGACGACCACGTTCTTTTCCGCGAGGGCCTTTGCCGGCTGCTTGCCGAAGAGCCCGACCTCTCCATCGCAGGGCAGTGCTCCAGACGTGAAGAAGCGCTGGCCCTGCTGCGTACTCTCGACCTGGAGCAGGCGCCTGACCTCATCCTGCTCGACTTCGACCTTGGCGAAGAAAACGGTTTCCACTTCCTCTCTGACCTTCGCGAGGCCGGTTTTCTCGGCAAGGTCTTGCTGGTGACAGCCGGCATGAGCTCCGGCGATACCGTGCGCGCGCTTGATGCCGGTGTTTCCGGGCTTTTCCTCAAACACGCGCCACCCACCGAGCTGGTTAGCGCCATCCGCAAGGTCATGCTGGGTGAAGCGCTTCTTTCCACTGCAGCACTGCAGCGGCTGCTGCAGGCGGCCCGGCAGGAGGAAGCCCGGCGCGTTCCCCGGCTCGAGCTCTCGCCTCGCGAGCGGGCCGTACTAAGGGGCGTCTTCGCGGGATTCGCCAACAAGGAGATCGCAGCCGAGCTCGGCATCTCCGAAGGGTATGTCAAGGCTGTGCTGCAACAGTTGTTCGCCAAAACAGGCGTGCGCACGCGAGCGCAGCTGGTACGTATCGCGCTCGAGCACCACTTCGATACCCTGGAGCAATCGGCAGACGAGGACCGATCCAAGAGCCGGCGCTAGTGCGGGAGAGCAAGACGCTCTCTGCAACTTGGAGGTAGAATCAGGGTTTGCCAAAGCGGGACCAGCCCACCGCCCTCGCTTGGAAAGCTACGCTGCCCGTAAGGTGAATTTGAGGATTATGCCCGAGTCGATCCAGGACCGCGTGTTACGCGTCATCGCAACAACGAAACGGGTTCCGCTGGAAGGCGTGAAACCAGAAAGCACGTTTGAATCCCTGGGCATCGACTCCCTGGACCGCTTAAACATCCTCTTTGACCTGGAAAGCGAATTTGATATTGAGATTGATGACGAGGATGCGAAGCAGGTCGCAAGCATTCCGCAGATGGTAGAAGGCGTTTCCCTGCTCGTCTCCGCCAAGGAAGCCGGGCTTCCGGCGCCCCACTTTCCTCGGGCCGGCTCCGCTGGTGCCGTCCCTCTGCCTGAACCCAAGGCGGGCGAGTAGCGTGGCGGCACCGCATCGCGTCGTCGTCACCGGCCTCGGTGTCATCAGCTCCATCGGCCGTACCGCGGAGTGCTTCTGGGCTTCCCTGGTCAAAGGTCAACCCGGCATCGCTCCCCTGCAGCACTCCATCCATCGCATCGATTCGGCACCGCTACGTTTCCAGAATGTAGCCGAGGTCCGCGACTTCAACGCGGAGGAGTTCTTCGATCTGAAAGAGCTCTCCTTCATGGATCGCTTTGCTCAGTTCGCCGTGCTCTCCGCCAAGGAAGCCATTGCGCAGTCCGGCATCGAGTGGACAGCGGCGCTGTGCGACCGGGCCGCTGTTGTCACCGGATCCTGCATGGGCGGACGGGGCGCCGAAGAGAACGGCTACTGGGAGCTCTTCCACAACCACCGCACCCGCGTGCACCCGCTTACGATCCCGCTCGGCATGAGCAATGCCGGCGCAAGTCATATTTCCATGCGCTGGGGCCTCCAGGGTCCCGCGTACACCATCTCCACCGCATGCGCGTCCTCTGGTCATGCGATTGGGCAGGCCTTCCATCTGGTCCGCTCAGGCGTGGTCCCGGCTGCAGTCGCAGGCGGCAGCGAAGCGCCACTTTTCCTTGGCGGCCTCAAAGCCTGGGAGGCGATGCGCGTCATCAGCAAGGACACCTGTCGCCCCTTCTCGTCCGACCGCAGTGGTCTGATCGTCGGGGAAGGCGGCGCAACCCTGGTTCTCGAACCGCTTGAAGCCGCGCTGGCCCGCGGTGCTCGCCCGCTGGCCGAGATCGTCGGCTTCGGCTCAACTGCCGACGCCGGCCACATCACGCAGCCGACCTCCAGCGGCCCGGCCCGCGCCATGCGGCAGGCGCTGGACGATGCCCGCCTTGCTCCCGAGCAGATCGGCTACATCAACGCCCACGGCACCGCGACCGAGGCCAACGACCGCATCGAGACGCAGGCCATCCGCGCCGTCTTCGGGCCCCATGCCGAACGGCTTGCCATAAGCTCCACCAAGTCGATGCACGGCCACACACTCGGCGCAGCCGGCGCGCTCGAAGCCGTCGCGACCATCCTTGCGCTCGGCAACGGGTTGCTGCCGCCGACCGCCAACTACAACACTCCGGATCCAAACTGCGATCTCGACGTCACACCGAATACCGCCCGCGCCTGTCACGTGGAGGCGGCCCTGTCGAACTCGTTCGCCTTCGGGGGCCTCAATGCAGTGCTCGCCTTCAAAGCCTGGCAGTAAGCCCTGAGCTTCGCACTTCTACACGCATGAGCCTCTCAGACCCGTGCTGCCGCGGCGCACAACCTGAGTCCCTCCACCAACCCGACGCTCGGCGCCCATCCAAGCTCACGCTGCGCCCTGCTGCTCGGGTACTGCTGATCGCGCCCCAGCAGGTACACCGCGTGCCGCGTTAGCAACGGCTGGCCCGGCAGTCCGGAGCGGTGCGGTAACTCGCTCGCTGCAGCCACCTTCATCGCTGCGCCGAACGGCAGCTTGAGCCACGGTGGCGGCAGCCCAAAAGCCCTTGCCAGCGCACTGGCGTACTCGCTCCAGGTCGTTCCATCCACGCTGCTCAGGTTATAGACCTGCCCCAGCGCTTGCGGCTCAACGGCTGCAAGCATCATGGCCCGGCACACATCGTCGACATACACGAAGCCGCCCGGCGCTCGTCCCGCATCCACCAGCAGCATCAGTCGCTGACGCAGAAGTGCCACTATGTCGGTGACAAACGCACGGCCACCCGGGCCGTAGATGCTGGCTGGTCGCACCACCGTCACCGGCAGGCCGCCCTTGGCCGCCTGCCAGACCAACCGTTCGCCGCGTAGCTTGCTGCTGTTATATGGCAGGCCTGTGTCAACCGGTTCGGCCGTCTCATCAACTGCCACAACCGGGTAGCCGTAGACGTCGGTTGTGCTCACATGCACAAACCGCTGGAGCTGCGGCATGTGGACGATCGCCAGGCCGAGCATGGCCACGGTGCTGCCGATATTGCCTTCTTCGTATACGCGAAGCGGCGCCCAATCGGTCGAGCAGCCCGCGCAGTGAAACACATGCGTGATCGCCTGCAGGCTGGTGAGAAGCATCGCGTCTGCCGAACTGCCAAGAGCCGGATCGAGCTCGACGCGTAAGACATCAAGGCGTGGCTGCCCGTTGAGGGGAGCTCCGAGCCGCGATGACGGCCGCAGGAGAACGGAGACCTCGACGCCCGTGGCCAGCAGCATTTCGACGAGACGTCCGCCCAGAAAGCCGCTCGCGCCTGTGACCAAGGCGTGCATGCCTCCCGAGGCGGCCGCTTCTAAGCCGCCCGGCAACTAAGCGTCCTGGAGCTCAGCGAAGACGTCAAGGGCAAACTGCAGCTGCGCCTCTGTGTGCGCGGCGGTCACGCAAAGCCTGAGTCGCGAAGAACCCTGGGCAACCGCCGGGAACATCACCGGAGAGGTCAGAACGCCACGATTACGCAACTCGCGTGCGAACAGTGCGGTGCGCGCGTCGTCGTAGAGCATCAGCGGGATCACCGCCGTCTCTGACAAGCCAGTGTCAAAGCCGAGTTGCTTCAGGCCGCCACGCAGAAAGGCAGCGTTCGACCGGATGCGATCGACTCGCTCCGGCTCGGCAAGCAGGATGCGGATTGCCGCGCGCACAGCAGCGGCGGAAGGCGCAGGCATAGCGCCCGAGAAAATAAACGGCGCCGAGGCATGCTGCAGAAAGATCATCAGCTCGCGCGAGCCGGCAACAAAGCCGCCGCCCGAAGGGATCGCCTTCGCGAGCGAGCCGGTCCAGATATCGACATCGCCGGTATCGACGCCGAAGTGCTCGTCGGTGCCGCGGCCGCCCGCGCCCAGTACCCCGGTCGCGTGCGACTCATCCATTAACAGGTAGCAGCCGAACTCCTTCTTGATCGCGATCAGCTCGGGCAGGCAGCAGATGTCGCCGTCCATGGAAAAGACGCCGTCTGAGATGATGAGGGTGCGGTTGGCCTGCGGACCGGTGCGGATTTCGTGCCGGAGCGAGTCCGGGTCATTGTGCTGGAAACGCTGTACCTGTACGCCGGCGAGCCGGCACGCGTCCATCAGGCTGCGGTGCGAGAAGGTGTCGGCAATGACGCGATCGGCCGGCCCGAACAGAGACGAGATCACCGCCAGGTTCGCGACATAGCCGGAGGTAAACGTCAGCGCGGCCTCGGTTCCCTTGAACGCCGCAAGCGCTTCCTCGGTTTCCCGGTGCAGTTCGAGCGTGCCGGTCAGCAGCCGTACGCCGCCGGTACCGGTGCCATAGCGCCTGACGGCCTCGATCGCGGCAGCATCGATCCGCGAGTCGCCGATCAGCCCCAGGTAGTCGTAGCTCGAGAGCATCAGCATCTCGTGCCCATCTGTCAGAACACAGGGGCCGGATTTCGCTGTTAGTGGTGCCTGAAAAGGGTAAGCATCGACGGAGCAGGCCAGCGCCGCTGACTCGAAAAGGCGCCTTGCGCGCGCATCCAGCAAATCCTGCTTCTTGAAGCTCCAGGTACGGCCTTCGGAAAAGTAGCCATTGAAGATCTCGCCGGAAGACGAGCGAAAGTGTTTTCTGGAGGCGATGCGGTCGGCGGCAGCGAACTCGGCCTCTGAAGGTGCATTCATAGGAGGACTCAGGGTGGATCTGGGATAGGGATTAGCCTAGCCGATGCGAGGGAGCGATGGGAAGCGGCATCAGATGGGGGTATCCAGGCGATCAGGACAGATACTGGCGTCCCCGACGGGATTCGAACCCGTGTTACCGCCGTGAAAAGTCCGCGAGGACGACGTAACTCTTTGACTATACAGGAGCGGGTGGCCGCCTCAAACCCTGAAAAGTCCCTTTGGCGCACGTTATTAGACGGCTAAAGGACGGCTGCATAGCTATTGCTTCCGAAACATCGGAAGGATATTCTGGGCTCAGGAGCCTCCATGTCTGCCCTGCCTGACACGCTCACCCCTGCCGAAACGGCCGTTGTCTCCGGAGTGACGATCCGTGACGTTCACCGTGTGATTGACGAACAGATCCTTCCCAAGAACCTCTACAGCATCTCCAAGGCACGTTCCATTAAGAGTCAGGCCTGCGTCTTTATCTCCTTCTATTTCGCTTCCGCCGACCGGCTTACCTCGGAGGAGCGGCAGCGCACAATCGCCCGTGCCTCCCGACTGCCGAAGTCGAACCAGCTGATCGAAGACGGCTTTCTGACTGTCGATCTCAGCGTCTTCAGCAAAGGCGTGGAGAACCGCTTTGCCCAGCTGCAGACTGCACGCGCCATGGTTGTGAGTGATCCGGAGATCCTGGGCGGAATGCCGGTAATCAAGGGAACGCACGTTCCCGTCTACGACATCGCTGCCAATGTAACTGCCGGGACCTCGATGGAGCACATCCTGTCCACCTATCCAAGTCTCAAGCGTGAACAGGTCGAGTTGGCTGCCCTCTACGCGGACGCTAATCCCTTGCGCGGACGCCCGCGCCAGCGCACGCTTCCTGATGGCGCGAAGCTCCTTTCGCGCAGGATCATACCGCGAACCAAGCATGATCAAGCTGCTGGTTGACGAGTGCCTGAGACCCGAGCTTGCGCTGATGGCCCGCGAGCGAGCGCATCCGGAAGCATCGCACGTCGCCTGGATCGGAAAAGCCGGATGGAAAGACTGGCAGCTCAAGGAAGTCGTCCTTGATGAGGATTGGACACTGGTGAAGCGGAACAGCGATGACTTCCGCGGGCCGGCTGACCATCCCGGCGCTCGTGGGCAGTTCGCAGGAGTCGTAGTCCACGCCGGTCTTATATGCCTGAACAGTGCCGGAGCTTTCGACCTAACGACGCAGCGGGAGCTTTTTAGTGAGGCTCTTACCGAGTTGGAGAGCATCGCGTCTTACGCACTGTTCGGAAAGGCGCCGCACCTCTCATGTCCACGCACACACCACCAATTGAGCACTCGCTTACACCGGAGCAGTCGCTCCTCATGGACCAGATCGGCAATGAGGTCTACGCCTCTCACTATTCGGAACGGAAAGCGTACCGGTTTGTGGTCGGTTGCGGCACTGTTCTGCTTTTCGGTTCGCTCTGGATGAACTTCTAATTAGCGCACCGTCCGATCACTTTCAACTCATTCTTCCGTTCTTTCCCGAAGAGCTTCGCGGGCTCTTGCTCGACCCATCCATCTCCGATCTGATGATCAATGGTGCGACCGGTGTACATGCAGACCGTGGCGGCTTGGTGCAGCACATTCCGCTTTCTACGCCGTACACGAACGAGCGCTTGACGGCGGCGATCGAACGGGTTGCGCGCGTTCTGGGCCAAGACCTTTCGAGCCAGAACCCCATCCTGAACACGCGCTTGCCGGACGGCTCGCGCGTAGCCGAAGTCGGTGCACCTTCGTTCATTAACGGCCCGACGCTCACGATCGCAAATTCAACGGCTGACACACGTCCGACGAGCTGATTGCGTCGGGGAGCCTCCCGGCTGACGTTCGCGACACCGTTGTCTCGCTCATGTATGCCAAGAAGAACAGTCTCATCTCGGGCGGAACCGGCTCGGGCAAGACTACCTTGATGAAAGCTGTACTCGATCACGTTCCAACGAACGTCTCGTCATCATCGAGCAACCGGCCGAATTTAGGTGTCGCATCCCAACGCGGTTCGCTGGGAAACTGTGGAAGCTACCTGCGCAGTACGCGGCACGGCATCCAGGTTCGCATCGCCGGTTGCGTGATCGCCCGTCAACGCTCAGGGACGGCGCACGGCTTCATCTTTCTGTCGCTCGAAGATGAGACCGGCATCGCGAACGCCATCATCGACCCCGACTTGTATGAGCAGAATCGCAACCTCGTCACCTACGGCAAAATTCTGCTGATCGAAGGCAAACTGCAGAACATCGACAAGGTTGTCCACGTCCGCATGCAGCGCGTTACGGAGTTGACCGTCGACGCACAACTCAGCCTCAAGTCTCACGATTTCACTAGGAGATCGCATGTGCGCTTAAATGAGTTCGCCCGGAGATAAAGAGCCGCCACGCGAGTGGTGGTTCGAGAACGCCTGCCGGATCGCTGCGCTTCGGCTCCGCAATCAGAAATACATCGGCGTAAACGTCTCACCGTTGCGGGAACAGATCCGCGACGCCGTCGAGTTCGTGCGCGTCGTGTAGGAAAAGATTGAGCACCACATGCGCGAGGAGGACAAGTCATGATGAAGCCGAGCCGTGGCAACCGGCTCTCCCATGTTTGGACCTGCCCGCATTGTGCACCCGCAGTTAATGCAAGGAATTTTCAACTTCTTCCGAAAGACACTTCGAAGCTCGTCTGTCCCGGTCGAGCGTGCGGCCGCGAGTTCAGCTGGCGCGTCGGATCGCGTTCCTCTCAGCTCGGCCTGCCGTTCTTCACCATCATCGCGGACTGGCTTGCGGACCGTGCCGCCGGCAAGCCATTCGAGTCAACCTACAACGTCGTAGACAGGACGGGGCAGCTCCATCGCGAGCCCTGGGGTGAGCAGCGGAGGTACCAGCACGGAGCACCACTGGGAGTGGAGCAGCTCTATACAGACAAGCCGCCCACAGGAGCCTCCTGATCTGCAATGAAATTTCATCGCCTGTATCTTGCTCCACGGAACTCACTCGCGACAAGCTCCGACGGTCAGCGTGGAGTGGAGCACGATTCTCTCTGCTAGCAGCGCGGGCAGATCTCCATCGAAGGCTGGCGGCTCATAACGTGAGCACGCGCTTTCCCCGGGCGGCCTTTGTCGCAAGTGACATGTGTGCCGCAGCGATCTCCTCGAGCGGGAAGACCTCAGCCACATCGGCACGTAGCGTTCTGGCCTCGATATAGGGAGTGATGGCTTGAAGTTCACGGCGCAAAGGATTTGCGCTAAAGGTGCGGATCCGCCGCGGTCCGAACAGAGCGGACAGCGCGATGGAGCACATCGCTCCCTCCGAGCCGAAGTTCACGGTCACCATGCGTCCACCCGGAGCCAGGTGACGGCGAAGGCTCAACAACGAGGTACCTGCTGTGTCCAGGATCGCGTCGAAGGCAGGAAGATCCCTCAGCTCGGTTATTCGGTAGTCGAGCACCATGTCAGTTCCCAGCTGGCGCACATAGTCAGCGTCCTTTGATGAGGCAAGTGCCGTGATGTGCGCCCCCATGGCATGCGCCAACGGACATCAAGCGGACCGCCCAAAGCAAAGTTGCAAGGCTTGTATTCACGCAAAAGGGACCCGAGCGGGACTGAAATCCTTATTGGACCTTTTTGGACCGGCGGTAAAATGGGTGATTTGCGCTAAGTGCTTGAAAAGATTTGGCGTCCCCGACGGGATTCGAACCCGTGTTACCGCCGTGAAAGGGCGGTGTCCTAGGCCACTGGACGACGGGGACACGCAGAAAGCGCCGGCAGTGGCACCACGAACAACACTAGCAAGGCGCCTGGGGCGTGTCAAAGACATGCCCCAGACACCCACTGTGTCGAGTCAAACCTAACTCTGGTGCTTATAGGGGCACCAGGACCATGCGCGATTCCTCTTTCGGGAACTTGTGACGAAAGACCGGTGCACTTTTCCCGTCAGCCGTCAGCGGGCGGGGTACAAAAGCCGGTGTGGGCGAAGAATCAGACCTCGCTAGCTTCAATCTCGCGAGAAAACGAAGAGCAGCCGGATGCATCGGTCACGCAGGCTCTAAGGTAGGCATCCTAAGAACATGTAAAGGGAATGATTTCCCTCTCTTCGTCTGAGGGAGGTCTACGGTACAGCGATACGTGCAACATCCAGGTGTGAGGAGCAGTCGAAATGGTAAACAATTGTGCAAACCCGACGTGCAACAAGCCCTTGCACTACTTACGCGATGGGCGGGTGTTCGTCTTCGAGGTAGCCAGTGCGAGAACCGGGCCGGATGGCAAGCGTCTTCGCCACTTGCAGCATTACTGGCTGTGCGGAGATTGTTCGCCTTCCATGGTTGTTGAGTACACGCCAGACTCCGGCGTGGTGGTGCGTGAAAATGTTGTCGGGCTGCGGCCAGGCGTCGGAGTCGTCTTGGCATCATAGACGCGTCTCAGGCGCACCTGTGATGCTTTCAGGGCGCTTCAGGGCGCCGCGGACGTACGCTCGATGTTGCCTCTCGTGATTTTGCTCTACATTCCTGAAAGCTTCTCAGGCTACGCTGACCGTCTGAGAGAAGCGCGCATCAACACTCGCAGAATAAACTATGACGAAGTGTATCTACCAGCATGTTGAGATCGGGTGACTGCTAGCCTTCTCTATTGAGCATCTCAGGAAGTGCATGCCAACGAACGGCACGACCATGACCAAAGCCAACCTCGTGGAAGAGGTTCTCACCCTGGGTGATCTCACCCGCAGGGATGGGGAGGTAATTGTCGAAACTGTCTTCGACGCGGTCATCGGAGCTTTGAAGCGAGGCGACAAGATCGAGATCCGCGGCTTTGGCTCGTTCCGGATACGCCAGAGGAAGCCGCGAGTAGGCCGTAATCCCAAAACGGGCGCCAGGGTTGAGGTGCCGGCCAAGCGCGTGCCTTACTTCAAGCCCAGCAAGGACCTGCGGGATATAGTCAACCCGGCGGAGTCGAGTAAGCCTGCCGCCTGACAGGAGCTGGTCTTCCTGCCGGCCATCCTTCTTACCAATGCGTCAGTTGCGCGCGATCACGGCGAGCATCCTACCAGTTCCATTCGGTTCCGCCCGATAGGAGAAAAACAGGTCAGTGCGGCAGCTGGTGCAGAGTGAAAGCACGTCGATCGCCGACGGCTGAACCCCCGCCGCCATCAACTGCCGCCGGTTTGCTTCCTGCAGATCCAGGTACACCGCAGGCTGCTCGACTGCAGCTACTCTGCCCAGGTCCGCTTCTTCTGTTTCGCCGGCTTCTCGATGCCAGCTAAATAGTTGTTCGGCATAGTCGAATTGTGAATGAAATCCCTGCCGCACCTCATCGCCCACCCGGTAGCAGCATGGCCTGATAGCAGGCCCAATCGCTGCAAGGAGGCTGCCGGGCTCGCAGCCAAACTCCAAGCGCAGCCGCTCGATACTCTTCTCGACGATACGCTGCAGTGTGCCGCGCCAGCCGGCATGAAAGGCAGCGACAACACCCCGTGCCGAATCAGCCACCAGCACCGGCACACAATCCGCTGTCTGGATGCCAAGCACGGCCCCAGGCTCGTCGGTCATCAAGCCATCGCCTTCGAACACCGTCGGCACTGCAGCATCCCAGCGGCCTACTTGATGTACCAGCGCCGAATGGATCTGCCGCATCGTGATCAGAGGCCGATGCGCGCCGAAAACCTCCTGGATCAGCCTTGCGCGGTTTCTAACTACATTCTCCCGCTGGTCAGCCGAGGTGAAACCCAGGTTCAGCTCGCCCCCTCGCGCCTCCGGCTTCCGGTAGGCCGTGCTTACCCCACCCAGGCGCGTAGAAAAACCGTGACGGATTTCGGCTGCCGCAAGCACCCGCGACTTGAGAATGAGCAGGCTTGTCGTTTCGCGAGCGTTACTGTCCGGCGCAGGCCCATTCGGCTCCATCAACTGCTCACCCGCCCTGCTCTCACGCGGCAGCAGACCCCTGGCGGACGCGGCTGCATCCTGTCGCGGAGAGCTTCCATGCTCTGGAAGACCCATGGTCCTCAGTCTAGCTTCCTCCGACACATACTCAGAAGGCTTCACTGTTGCGGCGTTGCATGCGGTAGTATCTCAGAAATTGCATACAAGATCCCATGCGGAAGAGCTGCCACTTCGAGATAGCGCCCGCGCATACCTCAATCTAGCGGTCGCGCGCAGCAGGCCCTTTGGCTGCGGTTCTTTCTGACGAACTCACAGGACTGCTATCCGGGAGGCTTCTTGTTCCATCGCACTCGGGCGCTCGCCCTTTCTGCACTTGCTCTTGCCGGCGGAGCCTCTGCCGCCCACGCGCAGTCGACCGCGACCCTGTCAGGCAACGTCACCGACCCGTCCGGTGCCGTCCTCGCACAGGCCCAGATCACCGTGCATAGCCTGGCCACTGGAGTGGACCGCGTTGTCCAGACCGACTCAGCCGGCGACTACTCTGTGCCTTCGCTGCAGCCGGGCAACTACAGCATCGTCGTCAAGGCCCAGGGCTTCTCTGATTTCCGGGTGGCGAGCGTCACGCTTGAGGTCGACCAGAACGTGACGACGAATGCAAGACTTGGCCTCGCCTCAGCGGGCGAAGTGGTGCAGGTACAGAGCGCCGCGCCCATCCTCGATGCGCAGACCATTACCGTGGGCCAGGTCATCGACCAGAAAACCGTGCAGGAGGTTCCGCTCAACGGCCGCCACTTCCTCGATCTTACAAACTTGACGCCCGGCACCGTTGTCCCACCCGTTACGGGCTCGCTTACCGGTGCCAGCCGCGGCCTCGGAGCCAACTCGTTCAATACCGCCGGCCAGCGCGAGGACTCCGTCAACTTCATGATCAACGGCATCAACCTGAACGATCTGACCCAGAATCAGATCACATTTCAGCCTTCGATCAATACAACCTCCGAGTTCAAGATTTCTAACTCCACCTACTCGGCCGAGTATGGCCGTTCTTCAGGCGCGGTCGTAAACGTTGCCACCCGGTCCGGCACGAACCAGTTTCACGGGGAAGCCTTCGACTACCTGCGCAATAACTACTTCGACGCGCGCAACTACTTCAATCGCAAGCCACAGCGGCAGAACCAGTTCATCCGTAACAACTTTGGTGGCGCGTTTTCGGGCCCTGTCTACAAAGACCGGACCTTCTTTTTTCTCAGCTACGAAGGGCTTCGCCAGACCCAGGCGCTCGTGCTTACCAGCGGCGTGCTCAACCAGGACCAGCGCGACACGCTAAGCGCCAGCACCATCCCCGGATTTGCGCAATTGGTGCAGTTCATTCCAGCTCCCGTGTCAGGCACGCCGGCCGGCGGCCAGGCGACTATAAGCGGGGCCGCGCCAGGCCCGGTCAAGACCGACCAGTTTTCAGGCGATCTGTTCCACACCTTCAGCGCTCAGGACAATCTTCATGCGTATTACGCGTGGCAGCAGGATGCACGTACTGAGCCGAATCTCCAAGGCAACACCATTGCCGGCTTCGGCGATCACCGCACTGCGCACCGGCAGATCGGCACTATCAATGAGGTTCATATCTTCTCGCCCAACGTCGTGAACGAAGCGCGCCTCGGCTTCAACCGCATAGCGATCGCCTTTACCCCGAACACACCGGAAAACCCCTTAAACTTCGGCATCCAGAATGGCGTCACCTTCAACGCCGCGCTGCCGCAGATCTCTGTCACCGATATCAATCTGAATTTCGGCGGCCCGTCAGGCTTTCCGCAAGGGCGTTTCGTTACCACAGGTGTTTTCTCCGATACGCTCTCCATCAATCGTGGCAAGAACGCCATCAAGGCAGGCGGCGAGTACCGCCGCGCCATCGTCGACAGCTTCTCGCAAACTGCCGGCACCCTCAATTTCGACACAGCCAATAACTTCGTCCTGGGTCTCGTAAATAGCTTCAGCGTTACGCCGCAGCAGGTAACGAGCCGCATCTTTGCAAACGCCGTAGGTGGATTTATCACCGACAACTATAAAGTCTCTCCCCGCTTCAATGCTGAGATTGGCTTCCGCTACGAGTGGAACGGGACACCCACCGACGGCGGCAATCGGCTGGTGAACTTCCTTGCCGCCGGCCAGACGCTCTCTCCGGTTCACGAGCCCTACACGCAGAACTACAACTACGAGCCGCGTGTCGGCTTTATCTGGGACCTCGCCGGAAATCAACAGACTGTACTGCGCGGTGGTTACGGCATCATGGCCGACCAGCCCGTCACCGGCGTCGCCGGCAATCTCGCCGGCAACCCACCTCATGCCACGCCAGTCAGCTTTGCGGCGCCCACGGTTGCCGGTGCGAAACAGTACGCACCGGTAAACACGATCTTCACCAGCGCGGGCCTGAGCGGCCTTGCGCCCAATGCGGTCAATCCCCTGCTTACCAATGCCTATACCGAAAGCTACAACCTGAACCTGCAGCAGCAGCTTGGCGCCGGCACCGTGGCGGACATCGGCTACATCGGATCCGAAGGCAAACACCTTCGCCTGACTCGGGATGTCAACCAATTGACCTATCCGGGAGGCATCAACGCGGCCGGCAAGCGGCCATTCGGCAATCTCGCCGGAAACAGTCCAGTGGACCCCGGATCAGCCGTTGGGCCCATCAACGAGGTCGACTCCGATTCGCTCTCCAACTACAACGCACTCTGGTTTACGGTCCGCAAGGCACTTCAGCACGGCGTGCAGGTGAATGCAACGTATACCTGGGCTAAGTCACAGGACGAGAACTCGCTCGGATCCCAGGGAACTTACTCGCTGCAGGACAATACGAACCCGCGCGGCGATTACGCTCTGTCGGATTTCGACACGCGCAACCATTTCGTCTTCTCCGGCACCTGGAACCTGCCGTTCCACGCAAGCCGCCTTGTAAACAGCCGCTTCGCTGAGGGCTGGCTGCTGGCGAACATTACGCAGTTGCAAACCGGCAACCCACTCAATGTAGTCACCAGCTCCGCATTCGACGGCAACTCGTCTACCGGATCGATTCGTCCATCGCTGCTGGCGACACCGCACATCGGCCGGTCAGCAACACTATCGACCGGCAATGTTCCTTACATCACCGGTCCTGTCGGTCAGCCGGGCGTGTGCGCCACCCCAACCGTCGCGGGCTGTATCTTCTATGCGCCGAGCGTCGGCTACGGCACGCTGCGCCGCAATGCTTTTACAGGGCCTGGCTTCAACGACAGCGATATCTCGCTTGAAAAGACCACGCGCATCGCCGAGCGGACTGCGTTCGTGCTGCGTGTGGATGCTTTCGATACCTTTAACCATGTCAACTTCTACAACCCAAATCTCACCGCGACGACCTCGACGACCAGCACCTTCGGACAGATCACGCAAACGCGCACTGCAGTCGGCGACGCCGGTTCGTCGCGGCAGCTGCAATTCGCCGCGCGCTTCGAGTTCTAGCTGGCTTGAGGCGCTTGCATAAGGACCGTGGATCTACCGCCTGAGCCCGCCTGCGGCCTGGCAGGAAACCCGGGTTGTCCTGAGCGAAGCATGACGGAGTGAATACCTCTACTTTGCTCAGGACTCCGAGTAGATGCCACCAGCTTGCTGTGCTAGCAGGTTTCATCGAAACTCAATGACACCGTCCAAGCTACTTATTGGCTCGCTCGTGACATAAGTTACGTTCCACGTGGAACATTTACTCAGGTGCCGACAAGATGCCCCGCACTCACTCGTCTTTCGCCAGGCGCTCCCGCTGGCGCGCCAGCTCTTCCAGCTGGCGGCGCCAGTCGAGTGTGTCCAGGAAGCCGCGCTGCTCGCGCCAGTTAGGCTCGACGATGATGTGAAGCTGGAGAAACACGCGCGTGCCGAGCAGCTGCTCGATCTCCTTGCGCGCCGAGGCGCCGATCGCTTTCAGCTTTGCGCCGCCCTTTCCAATGAGGATCGCCTTCTGCCCTTCGCGCTCGCAGTAGATAGCAGCGGCGATGCGGGTCAGCGGCAGCTTCTGGTGCGCAGGGTCCACCTTTGATTTGCGTGGGCTCGGGGCCGGTTCTTCCCACTGTTCTATCGCGACTGCGCTCGCATATGGCACTTCCTCGCCCGTTTCCATGAGGATGCGCTCGCGGATCAGCTCGGCGGCAAGAAAACGCTCCGGCTGGTCGGTGAACTGATCCTTCGGGAAGTAGCGATCGCCCTCCGGCAGGTACTCGACGAGCTTTTCGACAAGCGCCTCCAGTCCGTCGCGCTTGCGCGCGGAGACCAGAAGCACCTCCTTGAAGGGGTGCATCGCGGAGAGTTCAGTGATAAGTGGCAGCAGCTGCTCGCGCGGCACCAGGTCAATCTTGTTGATGAGCAGGAAGACAGGGCAGTCGAGCTTGCGAATGAGCTCGAAGACGTAAGCGTCCTCGCTGAGCTCGCGGCTCCGGCGTGCCTGCAGGCTGGTCCGTTCTGCAACCGCAGCTGCGACAGGCCGGCTTGCCGGATCTGTTTCATCAGCGACCGAACCCATCCCTGATATGGAGTCGGCTCCAGCCGCAGGCGTCGACTCGGCTGCAACCGGGTGCTGCTCGCCAGACTCTTCTCTTGGGATAGCGCCCGGCTTTGCCGGTACGCGCGCATCCGCCAGCTGCAAGCGACGCGATGCATCAACCATGACGATCACCACAGCGCGGCTCTCGAGTGCATCGTAGACGACCTGCATCATCTGCTTGTCGAGCAGAGTGCTCGGCTTGTGTACCCCCGGCGTGTCGACGAAAACGATCTGAGCCGCAGGGCGGCGGCCTTTCTTAGATACGTCGACGATGCCGTGAATGCGGTTGCGTGTCGTTTGCGGCTTGCTGGTGACGATCGCTACCTTCTCACCTGTAAGCGCATTGACGAGCGTTGACTTGCCCGCATTCGGACGACCCAGGATGGAGACAAAACCACTTCGCACGTCGGCTCTTTCTCGCCTGGTCAGGCGGCTGCATGGTCGCCGGCGCGAGAGATGCGCATGCGTTCAATCCGTCGATCGGTTGAAGCGAGGATCTCGAAGCGTACACCGCTTTCCTCCACTACCTCGCCGGGCATAGGGATGCGGCCGGCCGTTTCACTAACGAGGCCGGCTACCGTAGTCGCTTCGTAGTCCTCAGGCGCTTCCCACTCGCCACCGAGCAGCTCCTCCAGTTCTGTCACCTCAAAGTCGCCCGGCACACTCCAGACACCGGTGCTCTCCTCTCGCACTGCTTCGGCGTCCTCGCCTTCGTGCTCGTCCTCGATCGTTCCAACGATCTCTTCGAGCAGGTCCTCGATTGTGACCAGGCCGGCGACGCCGCCGTACTCGTCGATGACGATGCGCATATGCTGCTTCTCGCGTTGCATCTCTCGCATGGCTTCATTGGCGCGCTTCATCTCAGGGACAAAGGTCGCCTGCCGTGCGATGGAAGCAACGGTCTGGGTTTGGGCGGCGACATCAGTGATCTGGAGCGTGTCGTGCGCAAAGACAATGCCTGTGATGGCGTCGAGCGTACCCGCGAAAACAGGTACACGCGAGAAGGGGTGTGCCTTGAGCATCGTCAGCAGCTGCTCGATGGTGATCTGGTCTGGTACCGCGAAGATGCGCGGCCTTGGCGTCATTACTTCGCGCACAACCTTGTCGCCGAATTCGACGGCAGAGCGAATGAGTTCGTGGTCCTCCTCCTCAAGGATGCCTTCTTCCTGTCCGGCCTCAATCAGCGCATCGACGGCAGCACCGGAATCTTCGTCCTCCCTCTGCTCGGCCGGCTCGCTCGCGAGCGTCACGATCGAGAGCAGAAAGCTGATGACAAGCGTGAGGGGCGCGAAAAGCATGAAGAGGATGCGCAAGGGCCAGATCATGACGGCGAGCCACCGGCCCTGCGTGCGGGTAAAGAAGACATACGGCAGCAGCCGGAGAAAGAACACGATCACGAGAACCGCTGCGAACAGCGTCTCGCCGGCTTCGGTGAGCGTCACGGGGTTCTGGTGGAAGAGCAGCACCGCGACGGTCAGCGTGAAAGCGGCGAGCGACAGCTGGGAGATGATCGCCGAAGAAAGCGCGAGCTGGTCACGGTTGAAGCCGAGCCGGGGCTCGATCCGCTCTACCCAGACGTCGATATTTTCCTGGAAGTCGCGGGATAGGAACTTGCCCATCTCCGAGTACAGCCGATCAACGTAAGCGGCCAGGGTGAGAACCGCGAGCAGCACCAGGACGAGCAGCGTTGGCAGAAGAAAGGTCACTGGGAGGCCAGCTTTCGGCTCAGGGGCAGTCTCGATTGCTTTGTCTGTGCCGGCCGGACTTTCGGAGCGCGCAGCGCAGCGCGCTGGATGAGGCCCGGAGGCAGATCAAGCTTGCGGCGGAGCGCGCGCTCGCGCCGCGCCATCTGGCCCCCATCCTGCTCGTGGTCAAAGCCGGCCAGGTGCAGCATGCCGTGCAGGAGCAGAATCTTGACCTCGAGCAGTAGACTATGGCCAAACTCTGACGCCTGCCGCTCGGCCGTGTCCAGCGAGACGGCAAGGTCGCCGGCCAGTTGCGGCTCCCCGGGCACGCCCGTCATCGCAGCCGGAAATGAGAGCACGTCGGTAGGCCTGTTCTTTCGGCGGTAGGTCCGGTTCATGGCTTGCACGGCTGCGTCGGTGGTCAGGAGCACCGAGATCTCACCTTCAAGCGGTATCGCTTCGCAGGCCGAGCGCACGAAGTTCCGCAGCTCCCGCCTGGGGAGCGCACCACGCGGCACGCGTATCTCCGGTGCAATTGCGATCATGGTGTCGGCCCACACAGCGGCCTGTTCTTGTCTCCGGCAGCCTGTAAACGGCAACAGGAGAGCAATGCTCTCCCGTTACTTCGTTTCTACACCTCTCATGCTAGCGCATTTCAGCCAGGGAGCCCTCCAATGATCCGCATTGCTTCACTCAGCTTTCACGCTGCTGATTCTGAACTGCCAGGAGAGGGAGACTGCGCAATCACCGGCTTCGCCGGATCCTGAAGATGAACTGGTAGAAGCTGGGATTTCGCGCTGGTTCCCTTCACTTTCGCTGGCAAATAACAGAAGTGCTTAGCAAGACTTTACGTGTTAGTCTTTGGCCATGAAGATCACAAAGGTTTCCTCCCACTCCCACCAGCTCACCCGTTTCGGCCTGATGAACTGCTACCTGGTTCGCGAGGCGGACGGCTTCACCCTGATCGATACAACTATCTCCGGCGCGGGCAGAGACATCCTCGCCGCCGCGCAGTCCCTTGGCGCGCCGATCCGGCGCATCCTTCTCACCCATGCCCACGCTGATCATGTCGGCTCGGTCGATGAGCTTGCTGAGCGTTTACCGGGCGTCGTCGTTGCCACCAGTGAACGCTCGCTCCCGCTGCTTCAGCGTCCGGCTGACAAATCACTTCGCTCCGACGAGCCAAAGGTGAAGTTCGGCGGAGGGCTGCCCGGCATCATCACTCCTGTCACCCACCTTGTCGAAGATGGCGAGCTCTTCGGATCCTTGCGCTGCATTTACACCCCAGGTCACATACCCGGCCACTTCGCTTTTCTTGACGAGCGCGACGGAACCCTTTACGCAGGCGACGAACTCGTCGCCATTGGGCACCTTTCCATCTGCGGTTGGACACCGTGGTACTTTCCTCTGCCAACCCTCGTTATGTGGTCCAAGCCACTCGCACTCGAAAGCGCCCGCAAGCTCCTCGACTCCCCCATCGAGCGTTTCGCCTGCGGGCACGGAGCCATGCGACAAGGGGGTACTGCCGCCCTATCCGCCGCGGTCGCGCAAGCCTCCAAGTAGTCCTCGCTCCGTTGAACGATCAAGGCTTACTCTGTTAGCAATGGCTTATCCCAATCTGCTCTCCTCAGCCGGCATCCTGAAAAAGGCAGTTCACATGGTGGAGCATGACGGTGCCGATGGACTCTCGCTGCGAGCTGTTGCATCCGCGCTTGGTGTCAAGGCCCCAAGCCTGTATCGCTACTTCCCGCACAAGGAGGCACTGGAGATCGCGGTCGCCGAGCAGGTATTCAGTGCCATGCTGCAGGAGATACGCGTTGCGGCCGCAACTGCGAACCCGGAGAACAGGTTTCGGGAAACGGTCGACGCGTATCTGCGTTTTGCACGCGAGCGGTTTCGACTCTACTCGTTCCTCATGGAAAACCGACTTCCCGAGACGTATGTATCTACAACCGGGAAAGCTGTCTGGAATCTCCTGCTGGAAGCCGTGAGCGGCGTGTCCGGAGAGCCCGACGATACCGCCGCTGCTGTCGCAATCTGGTCATTCCTGCATGGCTACGTCACTCTTGAGCACGTCGGAGCGTTTGGGGCTTCGGGACCCAAAGGCGGACTGGAGAGAGGCGTGGAAGCTTTCCTCAGCAGCTTCCGCAGTCACGCCCAGGTTGCTCGGGGAAGAGTCTCTGCCGCGAGCAGCTGAGATTCGACCACGGGGTGAAGCATGCACCGACAGGCAAGTCCCGCCGTGTCAGCCATTGTAGTGAGCAAGCGCACTACTCCTACAACACTTGCGGTGAAAGAGTGCGCTCGCCCTTACTGGGGTTTGCCGGCCGGTGAGGCCCCGGAAGCTTCGCCCATACCAAGCGGAATCTGCTCAGCGCGGCCGAAGTGATCGTAGGCACGGATGATGCGCTGAACCAGATGATGACGTACGACGTCGCCCTCTTCAAAGTGAATGAACTTGATGCCATCCGTTCCAGAGAGGATGTTGATAGCCTCAACCAGGCCGGAGCGACGCGGGTTGGGCAGGTCGATCTGCGTCACATCGCCCGTGATAACAGCTTTGGAGTTGTTGCCAAGGCGCGTAAGAAACATCTTCATCTGCTCGGAGGTGGTGTTCTGCGCCTCGTCCATGATGATGAAGGCGTCGCTCAACGTGCGCCCGCGCATAAAGGCGAGCGGCGCCATCTCGATGATGTTTTTTTCGATCATCTTGTCAACACGCTCAGGCTCAAGTAGGTCGTATAGCGCGTCGTACAGCGGGCGGAGGTATGGGTCGATCTTTTCCTGCAGCGAGCCCGGCAGGAAGCCGAGCCGCTCTCCTGCCTCGACAGCCGGGCGAACCAGGATGATGCGACTCACCTTTTTGGCAAGCAGCGCAGCGGCACCCATGGCAACCGCGAGGTAGGTTTTACCGGTCCCGGCAGGGCCGATGCCAAAGGTCATGTCGTTGGCCTCAATGGCCTCGACGTAGCAGCGCTGGTTGACTGAGCGCGGCTGCACGATGCGCTTCACGCCGCCCGTGGCACGCTGCTTGCCGGCCTCATGGAGGGAGCGAAGGGTGACCGTGGGATCGCATACGACCAGCTTGAGCAGGGCATTCAGCTCGCCGTTGTGCGGGTGCACGCCGCGCTGGCGAAGGTGCTCGAAATCGGCAAAGATGGCCTCGACCCGGCGAATGCCGTCTTCCGGACCACTTACCTGGACGCTGTCCGAGCGCAGATCGATCCGCACTCCCAGCTCCCGTTCCATCAGCTTGAGGTTTTCATCGCGGGTCCCGAAAAGGGGCTCAAGATTAGGGGTAATTTCAAGCGATTTATTGGTCATCAATCGACGAGTAAGCCTCCGTCTGCAAAGCACTCCCGATAGCGGGAGAGTCCGCAGGTACAAGGTGCGCAGGTCTGGTTGGTGGAAGGCAGCGCGGTTGGCGAATAGTGCCGCACGAGGGTAGCGGGCTGTGGTGCTCTGCCGGGGCTGCAACGAGTGCCAATGCGGCAAGACTAGCGCCGGGTCGTCTGGCCGTCAATGCCCGCCGGATGAATCTGTATGACCGGGGTGCAACAGCCTTCGCCACTGGTGAATCCGTCGCATCAGGCCCCGCGAAGCATACGAAGATCTGCCGGACCAAAGATATCGGGAGCTATCGGCCGAATGCGGCCAACGCAGCGGCGCACAAACCCGTCCTACTTGATAAGGGCGGTCACTACCCCCTTTGACGAGGTTTCCCCGTGGGTCTGATTACACCGAACGATTACGACAACTTACGCGCCCTGTACACCGGGCAGCTCCGGTACCTACTTTCCACAGAAAATCAGAGCGTCGATGGCCTCGATACGATGATCAAGCACTCGCAGGATGAGCAGCTAAAGCAGGCATTCCAGTCGCACATGCAGGAGTCGAAGGTGCAGGCGCAGCGGCTCGAGCAGATCATCACGGAGATGGATGGAAAATCTCACGACCTGAAGGATCCCATTTGTGTGGCACTGATTGGATCGGGTGTGAATATCACGCGTGAGTCAAGTGAGGGGCCGGTTCGCGATGCGGGCCTGCTTGCGACGGCACAGAAGATTGAGCATTACGAGATCGCCTCCTACGGCGCGGCACGGGAATGGGCGCAGACGCTCGGCCTGGCACAGCACGTGGACCTGCTCCAGAAGACACTCAACGAAGAGAAACACTTTGACCAGCTGCTGAACAACATTGCACAGCGGACAAATACGACAGCAGCAACTACCGCCGCCTAAGAGCACGCAAATATTGACTCGTAGACAAGCTGAGGCTTGAGCTCCGCTTTCTGCAAGCGGTCTCAAGCCTTCATTGTTGTTCGGCAGCCGGGTGAAGCTCGTTGTACCTTCCGCTTCGGCAAGGTTCGCCCGCTGAAGGCGAGGAGCAGATACTGCGTAGTAGCTGAACCATACGCCCTGATGGAAGAAGCGAAGCAAATGCGGCGTGAATCGGGCAGCCCACAGCATCCGCCTCTCGAGCCGTGGCGTCTCCAAGCGGCCTGTACTGCTGCTCGCCGGGCATTGCACCGGCGGGTTGGCATCTGGCGCATCTACTGTTGATGCATGAGCTTGCTGACACTTGCATTGATACTCGGCGCGGCAACGCAGCCGGCCCAAGCTCCGCCGCCAACTTCGCAGCTGCCGGAGGCGCCAGCGCCAACGAGCAAGCCATTCCTGTCGCGCTGGATAGATTTTTACCGGACCGACTGGCACCCGGATCCACATGCAGCCACACCGCCCTCGCCGCCGCGTCGGGGCGCACCTTCGCCACTCGACTCACCTCCACTCCCAAATTCCGACTGGTCGTACGGAGGCAGCCCGGTGATCGGCGAGCCAGATACTCAGAGCTACCCGCTGATGACGGCGATGAACGGAGCTCGCTCCCGAACCAAGCTCTACGGCTGGGTAGACCCGACGGTAAATGGCAGCACTTCGTCACACTCCAACTCGCCTGAGGCGAACGATGCATACCCGAACCGGGTGGAGCTGAACCAGATTGTGATCTACCTGGAGCGCCTGCCGGATACGGTACAGCAAGCGCATGTGGACTGGGGTTTCCACCTGACAGGTTTTTACGGAACAGACTACCGGTATACGACGGACAGGGGGTACATCTCGTTCCAGCTGATCGACGACCATCACCAATACGGGTTCGATCCGGTGCTGGAGTATCTTGATGTGTACTTTCCGCATGTCGCGCAAGGGATGAACCTGCGTGTCGGGCGCTTTATCTCCATCCCGGGGATTGAGGCGCAGCTCTCGCCCAACAACTACATGTTTTCGCATTCGTTGCTGTATTCCATCGATCCGTTTACAGACACCGGTGCGCTGGCGACGGTGAAGCTGTCGAACCAGTGGCTCGTACAGGGCGGGATCACAGGATCACACGATGTCGCGCCATGGACGCCGGATGCGAAGCTCTCAGGAACAGCCTGCGTAAGCTACACGACAAAGTCGGTGAACGACAACCTGTACGGATGCGCCAACGGCATCAACGATGGCAGGTACGCCTATAACAATCTGCAGCAATACGACCTGACCTGGTATCACAAGTTTTCGAAGACTGTGCACATGGCGAGCGAAAGCTGGTACATGTTTCAGCGGGACGTGCCTGCAGTCGGCGGCCCGGTAGCGCCTGAAAAGGGTACAAACGGTGCCTACTGTCGGCCGGGTGAGGTGCTGTGCACCGCACCGGAGTACGCAGCCGTGAACTACGTGCAGAAGGAGTTGTCACAGCACGACTATCTCTCGTTCCGCTCGGACTTTCTGAATGATAAGAAGGGCCAGCGTACTGGCTACCAGACTCGCTTCTCCGAGAACACGCTGGATTGGAATCACTGGATCGGTACGACCGTGCAGCTGCGGCCAGAGATCCGTTTTGATCACTCGTGGGATCGGCAGGGCTATGACGACGGGCGGCATGCGAGCCAGTTCACCGCGGCCTCCGACCTGATCTTCCACTTCTGATGAGATCACGAGATCAGCAGCGAGAGGTGCTGGAAAGGATCGCAGCACCGTGCGGCGCAGCAGGGCGTCTGCCGCGTGCCCTGGTGATGCTGGCGCACCCGGATGATGAGGTGATTGCGCTGGGAGCAAGGCTGGAACGCTACTGCGAGTCTGTATTGCTGTGTGTGACAGATGGTGCGCCGGCGAACGGCTACGATGCACAAGCGCATGGATTCCCAAGCGTAGACGCTTATCGTGAAGCGCGTCGCGAAGAGCAGGCCGCAGCGCTTGCGCTGACGGGTATGCCGGCGGATCGGGCCCGGATGCTCAAGCTGCCAGACGGGGCAGCCATCGCCGACCAGGAAGCGATGGAGTACCTGCCGGAGCTGACGCGCGAGCTGACGCGCGAGATCGAAAGTTTTCAACCGGAAGCGATTGTCACGCACCCGTACGAAGGAGGCCACCCGGACCACGACAGCTGCGCGTTCGCGGTCTATGCGGCGGTATGGCTTTGCAGTAAGCAAGTACTGAGCGGCCTGGAGCTACCTGTCCTTCCCGTCATCGTTGAAGCACCGTCTTACCACGCCGGGCGTGCAGGCATGACGACCGGGTGCTTCCTGCCTGCGCCTGGTTCACTCGGCGAAATTATTTGTGAGCTTTCGGAAGAGGAGCAGGCACGAAAACGGGCGCGCCTGGCTTGCTTCGTCTCGCAGCAGGAGGTTCTTGCTTCTTTCTCGACGACGCGCGAGCGCTTCCGCGTTGCCCCCAGGTATGACTTCCTCCTGCCGCCACATACGGGCCAGCTGCTGTACGAAAGCTTCGGCTGGGGGCTGAGCGGCGCGCGTTTTCGTGAGCTGGCAGCTGCAGCGATGGCTGCCCTTCACCTGGAGAGGGAGCCCGCGTGAGCGCGCACATCCTCAGCATCGCGTACCCTTTCGCCCCGGTAGGCGGCCGCGCAGTCGGTGGAGCTGAACAGGTGCTCACAACGCTTGAGCAACGGCTGGGCGCGCGAGGGTTCCGGTCGACCATTGTTGCCTGCGGAGGCTCGTCCGCTGCGGGCAGGCTCATGGAGACCGCCCTGCCCGCTGGAATGATCACGCCGGAGATCCGCGAACGGGTTACGCGCGATCACCAGTTGAGCATTGATCGCGCGCTCGAGTCGGGCGTTGATCTGGTCCACATGCATGGTATCGATTTCTCCAGCTATCGGCTCCCAGCGACGATGCCAGTGCTGGTCACGCTCCATATGCCACCGTCATGGTATCCGAATGAGGTGTGGCATTTACCTTCGAACTACCAGCTACAGTGCGTGTCAGAGTCGCAGCGCCGAGCGTGTCCGCCGGAGCATCGAATGAGTCTGCCGGTTGTGGAGAACGGCGTCACTCTGCCTGTATCACCGGGAAAACGAAAGAAGCGGGAGTTTGCGCTGCTGCTCTCGCGCATCTGCCCGGAGAAGAACATGCATGCCGGGCTTGCGGCTGCGCGGCGCGCCGGCGTAAAGGCCCTGGTTGCCGGCGAAGTCTTTCCCTATGAGGAACACCTGCGCTACATGGCGGAGGATCTGCAGCCATTGCTTAGCTCGCGAGCCCGGCTGCTTGGACCGGTGACAGGGGAGCGTAAGCAGCGACTGCTGGAAGCGGCACGCTGCCTGCTGCTGCCAACCCTCGCGCCCGAAACGAGTTCGCTTACGGCGATGGAAGCGCTGGCATCCGGAACACCGGTGGTTGCGTACCGATCGGGCGCGCTGCCGGAGATCATCGAAGGTGGCGTGACAGGCTTTCTCGTCGCTAATGAGCAGGAGATGGCCGAGGCGATCGGGCGTGTGCACGAGATTGATCCGCATGCGTGCCGGGCCGCGGCAGAAACGCGGTTCGATGCTGAGAGGATGGTAGACGACTATCTTCAACTTTATGCGCAAATGCTTGCAGCACGAAGGGCTGCCTGATGGGTGCTGTACCAGTTGAAGGAGAGCAGCTGTGAGCGGCTTGTTGCTGCGCTGGACTGTCGGCGATGTCTCTGCGCGAGGATGGGAGGCGCTGCGGCTCTCCGTCTACTGTGCGATGCGGCTGTTCAGCGCGGATGGGTTTCCGTTTGATCGTGACGTGCATTACGTGGTTTGCGTCAACTCGCTACCGCTTGAGGAAGCACAGGCGCGCTCAGGCGCCATGCCTGCGGAACTCGAGTGGCAGGTGTTCGGCAGGGAGAACATTCCTCCGTTTCTGACACCGCATCTCGAGCCCGGCATGGCCGAGGGCGTGGGATGGAAGCTGGTGCCGCCACAGTTGGACTCGGATCGTCATGAGCTGGCGCTCGACAACGACTGCATTTTGTTCGCCATGCCGGCCGCTGTGCGTGCATTTCTGGCCCGGCACGATGCGACGCTGCTTGCCGAGGATGTTGAGCGCTGCCTGGGGCTGTTCGACGCGGCGGCACCGCCAGGCGCGATCAACTCGGGTCTGCGCGGGCTGCCGCCGGGCATCAACTACGCAGCCCGGCTCACCGCCGCCCTGCAAGCCCAGCAGGCGAGCTCTGCCTCGCCTTTCCTGCTGCGCTCGGAGCTCGATGAACAGGGTCTACAGACCGTGGCACTCCATACCGGCTCGCCGTGCCTGCTGGTTTCGCGCGAGGAGGTAAGCATCTGCTCGCCCTTCTGGCCCCGGCAGCCAGAATTAGGAAGTTGCGGCGCACACTTTGTCGGCCTGAACGCGCGGCATCTGCCCTGGAACTACTACGAGCGCACCGCGGATGTTGTACGCCGCGAGCACTGGGATCGTCACCGGCCATTGCTGTACGAGAGAGCCGGCCTCCTGCTGCCTCCTGCCCTGCCGATTGACGTTGCTTAGGCGCTACGAGGGAATCGTGATCTGGGCAGTATAGGGCTGGGCGGTCGCGCCATCCTAGGCTGGTAGCGTCGCGCAAGAGGGGCTCTTCCGATGGAGAAAGTAAGGAATGAAAGCGCGACAGCAGAAGAGCATGTTCTTGGTTGCGCTGAGAATGACGCCCTGCATTTGTCGGCAGACCCTTCCCTGATGCTCGCAGATCCTGAGCTCGCTGCTGCCCGCCAATGACACCCTTCGCGCTGATCAGCACTCTCGTCACGCTCGCGGCCCTATTCGGCCTGGCGAGTCATCGCGTGCTGCGCCTTCCCACCTCGATCGGCACCACGATTCTTTCACTGTGCGCTGCGACGGCATTGCTCGCAAGCGGCAATGCCCTGCCGGGGCTGCGCGCTGCCGTCGGGCGCATGATGAGCGGGATCGACTTCAACCAGGTTGTGCTCCACGGCATGCTGGCTTTCCTGCTCTTCGCAGGGGCGCTGCAGCTGGACCTCGAAGAACTCTCACGCGAGAAGCTGCCGGTCATCAGTCTTTCGATCGTCGCGACTGCGCTTTCCACGCTCTTTGTTGCCGGTCTGCTCAAGTACACGCTCCTGGCAGTTGGCGTCCATCTCAGCTCGATTGGCGCGCTGCTGTTTGGCGCTCTCATTTCACCGACGGACCCGACCGCGGTACTGGGCATGCTGCGGCGCGTAGGCGCGCCGGCTTCGCTGGAAGCACAGCTGGCCGGGGAGTCGCTCTTCAACGATGGTGTAGGAGCAGTCATCTTTCTTGCGCTGCTCGATGCCTCATCGAGCGGGGCGCTGCCTGCGCCCGGTCGCTTCGCGTTCCTGCTTGCACTGAAGGCAGGCGGCGCGATTGCGCTCGGTTGTGCCTTGGGCTACGTGACCTATCGCCTGCTGCGCCTTGTCGATAGCTATCGCATTGAGATCATGCTGACGCTCGCGCTGGCCATGGGTGGCTATGCGCTTGCCGATGCGCTGCACCTGTCAGCACCGCTGGAGGTGGTAGCGGCCGGGCTGCTGGTGAGCGGCCGCGCGCGCCGCTTCGCCATGTCGACAGAGACGCGCGAGAACGTTGATCGCTTCTGGGAGCTGATCGACGACATCCTGAACGTGGTGCTGTATCTGCTGCTAGGCCTCGAGCTGCTGGTCATTGCCTTCGACGTGCACTTCCTGATCGCGGGGCTGGTCGCCATTCCAGTTGTGCTTCTGGCCCGTCTGGCAAGCGTTGGGATTACGGTGCAGGCCTTGTCCGTAGTGCGTAAACGTATCCCCGGCTCCATCGCCGTGCTCACCTGGGGTGGGCTGCGCGGGGGACTAGCTGTTGCGCTCGCGCTTTCGCTACCCGGCCGGCAGGGGTTGGAACAGCAGCTGCTGCTGGTGACTTATGTCGTGGTCGTGTTCTCTGTCGTGGTGCAGGGCCTCACGATCTCGCCGCTTCTGCGAAGGCTCGGACTGCAGGCAGGCTCATCTGCCTAAGCCGGGCTGCGTTTGCGCACTGCCTGCTCGGTCACGATCGAATCAAGCGGAACATCGTGCGGCTGTGGGTGGATGCTGCTGAGACACGAGAGTTCAAAGCCGATCCCGATTGTGAGCGGCTTTCTTTGTGCTGCCCGAAGCGTGCGGTCGTAGTAGCCGCCTCCGTAGCCCAACCGGAAGCAGTCCGGGTCGAAGCCCACCAGTGGGATGAGCAGTGTATCGGGCGCGACCAGTTTGCGCTGTGCAGGGTACGGGATGCCGTAAACACCCTCGAGCAGCGGCTCACCTGGCGACCAAGCGTGGAACTCCAACGGCTGGCCAGGAACGACGACCACAGGTAATGCCACATCCACGCCCGCGGCCAGCAGGCGTTCAATAAAGGGCAGTACGCTGATCTCGCCGCGGAACGGCCAGTAAAAGCCGATGGTTCCGCGCGGGCTGGTAAGGTGCGAGCCGAGCCTGTTGAGGACCTCGCGGCTGCACTCTGCATGCTCCGCCGGCGAAAGTGCTGCGCGGGCCCCCAGCAGTTCGCTTCGCTTCTGCTTTCTCCAAGAGTGCAGGTTCGGATCAGCGTTCGCCACTCGAGAGAGCTCCTGCGAGCCGTACCAGGGTGTGCTGCGAGCGAGAGTTTCAGGCTGCAGTGCCGCGGTCAGATGGTTGTCTTGGGAGTGAGGCTCCGACGCGTGAGAGATCGAGCGGTTCCTCACTCCCCAACAAACCGCTGGCGCGCGACTCCGAATCAGGAGAAATCAGGGTTGCGCACGAAAGCAGTCCTGTGTGGCTCTCACGATGCCGGCGTGGAGTCACGATCATGTACTTCGGCCGGCGGATGGGTCGCTTCGACGGCGGTGAAGGTCTCGAGGAACTTGTAGCTGTGCTCAGCATCTTTGGGCACTATCCACGAGCTGCCCGGTTCCAGACGCACAGTCTGGCCTTCCAGGGTCAGCTCGGCGCGCCCGGAAATGACATAGCCAACGGTCTCATACGCGCGCCGAACCGGCGTTGAAGGGGTTTCCGGCGCCTCGCCTTCCCACAAGCGCATGGACAAACTGCGTCCGCTCGCGAGATAGCGTTGCCCTTGCGAACCTTTCGGCGCGCTGCTCGCTTCGACTTTCGTCACAGATGTATCGGCCATGCCTGTTCTCCCTCGTTCGCTTGCTCTGCAAGCCGTTCCGGAGTGATAGATGCCGCTGCGGAGAGCGGAGTCTAACGCTAGTCGTCGTCGTCTTTCTTGACGGTGTGCTTGCCCGGGTGTTGCAGCTGTGCCGGCAGCGGCTCGTTGCCTTTCGCGTCGCGCCAAAGAATGGCGTTCAGCTCCGCAGCGGGTGCCTGATCAGGGTGGGAGAAGTCCATCCTGGCGGACGCGCGAGCGCCGGGTGCGTGCTCTGCGTTGGCCTGATAGATGAGGCCATTGTCGCGGTTGCTGGTGTCGGCGGTATATGGCGGCTGGTCGCCGTCGCCCGCGAAGAGCGGTGACATGAGCGGCGCAAAGGCGTCGTTGTTGTTCATCGGCGGCAGACCGAGCAGGCTTTCCATGGTGCGGATCGTGCTGACGGTGGTGTAAAAGCGGTGGTCCACAAACGGCCTGCCACCCTGCGGCCGCGGAGCGTAGCGGCTGATGACGAGCGAGATGCTGCGGTGCGCGTCGACGTGATCGGCGCCATCCTGCGCATCGTCTTCGAGGATGAAGAACGCGGTGTCATCCCAGTAGGCGCTGTGCGAGATGGCCTCGACAGCGCGGCCAACTGCGAGATCGTTATCGGCGACAGATGCCGCAGGCCGCGGCATGCCAGGACGCGTGCCGGCCGTGTGATCGTTGGGCAGGCGCAGCTGGATGAAGTCCGGCATGGTGTCTTTGCCGGCATCGCGAGCGGCAACCCAGCCCTTGAACTTGGTCAGGAACTCCTCGACGCGGAGCTGATCCGGGAAGGTGATCTGGAAGTCAGGAAAAGCTGGATCGAAGTGACCCTGCAGCTCGGGTTTTGTCGCAGTATTGGTGGCAATGAAGGGAATCGCCCACGGGTAGGGGCTTGGGCCGCCGCCGTAGTTCTCCGGGATAGCCTCGCCCTTATGGATCGCGGCACGCGGGCAACCGGTGGTGGTCGGCTCGGGCGTGCCTTCCGTAGGCGATTGTTGCTTCGCAACAGGCGCTTGCTCGACACAGAACGTGGTCGATATGTACTCCCCGAAGTGGTAGAGCGTTTTGCCATGGGCGGCAAGGTTGGACCATAAGTAGCCGCTGGCCGGCTCGTTCACATCCGGGATGCCTTGCAGGAGCGGATAGCCGCCGGAAACAACACCTTCAAAATCATAGGCGCGCTCGCCGCCACGATAGCTCTGCTGCCAGGTCTTCTCGGTGTAGTCCGAGGTGATGGCGGCGTTCGACCAAACATGACCGTCACCCGAGACCTCGGCCGAGTCGTAGAAGTTGTCGAGAATGCCGAACTGCTCGGCAAGCTTGTGTTCGTTAGGCGTGACGGAGCGGCCATACATGACCAGCTTTGGATCGCCGTTCGCCGCAGGCTCGTCACCAAGGATCTGATCGTAGGTTCGATTCTCTTTGATGATGTAGATGATGTGCCTGATCGGGTTGGTGCCGCCATGGAAGTCGATCTTCTCTTCGGCCGCCTTCAGGCGATTGTCGGTGACGACCTGCGCGGTCAGCTCAGGCAATTGCTTGTCGAGCGACGCAAGCGAGACGCGCGCGAAGGATCCGTACAGCAGCGTACCGATATAGGTGCGGTCGCGGCGCGTATTGCCGGCAGGGGCGTTGCGCTGCGGCATGTTGTTCGGCCCGGTGCCCTGGCCTTTTGCCGTAGCGATGAGCAGCTCAGTCGGCGTGGCAGTCAGCGCGGTGGGGTACCAGCCGGTGGGGATGAAGCCGAGTGGCCGTGCGGCTTCGAGGTCGTTGTTCCTGGCAATGCCGGAATCGTCCTTGAGTGCTTTCGCGATGCTGTGTTTCCCGTGCGTGTCGTAGACGGCAATGGCGTCGGAGCTGCCGTTGGCAACGAAGAGCCGCTTGCCGTCAGGCGAAAGCGCAAGCGCATCGGGAACGGCGCCGAAGTAGGTTTGGCCGGGCAGCTTCGTATCGAAATAAGCGGCGACGCGCAGCGGCTGTTTGCTCTTGGGCGAGAGATCGATGGCAGCGACCATGTCGCGGTTGGCGAGCGCGACGTAGAGCTGCTTCTCGTCGGGCGAGAGCGCGAGCGCGGCCGGGTGCGAGCCGGGTGAGACCGGCGTGCGCGGACCGAGCAGCGCAACACGGCCGGCGACAACGCCGGTGCTTCCGGGCGCGGTCAGGTCAAGCTCAGCAACGGCGGAATCGTTCCAGAGTGCGACAAAGGCGCGCCTGCCGTCCCGCGTCGCGGTCACGGTGATGGGGTAAGCAGCCGGCACGCTCTTCGAGGTTGAAAGGTCAAAGCGCTTGAGCGTTTTTCCAGTAGCGGGATCGAGCAGCAGCACGTCGTCGGAAAGGTTGTCGGCTACCAGCAACAGCTCGCCTGCTGCGCCACCTGGAGCGGGAACAATGGCCAGCCCGGAAGGATAGGGGATGGCTTTGCCCTGCATCGGCTGCTTTGGCTGCGCGCTCGGACGCTCAAAGACGGTCTGCTGCTTGCCCGCCGCGAGCGGCTGCAAGGGCACGGATATCAGCCGCTCCGGCGTGAGCTTGCCATCCGTAAAGCTGTACACAGCGATCGCGTTGCCAGTCGAATCCGGCACGCCCCCCTCGGGCGCGGTAAGCGAAGCCAGGCTCGCATACAGGTGCTTACCGTCACGGCTCCAGACCAGGCCCTGGTAGAGCGTCTGGTGCGAGCTGCGAGGCGCCGTGCGCGCGTCGGGGAAGTCGAGCTGCTGACCCGTCTGGAGATCAACGACGAGGACGGACTCGTCGTAGTTTGACTCAGCGACACCATAGCCGCCATTCAGGGTCGCGGCGTAGCGTCCATCCGGCGAAAGCGCCATCGACATCGGCAGGCTGTTTGTTTTTGTAGGCGCGCCCGGGAGCGTGCTCTCGACCTGCTTGCTGCTCGGCAGGTTGATCGTGCTCCCCTGTTGCGCAAGAGCGGTCGTGAAAGAAGTGCAGAGTACGGCTGAAGCGAGAGCAGCGATCCGGAGCGGCATAGAAACAACATACTTCCCTAAGCCGGGCGGTGAGCCTGTATGTGGAAAATTCACAAACGCAGCAAAGGGTAGCTCCCCTGCTCAGCTCAGGATCACCCGCTATGGGTTCGGGATGGTTGTGGCGCGAATGGGTTGTTGCGGACTTGCTTACGGTTCGTCGCGGTAGATACCGATCTGCGGCTTACCGCCCTGCCGTAGCTTAGCGCGGAACATGCCTGGTGTATTGAAGCTCCAGGCGAGCTGACCGTCGGGTGTAATCGCGATGACGCCGCCATCGCCGTGAATGGCCGGCAGCTGTTTTTGGACCACCTCATCTACGGCCTGCTGCAGCGGCATGGATTTGTACTGAACCAGCGCACAGATGGTGCGGGCAACGGTCAGCCGGATGAAGTACTCGCCTGTACCGGTAGCGGAAACAGCACAGGAGCGATTGTCGGCGTAGGTACCGGCGCCAATGATCGGCGAATCGCCGACGCGGTTCCACTGCTTGCCGGTGACGCCGCCGGTAGAGGTGCCGGCAGCGATGTTTCCGTGTATATCCAGCGCAGCGATGCCGACGGTGCCGTATTTGTGCGCGTCCGGCCGCTCAAAGAAGCTGAGTGAGCTCGCGGGCGCAGGCGGCGCCCCCGCAGGCCGCGGTGGAACGGGCTCGCCCTTAGCTTTGAGCTCCTTCTCGAGCGCAGCCCAACGCCGCTCGGTAAAGAAAAAGCTGGGCGGCACCTGCTCGAGACCGACATGCGCAGCAAACGCGTCCGCGCCAGCGCCTATCATCATCACGTTCTGGCTTTTCTCCATCACCGCGCGGGCAAGCGCGATCGGGTGCCGCGTCCGTTGGACATCGGCCACTGCGCCGGCCTTCATCGTCGCTCCATCCATGATGGCCGCATCCAGCTGATTGGTTCCGTCAGCCGCAAAAACCGCGCCACGGCCGGCGTTGAAGAGCGGGTTGTCTTCGAGCAGCTCAATCGCGGCCTGCACGGCGTCAAGCGCGGAACCGCCGCGATCGAGCACGTTGCCGGCGGCGGTGATCGCCTCGTGCAAGCCGGCGCGATACTGCTGTTCGGCTTCCGGGGTCATGGAGGAGCGCTCGATCACCCCGGCACCGCCGTGGAGCACGATCGCCCATCTATGCGGCGGGGCGCTTTGCGCCTGTGCCGACGCGAAGGATGAGGTAAGCAGCATCGCTGCAACGGCGATCCATCGCTGCATCAGTTCCGCCCTCCGACGGCGGCCTGGTTCGCCCCGCTTGGTGTTTTGAACACTACCCCACCCTTCATGACGAAGCGAACCTGCCGCAGCACGGCAATGTTCGTGAGCGGGTCGCCGTCGACCGCGATGACATCCGCGTAGTAGCCCGGTTGCAGCTCGCCTAGCTGGCCCTCCCAGCCGAGCAGGCGCGCGCCGTTGATCAGGTCGGCGCGAAGAACATCAGGCGCGGACATGCCGTACTGGACCATCAGCTCGAACTCGCGGGCTTGCGTACCGTGCGGGAACGGCCCAACGTCGGAGCCAACAGCCATGGGCACACCAGCGGCAAGCTGCTTCCTGAACTCGGAGGCGTGCAGCGTCTGCAGCATGCGCTCGCGCGCCGCACTCGCGGGCGTGGCTGCGTGATCCGCGAAGTACTCCGTGATGGTGAAGGTGGGTACGGCGTAGATCCCCTTCGCCTTCATCATCTGCATGGTTTCCGGGCTGAGCTGGTAGGCATGGTCGATCGAGTTAACACCGGCCTCGACTGCGTACAGCGCGCCGGGGTCCGTTGTGCAGTGCACACCGATGCGTGTGCCCTGGCGATGCGCTTCGGCGACGGCTGTGGCCAGCTCGGCCTCCGTGTACTGGTAGGGAGTCGTGAGCTTCTCCTCGCCGTTTACAAGAGCGACGCGCTCTTCGCCCGTCTGGTAGATCTTTGTGAAGTCAGCACCCTCCTTGATCTGCTGACGCATCACGTGCACGATCTCATCCGCGTCATCAGCGTAGGTGGCGTTTGAGGAGATATGCTCTGCCGGGTTGAAGTGAATGGCGTCTTCGTGGCCACCGGTGATGCTGATGGCGTTGCCGCTCACGCGCATGCGTGGACCGGCGATGAGCCCGGCATCGATCGCGTTGCGCACCGAGGTGTCGGCGGAACCTGCGCCTTCTGTGCCCATATCGCGTTCGGCGGTAAAGCCGGCCATCAGGTCAGCACGCGCGGCCAGCGTCGCGAGGATTGTTCGCTCCGGCACTGACTCGGTTACAGTCTGCGAGTCCTCAGCTCCGGGGTGGAGAAAGAGGTGCACGTGCGCATCGATCAGCCCCGGCATTAGCGTGGTAGTGCCAAGATCGATGACGATTGCGCCAGCGGGGTGGGGCACGGTGCTGCCAGCTGCGGTGATGCGCTCACCCTCGACCAGCACCTCGCCGGGCGAGACCAGCGTGCCTTGCCGCACGTCGAGCAGGTGAGCTGCGTGCAGCAAGATTGTCGGTGCGCCCGGTGCGCTCTGTGGGGCAGACTGCGCCAGCAGGGCGCACGGCAACAGGGCTGTGGCAAGGGAGCTGCGAACGATGGCGGCGCGAAGCATGGCAGATGCTAGCACGCGTGGAGCCGGTAGACGCAGCGAGAAACGCGGATCGTTCGACCCCGTTCAGAATGACCTTTACCCCAGCGACGAGCACTCAGAACGACATCCTAGTGGATCAAAGAATGCTCCGGATTGAGCTTCCGTCGCGTGATAGAGAGCTAACGGCGACTGCTCTGCGAGGGATAGGACACCTGAGAATTCATCACTCAGCCCCTTCGGTCAGCAGCGGCAGCCTGAGGCGAAACACCGAGCCTGCGCCGAGCGTGCTCTCCACCTCCAAGCTGCCGCCGTGCGCCTCGGCGATGGCGCGGCTGATGGCAAGTCCCATACCGGTGCCGGGCACTGTGTCGCTCTCTCGCTTCGCGCGGTAGAAGCGGTCGAAGATCAGCGCGATCTCTGAGGCATCAATGCCGTCGCCGTGATCGCGCACCGCGAAAACAAATGCCGCGTCCTCGCGGCAAGCTTCCAGATGGATTACCGTGCCGGGCCGCGAGTACTTCGCTGCGTTCTCGAGCAGGTTCGAAAGCACTTTGGACAGGTAAGCAGCGTCGCCCCACAGCCGCGGCAGGTCCGGGTTGACGTTGAAGAGCACGGTGTGGCGGCCCAGCGCGGCGGCGCTCTGCTCCCTTGCCATTTCGACAATCTCGGCGACTGAGGCCGGTGCGAAGACCATCTGCGCGTCGTGCGCTTCGAGCTGTGTTACCTCGACCGTGCGTGCGACCAGCTGGTTGAGCCGGTCGGCTTCTTCGTCGATGACGGCAAGCAGTTCCTGCCGGTCTTCTGCCACCATCTCCATTGCAGAAAGCAGTGTCGTCGCCGCAGCCTTGATCGCGGTAAGCGGCGTACGCAGCTCGTGCGTGACCGTGTCGATCATGACCTTACGCATCCGCTCACTTTCCTGGGCGGCGCGGGTACGGGTCACCTCCTCAAGCGCCTGCGCGCGATCCACGGAGACAGAAACCAGGCCGCCCATGGCGTCGAGTGTCTCCGGGGTAAGGGCGACCCCGCGCAGCAGCAGCAAACCGCGCGGGCGCACCCCCACCCGCAACGGAACCGCCCAGACGTCTTCGACCATCAGCTCGCTTGATTGCGGCAGCCCGGCGAGCACCAGCTCGCTCCTGCGCAGCGCTGCTTCTCCGAATGCGCCGAGCATACCGAGCCGCAGCCCTTCGCTGGTCAGCAGGGCCGCTGCCGTGGCCGCAGTCACACGGGTGACGGCAGGCGGGATCATCTCGAGCAGAGAAGATACGTCCTCAGCCTGCAGGAGCTCGCGGCTGAGCCGGTACAAAAGTTCGAGCTCGCGCTGCCGCGCGCGTGCCTGCTCGGCCTCACGGCGGGCATGCTCGGCGAGGCGGCTGCCGATCACGGAGGTCGCAAGAAACGCAAAGAGGGTGAGCCAGTTCTGCGGGTCGGCAATGGTGAAGGCACCGATCGGCGGCAGGAAAAAGAAGTTATAGCAGGCGGTCGCTGCGATCGATACCGCGACGGCGAACCGCAGTCCCCAGCGCGCCATCGAGAGGACCAGCAACAGCAGAGTCAGAGCAACGGTGGTCGGGTTGACCGGCGCCCAGAGATGGTAAATGCTTACAATGGCAGCCAGGAGCAGCATTGCTGTGGCCCAGTGTCGAAGCTCCTGACGCCGGACCTGCTGAGCCGAGAGTGGGATAGCAAATTGCACCAGACGATGTTACCGGGCCTCCAGATGCAACGCGGCGGATGATGCGAATACTGGTAGTTGATGACGAGCGGCAGATCACACGGGTGCTGCGCACCTCGCTGCAGTCGAGCGGGTACGAGGTAGCGACAGCCCATGACGGGCTGGAAGCGCTCACGCTCTTTCAGCAGTCACCGCCGGACCTCATCATCACGGACCTGGGCATGCCGGAGATGGACGGCATCGAGCTGACGCGCGAGATCCGGCGCACCTCCGACACGCCGATCCTGGTGCTTTCGGTCCGCGAAGCCGAGCGGCAGAAGGTGGCTGCGCTCGACTCGGGCGCAGACGACTATATCGTGAAGCCGTTCAGCATGCCAGAGCTGCTGGCCCGCGTACGCGCTAACCTGCGCAAGGTAGCCACGCAGCCAGAGCCCTCGCAGCTGACGGCGGGGGATTTCTTTATCGATACCGAAGCGCACCTGCTCACCGTGCGCAAGGAGCCTCTGCACCTGACGCCGAAGGAGTTTGAGCTGCTGCTTTTCTTTGCGCGCAACCCACAGCGTGTGCTCACGCACAAGGCCTTGCTGAAGCACGTATGGGGTCCGGCCGGCGAGGATCAGCCCGAGTACCTACGGGTGCTGATCGCGCAGCTGCGCAAGAAGCTCGACGGCGGCGAAGGCCGGCGGTATATCGAGAGCGAGCCCTGGGTCGGGTACCGCTTTTATCCCGAAGGCGTACCGGCGGCCTGAAGCGCACGGCCATTCGACGGTTCTTCGCGCAGCCGCGCGATCCCGCTTACAACTTCTTAATGCCATTCCTACAGACTTCCAACGACCACGAGCTTTTCCATGGGCATGTGGATGCTCTCGGCACCTTGATCGACAGCAGGCTGGCGTTTGCGGTGGTTTCGTTTGGTGCCGGTGTGCTGCTCGGCCGCGTTCTGCTTGTGTCTCTTCCCCGTTACGAACCGCTGAGAAAGCCTGGGCGCGATGCGGAATCAAAGGAGTTTTCATGATCGACCTGTTGCTTGTGGTCGTTACAGTCGCCCTGTTTGCCGGAGCCGAGCTGTATGTTCGCGGCTGTGAGCGGCTGGGAGTGGGGCACAAATCGTGATCGAGAATGCCCTGTTGCTCGCCCTTGCCGTCGCCCTGCTTGTGTACCTGACGTATGCCCTGCTGCGGCCGGAGAAGTTCTGAGATGTCACTGAATGGCTGGCTCCAGATCGCTCTGTTCTTCGCTTGCGTCGCGCTGCTCGCGAAGCCGATGGGCACGTACATGACGCTGGTCTTTTCGCGCAAGCGCACCTGGCTTGATCCCGTCCTGGTGCCGTGCGAGCGTCTGCTCTACCGCGTGACCGGCGTCCATCCGGAAGAGGAGACCGGGTGGGCCGGCTACCTGCTCGCGCTGCTGGTGTTTTCAGCGGTCACGCTGCTGCTGACCTTTGCCATCGAGCGGCTGCAGCATGCCCTGCCGTTCAACCCGCAGCACCTCCCCGGGGTCGCGCCCGTGCTGGCCTGGAGCACAGCGGTTTCCTTCACGACCAACACCAACTGGCAGGCCTACACGCCTGAGGCCACGATGAGCTACCTGACCCAGATACTGGGTCTCGCGACACATAACTTCTGGTCGGCTGCCTCCGGCATGGCACTCGCAGTTGCATTTATTCGCGGCATCGCCCGACGCGAGATGAAAACGCTCGGCAACTTCTGGGTCGACCTCACGCGCGCTACCTTCTGGGTGCTGCTGCCGATCTCGGCCGTGTTCGCGCTCGCCCTGGTGTCGCAGGGAGTAGTCCAAAACCTACGCCACTATGACACGGCGACGCTGCTTGAGCCGCAAAAGCAGACAACAACCGACGCATCCGGCAAAAGCACCTCCACAACCGTGACGACGCAGACGATCGCGCAGGGCCCGGTTGCATCGCAGGAAGCCATCAAGATGCTCGGCACCAACGGAGGGGGTTTCTTCAACGCGAACAGCGCGCACCCGTTCGAGAACCCGACGCCGCTCTCCAACTTTCTCCAGATGCTCTCCATTTTTCTCATCCCGGCGGGCCTTACCGTCACGCTCGGCCAGATGACCGGCTCGCCCCGCCATGGCTGGGCGGTGTTCGGCGCTATGGCAGTTCTGTGGTTTGCGGGCACGTTTACCTGCTACTGGGCAGAGTCGCAGCCGAACCCGCTGCTGCAGCATCTGGGGCATGGGGTCGACCAGCGCGCGTCTAACAATGGCCTTGCCTCACAGCCCGGCGGCAACATGGAAGGCAAAGAAGTCCGCTTCGGCATTGCGGACTCGGCCCTGTTTGCGACGGTGACGACCGATGCCAGCTGCGGCGCAGTCGACTCCGTCCATGACTCGTTTATGCCGCTCGGCGGCATGGTTCCAATGGTCAACATCCTGCTCGGCGAGGTCGTGTTTGGCGGTGTCGGCGCGGGGCTTTACGGCATGCTTGTCTTCGTCATCCTGTCGGTGTTCATCGCGGGGCTCATGGTTGGGCGCACACCGGAGTACCTGGGCAAGAAGATCGAAGCTTATGACGTGCAGCTGGCGATGCTCTACCTGCTCATCTTTCCACTCGTCATCCTGAGCTTCTCAGCAGTCGCGGTGCTCGCGCCCTCGTTCGGGTTGTCGGCACTCACCAATCACGGCCCGCACGGGCTTTCAGAGATCCTTTACGCCTATACATCTGCGACCGGCAACAACGGCTCGGCCTTCGCGGGCCTGACGAGTAATACCAACTGGTACAACAGCACGCTCGCCCTCGCCATGTTCGTTGGGCGCTTCCTGATGCTGATCCCGATGCTCGCCATTGCCGGCAACCTGGCCCGCAAGCGGTCCGTTCCGCCTTCCGCCGGTACTTTTCCGGTCACGACGCCGCTGTTCACCATTCTGCTCACGGGCGTGATCCTGATCGTCGGTGCGCTTACCTTTTTTCCTGCGCTCTCGCTCGGCCCCATTCTTGAGCACCTGGCGCTCGCCGCCAGACAGTCGTTCTAGCGCTGCCGCCCAGCTCAGAGGAGGACCATCCCGAATATGCCGACCACCTCCAACACGAAACGCCGCTCTCTGCTTGATCGAGCGATCCTTCGCCGGGCTGCCGTCGATGCGATTGCCAAGCTGAACCCGCGCAGCATGATGAAGAACCCGGTTATGTTCGTCGTCGAGGTAGGCAGTGTGCTGACGACGATCCTGCTGGTCGCAAACCGTGTGAGCCACCGCGCGAACGCCGGGCACGGCGACTTCAGTTTCGATCTGCAGATCACCCTCTGGCTCTGGTTCACTGTGCTGTTCGCAAACTTCGCTGAAGCAATGGCAGAAGGCCGCGGCAAAGCGCAGGCCGATGCGCTGCGCTTGGCGAAGTCGGAGACGACCGCGATCCGGGTTGCGGGCGGCAGCGAGGAGGAGGTACCGAGCTCACAGCTGCGCGTGGACGACGTGGTTCGCGTCGTCGCCGGGCAGATGATCCCGGGCGACGGCGAGGTGATCGACGGCGTTGCCTCTGTCGACGAGTCGGCGATCACGGGGGAATCGGCTCCGGTGATTCGTGAAGCAGGCGGTGACCGCTCGGCAGTCACGGGCGGAACACGCGTGCTTTCGGACGTCTTGATGGTGCGCATCACCTCGAACCCGGGCGAAAGCTTTCTCGACCGCATGATCGCGCTGGTGGAAGGCGCGGAGCGGCAGAAGACGCCGAATGAGATTGCCCTCAATATCCTGCTGGCCGGGCTGACCATCATTTTCCTGATGGCGGTCGTTACATTGCAGCCCTTTGCCATCTACTCGCATGCCCCGCAGACGGTCTTTATCCTGGTCGCGCTACTGGTTTGCCTCATTCCAACTACCATTGGCGGCCTGCTCTCGGCGATCGGCATCGCTGGCATGGACCGGCTGGTGCAGCACAATGTGCTCGCGACTTCAGGCCGCGCGGTTGAGGCTGCGGGTGACGTAAATACGTTGCTGCTCGACAAGACCGGCACCATCACGATCGGCAACCGGCAGGCCACAGCATTCGTGCCCGCGCCGGGAGTTTCGAACGAGGACTTGGCGGACGCGGCGCAGCTCTCGTCGCTCTCGGACGAAACGCCGGAGGGTCGCTCCATCGTGGTACTGGCGAAAGAGCAGTACGGGCTGCGCGGCCGCGAGCTGGCCTCGCTCCATGCCGATTTTGTTCCCTTTTCCGCAACGACCCGCATGTCTGGCATTGACCTCGAAGGCCGTTCGATTCGCAAAGGCGCGGTCGACGCGATTGCAAAGTACCTGCAAGACCACGGAACGCAGCTGCATGTCCAGGTCCGCGGCTCGGTGGACGAGATCTCCCGCTCGGGCGGTACGCCGCTGGTGGTTGCGGAGAACGGCCGCGCACTTGGTGTCATTCACCTGAAGGATGTGGTGAAAGGCGGCATGCGCGAGCGCTTCGACCAGCTGCGCGCCATGGGCATCCGCACCGTGATGATTACGGGCGACAATCCGCTCACAGCCGCTGCGATCGCGCGTGAGGCGGGCGTCGACGATTTTCTCGCCGAGGCCAGGCCCAAAGACAAGATGGACCTGATCAAGCGCGAGCAGGCCCAGGGCAAGCTGGTCGCGATGACCGGCGACGGCACCAACGACGCCCCGGCGCTTGCGCAGGCCGATGTGGGAGTCGCCATGAACTCCGGCACGCAGGCCGCGAAGGAAGCCGGCAACATGGTCGACCTGGACTCCAACCCGACCAAGCTGATTGAGATTGTCGCAATCGGCAAGCAGCTGCTGATGACCCGCGGAGCGCTTACCACCTTTTCCATCGCGAATGACGTGGCCAAGTACTTCGCTATCATCCCGGCCATGTTCGCCGGGGTCTTCCCGGTGCTGAATGCTCTCAACATCATGCATCTGCACAATGCGCATTCGGCCGTGCTGTCGGCCATCATCTTCAACGCGCTCATTATCATCACGCTGATTCCGCTGGCGCTGAAAGGCGTTGCATACCGGCCACTCTCGGCAGCCTCGCTCCTGCAGCGCAACCTGCTGGTGTACGGGCTGGGCGGCATTGTCGTGCCTTTTGTCGGGATCAAGCTGATCGATGTTGTGCTGACTGTGGCCGGACTGGCCTAACACTGCCCGAAAGGAACTTCCGTGCCCATCCGCAAGCTTCTGCTCACCTCCCTTCTCTACACGCTCGTCACGGCAGCCTTGCTGGGTCTCGCCTATCCGCTTCTGATCACCGGGATCGCGCAGGTACTCATGCCGAGGCAGGCGAACGGGCAGCTCCTCTACGCAAGAGGCCAGCTTGCCGGCTCCCGGTTGATCGGCCAGCCGTTTACGGGACCAGGCTTCTTCCATAGCCGACCCTCGGCTGCGGGCACGGGCTATGATGCGACCTCCTCCTCCGGGTCGAATCTTGGGCCGACCAGCAAGGCGCTCGTTGACCGCGTGGCGGCCAGCGTCCAGGCAGAAGGCGGCAGCGGCCCGGTGCCGGTGGACTTGGTGACGGCTTCCGGTTCAGGACTGGATCCGAATATCTCGGTTGCCGCAGCGCAATACCAGATTGACCGGGTGGCGCGGGAGCAGCACCTTGACCCCAACCGCGTATCGGCCCTGGTACGAGAGCACACCACACAGCGTCAGCTGGGTCTCCTGGGCGAGCCGCGGGTTAACGTACTCGAATTGAACCTGGCGCTCCTTGCGGCCGGAAATGGCGGCCAGCCCTCTGGTATAAATCACTAGACGCAGGGCTCTCTGCAAAAAGGGTCCGAGACCAGGCGGTCAGAGATCGACCCGAGTCGCTGGAGGAAGCCGAGGTCGCGTCGAAGCACGGTTCCAGGGAAGATGCCTCGTCGCCGCGCAAGGGCAACCTAATATGCCTAATCAGGGCTGAGGCCAGGGGCTCTTACATGATTCTCTCGCTGGTAGTCGGCTCAGTGAACCGGACCCAGGAGTTGCACGACTTGCTGGAGGGCTTTCGGGCCCAGCCGTTCCGGGACTTCGAAGTGGTGGTTGTGGATCAGAATGACGATGATCGTCTCGTTCCGATCCTTGCCAGGTTCGAGCAGGAGTTTTCGCTCGTACACCTCCGCTCCAACGTTAAGAACATCTCCCACGCACGCAACACAGGCCTCGCGGTAGCCCGGGGCGAGATCGTCGGCTTTCCCGATGATGACTGCCAGTTTAAGCCCGACACGATGTTGAAGGTTGTGCGTCATTTCGCGGACGATCCAACCCTGACTGTGCTCGCCGGCAACTATGTTTCCCCATCGGGTGAGCTGATCAACGGCCGCTGGACCCAAGCCTCTTGCGAGATCGACGACAAAACCGTATGGACGACCGTGATGGCGTCCTCGCTGTGGGTGCGGACTGCGGCAGCACGCGAGGTGGGCGGCTTCGACCCGGCGATCGGTCCGGGAACGCAGTGGGGCTCGGGTGAAGAACCGGATTTTGTCCTGAGTCTGCTGCGGCGAGGGTACCGCGGGTGGTACGACGTCACCCTCGGCGTCCACCACCCGGACAAACGCCTCTCGCCCGGCGCGATCGCGCGGGCTTTTCTCTACGGTGCGGGCACCGGCCGGGTCATGCGCAAACACGCCATCGCGCCCTCGATCGCGTTGCCCTACTTCATCCGGCCCATAGGCGGCATGCTAGTGAGCCTGCTACGGGCGCGGCTGGATCATCTTCGCTACTACTGGGGCACGCTGCGAGGAAGACTTTTCGGGTACATGGCTGCGCCTTCGCGGTAGCTGGCTTTTTCTGGAGCAGGAAAAGGCAGGCCTGTAAGCCCGCCCTTCGTCTACCTCCTGCTCGCAAGCGGGTCCCGGCTTAATCGTCTTCTTCGTTGCAGCAATCCCATACCTCAGCTAGATCGAGCACAAAGCTAGCGACTGGCCCTTCGCCGGCCAACCCGGTAGGTACTTCGAGGGCGACTACCGCCGCGTCGGGCTTGTAGATCCAGACCCGTTCCTCATAGGGTCAATCAACCACCCTAGCTTGACGCCATTCTCGATCCAGCGCTCCATCTTCTCCATACCGGTAGCCAAGCGATCGGAGGGAGAGCGCAGTTCAATCACGAAATCAGGGCAAATATGCGGAAAGCCTCTCAACTCCGCCTTGGCCGTCTTCGCCAGGGTCTCGGGCAGGAGATAGGCTGCATCAGGGCTAAGTAGAGAACCATCCGGAAGGTAGAAGCCGGCACTCGAGTCGCCTACACGTCCTCGACGGTGGGTAATCCACCAGTTACGCAGCTGGCGAGCGATCTCAGAGTTTCCATCGCTTGTGAGCATCCCGGCCGGTCGATTCATCAGAATCGTTCCTTCGCGTGTGCGCTCGAACTGCCCGGCTTCATTCAGATGGCAAAACTCCTTGAACTCCGTATCCGACAGGGGGGATCGACGATGAGACTGCGAGGCATGGAAGCCGCATTCATTGGAAAGAGCGTCTTCATACCCGGATTGTATTCCCGGCTATAAAGCGCGAGACCAGAATCTGCATTCTCCTTTTAGCGCCCCGCTCCAGAGGTCAGCGGCAGCCAGCGACCGGCTGTGGCCGAAAGGCGCGAACGCTCTGTATGAGTGAGCGTTCGCCACACCAGCCCAACGACCAGCAGCGTGCCGACGCCCGCGGCGATCGGCAGAGCCGTGGTTCCCTGCAGCAGCGCCACGACAAATAAGGTAGCGCTGGAGCCGAGCAGCAGCGGGAGCACGCCGATGGCGACCGCCCGGACCGGCGGATAGAGCCGCTGAGCGAACCAGAAGCGTACGCTCAGGTCGAAGAGGCAACGAATGGCGGACGCGATGGCCGCGCCCTCGATGCCATGCGAGCGCACCAGCACGGCGAGCAGCGGGATGTAGAGCGCGAGCTCGACGAAGGAGAATTTGGCGTTGACGCTCGCCTTTCCGATACCGTCAAGCAGGCCGGCAACAACGCTGTCGACGCAGGAGAGCAGGATGCCGACGCCGAGCCAGCGCAGCACCACGGTGGCGTGGCTGGCGAAATCCGCTCCCAGCCAGACGGTCAGCACCCAGTGGCTGAGTGCGACGCAAAGGAGGCACGCCGGAAAGAGCGCGCCGGTCACGGTAACAAGGCTGCGACGGAAGAGCGACTCGGTGTTGGCCGGGTCAGTGCGGTACGAGGCGGCGATCGCCGGATAGGCGGTGTTCATGATCGCGACGGGGATGATCGTGAAGCGCAACACCAGGTCAAATGGGGTGGAGTAGTACCCCGTAGCCGCAGCCGAGAGCACCGAAGCAATGATGAAGCGGTCGACGTAGGTCAGCACCGGCAACGTGATGTTGGAGGCCGTCATCCAGCCGCCCATGCGCAGCACCGGCTTGAGCTGGGCCAGAACCGTGCGCGCCGTTCTGAGCTCGGGCAGTACCCGCACGCATATACGCCAGTAGGCGATCGTCATGATGACGCGGCAGAGCACCAGGACCGCCAGCACACCAACCAGGCTGTTCGAGACCTTGAGCATGAGCAGCGGGCCGATGTAATACATGGCCATAATCGGTACATTGACCAGGTTGGCCGAGCGGAACTCCTGAAACGCGGCAATCACGCCCCACATTGCAGAGTTCAGGATGACGAGCGGAGCCGAAAGGCATAGCACAAAGAGCGAGTCGAGCACCTCGCGCTGGAGGTGGAGGGGAATATGGAGACCGGCTGACACCCAAAAGTGAGCCAGGACCGCCATGACAACGCCGCCTACGCAGCCGAGGCCGGTAAGAGCGACCATGCCGCTGCGAGCCAGGTTTGCGGCTTCCGTGGTGCGGTGCTCCACCAGCAGTTCGGCGATAGTGCGGGTCAGGGCGCGGCCGATACCAAAATCGAAGATGCCGAAGATGCCGACCAGGCTAAGCGCAATCGTGTAAATGCCCCAGCGGTCAGGCCCCAGACCACGAAAGAGGTGCGGAGTGACGAGAACAGCAACAGTCAGTGGTCCGGCGCGCCCGAGGAGGTTCCACAAGGCGCTGACGGCGACGGTACGGCTGCTGGAAAGCGAGCGGACGGCCGCTGCTCCGGCTTCGGACACAGGTTTCTCCCCTGCTGTGGTGGACATTGCGCATCCCTTCAAAAACTACACTGCCGCATACCTGCCGGCGCCCGGATGGGTCCAGGAAGGTGAGAAAAGCAGAAAGGAAAGCCGTCTCCGGCTCACTTACCATCGCATCTTCCTAGGGGACCTGCAAAGAAATCCTGCACGGTTGGTTTCTTTTTTACCTTTCGGGTGGGAAGATCGTGTGTACAACGACTGCCTGCGACCGCCTGCTGAAACCAGTGGACAGGGAGGGCCATCCTGAAGCTTCGCCTGCCGCCGGCTGTGATGGTCACTCTGCAAAAGGAAGTGCGTGTCATGCTCACTATGGCCAGCTCCCACTCTTCCCAATCCTCGGGTACTGCCGCGTCCGGCCACGGCGAGCTGCCCGGTCTGCTAACCATCGCGATCGGCATCGCCACCCGCGGCCGGCCCGCGATCCTGCGCGAAACGCTCGCCGACCTGGCCGCGCAAACGCATCGCCCGGAAGGCATACTTGTCGCCTACTGCGAGCCGGAAGACATCGGGGATCTGCCGCAAATCTTTCCTGCGGTCGACTTCATCCGGGGGGTTCTTGGGTCGTGCGCGCAACGCAATCATCTGCTCCGGGCCGCCGGCACGCGGTGGGACCTGATCCTCTTCATGGATGACGACTTCTATCTCCATCGCGAGTACCTGGAGCGGATCGAGAAGGTATTTAGGAGCCGGCCCGATATACAAGGGGTAACGGGCAAAGTGGTGGCGGACGGTGCCGTTGGCCCAGGCTTCACGGCGGAGTACGGGCGCGAGCGGATCGCAGCCATCGGCGCAGTGCCAGCTGCAGCGGGGAAGCCTCCGGTGCCGGTCTTCAATACCTATGGTTGCAATATGGCATTCCGGCTGCGAACGATCGAGGAGCACGGCGTGCGCTTTGACGAGAACCTGCCGGCCTACGCCTGGTATGAGGACATCGACTTTTCGCGTCGGCTGCTGCCATATGGAGCCCTGGTCGAGGTACCCGGAGCGCAGGGGGTGCACCTGGGGGTCAAAGTAGGGCGTACCTCAGGCAAGCGGCTGGGCTACTCCCAGGTGGCCAACCCGATCTATCTGGCACGCAAAGGCTCATACACCTGGGCACGGGCCGGCGGCAGCATCCTGAAGCGTTTGGCGAGCAATCTGCTCCATAGCATCGCGCCTGAGCCTTATCTGGATAGGCGGGGCCGCGCGTTGGGCAACTTTGTCGCCTTGCGGGAGTTGATCAGCGGCCGGCTTCGGCCGGATCGCATCCTCGAGATGCGTTAGGTGATGCATCAGCACTCGGCTCACGCGCGTTCTTTGGAGGCGCACCTTCGAAGGAAAGCTGATGCACGGGGCCCTTGCGAATCGCGAGGACAATGTGTTGATGCCTTTTGCGGCTAAACGCGGCCCGCGACGGCGCTACGCTCCCTGCCCAGCTCGACCGGCTCATGCCTTCCAGGTTCCTGATGGGACCAGTTCCCGACGGTCAGAGCGCCGGGTAGCTTGACGCGTCTGTCCTTCGTTGGTCGGTGGGTCCCTAATCGCATCCGATCCTTCCGCCTTTCGACCATCCTTCCAGACTTCTCCTCACACTCACGGAGCGCCGAGGTATGTAGAGGTGTGTAAAGGTGCGTCGGTCCTCGTAAAAACGAGTGCATGAAATTACGCCTCGCTGCGTACGCGGAGGCAACCCTTGCTCCACTCGAAAGTACCACCAGGTAACTCAGTGAGCCCTCATTTTTACTGATGCAAATGCAGGCTGGATTCATCAAATCCGAATTTTCATGCCGTATGACAACAACGAAGATCTAGGGCTGCTTTGATTACTAAAATCCGAGATTTGCGCACAACGGGTAACTCAAGAGTGCTTGAGTTACCGACCGGGACCGATGGTAGAGTCCCGGTAGATCGCACGAGGACTGGTGGAAATTACCTACTCGATCAGACCTCAATAAAAGAAAAGCGACAAAACTGCATAGTGGCTTTCCCCCAACGGTCCGCCACTCCACCCCATTCCTGTCAGGGCTCGCCAAGGGCGGCTCCGGACGGCCCAGACGAAGATCCGCCAGGACGCGACCATGACTCTGTTTCGCTTGCTTCAACTTGTTCCCCAGTACGACCGAGCACGCCCATGCCAACAAACGACGCGTGTACTGTCTGCTTCCTTTGCTCTGACCCTTGCTGCCTTGGTTTTCTCCGCCTCAGCTCTGCCAGCTTCTCTCGCCGCGCAGGATACGGAGAGCACGGGGAACACCGTGCCTCCGACCGCAGTCGCGGCTCCACTCAGCACCAATGATGTCCTTCCTTCCGGAACGCTTGGCCCTGATGATCTTCTGCAGATCATGGTGCCCTACTGCCCGGAGCTTTCCCGCTCCTTCCGCGTCAGCTCGGACGGCACCCTGGCCCTGCCGCTACTCAAGCAGCGGATCCAGGTTGCCGGCCTCCAGCCGTCCGAGGTGGAGAAAAAGATCGCAACCGCCCTGGTGACAGAACAGATCCTCGCTGAGCCGGTGGTGAACATATCGGTCCTGGAGTACCGGTCCAAGCCCGTGAACGTGGTAGGCGCGGTGCGGAACCCGCTTACCTTCCAGGCGACGGGCGATACCACGCTGCTGCAGGCGCTTGCAAAGGCTGGCGGCCTGAGCGCAACAGCAGGCCCGGAAATCACAGTGACCCACCGGGAGCAGGCGCAGGACGGCTCCATGCACGTTACGGTGCAGTCGATTCCGGTGCGCAAGCTCATCGAGGCAAATGACCCAAAGCTGAACGTCATGCTGACAGGCAACGATGAGATCCGCGTGCCCGAAGCCGGCCATATCTTTGTGGCGGGCAACGTCAAGAGACCGGGCAGCTTCGCCATGCAGAACGATGCAGACACAACCGTCGTGAAAGCGCTTGCGCTGAGCGAAGGACTGGAAGCGTACTCGTCCAAGAACGCCTACATCTACCGCGAACGTGGTGCAGGCGAAGCGCGCGAGGAGATCCCTGTGCCGCTCTCGCAGATCATGGCGCGTAAGGCTCCGGACGTGGTTCTGCAGCCGGACGACATCCTGTACGTGCCTGAAAATAACGGAGAGCGCCTAACCGCCAAGGTGCTTACACAGCTTGCCGGCTTCGGCAGCACCACTGCAGCCGGCGTGCTGATCTACCACTAATCACCACCGGGGCTCATCAGCCTGACTCTCGCGCCTCTGCCCGTGCAGAGCTCATGGAAATGGTGCAGCTGACAAGTTCAAATGATCCACTGATGGATTTCTGGAGCGGTTCCTTTTCGCCTGCTCCCCTGCCCAACACACACAAGAGCAAGCGTTCTCACGAGGATCTCGATGCCGTCAAACCAGTCGAACAAGCCCAGGATTCTGCCTGCTGCCAACAATGCGCAGCTGCTGACCTATTCCGCGCCGTCGGCCGTACCTGTTGCAGAGCCGGACGAGCTTGTACCCATGCAGCACTATCTCTGGCTGCTTCGCAGAGCCTCCTGGAAGATTGCGCTCGCTGTCTTGATATGCACGGCGCTGACTGCCGTCGCCTGCTTCGTTGTTACCCCCGTATACGAAGCAACTGCGCGCATCACGGTCGACAACAAGGTGCCTTCAAGCGTGCTCGGCCAGGAAGCCGGCGCCGAAAGCACGAGCGATGTTGAGGAGTTCCTGACCACCGAGATGGACCTCATGCAGTCCGATGCTGTGCTGCGCCCGGTGGCCGAGCAGTTCCACCTGCTGCCGACCCCAAAAAAGGCGAGCGCGGTCGCGGGAACCGTTTCACTTAAGGGCCTCACCATCACGCACCCGGCCAGCAGCCTGATCCTGCGCATCTCCTACCGCTCAAAGAATCCGCAGCAAGCTGCCGACGTAGCCAATGCGGTCGCGCACTCCTACATCGACCAGGTTTACCGCATGCGGGTGATGAACTCGGACAGCGTGTCAGGCTTTATGACGAAGCAGCTGGACGATCTGAAGGAGAAGATGAATAAGAGCGCCGAGGCCCTGGCCGCTTACGAGCGCCAGCTTGGCGTGATCGATCCTGAGCAGCAGACCAGCATCCTCGCTGCGCGCGTGCTACAGCTGAACACCGAGTACACCGAGGCCGAGAACGACCGCATCCGCAAGGAGACCGCGTACAAGGGCGTGGAGGCCGGCAACCCGGCTGCGCTCGAGATCTCGACGCAGGCGGACCAGCTAACAAAGCTGCAGGAAAGGCTTGAGGAAGCGCAGCAGAAGATGGCGACCCTCAAGACGACCTACGGCGTCAACAACATGAACTACAAACTCGGCGCAAACGAACTCGCCGAGGTGACGCGCGAATACAACGACGCACGCGCCGAGATCAGCAAGCGGGTACAGGCGGACTATACCCAGAGCTCCACTCGCGAGAAGCTGCTCCAGAGCGCACTGGCCGAGGCCAAGGCAGAAGCCGATCGGCTGAACGCGAGCTCGATCCAGTACACGCAGCTGAAGCGTGAGGCGGACGCCAACAAGACGCTTTACAACGAATTGTTCGGGAAGATCAAGGAAGCTGGCATCAACTCGGGTTTCCAGAACAGCGCCGTGCGGATCGCGGATGAGGCTCGACCGGAGAGCTCGCCGGTATTCCCGAAGAAGAGCATCTTCATCTTTCTCGGGTTCTTTCTTTCCACCGTAATCTCGATGGCTGTGGTTCTCATCACCGACATGCTCGACAAGAGTGTCCGCGATCCGGAGCAGGCCCGCCGCACCCTCAACATCGAGGTGCTGGGCGTACTGCCCGATGTGCACCAACTGAAGCCGGCCGGACGCCAGCTGATGCTGGAAAGCGGCGACGCCGCAGCAGGGGCACGACGGCAGCCGCCGATCGACTGGAGCCGCTCACAGGACGCGTACACGGAAGCAATCCGCACCATGCGCTCGCTGGTGCTGCAGGAACGGACGCGCGAACCGTTGCGCTCGCTGCTGGTGACAAGCGCGCTGGCCGGCGAGGGCAAGAGCACCTGCACGGCGCACATGGCCATCGCCCACGCGCTGCAGGGCCGCAAGACGCTCCTGATCGACGCCGATCTGCGCCGCCCCTCGCAGCACAACCACTTCGCACTCCACAATACGGACGGCCTCGCCGAGGTGATCCTCGACGGACGCTCGATCCACGATGTTCGCCAGGGAATCGCGGGCGTTGAAAACCTCCATGTGGTAACCGCGGGCCAGCTCTTCCAGAAGGCAGCGCACCTGGTCGGCACGCACATGGGCTCGCTGCTTGCAGAGGCCGCGGAGGACTACGATCTGGTCGTCATCGACGCGCCGCCGATGCTGGGCCTGGCCGAACCGATCCAGATTGCCTGCGCAGCTGATGGCGTCATCCTGATCGCCCAGGCTGGCCAGACGAACCAGGAAGCGGTAGCGGCGGCGCTCGGCACGCTGAACCGGCTCGACGTCAACGTTCTCGGCCTTGTGCTCAACAAGGTTCGCCGGGAAATGAGCTCCACCTACCAGCACTACGGCGTGTACTCGCGGTACGACAACACGCATGTACTGAGCGCGAGCTAGACCCATGAAGACGATCCTGCACAACGCGACGAAGATCGCGGCCACAAAGATCGCGGCCGTACCAGGCAGCGCGACTGGCAAAAGCCTGGCTGCCGTGACCCTGAACACGCCCGAGTTCATCCCGGCAGGCAACGGCAAGCAGGCCGGGTACGTGATCAACGCACGCTACCTGGCTCACCAGGTCACCGGCGTGCAGCGCTATGCACGCGAGATTGCGGCGCGTCTGCCGGGCTCGCCCCGGCTGATTGCGCCCAGTCGAGACGGCGGCGGCGCCGCAGGCCACCTCTGGGAGCAGCTCGCGCTGCCTCGGCTTGCCCAGGGCCGGCTGCTGTGGAGCCCTTGTGCGGCCGGCCCGATTGGCTACCGGCGCCAGGTCGTCAGCTTCCACGACCTCTTCGCACTGGAGCGGCCGGAGTGGTTCTCGGCTGGCTATGCCCGCTGGTACAGCTTTATGACCCGCCGGATCGCCGCTCAGTCCGTTCACCTCATTGCCGTTTCGGCCTACACGAAAGACCGTATCGTGAAGCTGCTGGGCCGCCATCCGGACGAAATCACGGTGGTACATAATGGCCCTTCGCTCGCAACCCGGCTCACCTCGACCCTGGAGGCCTCACGCGCCGCGGCTGCGCTCGCCCTGCCCTCCCGCCGGTACGTGCTGTCGCTCTCTTCGCTCGAGCCGCGCAAGAACCTGCCCGCGATCCTCGACGCCTGGCGCATTGCGCAGCGGTCCCTGCCAGATAATGTCTGGCTGGTGCTGGCCGGCCGCAAGGCTCCAGCGGGCGTCTTCAACTCGCAGCAGCTGAGCACCATCCCAGCGCGGGTGCACTTTACCGGCTACGTGCCGGAGGAGCACCTGGCTGGACTCTACTCGGGCGCTTCGCTGTTTCTCTTTCCTTCGCTTGCCGAGGGCTTCGGCCTCCCGTTGCTCGAGGCGATGAGCTGCGGACTGCGCTCGGTCACCTCCGCCAACACATCGCTCCCAGAGGTCGGCGGAGATGCAGCCTTCTATGTCGACCCTGCGGATGTGAAAGAGATTGCGAGCGCCATCCTGCGGCACCTGCCCAAGGAAAACGCGGCCGCTGCGCCCTACCTGCCCGCGCTCGCCCAAGCCTCGCGCTTCAGCTGGAACGAAGCCGCGCTGCGCACCGAAGAGGTGCTCGAGGTCGCCCTTGCCCGCGAGCCGATGGCCGTACGCGCCGGAGCCCGGCATTGGAGTCTGGCATGAAAACCCCATCCACTCCCCTCTCCGAAACGCGCGTAGCCCTGGTGCATGACTGGCTGACCGGCATGCGCGGCGGCGAAAAGGTGCTCGAGGTACTCTGCCGGCTTTTTCCGGCGGCACCGCTCTGGACCCTGCTGCACAACCGTGGTTCGGTTTCCCCCACAATCGAGAGCCGGCCCATCCACACGAGCCTACTGCAGCGGCTGCCCATGGCGGCGAAGCGCTACCGCTCCTACCTGCCGCTTTTCCCGCTGTTCGCCGAAACAACCCAGGCGCACGGCGTGCACGTGGTCATCTCGACCTCGCACGCGGTTGCCAAGTCGATGGTGAAGCGCAGCAGTGCAGGCAGTGGCAGCGAGGGTGCCCGGCCCTTCCATGTCTGCTACATCCACACGCCCATGCGCTACGTGTGGGACCTCTTTGACGAGTATTTCGGGCCGGAGCGGGTGGGCCGCTTCGCTTCCCGGTTCCTCTACGCGCCGATTGCGGCCATGCTGCGGCGCTACGACCGCGCCACAACCGGCCGGGTCGACCTCTTCCTCGCAAACTCGTCCTACGTTGCCGAGCGGGTGCGCCGCATTTACGGTCGCGAGGCGACCGTTCTACCGCCGCCGGTCGACGTGGAGCGCTTTACCCAGGCACCGCGCGAGCCGGGCGAGGGCTACCTGGTGGTTTCGGCGCTGGTGCCCTACAAGCGGGTCGACCATGCGATCCGCGCCTGCGCGCGGCTCGGCCGCAAGCTCACGGTTGTGGGCCGTGGGCCGGAAGAAGCACGCCTGCGCGCCCTGGCAACTGAACTCGGCTCCAACAACAGTGCCGGGGAACGCCCCGGCTTCGCGGTCGAGTTCACCGGCTTTGCCTCCGACGAGCTGCTGGCCACCTACTACGGCCAGGCACGCGCCCTGCTCTTTCCGGGCGTGGAGGATTTCGGCATCGTGCCGGTCGAGGCAATTGCCTGCGGTTGCCCGGTGATTGCCTTGGCCGAGGGCGGGATCCTCGACTCGATGACGCCCGACACGGCGGTCTTCTTCCACGAGGCGACTGCTGAAGCGCTGGAACGGGCGATGCTCGCCTTTGAAGCACGGCCCGGCGACTTCCAGGTCAACACCTTGCGGGCCCGCGCAGCCATGTTCTCGGAGGCGCACTTCGTTACGCGCTTCACCGAGATTTTGGCTGCCGCGGTCCCAGAGCGGTTTTCCCTCACTCGCCCGGCCGAGCCTGCTGTCAGCAATGGTGTCAGGGAGCGGAACAGAAGCGAGGAGAGCACCAAGACGCTGGACAAGCTGGACGCGCGAGCAGAAGTCGCGCTGTTGCCGTAACTGCTGCACTCCCCCTGCGGAAGGCTAGCCGCTTCCGCTTTTCTGCCCGGATCAACCCCGAGGCGCTCGCAACGAGATATGCCGGCAGGCAAGAGGACGAGCCCATGAGCACCGTATCCACCCTATCTTCCCCGTACGCCGGCTCTGCCGAGATCCCCGCCATCGGCTGCAACCGGACCCTGACCGTCGGTGCCCTGGTCGCCGCCGATCTGCTCGCCGTGTTGTTCAGTGGCTGCGTCGCTGTTTCTCTTCGCTTCGTCTTCCACGGCCAGTTCAGCCCGTCGGCCTATGCGACCTTGCTGCCGGCGCTGCCGCTCTTCTTTCTCGTCTTCACGGCGCTCGATCTGTATCCCGGCATTGCGGCAAATGCGATTGAAGAGTTTCGCAAGATGATGCACGCGGTAACACTCAGCTACCTGCTCATCATCGTCTCGACCTTCTTTATCAAGGTTGGCGGCCATTACTCCCGCATCGCCTTCCTCCTGGGCTGGGCGCTGACCCTGGCGCTGGTGCCGATGAGCCGCCGCGCCATCCGCGCCCTCGGCGCCAGGCAGTCCTGGTGGGGCGTGCCAACGGTCATCTTCGGCGCAAATGAGACCGGTCAGGCGATGCTCCGGGTGCTTTCCGAGCAGCCCACGCTGGGTCTCCGGCCGATCGCCCTGCTGCATCAGGAGGGCCTGCCCGAGCGCAAGGAAGCGCATGGCAATCTTTTCCGTGGCAAGTTTTCGCACGCGGCCGAGCTTGCCGCGCGCAACCGCGGCTGCTACGCCATCCTGGCGATGCCGAAACTGCCGGCACAACAGCTGGAAGAAGTTCTCAACGAGTACTCGCAGCACTTTCACCATTTACTCGTGCTACCCGATGTTGCCGGAATGTCGAGCCTCTGGGTCTCGGCCAAGGATCTCGGCGGGATTCTTGGCCTGGAGGTCGAGCAGCGGCTGTCCCAAACACTTCCGCGATTGATCAAGCGCTCCTTCGATCTTCTGGTAGCTTCCGCTGTCAGCCTCTGTTTTCTGCCGCTGTTTCTGCTGCTGATGCTGGGCGTGCGCCTCAGTTCCCCCGGGCCGATCTTCTACGGGCAGCGCCGCATCGGGCGCGGACACCAGCTGTTTACCGCCTGGAAGTTCCGCTCGATGGTGACGAACGCAGACGAGGTGCTTGAAGCGCACCTGGAGCGCGACCCTGCGCTGCGCGCCGAGTGGGAACGCGACCGCAAGCTCAAGCGTGATCCGCGTGTGACCCGCATTGGACGAATCATGCGCAAGACCTCGCTGGATGAGCTGCCGCAGCTGTGGAATGTGCTCGCCGGGCAGATGAGCCTGGTTGGTCCTCGGCCGATTGTTATGGCCGAGGTCGACCGGTACGGCCGGCGTTACCAGCACTACCGCCGCGTCACCCCGGGCATCACCGGACTCTGGCAGATCTCCGGCCGCAACAACACCACCTATGAGAGGCGGACCGAGATCGACGAGTACTACGTCCGTAACTGGTCGGTGGCGATGGACCTCTATATCCTCTATCGCACGGTGAAGACAGTGCTCTTTACGGAAGGAGCCTACTAGAGCACAACCGTGCATCATCGTCCCTGCCGCTCCTCATGTCACCCCTGAGCGAGCGGTCTGGACAGTGATCATGCCTGACAGGCAGTTGCATCTTTCTCCAGGCGACAGAGCAAGAGTTTCTTCGCCGATGCCACGTGTAAGAGCCAAAATCCAAGAGCCGCTAGGCGAGCCGACAAAGAGCCGACCATGACTGCTTCGACCATTCCTGTCCTGCTTCTGATTGCTTTTCTTTGGTGGCGTACCAAGGGCGAACTCCTCCCAATTGTGCTGTTCTGCTCGATCTTCGACGCCGCCTCGGCCCTGAACGTCGCCGGCTCCCCGATCTCGCCTTGGGTGCTTGCACTGGCCATCTGCCTGCCCATCAAGCTACTCACGGGCAAGCTGCGCTGGAAGCCGATCCCCGGCCTCAACCGTGCCGCCTTCTACGGGCTCTCACTTTTCCTGGCTTATGCCCTGTTTTCGGCGATGGTCTTTCCGTTTGTCTTTCACGGCATCCTCGTCACCAATGCGCATAACGGACCGAATACGCACCTTACCTGGACCTTCTCGAACTTCGCGCAGCCTTGCTACCTCGTTGCCGCCTACACCGTTTTTCTGATCGCCATCCACAGTACCCGCGAACAGCTCCGCTCCGCCGTGGACTGGTACATCCGCTCTTGCGTCTGCGTGGCCGCCTTTTCCATGTACCAGCTGCTGCACGCAATCGCCCATGTGCCCTACCCGTCAGCGATCCTCTATACGAACACGACTCACGTCATTTACGACGCGTACAAAATCAACGGTGTATGGCGGCTAAACTCCACGCTCACGGAAGCCTCCAGCGTAGCGTACTTCCTCGGTATCGGGCTGGCCCTGCAAGGCTGGCACATGGGCACCCACCGCATCCGCTGGCAGTCCGCGGCTACTTTTCTGCTCATGCTTACGGCCATGGTGCTTACTGTGTCGACACTGGGCTACGCCTGCCTGGGCACCATCCTCGTCGGCGGCATCCTCATGTACGGCCGCTACAGCTTCCGCCGCAAGGGCATCGCGCCCGTCAAGATGATGCTGCTGCTCGGTCTGGTCGGCGCAGCTGTGCCGGCAATTCTGCTCACTGACATCGGCCACACGGTCACCAAGGTCTTCGAGACCGTTTTCATCGCCAAGCTCGACAGCGACTCGTACCGGGAACGATCGCTCATCAACGAGCTCGCCCTCCGGAGCTCCCACGACTCGTACTACTTCGGCGCGGGCTGGGGCAGCGTGCGCGCTTCCAGCTTCGCCTGCTCGCTGATGGGCAATGTCGGGATCCCGGGCACGCTACTTTTTCTCAACTTCCTTCTGCAGCTGGCACGGCCGCTGTTTCGGCCGCAGCGCTATGCGCGCTTCGAGCTGTTTGAGCGGTCCATCTTTGCCCTGGTCGTCATGCTGGTTGGGCTTCTCGTCGCAGGCTCTGACCCGATTACTCCCATGAGCTGGGTGCTGTTTGCTATCGCGACCGCGTCCAAGCCTCGCAGGCTTGCCGCACCGCGTGCGGTACACGCTCCCGGCCGTCATCCGCTGAGCCAGCCAACGCTCGTCGCCCAGTCGCAACAATAATTTTCAGAGAATACAGAGGGTGCTCGCGGCTCATTCGAGCGTTTTGTAAGTTCTACGCGAGCACCCGTCATCTCTAGACAGCTCCAAGTAAGCGCTGCGTGCACTTCTACCGAAGTTACTCGCTCCACTGCAAACACCGCTACAGAAGAAGTCTTCTTTTACTTACTAGGGCGGGTCATCTGGTAAGCCTGGAGTAAGTGACTTCCTTTTTTCTGCGCCGAAGTGCCCTGAAATGCTGCGTTTCTCAGGATAGGATGCGAGCAAGTCACTCCAATCCGCACATCCAGGGCGAATGACTTCGCTCTTGCTCTGTGCCCCTGAAGGAAACCATGTCGCGTCAGTTTTGCTGGAAGGCTGCAGGCCTTCTCGTCGCCGCTTCCCTCATGAGCACGCATGACACCTGCCATGCACAACTCCAGACCATCCCGTCCATGCCGCTGTCGACCTTCCAGGACTCCCTCGGCGTGAACCTGCATATCGAGTACACCGACGGTCAGTACGCTGATGCGAGCCAGGTTCTGAGCGACCTGCAGTACATCGGCGTCCACAATGTGCGTGACCTGGTACCCGAGCCCACGCTCTGGCTCCCAGTCGGTCAGGGCTTGGCCGCGATGCAGATGCTTGCTGCCAACGGCATCAAGTGGGACCTGCTGGCGGAGCCGAACCAGCCACTCACCACCAGCATGCAGCAGCTTGATAACCTGCAGCAGGCCATCTCCGGCACGGTGATCTCCGTCGAGGGGCCGAACGAGATCAACAACGAGCCGGTGCCGGCAGCGTCGGGCCAGAGCCAGGAGCAGGCTGCAAACGCCTACCAGGCACAGCTCTACTCCGCGGTCCACAACGACTCGAATCTGAACGGCGTGCCGGTGCTTTACTTCACCGGCGGTACCCCTATTGATCTCGGGGCGAACCCGGGCCTGGCCGATTATGAGAATACGCACCCGTACCCCAAGAACGGCGTGCAGCCCTTCTCGGTCCTGCAGCAGGAGTTCATCAACAACTTCACCAACCCGAATGATGCGCCGAAACAGATCACCGAAACGGGTTATTACACGCTTCCGCAGTCGACAAACTGGGGCGGCGTCGACGAACCGGCGCAGGCTGAGCTGATCTTCAACGACTATTTCGACGCAGCCCTGCAGGGCGTAGCGCATACGTACGTGTACCAGCTGCTCGACGCCTACGCAGACCCGAATGGAACCAACAATGACGACCATTTCGGGTTCTTCAACGTGGACAACTCGCCGAAGATCGTCGCATATGCCATGCGCCACCTTGCCGACGTTCTACCACCTGACAAGCCATCGTCTCCTGTGAACGTGCAGGCTGCCATCACCGGTCTACCGAGCACCGGTCACGCGCTGGCTCTGACGAGTTCGGACGGTTCGATCGCGCTGTTCCTGTGGAACGAGGCGCCGGTCTGGAATGAAGCGTTGGAGAGTCTGCAGTACGTCACTCCGGTGCCTGTCCAGGTGCAGCTGAACGGCAAGTGGAACGCCAGCTTCTTCACGCCGGCAGAGGATTTCACGGTCCCTGTCCTCAGGAACAACAACGTGTATCAGACCTTTGTATCTTCTTACCCGACGGCACTTATCTTCAGGCCTATGTAGTGCTTAGCTTTGGAAATTGGCAGAGAAGGCCACCCTTTGGTGGCCTTTTTTCGTTGGCTTGTCCATTCTTTCCTCGTTTTGATGAAAGCGCCCTAAAACGAAGAAGCATCATGCCCGATGCCAAAGCATGATCCTAGGGATTAGGAGATATCCTAGGGAAACGTCTGACTTAATTGAAGTTTATCTGTCGGGCACAGGACAGTGATGTCTTCGCTTCGAAGTACTGAGGCGAAACCCAAAGCCAAGAAAGACAGCTTGCTTTTGCAAGGAGGCCGATCGTTGTACCCCGAAGGATCAGGGAGCTTGCGCGAATCTGCGGCTGCTTCACCGAGCTTCGCTTCTCGTCACAAACATCCGTTCCTTCAGGGCGGGCGGACAGGTTGGCGAGCTCGTGCGTCAGCGGCCCTGGACCGACACACCCTTTAGGCATCCGGACTCATGGCTGGATCCGTTGCGGTCTTCGGTGAGCCTCTGTCTCAACTCGGGGCGGGTCTTATGAACTGCAGGCCACCGAGGGCCACAGGCTGTGGGTGTCGAAAGCATTCTGGAGAAACACGGCGGAAGCATCCGATTCCGCAGCCGTACAGACCGTAGCAGTGGAACTTGCTTTATGATCACACTTCCAACTGAAGTTTGCAGGAGTATGTTGCAATGATGCAGGAAGCCGAGAAGATGCCGATCGCACCTGCCGGCCTGGTTACCTGGAACTCTGAAGAAAATGCAAGCGAGCCGGTCCCGCGGCAGGTAGGCGCCAGCGGCGAACGCCAAGACGCCACGAACGACAGCAGCTCCCGTCAGCTCCGCATCCTTGTTGTCGATGACGAGATGCTGATTGCTGACACCCTGGTGCGGATCCTGAACCTGAACGGGTTCGCGGCAACTGCCGTTTACAGCGGCGAAGCAGCGCTGGCAGCATCGCCTGGATTTTGCCCGGACATCGTACTCACAGATGTGCGTATGCCAGGGCGTAACGGCATCGAGACAGGCATCCTCATACGCCAGCAATGCCCAAGCACACGCATTGTGCTGTTTTCAGGTCAGGCCGGTGTGAGCGGCCTGATGGACCAGGCGCGCCGCGATGGTCACAACTTTGAGCTGTGGCCCAAACCGATTCACCCAAAGGAACTGGTCCGGCGCCTGCGCGCCTGAGACGAGTGGGTTCTGGATGGCACCTGGCGCCGAAACTCTCCCGGTAGAAGCGCTACAGAGTGCATGCGCGATGCTCCGGAGGAAAGCGATTCAGTGGTTTGCCCTGCCAGGTGCCTCCAATTGCAGAAGAACCAGGTCGTTTTCCGGCAAGCGTAGTGTCAGGCTGCCGCTTTGCAGTGCAAGCACCTGCGGGCTGCCGAGAGCGCTCGCCTGGTTGAGCTGCTCCACCTGCTTCCGAGACGGGTACTGCGGGCTGCCCATGCTGCGATACAGCGGAAGCGCGTTGCCGTGAGTCGCGTCCACCTGGAGCATGGTGACACGAGCCCCGCTCGACACCCCGGTGAACTGAAGCGTGATGCTTCTCGCCTCGCGCCGTGGGTCACCTGTTGGGATGTCCGGGTCGGCCAGGTTCCATACGGCAACGACCAGGCGCCCAACCTCATCCCTCGTCACCAGCACATTGCTGGCGCTGTTCGCCAACCGGCTCGTGCCGAGCCGGTGCAGTAAAGCGAAGTCATAGAATGAAGGTTTATTGATACCGCCCTCGGCGCGAAGGCCGAAGTTGCCCTCGAAGGGGTGGGCGATCGGGCCTCCCTCTTCAAAGACGTCAGAAAACGTCCAGAACGACATCATGTCAGCCTTGCCGTCGCACTCGCGGATGGTGTTGGCGAGCGCCGGACCGACAAACGGGGTATCCCGCGAGTCGTTCTCACCCTGCACATTCCACTCCGTCCAGAACAGCGGCAGCTGCGGCATTGCGGAGCCATTGATCTGCTCGCGGACCATGCCGATGGCGCGGCAGACCCGGTCATCCTTGGCAATGACCTCATCCGTGTGGAACAGATTCTGGACAGTATCGTCAGCGTAGCCGTGCGAGGAAACGAAGTCTACTGGCAGGTGCTCTCTGGCGGCGAAGGCCAGGAACTCCGGCACCCACTGCGCTGCAGCCGTCGCCGGGCCTCCAATGCGGAGCTGCGGGTTCACCGCCTTCAACGCCCGGGCGGTATGCGCGTACAGCTCGAAGTAAGACTCCTGCCGGGGAATGCCGTTCCAAAAATCGATGTTGGGTTCATTCCACAGCTCGAAGTACCACTGCGAGACCTCGTCTATCCCGTAGCGCTCGACCAGGTGCCGGGCAAACGCTGTCATGAGTGCGTCCCAGCGCTCGAGCGATTTGGGCGGCGAAACGTTCTGCTTGTACCAGAAAGGGTGCAGCGCATCCGGGTTGAAGGCGAGCTTCTTCGGCATGAAGCTGATCTCCACAACAGGGCGAACACCGTTTTTCAGCAGGCCATCGTAGATCTGGTCCACATAGGCGAAGTTGTACACGGGGTTGCCGTGCTCGTCCTCGTTGTAAACGCCTACTTCGTCATGCAGGATCGCGTGGAAGCGTACATAGCGGAAGCCGGTGATCGCATGCACGGCCCGAAGATCATCGCGGTAGCTTTCACGCAGGCTCAGGATCGCTCGTCCCGAGCCGAACATCTGCTCCCAGAAATGCGGAAATGGGGTGGCAGGCGCGTGCGCATCGATGGCGATTGTCTGGCTCGACTGTGCGAGACAGGTGGCAGAGCCAAGACCGAGCAGAAGCAGCAGCAAGTACCGGAATGCCGAACCCTTCATCGGTGCACCGCCCGCGCCCGGAGAGCAGCGCCTAGAACTCACCGTGGATTTTTACACTGAAGATGTTGACCGGTCCACGGTCAGCGTTGAAGCCCGGATTGGCAATGTGTTGGTAGTCGCCGGCCAGCCAGAAGGATTTGAGAAAATTGGCACTGTAAAAAGCATCAAGCGCTTGCTCCGACGCCTGACGAATACGGCCGTCGCCCACAAAGCCATCGATGCCACCCATGCCCAGGTAGGTAGCGTGCGGATGCGAGATCCAACCTGCGTTGTAGCCTCCGCCGGTGACATCGTTCGGCCGGTTCCAGGTAGAACCCTTTGCCAGCAGCCCTACGGTGAAGGAGCGGTCTGTTGAGGTGTAGGCGTCGACCTCGGTCTTGCCATCGGAAGCCATCGCGCGACTGAAGACGCCGATATCGCGGAGGATGTATTGCTCGCCAAAGACGCCAACACCTTCCTTGATGTTCGGACGTCGCACCCAACAAAGATCGGGCGCGGTTACATTCTGCGATCCGTAATTAAATCCCGGGCAGGTGGTCGCGTTCTCCGCAGGGTTCGCGAGAAACGCGTTGATGGCGTCCTGGAAGTTGCCAATGTTTTCGCGATTGCGATAGGTCAGCACGCGCATCGTGCCGCCCCCGTGCGCATCGGTCTTGTGCTCGACCTCAATCTGATCGCCGTAGTATTTAAAGAGGCGGTAGTCGGCCTGGAGTTGATTCGGCTCAAGCGGCGGTGTGATACGCCCGTAGCGGGCGGCCCACTTGTCCCAATAGAACTCCGAGACCAGGCCATATGAGTAGCCCCGCGCGTTCGACGCGAAGTCGTAGGCGGCGTAGGTCAAGAAGGCCAGGTTGAAGATGCCCTGGCGCGGGTCAATGTCGAAAGCGTTTTTGTCGAAGAAGTCGAGGATGCTGAAGTTGCCGAGAACGATGTCGAAACGGCGGCTGTCGACTGTTTCGCCAAGCTGCAGCGGGCCGGAGTCTTGCTTAACCGGGCTTCCACCAAGGCCGACGGTCTGCTCGACGAACGCACGCGAGACGTAAAGAGTCGGCGTCTCGGAACCGCCCTTTTGAAGTTCAAAATCCTGCACGGCGCCGCCGAGCCCTTTCAGGTTCGAGAGCGGCCGCTCCGAGATGAGTTCCGGGACGAAGTAGATCTCTCCGCCCTTCCACATGCGCCCTGCAAGGTAGGCGGTCGCCGAACCGGTAAAGCTTTGCTCCGGGTTCGGGAGTAGCGAGTTGATGCTGCCGTTCAGGTCCGTGTAAGCCGCCGAGAAGCCTTTTTTATAGCCGTAGATGTAGGTGAACTGGCCATATGCATTCCAGCGCTCATCCTCCAAATTGTGCTTGCCGTGGTTGGAGAGATACTTCATAAAACTGGGCTGCTCGTCCGATGGAGCAACCGGCGCAGCTTCCTGCCCGCGCATAATTGTGGCGGAAAGCGCGCCGGCGATCACCAAGCAGCATGCAAGGTGGAGCGAAAACGCTCGTCTCACGAGGTCGCCGCCGCTACGCGGGTCTCACTCAGAGTGAGGGTGCCATGCTCGACGTTGTGCGGCTGGCGGCTCCATGTCTTTCCTGTCATGCCTGGTCTTTCTAAATGTTGAGTGATCGGCGACCGGCGCAACAAAGGGGCTTCACGCTACGGCGCCGCTGTTTCGTTACCGGGCGGGCACACCCATTTTTCCAGAAAAGAAACCCTCCAGAGGCCAAAGAAGAATGAATTCAATAAGCGGGCTCTCGAAAAGCAGGATTTCGCTTGTCTGCGATGAAGCCGACCATAGTGCGGGTCTGGACTGATACTCTCGTTGCGTCCAAGAAGGCGCTCTCGTTGATAGCTGCTGCTGTGCGTGCGAATCCACACTACTGGAGTCTTTCCTTGTCACGTCTCGACTCGAAGGCCGCCCTGCTCGTTCTGCTGCCGCTCCTTCCGTTCATGCTTTACGCGAAACAGGGCGCTGCTCCTGCCGGCATCCAAGCCGCGCCGGACGGCAACGCCTGGCTGCTCTCCGCAGGCGAGATGAGTTACGCCGTCGCCGTCCCCTCTGCGGCGGGCGAAGCAAAGATGCCGCAGACGCTGTATTGGGGCGCGCGACTGCCGAATCTGGGCGGATTGCCTTCGGCGCACACGCACCGAGAGATCGCGTCCTTTGAGAACGGGATGTCGACCACGCCGCTGGAGTACCCGGCCTACGGCGGTGGGCTGAACTACGAGCCGGCCCTGAAAGCGAGCTTTCCGAATGGCAATCGAGCGATGTCGCTGGTCTTTGACAAGGCCGAGCAGCCGGCGGCCGATACCCTGGAGTTGACGCTGCGCGATGCCGTCGAGCCGATCTACGTGCACTTGTTTTATCAGCTTTACCCGCAAGGCGTGCTCGCCCGGTGGAGTGAGATCGAGAACCGCTCGAAGACAACGCTGACTCTCGAAAACGCGGCGAGCAGCACCTGGAACCTGCCGCCCGATCCACGTTACCAGCTGAGCTGGCTGACCGGGCGCTGGGGCGGCGAGTGGCAGCTGCAGCGCAATCCGATCCGGCCGGGCGCGCAGATCCTGGAGAGCCGTCGCGGCAGCACAGGCCACCAGAACAATCCGTGGTTCCAGGTGAGCGAGGCCGGCGTGACCAGCGAGACAGCGGGCCCGGTGTGGTTCGGCGAGCTAGGCTGGAGCGGTAGCTGGCGCATCACGGTCGAGGAGGTTGAAACTCGGGCAGTGCGTGTCACGGGCGGCTACAACCCCTTTGACTTTGCTTACCCGCTCGCGCCGGGCGAGAAGCTCCAAACGCCGCACTTCTACGCTGGGTACACCGGGGCGGGTGAAGGCGAGGCATCGCGTATCCTGCATCGCTTCCAGGAACAGGTAATCCTGCCGCAGGCGCCACACCCCAAGCTGCGGCCGGTGCTCTACAACTCGTGGGAAGCGACCGAGTTTAACGTGGACGAGGCCGGACAGATCGCGCTCGCGGAGCGTGCGGCGAAGCTGGGCGTGGAACGCTTCGTCATCGATGACGGCTGGTTTGGTCAGCGCAAGAACGATCATGCTGGGCTGGGCGACTGGTATGTGAACCCGCAGAAGTTTCCGCATGGGCTGAAGCCGGTCATCGACCGCGTGCATGCGCTGGGGATGGACTTCGGCATCTGGGTTGAACCGGAAATGGTAAATCCTGACTCGGATCTGTACCGCAAACACCCGGACTGGGCGATGCACTTCCCCGGGCGGCCGCGGACCGAGGCGCGCAACCAACTGCTCCTGAACCTGGCGCGGCCGGACGTGCGCGCTTACGTCTTCGGCTGGCTCGACGACCTTGTTTCGAAGAACGACATCAGCTTTCTGAAGTGGGATTACAACCGCAACTGGACCGAGCCGGGCTGGGAGGATGTGCCGCTCGCCGAACAGAAGACGATCTACGTGAAGTATGTCGACAACCTCTACAGCATCCTTGCCGAACTGCGGAAGAAGCACCCGAATCTCGAGATCGAGTCCTGCTCCGGCGGAGGCGGGCGCGTCGACGACGGCATTCTGCGTTACACCGATGAAGTCTGGCCATCCGACAATACAGACGCGCTCGACCGGCTTACCATCCAGGACGGCTTCACGCATGCGTACTCGCCGGGCGTGATGATGGCCTGGGTGACGGACGTCCCGAATTTCCTGGATGCTCGCACGATCCCGCTCGATTTCCGCTTCCACGTCGCCGAGACCGGCTCGCTGGGAATCGGAAACAATCTGAACAAGATGAGCGATGCGGATCTGCAACAGTCGGCGGCACAGGTAGCCTTCTACAAACAGGTGCGCCCGCTGGTACAGCAAGGAGAGCTGTACCGACTGACGACCTCACTCGACATGCCGGGCCGCTGGGCCACTGAGTACGTTGCGTCCGACAAGTCGGAGGCGGTTGTCTTCGCGTTTCTGCAGGCGACGCAGTTCGGCGAGCCATTTCCGGCGGTGCAGCTCGAAGGATTGGACCCTGCCGCGACCTACACGATCACGCCGCAGGACGCGAAGAAAGCGCCCATGCTTCCCGCGGAGGCTTCCGGGGCGGAGTTGATGCACAGCGGGCTGCAGTTGAACCTGCGTGGGGATTACGACAGCACGGCGGTTCGGTTGAGGAAGAACTAAGAACGCCTGCGTGGCTGGTGGCCACTTCGTGGCGTGTTTGCGTTGTTGCTGCGAGGCCAGTCTTTATGGCCCTCCCGCTGATTGGGGGCAAAATCTGCAACCATGAGTTCTTCGACTCCGCTGCGCTTGGCTCAGGATGATTCTGCTCTTGTCAGCGCCAGCGAGCCAACCGGGGTATAGCAGCGGCCAGCCGCTCAGCTTCAGGCTTCCAGGCGGTGGAACGGCGCGTATTTGCACTAAACACGACAGCTTTGCCGACGGCCGCGAGTTTATCGGCGTTGGCGTCTCACCTGATATTCCGGCACACCTTAGTCGCGCGGATATCTTAGCTGGGCGGGACAGTGTCTTGGACCTGGCATTGCGCACCCTCGCACAAGGATCCAAAGCCGGCCAGTAAACGGCATTCTTGAGAGTACCGCTTAGACCAACACCCCGAGTAAATTGAGGGGTGCGAAGGGAATTGCTAGCCTGGAAAGGAAGTAAGGACGGCTGCGCAGCTCTTCTTCTTACTTGTGGTCCGGCAGCAACGACCAGATCGCCTCGTCTTCCTGGCCGAGCACCCAGGCGCAGGTGCCTTCGAGTCCCTTCTGCTTTGCGAGTTCCAGCCGGTCGCTGTAGCCGTGTTTTTCGGTATAGAAGACCCATTCACGCAGCTGATCGCGGTAGAAGTAGAACCAGGCGGTGTGGTCGACCGGATCCCATTCTTCGTGGCCGCCGTAGCTATCGCGCAGCTGCCGCGCGTCAGCGGCACTGATGTAATCCGCGGTAGGATTCGGCGTTTGCTTCTCTTTCTCGAAGCCAGGGTCGCCCGTGTACCAGTGGTAGCCGTAGGCTGCAATCCCGAGTGAAAGCTTCGCAGCCGGCACGCTCTTGAGCGCGAAATCGAGATTCTCGTTCGTCCATACCCAGCCGCCGACCGGGCCTGGCTCGGTCCAATGCGTATGCTGGTCGTAGGTCATCAAGCATAGCAGGTCGACTGCTTTGCCAATGGCAGCCAGGTCGTAGCCGCCCCGCCACTCCTTATAGATCCACGCGTCAAACTTGGTCGAGCCAGGATAGCCGGGCGCACCGGGAACAACCGCTATTTGTAACTGCAGGTGTTGCGCATGGAGCGCGTCGGCCGTACGCTGCACCAGGGCGGAAAGCCCATCGCGATCGGTCCAGTACACGTCTTCAATATCGAACTGGAAGCCGTCGTAGCCGTGGAGCTTGCACTCCCGAATCAGCGCCTCATTCATTACGTCCTGCGCGTGCTGGTCGCCGGCGAGCTGGTGGAAGCGCGTCGGATTCATCAGCGTAACAATCGGAAAGATCGCGACGTGGCTCTGCTTTGCGGCCTGGAGCACTGCCGGATCGGGCTCGCCATACACGAGGCCGTTCTGATCGACGTTGTACCAGGTGGGCACGATGATATCGATCTTGGAGCGGTGAGCCAGGAAGTCGCGAACCGAGTAGCCCTCATCGGTCATGTAAAACATGGTCTTCTGCGCCATGCCGCTCAGTGGTATGGCAAAAGCTGAAGCAACCGCGAGCAGCGCGGCATAGAGTCTTCTCACCAGGAACTCCTCTACAGAAAGCAGTGCTTTACGCGACCGGAACGGACTTAACCAGATTGCGCGGGCGATCTACGTCGATGCCGTGGCTAAGCGCGACGTAGTAAGCGAAGAGCTGCAGCGGCACCGCTTCGAGCAGGGGCAGCAGGTGCTCGGGCGCAGCCGGCACTTCCACGATCTCGAGCACGCGCGTGCGCACCTCGGTATCGCCCTGATTCACCAGCGCCAGTACGCGCGCGCCCTGCGCCTGCAGGATGCCGAGAAGATTAAGCGTGCGTCCATAACGGCGCACGGAGTCAGGATCGGCAGGGTCGTAGCAGGCCAGGATGACGAGCGGAACCTGCTCGCTGACGAGCGCGTTGGGCCCGTGAAGCACCTCGCCCGATGGGTAACCCTCGGCATGTACGTAGGAGCTTTCTTTCAGCTTCAGCGCGCCTTCCCGGGCAAGCGGGTAATGGACCCCACGACCCAGAAACAGGTAGCTGCGCGCCTCGGCAAAGACCTGCGCGCATGCCTCGGCCTGCCGCGCCCAGCCGCCGAGAGCCTGCTCCATGTGCTGCGGCAGCGCAGCAATCGCACCAAGCCTTGCTGCGATGCCGTCCGCCGAGAGCCGGCCTCGCGCTTCCGCCGCGACAAGCGCCAGCAAATGCAGCAGCGCCAGCTGATTCGTAAAGCTCTTTGTCGCCGGGATCGCCTTTTCCAGGCCTGCCTCCGTGCACAATGCAACGCCGGCCTCGCGCATCATCGTCGATCCCGGCACATTGGTGACAGCGATTGTCGGCTGGCCCCGCTCTTTAGCCTCGCGTAGTGCGGCGAGCGTGTCAGCAGTCTCGCCGGACTGCGAAATGACCAGTACGACTGCCTCCGGCGTCGTGTTGCTCGTCCGGTAGGAGTACTCGCTCGCGTACTCGACATCGACCGCAAGCCCGCTCAAGTCCTCGAAAGTGACTTCGGCGAGCAGCCCCGCATGTCGGCTCGATCCGCTCGCGATGATAACGAGTGACGAAGCATGCGCGAGCAGGGCGCTGACCGGCGCGGTGAGGTCGGAACGTAGCGATCGGCCATCGGCCGCGAGGTACGCAGACAGCAGTCGGCGCAAAGCCTGCGGCTGCTCAAAGATCTCCTGCAGCATGGCGTGAGGCTGTTGCCCTGACTCACTCATGGATTGCCGGCCTTTCTCGTCCGGGCCTGCCGGAGTCGATGCTGTTCGTTTCACGTCGGTAGCGCTGTCGTGATCAGAACCACTCTAAATGATCATTTCTGATTGACAAGTCCCGGTGTACACGGCAGTCTGGTTCGGACTGGCCGCCGGCAGTTCGGCTGAATCGTCCATCCTTACCGACGGCCTGCAAGAAGCAGCCCCGACACCATCAAGTTTATGCAGGCGCCCCGCCGTAAGCCGGCCGGGGTAGCTCTGCCTTGCAGCGATTGAAGACAAAGCCAATGACTGTATACCACTCCGCCAAGAGCTTCCCTGTACCGCTTCAATCCAGCCTGGCCAGCATTCGGCTTGAGATCGCGGTCGACAATCCTGAGGCTGTGCTTGCCGCCGCAAATGGCGGCGCTGAGCGTCTGGAGCTATGCGCTTCACTCGGCGATGGCGGTATGACGCCCTCGCTCGGTTTCATCGAGTGGACGCTCAGTACTGTCTCCATCCCGGTCCATTGCATGGTTCGGCCAAGAGCCGGCAACTTTCGGTATACGGCAGAAGAGCTTCAGATCATGCTCCGGGATATACAGGCCATGCGCACGTCCGGCGTGCCCGGCATCGTCGCGGGCGTGCTCACCGCGGATGACCGCGTCGATGTAGAGGCCATGCAGCGCCTGAAGGAGGCCGCGCACCCGATGCGCGTTTGCTTTCATCGCGCGTTCGACCTCGCCGTCGACCGGAGGCATGCGCTTGAAGACGTGATCCGCTCGGGTGCAGAGATCCTGCTCACCTCAGGCGGCGCGGTGAGTCTCGCTGCCGGCGCCGAGGAAGTGACGCGCATTGTGGAGCAGGCAGCCGGGCGCATCGAAATCATGGGCGGCGCGGGCGTCCGCGTGGAAAACGCTGCGGAGCTGTGGCGTACGGTCCCGATAGACACGCTGCATGCTTCCCTGCGTAGTCCGTGGGCCACTGCCTCGCTTTCTGGTTCCCATACTGCCAACATGGGCTCGCGTGACGAGGAAGCGCTGTATACCGTGCGAGAAGACGACGTCCGCGCCATGATGGCCAAGCTGGAGCCGCGGAGCATCCCTGTCCGGTAGAGCACGCGGTCAGGCTCGGCCCTCGACTTCTCGCGAGCTTGTACCGGCCTCTATGCAGGACCAGTAAATACCAGAGAGGCAGCACTAGAAGTGCTACGGGCTAAGGGCCCGCTTTTTCTCGCTATGGAGAGAAAGGCAGGCTCTTCGCTGCGCTTGGAACCACGGTGTCACCCACATCTCCTGAGACCCGCGAGACAGACTGCCGCACACACTCGCAGAACAGTCGGCTAGACACGCCGATATCAGCTGGAGCTAGTGGCCTCGCGGCTGCGAAGCAGCCGCAACCAGCTTGCGCATAGACGGAAGAAAGGTGAAGCGCACCAGTGCGTCACCTTTCTCCGCTTTATCCAGAACATTCCCGGCGTGCTGCGTCCACTCGGCCGGCGGCGAGGTTCGCGCGTCGAGAAAGCCAAGCGCCTGCATGCCGATCGCGCCCAGCTCGCCAAGCTGCAGCGCAATCGGGGCGGTATCATTCAGCCGAGGCGTCTGGGCCAGCTCAAGCAACGCCGGCGCCGTGCGCTGCCAGAGCAGGAAGCGCTGGCGCAGTTCGTCGATCGCTTCCGGGCGCTGCGGCTGAAAACCCGCTGGCACATCGCCGCTGGTGTCAGGAGCATTCTTGCCTTGCGCGGGCGGCAGTTTGAAGCGAGGTGCAACCGCATTCACGTCGCCCGCAATTTCCTGCCGTGAGGGTGGATCCGCGACAACAGCATCTACCAGGCGGTCGAGTGAGGTATACGCGTCCGTCTTCTGCCCCTGATAGCGGTCGCTGAAAGAGTAAGGTTCGGTCACACCTGCGAGCACGTCGAGGGCCTCAGGGTGCAGATTACCTGCCAGATTTCTACGCAGCCGCTCCGGCCCGGAGATGTGAGTCAGACCGACGTCTTCCAGCTCCAGCGAGACGCGCCGGAGCCGCTCGTACATATACGGCACATCACGGTCCGACTGCGGCGACCAGAGCCGCTCCGCCACGGCTAGCGAGCGCGGCCACACGCGACTGTCCACGGTCTCCGCATCGAGCTGCTCAGCCCACATACAGATTTCGCCGCCCAGGATGAGCTTCTGTTCGGACGCGTTCATCGCTGTGTCCGTCGGGATAGGGTCGGCGAGGAACATCTGCGCCGAACTTTTTTCGCCATCGAGGTAGTACGGCGCCGAAAGGATGCCTTGATAACCCTGCTTGGCGCCAGCGGCGAGCGAGGCTTCGCCGCGCCAGCTCTGGATGACAATGTCCTTCGGCAGCGCGGGATTGAGGATCTCGTCCCAGCCGACCATCTGCTTACCATGCTTCTTCAGAATAGGCAGCAGCCGCTGATTAAAGTAGGCCTGCAGCTCGGGCGGCCCGGCAAAGCCCTTCTTCTGCATAAAGGCCTGGATCCGCGGGTTTGCTAGCCATCCTTTACCTTCTGTTTCATCCCCACCGATGTGGAAATACGCGTCGGGGAAGATAGTGCTCATCTCGCCGACAAAAGCATCGATGAACTTGTAGGTGCTTTCTCGGCTGGGATCGAGTTCAGCGACGGGGATACCGAAGACCGAGGGCAGCGCCGTGATGTTTTCGCCTGAGCCGAGGTCAGGGTAGGCGAGGATCCAGCTGGAGGTGTGGCCGGGCATGTCGAACTCCGGCACGACACGGATGCCGCGGGCGCGGGCGTAAGCGACGACCTCGCGCATTTGCTCCTGCGTGTAAAACTGGCCGCCCGAACCCACGGAGGTCAGCTTCGGAAACTTCCTGCTTTCGGCCCGAAAGCCCTGATCGTCGGAGAGGTGCCAGTGGAAGACGTTGAGCTTGGCGATGGCCATGCCGTCGAGCTCCCGCTCAATGACCGGCAACGGCTCAAAATGCCGGCTCACGTCGATCATGAAGCCGCGCCAGCGAAAGCGTGGCGTGTCCTCGATCGTAATGGCCTGCAGCACACAGGCGCCGTGCACGTTGCCTGCAAGCTGAAGCAGCGTCTCCATGCCATGCATCGCGCCTACGTCCGTCGCCGCGTTCAGTGTTGCGCGTTCCGGCGTGACCTTTAGTGAGTAGCTCTCGTCCTCATCGATACCCTGCACCGGGGCACCCGGGCCGGCAACATCGATCTCAAGCGTTGCGCCGGTAGGAGGCTGACTGCCGAAGGCAGAGCGCCGGACGTCACCGCCGCAGGTATGGTCCAGTCGCGCCAGCATGCGCGCCGTTGCCGCTTCCAGCCGCTCATCGTGCGTTGCGCCGTAGTGGAAAGTAAAGCTGGAGAGTCCTTTCGCCGGAGTCACGGTCAGGGCGCCATCCGCACGCTGCGCCGAGGAGGGCATCGGCATCAGCGCGATCTGTTGCGCTCCCGCACCGGCGGCGACTGCGCAGGCCAGAACCATTCCAGTAACGGGTCGAGCGGTGAAAACAAACCGGCACAGCTTCACTTGCAGCTCCCTCTGGGACTCAGGCTCTAGTTCTGGCCGTCAGGCCCTGCCTATTAAACAGTCTGCTGCCGGGTCCGTTCAAGGCTTCTGCTCTCGCTGCTGCGAGCGGGCAGTTCTCGCGTAAATACATTAGGCTGAACTGGCATCGCGGTCGCGCCCTCGCAAGTTCAGAGATCGAGGTCTACCAAACCCTTATGGCGTCTCCTCTTTCCAGCAGTTCCGCTCCAGACCTCGGCAAGGTGAGTGGTTACCGGCGCTTCCTGCTGTTCGTTGCAGGGCTGGGCGGCTTGCTGTACGGCGTAGATGTGGGGCTGATCGGCGGGGCTCTGCCTTATCTGCAGGCGACCTCGCGGCTGAGCCCAGGGCAGCTGTCGATCATCGTGGCGGCGGTGCTGCTGGGCAGCACATTGTCGACGCTGTTCGCAGGCACACTGGCCGACTGGATGGGGCGCAAGCCGTTGATGGTGATCAGCGGGCTCGCGTTCGTGCTCAGCATTCCGGTGATCGCGCTGTCGCACGGGTATGGGCCGCTCTTCCTGGGGCGTTTGCTGCAGGGCGTCAGCGGCGGGCTGATCGGGCTCGTGGTGCCCCTGTACCTGGCAGAGTGCCTCGCAGCTTCCAACCGCGGCAAAGGTACCGGCATTTTTCAGCTGCTGCTCACCTTCGGCATCTTTGCGGCTGCGCTCATCGGCATTTACTACAGCTATCGCGTGGAGGCGGTAGCCCAGGCGGCTGACGCGGCGGCGTTGTTCGACTTCAAGAATCAGGCATGGCGGCGGATCTTCTGGGTGTCGCTGCCGCCGGGCTTGCTCTTCGTCCTGGGGGCGCTGCTGGTTTCTGAGTCGCCACGCTGGCTTTTCAGGAAAGGCCACACAGAGGCAGCCCTCAAGGCGCTACGTCGCTCACGCCTGCCCGAGGAAGCCGATGCCGAGCTGCGGGAGATGGAACAGCTTCGTGCCGCAGCGCCGTCAGCCGATGTAACCGGCAAAAGGGGCAGAGAACCCCTGCTGCGGCGCAAGTACGTGATCCCGTTCGTGCTGGCGTGTTTGATTCTGGCGTGCAACACGGCGACCGGCGTGAACTCCGTCATTGGTTACGACACCAGCATCCTGCTCCAGGCCGGGCTTTCCGACCTGTACGCGCACTGGGGCTATGTTGCTCTGACGGCCGTCAACTTCCTGCTGACCATCGGCGGCATGCTGCTGGTGGACCGGAAGGGGCGGCGGTTTCTGCTTACCCTGGGCACCGCCGGCATCTTTGTTTCGCTTCTGGGCGTCGGCTTGCTCTTTCTGAGAACGGAAAAGCTGAGTGTGGATGCCCGAGCGGCTGTACAACGCAGGATAGTGGCGCAGCCGGATGGCAGTCCCGACCAGGGCTTGACATTGCGCTTTAACCCGGGGACGGCGAAGCAGTTGCTTGCCGAAAGCGGCTATCGCGGCAGCGATCTTGCCGCCAGCCGAGCCTCGCTCGCCATCATCTACTCCTGCGGCGACTACACAGCGGCGACGAGCTTTGCGCGCTCCGACGATCCCGCCGCGGCACCAGTCCAGGTGTCCCGTGCAGAGTGCCTGCCGGCGAACGGAGTCGAGGCTTTTTTCAAGGATCCATTCGGCAATTTGCGCAGGTCGCGCATGGCGCCGATCCGGATCGAGCGGGCTCTGGTGGGTGCGGTGCCGGAGCAGTCGAACGGCTTGCTCGTGGCGCTTGGGCTGTATCTCTTCATGGGGTTCTACGCTGTAGGCCCCGGTGTATGCGTCTGGCTGGCACTCTCCGAGCTGATGCCGACGCGCATTCGATCGAACGGAATGAGCGTCGCGCTGGTTCTCAATCAAGCTGTTGCCGCTACGCTGCAGGGGATCTTTCTGCCCTTCGTCAGCAAGCATGGCTATGCACGCATGTTCTTCCTCTTCGCGGCGTTTACGCTCTGCTATTTCCTCGTCGCAACACTCTTTTTGCCGGAGACGAAAGGCAAGACACTGGAGGAGATTGAGTCCCACTTCGAAGGAAGAGCAGGCCGGTTGCAGGAGGCTCGCTGAAGACATTCAGTGCGGATGCATCTCTTTGGGACTCCGTAGGCTGGTCCCACCGCCGTGGACGTAGGCCGGAGCCATCCGGCTCCTATCTGCAACAGCTGTCATCCGAGGCTCAAACCATCGAAAGAACGCTATCCTGATGCGAGGGCGTCCATGCCGCAGCTTGAAGCGGCCAGGCAGCGTCTAAGCGTGTGTGTCTGATACATGCCTTGAGCCATGCCGGCTCTGAAAGGTTCGGCCTCTGTTGAAACGGCTTTCTCGTCGTAAGTTCCTGCAGTCTGCCTCTGCGGCTTCCCTGCTGCCTCTCCTCCAAACGCGCACCGCGCACGCCGCTCCGTCCGATTCCGAAGACTTGACCCAGTACGTCAATGTGCGTGTTGGCACCGGTGGCCATGGCCATACTTACCCGGGCGCGTCCGTTCCCTTCGGCGCCGTGCAGTTGAGCCCAGACACCTACACCAGGGGTTGGGACTGGTGCTCCGGGTACTACTACGCGGCCGAGAGCCCCCTGGACAAGCCGCTTTCGCCGAAGGCGCCGCTGACCTTGATGGGCTTCAGCCACACACACCTGAGCGGCACCGGCGCGGGCGATCTGCTCGACGTGCTCATTATCCCGAACAAGGGTGAGGTGAAGTGGGTGCCTGGTTCGCGCGAGAACCCGTCGGAGGGGTACCGTGCGCCATTTTCACACGCTGACGAGAAGATGGAGCCGGGCTTCTACTCGGTGGCGCTGCCTGACCGTGGGGTAGTGGTCGAGCTGACCGCGACCGAACGCGTGGGCTTACACCGGTACACATTCGAGCAGGGTGGTGACTACCACTTCGTCCTGGACATGGAACACGCCTACGGCGACCCACGCAGCCCGGTTGCAGCGGCCAATCTCGAGCTTGTGGGCACTGACACGATCACCGGTGGCCGGAAAGTAAACTCCTGGGCACATGGCCGGCACATGTACTTTGCGGCGCAGTTCTCAAAGCCGTTTGCAAGCGCCGAGTTGCAGCAGGAAGGAACTGTTCTGCCCGCGGGCTCGATGAAGGGCGAGGGAAAGAGCCTGAAAGCGGCAGTGCACATGCAAACGCAGCCCGGCGAAAAAGTTTTGGTGCGGGTCGGCATCTCCGGGGTGAGCGTCCAAAACGCGCTTGCGAACCTGAAAGCCGAGATGCCGGGCTACGACTTCGACGGGACGCGTGCGACAGCAAAGCGTAAGTGGCAGACAGAGCTGAGCCGGGTGCAGATCGAAACCAGTGATCCCACAGTGCGCACAATCTTCTACTCGTCGCTGTACCACATGCTACTGGCGCCGACGATCTTCTCGGACGTGAACGGACAGTATATGGGCATGGACCAGCAGGTGCACACGCTCGAAGCAGGCGAGCAGAACTACAGCACCTACTCGTTGTGGGATACCTTCCGCGCACTTCATCCCTCGTTTACGCTCTTTCAAACGGAGCGCGTGCCAGGCATGGTGAACTGCCTGGTGCGCATGGCCGAGCAAAGCCCTGCCGGCATGCCCGTATGGCCGCTCAAGGCAGAGGAAACGGGCACGATGACCGGCTACCACTCCGCAAGCGTCATGGCAGAGGCCTGTGTGAAGGATCTGCCCGGCGTGGACTGGAAGCGCGCCTACGCGGTGATGCGCAAACGCAACATGATCGACGACTATCGCGGCCTTGGCTATTACCGCCAGCTTGGTTACATCCCGGCCGACAAGGAAGAGGAGTCGGTCTCGAAGGTGCTTGAGTACGACTACGGAGACTGGGCCTGCTCGCATGTGGCTGATAAGGTAGGTGCGCATGACGACGCGCAACTGCAACGAAAACGGTCACAGAATTATCAACATCTGTTCGACCCGAAGACGCAGTTCATCCGCGCGAAGCTCTCGAGCGGCCAGTGGACCGCGCCGTTCGATCCGATCGACATGGGCCATACCGACGAGTACCGCGACTACACTGAGTCGAATGCCTGGCAGACGACCTTTGGCGTACAGCACGACGTAAAAGGCTATATGGAGCTGTGGGGCGGGCGCGAGCCGTTCGTTGCGAAACTTGATCAGCTATTCACCGTGCCTTCCACGCTGCCGGCGAACGCTCCGCCTGACATCGCCGGCCTGGTGGGCCAGTACGCGCACGGCAATGAACCGAGTCACCACATCGCGTTCCTGTACGTCTACGCCGGGCAGCCGTGGAAGACACAGTCACGAGTGCAGTCGCTGCTCAAGACCATGTACCGCAACGACCCCGATGGCCTGGAGGGTAACGAAGACTGCGGGCAGATGTCGGCCTGGTACGTGATGAGCGCAATGGGCCTGTACGCGGTCGATCCGGTGAGCGGCAACTATGTGCTGACATCGCCGGCGATTGACAAAGCGACCATCACAGTGACAGGTGGAAAGAAGCTGATCATCGAAACAAAGCGGCCCTCTGCGGATGCTATTTACATCCAGTCGGTCACGGTGAATGGCAAGCGCCGTAACAGGCTGTGGGTCTCGCATGAGGAGATTGCGCATGGCGGCCACATCCGCTTCGAGCTGAGCACGACGCCGAACAAGGAGCTGGGCGCGGCGCCCGAAACGGCTCCGCCCTCGCTGACTGCGTGAAGCCAGACGTGATTAAAACTTGCGACGTGCTGAATCGCCGGGAGCTGCTGCGGGGTAGTGTCGCTGTGGGCGTTACCGCGCTCGCGGGCAGCCTTGCCGCGGACGCGCAGGGTCAGACGCCCGTGCTCAACAAGCGGCCCGCCCCAGGTGAGCGTCGCTTCACCAGCCCGGCTGTCGAGTCTGCCATAGCCAGGGTGGCAAAACAGATCGCCGACCCGGAGCTCGCGCTTATCTTCGCGAACTGCCTTCCCAACACACTCGATACCACCGTTAGCCCGGGCGAGTACGAAGGCAAAACCGATACCTTTGTCATCACCGGGGACATCGACGCCATGTGGCTGCGCGATTCGTCGGCGCAGGTATGGCCGTATCTCCCGTTCTGCAAGCAGGACCCAAAGCTTTCTGCGTTGATTGAGGGTGTCATCCGCCGCCATACCCGGTGCATCCTGATCGATCCTTATGCGAATGCATTCCTCCCCGAGACCACAAGCAAGCCGCTGTCGTGGGCCGTGCACGACGACACGCGCATGCTGCCCGGCGTCGGCGAACGCAAGTGGGAGATCGACTCGCTCTGCTACACGGTGCGGCTGGCTCACGGGTACTGGCGTGCAACCGGCAACACTGCTCCCTTCGACGCCGCCTGGCGCCAGTCCGCGCGCGCGATCGTCCGCACCTTTCGCGAACAGCAGCGGAAGGATGGGCCAGGGCCCTACCATTTCCAGCGCAGCTCGCCGATCCCGAGCGACACGCTGATGCTTTCGGGCTACGGCAATCCTGCGCGTCCTGTCGGGTTGATTCATTCGGGCTTTCGGCCCTCGGATGACGCGTGCATCTTCCCGCTTTTCATCCCAGCCAACCTGTTCGCGCTGTTCAGCCTGCGACAGATCGCGGAGCTTGCAGGCACGGTGTGCCACGATGCCGCGCTGGCTGAGGATGCGCGCTCGCTGGCGTCGGAGGTCGGCCATGCGCTGGCACAATACGCCTACCTGAACACAGCCGACCACGGCACGATCTGGGCCTATGAAGTAGACGGCTATGGCAATTCACTGCGTATGGATGATGCCAACGCGCCTGGGCTGGTCTCACTCGACTACCTCGGCTGCGTAGGCGCGGGCGACCGCTCGGTTTACCAGCGCAGCCGGGCCTTTGCGCTATCGGCAGCGAACCCTTACTTCTTCAAGGGCTCGGCAGCTGAGGGCATCGGTGGCCCACACGCCGGGCTTGGCTACATATGGCCCATGTCCATCCTGTTTCGCGCGTTCTCGAGCACGGACGACGCGGAGACGCGAGCCTGCCTGCGCACACTACGAGATACCACGGCCGGCACGCACTTTATGCATGAGTCATTCTGGAAGGATGATGCCGCAAAGTACACACGGCCATGGTTCGCATGGGCAAATACCCTGTTTGGCGAGCTGATTCTGATGCTTGCCGCAAAGGACCCTGCGCTGCTGCGGGAGCCGCTGGGCTAGTCTTCTTCGTCTCTCGGCTGCAGGTGCGATCCTGAGTAGAAGGTACTCATTCAGCCCACTGAGGCGAACGCGCGCATGAAGAGGTACCACCCTGAAACGTAGCAAAGGACCTGCCTTCCCGTCATACGCATGAAAAGCAGGTCCTGCATCGCTCCTCTTCTCAGCAGTAGGGCTCGCTCTGGCGCAAGAGGTAAATGGAAGATAACTGCAGGCCGCAGCAGTTCACTGCCCTGTTACCCCGCGAGCAGCGCAAGCACCTGCGGAATGGCAAGCGGCGTTTCGCTCTCGACACCGCGCGTAATACTCGGACCGGCAATGAAAGCTTCACCATGGCCTTCCACGATCGCGAGCAGCTGCGCACGATCGCCGCCCGGCTGCTTCCGCATGGCCAGCCACGCGTAGTAGAGCGCCATGTCGGCGTCGATGAGCGCACCTTCTGGGTCCAGTTCGACACTCTCGCCACGCTGCTCCAGCATGTCGTTCATGTTCGCCGGGCGGCGGCGTGGGGCGAAACGCAGCATCAAGGTCTCCGGCTGCGCGCGACGCAGGAGGTCCACACTGGCGGCCTGCACGAAGCTGGTGCTGTAAAGCTGCGTGCCGCTACCCTCGGTCAGGAGCCTGAGAAAGAATTGTTGCATGCGCGGATCGAGCGTCACACTGTTAAGCGCAAGGGCTGCCGGGCTCATCTCGCGCAGGCGGTTAGCCAGGCGTTCCGGGCCGGCGCCCTCGCGAACAGCGGCGTCCATCTCACGCAGCACCGCGTCGCGTACGGGCGCCATCTGTGGATAGGTAAAGCACTGCAACGGCGTACCTGCCTGTGACACCGCTCCACCGGAATATGTTGGACCAGCTATGCCGGCACTTGGCAGCTTCCATGGCTCCCCGCCGTCCACATACCAGTGCGCATACGGCTTTACGCTAGCGCCCGCCCGGCGGTCCAGCAAGTGCAGCAGCGCTTCGGCGCTGCCGGTTTCGTCGACACGGCGCAGATACATGCCTTGCCCATGCACCCGCGTAAAAAGCGGGTAGCCGCCCGGGCTCGCCTCACGGCCCAGCACGGCGATCAGCAGCGGCGAAGCTCCCGGCCTGCGCTCCGCGGGCGGTAGCGCAGCAAAGAGTGTCTCGGCAGCGCGATGATACGCGTCAATCTCGCCCGCCTGCCACAATGCGCCCGCGAGTGCGGCGACGAAGTCACCCGGCTTCTGCACCCAATCAAGCTGCTCCAGCGCCGGGGGCAGAACGATCGCGCGAAACTGGTCCAGCAGAGCCGGCTTGGCTTCAAAGGCCAGGAGTTGCACGTGTAGGCGTTCCTGCTCAATGGGAAACAGAGTCGCGTACTCCTCGATCTGGACGAGGTAGCTAGGCAGCAGCGAAAGCGGCATGGCTCGCAGCAGGCCGAGATATGTGACCGCAAGCTCCCGCCCCGGCCCGGGATAGCCCGCGAAGGAAGACGCCTGCAGGTCGGAAGGCTTCACAACAGCTCCGCTACCGGCCGGCCCGTTGCGAAAGGCGTGGCGAAGTCGAGCATGGCGCCCGCGGTCGGCACCAGATCAATCGACTCCAGCGGCCGATTGACAATGCGGCCGCCACCGGCGCCGAGACCAAGCGCCAGCATCCAGGTAGTACGGGCCATGGCGCTGCCGGTGCGGTGATGCTGGAAGCCGCTCGCCTCACCATCGGCATCCCGGCCGAAATCAGGCATGACCAGCATGGTCGTGCGACCGGCGTACTCGGGGTTGCTCTCGACCTCGGCCCACAGCTCGGCGACCAGCCGGTCGGCACGTTGAATCGCATCGATGTAGAGCGAGTAAGCGCCGCTGTGAGCGATGTCCATGTCGTGCAGCGTAAGCAGAATGAGCGAAGGGGCGACCTGCCGCATTGCCTGACGCGCAATATACAGTGAGAGCTCGTCCGGACTCGCGAGGGAACGGGCATGCGAGGTAAAGTCAGCCAGCGAAAGCCGCAGTAGGTTCGCCATCCGCTCCAGCTCACGCCCGTCTTGCTCGATTGCTGCCTCGCTGGCCGCCGCAGGCGCTTGTGCGGGCGCTTCGTAGTTGTCATGCAGCAGCGACTCATAGTCGCGCAACGTATGACGCTCATGCCCGGCAGCCAGCGAGAGGAGGCGCTTGGGCAGCACTGTTTCTGCGCCAAACTGCGATCCATACGCGGCGTGATTGCTGGCGCCGAGCCGGTCAAAACCGTTGCTCGGCGCGATCACCCAGGCGTCGCTGGCCGGCCGGCCGAGCCCTTTTCGGTAGTACTCGAACAACGTGGGCGCGCCCGGCTGCTGCGCTACGAAGTTGTCAAAGGTTTGGTAGGTGCCGGTAGCAATGCTGGCTGTTGCAACGTAATGGCCCAGGATGCCTCGATTCACGACCTGCGGGAAGAATGTCGCCTGCGGCGCCAGCGTGCCCATCAGGTGCGGAATATTACGCTGGCCGGCAACCGAAAACGTTTCATCGTCCCGGGCGCCACCACCAAAAGTGACAACGATCAGCTTTCGCGCCGGCCTGGCTGTGCTGGCCAGCAGCCGCCGCGGCTTTGCCAGCGTTGCAGCCGCTGCCGAGCCTATCGCCCCCGCAAGGAACTGGCGGCGCGTCCAGCCGTGCGCAGCGCTTGCCCTGGCCCACGAGCTGAACGGCGCAAACGGCGCAATCTCTCCCATGCGGCTGCGCTCCTCCATCGTCAGGCGCATTCTAAGCCGTGCACCGCTGTGTTGTCTTTGAAGGAGACTTTGGTTCAGCGACTTACCGACGCCTTCACTCGTTTCGCCACGTGTCACGCTCAGCAAGTATGCTCCCGAAGGAAAGCGGGCAAAGCGCCGCATAGGCGCCAACACGACGCTCCGGCCTCGAAAGGAAGCTGCTTTACCGATGTCCACCAAAACCGACACCCGCGAAGAGAAGATCATGCGCTTGTTATTGGCCAGGGGCTCCGCCACGATCGAGGACATGCTGGCATCCATTGGAACCTCTGCACCCTCGATCCGGCGGGACCTGAGCCGACTGGAGAATCGCGGGCTGGTGCGGCGAACCCATGGCGGCGCCATGCTGGTGGAACCGCTCCTGTACGAGCCGTTCCGCTACGACACAAGCTTCCAGGCGCGCGAGCAGCGTGCGGCCGCCGAGAAGCGCCGCATCGCGCTGGCCGCAGCCGACCTGATCCAGCCGAACGAAACGGTTGGTATCACAGCCGGCACCACCAGCACCCAGGTCGGCCGTGCACTCCGGCATCGCGCTAATATCCGCGTCGTCACCAACGCCATCAACATCGGCATGGAGCTTTGCAACCAGCCGGGCATGCGCACCTCCATCACGGGCGGGGTGCTGCCGTATGCGTGGTCGTTCTCGCTGACCGGGCCGGCGGCGATTCGTTACATGGAGGATGTTTTTCTCGATAAGCTCATCCTCAACATGGTCGGGATCCACGCGGAGCGCGGCTGCACCGTGAATGAAGGAGACGAGGCGCTTACGTTTCGCGCGATGGTCCGCCAGGCGCGCGAGGTCATCGCCGTGGCTGACTCGTCAAAAATCGGCCACATCTCGTCCGCGCTAATCTGCTCGGTCGGCGAGGTGCATACGCTCGTAACCGACAGCGGCGCAACCGAGGAACAGGTTGCGCCGCTGTCGGAAAAAGGATTGAAGATACTGCGCGTCTAAAGGCAAACCCCTGCGCGGGGAGGTCAGTCCATGCCGGGTTCACAATGGGCACCCGGCATGATTGATCTAGCCTAGATATCTTGAAGGCACAAATGAAGCGGCCGCGAGCCGCATAGCGGTTTTGGGGGGCCTAGCTGCTGGCCTTACCCGCCTTCAGTTCCTGGTGGCCGCCAAAGCCAAAGCGCATCGCCGACAGGATCTTGTTGGCAAATAGCCCGTTGTTGCGCGAAGAAAAGCGCGAGAACAGCGCTGCGCTCAGCACATCGACTGGCACGCCCTCGTCAATCGCGGCGATCGTAGTCCAGCGACCTTCGCCGGAATCGGCAACATCGCCGCCATAGGTGGCGAGATCCGGTTGCTGAAGCAGCGCGTCAGCGGTCAGGTCAAGCAGCCAAGACGAGATGACCGAGCCGCGGCGCCATACCTCGGCGACATTCTCGAGCTCAAAGTCGTACTTGTAGTGATCGGGGTCACGGAGCGGCGTCAGCTCGGCCGAGTGCTCCTGCTCTGCCTGCTTGCCAATGTTGGCATTCTTCAGGATGTTGAACCCCTCAGCATAGGCGGCCATGATGCCGTACTCGATGCCGTTGTGCACCATCTTGACGAAGTGACCGCCGCCGACTTCGCCGCAGCGCAGGTAGCCTTCCTCGGAAGTCGACTGCTTGCCCTGCTCGCGCCCCTTGGTCCGCGGCACGTCACCTATGCCCGGCGCCAGCGTCTTGAAGATTGGATCCAGGTACTGCACGGCCTCGGCCTGGCCGCCGATCATCATGCAATAGCCGCGCTCCAAGCCCCACACACCGCCGCTCACACCCACGTCCAGATACCGGATGCCCTTCGGTTCCAGCTCCTTCGAGCGACGAATGTCATCGATGTAGTAGGAGTTGCCGCCGTCAATCAGGATGTCATCCTTCTCAAGGTGCGGCGCGATCTTCCCGATCATACCGTCGACCGCGGCCGCAGGCACCATCAGCCACACCACGCGCGGCTTTTGCAGCTTGCCGATGAACTCGACCAGGTCCGTCGAGCCCTCCGCGCCGGCGCCCTTCAACTCGTTGACAGCCTTGTCGCTCAGGTCGTTCACCACGACCTCGTGTCCGCCCTTCATCAGGCGCTTAACCATGTTGGCGCCCATGCGGCCCAGACCCACCAAACCAATCTGCATGCTGTTCTCCTTTTCTTCTCAGCCGCGAACCGGGAGCCCCGGTGCTGCCTGCAACCTGCTCATCGTATTCGATGCAGCAGAGGCTGCTGCTATCGCACGACGAATCGTTCCAGTGCCATTCGGCCTCGTTCAGGAGCGCTCGAGCACGCTGACACCCTGCGCGTCGGCCACGATGACCCGGGTCGCAGTCTCCAGGAAGAGCCCGTGCTCCACAAGGCCCACAATCGCGCGCAGCTCTGCTGCTGTCTTCCGCGGGTCCGGAATCGAGCCGAAGTGGCAGTCATAGATCCAATTGCCCTCGTCGGTTATGTACGCATCGTCGCCCTGCATTCTCAGCACAGGTGCGCCGCCCAGAGCTTCCAGCTTGGGTCGCACCAGTGGGCCCGCAAAAGGAATGACCTCCACCGGCAGCGGGAACCTGCCAAGTACGGGCACCACCTTGCCCTCACCGACGACGACCAGGAACTCCTTCGCTGCGGAGGCGACGATCTTCTCGTGCAACAACGCGCCGCCCCCACCCTTGATCAGCGCCAGTTCCGGCCCTACTTCGTCCGCGCCATCGATGGCGATGTCGAGCTCACCGACTTCAGCGAAGGTTGAAAGCGGAATGCCTTGCTGGCGCGCCAGCTCGGCCGCGGCGTGGGAGCTGGGTACACCCACGATCTCGAGGCCGCCGCGAACGCGCTCACCAAGCAGCTCGATAACGAACCTTGACGTGGTGCCGGTTCCAAGGCCAACGCGCATGCCCTCCTGCACGTACCTCATGCTCCGTTCCGCTGCCTGGCGCTTTGTCTCGTCTGCTGAAGGCATGTGCGATGCTCCGTTTCTTCCCAACATCTTAGCGGGCCCGCACTAACCGTGCGAAGGGCGCAGCACATCCGCCGGTGCCCTGAGCATGAAGCACGCCCTGCGGCGATCTTTGGGTGGCGCCAGTGAGCGCGCTCGCCGCAGCCCCCTGCAAACTGCATCCGAGACTTAGCGGGACGATTTCTGCTGAGACGCGCGCCGGAGTCGTCGTCCTAAACAGCAACGGCTCAACGCGGCGTCCATATGGCGGAAATCCCGACGATGCAACCGCGAGATCTACCCGGTCCGATGGTCGGACCCATTCACCCCAGGAGAACGTATGAGTCTGCTACAAGGTAAAGTTGCTCTCGTGACCGGATCAAGCTCCGGCATCGGCCAGGGAATCGCGAAGAAGTTAGCCGAAGAGGGCGCAAAGCTGATCGTGGACTACGTGGGCCATGAGGATGGCGCCGACAAGACCCTGGAACTCATCCAGCAGGCGGGTTCTGAGGGCATCAAGGTACAGGCGGATGTCACGAAAGTCGAAGAGACTCGGAAACTCGTCGACGAAGCTTATAGTAAGTTCGGTTCGCTCGACATCCTGATCAACAATGCCGGGATGGAGAAAGAAGCTCCGTTTACCGAAGTGCAGGAAGCGGATTATGACAAGGTGCTGGCGGTCAACCTGAAAGGACCCTTCTTCCTGACGCAGTACTTTGTACAGAAACTGCAGAGTGCCAGCAAGCCGGGAAGGATTATCAACGTTAGCTCCGTGCACGAGGATATGACCTTCCCGGGATTCGTTACCTACTGCATCAGCAAGGGCGGCATCCGCATGTTCATGCGCGACCTCGCCGTAGAGCTGGGCCCCATGAACATCACCGTCAACAACATCGCTCCAGGCGCGATAGAAACGCCGATCAACAAGAAGCTAATGGCCAACAAGGGCGAGATGGCAGCTCTCCTCAAGAACATTCCTTTGAACCGCCTCGGCAGCGTAGAGGACGTGGCGGATCTCGCCATATTTCTCGCCTCCGACAAAGCCGGCTACATCACCGGCTCAACATATGTAATCGATGGCGGCCTGATGCGGAGCTATCACGAGCAGTAGGTGGCAACCTCAGCCGCAGCAGCTACAGACAGTGCCTTCTCTCGCATGGAGAAGCCGCGAAATCCCGGAGTAAATCGATGAGCGAACAAACGAAGACACCGTCCATTACAAGTACCGTCCTGCAATTTAGCGCGGCGGTCGGCAGCGTCTACGCGGCGAGAGCCGTACTCAAACGCGCCGAGCAGCGGGAGGCGAACCGGCATGTCGGCTCCGGCAAAAAGATTCTGGTCCTCGGCGGCGGCTTCGCGGGCGCAGAGGTAGCACAGAAACTCGCGCACCTGTTGCATGGTGAGAACAACGGCGAGATCATCCTCATCGACGCTGATAACTATCTGCTCTTTACCCCCATGCTGACCGAGGCTGCGGGTGGATCGATCGATCCTCGGCACATCGTCAGCCCGCTACGTTCCATGCATGACCGTGTCAGCTTCGTGCAAGGCCGGATCACAAGCATCGACCTCGAAAAGAAAAGCGTGGAGGTCGATACGGGATCGTCCCAGCTCGACCCGGTGTCGCGCACTTTCACGGGAGATCACCTCGTGATTGCGCTTGGTTCGGTCGTGAACTTCCACAACACACCCGGGGTCGCCGAGCACGCGCTCGCCATGAAGAAGCTTCCGGATGCCAGCGATGCTTTCGAGCGAGTGTCTGCCTGCCTAGAGCGCGCTTCTCTTGAAAGCGACGCTGAAAAGCGGAAAGAGCTGTTAACTTTCGTGGTCGGCGGCGGTGGTTATACGGGCGTGGAAACCATGGCGGCCATCAATGATTTCGCACGTGAGTCGGCTCGCCGCCTCCCCCGTATTTCGCTCGATGAAATCCGGACCCTGATCGTGCATCCGGGCGACCGCCTCATGCCCGAGATCACGCCCGAGCTGGCAGAGTATGCGACCAAGAAGCTGAAAAGGCGCGGTGTAGAAGTCCTACTGAACAGCTCAATTGATAGCGCCGGCAAGGATTTCGTTCAGCTTGGCCATGGCGAGCGCATCGCGACCCGAACGCTGATCTGGACCGCTGGCGTCACGCCCAATCCTCTTCTTGAGAAACTGCCGGCAAAGAAGGGTAAGCACCACGGCCTTCTTGTCGACAGCTGTTGCCAAGTACAGGGCTATCCGGGTGTATGGGCCCTTGGCGACTGCGCCGAGATCCCACAGCCGGATGGTAAAGGGAGCTACGCACCGACCGCCCAGAACGCGACGCGCGAAGGAACGCTGGTCGCCCGGAATATTGTCAGTGCCCTGCATGGCCGAAACCCTTCACCATTCCGCTACACGCCCGTTGGTGAACTAGCGCTGGTCGGGCATCGCTCCGGAGTGGCACGTGTCTACGGGAAGAACTTTTCCGGCCTGCTTGCCTGGGCTATGTGGCGGGCTATCTATCTAGCCAAGATGCCCAGTGTCTCTCAGCAGGCAAGGATCCTGAGCGACTGGCTCTTTGACCTCGTTGCCGGTCAGATCCCCGTCCCACTAACAACAGGCAACAACGACAAACAGTAAGGAAAGTGAACAGCCCAAAGCGAGTCACACGTGGGGCGGTGACCTGGAAAACGGTGGTCGGGGCGGAGGGATTCGAACCCCCGACCCTCTGCTCCCAAAGCAGATGCGCTACCAGGCTGCGCTACGCCCCGACTGCTCCTGATTGTACCCCGGCATTCGCGTGAAAAGTGCCGCGCCGGCGACGACTCCAGACTTGCCAAAGCGTTTGTCAGGCGTGATGCACGAGCAGTGCGAGCAGGTATCCGAGCGCCACTAGGGGCAGCACAAAGATAGCGAGCAACGTAGTCACAAGCACCAGCAGGAATCCCCAGTCGCGCCAGCTATGCCGGCCCGGCTCTGCCACATGGCGCGACAGCAGCGCATAGTTGCGGCGGTTTGCCTTCCACGCGATGTCGAAGGCATCGCCGAGCAGTGGCACGATACCGACCACAACATCGAGGGCCAGGTTCGCCAGCATGCGCGCCAGCAGCACCGGCGGGGCGCCACGAAACCATGCCGCGATCACGATCAGCGAGGACAGCAGCCCGACTAGCACGTCTCCGGCAAAGGGCACCAGCCCGATCAGTCCATCAATACCGAATCGGATCTGCGTCCCGGGTACCACAAAACAGTCATCGAGCAGGTGCGCGAGCGACTCGAGTCTCTCATCTGTAAAAAGCTCTGCACCGATGCGACCGCGCCATCCGGCCGGCACCGGAGAAAGCACCTGCTTCGAGCCGCCGCCGGGTGCGCGCTTCCACAGACTCTGTCCAGATGCCATTCGCCGGTACCACCTTTCGCCAAGCCGCTTGGCGATACTTGCCTGACGCTACCCGACGCGTACTGCGCGTCGGCGCTGAGCGTGCAATGGGACCGCCTGCAACTACTAGTGGATGCGCTGCGCGGGTCGTGCGTTCGCACGCTTCGCCCAGGATCAGAATGCTACAATCAGGGTTCGTATGGCGGCTATAGTTCAGTGGCAGAACGCCGGTCTGTGGATCCGGATGTCGTGGGTTCAATCCCCACTAGCCGCCCCAATCCTCGCTTCGCGCTCCGCCTGGGGATACACCGCGCGGCATGGCCGGTAAGGTCTACCTCGGCTGCTCCGGCTGGGCATATCCAACCTGGCGGCCCGGCTTCTACCCAGCGAAGACCCCTGTCAAAAAGCTTCTTGAAGCCTACTCCGCGCGTCTCAACGCGGTTGAGGTCAATTACACCTTTCGGGCGCTCCCCTCCGCTACAACGACGGCAAACTGGCTCGCGCAGACTCCGTCGCCGTTCTGTTTTGCTTTCAAAGCTCCCCAGCGTATTACGCATCTTCGTCGTCTAAATGGCTCCGGCGAAACTCTTCGCTCGTTCGCGCAGGCTCTCGAGCCATTTCGCTCTGCAGGCCGCCTTGGACCAGTGCTCTTCCAACTGCCGCCGAACTTCGCGGCGGAGCCCGCGCTGCTCGGCAGCTTCCTAGACGAAGCAGCACCGTTCCGGCTCGCCATCGCGTGGGAGTTTCGCCATTCATCCTGGTTTACCGACGCGATTTTCTCCATGCTGAGCGCCCACGGCTCTGTGCTGTGCGCGGCAGAAAGCGATGACCTGCGTTCGCCCGACCTCCCGCTCTCGCCATCTCTCCGTGTCTTCCGACTTCGACGCTCCCGGTACTCAGCTGACGAGTTGGCAGGCCTGGCCGCGCATTTTTCCACTCTGGCCGAGGAGGGCGCCGATGTGTACGGCTTTTTCATGCACGAGGAAGCGCCGGACGGACCACTGCGCGCCGCGGAGGTCCTGCGGCAGATCCCGCCGGAGCTGCGCGGTTGAATCAGCTCAGCGAACCTAGTCGGACCGCCGGGAACTCCGGTCTGGCCGAGGCCGAGGCCCCCAAGTCGACCCTGACTGCGGCCGAAACTCTCCCGGACCCGGCCATCTGGTTGCGCTCATTCACACCTCGGCGATGGATGCGCAATGGCCACGTCCAGACAATTATCGGCAACTATATGCGCCGCACCGGGCCGCTGCCGCCTATCTCTGAAGAGCTGGTTGTGCCCGTCGAGGCTCCTCATGAGACGACGCTGCGGGATGGGCGTACCGTTGGCGTGCCCGAAACGTCAATCCTGTGCTTGTGTCACTGGCAGCCCAGCGCCCGGGCGCAAACGGCGCTGACCGTTGTGCTGGTGCATGGTCTTGAAGGCTCAGCCAGCTCCGGCTACATCCTGGGCAACACGTCGCGTCTCTGGGCCGAGGGCTGCAACATCATCCGTATGAACATGCGCGCCTGCGGAGGCTCCGATGCGCTCTCACCGACGATCTACCACTCCGGCCGCTCCGGCGACATCGGTGCCCTGCTTGGAGCGCTACGCGATCGGGGATGCAGCCGGATTGCGCTCGTCGGCTACTCCATGGGCGGCAATCTGGTGCTTAAGTATGCCGGAGAGCAGTCGCTACTTCCATCGTCTGCCCGCCCGTGTGAGCTCGTCGCCGTTGCCGGCATCTCTCCACTGCTGGACCTCGCGCCATCGTCGGCCGCGCTGCATTTCCCGTCCAATCGGCTTTACGAAGCGCGTTTTCTACGCGCGATGAAGCGCCGCATCCGCGCAAAGGCGCAGCTCTTCCCTGAGCTGTACGGCTTGCTTGAGCAGGAGCAGATCTATGACCGGATCCGCTCCCTACGCGACTTTGACGGACAGATTGTGGCGCGTTTCGGTGGCTTTCGCGATGCGTCCGACTACTACGAGCAGGTTCGCTCCTCTCGCTACGTAGCCGCCCTCCGCTGGCCGACACTGATCGTTCATGCGCTCGACGATCCATTTATTCGCTCCGAGGCAACAACCCGCGAGGCCCTTCTCAGCAATCCATATGTCCAGTACGTGGAGACCAGCCACGGCGGCCATTGCGCTTTTCTCGCCGACCCTGCCGGAGCCGACCAGGGCCGCTGGGCCGAAGAGACGCTGGCTCGCTGGCTCACCGCTTTGCTCTCCAGGGTCGTGGCGAGCGAGACGAACTGGAGACAGCCATGATCGCCGACTGGACGGTCGAGGTCGGGCCCGACAGCCCCTTGATTGATGTACCTTGGGAAGGCTGGATCGATCTTCGCCGGGATGCACCGACATCCAACCGCCATTCTCCTGCAGCGCTGCATGAGGCTGCTCTGTATCCGGAGCTGTGGAAGCTGCTGCGCTACGCGAATAACGAGGACACCTTTACCAGCAAGTCAGACGTTTTCCCTGTCAGCCCAGAAGAGGTCGACCCGGAGATCGCAGAAGGCGGACTGGCCGCAACAGCTTATGGGCTGGGTAGCTACATAGACCTGCTCCCGGTACGGCCAGACACGTTCAGCCGTTTCGGCATGTTCGAGCAGACAGCAAAGGAAACGACGCAGCTACTTAGCCAAGCGGGGGAGCCACAGGGTGTCGCTGAGATCGTGATTCGTCCAGCCCGGCTGTATGATGAGCAGACATTCGGGTGGACGCTCTATGCCATGGGCTTCGGTCCCTCGGCTGCCGCAGCGCGCCTTACCTGGCAGAGGGCAAACGCGCTGCTCGTCTACCAGATGCACCTGTCAGTCACTGCCGCATCGACCGGCGCAGCCACTCTGTCGCCGGGACCGCAACCGCGGGCGAGTAGCTCAATCGGATAGAGCACCGGCCTTCTAAGCCGGGGGTTGCAGGTTCGATCCCTGCCTCGCCTACCATCTACCTGTCTGACGCGGTCTAGCAAAGTCCGTTAGTCCGCAAAGATAGCTCATTCCATACGACTTGCGCTATATACAGAGTCTATTCAGGTCTAGTGAGGTCGATTGACATCAAGGGTCATCCGGGGGCACGATTGGGGGCATGTAACGATCTTCTCTCTGAAGATGCCCCCAAGGATGCCCCTCACGGACCCCGATTTACGCACAGCCAAACCTGGTGTTAAAGCCCGAAGGCTCTCCGACGAGAAAGGCTTGTATATAGAGGTAGCTCCTTCGGGCGGCAAATGCTGGCGACTCAAGTACCGCTTTGGCGGGAAGGAAAAGCGCCTCGCGCTTGGCGTCTACCCCGCTGTGACTCTTAAGGAGGCTCGCAAGAAGCGGGACGAAGCTAGATCCTTACTGGCGCAAGGCGTAGACCCCGGGGAGCACCGCAAGGCAGTGAAAGCGGCTCGCGTTGAGAGTGCCGGAAACAGCTTTGAGGTTCTGGCGCGGGAGTGGCTGGCGAAGTATGGTCCAACCTTCGCTCCTCAGCACGCTCAGCGTGTCACCCGACTCTTTGAACGGGACTTGTTTCCCTGGATGGGCGAAAAGCCGATTATCGGGATCACCCCATCAGAGCTGCTGACTACCTTAAGGCGAATTGAGCGCCGCGGAGCTCTCGACACTGCCCACCGGGCGCGACAAACCTGCGGGCAGGTCTTCCGCTATGCGATAGCAACTGGCCGGGCAAATACCGATCCATCTCGAGATCTGCTTGGTGCGCTGCCGCCGGCGAAGGGCAGTCACTTTGCCGCGACTCTCGATCCACATCGCTTAGGCCAGATTCTGCAAGCCATGCACGGCTATGAAGGCACTCTCATCGTCAGTGCGGCCTTGCGACTCGCTCCTATGCTGTTCGTGCGTCCTGGGGAGCTACGCCGGGCAGAGTGGAGTGGCATCGACCTTGACGCGGCTGAGTGGCGGTATCGCGTGACGAAGACGTGCGTTGATCACTTGGTACCCCTCCCAAAGCAGGCTGTAGCCATTCTGAGCGAATTACAGCCTTTTACAGGATCCGGGCGGTACGTGTTCCCTGGTGCTCGCTCAGCAAGCCGTCCCATGAGCGACAATGCTGTGCTTGCGGCTATGCGCCGGCTTGGCATCGACAAAGAGGAGATGACTGGGCATGGGTTCAGGGCCGTGGCAAGGACCATTCTGGACGAGACGCTGGGCTTTCGGGCGGACTTCATCGAGCACCAGCTTGCACATGCCGTCCGTGATCCAAACGGCCGCGCCTACAACCGGACAGCTCATCTTTTGGAACGGCGTAACATGATGCAGGTCTGGGCGGACTACTTGGAAGCGCTCCCTACCTATTGAAGAATCAGGTCCGGCGCCTGCGCCTGATGGCGTTGTTTATCTTCCGGATTGCACCTGCGATGATGTCATCTCGGTCCATGTTGCTCAAACGTTGCCGGAGGTAGGCGTCAGCATCATCCTCAGAAATCTTTCCTTCGAGGATTTGGTCTATGACTGCCTGGGGATCTTCGGCGTCTAGCTGGCAGGCTTTGTCCATCACGGTTAGTATTCACACCCCTTTTGGTGAGAACTAGGACGAGGAGACTGAGGTACGGGAGAAGCTTAGTCTCAATCTCCTGTGTTAAACCATCAAATTCCCCTGCTGAACTGCTGTCGATAGAGAGAACCCCGACCGACCCGCTATGCCCCTCTCCTGTAGATTCAAGCGGGATAGCAAGGATGCTCTTGTATCTCTTCCGCGGATCCGAGAAGTGTCCATCGTACCGTGTCGCTTGTTGCTGCATGGCTTCCCAAACAAGAAGCCCTCTTTTCGGGTAAGAAGCGTTTTCGCGATCAGTGTTTGCTCGCGCAAGCACTCTCAGGTTTTCGGGCCTCGCCTCGTCCGGGATCATGAGAGTCGCATCGATGCCTCCAACGATGTTAAGAGCACCCTGGACTTCCGCACGAACGGCCCAAAGAATGCGATGAGAGATGTCAGAGATGCTCGCTTCTGACACATGTTCTTTGTTCACTTCTTCAGCCAACTTCTTTATGGCTACACTCATTGTTCTCAAACGAGCAGCTTCAGCATCGCGAGCAGAGAGTGAAGCCCGACTCGGGATATACGGGAATAGCTTGTCAAGGATGTAAGACGCGATGAAAACAACGAAGTATCGCCATCGAAGAAGGGGCCTCATAGCCAGGTACTTCGATATTGGGAACTGGATGGTGAAGAAAAGCTGGTAGATGATGGCCAAGAAGCGCGCCACGATCAGCGCACCATATAGCGGGGATGCATTAGCGAACCGCCTATACCAACGTCGGGGGGAACCCAAGATGCCGTTCATGCTGAGTTCGCTCATCGTAGGGCAACGAAGAATGGCTTACAACAAGCGGATTGCGGAAGGAGAGAGCCTATTGCACCTTACCGGACACCTCTGTACATTAAGCACAGCCAACTTTGTGGCTAATGTTTCAGAGGCGAAGAGTAATGGCGAACGGCAAATTCGTAAGCTACCTGAGAGTATCGACGGCTCGCCAGGGTATCAGCGGCCTCGGGCTGGAAGCACAGCGGGAAGCCGTTACGCGCTACCTCAACGGCGGGAGCTGGACGCTGGTGCAAGAGGTAGTTGAGGTCGAGAGTGGCAAACGGAACGATCGGCCGGCGATCGCCGAAGCTCTCCGGCTCTGCCGCCTGCACCGCGCCACCCTCATTATCGCCAAGCTCGACCGCCTGGCGCGGAACGTCCACTTCATCAGCTCACTCATGGAGTCTGGGGTCGAGTTCGTCGCCGTGGACTTTCCTCAGGCTAACCGGCTCACGGTTCACATTTTGGCGGCAGTCGCTGAGCATGAGGCGACTATGATCTCTGCTCGCACCAAGGCGGCTTTGGGTGCAGCCAAAGCGCGAGGTGTCCAGCTTGGCGGCCTACGCGGCGGCGCTGAGCGAATGGTGAAGATTTCCAGGAAGGGGAACGCGGTTAGCACGTCAGTGAGACAGGAAGCTGCAAGGAAGCGTAGCGGGGATCTGCTGCCGGTTATTGCTGACCTGCAGGTGTCTGGTGTCATCAGCGCTCGCAAGGTCGCGGAAGGCTTGAATCGACGGGGCATCACCGCAGCGCGTGGGGGTGCTTGGACAGCGGTTCAAGTTCGCCGAGTTCTCGCCGGCGCTTCGGCTAGCGATAGCCGCTAAGCGGCTGATCTTTCAAGTGACACGTGCCAAAAGTGCGCGGATACACGATCTACTCACAGCTTGGAACGAGGAGCCGAACTGGAACGCCGAAACGCTGGTCCGAACGGATGTGCCGGTCACAGCGCAGTACGTAAGCATTCCGGGGTACAAGATGGTGGCCTTCATCGACCCGGAGTTTAACTTGACGATCCCGGCTGCGAACTACGTCGAGTCGTATGAAGGAAATGGCGTCTACGCGACGGCGATGTTTGGTTTTCCGACAGTTACCGTGTTTCAGCCGGAGTGAATACTCGCGATAGTCTGATTTCCAGCTATTCAGCGTGCGAGTCGAGCCCTGATGAAACTAGTCACAATGGCAAGAACGCCCGTCAAAAGAACGCTACCGGCGCTTAGTCTGTGTCCCGCTAAAAGCAATAAATAGAAGAAGAAGAGGCAGCCACCGAACGACAAAAATCCGAACGTAAGCGCCAGAGATGCGTAGAAAGTCTGTCGCCAGCTGACTTTATCGGCAAGATCTATGACCTTTACGACGACTTCTGGAGGTAGCAACGACAATTCATCAAGCGACGGCAGTAGAGAATGGTCAGGCAAATCTCAAACTTCCACAGTCGATTGATACGCTTCACGAGTACCGTGTTCCACTGTCTGCGGGACGGGGGGTAGAGTCTCAGCATGTGCACGAGAACTCTTTCTCGGGTGCAGGTAGGGAGACTCTCTTCTGTGAACCGGCTCTGCAAATAGTCGTGTTGGAGATCCAGGAATCCGAATCGATCCAAAAAGACCGGCCATTGTGAACCCGTCCAAAAAAGAGGTGAAAAAATCTTTCATGCGAAATCGCGCCTCTCTCTTCTGCTCGGAACCAAACAATATCACGCTTTTTAGACGGAAAACTGTGAGAAAAGATGCTTGTGGAACACCTGGCTTAAGTAGGGTGATTACGATCAGGGTACAAAGCTGGAAAACCGGGTACTCAGGATTGTCGTATCTCATGCTGAGATTCGCGCGGCGGCCTCACTGCTCCAGCATCGAGCTCCTGCGCAAGGGCATCGGCTCGCTCGCGGTGCCCATGGTATCAGCCATATCGCTGGATTTATCTTCCCAGAACTATTCTTTGACGGCGAGGCCGCGCGGTCTCGAGCATTCCCGAGAGCACGTTTTCAGGACAGCGATGCTTGCCGGACTGCGCTGAGCGGATCCCTTGATGGAGGGGTAAGCTGCCAGCTATTAGGTGCGTCTGCAATCTACTCCGGTCGGGTTAGAATCGGACTTCTTGCGGAATCAGCGGAATTGCGGAATAAGCACATTCAACTGGGTTTAGCTGTGAAACAGGCTAATGGAATAAGCGGGTTAAGAGGTGCACAGCCTTTTTCGTTCGCATGTATGCTCGCCATATCTGTAGGAGGGGAGTCGGAGGCTTGAATGCGAAATCTCAGAATCATGCTGGTGTGCTTTCTCGCACTGGAAGCATGGAACGCCGCGCCGGCGCAAAGCTCGCTTCAGACTGCTCCCTCGCCCAACCCGCCGGTATACCAAGTCGGCAAAGATGGCGTCACACCCCCCAAGCTGGTGCATTCAGTCAATCCGAAATACACCAAAGAAGCACGGAAGCTCAAGCTGCGTGGAATCGTTGGACTCTCGATTGTCGTGGACGAACAGGGCGTCCCGCAGCGGATCAAGGTGATCCACTCTCTTGCTGAAGTCGTTGACCCGAAATATCACGATGCTGCCATAGGCATGGACGAAGTGGCTATGGAGACTGTGAACGAGTATCGCTTCCAGGCGGCAATGCTAAAGGGCAAACCAGTTGCTGTGTCCATAAACGTGGAGATGAATTTTCAGGCTTTCTAGACCGGCCGAGGGCATCCAGAACTGGCGAACGAGCAGATGAGCAACTGGAGTCGTTTCCTGCATCGCGAAGCTGAGCTCTTCGGGCATGAAGTCTTAGACGCCACCGGTGTGCCTCTAGAGATAAGCACATCCTATGTTCTCAGCTACTTCCGAAAGTGATTCGGGATAGCCCGGCAATCCCCCGATTACCTTCGTACCGAGAGCGCGATCATCCACTGGCCAGCGCTGCCCTTTTGCACCGATGACTTCCGTATACCGTACGTAGTGTCCGTGAGCGCAAAAAGCTATTCGACCGGAGAGGTCGCCAGGCTCTGCGGGATTCCCAAGACAACCCTGCTGACGTGGCTTTCTACGGGGAAGCTTTCTGAGCCAGAGATGGTCACTCTGGGCGATCTGTCTGTCCGGGTATGGACGAATGCCGAACTGCAAGCGGCGCTGCGCTACAGCAAGGAACGTAAGGCAGCGCGAAACAAATAAGCGCGCCCCGCTGGTGCACTAACACCAGACGAGGCGCTAACCAGAAGCCCCATTGGAGGGGGCAAGCATGGCTGATAAAAAGCCTAGCAGCACGGTCGATCTCGACATACAAACAAGCGTTTACCGCATAGCCGCCGATCTTGGCACGAAGCGCAGCAAGGTCCTCTCGCACAGCGAGTTCCTTGACCGGCTCCGCACCCAGCTTTCCCTTGAAGAGACTACCCCTGACGGCCTGAAGCGCTTGGACGCGTCCGGCGTAAGCCAAACGCATGTGGAGTTTGTACTCAGCGGCTGGAGCATCCCCAACGCTAATCTCCTGGATGTGCTGGGCTTAGTGCGAGTGAGGCCGGCCGAATCCCGTAGCGGGCTGAAGGATCCGTGGATCAGTTCTGCTGATCTCGCTCTCACCATGACACTGGCTACCGAGAACCAATCTATAGTCCCTCTCTCCGGCCGAACACTTTCGTCTAGCCCGGCGTTCCAGGAGATCGTCTCTCGAATACTAGAAACGCTTGGCGCGAGCGCTGATTACACGGGGGAGCTGTTCGACGACGATGGCTGTGATGAAGACGACGAGCCGCACGAAGACGAGGAGATCTTCGAGCGCGGATCAGCGCTCCGTTACTTCGTCGCTGAAATCTTCATGGCTGGCCTCATACATGCCAAGCTCTTTGACTCGGAAGCCTTCCTGCAGCCCTTTGGCTTATCGGAGCGGGCAGAATACGTAGCAGCGAATCGGAGGGCGCGATGAGGGCGCCACTAACCACAGGCTAGGTCTCACGCCGGCCAGCAAAACCCTTTCGTTGTGATCGCGGACGCTGACGGCCAAGTTGTAGCACAGGCTCTCGGGCGTTTCGCCGGAGATCGCGATAGAAATGCGCGATTCATTGTCCACGCTGTAAACACACTAGCGAAGAGAGGTCTGTGATGGCGGAACTAACGCTAAGGGAACTCAGGAAGAAGCTCGCAACCGTAAAGCTCGAGATCAGGACTCTTAATGCACAGCTCGGGCAGCGAACCCTCGAGCACTTCCAGGAACACGGGCGATATGACTGGGACATTTTGAAGCCTGTCGTCATTGAGCATCGAGATGGCGAGGCGAAAAAAGAAATCGACGCCTGCGTCACTGAGGCACTCGTGCTGCGCAGAAGCCCAACGTCTCTCTCCGGAGAGAAGCTACAGCTTCTATCACAGTCCTTGGTAGATGGCTTCAAATCCACAGGAACGATCGATTCAACGCACGATGTAGATGGATCTGACCTCTCGCTCGCGTTCCTTGCGGGAGTAGCTTGGGCGCGGTCGGCAAAGGCTGCGCACCACCTTTCCCTCGACGAGAGGGAGTAGGTGAGAGCAAGCTTGCGAGAGGCGGACAGATCATGCCCGTCTCTCCTTCGCGTCTGGTATGCTCCGACTTCAGAGGGAAGTATGGCTCAGATTGCAGGTGGGATTGTGTTGGCCGGCGGAGCGATCGTAGCCATATTGCTCCTTTGCCTTCTGATCGTCTTCCTGGTTCGTTTCGCAAAGGCTACTGGGTTCTAGTCAACGGGCCTGCTGCTTTGGTGTGTACAAGAGCGGGTTAGCGGCCAGTGGCGACCTAACGAGAAGCTTTCCCAACTTTGCTTGCGCGTTGCCAGTCACCATGGCGGTTGCGGGCCCTATGCCGGGTCGAGGGATTAGCGGAGTCTCGCTTGGGTTGAGGTAACGATCCAATGCAGAGTTCACCAAGGCATCAGAGTCGGTAGCTTTTTTCAGAAAGCGCTGCCCGGCGAAATCAAACATGCCAGCAACTGGCCGACCTGGTGCGGCCGCCATGCTCTCCTGTAGCGACAACGGGTTCTGCCTGCTGAATACCGTCGCTCTTTTCCCGGCCACATCCGAGATGTCTGATAGATCCCCAAATAGCTGCTGCCGCCCTTGGATCCCCGGTATAGACACGCCACCATCCGTTCTCCCCATCCCGCTCAAGCGGGAGAGGTTGGAGTACGTCAGGTCTCTCGTTGCATCATTCACTGCTTTAACTCGCGCTGTCTCAGGGTCGGAAAGCGCCGCGTACTGATCACCGCCTGCCTTGTTATAGAAGCCCCTCAGCTTGGCGTTGGTGTCCTGCCGGATCGCGTCTACCTGCCCCAGCGGCTTCGTGCCCATGTACTGGTTTGCCTTCTCCGCAGTACGATCAAGGATCCCGCGACCACCTACGGCGCCGGCCATGGATAGCGTTCCGCCATCAGGACCGGCGCTTACAGTGATGCCTCGCAGCGTAGGGCGTCCTACGTCCTCAACAAAGTTCGTGGCTGGGATACTCGCCATCTGTGCCTGGGCGACCGGCTCAGTGCTGATCGGAACGTTGGAAAAGGGCGCTTTAAGGTCGTTGTACCAAACGGCCTGCTTCTCTTTCGCAGCATCCGTAGCAAGCTGAAAGCCTCTTACGCCAGGCAGAGGAGCTTCTGCTGTAATCGCCGGAAGAGCTCGTGTGAGCTGCTGCTCGAAGTCCGGTTTGGCAATACTCGGTTTGAGGCCGCGGACGAGCAGCTCTTGCGGTGTGCCTGGAACAACAGCGCGAGTGATACCCTTCTGCAGCGATTCAGGCGTGGCGCTAGCTGCTTTCGTCACCCAGCCGCTCGTACGGAGTGCCGTACCGCCCAGCTTGACTACACCTTTGGGTGCCAGCACATCCGTGGCTAGGCCAGCGAGGCCAGCCAAAGCACCTTTCTGCTGTGTATCAGCCTCAATCTGACGCGCCCATGGGCCAACTAGCGGGAGCGCATCCATGGCGCTGTTTGCAGCACCTTGCTTGTCACCAGCCTGGAACTTCCGCACGGCGAGCTTGGCATTTTCGACGGTCGGCTCGGCCGTCATGCGGTACAGGCCCAAGCCGAGCTTTCCTGCGCCACCCTGTGACCACGGAGCCGAAGCGTTGACCTCCTGTTGGTTATTTGGGTCTGCCGGCTGCGTAAATGCCTTGTATGGACCGGCGATCATGTTCTTCAGGTGGCTGCCTACCGTCGAGAGGATGTCACCCGGCGAGGACAGGAGGCTCGGCGAAGACGCTTGAGGCGCCTGGATTGGGGTCAGCCCAGAGGACAGGTCGATAGTCTGGCTGGTTGCAGCGCTGGGTGCTGTTGAAGTTCCCTTAGGAACCAGGCCTGCCGAGAGATCGATCGTTTGTCCCGCCATTACTGCACCACCTGATATCCGGCTTTCTGAGCCGCTGTGCGCGCTGCGTTGACATCGCCGCCTGGATTGGCTCTATGCCAAGCAGAGAGGTTGAAAGTATGGGTCTGTGGAGAAGGACTGCCTTGCTGGCTGGAACCCCCAACACCCCCGGTCTCATAGTCCGAGAGCTGTTTCCGGGCTGCTGCATCCGCAGCGAGGATCTGCGCACGCGTAGTCGCGCCATTCATCGCATCGACTGCGCCTGCAGCGATCGCACGTTTCTGGATGATTCGCGCTTTCACGTCGTCCAGAATGTGACTGATCTGCACCTGCTGCTGCTTCGAGAGCGAACCCTGCCCGCTCAGTTTGTTGAAATAACCCTCAACATCCCCTGATATGCCGCGCGCGTGAGCTATCCCGGCGAGCTCCGCTTGCGTTATGCGGACGCCCGTACCCTGCCCACTGACAAGGGCCGTCAGCACCTTCGGTATTCCGATCGCCTGTGACTCGGCGTTGCCGTTGATAGCGCCGCGAGCCTCATCGATCTTCTCGAGTTGCGCATCGGCTGTGTCCAGGGTCTTTTGGTGTGGAGCGCCGTACTGCTTGATTTCACGGTCGAGCGCCGCATCGTTCTGGGCACCCGTCGTTACCTTAACCTCTGTCGGCTTCTCGCCGCTCTCGCCCTGGTCTAGGTCGTACCTGTTCGTCTTCGCGTCCCAGGCCATCTGGTGAGGCCGGCCGTTTACCTGGATCGGGATGGTTTTCGGAGCCTCCACACCCTTGTTCTGCCCCGGCATGATTGCAGTGATGGCGTCTTGAATGTGCTGTACAACGGGGTCGGTCTGCGGATCGCGTCCCGCCTTTATGGCAGCATCGACAGCAGCCGCATACGCGTTCGCCAGGCTCGGCGCTTTCGGCGTATTCCTCTCGGTAGTCTCTGACTGCTGATTGTCGATCTGCGCTTGGGTCAGCGCATGCTGGTCTGCTTCTTTCTGTGGCAGGGCAATCGTTTCAGCCGTCGTCTGTGCGGTATCCGCGTCCCGCTGCCGCACCTGCGCTTGCCCGACCTGCTGCGCTGTCTCGGCAGCCTGATTTTTCTGATCCTGATCGATTAGCGCGGTTTGCTGATTGAGTAAAAGCTGGTGGTGCTCGTTGGTGCCAGGAAGCGCGTACTCGAGATTATGGATCGGCCGGAAAACAGAGCCGGCAATATCGGCAGCGTTTGCGAGGCCACGCAGAACCGGGTTCTTGATCTGGCTAATGCCGGAGCCAGCCGCGGCCAGCTGGCTCGCGCGCGCTGTATCCGTTGCAAGCTGCGCCGACGCCGGCGAGAGAATGCTCGGCAACGATGGCATAGGCAATGCGGGTAGCGCCGAAGAATCTGGAGGCGCTGCGCCTACGCCGGGTAGTGAAAGCAACGGGGCTGCAGCGGGGCTGACAACGGTTGCGGCCTTCACAGGTGAGAACTGTAGAGCTCCGCTGTTTGCGGGCAAAGGTAGAGATGTCGTCATAGGAATCCTTCCCTGAGTCAGATATCGCAGATAACGTTCCGCACCGTGACTTGTAGCGTATTGTCCTTGCTGCTCACTTCTGTCTTGTCAGTGAACAGCTTGAGGTGCTTGCCGAGCAGCTCGTACCCTCTCAATGCGGCCGAATACTCCCCTACATCGCGAGCTTTTTCCGCAGTGCGCAGGATATTCTCCAACACGAAGTCAGCCGAGAGATTCAATCGGTCCACCCTTCGTTGCTGTCGCTGCTCGATCTCGCGCGAAACCTTAACATTCGTTAACAGCCGAGAACCCTGCTCGCAGGCCGTCTTCTCGCTGTAGCCAGCTTTGATCGCCGCCTGGGTCGCATTGCCCGAGATAATGTATTCCCCGACGAAAAGGGCCTGTCTCGCGCTCAGAGCGTCGTCTTCAGCTCCCGTGCTCCCCTGAGTTTTATCTGCGTTCCGGGCTGTCTCTAGTGAATGCTGCATGGTGGAGTACCTCCATCACCTTCACTGGCCGGCCTCACCATCTCGCGATGGAAGATATAGCTAGCGAGCTGCTTCACCATTTGCTCTGCCGCGTCTTCAGTGAGGGCTGCCTTGATTATCGCGGTAGCATCGCCCTGTCCGCGCAGGATTTGGTAGAGAACCAGCGCATCCAGAAGAACAGCCTGCAACTGTTGCAGGTTCGTAATCCCGAGGTTGCGCCCTCCGTCTACCTGAGCGAGAAACTGCTGAAGCGTGTACCGCTTTTCCGCTCTGCTCCCGCACTGTTCTCTATCCATTGGCGCCCCTACCGCTCTAACCTTCGACTGACACGTCATTGCTGGATCCCTCCCTTCAAAGGCCAGGCAAGCAGCACGTCCAAGTCTTCTGGCCGGTGCTTGCCTCTGAAGTCTAGGTCTGTCCAATGCACAACGACTTTGCCCCGCGTCATACCGAGTACCCTGCCTGGATCGCCAAAGGGGACGGATCGTAAACGAACGAGCGTTCCTGGATCGAAAGCATGAGCTTCGCGCAGGCGTACTTGTAACGGAACTCCTCGCGCATGCGCATCTGGCAGCACATAGGGCTCTGGACTGCTCATCCCCGCTTACCAGCCACCGTTGGCGAGGCTTTCCCTGCCTCTTGGGTGATTAGCCTATCCAGGTATGCCCGCGCCTTCTGTAGGTCCACAAGAGGCGTTCCTTTGTGTCGGTAGCGGCAGACGTACTTGAGAACGTTGCCAGCGAAGAAGCCGAGTTGCTGATCGTCGATGAAGTCCCAGACCTCGATGCGGCCTTGGGTGTAATGAGCAGGGTGCTCGACTTGTATCGGAGCGGCAGAGTCCAGATAGCTCATCGAGCGGCCGCCTTCCCTTGCGCGCGCGTACTGGTGTGAGAATGCTCCTGCAGGTCTTCTTTGAGCACGAGCCCGGAAACCAGACCGCTCGCCAAGAGAAAACTCTCGGCTTCGAGCAATGCCTCAAAGGTCTCCAGCATGCAGCCGACCGTCTGCTGCGCTATACACCAATCGGAGAAGTTAGCATGCAGCACCTTGATGCCCCCGAAACAACGGTCACGGAACCGGCAGCATTCCAAGGCCCATTTGCCGAAGTCGTCCGCCCAAAAAGCGTAGTCCTGCAAAGGCGTTTCAGGAGATGGCTGCCAGACAGGAAGCAGGCTATTCGTGGGCTGCTCGACAGGCAGCACGGCTCCCCCCTGTTGCAGGAGCGCCCATAGGCGGCTTTCGCTACGAACGGTGCTCATAAAGCTCCCTTCAAAACTGCGGAGTAAGCGGATTTAGCGGATTAAGGTAGGCGTGGGAGTTAAGCGAGCTGGCGAAGCCTGTACATGCTTTTGTTTGCTCCTGAAGTTTTCTCTGTCCGCAGAGCGACACGGCCTGTCTGAACCAAGTCGGCAAGAATGGCGGCGAGTTCATTCGCTCTTATATGGCCACCCAGCCGCCTGTTGATGTCGGCTTTCGACATCTCGCCTTCGCATACGGCCAGGGCGTCGAGGATCGTGCGCTGAGCGCCGAACTCCGGTGCGTCAGCGAAGATGACCCTTACACTTTCGGCGCAATATTCCCAGACGGCTATTGCCGCCTTCAGGTGACACAAGCGGATCACTGGCGAGCTGTCGAGTAGGGCATACAACATCGCAAGGCGTACGCACTGTGCATCACCTCGCGCCGTCAGCGATCCTTGCACCTCTGTAAAGCCCGGCTCCAGACAGCCGAGCTCGGCGTAGACCTTAGCCCAAGGGCGTTTTGCTTCTTCGCTCCAGGTCACCTGCCCAATGCTGCGTGCGTTTCTAATGGCATCCTGAAATCGAGCGACAAGCTCTGCATAGGCTCGGCCGTCTGGCGCTCCGCCGCCATAAGGAAGGTTCTTTGAACGCTTTGCGCAGCACCAGAGGAAACGGTTCGCAAAACCGTTGCTCTTGTCGGCCGCGGTGAGTAAGCGGCGGGTCTCATCGATCGTTATGTTGCCAATGATTCCGATGTGGGGTTCCTGGCAGCTGTCCTTGTTAGATTTCGAGAGGATTCGGAGCGGTGCCCCGTCCCAAGCATTACGGATGATCGCGCTGAGCGTGCTGCCCTCGCGCCGGGCCGTCTGAAGTGGATGGGCGAGCTCTGTTTCAACCACTAGAAGGCGCTTGTCCGCCACCCCCGCATCTTCCTCGTCGCCCTCCGCTCCGTCTCGCACCGCATGAATCAGCCCTTCGCCACTTGAGAGCCCAGAAACCCTTCTGGTAGTTGCGAAAGTCGCATCCACCTCTCGAAGCAGCTGCATGGCGCAGTCCGTTGCAGTGCCTTTTCGTGCCTTCGCGGAACTACCTGCGATGACTACAAAAAGGTTCGGATAGTGCCGCGTAGCGAGAACACTGTAATAGCTCTCTCTGCCCAGCAAGCACCCGACACCAGCGAGCACAGCCAGGAGCAACGCGTGATAATCCCCCTCCGTGTGCGGCTCCACGAGCCTGACGAACTCGCCCGCCGGCCCATGAAAGGCTTCCTCGCGCATCGGTGCAGGCCACCGCTCTTCCTCTGGAGGCAGCGAGTCATGCAGGCTTTCAAACTCGCCCAGTACGGCCAATTGTTTGGTATAGTTCTGTTCAGATCGTTGCATGCACAGCACTCCCAAGGGGCCGTTCCAGCGGCCTCTTGTGCTTTTGTTCCTGTTGTTGTGGGTTAGCTAGGCCGGTCATTACGTAGCGAATCAGTTCCACCTCGGTAGTTAGGCAATCTGCCTCATAGCGCTCGTCTGGTGCGCCGGATGCTGGAGGCCAGAGCGAGTCAGCCATCAATCCCGAAGCCTTTCTCCGCTGCGCATTGCCAGTCCACTGCGGTGTGAAAGAGCTTTGTTAGTCGCTCATCTCCATCTGGTGCGCGAGCCAGCCTTCGCCCGAGCGAGTCCACGGCAAAACCGAGTCTTCGATGGATGTCGCCTAGTCTCCGCTCTGCGGTCGCTTGATCCTGCTCCGCCGCTTTACGGATCGCACGCTCCCTGCGGGCTGCCGAGATAGATTGAGGATTCGCTAGGGTATCCGTGAAGAGATCATGCATAGTGAGCCCGAGAGCCGCGAGGATTGAAGCTAGCGAGCATCCGGCATGGCAGTGCACCAGAACGCGGCCGTCACTTCCTGCCCGGATTGAGAGAGAAGGAGACCTATCAGCGTGCGCGGGGCAGAGGCTTTGCCATCGTTCCTTACCAGTCGGACGCGCGGCCACTAGATCGGCGAACGCCTCTGGTGTCATTGAAGGACCATTGCCCGCTCGCTGACACTCGCGGCTACACGATCGGCAATGAATTTTTCGATGTCGGACTCGAGCCAAGCCACTGCGCGCGCCTCAGCACCAGGTGAAAGCTTGACTGGAGCTGGGAACTCTCCAAGCTTGATTTTGGCGTAAATGGTTGCGCGGCTAAAAGGCACGCGAGAGCGCACCTCGCTGAGTCTCAGCAAGCGGTTCGGCATAACAACTCCATTTCTAGTTTCGGATCAGGAGGCGGAGTCTAGGGCAGACGAACATGGCGACACGCCGCCAAGCACGCTGCTCCAGAATAATAGAAGTACCTGGAGAAGCGGTCTTGATTAGCCACTGGCGCAGCGCGCATTAGGCGCGAAACTCATGACAGTCGCGACCGCCTCCGCTTCTCCTTGCAGGAAGCGAAAGGTCAATGACGGGCCGAGTGAAGACCTAAGGTGCAAGCGGTCGCTGGTGGGTCTTGAGAGAACGAGCACACGGCCTCGATCGCGCATCGAGCCACTTGGCGCCCCTAGAAGGGCAGCGCCACTGTCGATCCACCATCTAGCTTCTTTGCGAGAAATGTAGAACGCCGGCTCCGTTGTCCGAGGTTGGTTCCAACGGAAAACAGCAATCATCCTAATCACGCGATCTTCGCGATCGCCTTGGAGAGTGACTTTGCATTTCGACACACGTTTCCCCTTAGTGGAAAATCATGCGCGTTGTTAGGAGGGACTACCCTTGGGAACGCGCGCCCGACACAAAACCATGATTGAAGACATGGGTGCAATCTCCGAGGCTGCCCGTTAAGGTAGTGAAGGTACATTCGCACATTTGGACCGTGAACCGCAAGTCCAAAGAGCGTTAATGGATTACTTTCGTCTCTTTAAGAGCCTTTAAAGTATGAGCTCCCTGCCTTCCCTGCCTTCCCTGCACTTCCGGCACCCACCACTTAGGTGAGTTCACGCGTTTCAGGCGATCCTTATTCCGCTAATCCGCAGACCTCTGTTATAGCTAAGCCATTTAGAATGTGCTTATTCTGCAATTCCGCTTATTCCGCAGATTCTCCGCCTAGGTAGATAGGTGGCGAGATCTCCCACTCGCTCAAAAGATGTTCAGCATATTCGGCCCTTGATTCCGCACGTTGCCAACCTTCGGGCGAGCCGGCATTTCCGCCACGCGATGAGCATCGCAGGTCGTAGTAGGTTCACCGAAGGCCGCTCCCGCTCGCCGCGGTGAGGCCAGCGATCGTAGTCTTGGAGCTCGAGCATTACAGGCATGCGGTCATGCATCCGAGCGATGAGCTTTTCTGCCCCTGTCGTGACGATGGAGGGCTCTGGGCCATGACCCGTCTGAGATTCCATGCGTCCCAGAGCCCCCTTGCTAAAGCAAAGATAGCCGCTCAGGCAAGAAGCGGAAGGCGGTACGCTCCGGCTTACGCCTTTCATAGAAGCTCGAAAGCGACACCAGGTATCGCCTGCGCGCAAAGGGACCACACCAGAGCGGACTTTCTCGATGGATTTAGCTCGGGTGTGAAAGTGCTGCGTTTTGGGTCCGGGCCGGTCGAGTTGTAGCCACCAAACCCCAGCGCATCGGCACCAGCTCTCGGGCTCCTGTATCCCGGTTCTAGCGAATGTTTGGTTGTCGTGCTCGGAGCGATATTGTAAGCAGGAGCATAGCCTAGCTCTTCTCCAAACGCTTCAGCATGAACTGTTTCGGCGATGGCCTGCTTATGCTCGATCCGGTAGTAGCGGCCGCATATGAGAGAACTTGAACCGCTAGCTCTGCAAAGTGATGTTGACCTTCTCGGAACTCGGTTGGTTACTGACGTTTAGCAAAAGTAAAGCAAAGGGAACTTTTGTATGCCCTGCTTAACTAAGCTCTCCTAGAAATGTCTTTGAGAGGGTCCGCGTATAACCATGGACTCTTGCGTCGCTTTGCACTCAATCTGCTTGTCTTCAGTTTGAGCTGGAGAACTTATGCGCCACTCAGCGGTCATCGATACACAAGTCATTTACTGTGGTGACAATCTAGACAAGCTCCGCGATCTGCCTGATGGATGCATCGACCTCATCTACATCGACCCTCCCTTTAATTCGAATCGGAACTACGAAGTATTTTGGGGAGAGGCCAAAGAGAAGCGGTCATTTGATGACAGACACGAATCAACAAAAGCATATATCGACTTCATGAGACCGCGAGTCGTCGAGTTGGCGCGAGTTCTCAAGGACACTGGGAGCTTCTACTATCATTGCGATTGGCACGCCAGCCACTACATAAAAGTTCTCCTGGATCATGTTCTCGGTGAGGGACGTTTTGTCAACGAGATCGTTTGGAAGCGCCAGTCTTCTCACAATGACGCTAAACAAGGGTCTAAACACTTAGGACGAGTTCACGACACCTTGCTTCTCTATCGCAAAGGGAAAGACTATACATTCCGGCATCTATATCGCCCGTACGACCCAGAGTACGTGAGAGACTTCTATCGGTTCACGGAAGAGGGGACTGGCCGGCGCTACCAATTAGGAGATCTCGGAGCGCCGGGCGGCGCCGCGCCGTCAAAAGGCAATCCCCATTATGAATTTCTGGGTGTCACTCGCTACTGGCGGTACAGCCAAGAAAACATGCGCAAGCTCTATGAGACTGGCAGGATAGTACAAACCAAACCTGGTACAGTCCCACGTATGAAGCGCTACCTAGATGAGGGTAAGGGGGTTCCACTGGGTTCCGTCTGGGATGACATAGGACCGGTACAAAGCTCTGCACAAGAGAAGATTCCTTACCCTACGCAGAAACCCTTGAAGCTATTAGAGAGAATCATAGACATTTCCTCTCAGGAGGGCGACGTAGTTCTGGATGCGTTTTGCGGATGCGGAACGGCCCTGGTAGCCGCTCAATCGAAGAAGCGTCAGTGGATCGGGATTGATGTCTCACCGACTGCATGTCGTGTGATGGCGAAGCGGCTCCGTACTTCGTGTGGCATAGCTGAGTCCGAAACTTTATGGAAGGCAAACAGGGGTTTCATTGTGCGGGATCTCCCATGGACAGAAGAGCGACTGCGTAAATTGCCACCGTTCGAATTTGAGAACTGGGCCGTAGTCGCCCTCGGGGGCTTGCCTAATGCGACGAAGGTTGGGGATATGGGAATAGATGGGCGGATATTCCCTGTCACTGCTATCCCAAAACCACACGGCCCAAGTAATCGTTTCGGGTTTATGGATGAATGGTTCCCTGTGCAAGTCAAGCAGAAGGAGAAAGCTGGACGACCCGACATCGACGCATTCGAAGCGGTGATGCACAGGGAGGATCGCCGGCTAGGATTTTTTGTTTCTTTCGATTACACCGCGGATGCAGAACGCGAGGTTAGGCGCTTTCATGCGACTACCGGTCGCGAGATCCGACTTCTTCGTACGAGCGAACTCATCAATCTAGATCATGAACGCGTGACGCAGAAAAAACCCGTGGGATCAGTCTCCCTACCCGCTGGTAGCGAAGCCAGCAAGGCTCCGAGAACAGCTCGTTCCTGAGCCCATACTGTCTGCTTTATGAGATTTCACGCTGATCTGCTTTAGTCTGCTTTACAAAGCCTCATGCGCTTCACCTCTCGTCAACCGTCGCAGCCCTTGTGTCATCAACCCAGGAAGCCTGACGCAGATTAGTACACCCTCTCAGCCAGTTTGCGCACGATTGCCTCGGCGAACTGAACACTGGAGATGATCGCGCGTTCAGCTTCGGACCGTCCTGAGCGGAGCCTGGATCCGGGTTGCGCCCCAACTTGATCGCCGCCAGAAAGCCAGCCACCAGCACGATTGTGTCCGAGAGGTTCCGGTCAGGCGGGAAGTAGATCGTTCCATAGCCCGAGTGGAGGATCAGTTCGCCGGGCTCATAGAGGCCGGAGTGCGAGCAGTAGGGACAGAGGGCCGTAATCGCCGCCGAAGGCAGCCTGGAGGCTTCCAAGCTGTTATTCGCTGCCACGTAGATGAGTTGACGGCAGGAGCGGCAGCCGGCGTGCCAGTGGTGGAGAACCTTCCTCATCGCTTCCCGCCGAGGATCAGCTGAAAGGCCAAACGGCCCTCAAAGACCTCACAAGGACGGTATTGCCTGTGCTCTTGGCAGAGTGGACACAACACCGCAACAGCGTTGTCGGGGACTGATCGGACCCCGGATGGGATGGTACGGCCGCAGCCCTTGCATCGGACGACAAGAGCGGGCGTGGATGGTGCTCCTTGGAAGCTCATGTCCAGCAGTGTATGACAAAAGCGAATAAAGAGCGAAGATGCTCAGCGTGATTGTCGTCTGGTCCCGCTTTCGACACTTCTGGCAATTGGCACCTAGGGATAATGGCCTCCGACAGGGTGTTAAGGTGCTCGCTCATCAGTGAGGACCAGACGGGGGCATTTTTGGGGGCATATTTGCCCGTAGTAAATCACGCTTGTTGATTCTGAATGCCTTACCTTTGTCATGCAGTAGGTGCCTCGCCTACCATCTACCTGTCTGACGCGGTCTAGCAAAGTCAGATTAGCCCACCAAGATACTTCATTCCAGACGGCTATGCGTTGTGTATAGAGTCTATTCAGGTTTAGTAAGGTCGATTACCTCAAGGGGCATCTGGGAGCACGATTGGGGGCATATCGCGATCTTCTCTCTGGAGATGCCCCCTTACAGACCCGGAAGTACGCTCAGCCAAGCCTGGTGGTAGGCCCCGAACGCTGTCTGACGAGAAGGGCTTGTACGTAGAGGTAGCCCACCCGGCGATAAATGCTGGCGACTGAAGTACCGATTCGGCGGCAAGGAAAAGCGCTCGCGCTGGGCGTTTACCCCGCCGTGGGTCTCAAGCAGGCTCGTGCGAAGAGGGAAGAAGCAAAGTCCCTACTAGCGCAAGGTGTGGACCCCGGAGAACATCGCAAGGCTGCGAAGGCAAGTCGAGTCGAGCGCGCCGGGACAACTTTGAGGTTCTGGCGCGGGAGTGGCTAGCGAAGTACGGTCAACCTTCGCTTCTCAACATCTCCAGCGTGTCACCCGACTCTTTGAACGTGATCTGTTCCCTTGGTTGGGCACAAGCTCGGTAGCAGGATTAACGCTTCAGGAGCTGCTGCGCGGGCACTGTTGCGTTAACCGAGGTTTGAGACTGGCTGGGCGCTAGGATGGATGCCATGTTCAAGCGTCGCCGCTTCCCAGTCGAGATCATCCTGCTCTGTGTTCGCTGGTACTGCAAGTACGGGATCTCGTATCGCGATCTGGCTGAGATGATGCAAGAACGTGGCGTGAACGTGGACCCTGCCACGATCCTGCGCTGGGTTCATCGTTACGCGCCCGAGCTCGAGAAGCGGGTCCGAGCCTACCAAGGCTATGGCTCGACATCCTGGCGGGTGGACGAGACCTACGTCAGGGTGGGCAGCAGGTGGAAGTATTTTTACCGCGCCATCGACAAGTACGGCGTGCTGATCGAGTTCATGCTTTCGGATCGCCGAAACACGCGTGCTGCGCAGCGCTTCCTGGCGAAGGCATTGACGACAATGCGGGACTGGCCACCCTTGTCAATCACGACCGACAAGCTCCGCTCTTACCCGGAAGCGATCGAGCGTCTCAAGTGCAGTGGTCTGCTTTCGCCGAGCACAAGGCATCGAACGTCGAAATATCTGAACAACATCATTAGGCCGATCATGGCGCACTCAAGCGAGTGATCAAGCCGACTCGCGGCTTCCAGACGATGAAGACAGCAACAGCCATCATCAAGGGCTTTGAGATCATGCGGATGATCCGACGCGGGCATTGTCTTACTTGCAAACGAGGCGTCCACCACGAGGTTCGCTTCGTAAACCGGCTATTCCAGGTGGCTGCATAATCTAAGCCCGACAGGGATACCTACCGTGCCGATAAGTTAATGCAACAGTGCCATCGCGGTCTCTGCAACCCCGCGATGAACCTATTCTGTTTGACGCGGAGGTTAGAGACCGTGCCTCTTCCAGCAAAGCAGTGCAAGAGGCACGGCCATTCCGCTACCACAGCTCAGTTAGTCACGATAGACCACTCTTGTGGAGATAGCCCATTGGGAGTGTACTGTTGCACGAATGTTCCTGGCGTCGTAGATCCGCTTGGGTCGTCAAGGAGAAGGCCAGAGGCTTGGTTTCTCCATGTTGTCTGAAACGTTTGTGGCAAACCCGTACCGTATCCTCCCACGACTACGGGTAGCCACAGCTGTTGAGGACTCGAGTTACAGATCTCCAGATCTATGTGGGTGCCTGGAGTAGTGCTTGCTCCAGGATCATCAAGGCACAATCCGCTTAACTGATTCTGGAGACTGTAATACCCGAGTGGCTGATAGTGAAGTATCCATGTCTGAATATTAGTACCAGTGCAATTATAAAGCTGAACATCTGTACCGCTTGTCGTGCTGCCATTCGTGTTATCCAGACATAACTGCGTATCCGCATCGTTCTCTATAGTGAAAGTCTCGTTGTTGCCCAGAAACGAATACCAGATTCCGGCGTTAAGCTGCCACTTCTGTGTCGCTTGGCCATTTCCTGTTTGAATCTGGAGCTGAGTGCCCGATGTAGATGATGCGGATGGGCTGCTGAGATAAAGCTGAGAGGAGGATCCCGCTGTTATGTAGAAAGACCCATTCTGTAGATCTATAACGTTCCATGCCTGCCCGGGGTCGCTTGTATCACAGGCGGACAAAGTTAGCGGGTTACCTGCGGTCGTACTGTCTCCCGGATTCTCGAGACATAAGAAGGTGAGCTGGTTTTGAATGGCGTAGCTGCTGCCACGCGGCACGAAGTTCCAGTCCTGAGTGGATAATCGGTTGCAGGTATACAGTTCAGCCACAGTACCACTGGCATTACTGAATCCTGTATTGTCAAAGCAAAGGCCGCTGGTTCCCTGATTAACCAGTTGATATCCTTGGCCTACTGTGAGGCCATTCGTCGCTGGGGTTATGGGAACGTTTGTGTTCGAGCAGAGAGGCTGCTGCAATCCAGAAAGAGAGATGCATGCTGTTGCTGTAAAGGTGCTACTACCTGTTGAGGGTCCGCTAAAATAACATGGGTTTATGCCGCTTCCTTGGGGAACATTCGCAGGTGAATTGCAGTAGACAATGTTTGTCGCTCCCGAATAAGACCAAGTCACCGCTACGCCTCCTCTATATCCTGGAGGAATCTGATTAAGCTGCGCGTTCAGGATGAATGAATTGCCATAATTTCCAGCTACGGATGGCGCACTCATCGCAATCTGAGTTGCTGTTCCAGGCTGCAGAAATGTTACCGTAGCCGTTCCGTTCCCGCTCGGACCGCCACTTGAGGTCCCCTGTGCTGTGATAGTGATTGGCGTAGAAACCCCAGCCGGAGCTGTGTATGTATAGGTGTTTGAGTCGTTGCCGGAGGTCGTCCCAGAGCCAACATTTGGGGATGCTGACCAACTGTAATTGATTGCCTGGGTTGCCCCAGACACGGATGCGGTAAAGGCTTGTACTTGGCCGGGAGCCAGCACCACGTTTGAAGGGCTGACCTGCACGTTTAACTCCGTGATCATAAGGTTCGCACAGGCATACACCGTTGTATTCTGGCTATCCTGCACACAGACGTACTCTCCCCCATAAGAGGGTGTGATGTTATCAGGAGCAGTGAAGGTCGCGGACTGGCCGTTTGAGCTAACATCGAGAGTTCCTTGTGTGCCTACGTCGCCCATAGCTGTGCATCCGGAAGACTGAAGTGACAGGCACCAAGTAGTTTCTGGCAAAGCCGGCGATGCGGTAAAGCTTTGGGTTCCATTCGGGTAAACCTGAGCGGATGTGGGATTGATGCTGACCAACTGAAGCTCAGCCATCGTTGTTGCCAGCTCCCAGCCAGTGTAGTTGTTTAATATCTCATCGTTCCCTGAGTATCCGACAGTGCACTGGTCGTCGCATGTAAAGGTGCCGTTCTCGCTGAATCCTAAGGGATCATCCCATGTGGTGCTACCATCATCGTTTTGCTCCGGGATAAAAGCGATGAAGTGCTGGGAGTCCACTTCATAATAGCCTCCGGGCACATACGGCACGGTCCAAGTACAGGTAGACTTCGGACTGGCTTCGTCCTGATAGGTTGTCTGAGATCCAGGGCAGAGTGAAACCAGATTTGGCTGTCCTGGTAGCACCGCGGTCACCGCGCAAACGGCGCTTACACCTGGGTAGCCTGCTTCCTGAGACGTGCTGTCCATTGTAGTAGTACATGTTGCTGTGACTGTGTTGCTTCCTGGGTTAGGTGTCAGCGACGACTGGAGGTCTAAACCCTGCGAGAAAACGGGTGATGAACCGAGCAGAGCAAAGCCTAGAAGAGATCCTAAAACGATTCTTTTCACAGATCCGCCTTCAGAATTAGGGTCGTCGCAAGATCTTGGGGTGGAAATGGGACTATGGGCGACCAATGAAGCAGTTACATCTCCGGCTCTCAGAGAACCGTGTTTGTGAAGAGTGCCGTCTACTTTAGGGCTGTTGCACTCTAATCTCGCTGGTGCCAGGCAGAAACGTGGAAGGACTGACAAAGCCCGCAGGGGGCGTTTGCTTGCGTTCAGGCTTTCTATCCGGTCCGAGCCGTTGCGTGATATACAAGTTGATCTTATTGAAGTCGTCTGTTGTGAAAGTGTTTCTTAATGTCGCCTGGAACTTATCAACAAGGTTCGCAGTTTGAGATCCGAGTGTTTTGGCACTACTGGGTAAGGGATTAGCTCGCCTTTCTGCGGCTGTAGGGTAGTTCTGGATCCAGGTCTTTATGACTTGGTTCTCTGCGGTCTCGTTCTGCGTTATTTGCTGATCGGCATCTAGTGCCAAAGCAATTAGCTGCTGGGATTGTGGTGCATCCAGTTTCGTTCTGTCCATGTAATTACTAACGAGGGTGTCACGCTCAGTGTGGACAGCCTCGGCGGCAAGCACTTGTATGAAGATCCTATAGGCGTCATGGGTGGTAAAACGATTCCCGGGATGAACCGTGCCTGTACCGGGAGCTGCCGAGTTGACAGTGGGAACCTGTTGCCCCGACTCCAATAGTGGAAGCGAGGCTCCTCTTGCGACTGCTGAACCGACGCATATCGCAGCGCATAGCGTGATCATTTTGGCGTTGAGCATTGAGATTCTCTTTTCCAGTAAGATCCTGTTCTGAAAACGCCGCAAGATTAAACCGTCATTTGCTTTTGCGCAAGATGCCGAAGAGCTAGGATCGCGGCAGCTCACGTGCGGGATAGAGAAAGCTGCCCTAACTTGTTCCAATGCAATACATGCGCATTGTCCCACACACTGCTCAATAGATGAACGTGAGCGTGGGCCCGCACGTCGCCACCGCTCACAGCCCTATGCGGTCGCTGACCCCGACGACGATCTTCTGCTCGGAGCCAAGATAGCGTCCGGTGGTCTGAGGCGTCCGGCCCGAGCGCCGAGCTCTTTGATACGTTCTGGCGGCACTGTTGCGTTAACCGAGGTTTGAGACTGGCTGGGCGCTAGGATGGATGCCATGTTCAAGCGTCGCCGCTTCCCAGTCGAGATCATCCTGCTCTGTGTTCGCTGGTACTGCAAGTACGGGATCTCGTATCGCGATCTGGCTGAGATGATGCAAGAACGTGGCGTGAACGTGGACCCTGCCACGATCCTGCGCTGGGTTCATCGTTACGCGCCCGAGCTCGAGAAGCGGGTCCGAGCCTACCAAGGCTATGACTCGACATCCTGGCGGGTTGACGAGACCTACGTCAGGGTGGGCGGCAGGTGGAAGTACCTTTACCGCGCCATCGACAAGTACGGCGTGCTGATCGAGTTTATGCTTTCGGACCGCCGAAACACGCGCGCTGCGCAGCGCTTCCTGGCGAAGGCATTGTTGATCATGCGGCACTGTCCACCATCATTGATCACCACAGATAAGCTTCGTTCGTACCCTGACGCAATCGAGCGCCTCAAGTGCAGTGGTCAGCTTCCGACGAGCACAAGGCATCGAACGTCGAAATACCTGAACAACATTATCGAGGCCGATCATGGCGCACTCAAGCGAGTGATCAAGCCGACTCGCGGCTTCCAGACGATGAAGACAGCTACGGCCACGATCAAGGCTTCGAGATCATGCGGATGATCCGGCGCGGGCATTGTCTTACTTGCAAACGAGGCGTCCACCACGAGGTTCGTTTTGTAAACCGGCTGTTTCAAGTGGCTGCATAATCCAAGCTAAAGAAGCACCTGCTCGGCCTCCGCGGGTTAATGCAACAGTGCCGCCAGTACAGCTCTATCAGTGCGCCGTTGACGGCCTGGATGGCTTTTCCGCGCGCCGCGCCGATCAGCCCTACCGTACTGCCTTGAGCGTCATCTAGATGTCGCGTCAGGATGATCCTTCTGCCACTGAGCTCGCGCGGCTTCTAGACGCGGTCGATTTGCTTCGACCATCGTCTTCATGGCTTCCTATTGGCCTTTCACGACTTCAGCAGTCTTCGCGTACGCCGCTTGCGTGCACTGCCGGATCGCAGCAAATTCCGCTTCGGTAAAATCTCTTGCGATAACCACCCGGTCGGCGGGAGTGCAGGCTAAAGCGAGCTTTTGTTTCTCCTCGTCACTCACCGCAGCAGCCCTTCTGTGCCCGGCGTTCTCGTCCGTGATTTGCGCATCCAGCGGGGCTGCTCCTTGTTCTACTGCCTAGGCATGGGTCTGTGTCCCTGTGTGTGCCAGCTGTTGGCCTGTTTTGGACAACGTTAGTTTGGTGATCAGGCGAACTTCATAGTCCGTGAAGCAGGCTTGGTCAAACGGGAGTGCCGGCGCGAAGAAGTCGACCTCCTGCATTGCCTCTTCCTCTTCGGTCCACACCTCGTCTGTCCACCATGGAGGCAGACTTGATTTCTGCTGCTGCGTTTGCGCGTGAACTCATCGCGCGTTTTCACTGCGGACGTGTGCAGCGTCCAACCAAGCACGAAATCTTTCAAGAGTAAGTGTGTCTCGACTCGCCTCTCGTGGCGCGGCAGCAAGCAGGATCGTTAAAAGGAACATCGTCATCTTAGAATGGCCTCGCCTTCCCATGAGTTCGCGCACCATCCGTTGCACTCTGGCCAGGACTTTCCTGGTCAAGCTGTTTGTCGAGCGGACGCGAGCTTCCCTAGACTAGCGCGAAGCTTGCTGCATTCCTCTGGCCTAAATCCATCCAGCTTAGTGACTCTTAGCAGAGCGTTTCGGCAGCACGGGCCCCTAATGGTCCGCGGAGTAACGAGCACGCACCGGGCCGCGCGAGTTCAGCAAAGCAGGCAGCAGGGCGGCTTTGCCTGCCCGTCCGGCAGGGCCGAAATTATCCCTCCGTCGAGACACCTCGACCGGTCTCAGCGGGTACGCATCGCCGACGCCATCGTCGCGCCTTAAGCTAGGGCTCGAGCCTGTTCGAGGGCCCGCCGCGCGGCGAGCAGAACATCGTGGACAGTCGGAGTAGCAGCTTCGTCCTTGCCTCCGGAGCCGCGGTCGAAGCCGCCGCCTTCGGCAAGCGATGACGAGCGGTCGCTCTGATCAAATAAACGCCAGTTCGGCAAGCGAACAGCTGCGAAGCTGATCCCCGATCGTTGCCACTAATACTGATTCGGGAATCAACGTTAGCGACTTGAACGCCGCGGCGATTCGGCTAAGAGCCTTTCGATAAGACGGCGTGCGGTCAATGCGAAGAAGCTGTCCGGAAAAGGGACGACGAGGTTGAAAGCTGCTTGGCGTAATGAAGATGTACTTACATGCACAATTCTGCTGCTATATTGCTGGGGTGATTCGTCCTACTCTTACCGCCAGCCTCCTGGTCTTCTTCGCTTTCCTTTGCGGGCCCCTGCACGCGCAAAGCCCTACGGCCACAGCACTCGCCGTTACGGCGAACCACAGTTCAGCCAGCCAGATCAGTGCCGGTTCGCCGATCACTCTTACTGCCACTGTAAAAAGCGGGGGCTCGTCCATCACGCAGGGGTACGTCAACTTCTGCAATGCTGTAGTGGTTCGGTGCACGGACGTGAACGTACTGGGTACAGCAGCTCTCGGTCCAAGCGGCGCGGCGACACTCGTTCTTCGACCCGGCGCCGGTGCCTGGAGCTACCGGGCCGAGTTTCCAGGGACCCCTCATACCTCTACGCCATACGCCGCCAGTTCCTCCAGTTCGGTAGAGCTTACAGTGACTGGCAGCTACACGTCGGCGTCCACACTCACCGCTACTGGGAATCCCGGCAATTACACGCTCACTGCGTCCGTCTACGGCTTTGATAAAGCCAGTTCTGCTGCCACGCCGAGCGGCACCGTCTCCTTTATTGATTTGACGACCGGGAACTCGGTTCTGGCGACCGCCGTCTCGACAGCAGGGGACCATGGACCTTATCTGTATAACTACGGGAACTTTTCGACGGGTACCGAGACCAACTCTGTGATTTCAGGGGACTTTAACAACGATGGCAATCAGGATTTCGCCATTGGCACGGCCGATACGACCGTTCTCTATCTCGGCGACGGCCACGGGAGTTTCCAGCAGGTTACAAGCAACGCCATTACGGTCGCAGGAAACCCTGTGCTAGTGGCTGATTTTAATGGAGACGGTAAACTCGACCTCTTGCTGTCTAATGCCCCAAGTGGGCCAGCATCGCTTACCGTCCTGCTAGGGAACGGTGATGGAACCTTCACCCCAACAGCGAATGGCCCGATCTACACTAACTATGGCAATTCGCCAATCGTCACGGCTGACTTCAACGGGGATGGCATCCCTGATCTCGCGGCCGCAGGCGGGTACTACCTTGTTGTACTCCTCGGCAAGGGTGATGGCACCTTCACCCAGAGTCTCTCCGCGTCTCAGGCCGACCTTTTCGAGGGTATGGTAGCGGGCGACTTCAACAATGATGGCAAACAGGACATAGCTGTCTCGGATAACACGTTTACCCAGACGATCACGCTGTATCTGGGCAACGGGGACGGCACCTTCACCCAGGGAACGACCATCGACGTCAGCAACGAGAGCGGAGGCTCTGCGGTCAATCTGGCCGCCGCGGACTTTAATGGCGATGGCAATCTTGACCTCGTCACGCCCATCTATGGCGGTACCACCGCGCCCCCGGTTTATCTCGGTCATGGAAACGGTACATTTACCATCGCCGATAATAACCTGCCGGCCGCCGTTGGATTCGCAAATACCGTCCAGATCGGCGATTTCAATGGGGATGGCTTACCCGATATCTTCGTCACGGGCCCAACCGATCTGCAAAACATAGCCATTTATCTTAGCAATGGAGATGGTACGTTTAAGCTCGTTCCGTCTGCCGATACGCCGGAGCTTCCATGCTGCCGAGCGTCCTCATTAGTAGACGTAAATAATGATGGCGTCACGGACATAATCGCCTCGGATTTTTATAACGCCCAGGCAGACGTCTACCTCACCGCTCTCACGCGATCGACTGCTTCCATAAGCGGTATCTCTGTCACAGGCGTGTCACCACATCAGGTTTTTGCAAGCTTCCCGGGCGACAGCACCTACGCGTTAAGCCAGTCCGCCACCACACCGCTCGAAGTAGTGGCAGCGGCTCCAACCTTCTCTCCGGCTGGGGGAACGATCGGGCAAACGCAGAGCATCACCCTCTCTTCGACTACACCCAATGCCGCCATCTACTACAAAGTATCTGGCACATCCAACCAATTTCTCCTATACACCGGACCGCTGCAATACCCAACATTGGGCCCGGTTACTGTACAAGCCTACGCCATGGCTGTTGGGTACGGCCAGAGCGATGTCACAACCGCCACATACACAGTAGTTGCTCCCAACCCCGTTCCGACCATTGCGTCCAGTTCTCCCGCTTTCGCCCGTGAAGGAGCTGCAACGCTCTCTGTCATTTTGACCGGCTCAGGATACGTAAGCGGCTCCGTTGGCTACTGGGGTAGCGAGGCGTTGGCATCACAGTTCATGAGCACAAGCCAGCTGAGCGTGCAGGTTCCCGCCTCTATGCTGTCGACTGCTGGGATGAGCGCAATTACGGTTCAAAACGGGGCTCCAGGCGGTGGCACATCCAACGCGATCCAGTTTGAAGTGGACTCGGGTTCCGCAGCCGCAGCTCCGACATTCACGACGTCGACGGCCACCATTTCAGCCGGTAAGACGGCGAGCTATCCAGTCGTTCTCCCGTCAGCGGCAACAAATGTCAGCGTTACGTGTCTAAACCTGCCAGCTGCTGCGACGTGCAGTTATTCAGTAACGTCTGGAATACTCTCCATTGCCACCGCCAGTGCTACTCCGCAGGGGAGCTATCAGATCACCGCTGTCTTCACAGAAACGCTTCCAACAACTTTCTTGGCAGTACTGTGGGCACCACTTCTCCTGCTTCCAGCAGCCTTCTCCGTCCACCGCAAAAAGCCTTTGGGCTCCCTCCTGGTCATAACTGTCGCTCTGTTGACGCTATCTATCTCGGGCTGTGGCGGGAACACGGCTAGCAACGGTGGCACAAACAGCGGGAACAGCAGCACTGCTCAAACGACATCCGTCACAAGCTCCTCGACTATCACTCTCCAGGTTCAATAGGGCCGGCATTAAGCGTACTTGATTGTTTGCTTCTGGGTCTAAATATCTGGGTGGAATGGGCCATATTGTGGCGGCCAGAACTCCTACATTCTGGCCGCCATCTAGCAGCATTCCATAAGTCTTTCGGTTTGAAAACTAGGGCAACTCGTTTATGTAGGATTTTGGCCAGGGCCATCCAAACTGAGGCGTTCCACGCCATGCGCCGGGAAGACGCCGTTGAAGGTCATGGTAGCTTACGAAAACGATGGGAAGCTCCGCAAACAGAGCTACCCGAATCGCTGGCAGCACCTGCCGTAGCCGCGGGCCGGATTACCGGAGGAAGGTCTGGGACCCCGCCCGAATGACGCTGATGCACGTCGCCGCTTACGAGCCGCACGCACACGAAGCTCACCGTCAAGCATCGTCTAGCCGCAATTCAAAAACTGGGACCTTCAGCTAATGCGCTTGAGCAGCACCGGCGCGAGCGGTTCCCGCTGAACAAGCAGCACGCGGCGAGCGGGGCTAGCAGCAGAGCAGCCTTGGCTTGCGAGTCCGGGTGTTCTCCAAACTACTCCTTACGATCAACGATCTCGGACTTTTCGTATGCAACAGCGTCATAACGCCTGTTGGGATGTGGTCAAGGAAAGCATTAGGCTTCCTTGACTCACTCGTGGCTTCAGGAGAGCCAGAGATGAAGAGGCTGGTTGGTGATTGCATATGGGGATTCCTTGATTGCCCTGAATTCAGTGGAATCGAAATTCCATTTGGATTACACCTCAGAAGCTTGAGAGCGCAGTATCCTCCTTCTTAGCACGTACGATCTTGGCAAGTACGACCCGGAAGGCAATCGCGTGGCCACGGTGACGGGCGTGACGGTATCCGGTGGCACGGCATCGGGCGGCACGGTCACGGCCGAGTACCTGTACGACACCAGCGGGGCCCTGGTGACGACGGTCAACAACGGGGGCATGCTGGTGCGGGCGATCCTGCGGGCCAACGGCCAGCACTGGGGCGACTACATCGGCGCGGCCGGCTCGGGCGGGGTCCGGACCGAGTTCCGGCTGGTCAATGCGGTCGGCACGCTCGTCGCAAACGGCGACACGAACGGCAATTTTATCGAAGGCTGCCTGTCCGGACCCTTCGGCGACGGCGAGGACTGCACCCCGAGCTACGACTACTCCGAAACCCACTTCGCCGACAAGCTGCGCGACTCCCAAACCAACAACGACTACTTCGGCGCCAGATACTTCAACTCCATTATGGGCCGGTTTACCAGCCCGGACTGGGCTCTTGTTCCTACGCCCATTCCGTTCGCCACGTTGGACAATCCGCAAAGCCTGAATCTTTACAGTTATGTGGGCAATAACCCTTTGTCTACAAGGGATGCGGACGGCCATCGTCAAGTATGCGATCCTGATAAAAGTAGTACTGATAAGGATGGAACTCTAACCATAACCGCGGGTGCATGCCGTGAGGTAAGTGGCGGCCTTGGATCGTTCCTGCTGTCGCTGAATCCATTCGGAAAGCTAGGCGGCCCAGCACACAGGGCGACGGTGAACAAACTTGCTGACATGCTCCAGAAGGACGGCTTTGAGGTTTCTAAGGAAGTTAAGGTTCCAACGCCTAATGGTAGCAAGGGCAGTAGGTACGTCGACGTTGTAGGAGCCAAGAAATCTACTGGGGAAACCAAGATGTATCAGGTTGGTGCGTCCAATAAAGACGGCAGCCCTGTCGCGAGAGAAGTGCGCGCGATGGATGACATCGAGCAGGCGACAGGAATGAGGCCTCAGTTTGAGGACAAAGGCTTGGCAGCTCAATTGGAGAATATTGAATCTGGAGTAACGCCGCTGATACCTAACATGGAGGGGGCATCGGAAGGTGGGATTGCTGGTGAACCTGATGGTCCCATCGAGATGCCGCCTTTATGAGCAAGCAGCTACATATCTATGCGCTCCCAAGCGACGTTCAGCGGGTAATGTCTCAATTGGGCGACAAATTAAATGTCGTGATGCTCAGCCCTACGTCCTCGCGACCCGAACCCGTTTGGCTGGATTCTCCTATCCGCAAAACGTCGTATTTGCAATCTGACAGTTCAACATCCGTCGCATGCTGTTTAGCGCGTGACGGAATGGCTGAGATTCGATTCAAGCACTATCCCGGCCAAGCGTTATGGCATGTGGCAGACGACTCTGAAGTCATCACTTGTTCTGGTTGTGACTTCGATGGCAAGGTATTGGTTCGCGGTCGGTTGTACTGCCTTACGGACACGTTAGTCGGGCAAGAAATTATTGCGAAGAGGTCTGAATTTGTACACTGGACCGACTGTGTTTACCGATTCGTCAAGGGAGCGCTTCAAAGATCCCGTGAACTCGATGCTTATGTGGGACAGGATGCGATGGTCTGGATGCGGGAAGGTGGTCGCTTTGCTTCCCTGGCATTTCCAGGCCGTGATCCAATCTTTGTCTCACGCGACTCCCTGCCAAAGAACGAATCTGTGCAGTGATCTAAGCCTTGCCTAAACGTGGATGCTGAGACAATAATCGCTATCTTCCAATTGTCCCTTCCACGTCTGTCGCCTTGTAAAATACCGAATACCTACAGCATCGTGAAGAGGGCTATGCTGCGCATGGGTTGAGGGTGACACGTCCACCCAGGAACCGACGCTGTGCGTAACCGAATGTCAGGAAGAGGAACTTGTTGAAACAGGCGGCGGAGTCCAGGCGGCTACATGGGAGCGCTAATTAAAGACGACATTGTCGTTTCTGAATGACTCACGCCGGGGTAGCGTACAACACCATCTTCGATGGCCTGTGGAGCGACCTTCTTCCCAGAGGCAGGTCATTGAACCCTCTCAGCCAGCTTGCGCACGATTGCCTCGGCGAGCTGAACACTTGAGATGATCGCGCTGTTCAGCTTCGGACCGTCCTGAGCGGAGCCTGGATCCGGATTGCGGCCCAACTTGATCGCTGCCAGGAAGCCAGTCACCAGCACGATTGTGTCCGAGAGATTCCGGTCAGGCGGGAAGTAGATCGTTCCATTAGCCCGAGTGGAGGATCAATTCAGCGGCCTCATAGAGGCCGGAGTGCGAGCAGTAGGGACAGAGGGCCGTAGTCGCCGCCGAAGGCAGCCTCGAGGCTTCCAAGCCGTTGTTCGCTGCCACGTTAGATGAGCTGACGGCAGGAGCGGCAGCCGGCGTGCCAATGGTGGAGAACCTCCCTCACCGCTTCCCACCGAGAATCAGCTCGAAGGCTAGCCGGCCCTCGTAGATCTCATACGGCCGGTACTGCCGATGGTCCTAGCGGAGTGGGCAAACGATCGATATGGCATTGTCGGGTACCGACCGGACGCCAGAAGAGACAGTGCGACCGCAGCCCTCATAGCGAACGACGAGGGCAAGCCTGGAGGGTGCTCCCTGGAAGCTCATGCCCTCTAATGTATGACAAAGGCGAACAAACACGGCTCGTCGATGAGCCGGCGAGCAATCTGGCGCTTTTTGCACTTGGCTCCTTGGCTCCTTGGCTCCTTGGAGTGAAAGCTTCTGTGGACAAGGCGAGAGGTGAGCTCACCCAACAAGAATCGAATGGGGGCATCTTTGATCGCGGCGACTCACTACTTATTCATTCTGAATGCCTTACCTAATGCGTTCAGTAGTTGCTTCGCCTGCCATTTCAGCTGTCTGGCGTGGTCTGGAGAGGGTTGTGGGCTGGGCGTCATCAACAATAGCTGGCTCTGGTCGATGACGCTTTCGCTGATGAGCCTGTTGAGTCTTAGCTGCCGCTAGAAGAGCCCCCCTGCTGTTTAC
>CAXTMF010000008.1:0-157392 GCA_964245435.1 uncultured Acidobacteriaceae bacterium
CCTCATAGCTCACCGGTCGACCACCGATCTGCACGAGTCGCGAGACACTTCTACAAACGGGCGAATCATACGGGCCATCCAGATGGATGTACAACTCGGAAAAACACCCAATCCTCGATAGGTCATCTGACCTACTCGCACTCTGGCAGCGCTGTTCTGGAGGAGGGACGAGAGGTGCGATCCCGAACGGTCTTGCCGGGCAGGCACTCAGCCAAGCCTGCGATCACACTGGCGAGAAAACACAAGAACTCCCAAGCGAGCCGAGGGTGGGCGTTAGAATGCGGTACCAGCAGGAGAGCCTCTTGGCAATGGAAAAGCAGGCAGAGGGCATGAGAGTGCTCATCGTCGATGACCATCCCGTCGTTCGATTTGGATTGCAGCTCATGTTGAAGAGCGAAAGCAACATCTCTGCTACAGGCATCGCAGCATCCGCCAAAGAGGCATGGGCGGAGATCCAGCGCGCCTCCTACGATGTTGTGTTGATAGATATGCGCATGCCGGAGATCGAAGGTGCAGAGGCGATCGCCGAGTTACGCCGTATCCAGCCGGACATAAAGATTCTCGTGTTGTCGAACTACGAGGAGGATGAGTATATCCTTCGTGCTCTTCGCGCCGGCGCTATGGGTTATCTCCTCAAGAGTGCTCCACAGGCTCAGATCGTTCAAGCCCTGGCGACGGTCCACGGGAACCACCACTTCTTCCCGCCCAACATTACAGACCGGCTAATGGACACGATCGGACGGCAGGAGCTAAGCCAACGCGAGTTGGAAGTGCTCACCCTGGTTGCTAAAGGTCTCACGAACAAAGAGGTCGCTCAGATTTTAGTCATTAGTGACAAGACAGCGCGGAACCATGTCGCGAGTTGCCTGCTCAAGCTCGACGCTAACGACAGGACAGAAGCGGTCACCACTGCCATCCGGCGCGGTTTGATCCACCTGTCGGAGTAGTTCAGGGCCTGATCCTAATCTATGGCTTCGAGCTGTGGCGTAAGGTTCTCAGTTCGCTCCTGCTAAACCCGGCAAGGATTCTGCTTCGCAGTCCTTGCGGCTCGAGCTTGACTCGAATACGCACCTGCGTACCGTTTCCCGGACTGCTAAGGATCTGCAGGACACCTGCTGCTTCGCGCGCCCGTTTCTGCATGCCTAGAATGCCAAAACCGGAGCTCTCCGGCGTGAACGTGAAGCCATGACCGTCGTCTTTCACGATCAATTCGACGCCATCCTCCTCATAATCCAAGCTGATCGCGAGCATGGTTGGGTCGGCGTGGATCACCGCGTTTGCAATAGCCTCTTGGCCGATCTGAAGCAGCGCATTCGTTAGCCGCAGGCTAAGAGGTCGGGCATTTCCGTGCAACCTGGTGACCATGGTGATCCGATGTCCCGCGATCTTCCGGGTCGTTTCTTCGAGTTTCTCCAGCAGGTGCTGTTGAACATTTGGCGAAGAGCCGAGGATCGCGATCGTTTGGCTGGCCTCCTCATGGCACTTACGGATCACCTGATACGCAATATTCAGCTGCTCCGCAACATGGATGACATCCTGAGAATCACCCTGAATGATTCCGTTCCTGATGCCCTGGATCTGGTAGCCGACGCCGGCAAAACTCTGCGCCATGGTGTCATGGATCTCGTGAGCCAAACGGCCTCGCTCTTGCATCAGTGCCTGGGTTTTCCAACGCTGTACGCGAAAGTAAACCAGCTGTGTCATCAGGGCGAGCGCGAGACTGCTCCCAAAGAACAAGCCAGCTCTCAACGGTGTCCACCAGGGAGGGCCATCCGGAACCGGTGGATAATCAATGAACGCGGCGTGCTGCCGCAGGGCCAGGTAGTCGCCCACACTGGCATTAACGATGCTGATGTTGCGCCACATGCCGCCTGTGTCAACTGAACGCAGACCGATGCGACCGGATCTTACACACCCTCTGTCTTCAAAAGCGATCCAGCCCTTTTGGGATGTGTCCAGATTGACAACGGAAGCTGCGATCTTGCAGCCGAATGCTGTCACGCGAAGGCGGTACCAGACAGAAGTGTGCAAACCACCGGGCATCGGAACGGGACGCGCCTCGGTCCAGCCATAGTTCGAGCGGCCGATGATGATGGTCCCATCCACAGGGCGAAGCCCGACATAATACCCGTCGTAAGTATCCAGGCCAAGCCGTTCATAATTCGAGCGGATCACCAGACCCATGTCGCCGTAGCCTCGATCCAGCTGCACATCCGACTGAACGGTGTAGTTCTTCCAACGGCTTGAGCCGGTGAGAAGTTTGGCTCCGCGTTCGCCCGAAGCGTTTCGCACAATGCCATCCGCATCGCGCCACACGCCTCCGAGTTGCTGCCATCCATCGAGTCGTCCCGAGCGCAGCTCGTAGGTCTTCGAAGGGACAAAGCTATCCTTCTGGCGCTGATGAAGCTCGAAGAGGACGGCTGCAAGAAAAGCCGAGATGAATACAACGAGGGCCATAAGGCGGAGAAACCTTCGGGATGTTAGCGTGGGAGGTCGAAGCAACGACGCCGGATGTTCTGCCGAAAAAGCAAGACTGTCGCGCCATGCTCTTACATCACTGCCGAGAGATCGGCGGCCAACGCTTGCGCGTCTGGAGAGAGATTCGACATCCATTGGAAGGTTACCCCGCGAAAGGAGCGCGTCGTTGCATCGGCGTAGAACGATTACGGCAATGCGATGAGCGTGTATGGCCGCGTTCGAGTCAGCGTTCGAACACCCTACGCTCCCGCCAGTGTCAAGCGCAAGCCCACTCGGCTCTTCCACCGGCCGTGCAGAGCTAACGGCTGTTACGCGAAGCGCTGCGTCTCATCCCATTCAAAGAGAGCCTGCGTAACGCATCACGGGATAGTGACATGACCATCGTGATCAATCAGGTCCAGGCGGGGTGGGCGGAGTCTTTCCACGACCAGAAGCGGGGTCACATCTTGAAGCAGTTTTCAGGTTCTGGATGGTTCAGTCAGCGGCTAAGCACGACCGCGTTGTAGAACAGGTGCAGAGCCATGGCAGGCGCCAGTCTTCCCGTTTTCTTGAACAGCAACGCATTCAGAGCTCCCACGCTGAACACCATCGGCCAGGCTAGCGGGGGATGGTAAATTGCGAAGAACGAAGCGCTCCCGATCACGGCCTGCCATCCACCCCACTCCCGGTCGAGCGCCCGAAAGAGCAACCCGCGAAATAGATACTCCTCTGCGAACGGTGCAAACACCACGGCCATCAGCCAGTAAGCTGCCCGCCAACCCGGGTAGCTCTCAGTCAGTTCCCGCGATCTTCGCAGCATTTCTGCTGTGAGCGGAAGATGCTCGAGCAGTTTTGTATAACTCAGTCCGACCAGTCCGAGAGCGACGCCGATCGAAGCGCCCATCAGCAACAGCGAGAGAAGTTTTCCATCGAGATCTCCAAACGACTTCCACCATAGGACGTTTTCCGGCTCCGCCATCAGTTCGTCGAAGGTGCGATGTATCCCGAGGATCGGGGGCGAAAAGCCTAGTCTCGGCACCGGCTTGCGCGTCGTCTTCTCCCACACACAAACGTCGCGCAGAGAGACCCCGCGATTGTCCATGAATCTCGCTGTTGCGAACGAGATAAAGACCGCTGAGATCGCGTAGCTTGCGGCTTGCGCAAAGGGCGCATTGTTGCGTCCGATAATCGCGATCAGCACTCCTGTCAGCAAAGCGCCGCACTCCACCATCAGGCTGATTGCCACCATCGATTGCACGAGCGTAGGAGGGTCGGGCAGCACCTCTGACCAAGGATCGTAGAGGTACGGGAGCCTGGCCCGGAAACTCTGCCATATCGCTGCGGCTGTGATGTAGGAGTACACGATGCCCATCACAGCGATGTTCCACTGTTGACTCAGCACCCCGATGGCGAATGTAAGCATGCCAAGCTGCGCGCCCGCGCGTGTTCCACCGCGCAGCTTCTCGACCTCGCCCGACTCTGACGTGACCGTCACCAGTGTCACGGCTTTTTGCGCCATGCTGTAGCCAAAGAGCAGCCATGCCAGACCTACCAGCGCGATCTTCCATCCTTCACGTGGAAAAAGTACGAATGCATAGAGGAGAATAAGGCCGACCAGCCCGTTCGAAAGCATGGCCCAAAGCCATGCTTTCGCTTTTAGGAGGCTTTCCAGACCACGCGGCCAGGTCAGAGCCATCCAGAGCGCTGTTCCCTCGGATGCCAGCGACTTCGGGCCCAGTACCCAGAGGAAGTACGTCCCAAAGATAATCGCCATGCCGCTCAGATAGCTCCATTGCCCTTGCGCGAACTTCGTAAGTCCGCGCAAGTTAAAAAGCTGGACGCCTGCGACTGTGATTGGAATCAGGATTGACTGCACGATCGCACCGCGATCACGCACAAACCAGAGTAGTTCTTTTCGGTAAAGAGGCTCACGGCCGAAACGCGCGCGCTTACTCGGCGCAGTCGGCCGCGCGTCTACGGCGCCGAACGCTCCGGCAAGTCCCTTCTGGGTTCCCCATACACTGAACCATACTGCGGCAGAGAGCAACGAGCCTGCCGCAAGCCAGCAGGTCACCATTCCCTGCACAAACGAGAAGTTGCCAGCCGGCCTGAGGCCGAGAAACAAGCCCAACCAGGGCCATGGGATCGCCGCAAGTGGCTCCATCCACCGGAACGCCAGCCCGGAGAGCTTCGGAGCGATGAAAGCTCCCAGGAAGAGCGCCATCATTGAGGCGTAGCCAAGCCAGCTCATCAAGCCGATGATGGCACCACGCTGCCGCGGAGCCACTCGCAAAACTACTCCGATCTCCAATGCTTTGCCCACACAGGCCGCCCCGGCTGTCAGGGGTACGCCGATGAGCACGGAAGCCAGAAGTCCATGGCCAGCCCCGAACACTATCCCGTACACCGCTCCTACAAAGACGGGAGCGCTCCAGTACACAGGGTTTGCCGCGAGCGGCGCCAACATCTCCGCCAGGAAGACCGCACCGATCGGCACAGGATGCGAGAACAGCCACTCCCACATCGGGTGCCGGCGACGTTGTAGATCGAGCTCCAGTCCCTCTCCCTGGAAGATCAGCATCAGCGCCCACCACAGCAGCACGACCGATCCCAGCAGCTCCGGCAAACGGCTCCACCGCTTTTGGGAGAACTGGCGGAAACCGAGAGCAGCGAGGCGCCCGCTTACATAATCCTGCGTACCATGCGCCAGGTAGGCACTACTCAGCCTCTCAGCGTTTTGAACTCTTGATGCGATATCACCGCTTCCTATGCGGCGAGCTTCTGCCTGGTAAAGATTCTCGAGGTGCAACTGCTCGCGAGACAGCCCGTAGCGGATGCGGCCAGCCTCCATCGCGTTCATGGTATTGAGGAATTTCTGGCTCACAATGATCCTGCCGTTCTGCTCCACGGAGATCCGTTCGCCCGCAAGGACAGAGATGTAAAGTGTTGATGCGGCTAGTCCATGAATAAACGTCATGAACAGCACAGCGAGCGCCGTCCCAACCCTTCCCCAGTCGGTGGCGCTCTTCCCTGTACGCTGATTGAGCAGTTGCTGCTGACGGCGCTTGCGTCCTCCAGCCCGGCGCCGTGCTGATCGCAGGAGCAGCCATACAGTAGGCCAGAATCTTTGCTCCCGCTCGCGGGTCATTACTGAGGCGGCCTCGCCGTCAGTCGCAGAAAGATCTCTTCCAGACTCGCTCCTCCGTAGGCTGTTCGCAGCTCATCGATGGGGCCCTTCGTCACCACCGTTCCCTCGTTCAGGATCACTGCATGACTGCAAAGCTTGACTACATGGTCCATGAGGTGAGTAGAGAAAAGAACGGTCGTTCCCCGCCCTGCGGTCCTCGCGAGCAGGTCATAGAAGAGATGAGTTGATTCGACATCGAGCCCGTTCGTCGGTTCATCAAGGACGAGCAGCCGCGGCTCGTGGAGCATTGCCAGCAGCAAGCCCAGCTTCTTCTTCATCCCGCGCGAGTAATCCTCAGCGTAGTTGTCGATGTCATCGATCAGGCGCAGCTCGCGTACAGTCGGCATCAGCCTTTTCATGACGGTCGCTACCTCAAGCCCATGCATGGCAGCGCTTAACTCGAGGATCTCGCGTCCGGAGAGATACGAATGGAAAACTGGCTCATCCGGTAAAAAACCTATGAGGCGCTTCACTGCTACGCGCTCGCCGAAGGCATCCAGGCCGCCGATGGTCAAGGTCCCCTCGGTAGCTTTGAGGATACCCATGAGAAGTCGGAAGAGAGTGGTTTTGCCTGCTCCGTTTGGGCCAAGCAGGCCGCAGATCTGTCTTGCCGGAACGTCGAATGAGATGTCCTTCAGCGCCAGCTTTTCGCCGAAAGATTTCCGGACGTGGTCCAGAACCACAAGCGGCGCTGCGCCACCTTCGGCTGTCGAGCTGCCAAGGACCGGAGCGGCGACAGCTCCCTGAACCTGATCGTCTTCTGTCATCGACGTCCTTGCCTCGCGGACTCGGCGTTGCTGAGGATAAAACTACCAGAGCCGAATGGCGCCTCTTACGCCACTTCCGATTTCAGAGCTGCGCCTTGCTTGTAGCACGGCACAGCAAACACCCATTCTTGAAACGGCGGCATACCTTCAACTCCATCTTCACCAAAGGCGGACACCTTCCTGGCCGCCGTGCCAAGCGAAGACGCATAGCGAGAATGTGTGCTTCGCTTTCGACAACCTCCAGAACTCGTCTCAGCTTTCTAAGCAGGATGAAGTTCTGCACAGTGACCTGGTCACAAACAGCCGCTCACAGATTTGAACACCATCCGGCTTCAGCGTTCTAAGACGGTATGGGTAGACAAGCTAAGCCGAATCAGGACTACGGCGAGGGCGCCGCTGCGCCTTACCGCAAGAGACTGGCGCATCTGTCTGTTTGCATCCGCGCCGGGAAGGGCAATGTCAGTTGAGACGTGGAAGGAATCGAAGTGACCGGAGAGAATGTCGAGCTGTTGCGCGAAGGAGATGTCACAAAGCGTCAACTAGGAAAAGCTGACGCTCCGCCGGCTCCGGACCAGTCGTAGTTCTTTGTCAGTCGATACGGTGCTTGAAACTGCCACTGGTTCGGCGTCGTACTCTGCCAGGGATCAACTGGGGAGCCGACAGCATCCCTGGCCGCAATGGCAAGCGCGTCCTTCATGGCGGAACGAATCTCAGGCGTGATGGCGCCCGGCTCCGGCGAGAGAAAAAGGGATGTTCCGCTTCGAGAAACGACATCCATCCACTGGCTGTTTACTTTCCAGTCCAGGTCGTGCGTCACGGCTACGCAGTCCGGGTCGATATGCGAGAAAGTTCGGTGTTGAGCAATCCGCTGCGACAGTCCGTTCACACCGAATCGCCTCGTTCTCTCCCAGTCGCGGCCGCTGGTATCATCGGCGATTCGCTGCGACTCAAAGATACCGGCAGCGATGTGGCCGACCGTGTTGCAGCCCAGAATGGTGGTTTGTTCTCCGGCGGTGTTGCGAATAGCCTTGTAGAGATCAGCAACAATCTCCGCGTTTGTACGGGAACGATCATTGAAGTGCCACCCCGGCCTGCTTGGCCCGGTGTCCATCTCATAACCCCACCGTCCAAACAGCTCCACAGTCGAGAAGTCGTGCTTGATGAAGCGGTACCCCCAACTCACGGGCGTCTGTACGGAACGCAGCACGCTCTCGAGAGCCTCCGGAATGGTAGGGTCAAAGGCAAGCGAAGAACCCTCGGGGCGCGGACCCAGGCGGGCTGCAGGAAGCAGCAGGTTTTGCGGCGTACGTTGGGCGGCGCGTAACGGGCGGATCCAGATACCAGGTTGCAGCTGGCGCTTGCGGATCTCCGTAGCCAGGTCTGGCATGCTGGGGAACCTTACCGGATCCTGGTAGCCATCATCAATGACGATATGCGGCCTCACTTCGCCTGCTGGGGCGAGAGAGGCGATCAGGTCGGCGTCGCGCAGGATGCCGCCGGCAGTGTTCCGGCCATACGCATAGTTCCAATCATTGCTGCCAAACAAGGCGCCTGCCGGTAGACGCGGCTTTGCACACATCATCCTGCAGAACTCCTGAGCTGCCTCAGATGGCTTCTCGTCCAAGCTTCCGAACCTCCTAACGACAGTGCAGGCAAGCAGCTCGCGTTGCCCGAGTAGCGGAGCTTCTCCGCCGTTCCGCACATCAAGCGTCAAGCTGATGCCGTCCGTATCCGACTGCCAGAAGCAGAAGGCAGCCGGCTGCGTTTTCACCCCATATCCGTTCAGGACTTTGCCATCGAACGTAACGAAATACCACGGCATAGCGCGCTGTGGAACAGTGCCCCTCCACTCCAGGTCTCCGTAGCTTCGCTCCCAGTGATCCCCGAGCGCCTGGACCCCCTGAGTTTGCTTTCCGAGCCATCGCAGTTGCAGGTAGGTAAGTACTGCCCCATCGATCGTGAGCTTTACCGGCAGGCCACTCTCGGCAGGCTCCGCGGCGACGCGTACGCCAGGACAGGCCCACTCTCCGCCTGCAAATTGCAGGGATAACGGCTGACCGGTCCCGAGCCGAGCCGTTACGCTGTCCGGACGCCTTAGAACCTCAATGCCGCTTGCCCGCTGGTGCGCGCTTTGCCCCGTGCTCTCTTTTACCGGAGACGAGCCGATCAAGGTGGCTGCAGCGAAAGCTTTGAGAACATCTCTACGACTTGCTCGTACCTGTTTCAACAGAATGCTCCGTCTCCTCCTCTGTTCGCGCAGCTCTACACTCCTGCGGACACAGATGCGGAGGGCCCCAGCATACCAACCGCTGTGCACCTGTGGGTACCAAGCTCCGGACCGGCCACTCCGGCACGAGTCGGGGTTAAAGACTGATTAGGGCATCGGAGCCCCTGGCCCTAGAGGCCGCTGCGCCAGCCGGGCAGAGGCTCAAACCGGGGCTTCAGGAGGGCTCGTCTGAACGGTTAAGACGCGAGCATTGCTTTTGTTGCACCCGCCAAGTATGGTGGGCCCTTTGAAGAACACACAGGTTCCCGAATGAACGCAGTGAACGATCACATGAGATTGAGCGAGACACACCTGCAAAACCTCCGTGGGAGCATCGGTAAACCTGTCTATGACCGTGCCAAGCTTACCCAGCATACGGTCCACATCGGTGTGGGCGGATTCCATCGTGCGCATCAGGCGGTGTACCTGGATGACCTGCTTGCAATGGAGAATGAACCGCGGTGGGGGGAATGCGGACTGGGTGTGCTGCCGGGCGACGTGCGTATGCAAGACGCTCTGAAACCGCAGGATTGCCTTTACACCGTCGTCGAGAAGAGTGCACGTTCGCAAACACCTCGAATCATCGGTTCGATGACGGATTACGTGCTCGCGCCGGCAGATCCGGAAGCAGCTATTGAAAAGCTGGCAGCTGCAAATACGAGACTCGTGTCACTGACCATCACGGAGGGTGGCTACTTTATCGACGAAGGCACGCGCCGCTTCACTCCAGAGCACCCCGAGATACAGCATGATCTCGCCTATCCGGAGCAGCCGACTACATCAATTGGCTATCTAGCTGCTGCTCTCGACCGCCGCCGCCGCCGCGGCCTGCCGCCATTCACGCTTATGTCATGTGACAACCTGCAAGGCAATGGTGACGTGTTGAAAGAGGTCGTGCTTGCGTTTACAGGGCTGAAGGACACGGCCCTGGAAAGATGGGTCCGTGACAATGTCGCATTCCCAAACAGCATGGTAGACCGCATTACACCCGCCACGACACCGGAGGACCTTGTCACGTTTCACGCGAGTTACGGCTTCGAGGATGCCTGGCCGGTCATGACGGAGTCCTTCAAGCAATGGGTCATCGAGGACCACTTCTGCAATGGGCGACCAGGATGGGAGAAGGTGGGCGCCGAGATGGTTGCCGATGTCGCGCCCTATGAGCTGATGAAGATGCGGCTACTCAATGGGAGCCATCTCGCCATGGCTTACCTTGGAGCGCTCAAGGGCTATACCTATGTGCACGAGGTGATGCAGGATTCCCTTTTCGTCTCCTTCATTACTGCATTCATGGAAGAGGTGACACCAGTCGTACCTGTCATCCCCGGCACCTCCGTTGGCGAGTACAAGAAGGTCCTGCTGGAGCGCTTCGCGAACCCTGGCATTCACGATCAGGTAACACGCATTTGCTCGGAGGGTTCGGCGAAGATGCCGAAATGGGTGCTGCCCTCGATCCTTGAACTTCTCAGGGAGGGCAGATCGATCGAGCTGCTAAGTCTGGTGATCGCTAGCTGGATCTACTACTTCAAGGCAGGTACCGATGAACAAGGTCGTGTGCTGGAGATTGTGGACGCTCGTGCGGCGGAGTTGCAAACCATTGCTGCGGGATCCCGCGTAGACCCTCGACCGGTGCTGGCCATAAGTTCAATCTTCGGCCCGGTGCTGCCGTCATCTGAGCATTTTGTGCAAAAGGTCGCGAAAGCACTCGCCGTGCTCAACGAACGTGGCGTTACGAGCACCATCCACCACTATCTTGCAAGCGAAGGAATAAAGTCTTGAGGGAGAGCGCGCACTGGCTCGAGAAAGCCGGCTTGTATCCAGAGCTGGCGATTGGCTACTTCGGATTGCTCCTTTTTATGATCGGCGATGGCGTGGAATCGGGCTTCCTCTCGCCAATGCTGTTCAATATGCATTTCAGCCAGTCGCAGATCGCGCTGGTATTTACGCTGTATGGCGCGACGGCTGCCGTCGCCGCATGGCTGAGCGGTACACTTTCTGATCTTTACGGCCCAAAGAAGGTGATGTGGCTTGGCTTCTTGATCTGGGTGGTTTTCGAAATCCCTTTTCTGCTGGTCGGCATTGCTCACGCCAACTATCCGGTCATCGCGATCACGTATATGATTCGCGGCTTTGGTTACCCGCTGTTCGCGTTCAGTTTTCTGGTGTGGATCACCGCCGTAACTCCTCAGCGCTATCTGGCCACGGCTGTCGGCTGGTTCTGGGTCGCCAGAACCGGTGGGCTGCCTACACTTGGTTCTCTGCTTGCAAGCTACTCGGTACCGCATTACGGCGCCTACAAGTCGCTCTGGCTTTCCACTGGCTTTGTCATGGTTGGTGGCCTGGTTGCGATGCTCGGCATAAAGGAGAAGCAAGGTTTGTGCGGCCTGCAGAAGCATCGATCAGGCAACGCACTCGCCACGCTTTTCTCCAGCCTCTCCATCGTCTGGAAAAAACCACGTGTCGGGCTCGGCGGCCTTGTCGCCGTTATCACAACGACCTCGGAGTTTGGTTTCTTACTATTTCTGCCGATCTTTTATATTCACACGATCGGTTTCTCGCTTCAGCAATGGTTACAAACGCTGAGTGTGATGTTTGCGACCAACGTCGTTTTCAATCTGTTCTGGGGTTATGTAGGCGATCGGATCGGCTGGCGTAGAACTGTCACCCTGGTCGGCTCATGCGGTTGCGCACTAGCAACACTGGGGCTGTTCTACGTGCCCGACCACTTCGGCATGAACTATCCCCTGGTTCTATTAGCCAGCATGGCTTACGGAGCAACGCTGGCTGGCTTCGTGCCGCTGAGTGCCATCATGGTAACGCTCGCTCCGGAGTCGCGGGGCGCAGCGATGTCTATCATGAATCTCGGTTCGGGAACGAGTGTCTGGCTTGGACCCGCCATCGCCGGGCTCTTCCTGCCTAGGGTTGGCGTGGCCGGGGTGATCTGGATTTTCGCGGGCCTGTATGTCTTGTCGGCCGGAATCACAATGATGCTTCGGCTGCCCGGAGAGCAAAAGCCTCTCACTCCCGCGAAATCTTCGGCCTAGCAGTTGTCCTCGCTTACTGAGACACCGATAGACGGGCCGGCTCCATCGAGCCCAGGCAGCCGCGCCCTCGCGGAAAGAGTGCTCCTGCCGCTCTCTGGCACTCTTCTGCTTGCGGTTCAGGCAACGGAGCTTATCGGCCGCTACCTGGATCCCGACCTGCGCCAGGCAAGGGCAGAAGATACAGGTGTTCGCCTTCACTAACGGCTCCATTTGCGCTGCTCGTGCTCGACAAACGGTCCACACAGACTGGCATGAGCGCAGCTTTGCGACCCGGATATCAGCCGGTGCAAGCGCAACCTACACCTGGCGATCGTAGTAGCGAAGCGTGTGAGCCCGGCTCCTCCTATGCGAGAGGAACCGGGCTTAGGCTAGTACTGATTCAGGGCGATGGTCGCGACGGATTGCGGAGGCAGGCTCACCGTATTGCCAGCTTCCAGTTCGCCGAGACTTGCCCACCGTTCGGTGCCGGAAAAGGTAGAGCGGTAGGCACGCGTGTTGTCGATCGTCAGCCCCGTTGCAGCCAGACCGAAGGTGATGGTCCGCGTAGTTGAGGTATTGATCGCGACGGCGACAGCTGCCTTCGAGGTTTCGTCCACAAAGGCCGAGAAGCGAAGATCCGGATCATTCACCACTCCGTCCACACGCGTGTAGCCCGGGTGAATGAAGTAGGAGAAGTGTTTCATCGCGTAGTACTGATCGTTCACCGCCCAGCCGTGCGGCTGCTCCCAGGTGGTCGGCGAGTTATATGGATTGTCGAGATAGATCAGCCCCTGCTGATTATCAGGCCAGGCCAGCGCCCAGTAGAGGTAGGCGCTTGTCCCTTCGGCTACCAATGCATTGCTGATCAGCCACGCATAATCGAACGCGGGCGACCCGTAATACTCCGTATCGAACTTGGGCTTTTTTGAAAACTGCTGGTCGATGGCTTCCAGGTTCGGGTCGAAAGAGTCCGGCTGCGAGAGCGAGCCGCCCGTGTACAGGTGCTCCGCAATTACGCCCAGGTCACTCGCGTTCAGCGCGTTCACGTAATCCTGAAAGGTGTTGTAGCCGATACCCTGCGTCTCGGGGCCGATCAGCGTAGGCGGACTCGCCAACGCGAAAATCTGTCCCTTCACGGCGCTAAGCGCCTTGTTGTACCCGGCATACTCATTGCCGTTGTAAAGCTTTTCTGAAGGATTCAGACTCATCGATACATAGCCAACCACCGCGTCCGGCTCGTTCTGAATACTTACGTAGGTTGGGTCGATGCCAATGCCCCGGTAGGCCTTAATCGAGTCCGCCCACCACTGTGCATAGCCCGTGTAGTCATAGCTTCCGTTGACCTTGCGCAGCGTGCCGCCCGTGGTGTTGTCATTGCTTTTCAGGTAGGCGGGAGGCGTCCATGCGCTCATCAGGATCGTGGGCGCTTGGCCCAGATACGAGCTCGCATTCTGCACGATTGTTTGGGATGTTGGATCGAAGTTGGTCGTGGTGCCATTTACATCGTAGATATTGTCCAGCCGCAGCAGATTGATGCCGAGGCCCTGGATCGGATCGAAGAGCGCCTGGTAGATCTCCGCGCTGTATGGATTGGCAGTGAGGTAATTGTTGTAGAAGACCTCTGCACCGCCGAAACCGGTGATGGACTGATGCTTGATGCCGGCGTTCATTGTGCCGACGATGCTTTCGCTAGGATCTGTCTCGGTAATAGTGAATGACTCATCCGTGCCGACAGAGGTCGCGAGCGCTGCCAGCGTCTTGCCCGGAGCTTGCAGGCTTACATATTGCTGGGCAGCCCTGCTCAGCAGCGCAGTCGCGCCGCTCGTCTGAACCGCCGCCGAGAACTGCTCTGCCAGGCCGATCGAGATCGCCGTGTCAGAGACCAGATAGCTGGTCGTATCGACTGACAGGTACAAGCCGCTGCTGACGTTGCGCAGCGCGAAGAAGCCATTGCTGAGATAAAGCCGTTCGAACTCCGCAGAAGCTTTTACGTTGGCTGCCGAAGCTGCAATCGCGCCCTGGTTGTTGGTCTGGATGTAGGAACCGTTTGCCTGTGATTGAATCGCAATCTGCTGCGCGCCGGCCATCGCTGTTGCAGCCGTAGTCAGCAGACAAAGGATCGCTGGTCTGGCCAGCGGGCGAGAGCGAGGCTGCGAGACGGAGAGAGCTTTAGTGGGTTTACGTTCGAGGTCCGAAGAAACCATGTCGGGTCTTGCTTCCAGCAGCCTCCTAACCTGGACAAGGCGGCGGACAACGGTATAGCGTGCCCAGGAGTCGTTCGGCAAGGCGTTGTTTCGAAATGCGAAAGAAAAAACTTGGAATGCTGTTAGCGTGTGCAACTGGCCTGACCGTAATGTCAGCAGACAGCTTCGGCCGGCATTCGGAGAAGCAACTGAGGGCTCACTAGGGCGTAGGAGCATCCACCACGCCCGGTGCAGACCTGGGAAATGCTACAACGCCCGTTTCGGTGTTTGTGGTTCCCTCTTTCGGCGCGATGTAGTGGTCCAGGAAAGCGCGCTCCTTGCCCCAGGCGTCCAATCGATGATCCGGCTTGGCGAACCCATGCAACTCGCCCGGGTAGGTGTAGTAGAAGACCGCCTTGCCGTGCTCGGCCAGCGCATGAGCAAACTGCGCGGACTCGGCCGGGGGCACCTGCGGGTCATCCTCGCCGTGCAGGATCAGCACAGGGGTTTGCACCTTGCTGACCTGCAGCAGCACGTTGGCCTTCGCATACGTCTCGGGCGATTCGCTCGGTGACCCGCCCATCTTCATCTGCCAGCGAATCGCCGAATCCGGGTTGGTACGTTCCACAAAGAGTGCGCGATCCACTACGCCGAAACCTTCGATCGCTGCGGCAAACAACGTCGGGTAGTGGACGACCATGTAGGCGGTCATCGTACCACCGTGGCTGCCGCCACCGATCGCGAGCCGCTTCGGATCGGCGAGCTTTCGGTCGATCAGGTACTGCGCTCCCGCTGCGACGTCATCCACCTCGCCGCCATTGCTGTCCCTGACGTTCAGGTTGCGAAAGTGCTCGCCGTAGCCGGTCGATCCACGGTAGTTCGGCTCGAGCACGGTGTAGCCCGCATCTGCCAGGTACTGCGCCCACACATCCAGGCGATACACATCCTGTCCTTCTGGCCCGCCGTGGATCCAGAGGACGGCCGGCGGCAGCGCACCCGGCTTGCTGTGCTGCGCGGTGTACAGCATGCCGTCGACTGTTACTCCACCGCTGCTCTTCCAGGTCACGCGTTCAGGTACCTGCAGCGCTCCCTTGTAGCTTCCAGGCAGCGTATGCGTAAGCGCTTTCGCTTCGCCCCCGGCTGCCTGCGCCATGTAGAGATCCGCAGGATGCAGTGGCGACTCGCGGCGGAAGAGTACCTGCTTGCCGTCCGGCGCCCACTGCGGCTCTGTGTCAGTGCCCGGTGTTGCCTGCGCTACCAACAGGTGCGCCGCGCCGCCGTGCACCGGCTGTATCCACACCCTGCGCTGCTCGGGCGAGCCGCCGCTCTCGGTTCTGTTTGAGACAAAAGCAATCGCAGCGCCATCCGGCGAGAACTCGGGCGACTCGTCCTCCCACTCTCCTTTCGTCAAAGCTTCGGGCGTGGCGCCCGCCTGCGCATCCAGGAGATAGATGTTGTCCCAGCCTGAGCTCTGCAGCACAGCGGCCAGCCGCTTGCCGTCGGGCGTCCACTTGAGCCCGCGGACCGACCAGCCGCCGCCGCGATCCACCGGCGCCGTGTAGACCGTAACCGGTTCACCCTGTGGCTGGCCGGAACCTGCGTCGACTCTTTGCACCCTGATCTCGCCGCTGAAGTGCTCGCGCGTACGCAGCACGTACGCAACGGAGGTGCCGTCGGGCGACCACACACCCTCGTCTGCATCTCCTTCGCGCGCATCGGCGACGAAGCTCTCTGCCTTCCCGTCTGCCTTCACTGTCATCAGGCTGTTATGCCCGAGGCGTCCGGTCGCAAACAGGAGCCAGCCGCCTTTCGGTGACCACTGCGGGGCACGATCGCCGGCCTCGCGTGGATCGCCTGACGTGGCGGGAGGTGCGTTGGTCAGACGCTTTGGCTCACCGCCTGCCTCAGAGACCGTCCAGATACCGCCACGGCTTGCGAAGGCGATCGCCTTACCGTCCGGCGACCAATTGATCGCGCTTTTTGGGCTGCCGCCGGTAGTCAACTCCGCAGGCCAGCCACCGTTTACGGGCATGGTGTAGATCTGCCCATCACGCGTAAACGCGAGACGCGCGCCATCCGGAGAAACAGCGCCTTCGGCGATCGGCCGCACGGCCAGCAGGTCGTCCAGCGTAAGAGAGCGGTTTGGAGGACCTTGCGCATGGAAAGGCAAGCAGGGGCTCAACAAAACAGCCAGAAGAAACTGGGAAAGACGATCTATACGCATTGCACTTTCTCCGGAAGATCCCGCGTGCGATCTGACGAGCAGTACGAGCTCCAATCAGTATTGGAGCTTGAGCCCGAACTGAATCTGCCTTGCTTCTGTTTGCCCCAGTAGTCGCTGCGACAATGACTGGCCATAAGTTGCGCTCGAGATACTTGTCGTCAGCGGATTGAAGTTCGTGTGGTTCAGGATGTTGAAGAAGTCGGCGGAGAAGCGCAGGTTCAGCTGCTCGGTAATCTTGGTCGCCTTGACTGCCTGGAAGTCCCAGTTGGTAATACCGGGCTGCCGCAGTGCGCCGCGTTCCAGCCGCTGCCGAGGATCCACGACACCGTCACCAACGCTCTGCGCTGCCGCGTTTTGAAAAAAGCTCACCACGGGCGTAGGCCCTCCAAAAGTCTTGATGAGGTGTCCTTTCCTCGGTCCCAGATTAGCGATGGCGATGGTGCGGTCGTTGGTGTTGCCGTCCTTGTTTGCGTCCGCGCCGCTTACCGGGATGAAGGGTGTTCCGGTTTGTGTGTCGACGATAGAGCTAACGGACCAGCCGCCCACGACGCGATCCGCCGAGGACGGTAGTGTCGAGAAGAATCGGGCGTCATGTCCGAACGGGAGCGCGTAAATCACGCTGCCTGCAAAGCGCTGCCGCACGTCGTATGCAGAGTCGCCATAGTTGTACTGGATAGGCGCGTACTGCAGGTAGTTCTGCACAAAGATAATCTCAGCCTGGGCGACAGACAACTGCGAGTTGCCGGTCGCGCAAATGACTGCCGCCTGCAGGCGCGCGTCCGTTGAAGGGGTTCCGGAAGCAGCCGGGCAGGAGCTTCCCGCAGCCATATACGGCGCGAGCAGGTTTTCAAGCGTTGCCTGTGGCGTGGATGAGTCATTCGAACCACTCACGTCGTCAGAAAGGTCATCGCGACTGTGGCTCCAGGTGTACGCACCTTCCACTGTCAGGCCGTTCGCGAGCCTGCGCCGCGCATCGGTAAGCAACGCGTTGTAACTTGAGCCTGCATTGGAGACTCGGTGTGTGAAGTCGGCAAACGGCGCCCGGATAACACCGTTGTTGATGTCAGTCTGAGACCGCGCACTCACGCCAGCGTTCGACGGCCGGAAGTCATTCGCGAAGCTTGCGCCGAAGTTTGGCTGCTGCGTTGCAAGCAGCCGTGAGCCTGTTGCGCCCACATACGTGAGCGTTAGGATTGTGTTCGGATCCAACTGCTGCGAAACAGCCAGGTTGTACTGTTCCGTCAACGGATTGCGTAATCCCGGATCGATGGTCGTGAGGCTATATGGGTTCGTCGTGCTCACCGCGGAGGACGCGATCTGCCCCGTGTAGTTGCCGCCCGAAAGCGTAGTCGAGACTGTGTAAGGCGGGTTGAAGCGGGAGTTCCCGTACACGTTGCCGAAGACGCGGTCATAGTAGATCCCATAGCCGGCCCGCACCACGGTAGTTCCGTTCCCTTTTGCATCCCACGCGACTCCGATTCTTGGTGCCAGGTCGTTGAACTTCGAGCAGTAGCTGCCGATACCGAACTGTGTGGGGTTGACCACCGCTACACTTGCGAGTCCGGAGTTGTAAGGCAGGTGCGCGCAGGCCTCCGGCTTGCCGCTGCCGTCAAGCACATAGGCGTTCGATAGCAGACTCTTCGACTCTGTAAAAGGGTTGTAGATCTCCCAGCGTAAGCCAAGGTTCAACGTAATGCGGCCGGTAGCGCGCCACGTATCCTGCACGAAGTAGCCCTGCTCCCAAAGGCGATACCCACGTTCCGACGAGCCTGAGCTGTAAAAGGATTGCTGCTGCGTGTTCAAGGCGAGAGTGTTGATGTTCGCAAACTCCGCTTCGGCTGAAGCCTGAGCCGCGGTGAGCCCATTTGCCGCCGGTTCTGACTCCGAATCGAGCACCGTGTCGTAGGGGCGTACATCGTTGCTGAAGATGGTGTTGTCGTAAACCCGCGCCAGCTGAAAGCCCGCTTTCAGGTCGTGCCGGCCTCGCTCCCAATCGATGGAGTCCTGATAGGTCAACACATCTTCGGTGCGGCCCTGCGGGAAGTTGTTTGCGATCCCGATCGGGTTGAAGCGGCTTGACAGGAAGGTGATATCCGGGATCCCGTTCGGATCAGCGGTGTTGGCGGAGAAGGGCCCGCCTGCGTTGGGCCCTCCCGAGCGCAGCGAGCCCGCAGCTACCAGCGCAGCAGGCGGATTTTCATACTTGTAGGCGGTCGGGGTACGCTGCAGGCTCACGCGCGCAGTATTGAGGAAGTGCGGCGACACGATCCACGTATCCTGCACAACCACGTGGTAGTCGCGCCCGGTCGTGCCCACTCCGTCCCCTAGCAGATTACCGCCGTTGACCGCCGCGGCAGGCACCGCATCCACAATGCTGAGGGTTGCGAATGCCTGGTTCTTTTCTGAAAAGTTTTGATCGAGGCGGACGAATCCCGTATCGGCGTCTACGTTGTTCTCGATGTTGCGATTGAGCGAGCCCTGCCAGGTCGCAGGATTCTTCTGGTCAAATGCGGGACCACTCACGGCCGGGTAAGCTCCCCGAAAGAGCGCCTGCGTCAGCGGTTGTGTCAGCGCGTTGATGAACTGCGTGGTCGGCACCTGCACGTTGGTCGGCGTGGTCGAACGCTGCCGGAATCCCTCGTAAGCGACCGAGTAGAACGCCCTCTCGCGCCACAGCTTACCGCCGCCCCAGCCGCCAAACTGATTTTCATTGAACGGCGACTTGAAGCCGACCGGGTTGAAGAACTCGCGCGTGTTCAGCGCCTTGTTCCGGGCGAACTCCCAAAGGGTAAAGTGTGAATCGTTCGTGCCCGACCGCGTCACCACGTTCACCACCGACCCGGAGGAGCGGCCGAACTCTGCTGTGGGGCTCGATGTGATGACGGTGAATTCGCGAATCGCATCGATTGGAACGCTGCTGGTGGAGCCAGAGATGTTGCCTGCGGAACCGGAGGGAACACGCGGGTCATTCGAGTCTCCACCGTCTATCAGGAAGTTGTTGTCGGTAGGCCGTGCTCCGCCCGATGCTGTCGTCGAACCCTGGCCCGTACTGCCCGCGTCACGCGTTGATCCGGCGGAAAGATAGATCAGGTTTTGGAAGTCCCGGCCGTTCAGCGGAAGTGCCTGAATGCGTTGCTGGTCGATGAGCGAGCCGACGCTGGTATCGAGTGTCGTCAGGCTGGCCGTGTCGCCGGTGACCTGAACCTGCTGGCTCACCGCACCCGGCTGCAGCGTCACATTCAGCTCACGCACCTGGTTGAGGATGAACTCGACTTGGCTGAATACCTGCGTCGCGAAGCCCGGCGCTTCCACCCGCAGCGTGTACGTGCCAGGCTGCACGTTCGTCAGGCTGAACTGGCCCTGCCCGTTCGCGGGCACGGGGCGATCCGAGCCGTCTCCGGAGTTGATCAAGTGCACGGTCGCATTCGGCACCGCAGCACCAGCGGTATCAACAATCGTGCCGCGCAGGCTGCCGCTGATCTGCGCCTGTGACCATGCAGGCGGAGTTGCCGCGTGTGCCGCAAAGAGTGCTACCGCCATGGTTGCAGTCTTGAAATAGAGTGAGTTACGGTAACTCGGCATGCGTCTCTCCTGAAGCGGATCGAGGAAGCAGTGGGAGCGGCCTTTTAGCGCTGGCTGCGTGCGAGTGCAGTACTGATTGCTGAAGCAGGCAGCACTGCCTGCTTTGAACTAGCGAGAAGTAGCGCGTTGAAGAAGAGCTTGTACGTGCCCTCTGACTGGGCGCGGTACTGCGGTCGAAAACCGAACAGGATGAGACGGCCTGCGCCAAGCGGCTCTTCTGCAATCGCTCCCTGGCCGTTCAGCTTCGCGCCGCCGAGGGTCCACCCGCTCAGCAGCGGGTTGTCGCTCGCATAATAGGCAGGTGCCTTTGCCACGCCTGAAACAGCAAAGGCCGGGCTCATCTCGAAAAAGATGGGCAGCTTATCAGGGGAGCCGAAGCAGACCGGGTCGGTTGGGTCTACGTCGACCTCAAGGATCGAGCCCGGGATGTAGAACTCCTTCGGAGGTACCCCGTCGAGCACATTCGCGACGGATCCATCCTTTTTCGCGTACACACCGGATGCTCGATTCAGCGTCACGATAGTACCGCCCGCTTTGACAAATACGTCCAGCGCTGCGAGCCCCTCCGGCCCCAAGCCTCCAGTGAACTCGGGCGGCACCTTCGGTCCACTCTCGGCGCCTTCATCCCTGCCTGCTCGACCAGTCGTGATCGCGGCGGGCGGGTTGTCCGGCAGCACGATCACGTCGAAGCGGCTCCGCAGGTCACCTTTGCGGATCTCTGCATCCACCAAGCGCGTGTACGGCACGCCGTTCTGGTCCAGGATCCACCGCGTCCAACCTTCATCAAGCGAAGCGACCCAGCTTTGGTAAAGCCCGATGCGCGGCTGCTTGACCGCGAGCGCCGTGCCAACCGGCGCGGATGGAGCTGCAGTCACCGTGAGCGGAAACTTCGCCGTAAGCGACTGAATCCTAGCGGCCAGGCCCGTCTGCGGCGGCAGGTAAATGGTGCCCGGCGTGTAGCCACGTCCAGTGAGCCGGTAGGCCTGCACGCCCTCGCCCGTCAATGCGATCAGCGCGTAGAGGCTGCTGTTTGAGCGGTCATCAATGAGGTAGCCGAACGGCGCCTGCGCGGGTACATCCGTTGGGGGAAGCGCAGCCTGGGTAACCGGCACAGACGCCACGCTCAGTTTATCTTTGATCTCCACCGCCTTTAGCCCGAAGAGCAACGGCAACGTCTGCGCGGTCACGTCGTATGGCCGCTGGGGCGGACCGCCTGGATACTCCCGCAAGTCTGGGTAGTGCTGCACTTCGAGCAGAGTCTTCGCCCAAGCCCCAAACGGCTGCGCCATGGGAACGATGTAGCTGCCTTTCGGGAAGTGCTGTCCCACGGCGTCAAACTCCGCGGTGGCTTGCCCGACCTCGATCTCGCCCTCGCGCAGTATGTTGATGAGCCGAGCCTCGACGGCAGGGTCCGCCTGGCCTGACGGGATCACATAAGCGTACGGCGCATCCGATGGAGCGATCTGGTGCTGTGCCACAGTGTAGTAGTCGCGCAGAAACTTCTCACGATTGAGCGCGGCTGTACGAGTAATGGAGTCGAAAGCTGCTTCCTGGTAGTGCACGATGTCGCCAATGCGCCAGGTACCGCCCTTCCATGGATCAGGAAAGTTCCACGCGGCAACCTTCGCGTCGTAGCCGATGCCTTTGTCGAGCTTCGCGAAAGGAATGTCAATGGGTGAGGCGATGTTGGCGCTCGCCGACTCGGTCAGTACACGCAGCGTGTCGTGGTAGCACATATAACAGCGCCCAGGCGACCACAGGTCATACACGCCGTGAATCAGCACGCCCTGCCGGCCTTCGCGGCCAACGTCGTAGGCCATCGACGAGCCGAGCGCGTTCATCGATTGCTGCAGCAATGGGTCCACGTTCGGGTCGATGGGATCGACCCAGGGCGGCATGTAGATACGCGGCCCATATGCGCCCATCTGGTGCAGATCGTAGAGAGCCTGCGGATGGTAGCCGTTCAACACTTTGTCGACGAGCAGCCGCGTCTCGATCTGCGTGAAGCCATACCAGTCGCGGTTATCATCGTGACCGACATACTTGTGGTACAGCACAACTGGGCTGCTGCCCTCATATGGCGTGCCCAGATACTTCTTGTACCAGTCGACGACCAGCTGCTGGCCGTCGGGGTTCAACGACGGCACAAGAACCACGATGACATTGCGCAGGATCTGCTGCGTGTCCGGATCGTTTGCGGTAGCTAATTTGTACGCGAAAGCCGCCGCGCTCTGCGAGCTCGCAATCTCAGTCGAGTGAATGTTGCAGGTGACAACGAGGATCATCTTGCCGCGCGCGATCAGCTTGGCGGCCTCATCCGGAGAGGTCGCGCGCGCGTCGGAGAGCTTTCGCGTAATGCCCTTGTACTCGTCCAGATGGGCGAGGTTCTCAGGCGCCGAGATCGTGAGCGCAATGTACGGGCGACCCTCAGTTGTCTTCCCCAGCTCTTCGAAGCGGATCCGTTTGCTTTGGCTGCCGAGCGTGCGAAAGTAGCCCACCAACTGCGTCCAGTCCGCAAGCTTGCGATCCGAGCCAAGCGGAAAGCCGAATGCTTCATCCGGAGACGTGATGTGCGCTGCAGGTGCCGCAAAAGCAGAGACCGCTGTAAGGAAGAAGCCAAGTACCAGTGCCAGAAACTTCACAGGTGCTCCCAGATTGACTAAAGCTTATCTGCTGCCAGAAGCAGCCGGGGTACATGCAACTGGAAGGAGAGGTGTGGAGGCTCAGCGAGTGCGGCAATTTAAGTCAGACCGCTTACGACTGAAAGCAACACTGATAGCGACAATCTCTCCAGGCAGTTGTGCGTACGCGAAAGAACGCGTCAGCGGCAACAACACGAACAACAGGAGAGGCGCAACATCAGCATGGCACCGTTTTTAGCACAAAGACGTCGTTTCCGCTACCGCCTCATCGCAGGTATCTTCGTCGTTCTGTTTCCAATTGTCTTTGGCGGCCCCTGCAAGAGCGAGCGCTCTCCCGGAGGCCCCCCTCAGCCACCCTGCCCTGCGACCAACGCAGCTCCGGTCTGCGTGAGGATCCGTGTCACGGGAGAAAATCAGGCCGTGCTGCAACAGGATGCCGTGAAGGTGCGCTGTGGAGACCCGTGCCGAACAGCATCACCGACGGACGCTGAGAAGTACAGATCAACATGGTCCGGGCCGTTAGAGCGTGTTGACGCGCATGCCCGGCTTCGCCGACACCACCATTGCAGCATCAATGCTCCATCGCGTGAATGGCAATCCAGCTGCCAAGCCACAGCCAGGGCACGACTCTGCATCCATCGGCGTGAAGGAGGAAGACTATGCCAGAAGCTTCATACGATCAGGACCCAACTCTCGGTATTCCCAAAGAAACAGCCGGCCCACTCATTGCTCTCGTCGTTGTCGGTATCAGCGCGCTTGTTGTTGTCCTCGTTCTGCTTGCAAGGGAGCGGGAGTTGTCGTAACGGCCTGATCTACTCGGACGGTCTTTCCAAAGCCAGCTCTGGAGCAGATGGCGGCAAACATGGGTCGTCATCTGCTCCAGCGAACACTCCTCAAGATGGGTTTTGACCCCTCACGTCTTCCTGTTGCATCTTCGCCTGATGTTCGCCTACTATCCTGTGTGTGCACGATGCTTCTTCTGCCTTGTATTCGTCGAATGCGACGCCTGCGTCGTTACATCGCGATCTGAACGCGCGGGCATTGGCCTACGCGCAATCTCACCAGCTTCTGCATGAGGTCCTGCCGGGTCGGACGCCGAGCATCATCTTCGGTGAGGACGAGCATGGCTGCCATGGCAACTTTCACCCGGCAAGCTATCGTGCCATCCTCGGCGAGCCCGCATGGCATGCCCGTCTGGCAAAACCACACACCGCGAATCGGCGTGCCCGTCCGCGCTCTGACTGGCGCTGGCGGGAGCTGGATGCTGCCGCGAGCTCGGACGCGCTCTTGATGAACATCTTTTGCTACCCGGGCGTCCTGCGATCAGACCTCGCGGCGCTTCTGGGCCTCAACGGTGCGAGCAGGCCGCGATTCGGGCTACAGCCACGCCTGCAGCGCGAGCGCGGCCTTATTGACACAACCGAGATTGACATGGAGCTCGGTGGCCTTCTGGTTGAGAGCAAACTCACCGAGGCGAGCTTCCAGGTTGCCCGTCCGTCGCTGCTGGCGCGTTACCGCAACTGGGTGGAGCTCTTCGATGAGGAGTTGCTTCCGCGAACAGAAGCCGGGGCCTACCGCAGCTATCAGCTGCTACGTGGTGTCATGGCTGCAGAGATCACAGGCCGGAGCTTCTGCCTCTTCTGCGATGAGCGCCGTCACGATTTAATCGATGAGTGGCACAGCGTCGTCCGCTCGGTACGGAGCGCGGCTCTCCGCTGCCGGCTCAAGCTACTTACCTGGCAGGAGCTATGCACCGCGCTTCCTCGCACGTTGCAAACTTTTCTGGCCGAGAAGTACGGCTTCGCTCCCGCGCCGGCCAGATGCTTTCCTCGTTAGCCCAAGCCGCTGCCAGTCAGCTTCTCTGCTCTCACGCTGTTTGCGGCGAGCTTGCGCTGGTTCTTTCCACAGAGGCTCGCATCCCAACAGAAGCAGACCTCTAATGGAGAAAACACCCGGACCATGGAGTACACACGTCTTGGAAAGACTGGACTCAAAGTTTCCCGCATCTGTCTTGGCTGCATGTCGTATGGAGCGCCGGCACAGGGTCCACTCACACCCGGTAGTCACGCCTGGACGCTGAACGAGACGGACTCACAGCCATTTTTAAAGCAGGCACTTGATCTCGGCATCAACTTCTTCTACACGGCCAATGTTTATTCGCGCGGCGCGAGCGAGGAGGTTCTTGGTCGCTTTCTGAAGGCAAATACCCGGCGCGAGCAGACCATCATCGCAACGAAAGTGCACGGCGTGATGCGTGACGAGCCAAACGGCAGCGGCCTCTCTCGGCAAGCGATCTTCAACGAGATTGATGCAAGTTTGCGTCGCCTTCAAACCGAGTATGTCGACCTGTACCAGATTCACCGCTGGGACCCGGAGACACCGATCGAGGAAACGCTGGAAGCGTTGCACGACGTGGTCAAGGCGGGCAAAGCTCGCTACATCGGCGCGTCCAGCATGTACTCATGGCAGTTCGCCAAGGCACTGTACCTGGCCGACATCTACGGCTGGACACGCTTTGTTTCCATGCAGAACCACTACAACCTGATCTACCGCGAGGAGGAGCGGGAAATGATGGGGCTTTGCCAGGCTGAAGGCATAGGCGTGATTCCCTGGAGCCCGCTTGCTCGCGGCCGGCTTGCGCGCCCATCGGGCGCGGAAAGCACCAAGCGCCTTGAAACAGACCAGTTCGGCAGAACCATGTACGCCGGCACGGAGCAGGCGGATAGCAGGGTGATCGACCGGGTTGCCGAACTCGCCTCGAAGAAAGGTGTGAAACAGGCTGCACTCGCGCTTGCCTGGATGCTAGCCAAGCCCTTCATTGATAGCCCGATTGTTGGCGCAACCAAGCCGCACCACCTGGAGGACGCAGTGGCTGCGTTGGATGTCAAGCTTTCGCCCGAGGAAATCAACGAACTGGAGGCGGAGTATGTGCCGCACCCGGTGCTTGGCTTCAAGTAGCTGCCTGCGGCGTACCTTTGGGTTTGCGTGGAGGCCAGCTAAGCCACGGTGCTAGCCTAGCCTCGCACCGCGGAGGATCCTTTGCCGCGCGGCAGTGAGGGTAGCCATGCAAAACCGTATTGTTGGCAGCACGATGCCAGTTCTTGAGTTCCTCCTTGAGCCTAACGAGGCAGTCATTTCCGAGGCCGGGGAGCTGAGCTGGATGTCGAGCTCCATCCAGCTCACTACGCATACGCAGTTCGCCGGCGGTGGCGGCTTCTTCGGCGCCATCAAGCGTGTTGCAGGCGGTGGCAGCCTCTTCATGACGGAGTACCGAGCCTACGGCGCGCCGGGTGAAATAGCCTTCGCCGCCAAGATGCCCGGACACATCGTTCCCGTCGAAGTAGGATCTGGGAACGAGTTCTTCGTCCACCGGCACGGCTTTCTTTGTGCCACGCCGGCTGTCAACATCGGCGTTGGTTTCCAACAGTCGCTCGGTGCCGGGATCTTTGGCGGCGACGGTTTTCTGTTACAGAAACTCACGGGGGCAGGTGTAGCGTGGCTTGAGCTCTCGGGCGAGCTGATCATGCGCGACCTGCGTCCGGGCGAGACGTTGCGCGTGCACCCTGGCCACGTCGGTGCCTTTCAGGCTTCCGTTAACTTTGGCATTACCCGCATCCAGGGCATCCGCAACATGATCTTCGGCGGAGATGGCATCTTCCTTGCCGCCCTCACCGGTCCAGGGCGCATCTGGCTGCAGACCCTGCCGCTCTCACAGCTGGCGCACAAGCTGCAGGAGTACATGCCGGGCGCCGCTCGCGAAAGCGCCCAAACCGGTGTAGTTGGCGGTATCGTCGGGTCGATCCTTGAAGGTATGCGCTAGCGTATAGTCACCAAAAGGAAAGCGCCCGGCGATCAATCGCCGGGCGCTTCTGTTTACGAGACCTTAGAACTGGTACTTAAGCGCGAACTGGAACTCGCGAGGGTTGAAAACGGTTGAGGTAATCGTACCGACGTTGCTCGGAGTGAAGGTGTAGTTGTCACTCAGGAAGGTCTGCTGCGTCGATACGCCGGCGATCGGGTAAGTGACCTGAGACGTGACCGGAGTTGCTGTGAACGTGGCATTGGGAACATTGAAGTTCGTCGTGTTGGTGAGGTTGAAGCACTCGGCGCGAAACTCGACCGTCGACTCGTGGTACACGGGGAAGGTCTTGAAGACAGAGAAGTCGACGTGGCGGAAGTCCGGTCCGTGCAGCGGGTTGCGCGGCTCGCTGCCGAGCGTGCCAGAGGGTTGTGGGGCAAATGCAGCGGTATTGAAGAACTCAGCAATGGTTGGATTGCCCACCTTCGCGTTGCCGACGATGTTGGGCCGATTGGCCGCCTGGGCAGCATTGGTCGTGCTCGCCACACCATTGCTCTCAAGCACGGTGAATGGCTGGCCGGTTTGCCAGACAAGCAGGGTGTTGGCCTGCCAGCCCTTGCCGAGCGCTCCGGCGATCCCCTTCAAGTTATTGCCAAAGGGCAGCAAGTAATCGCCTGTGACTACGCCTCGCTGACGAATGTCGAGGTCGCCGTTGCCGTACTCGATCGTGCTGAGCTGCGACGGAACCGCTCCGTACCCGTCATTGACCTCATTGCTGAAGCCAAGGACGTTGTCCAAGGCGTGTGCATAGGTGTAATTCGCGCCGATAGTCAGGCCAGCCGTGGTGCGGCGGGTGAGCTGTACCTGCACTGCATTGTAGTTCGACTCGCCTTCGCTCTGATACTGCCCAATGCTAGTGACATTCGGCAGTGTCGCATGGTACGGCCGCAGGGAGTTGAAGGCCGTGCTTGTCGATTCTCCATTAGCCAGAGCGAGAGCCTGGAGATTGCTATTGGAAATGAGCGGCGGAGCGTTCCGGTCATTAGAGATCTGCGCCAGGTGCCGGCCGAGCACGCCGACATAGCCCACTTGAATTACATTCGGGCCGACAGACTTCTCCACGTTGAGGTTGAACTGCTCCGCATAGGAGGTGCGGAAGGAAGGATCAACGACGTCATTGATACTGCCGCTTGGATTAGCGGCATTAGACGGCTGCGGCAACGGCAACCCCTGGGAGATGCGCGTCGGCGAAATGCCTGTTTGCGGATTAGGGAGACAGGCGCCGTTGTTGCAGTTGTAGTCCGAGACAAATGGCTGTGCTTTGAGAGAGGAATTAGAGGTGTAATTCTCCGGGAAGTACGACATCCCGTACCCGCCGCGAATCACTAGGCCAGGCTGCGGGGTGGCAGCGAAACCAATACGCGGAGCTACGTTGGTGTAAGTCGTCGTCAGCCCGGCGTGATTATTGACGCCGTTGACATCTGCCTGGATCAGCGTGCCGGTGGTCGGGTCAAAGTTCGCGAGCGCGTTGTGAACCTCAGTGAAGGGCGTGTACAGGTCATAGCGGACGCCGATATTGAGGGTCAGATTCGGCGTCGCGTGCCAGTCATCTTGGATGAACGCGCCGGGCTCCCAGGTGCGCCAGTGGGGTGGTGTCAGGTCGATGGACTGCTGCACATTGTTGAAGACGCCTTGCAGCAGCGCAGCCAGCCCGGTCGGATCGCCATTGATTGCATTGACCCCGTAGAGGGAGTTGCCGTAGTTATTCTGCGCGTTGGTAGCTTGCCGGCGGATCAGATCTGCACCGATCTTGATGCTGTGCGAACCCTTGTTGATCGTGACGGAGCCATTTTCCTGGAAGGTGTTGTTGATGTCTGTGATCGGAATGAATGCGCCATCGCCGAGGTCAGCAAGACCGCCTGTTTGCACCGGCGCCAGACCGGATGTTGCCTGGCTTAGGTTGATGTTCGGCTGGCCGAAAGCTGTATTGACGTTGGTGCCGTAGTTGAGCGGGACGGACTGGTTGTTGATCCGGGTATAGCCGAAGCCAAGCTGCAGCAGCACATTGGCATTGAAGGTATGGACGTAGTTGATCTGCGCGTTCTGCGCGTCATCCTTCGCAGTGCCGAAGAAGTTATAGACCGCCCCGCCGGGCTGAACATTGACTCCGGCAACGGTCTGCTCGGGCAGAAAGCCCGGATTGTTTGTCGGAACACGATTGTACGTGTAACGGCCGAAGATCAGGTCCTTGGGGCTGAACTGATAATCGACACGGCCATCCGCAGTGTCCGAGGTCAACGAGCTTGCCGTCGAAGAAACGTAGCCGTCGCTGACATTCTGGCCATTGGTGCCTACCACGCCCTGTGCCGGCGAGTTCCCCAGCGGGTAGAGCATCGCATAGTCGAGGCCGACGGGGTCGATGCCGCCGTTTGTAGCATTCGGGCCGGTTTTGTCGCCGCCATCGGCCAGCGCCGCGATCGCAGGGAGGTTTCCGCTGTGGATCGTCTGGTACTCAGCCGCTGTAGGCACCTGGCTTACGTTCGGGTTACCACCCTGGATCATGCGCAGGCCTTCGTAGTCGCCGAAGAAGAAGACCTTGTCCTTGATGATGGGGCCGCCGAGCGAACCGCCGAACTGGTTCTGGCGCAGCTCCGGTTTGCGAAGGTGCTGGCCAAACTCGAATGGGCTGGCATCGAGCACGTCGTTGCGGAAAAACTCGTATGCGGAGCCGTGGAACTGGTTTGAACCGGATTTGGTGATGACGTTGACGACCGCGCCTGCCGTACGACCCGCTTCTGCGGTGTATGTATTGGTCTCGACGTTGATCTCGCGGATCGACTCGATGGATGGCCGGATCCCGATGGTGCCGATGATGCGGTCGTTATTGTCCAGTCCGTCTACCAGTTCATCGTTCAGGATTTCCGACTGGCCATTGGCTGACACGGATGAGGTCTGCCGGCGGTCATCCGGGCGGGAACCCGAGGTGAGACCGTCGTTCGGTCCCTGGTTGGCTCCGGGCACGATCTGCGCCAAGTTGATGTAGTTGCGTCCGTCGAGCGGAAGGTCTTGGACCTGCTGCTGCGTGACGAGCGTGCTCAGCACGGAGTTGTCGGTTTGCAGCGCCGGAGTCTGCCCGGTGACCTGGACGGTGGTCGCTTCAGAGCCTACCGTCAGCTTGGCATCTTCACGGGCGCGGTCCCCTACCGAGAGGTTCACTGTGGGGATGACAAAGGTCTGGAAGCCGCTCTCAACGACCTGTATCGCATAGGTGCCCGGGCCCAGCTGAGAGAAGGTGTAATCACCGGAAGGGCCAGTCTGGGCTGTGTGCTTCTCGTTGGTACCGGTATTCGTGAGCGTGACTGTCGCATTGGCGACTGTGGCGCCCGTATTGTCGGTGACCGTTCCCGTGATGTCGCCGGTTGTCGCCTGCGCGCCGGCAAATGGTGCTGCTGAAAAAAGCATGCATCCAGTCACGATTGCAGTTCCTGCCGCGATGCGTATGCGCCGTTCCACAGCCTCGGAAAAGATGCAAATCCTACGTGTATGTGCCATCTGTTTTGTTTCGCCTCGTTGGATAGGATGGACCGGAAATGGTCAGCCTATCGCCTGCGAACGCTACGAGCCTCGAGTAGGTGTTGGCAAGCCCGTTACGGTAGTGATGGACTAGTAGTGAGTTTTGTATCAAGCTTAAATCGTCTCTTTAGAGCAGCATGCATGTAGATCGCTTCGCTACGAAGGTAACGTATAATACGTCTACAAGCGCCTTTGCAGGCCGCTCGAACAAGCTCCTCCGCTAGAGGCGCATATCGGGTGTCGCTTGAAGGGAGTAAGCAGTGGCGGCTCACAAGGGCATTCTCTGGTTTCCAACGATGCCGGAGGAAAAGGAAGCGGTTCAGGAGCAGCTGCGGCGCGTTATAGGCAGTCAGCTGTTCCGCAATAGCCAGCGCTACCCGGCGCTCTTGCGCTATGTGGTAGAGCAGACGCTGGCGAGCAACGCCGATCGTCTGAAGGAACGAACGCTGGGGATCGAAGTCTTTCATCGCGCCCCGGATTACGACACGAATGCCGACCCAGTCGTACGCGTAACAGCGGGTGAGGTGCGCAAGCGTCTCGCCCAGTACTACCAGGAGCACAGCGGCGAGCTGCGCATCGACCTGCCATCCGGCTCTTATGTTCCACATTTTCAACCAGCGCAGCCAGCCGCTCTGGAGGCCATTTCCCTTCCTCCACCGACCTTCTTGCCTAGGGCGTCCATCGAGGTGCTCCCTAGCCCGCCGGTCGCGGTCGAAGCGGAGCTTCCAGCGCTGCGCCGTTTCCATTGGCTCCTGGCGGGGCTCGTCTGTCTGCTGCTTGCTGTTGCCGGCGCGAGCGCAGTGCTGCTTGAATCTCGCCACCATGGAGCAGATGCCCTCGACAGCTTCTGGCGTCCGGTATTGAATGCACAGCAGCCGCCTGACCTGATCCTCGGAGGCCGTCTTGCGGTTTACTTCGCAGTGGATGGGGCGCCTCTGGCGAATGGAACGCCGCTTTCCAATGGGGTCCCCTTGACAGGAAGTCCGTCGACGGACGGCCAGCGAATCAGGGGTGATCGGCTGCCCCCTGCCGTTGCCGATGGCCGCGTCATGACAGTGACGATCGGTGACGCGCTCTCCTTCGCACGCATTGCGAGTCTGCTTAGCAGCCGCGGTGCTCGTTATATCGGAGCAAGCGCCGCGCAGACCAGCCTGGCGGATCTACGCACGCGACCTGCCGTTCTGGTCGGTGCGTTCAACAACGCGTGGTCGCTACACGCTGCCGAACGACTCCGCTACCGTTTCGGCTTTGATCAACCGCCGGGATACTCGCACTATGTTTGGATTGAGGACTCGCAGAAGCCGCAGCAGGTGCGATGGCAGATAGACTGCCTGCAGCCGCTCTCCAAGGTGACCCACGACTATGCGATCGTGGCCCGCTACTTCGACCCGGAGACTGAGCAGGAGGTAGTACTTGCGGCCGGTCTGCTGGAGAATGGCACGACTGCGGCCTCAGAGTTCCTCACGAGCCCGCGATACCTGTCGCAGCTAGACCAGTTTGCCCCTGCGGGCGGTTGGGCGGGGCGCAATCTTGAGGCTGTGATCGAAACGGAAGTGGTAGGGGGTCGCTCCGGTCCGCCCAAGGTGGTTGCGGCGGAGTTCTGGTGACAATAGGGAAGGTTTAGCAACGCCTCCCTACTTCGACTTGGAAGTTCGCAAACAAGTTCGCACGTGAGGTGAGGAGTGACGGAAGCTGACATCGAGTGCCTCAAGAGAAACACAGGCAGAGAGGTCCAGATTGTCACAACCGAAGGTGAACACCTGATCGCGAAAGTTCTCTTTGTCACTCATGACCAGGATTACGACGAGCATGATCTGATTTACGAGGTGGTCTCGTCGAACATGCTTTACTCCTACGCTAATCTCGACAAAACCGGAGGATACGTGTTGGGCTTCGAGAACATCGTTTCAGTCAAACCACACAGTCTATAAAGTACTTAGGCGGGGATCGGAACGTGCGCCAGGGCATCCTCTAACGCGCGAGTGACACGCAGCAACTCCGGGCGCTTGAGGTATGGGTGTAGAGGCAGGCTCAGCACCTGGCGTGCCGCGGCCTCGGCGTTCGACAAGCCGTCGGCGGGAACAACGATCGACGGCTGGCGATAGTCGCCCCCCTGCTGTTCGACCCGGAAATGGCTGTCTCGGGCGTACACAGGCTGCCGATGCATGGGAACGGGATAGTGCACTGCTGTGGGCACGCCTGCTACGCCCAGCGCTTTTGCCACTTCGTCCCGCTCCGCCACCTCGATGGTGTACTGAGCGTACGGGCTGGTGCGCCCGGGGCGAAGCATGGGCAGGCGCAACACTTTGCCCGCGCGCCGGAGCGCGAGCAGTGCGCCGTTGTAGTCATTCGCGATCTCACTGCGAGCGATCAGCTCCCGGTCGAATACATCGAGCTTGGCCAGCAATACAGCTGCCTGCAATGTGTCGAGTCGACCGTTGATGCCGATTGCAGTGTGGCGGTAGCGCGCAGCCTGGCCGTGATTGCGCAACTGGTGCATCCTGAGCGCGAGATCGTCGTCTTCCGTGAAGCAGGCACCCCCATCGCCGTAGCAGCCGAGCGGCTTGGACGGGAAAAAACTGGTGCAGCCAATGGTGCTGAGCCCACAGGAGTGGCGGCCCTTGTAGACCGCCCCGAAGCTCTGCGCAGCATCCTCTATGACCGGCAGATCATGCCGCTCGGCGATGGCGTTGATCTCGTCCATCTCGGCAGGCTGGCCGTAGAGTGAAACCGGCATGATGGCACGGGTCCGCGGCGTGATCGCAGCCTCTAGAAGTGCGGGGTCGAGATTGTAGGTTGCGCGCTCAATATCGACCAGAACCGACTCCGCACCAAGCAGCGCGATCACCTCACCGGTCGCAAAGAATGTAAAAGGTGAAGTGATGACCTCATCGCCAGGCCCTATGCCAAGTACCATAAGAGCTAGCAGTAAAGCGTCTGTGCCGCTCGAGCAGCTAATGCAATGCCGGACGCCGACCCTGGCAGCGAGGCGCTCTTCCAGCTCTTTTACTTCAGGGCCAAGAATGTACTGCCCATGCTCAAGAACCGCTTGAATGCGCGCATCGATCGAGTCTTTCAGCTCGCGGTATTGCGCCTGGAGATTGATATACGGCAGGCTGGCTTTTTGGGCTTCGCTCACACCTCATTCTCTCACTCGGGCGTCAATCGACTGGCCTCTGGCGTTGCCCTGCGGCCAGCGCCGGGCAAGTTCACCTCCTAGCCGAGGCGCTCCAGCATATCTTCCGGCGTCATGCGAATGCAGGTAAAGATCGGTGTGTCGCGGAGCGTGTAGGGGCTGATCTCGGTTTCACGCAGCTGCTGCACCAGGTCGAGGAAGTCCTCCGGGTAGTTTGTCTCGAACGCAACAACAAACTCCTGGTCATCGATACCGAATGAGTAAGTCGTGTTCAGCTTGACGCGCGGATAGGCCTGACCGATCCGAATGTGCTCATTCATCAAGCGCTGCCGCTCTTCCAGCGGCAGCAGGTACCAGGCGCGGGTCTTCCAGAACGGATAGATGAAGATGTACTTCTGGCCGCCAGGCCGCAGTTTCGTCCGCGACTCGGCATGCATTTCGCCGTTGATCAAGTACTGCGAACGCTTTGTCATGGAGAGATAACTGTACGGCGTCTCGAGATAGCCACCCAGCGGCGTCGCCAGTAGCTCAGCCCGCATCTGGTTCAGGTCGTCGACCGTGTAGCAGATCGTCCAGAGCACCATGTCGCAGTCGCCGCGTAGCCCTACAGTCGAGTAGGAAAGCGTGAGCATCCGGTTCAGCTGGTTCCATTGAAGCAGCACCTCGGCAAACTGCCGTCTATGCTCGGCACGCTCTGCAGCAGGCAGCCGGCGCCACTCCGGCAAGACCTTGTAAAAGGTAAAACCGATCGTCTGGCGCTTGACCTCAGGCTGACCACGCTTCGCGAACTGTTCTCCAGCTTCTGTGCCCTCCAATACCTCGGGCGTCGCAACTGCGTCTGCCATGATGCGCTCTCCTCTACTGTTTCAGTTTATCGCAGGGACGGACGGGACTCCGCTTGGGGCTAAAGCCGTCTTTACCAGCAGAGGTCGGGAGGCTAGTCGGCCATGATCATCACCTCTGTTGACTTGATAAGTGCTGTAACGGAGTCACCCTTCTGCACGCCCATCTCCTCTACGCTTTGGCGGGTAATCACGCTTTCGATCAGGTTCTCGCCGACGCGGACCGTTACTTTCGCGGTGACCGTGCCGAGTACGATCTCCTCGACCGTGCCGCGTAGCTGGTTGCGGGCTGAAATCTTCTGGTTTGTCATGGTTCCTCTGCTCCTTTGAGATGCACGGAGTGTTGAGGTTCTCCTTGTGCTTCGCCGCAAGCGCGAGATAGCTTCTGCGTATGTCCACGCGTGACCCTTTCGCAGGTGTCGCCTGCTCCCTCTATGCGCGCCAGCGCTGTCGTCGCTCTTGATAGTCCCCACCCTGCCGTTCAGGTCGAACTACCGCATACCACGCTTCTTTAGCCGTCGCGCCAGTTCGCCGTGCTCACCTGCATAGACGCGCGGCTTGATCCGGCAAAGTTCGCGAGTCTTGCTGAAGGCGACGCACACATGATCCGTAATGCCGCCGGCCGCGCCAACGATGATGCCATCCGTTCGCTCATCATCCGCTACAAGCTGCTTGGGACGCGCGAGTTTTTCGTCATCTACCACACCAAATGTGGCATGGAGTTCTTCAAGAAAGCGGTCGTCTCAACGAGGTGCCGCAAGCGACAGCAGCGGGACAGGTCTGACCACACCGCCCTTGTCACCGACGATGACCGCCGTACCCTCTTGGCCCAGCGAAGCAATAACAGAGCCACGGTATACTCCCCGCAATGTCGGAAAAGATCATCGCCTCGCTGGCTGCTTTCATCACCGCCGTGATCGGCGCGACCGGGTACCTCGGCATAGCGCTCCTCATGGGTATCGAATCGGCATGCGTACCGTTGCCGTCGGAAATCATCATGCCCTTCGCCGGATACCAGGTGTACCTGCACCACCTCACGCTGTGGGGCGTTGCCACGGCCGGGGCACTCGGCTGTAATCTCGGCTCAGCGGTCGCTTACTGGGTGGGTGCTTATGGCGGCCGGCCGCTGGTCGAGCGTTTCGGGCGGTATGTGCTGCTTAGCCGGCACGATCTCGACCGCACAACCATATTTTTCGAGAGATACGGCTCGCCGACTGTGCTGATCGGGCGTCTGCTGCCTGTTGTGCGCACGTTTATCGCACTGCCGGCCGGGATCGCCCGCATGCCGCAGCTCCGTTTCCACATCTACACCTTTGTAGGCTCCTGGCCATGGTGCTTTGTGCTCGCATATGTCGGCATGAAGCTCGGCGAACACTGGGACACGGATCCACGCTTTAAGGCCATCTTCCACCGCTTCCATGTAGCGGTAGAGATGGTAATCCTTCTAGGCATCGCCTGGTTCCTTTGGAGCCATTTGCGGCGCGGACGCGAAGAGACCGCTGCCGCTTAGAGCCGCCACGCTCGCTACGGCCGTTCATTTGCCAAAACTGTCTTCAACAGGCGACACTAACCTGTTTGGTGGCAGAGCCTTCGTGCGTCTCGTGTTCGTCGTGTGAGCCCCGACAGCAATCCTGCATATCGTTCGGGAAGGACGGAAACACACGGAATGGAAACACAAAAGCCCAAGCAGCCGACTGGCAAGCTGGGCGTGATGACTGTTGGGATGGGCGCGGTAGCGACCACCCTGATCGCTGGAGTCGAAGCTGTTCGCCGCGGGCTTTCAAAGCCGATCGGTTCGCAGACGCAGATGGGCCACATCCGGCTTGGTAAGCGCACCGACGAGAACTCGCCACTGATCCGCGACTTTGCTCCGCTCGCCTCGCTCGATGATATCGAGTTCACCGGCTGGGATATCTACGACGAAAATATGTACCAGGCGGCCTCGACGGCAAACGTGCTGGAGCGCTCGCATCTGGAGACGATCAAGCCTTTTCTCGAAGCCATTAAGCCGATGCCGGCGGTCTTCGACCAGCACTATGTGAAGCGGCTAAGCGGCACGCATGTTAAGAAAGGCCGTTCGAAGTGCGACCTGGCGCAGCAACTTCGGTCCGATATTCAGTCGTTCTCAGCAACAGTCGACCGTGTAGTTGTAATCTGGTGCGGCTCAACGGAAATCTTCATTGAACCGACCGCCGTCCATGCCACACTGGCCTCCTTCGAAGAAGGCTTGAACAACGACGACCCGGCAATCGCACCTTCGCAGATCTATGCTTATGCCGCGCTGATGGAGGGTGTGCCCTTCGCGAACGGCGCGCCGAATCTCACGGTCGATCTGCCCTGCATGGTAGAGCTAGCCCGAAAAACGAAGACGCCGATCTGCGGCAAGGACTTCAAGACCGGTCAAACGTTTCTCAAGACGGTTCTTGCGCCGGCGTTCAAGGCACGCATGCTGGGCGTTGCGGGCTGGTACTCGACCAACATCCTCGGTAACCGAGATGGCGAAGTGCTCGACGATCCGGAATCGTTCAAAACCAAAGAAGAGTCGAAACTGGGCGCGCTTGAGTACATCCTGCAGCCCGAACTCTACCCCGACCTTTACTCGGACATGTACCACAAAGTCCGCATCAATTACTATCCGCCGCGTGGCGACAATAAAGAGGGCTGGGATAACATCGACATCTTCGGCTGGCTTGGCTACCCGATGCAGATCAAGGTCGATTTCCTCTGTCGCGATTCGATCCTCGCTGCGCCACTCGCACTCGACCTGATCCTCTTCATGGATTTGGCGAAGCGCACCCCAGAGCTGGCTGCGCTTGGCATTCAGGAGTGGCTAAGCTTCTACTTCAAGGCGCCACAGACAGCTGAGGGGCTCTACCCGGAGCACGATCTCTTCATCCAGCTCATGAAGCTTAAGAACACCCTGCGTCACATCATGGGTGAGGAACTGATCACGCATCTTGGCCTGGAGTACTACGACTGAAGCTGCCTTGGCACACTGCTTCACGAAGGCGAGCTTCGGCTCGCCGTCCTCTTTGGTGGACCGGCCACACCTATAGGCGCCGGTAGATGCTCGCATTCCCCCTTCACGCTCCGTGGCATAGTGTTGTGTACCGGGTTGTGTACGCGCGGGGGAACCAGAAGGAGCAGAGATGCGGAAGCAGTGGCGCAGGGCAGCGATTGTATTGGCGGGCATCAGCATCTTCTACGTGGCGTTCCAGATCCACGCGCAGGCCGGCGGCGCAGCTGACAAGTACACGTGGCTTGAAGACGTCTCGAGCGCCCGCTCGATGAACTGGGTCAAGACGGAAAACGCTCGCACAGAAAAGGTGCTGGAGGCTGACCCGCGCTACGCGACAAATCTCGCCGACGCACTGACCCTAGCCCAGGACCCCAACCGGCTCCCTCTGCCGAGCCTGCGCGGGGGCGAAATCTACAACCAATGGCGTGACGCGACCAACCCGCGCGGTCTGCTACGAAAGACCAAGCTGGCCGACTACTTAAACGCCAAGCCGCACTGGCAGACGGTGATCGACTTCGACGCGTTGGGCCGCACAGAGAAAACGGGATGGGTAAGCCGCGGTCTGAGCTGCCTGTATCCCGGCGATCGCTTCTGCATGGTCGCTCTCTCGGCAGGCGGTGAGGACGCGACCACTGACCGCGAGTTTGATCTGAAGACCGGGCAGTTCGTCCCTGGCGGCTTCACGCTGCCGCACAGCAAACAGAGCGCGGAGTGGGCGGACAAAGACACGCTGCTGATCGCGCACGACTGGGGCGCGGGCACGATGACCGCGTCCGGTTATCCATTCGTGGTGAAGGAATGGAAGCGCAGTACGCCGCTCGAGAGCGCGCACGAGATCTTCCGCGGCGCCCCTGGCGACGAAGTCGGTTCGCGAGCCTCCGTGCTGAACGATGCCCAGGGCCACTCTGTCACGCTCATTCGCCGCGGCGTGACCTTCTTTACCAACCAGACGTTCGTCCGCACAGCCAAAGGTATAGAAAGGCTGGCCATCCCGCCCAAGGCCGATGTTGCCGACCTAATCGACGGGCGCCTGCTTGTGGAGCTGCGCGAGGATTGGCAGCCCGAGGGACAGGCGCGCAAGTTCGTACAGGGCTCGCTCGTCGAGCTGAACCTGGCTGACGTGCTTCGCGATCCGGCGCACCTGCGGCCCGCGATTGTGTTTGAGCCTTCGGCGCAGGAATTCCTGCAGGAGCTTTCCTCGACTCGCGACCGCCTGATCGTGACCACGCTTGAGAACGTGCAGGGACGGGCCTACGTCTACAAGCCCGCGGCTGGTGGCTGGACCAAAACACGGCTGAAGCTCCCGGAAAACGTCTCCGTACACATTGCATCGACGAGCCCAACGGACAACCACTTCTTTCTCTCGATTACCAGCTTTTTGACACCTCCCGCTGTGTGGCTTGGTGATGCGAGCGCGGGAACGCTGGCGGAAGCCAAGAGCCAGCCGGCGCAGTTTGACGCTTCGGCAGATACGGTCGACCAGTACTTCGCTGTTTCTAAGGATGGAACCCGTGTGCCCTACTTCGTCGTCCACCGCAGGGATCTGCAGTACAACGGCAGCAACCCGACCCTGCTGAATGCGTACGGCGGCTTCCAGGTATCCGAAACACCGACCTACTCGGCCTACCTGGGCAAACTCTGGCTCGAAAAGGGCGGCGTGTTCGTGCTGGCCAACATCCGCGGCGGCGGCGAGTTTGGACCGGCCTGGCACGAGGCCGGTCTGACCACGCACCGGCAACGCATCTACGACGACTTCGCGGCTGTCGGTGAGGACCTGATCGCGCGCAAGATTACCTCACCCGAGCACCTGGGCATTGAAGGCGGCTCAAACGGTGGGCTGCTGATGGGCGTCGAGATGGAACAGCACCCGGACCTATGGAATGCGGTCGTGATCCAGGTGCCTTTGCTGGATATGCTGGGATACGAGCACATTGCCGCGGGCGCCAGCTGGGTCGGCGAGTACGGCTCGGTCAGCATACCCGAGCAGCGTGCCTTTCTTGCCTCGATCTCGCCCTACAATCAGCTTAAAGCGGATGGCAAGTACCCGGAGCCGCTCATCTTCACGACCACGAAGGACGATCGCGTAGGCCCGCAGCACGCCCGGAAGTTTGCCGCAAAGATGGAGGAGTACAGGGAGCCGTTCTTCTACGAAGAAATCACCGAGGGTGGCCACGGTACCGGGGCCGACCTGAAGCAGGAAGCCGGCACATACGCGCTGACCTACACCTATCTCACGCGTAAGCTGATGGGCGGCGATGCGGGTGCGACGACAGCCGCACGTTAGGCCATATTTCGTCAATCAAAGGCGAGTGGGCGCTCCGGAGCTTACTTTTAGAGCCTACGGCTTCTACAGCCAGCCTTTGGTGCGGGCGATCCGTGCCGCCTCAACCCGGTTGGAGGCGCCAAGCTTGCTGGATGCCTCGGACAGATAGTTACGGACGGTGCCTTCGGAGAGGCGGAACTCGGCCGCGATTTCGGCTGAGGAGCGACCTTCGCCGGCAAGCCTGAGGATCTGACGCTCACGTTCCGAGAGTGGGTCAGCTTCGGCCCATGCTTCGGCTGCGAGCTCAGGGTCGAAGACCCGCTTGCCTGCGTGAACCTGCCGGACAGCGTTGGCCAGCTCGGCTGAGGGCCGGTCTTTGAGCAGGTAGCCTTTCGCGCCGGCATCAAGGGCACGGCGCAAATAGCCCGGCCGGGCAAACGTAGTCAGCACAATGGTCCGGACTGCCGGGTAGCGGTCGCGCACTTCGGCGGCGAGGGAGAGCCCGCTGAGCTCCGGCATTTCAACATCGGTGACGAGGACGTCGGGTAAGAGATTCGGAATCGCGCTGAGTGCTTCGCGGCCATTGGCGGCACGGCCGCAGACAGTGATATCGGGTTCCAGCTCCAGCAGCGCAGCGAGCGCCCCCAGCAGCATCGCCTGGTCCTCAGCGACCAACACCCGGATAGGGCTCACGCATTACTCTCTTCCATGCGGAGCTCCAGCCTCAGTCCTGGTCGGCCCAGAGCTTGATGCCGCCGAGCAGCCCATCTTGATTGGAGACAAGGCTGACGTTCTCCTGAAGCTCGAAGCTGACCAGCTTCGCATTGCCGCCGCCTATATAGAGGTGGTCCCAGTTAAACGTGTGAGCGGTCTGGTCGATAGCCTTTTGGAGAAGCTTGTTCCACTTCTTGGGGCCAATCTCCTTCATGCCGCGGCGTCCCAGGTAATCCTCGTAGGTGCGGCCCTTGCGGAAGGGATGGTGACCGAGCTCGAGCCCTGGACTCAGGCGACCGCGGGTGAACAGTGCCGAACCAAGCCCGGTGCCGAGTGTGATCACCAGCTCCACGCCTTCGCCGCAGATCGCTCCGTACCCTTGCACAGCGGCATCATTAGCCACACGGGTGGGCTTGCCCCAGCGCTTTTCGCATTCACCCTGCAGGTCAAAACCTACCCAGTCCGGGTGGAGGTTTGCCGCCGTAAGGGTCCGTCCGCCCTTGATCACGCCAGGGAAGCCGACTGAAACGCGATCAAATGGCGGGATCTGCGTGCGGAGTTTCTCCAGTTCCTCCAGCACTCGGGCCGGCGTCGGCTTAACCGGCGTCTCCGTGCGGACGCGCTCTGTCATGGGCTTGGCATCGTTGTCGAGCGCCATCATCTTCAAGCCCGTACCGCCGATATCAATCGCCAGGGTGATGGGATGAGCGGGAGCCGCTTGGTTGGTCGTACCGGGGTGTGCTTCAGCCATGAAGTCCATACGCGTAGGTAGTGTAGATGGTGAAACCAAGTTGTGCATGCGCCGAAGCTGCAAACGCGCAAAACCTGTCTGTAGCTACTGAGAGCGCAAGCCTACGGCTGAGTCCGGGGGCGACGGATCTTATTTACCGGACCGAAAAGAATCGGACTCGGGGAGCCGCTGGGTTCATACTAGAAGCAGGGATCCTTCCCCTGGTCGCTCTGCTTACCTTGAGGTGTCTTGTATGACCACACGTTTGCTGGCCCTGGCCACAGTTTTGCTCGTCCCATCGGCGGTTCTGGCACAGAATGCGCCGGCTACACCGCCGCAGAGCCAGCCGACACCCTCGACGGTGCCCCAGACACCCCAAACTACGCCTCCGACGACCGCACCCCCGAGCACGACGCCGGGTCAGACGCCGAACTCGGGCGGCGATAAGAACGCCAAGCCAACTCCGGCCCCTGTCACCCCGGAAACGCCCGAGAAGCCGGTGCCGCTCGAGGCAAAGATAGGCCCGAATGGAGTAGTGCAGGGCGTTAAGCCAGGCAGCGATGACGATGTCAGTGCTGTTGGCACACGAAATATCGGTGGGCGTGGCTTGGGAAACTGGTACTCGACCAACACCGAAATAGGCATGGGCAAGCAGTACTCGATGGAGCTGGAAAAGAGTACGAAGTTCATCAACGACCCGGTCGTTACCGAGTACGTTAACCGCGTGGCGCAGAATCTGGTCAAGAACTCCGACGCGAAAATCCCTTTCACGGTCAAAGTGGTCGATTCAGATGAGATCAACGCCTTTGCCCTGCCGGGCGGCTTCTTCTACGTCAACTCTGGGCTGATCCTCAACGCCGATACCGAAGCCGAAATGGCTGGCGTTATGGCACACGAGATATCGCATGTAATCGCTCACCATGCTGTTCGGGAGCAGACCCGCATGAACTATGCCCAGCTCGGCACGATCCCGCTCATCTTTGTTGGCGGCGGTCTGGGTTACGGCATCTACGAAGCATCGAACATCGCGATTCCGCTGACCTTCCTGCAGTTCTCGCGCGACTTCGAGGCACAGGCCGATTTTCTCGGAACGCAGTACCTTTACCGGGCCGGCTACGATCCACAGGCGCTGGTCACCTTCTTCGAGAAGATCGAGAACCTCGAGAAGAGGAAGCCAGGCGCGATCGCCAAGGCCTTTGAAACGCATCCGGCAACCCCGGACCGTATCGAGCGCACGCAGGATGAGATCGCAACATTGCTGCCTCCTCGGGCTGAGTACCTCGAAACGACATCTGAGTTCGACGATGTAAAAGCACGCCTAGCTCGCATTGAGAACAAGCGCAAGCTGGACGACAAGAAGAATGCAGGCAAGCCGACTCTGCGGCGCGCCAGTAGCTCCGATCCGAATGCGAATGATCCAAATGCGCAAACTGACGATGGCCGCCCGACGCTCCACAAGCGGGACGACAGCAGCAGCAACTAAGGTTTCGGCCACCCGGTAAAACAAGGCATGTCAGTGTACGCAGCCCTTAGGGAACTGCGTCAGACATGCCTTTCCTTCTCCTGACGACAATTGCAGTCTCTATGTTCGCAGCTATGCAGAGGGCGCAAGTGCTCTAACGTACGCTCGCTTCAGTCTGATTTCGAGACGGGCCTATGTCCAAACGACGTAATACGCTGCACATTGTCAATGTCGCGCAGATGAGCGATGGCATTGTCGTGCTCTTTTCCGACGGTACTACAAGTCTGTTCCATACAGAGTTCCTGTACGAGATGCGCAATAGCGGCGACAATCGGGTGCTCCCCCGAGAGAGCGAGACGGAGATGCCCGGCACAGGCTAGAGGACCTTACAGCACCCTCAACGGGCACGATCAACCGAGTCCGGAGCTAACTCCTGCCTCTGCTCACCATCCGCAGAATGATAACGAGTACCAATCCGGCGAGGATTAGCTTTAGCACTTCTTACACTTTGCCAGGATTGCAGCCTGCAGCCGGTCCCGGAGCGAATCCGGCAGGTCATAGAGCACGTTCGAACGGTACACCTCGATGGTCTTACGGGTCGTGGTCACCGTAATGGTGCAGTGTTCGCATACGCCGAGATGACTCTGCAGCGCGGAGCGCAGGTCGAGGTCAACGGTGTCATCGAGCAGGTCATCCAGGTGCAGCAAAAACTCAGAGCAGATCACTTTGCGTCACCGTTCCCATTCTTCTTGCCCACGCCATCTGCCGTTCGGTTGCCGAAGTAGCGATTGAGTCGTTCGCGCAGCTGCAAGCGAGCCCGCAGCAGCCTGGATTTGACCGCGGGTACGCTCAGGCCAAGCGTTTCCGCCGTTTCTTCCGTTGACAGACCCTCTACGTCCCGCAGAACAAAGACCACGCGAAAGCCGGGAGGCAGACCGTTGACCGTCTTTTTCAAGATCTCGGCGAGCTCCGACTGCCCGTACTGCTGTTCCGGACTCGGGCCCCAATCGGCCAGTTCCCGGGGCATCGAGCCTTCTTCTGTTTCCACATCCTCGTCGATCGAAACCATCTTGCCGGTGCGCCGCTTGCGCAACCGCATCAGACTTTCGTTGACCGCGATACGCACCAGCCAGGTGTAGAACTTTGAATTCCCTTGGAACTGATTCAGCTTCTCGTACGCTTTGAGGAAGGCGTCCTGGACGACATCCTCGGCGTCTTCACGGTTCTGCGTAATGTGCTGCGCGATGCGAAAAACCTGCCGGTCATACTGCTTCACCAGCGTTTCAAATGCATGCACATCTCCGGCTTTCGCCAGGTTGACCAGGCGGACGTCCGGGTGTTCTTCAATCGCCGGATCGACACTAACCACTGTGGCTGTTAACGCGGGCGGCGGCGGAATGCTGGATCCCGGACTGTTCCCGGGCTCTTCACTGCTTGATTGGATGGGAGGCATCGATGTGAGTTTCAGCTTTTCGCGCCTTTCGCTTGATTGGGCAGCGGTGCCCGAGCCCTGCCTTTCCCATGCTATCGCGTTCCGGCTGCTGCCAAGTCCAAGAGGATAGTTCTGCTGTTGGCCGGACCGTGATGCGACGGGTACGTCTGGGTACGAAGGTCCGTACCGGGTGAGCTTTTCCTGAAGCGCAGTCCGAGCCGCTCGCTTACTCTCGACTGAGAGGATTCTCGATTTCGTGACCCCCACACGCAGCCTTACCCGCCGGCCCCCGCGAGCCGGGCAGAATGATTGGAAGGCTTGGTACTCCTTGCGCCACGCGCTTGTTCTTTTCGCGTTTGCTTTCACAACTTGCCTGTTGAATGCAGCACCGCTGAAGAAGGCCGCCCACCCGAAGCATGCAGGCGGAACAACGGCAAAGCACGGTGCGCGTATTACTGCCGCCAGCGCGCATAGCCGCCATGCGGCAGGAGGGCGTGTTCACCGGGTGGTCGTAGTCAGGCGTCGCGGCCGGCACCGGGTTCTTTCCGCGCGAGAAGCCGTCAAGACGCAGCAGCTGGAGCACGCGTTTGTCGCCTCTACGCAGCTGCGGCCCATGGCCCAGCAGCTCGGCAACTATCGCAGCCCGGCCGCATACGCGGGCGTGGAAGTTTATGCGCACGCCCATACCGGCGCTGCCGCGGCTGCGGCCTACCTCGCGCTCGGCCACGCGTACCTGCTTGATCACCGCTACCCGGATGCGTTGGCTGCGCTGGCCAGCGCCGATGCGCAGGGCAACTCCCTCGATGACTATGCAGAGTACTTTGCAGCGCAGGCCGACCTGCAAAGCAGTCAGCTCCCGGCTGCAAGCGTCATCCTGACGAACTTCGCAGCGAAGTACCCGGACAGTATCTTCACGCCGCAGGTGCCCGTGCTGGAAGCAAATCTGCTGCTCCAACAGAACCAGCCCGCGGACGCGTTGCGTCTGCTGCATGCCCATACGGGCGAGAGTATGGCGAGCAAGCCCGATTTCCTCCTCGCGATGGCGAAGGCCGAGTCGCAGACCGGGGACAGTGCTGGCGGGCTGACGCTCTACCGGCGCATCCTCACAGAGCACCCACTGAGCCCGGAAGCAACAGTGGCACAGAACCAGCTGCAATCGACCGGGCAGTGGCTCGCGCTCAGCGTCAGTGAGCGGCGCCAGCATGCGGATGCCTTGTTCAACGGCGGCAAATCCAACGAGGCTGCGATCGAGTTTCGCGCACTTGCCTCTGACCCGAACCTGAACCAGAGCGAGCGCGATAGCCTGCTGCTCGGCGCAGCTGCCTGCGATATGAAGCTGAAGCGGCTTTCTGCTGCCTCGCTCGCCGGCATCCCCGACACGGATGACGACAATGGGGCGCACAGGCTTTACCTGCTGATGGAGGTCGCGCGGTCCAACCAGGATCTTGCAACGCAGCAGGATCTGGTAAACCAGCTCCGTACCCGCTTCCCGACCAACTCCTGGCTGGCCGAGGCGCTGTTCTCGAGCGGCAACCTGTACATGCTCAAACGGGATTACGCGTCGGCGGTGCCGTACTATCTCGAGCTCGCGCGGCGCTTCCCGCAGTCAAAAAACGCGGACAACGCCCACTGGCGCGCGGCGTGGCTCAGCTACCGGGAGCGCAACTTTCCCCAGGCCGAACAGCTGATGGATGAGCAGCTCACGAGCTTCCGCGATGGCAAGAACGTGTCCTCTGCGCTGTACTGGCGCGGCCGGCTCTACCTTGACCAGCAGCATGAGCCCGCGACGGCGGCGGCCTACTTCACAGCCGAGACACGCGTATACCAGCACTACTACTACGCCGCGATCGCGCGGCAGCGGCTGGACGCACTCGGGCCCAATGTCACACCGTCCTCCATCCCGAGCCTCGACGCGTTGCAGCCGGAGCAGATTCCGACCCTGACCGAGGATGTACCTGGCAACGACCCGCACCTCGCCAAAGCGCGGCTTCTCGCAAATGCCGGGCTTAACGACTATCTCTCGCAGGAGATCCATGCGTCGGAGGGTTCGGACGAGTGGGGATCGCTCGCCGAAGCCAAGCTCTACGCGAGCTTTGGCGAGGCGTATCGCGCGATGCGCTCGCTCAAACGGGCTATCCCCTTCTACACCTCGGCGCCCATCGACGAGCTGCCCATGGATTACTGGCGCATTCTCTTCCCTGAGGAGTACTGGCCCACGATCCAGCGCGAGGCGGCTGCGAATGGTCTCGATCCTTACATGGTCGCCTCACTCATCCGGCAGGAATCCGAATTCAATCCGCGCGTGATCTCATACGCAAATGCCTACGGCTTGATGCAGTTGGAACCGGCAACCGGGCGTCAAATGGCCCAGAAGACGGGCTATAGCTCCCACTTGGACGTCAATGCACTACTCGATCCGGAGATCAACATCAAGCTGGGTTGCGCTTACCTAAGGCAGACGCTCGACCGCTTCGGTGGCCAGCAGGAGTACACCTTCGCCTCCTACAACGCAGGCGAGTCGCGTGTCGATGACTGGAAAGCTGCAGGTGACTACACCGGCATCGATGAGTGGGTCGAATCGATTCCTTTTGAGCAGACACGCGACTATGTGCAGGCACTCATGCGCAATGAGGAGATCTACCGCGAGCTGGACAAAGCAGCGAAGACGCACTCGGAGATCGAGACGGCTGCGCAGGCCGGGGCCACCGGTTCGGATAACTAGAACCAAACCTTGGGTGTGCTATCCCAGCTCACACCAAGCCATGCGGAGCAGAGCGCATCGCGCTCACAACCGGATCGGCTAGGATCACCGGTATGTGTGCCCTAAGGAAAGCCGCGCCACTCGCCAGTCCGGCTGCCAGGCCAAAGTTGGCGGCCAGAAAAGGTGTCAGGCCGCGTGTCGCCATCGCCGTTGACCCTTCCATCCTGCAGCAGAAACCAGACCCGCCCAGCCCGCGGCCGCGTCGTGACCTGGCACCGGAGCGCATCGCCGATCTTCTCGATCGGCTGGCAAAGGCGCAACCCAATGCCGAGTGCGCGCTCATGCACCGCAATGCTTGGGAGCTGCTGGTGGCGACGATTCTTTCAGCGCAGTGCACCGATAAGCGCGTTAATCTGGTGACACCGGATCTCTTCCGCGCTTTCCCGACTCCGCAGGCCATGGCGCAGGGGTCGCTCCCGGAGCTCCAGGAGCTCGTGCGGACGACAGGCTTTTTCCGCGCGAAAGCCAAGTCCATCCAGGGCGCAGGCAAGGCGGTTACGGAGCGCTTTGGCGGCGAGGTACCGCGAACGCTGGAGGAGCTCATCACGGTTCCCGGCGCAGCGCGCAAGACCGCGAACGTGGTGCTGGGTGTGGCCTATGGGCTGGCTGAAGGGGTGGTCGTCGATACCCATGTGCAGCGGCTTTCCAGACGCCTCGGACTGAGTAAGCACGCGGACCCGAAAAAGATAGAGAAGGACCTCATGCGGATTGTCCCGCGCGAGCGCTGGATTGCTTTCTCGCACGAGCTCATCCTGCATGGCCGCTCGGTATGCGTAGCGCGCAAACCCCGTTGCGCGGAGTGCCCGCTCGAGACGACCTGCTGGGCGCCGGACAAGACTTGGCGCAGCCATTAAGGCTGCCACTGCGTTCCGTTGTGAGATCCACGCATTAGAACACGGCGGACGCGTGCAGGGCGTTTGTCCGGCGCCTCGCACGCCTATGCGGCCGGGCGCCCCGCTTCCACGACAAAGTCCGCCGGGAGGCAGACCTCAACGCCCGGCAACACGGATGGTGCCAGGGTTTTTAGCAGCAACGTCGCGGCTCCGGCCTGGGGCAGCTCCCCCAGCAGCTGCTGCACCGCAGCTTCCCAGTGCAGCGCGGATTTCCGGATCAGGTACTCGCGCACCTGAGGCCGTTGCAGCTCGCCGTAAACAGCAGTCTTGGCGCAGCGTTGCAGCACAACGCCTGCGATGCCGGAGGGCAGCAGCGGCAGAGCATCGAGCACAGGCAGTGTGCATAGGTTCGCGCCAAGATCGCGCGAAAGGTCCTTTCCCGCGACCGGCTCTGCCCCGTACAGGTCAAGCACATCGTCTGCGTACTGGAACGCGAGGCCAAGATCACGTCCGCAATCGTGCAGTCGAGAGGCAGCAGCGACATCGCCCGAGAGCAGCGCGGCCGCGCTCGTCGCGAGGCCAAAGAGCTCACCCGTCTTGCCGATCGAGACGGCCAGCGCGTGCGCACGCAGAGCCGGCTCGTTTCTCGACGAGCCACCTGTCAGTTCGCGAGCCTCTCCGGCCATCATGCGTTGTGCACACGTACTCAGTGCCTCGCCGAAGGCAAAGCTGCACCGGTAAGCACCGCGGATCGCCTCGGTCAACATCCAGTCGGAGGCAAGCGTCGCCAGCCGTGGGTCGAATGCATGGTGGGCGGCCGCGCGGCCGCGCCGGGTGCTGCTCCGATCAAAGATGTCGTCCTGCACGAGCGTGGCAGCATGCAGCAGTTCTACAACGGCCGCGGTCTGGGTCAGCCTGCCGGCCATTGTCGCTAGACCCTCGCCGGCCGCGATAAGCAGCAGCCCGCGCACTCGCTTGCCACCCTGCACTGTATAGCGGACCACGGCCCGCAGCGGCTCCCGCGCCCGTGCGGCTAGCGCTTGCAGCTCGGCTCCAATCGCGTCAGATTGCACGGGATGGACCCCCTGTCCTGTCACTCGCATGTGATAACTTCGGCCCTGCTGCTGTCGCTCGCCCTAGTTCGTTCAGTGCCATGTGCGGCACAGTGAGCGCACTCAGTACGATGAAGATTTCGGCCTGATAAGCAATAGCCTCATGCCGCCCCCAGAGCAATATGCCCGCGGTAAGACACAGCGCAAGCACCCAGGGCAGGAAGCCGGCTTTTAAGTTGCGGGCAAGCTTTCCCGCCAGGGTCTCGCCTGCTCCCTCGGGCAGGCTGGTCGTGACCAGGTGCTCCGGTGTATGCCAGCAGCAGAAGAACACAGTAAAGGCAAGCAGCGGGTCTGCAAAGCAGAAGAGTGCGAGCTCGATGGCAAGCACGCCCAGCAGCTCAACCTGCATACCGCGAGCTACGCCAAACTTTCCGGCGAGAATGCCCGCGGCAGCCACGGCGGCGACCGGCCAGCAGCTGGCGCCGAGCGAACCCGCAAGAGCCGCGGCCAGCCCCTGCGTGTTCCCTTCCCCGTGCAGCATTTGCGCGAAGATTGCTGCTGCCTCGCCGGAATGCCAGTGGCACGCCGCCACGATCGGCACCGCGCCAAGCGCAACTGCAGCGATGCTGGCGAGCGGTGTCGGCGTCCAGATCTCGGGTTCGGTGCCGAAGTGCCATGCCGAGTACAGGAGAAAGAGCAGGAGAGACGCGAGCGGCGCGAGCAGCCAACCGAGCAGCGTAAACGCAGCCAAAAGAGCGTAACTGCCCAGAAATACAAGCGGCCAGCGCGGCCCGATGCGTGATAGCAGCTGCTCCGCCTGCACCTGGTCGTAAGCGCCATGCCACATCGCTACAGCAATAGCCGCGATGGCGAGTGCCACAACGGCGGGCCCGTGTAGAGCGCCCAGGATCGATGCCACGCAGCACGCAGCGGCCGCTGCGCCGAACAGAATCAAGCGCTGCGGCAGCAGAACCGAGCGGGCCGACGCGTAGCTGGCGGCGGGTGCGATGGAAACGGAAGCAGTGCTCACCGGCCAGCTCCAGAGTTCGCTGGTTGCATCATCGCTGCTCGCACTGCGCCAAGGCCGGCCATCACAGCTGCGTGCGCCATGGGGAGCTTCGGCAAGGACCAGGCGACACGCAACATCTCCGCGGGACGGCTTCGCTCGCCTAGGAAGCGGACCAGCTCATCCGGCCGCGTCCGCGCGAACATGCGCAGGAAGAGCGTGGCTGCCACTGCTGGCGAGCGTCGCACTGCACGGAGGAAGATGACATCGAGCGTCTTGTAAATCTGCGGCTCCGCCCGGCTGGGTATCGGGCGGCCCGCCAGCAATGCTTCAGCAATTGCGCGGCTGTGCCGCTGGATACGCAGAAAGGCATAACCGGAGGAAGGCTTGATGCGGGCTCCCCGCGTACCGATAAGGTGCACGTTGCTGAGCCCGGGTTGGCAAGGTGCGCCGGCATGCATCGGCAGCGAGCCATTCTCTGTGTACAGCAGCTCCCAGTCGCGTGAACGTTCTTCCATCCAGGCATGGAGATCGCGATGGTAGGGCGGTTCCGGCAGGCTGGGATCATCCAGGTAGGTCATCTCCACCAGTGCCTCTGTCGTCGAGAAGGGGAGCACGTAGACAAAACGCACTCGACCGGGCTCATCCGCGGGGAGCAGACCCATCAGGTCCACAGTTTCCGCGTCAAAGCAGGGCTCGGCGGTGCGGACGCGCCAGCCAACAAATCGCTGCACGAGCGCAGGCGGCACAGCGGAGTTTCCGGGATCAGGCCGGCCGTCAAAGACCCTCTTTGCCAGCAGACGTCCGTTGCTTGTTTCGATCGCCATAAGCCCGCCCGGGTGCGAAGCCACTAAGTGGACCGTGACGCCGCGGCATAGCGTTTGCGCAGGTTGGCGCTCTACGCGGTCAATGGCCGCGCGGTAGAAATCATCACCGGCTATGTGGCAATAACGATAGCGATGACTCTGCTGCATTACCGTAGTCCGGCCATGACTGACGCGCCAGCTGCTCCACGAGTGGGAGATCTCCGAACTGAACGGGTGCTCCTCGCTGTTCCAGAAGCACCAGGTACGGTCGCGCACATAGCTGGTACGCGGCTCAAGGAGCAGAACCTCGCCTGGAACCCGATGATCGGAAAGTGCCGCAGCGAGGCTCAGCCCTGCACACCCCGCGCCGAGGATAGCTAGATCGACGTCGCTCCTCATGGCTTGCTCCCGAGCCGGGTGAGGAGGTCGCGCCGCGCACTAGCCTGCGTCCGGCTGTTCTCAAGAGATTGCAGGAGTGCAGAGAGCAAGAGCTGCGCCTTCCGGCTACGCGCCACCACGGCTCGCTTGCGCCAGGAAAGCGGTATATCTCGTCCAACGACGATGCCGATCTCGCGATAGCAGGCCGCGGCTGCCAGGATGCTGACGCGGGCTCGCCAGGGCAGGTACTGCATACCGCTGTGCCCGCTCCGGTAGTAGCGTTCTGCGAGCTCAAGAAGCCGGCTGGTTGCACGCTCCAGCTCGGCTGAGCGACCGCCGCTCACGATAGCCGCTTCTACGGCCTTGGGCGCCACCCAGGCTGCGGGCAGGTAAATGCGGTCGCGGCCGAGATCCTCGGCAACATCGCGAGCGATGTTGGTCAGCTGCATGGCAATGCCAAGATCCGTCGCTGCCTGCGCTGCCTCGGGCGGCGCGCCCAGGATGCGGCACATCATGATCCCGACCGTGCCGGCGACGCCGAAGGCGTACTCAGTGAGTTCCCGCTCAGTGCCAATGCGTTGGGGGCCAACATCGGCGGCGAGCGACTGAGTAAGCCGCAGCGCGACCCGGCTCAACCCGGCAAAGCGCGCCTCCAGATCCACGGGCCAGCCACACGCAACTGCTTCTTCGCCGAGCGGGTCCTCATCGAGCGCCCGAATGGCCCGCTGCAGCATCTCCGGCCCCCTGGCGCGAACGCTTGGCTCCTGCTCATCGGCCAGGTCATCCATATGGCGGCAAAATGCATACAGTTCCGCAGCGTCCTCGCGCATGCGTAGCGGCAGCAGCCGCGAAGCCAAGTGGAAGGTTCGACCGGACCTCGCCATGACAGCCTCTACGCCAGCGCTCACGCAGCACCTCGTCCGGCGCCGGGGGACGCAACGAAGTTCCCGCGAGAAGCTGCACCAGCGCGCATCTCGTCAAAGTAGTGCTCGAGCACCTTTGCCGAGCAGAGTACGCCAGGCAAACCAGCTCCAGGATGCGTACCCGCGCCAACTAGGTAGAGTCCCCGCACATCTTCCGAGCGGTTGTGGAAGCGAAACCAGGCCGACTGCAACAGCGTGGGTTGAATGGAAAAGCCAGTGCCGTGCTCGGTCCGTAGCTGATCGCGGAAATGCTCAGGCGTGACGTGGAACTGGACCTCGACGTGTTCACGGAGCCCTGGGCAGAGCGAGTCCTCAAGCACCTGCATCGTGTGCGCTGCGAGCTTTGGGCCGGCTACTGCCCAGTCGATAGCGCGGTCCGGACGCAGCACCTCCAGATTTGGTACCGGAACAAGCGCATACATGCTCTCGCAACCGGACGGGGCGAGTGACGGGTCGGTACGTGTCGGCGCATGCAGGTAGAGGCTGATGTCATGTGAAAGCAATTTATGATCGAAAATCTCCTCGAGCAATTCCTTGTACCGACGACCCAGCAGAATCGTATGGTGCGCGAGCGACGGGTACCGCTTGCGTATACCGAGATAGAGCACGAAGAGGCCCATCGAGAACTTTTTCCGGCGAATGTTCGCGTCCGTCCACTTACGACGCCACTTGGGCGCGATCAGGTGGCGGTAGACCGAGGGCGCATCGGCATTCGCGACCACACAATCCGCCTGCACGACCTCGCCGTTCTCGAGCGCAACACCCACAGCGCGGCCGGTCACGGCGCTCTTCCTGGCTTGGCTGCCGTTCTCCTGCTCCACGAGGATTTCGCGCACTCCACAGCCAAGGTGTAAGTGGACACCGACCTGCTGCATCAGGTGCACCATCGCCTGTACAAGCGCCGCCGTGCCGCCCATGGCGAAGCTCACGCCGTCTTTGCGTTCAAGGTGCTGGATGAGCGAATAGATCGATGTTGTATGGAACGGATTTCCGCCCACCAAGAGAGGCTGAAATGAAAAAACGCGGCGCAGTGCTTCGTCTCGAATGTACTGGCTTACAAAGCTGTACACCGAGCGGTCACTACGGAGCGCTAGCATCTGCGGCAAAACCGCCAGCATCTTTCCGGCAGAGTGGAATGGCACTGCTCCAAGCTGTTCAAAGCCGACGCGGTAGATGGACTCGACCTTCCGGAGCAGCCTCTTATAGCCATCCACGTCCCCCGGGGCAAATGCGTGCACTCGTTCAACCAGTTCATGGTCCGTACCCCCATAGTCAAATGATCGCCCATCGGCGAAGCGGATGCGGTACCAGGGGGAGAGCTCCCGGAATTCAACTGCTTCACTGCGAAGAAGGCCGAACAGTTCCCAGAGCTCGTCAAAGAGAAAAGGCGCAGTAATTACGGTAGGGCCGGCGTCAAACGTGTAGCCGGCGCGACGGTATACGCCGGCCCGGCCTCCGGCCTGAGCCTGGTTATCGAAGAGATTTACAGAAAAGCCAGCCGCCCGTAGACGCAGGGCGGCAGCCATGCCGCCGAATCCCGCCCCGATCACAACTGCACTCGGCATAAAGAATCCCAGAGAAAAGGGGCATCCGCAATGATGCGACCGCCCCTATTACGGCGCTGCGCATCAGGCCAGTGAAGGGTTAGCGGACGACGGCGCGTTCACCTGCGTAATCGGACGCAATGCTCGTTGATTTCTTCGCGAGGCTTACAGCCCAGAGCCCGTAGGCCACCTTGGTCAGCAGGTCGAAGATCACGTAGCCCGCAGCATCAAAGTCCGCGCTGAGGTATTTCGCACCTTCCTGCCCGAGAATAAAGATGACTGGGTAGGCGAACCACAGCACGGAAAGAACGGTGGCCTTCTTTGCGTAGTCTGCACCGTGAGGGCCAGTCGCCGTCATCTTCTTGAATGGACCGAAGAGCAGGAAATAGATGAATAAGAATGCAATACAGCTGGTGATGTAGAAGGAGTATTTCAATGTTATATCATCGGTGCGGCCCGCGACGTACCCTGTCACGATCATGTAGATATCTGCACCGAGGAGACTGGCGATAAGAGCAAAACGCTTGAAGCCCGTACCTTTCAATCCAGAATGAACAAGACTCCAGAGCAGCAGCGGCGTCGTGATGGCCCAGTCGATATAACGGGCATAATAGAAGATGCGGCCACCTTCGGTAGTAAGCCGGCCTGCGCCTAAAGCCATCACGAGGTATGCCGTGAAGGCAAAGAGAGGCACGTAGAAGTGGGAAGCGATCTCACCTTCCTCCCGCTCATTCTTATTGCTCAGCAAAGGCAGATATAGCAGCACCATGCCGATAAACATTCCAACTACGCCTACTTCAAGCCAGGTCTGCACATCCATGCGTCACGTCCGGGGAGGGGAATAAAGGTTCTGCCGGTTGTGATGCAGAAGATTCCGCTCGAGGAGCCACCTGGTCACTGAATCGGTGGATCTACTGTTTGCTCCCGGATAAGGGGCTGGGCGGCTCCGGCGAAATGCGGGTCGGTGGCTGGGGGATGTTCGTAATCGTGATCGGCTGAGGCACGGGCGGGTTCGTGACTGGCCGGGCTACGATGGCGACCTGCTCATGCTTGGTCTCGAGTAGCTTTCCCGTCCTGGAAACGTGCTCCTCCCAAACCACGTAGCGGCTATCATCCAGCCGATCCGTGAAGATGACGTCGTGCTCGCCGTCAACGCGCAGCTTGAGCAGCGGCGTCGGCGCGGTCAGGATGTCCTCGCTCAGAAAAGGCTCGTTCGGAATCTGCGGCGTCGCGCCGCCAACCTGCGCAACGCAGTCCGAAACGGCGATCCAGCCCATCTCAGGCGAGAGATTCCGGTACAGCGTTGCCGGCGGCAGCGCCTCATTTACAGCCTTATCGCTCTCTTTTTTCACGCTGAGAGCCTGCTGTTCAGTGGTCGCATGTTTCACCTTCTTGCGGACCAGCTTCACTGCACGCACTGGCTCATTGTTCGCCCGGGGCACAACCGCCGTAAATGCAGCTGCCCGGTCACCGTCCTGCCGAGTAAAGTGGAGCAGAATTGCACCCTGACCGTCGCCTGCCGGTACACCAACCAGCGCTTCCGCGTCGGGCTGGGTTGCCGGGCATACCGTCTGCTGGTAGCTCCAACCGGACTGAGACAAATTGAGGCCCCGCGCTTTCGCCGCGCGAGCCAGATCCTCGTGCCGCGCAGCAATGATCGCGGCGTCCGCCGCCGTAATTTCGTCGCCTGCACGCACCGGCAGCGAGAAGTACACCATACGCGGATTGCCGGGAACGCTACGAGATAGCATGCCGGGCGGCGTAACAGCGACGATGTCATGGCCCAGATCGATGTCGCGATTGGCTCCCAGGCCGAGATCCAAGCCGAGGTCCATCGGCTGCGGAGCTGAGTCGACAGAGGCGTCAATATCCGTATGAGGCTTTGAGTCGAGCCGTACATCCGGCTGCTGCACAGGCTTTGGAGCTTGGCTCGCGGGCGTCACCTGAGAATTGTGCGTTCCGGGCTCAGTCGGCGTCGCGCTGGGTGGAAGCGTTTGCTGCGGCTGAGGCTGGGCTCCCTGCGGAACGTTGTTCTGCGCCCGCAGCTCCCGCGCAGAAAGACTTGCGACAAACAAAGGCAGCCATACAGCAAGGGAGGTGAGACGGAGAGCTCTCATGCGCCTCCTACTATACCATCGTAATACTGAGAAGAGGGGCAGCCCGGACAGGCTATCCCTCTTCTCGATGAACGATTAGGTTACCAGCGGAACGAGGCCCAGGTTAGCGGCGACGTGCAGGGGTCCGCGTTGTAGCCTGTACTGCGCCATCCTTCAAGATGATCTGTGCCGGGTTTTGCGTGTAAGAGTCGAAGGTGGCCACGTATTTCACGTCGGCTCCCGGCGAAGGAACTGTCTTGAGCGGCTCCTTCATGTTGATGGTGAAGTCAGCCTTGTTCGACTGCTGGGAGTCGGCAGAGACCGCCATCTGCACCTGATCGGCAGTGGCCGTCACCACCTTGCCCGGAATCAGAAGGGTCTGACCTTTCAGGGTTGCCCATACCTTCTCGGCGTCCTCCGTCGAGCCGTTAGCGAGCACGAACTCCTTGTCGGAAAGCGAGAGCTTGGAGAGATCAGGCGTGCTGGTCACGGCCTGGTGAGCCAGGTCGGCAGGCGCCGGCGGCGGCGGAGCGGCGGTCGGCTTATAGTCAGCCGGGGGCATCAGGTTGGCTTGCGCCAGGGTTTTTACCTGATCAAAGCCATCCATGCCGCCGTGGTACTTGTTGTACCAATACTCGGCTGCCTTCTCGATCTGGTCCTTCGAGGTACCCTGCGCGAACTGCGCAGCGCGGGTCAGGTACCAGATCGCGTTCACCAGGTCCTTCGGATCTTCCTGCAGGTAAGCCTGTCCTAGCAGGTAGGTGTCGAGCAGTCCAGGTCCCGTCTGGGTCTGCGTAGGATCGGTATAGGCCTTTAGCTCGGATTGGTAGGCATCGATCGAGCCCTTGTAGTCCTTCTTTGCGGTATCATCAGCGGCAATCGCGCTTTCAAAGATTGGCGTCGCGAGCCCCTTCAGTTTGGTATAGTCGGCGTCGCTCATGCCGGCCGGCTTGGTCGCGCTCAGGCCCTTTTGTGCCAGTGAGGCTGCATCATCCAGTTTCGACTGGTCGCCCTGCGCCTGCTGCTTTTCCACGTAGACGATAAAGGTTAGTGCGCGCAGGTTGGTCGGATCCACTTGCAGCAGACGGCGTGCCGCGTCCACTGTTTTGGGCGTGTCGTTGGCCTGCTGATAGGCGCCCACCAACTGCTCCAGCATCTCCTGCTTCACCACGGAATTGGGATACTGCTGCAGAAAGGCTTCGATGGCTTGTGCCTTGGCTGCCGGGGAGCTCTGACCGACTGCGTTCGTGTAGGCGTTGTACTCGGCCGGATCTTTGATCGTGATCTGGCCACCCTGCGCGTTAGTTCCAGTAGCGGGCTGGCCGGTTTGGGTCGGCGAAGCGGCCTGGCTCGGCGCGGTAGCAGGCGCGGTTTGCGCGGTCGCGGCAGGCAGTACAGCAAGTGTGCTGGTCGCAAACGCGAGCAGCGAGGCGACAACAACCTTCTTCATGGAACGCTCCTAAACGATCTGGGACTTTCTTGGGATGCAGTATCCGCGCAGCTTTCGTTCGTGAAAGAGAAGAACAAACCCAGCCGGAACCGTTCTCCCCTCTTATAACGCACAAACGGCTCGCTAAGAAACAGCCCGCCAGCCATACAGGCAGCATCTCCCTTGCTATGCAATCCATCGAGACAGGGAAGGTACTAGCGGGTCAGGTAGCGGTTATCACGGGTGCGGCACGTGGTATCGGCAGGGCGGTAGCTGAGCGGCTGGGGCAGCTGGGTGCGCATGCAGTTTTGATTGCGCGCGACCGGGCGAAGCTTGACGATGTACTGACGAACATCGAAAAAGCCGGCGGCTCGGCCACGGCTTATCCGGCCGACCTGCGCGACGCGTCTTCGACTGATCAGCTGGCCAGTGAAATCGCCGAGCGCTGGGGCCGATGCGACATCCTGGTCAATAATGCAGGCGTGGGCCGCTTTCACAAACCGCTTCATGAAATGACAATCGAGGATTGGGATCAGACCTTCGACACCAACCTCCGTGCGGTCTTTCTCATGATTCGCGCGGTCGCTCCAAGAATGCTCGAGGCGAAGGCTGGCCACATCATCAACATCTCGTCACTCGGCGGGCGCAATCCCTTACCCAACGGCGCAGCCTACTCGGCGTCGAAAGCAGGCCTGAACGGGCTGAGCTACTCAGTCGCCGAGGAGTTGCGTCCTTTCGGTATCCGCGTATCGGTCATCGCACCAGGTTCTGTAAACACGGGCTTCGGCGGGAGTGATGGCACAGACGCAGCGAAGGCCGCGCGAAAGATCCAGCCGGAGGACGTAGCACATGTAGTCGAGATGCTCGTCCGGCAAGCGCCCCAAAGCTTTGTCAGCGAAGTTCTGCTACGCCCAACCAGTAAGCCATAGGCCGCAGTGGTTGGCCAGGATGCCGCTGCTCGCGTTAACGGTCGGTCACTAGTTAACGATTGGTCAGTACTGGACGGTAATTCCCTGCCGGCTCTCAGGCAGCCCGGCCGGCCCTGCGAAGCGGCGCGGGTAGTTGTTCTCCCGCGCGCCGGCTCTGGCGAAGCACCTTCCCGGCGAACACCTCTTCAGCCATGATGGCGACTAAAGGCGCGAGAAACGGTAGCAGCTCCCCAAAGACCCGGGTCTCAGTCACGATTGCCCACAGCAGCATAAAGGCGTACCAGACCGGCAGCACCAGCAGCCAGGCACGCAGTTGCGCGTCGGCGACCCGCTTCCGGTACAGAATGAGAAATGGCCAGAGAAAACCGAATGCGCTGGCCAGCTGTGGCCAGTAGCGGAGGCGTAGAAATAGGTGCAAGTTCCAGAGGGGGCGAGTAAAGTACTCCGACGGGTTGGCCCCGAACATCGTGTAAACGGTCTGGTGCCAGAGCAGCCAGTACGCCGAAAGAGCCCCTACCAGGGAGAGCACAGGCCAGCGCAGCAGGTCGCGCCAGTGCACTCGACCATCCGTACCCAGAACCTGGGAGATCGCCCAGAAAGGGAGCAGCAGGAGAGTCGTTTCCCGGTTCAGGGTTGCAACTGCGAACAGAACTACAAACCAGATCAGCGGCTTGCGAAAGTAGATCAGGTAGAAGCCGGTCGCAAACGCAGCAAGACTCGGCATGTCATAGACGTAGCGGAAGTTTTGAACGGTGTGCACGATATAAGCCAGCACACATAGGCCGAGGAATAGGGGGAAGACCAGAGGCCGCAGCAGGTTGCGTCTGGTTGCGGCGTCGTAGATCCGCAGCGCAACCCAGCCGCTCACCAGCACGCAGACAATGCCCAGATAGAACTCCAGAACCATGCCAGGCGTGACGCCGCGGGGAAAAAAGTAGGTATTGCGTGCTAGATGCGCTGCATGGTGAATCGCCCAGGGAGCGTGGTCGACATAGCGGTACAGCGGCGCGAGCAGCAACCGGGTTTGAAACGGCAGGCGTTCGGAGCCGTCCTCCCAAAGCGGCAAGTTGACATAAGGCCACTCAAGATAGATGTAGGAGCCGACAAACTGAACAGCAGCGAGAACGTACAACAGCAGCAGCCCGGCGCGCCGCAATGGACTTCCCGGCCGCATCCACGTGCCAGCATCCTCCAGCGCCGATCGCCAAGCGCTTCCCCGAGAAGATGCAGGAGCCGAGGCGGGCATTGTCCTGGAGGCTGGGGAAGACGCCTCTGCGGTGGACTGAGTCGTACGCTGCTCAAGCAAAGGCATCGCGCTTTTGGATGCACGGCAGCCGCGGAATCTTCGAAACAGTGAGGCAAACTGAATTTCGTCCAGCTTATCCACATTTCGGCTGGTTCCTGGCGATCCCGCGGGCTGCGCTTCCCTTGCCCGGCCGATACGGAGCGCATAGTCTTCAACTGACCCCGCCCTGAAGGAGTGCAGCTACATTTTGCTGAAGCTCAAGAAAATCCAGATTCTCGGCTTCAAATCGTTCTGCGATAAGACTGAGGTCGCGCTTCCCGGTGACGGGATCGCCGTCGTCGTAGGGCCGAACGGCTGCGGCAAGTCGAACATTCTGGATGGCGTCACCTGGGTTCTCGGCGAGCAGAGCGCGAAAAGCCTACGCGGCGGCAAGATGGAGGACGTGATCTTCGCCGGAACGCGCGAGCGGCGGGCACTCGGCATGGCCGAAGTGTCTATCACGTTGATTGATCCGGAAGCCTACGGCAGTGGATCGCTAACCGGCGACCAGACAAACGCCGCGACAGCAGCAAGTAGCAGCGACGGCGATTGGGACGAGGCGGCTCTCCGCGCCAGCAAGGCCGACGAAGTAGAGCAGATCATCGCCGCCTCCCAGCCCGGCCCTGTACCGGCCGAACGCGAAACCACCGAGCCGGAGCAAGGCGAACCGTCGTATGGCGCTTTCGAGGAAGAACCTGGTCCTGGCGACGAGGTGGTGCTGAAGATCCGGCGCCGCAAGTTCCAGAAGACGGCACAGCGGGGCGAGATTGTCGTAACCCGCCGGCTCTTCCGCACTGGCGACAGCGAGTATCTGCTGAACGGCAAGCTGTGCCGGCTGGCGGATATACGGGACATCTTTATGGGTACGGGACTCGGGCCCGAGTCCTACGCGATCATCGGGCAGGAGCGCATCGGTCAACTACTGAGCTCCAAGCCCCACGACCGGCGCGCCATCATTGAAGAGGCAGCGGGTATCACGCGCTTCAAGACAAAGAAGCGGCTTTCCGAGCTGCGACTGGAGCAGGCCAGACAGAATCTGGCTCGGATAGACGACATCTTCGACGAGGTCGCGAAGCAGATGGTGATGCTGCGTCGACAGGCAGCCAAGGCTGAGCGTTACGGAGCGTTGCGGGATGAGCTGCAAGCGAAGCTGCGCGTGGTGCTCGCAAGCAAGCTTGCCGGGCTCGATGAGGATACCGCTGCTGCCGCTGCCGCGATCGCTGCACTTACGGTTGAGATCGACGGGCAAAGCGGCACGATGGAGAGCCTGCAGGCCGAGGTCACAGAAGGCCAGGAACGCGGGTATGCGCTGGACCTCCAAGCAAAGGAACAAAGCCGGATCGCGAGCGAGAGTGCCATCGAGCTCGAGCGGGCGCGCAACCGGCAGAGCAGCAATGCGGAGCGCATCGCCGAACTCGAGGCACGGCTCGCCACAGCCGGCACTGAATTAGATCAGGCCCGCGAACAGCTCACTTCCCTGACAACAGAGCGGGCGCAGGGCCAGCAGTTCCTGGCAAGCGTGGCAGCCGAAACCGAGACTTTTCGGACCCAGGCCAGCCGCCAGCAAACTGCTGCTCGTGACGCCTCGGCCGCCGTCGGGCAGGCAGAAGGACGGGTAGAAGCGGCTCGACGCGAGGCGACGCAGCTTTTGCACCAGCTGGGCCAGGTACGCCGCGAACAGGCACAAGCTGAGGAGTCACTTGCGGCGGTCGACCGGGATGCAAGCCGGCTGGAAGGCGAGCTCTCGGCAGCCCGGCGGGAGCTGGATGCGCTCGGCGTGGAACGCGGGCAGGTCTCGCTGCGTTTCGAGTCGGCCAGTGAGACTCTGAAGCGGATCGAAACAGAAGTAGGCAGCCTTCGCGCAGACGTTGTGACAAAGCGCGCGGAGGAGCAGGAAGCGAAGCACCGCACCGATGGCCTGCGCGCCGAGCGTGCCACGTTGGCCGGACGGCGGAACTCGCTCGATGCGTTGCTGCGCGAGCATAGTTACTCGACCGACACAGTGAAAAAGCTGTTGAAAGCGAGCACGCTTGCAGACGGCCTCAAGCCGGTCGGCACCCTAGCGGATTTTCTCGAGGTCGGTGAGCAGTATGAGTCCGTCGTCGACGAGTTTCTCCGGGATGAGCTGAACTACATCGTTGTGAAGAGCTGGGACGCAGCGGACGCGGGTCTCAGCTTGCTGCGCACCGGCTCAAGCGCTGGCAAGGACGCAGGGGTGGACGGGCGCGCGACTTTTCTTGTACACCCGGACGACTCCCAGGCCAGGTTCTCCTTCGCTGCAAACGCGAGTGGTGCGCTTGCGCCCAAGCAGGGGGTTGTCGGGCTGAAGGATTGCATCCGCGTGCTCAACGGCTTCGGTAAGTCGCTCGAAGTAATCCTGCCCAAGCTGCGCGATGGCTACGTGACTCCGGACGCGGAGACCGCTCGAACGCTGGCCCTCGAGAACCCGGACGCATTCTTTCTTGCCCCAGGGGGCGAATGCTTCCACAACGTGACCGTCACTGGCGGCAAGCCGCGCGCCGAAGGCCCGCTCGCACTGAAGCGAGAGCTGCGCGACGCGCAAACGAAGCTCTCAAGCGTGGAAGAGCAGCTGGCCGCAGCAGAAACGCACTCCGCCACACTCGCTCGCACACTTGCCGAACTAACCCACCGCATTGACAACAGCACCGAGGAGCGCCGGATTGCCGAGCGCGAGAGCGCCCATGAAGGCGCGGCGCTGCGCCAGATGGATGGCGAAAGACAACGGTTGGAACGCCGCCTGGCCGAGTGGACGCTGCAAGGTGAACGGGCCAGAACGCAGCATGAGGAGAAAGCAGCGCTGATCGCCCGCAAAGCGGATGAATCAGCCCGGCTGCAGAGCTCTCATTCAGCAGTCGAAGCGAGGCAGGAGGAGCTGCGGCAGGCCGTAGCTGCGGCCCGGCAGGCACGCGACGAGGCTCAAGCGGCCGCGGCAAAGCTTTCGGCTGAGCTGGCCGGGTTGGAAGAACGCCGCCGCGGCGCCACAGCTAGTTTCGAGCGCCTCGACCGCATCTTTGCCGAGGCCGAACGCCGCGGCAAACAGCTGGAGCAGTTGATAGGGAGTGCCCAGGCTGAGCAGGGACAGCGCGAGAGCGAAAACAGCTCGCTGGCCGGGCATGAAGCCGCACTGCAGGCGAGCCGCGTAGAGGCTGAAGCGCGGGTTCAGACGTTGAACGACGAGGCCCGAACGCTGCGGTCCAAGCTCGTCGAAGCAGAGACGCAACTGAAGCAGTTACGGACGGCAACCGAGGCGGCGCGTGAGCAGAGGGCTGCGCACGCGAGCACAGCGGCGCGGCTCACGGCTGAGCTCTCCCATCTAACCGAGGTCTGCGTGGCCGACCTTGGAGTGGAGGCAAACATCCTACGCGGGATGCTTGCGGCCGGCGGCGTTGAGCGGCTCGCGCCGGAGACGCTGCGAGTCGAGGACGAAAGCTGCCGCGAAAGAAAGCGGCGTCTTGAAGCGATGGGTCCGGTCAATATGATGGCGCTCGAAGAGTTCAAGGAAACCGAGACGCGCCACCAGTTCCTGGAGACGCAGCGCAAGGATCTTCTGGACTCGATCGAGAACACCCGCTCCACGATCCGGGAGCTCGACAGCGTCTCGCGGCTCAAGTTTGACGAAGCGTTCGCACGTATCAATGAGAACTTCAGGGAAGTCTTCGCCCGCCTGTTCGGCGGCGGCCAGGCGTCGATGCGGCTGACGGACGAGGAAAGTTCAGGAGATTCCGGCATCGACATCGTCGCGCAGCCGCCGGGCAAGAAGCTGCAGAATGTCTTTCTACTATCGGGCGGCGAAAAGGCGCTCACTGCTCTTTCGCTGCTCATGGCTATCTTCATGTACCAGCCGGCGCCTTTCTGCGTGCTGGACGAGGTAGATGCGCCACTCGACGAGACCAACGTAGGACGGCTCGCGGAGATGTTGCGCTCCATGGCGGCCGACACGCAGTTCGTGATGGTGACTCACTCGAAGCGCATGATGACTGCGGCCGACATGATCTACGGAGTCACCATGCAGGAGCCTGGCGTGTCAAAACTGGTGAGTGTTCGGCTAACTGGTTCTGATGGTGCAACGCGGCGACCAGCCCAGCGGGCTCTTGCCCTGGCGTAGCGCCAAAGTACCTACCGGCATTCGTGTGGATGGGCGGTCAGAACGTCCTACTCAGTCGCCACTGTAACCGGCTCAGGCGGCGGCGCTGATGGCCGGGTAAACCGGTCCTGCCAGCGATCCTTGAGACTCAGGATCGGTCCCTCAAAATAGCGCCGCGAAAGATAGGCGAGCCCGGTTGAGATCCCGATGCAGAGCAACACCACGGGTGCGTAAAACGCTATCCTGTCGGTTACGCTTGGCGAGTAATGATGTTCGATCAGTCCGCGAGTTTTCGCGAAGACAAAGACGTTGACTAGGTAGAGCCCGTAGCTGATGTAGCCGAAGAATGGCAGCACTCCCCGTGAATCCGTGCGTCCGGTACGTATCAGGCGGGCGTGGTCGCGGCTCAGGCCAACGAGAATGAGACCGCAAGCGCCCCAGCAGAAGGGCAGATCGCCAAGGGCATCCAGCGTCGCTCCAAAGTGAAAAGCTGCTAGCCAGATGATCAGAGCGATAAGCGCGGAGCTGACTGCGAGGAGTATGCCCCCGATACGGGCGGCATTCTCCAGATGGATCCGTTCCGTTTGGACGAGCAGCGAGAGAAGCGCTCCATAGGCGATGAAATCCAGAACAAATGGGGTCTTGTAGTGAATATCAATGTGCGAGCTGATGTGCGCAGCTATGAGCCTTAGTAGAGGCTCACCAGCCAGTGTAAGGCAGAGCAAGATGAACAGCGTACGCTCGCGCAGCCTGCGAACGCAGGTGGGCCAGAGTAAATAAAAGTGCTCCTCGACGGCAAGCGACCAGAGTGAACCATACTCGTTAAGCGGCGCTCCGAAGATACGAGAAAAGTTGGCCAGGAAGAGGACAGCAGCCACTACAAAACGCCAGTCGACTGTATGCGCGAGTTTCAGGACAGCAAGCATCAAAAGGTAGACTGGCAAAATGCGAAGCACTCGGCGGAGATAGAAGTTTTGATAAAAATCCCGACGATCTCGCGCCTTCATCAGCAAACCAGTGATGAGAAAGCCGGAGAGCACAAAGAAAACATCGACACCGAAGCGCCCACATGCCAGGAAGCTAGTAACCAAGGCGCCAACTCTTAATCCAAAAAGAAGCTGCCACTTATAACTGCCAAAGCCGTGGAAGAGAACAACCATCAACACTGCCAATCCACGAATGGAGTCAAGCGATGGCATGTGTCTGAGAATCAGGGATCGCGGCGGAGTCCCGGCAATCGGCGTCATAGATCCTCGTGGGTAGGTCGGCCTAGTCTCGCCATTATCGCCTAGGTATCCAAGGAGACAAAGCGCACGAATCGGAAGAAGCTAACAAGAAAGGGAGCGCAGCGGTCGCCGCCCTCCCTCTCTTGTTAGTGCTCCAGTCTGTTGATCAGGCGTCCGCGTGCTCCAACACTTCTTCGCGCACTACCTCGTCGACGCGCTCCTCCAGGCTGTTTTTCGGCAGAGCGACAGCTAAAACGTCCTCGATACGCTTGGCGTAATGGATCTCGACGCCTTCAACCTGCTCCGGCGTAAGATCCTCCTCAACATTCTGCTGCACATCAGCAGGCAGGATGACGCGCTTGACTCCGGCTCGCTTAGCCGCAAGAAATTTCTCCTTAATGCCCCCGACCGGCAGCACGTTGCCCGAAAGCGTGATTTCGCCTGTCATCGCGATGAGCGGGTGCACGGGCCGGTCTGTCAGGAGCGATACCAGCGCTGTTGCCATGGTGACGCCCGCAGAAGGTCCGTCCTTTGGAATCGCGCCTGCCGGTACGTGGATATGAAGGTCGATCTCCCTGGTAAAGTCCTCCGACAAACCGATAGAGCTTGCATTGGAGCGAACCCAGGTAAGCGCGGCCTGCATCGACTCCTGCATGACCTGGCCGATTTGCCCGGTCATGGTGAAGCCGCCTTTACCCTTCATCCGGTTCGCTTCGATGAACAAGACGTCACCGCCCGCCGGTGTCCAGGCCAAACCTACCGCGACTCCCGGACGTGCTGTCCGCTCAGCAATCTCGGTATCGACCCGTACCTTGATGCCGCCGAGGAACTCCTGCACTGTTTCGCGGGTCACAACCAGCCTGTCCGTCTTGCCCTCTGCGATACGGCGCGCCTGCTTGCGGCAGATGGTACCGATCAACTGCTCGAGGCGCCGCACGCCTGCTTCGCGGGTGTAATGCCGCACGATGAAGCCGATCGAGTCCTCCGGGATCTCAATCTGATCAGGAGTAAGTCCGTTCTCCTTGGTTTGCCGCGGCACGATGTACCGGGTCGCGATATGCCGCTTTTCTTCTTCCGAGTAGCCCGAGAGCTCGATAATCTCCATCCGGTCGCGGAGCGGATCGGGGATCGTATCGAGCTGGTTCGCGGTGCAGATAAAGAGCACCTTGGAAAGATCAAAAGGCTGATCCAGGTAGTTGTCACGGAAGGTCGCGTTCTGCTCCGGATCGAGCGTCTCAAGCAGCGCCGACGATGGGTCGCCCCTGAAATCCCGACCGAGCTTATCGATCTCATCGAGCAGCATCACCGGATCGTTCGAGCCGGCACGGCGCAGATTCTGGATGATCTGACCAGGCAGTGCGCCGATATAGGTGCGGCGATGCCCACGGATCTCCGCTTCATCGTGCATGCCGCCAAGTGAAAGCCGCTGAAACTTGCGGCCCAACGAACGCGCGATCGAGCGACCAAGCGAGGTCTTACCCACGCCTGGAGGCCCGACAAAGCACAAAATAGGCCCTTTCATGTCCGGCTTGAGCCGGCGAACCGCTAGGTAGTCAAGGATGCGGTCTTTGACCTTGCGCAGCTCGTAGTGGTCCTCATCAAGGACCTCTTTCGCAAGCAGCAGGTCGATGGTGCCGCCGGTGCTCTTGGCCCAGGGCAGCACGGCCAACCACTCGATGTAGTTGCGTGTCAGCGAGTAATCGGCGGCCATAGGTGACATGCGTGCTAGGCGGTTGAGCTCTTTCAAAGCCTCCTTCCTGGTTTCCTCTGGCATCCCGGCCGCCTCGATCTTCTCGCGCAGTTCCTCGATGTCACGCTGGCCCTCGTCGCCCTCGCCGAGTTCCTTCTGGATGGCCTTCATCTGCTCGCGAAGGTAGTAGTCCCGCTGCGACTGCTGGACCTGGTCCTGGACCTCGGACTGGATCTTGTTGCGCAGGGACTGCACCTCAACTTCTTTCGCCAGGTGCTTGTTTACGCGCTCCAGGCGCTTCTGCACGTCCGCTGTTTCAAGAAGCTCCTGCTTTTCGGCGGTCGAGAGAAACGGCAAGGAAGCCGAAACGAAGTCTGCCAGCCGGGCGCCATCTTCAATCTGGGCAGCGATCGCCTGCAGCTCGTCGGAAAGGGTCGGAGAAGCCGCCACAATGGTCTGGAAATCAGAAACAATATTGCGCTGCAGAGCCTCAAGCTCCGGATTGGCTGTCGGAGAAACCTCCGGTACAGCCTCCACAGAGGCGGTCATGAACGGCTCGAGCTGCTCAAAATCGTCAAGCTTGACGCGCTCCACGCCCTCGGTAAAGACAAAAAGGCTCTGGTTCGGCATCTTGACGACCTTGTGAATGGTCGCGACTGTGCCATAGGTGTGGAGGTCGGAAGGCTGCGGCGCATCCTGGCGCGAGTCACGCTGGGCGACCACAACGATCGTTTTCTCCTCGCCCAGAGACTGAATCAACTGGATCGAGCCTTCCCGGCCGACGGTCAACGGCAGAACGGCATGAGGAAAGAGAACAGTATCGCGTAAGGGTAATACCGGCAGCGTCCGCTTGTTGTTGCTGTTACGCTCGCCCGCCTCGACCCGCGGTCCGGAGCTACTGGGACGGATGATACTTAGGAAGTCATTTGGCATGAGTGTACCTTTATCAAGTTACTTCCATTCGACGCCCGCACATCCTCGAAAGATGCAGAAGAAAGAACCAGCAGGCTTACCCACAGGATGGGAAACCTGCTGCTGAAGGAAGTAGTGCTTCCGGAGCCCTTTCTTTGGGGCCGCTCTCGTCTTCCTGTTGTATCGGCTGACGAGGTCAGGCCATGAGGGAAAGCAGCCTAGCTGGGGCACCAAGGTACTCGCACGCCTGCGGGAACGCTTGCCCGGTCACTACTTGCCTGCTTGAGGCAGAGGCGCTGCTGCGTAGCGGCCCAGCTGCTTGAGAAAAGAGCACCGTCCGGCTAGCTCTGCGAGCGCCTGCTCGGCGGCCGCGCTGCTTTCGATCTGGTAATCCGTGTAGAAGACGTACTCCCAAGGCGAGCCAGGCACCGGACGAGACTCAAGCCGGGTGAGGTTAAGCTGGTGCCGCGCAAAGATCTCAAGGGCGGCCACAAGCGCACCGGGGCGATTGGGCACTCCAAAGGCCAGCGATACTTTGTCCGCCGGCTGTTCTTCCCTGACGAGCCAAGCCTCAGCGACCGTGCCAGCCGACTCAGATCGCAGCAGCAGGAAACGCGTGTAATTTGCGGGATTATCCTCGATGCCGGCCAGCAGGACCTCACCGCCATGCTCTTCAGCTGCTTGTTCCCCGGCAATACCGGCCACCGGAGAGCCGCTGCTTCCGCCATGCGCAACAGCGTGTGCCGCCGCTCCTGCTGTGTCGTAGAACGGAAGCGCCCGCAAGGCGGGGTGGGCAGCAAAGAAGCTACGACACTGGGCCAGCGCGACCGGGTGTGAGTAAACCTCGCGTACCGCATCGAGTGGCACCCCGGGAGCTACGATCAGGCTGTGCCGGATGCGCAGCAGGAGCTCCGCCGCGATCACGACCGCGTGAGCGAGCAACAGGTCGTAGTGCTCCAGCACCGAACCCGCCAGCGAGTTCTCGATAGGAATAACAGCACAGTCTGCGCGGCCACTCGTGAGTTCGTCAAAGACCTGCGAGGAGAGCGCGCAGGAGCGAAGCTCGTTTAACGATGGGACGAGCAGCCGGGCTGCCTGGTGGCTGAACGAGCCCTTTTCTCCCTGGATCGCAACACGCATCTGCCTCTCCTTTTTCGGTCTTTCAGGAACTCTTCCGCGGCGAAAACTTGCTCCTCACGCAACCGTGGATTGTCCGCGTGCAACATATTGTTTCGAGAAGGTAAAAGCTGTTTTACGGAGAGACTTATGCTTTGGACGATCTTTGTCGTGCTGCTCGTTTTATGGTTGGTCGGTCTGGTTAGCTTCCACGCCGTAGGTGCTTACATTCATATTCTTCTGGTCCTAGCCGTTATTGTGCTGCTCATCCAGCTGATCACCGGCCGCCGCTCCGCCCTTTAGCTGACATAAGGGGTCGGGTTCGCTCCCGAGCATGCCTTAGTTCTCACCGTCGCGAGTGTGACATTTCGCCGGAAAGCCGCTTGACACGGAGCGCGAGCGCAGAGTCAGGCGGCCCGGTGCCTCTCCACGAAAACCGCGACCGCAATCCCGGCGAAGAATACAAACGAGATGATGCCGTTGAGCGTGAAGAATGCGGCATTCATCCGTCTTAGATCGCCTGGGGAGATGATAGCGTGCTCGTAGGCAAGCAGGCCCGCCACCAGTAGTACCGCTACACAGCCCGTCGCTCCCAGCGCAAATAAATGCGCAAGCCAGAATAAGAGACCGAGCATCGTGATGTGCATGAAGCGCGCTATCATGAACGCCGCCGGAATGCCGAACTTGGACGGCACAGAGTGGAGCCCGCACTCCCGGTCATGCGCCGCGTCCTGGCAGCTATAAAAGACGTCAAAACCGGCTACCCAGAACAGCACCGCCCCTGAGAGCACCAGAATGCGAGGATCGAGCGATCCCCTAACGGCAATCCAGGCAGCCGAGGGCGCGATCCCCAGGGCCAAGCCGAGGAACAGGTGCGACCAGCGCGTAAAGCGCTTTGTGTAGGAGTAAAGAAGCACGATGGCCAGCGCCAGCGGGGAAAGTAGCAAGGTAAGCCGGTTGAGCTGAGCCGCAGCAAGGATGAAGCAGAGCGCGGAAAAAAGGGTAAAGCCACCAACAAACGGCCGGGACAGTGTGCCGGCCGGGATAGCGCGCATCGCTGTGCGTGGGTTGGCCGCGTCCAGAGAGGCATCCACCCAGCGATTGAAGGCCATCGCCGCCGAACGTGCTGAGACCATGCAGACCACAATCCAGACCAGCTGCATCGGGTGAGGCCAGCCATTCGCCGCCAAGATCGCCGCGGTCAGCGCGAAGGGGAGCGCAAAGATGGAGTGCTCCCACTTAATCATCTCCAGCGTGATGCCGACAGAACGAATCAGAGCCATATCCTGAGTTTACTCAGTAGACGGGAGCGGCCTGCGGCGGACGACTCGGCCGATACCCACTCACTGGAGCTCCGGCCGGTCCCGGATGCAGGCCGAAGCATCCTTTCTGTGCTGCTGGAGCCAGGCTCCTCTTTGATCTGCATGGCAACGCGGGAGAATAGAAGGACCTTATGCGAAAACCCCTGCTCGCCCTGGCTGTATCTGCATTCGGCATTGGAACTTCGGAGTTCATCATCATGGGGTTGCTGCCAGATCTCTCGCGCAGCCTCCATGTCAGCATCCCGAAAGCCGGTCTGCTCGTCTCTGGCTATGCGATCAGCGTTACTCTTGGCTCGCCCGTCGTCGCGCTGCTGCTGTCCCGTCTCGATCGCAAACGGGCGCTCCTCATTCTCATGGGTATCTTCCTGCTCGGGAACGCGCTTTGCGCGCTCGCGCCTACCTACTCGCTGCTGCTGTGCGCACGTATCCTTACCGCCCTGTGCCACGGTGCTTTCTTCGGGATCGGCAGCATCGTGGCAACGCATGTGGTGCCGCGCTCAGAGCGGGCCCAGGCAATCGCACTCATGTTCAGCGGCCTGACCCTGGCAAACGTGCTTGGAGTACCGGCCGGCACAGCACTGGGCCAGGCTTTTGGGTGGCGCTTCGCGTTTTGGGCGTTGATTCCAGTCGGCCTGATCGCCGCGCTCGGTTTGCTGCGCCTGGTACCGTACCAGAAGCCAGAGAAGATCCATCTCCGGCATGAGTTTCACGCCTTGATGCGGACCGAGGTCCAGCTGGTACTGCTACTCAGCACCCTTTCGTCGGTCTCGCTCTTCTGCGTGCTTACCTATATCGCGCCGATTCTTGAGAAGGTCACCCGTCTCTCGCCGGGAGCTGTCAGCTGGGTTCTCGTCGTTTTCGGCGCCGGCATTACGCTCGGCAACCTGCTGGTGGGCGCCTTGCAGACTGGCGGCAGATGCCGGTCATCCTGGGCGGGATTGTGCTGCTGATCGGCATCTTCGTGCTGATGCCTTTCTCTGAGTCGCACACTTTTCCCGCTATCACGATGATCTTCGTCTGGGGTTTTGTACAGTTCGCGGCGGGTGCTCCGCTGCAGGCACGCGTTGTCGATCAGGCGCAGGGCGCTCCGAACCTGGCCTCGACCCTGAACCAGGGCGCGTTCAATCTCGGGAACGCTCTGGGGGCGAGCCTGGGCGGCGTCGTACTAACAGCGGGGCTTGGCTACCGAGCGCTCGCGCCTGTCAGCGCGGCTGTAGCTTGCATCGCACTGTGTGTTGCGTTGTACGCACTCCGGTTGGAGCGTCGTGAGGCGCGCGCGAACGAGCCTGTCGAGGTGTTTCAGGTCTAGAAGAGTGCGCGAAGCCTGGTCCAATTGGCAGAGTGGGGGAGGGCCCGGCGGTGCTTCTATGAGATGCCCCGCCTGGTGCATCCATAGCACTACCTGCTGCTGCTCTCCGGACCGCCCGCGACCTGGAGGTTGTTGACGACCTTGAAGACGCCTGGAACAGTGTTGGCGCGGATGCCGGCGGCGTCCTTGTCGGCCTGAGAGTCCACTACGCCGTAGAGGGTCAGGTTTCCGCTCTGGACGGAGATCCGGATCGGCTTCGCAGGGTCAATAGCGTACTTGTTCAGGCTGGGAAAGCCGTAGATCGTGCGAAACGCCTGGAGGCGGATGCGGTCGTCAATGGGCGAGACCGGATCTACTTGAATGTCATTGATGACGTCTCGAACACCCTTGGTGTTGCTTGCGACAGCCACTGCCGAGTCAGCGTCTACCGGCCCATAAGCCTGGCCGCCAAGCGTTACGACTCCCCCTTGGACACCGACCGAGATGGCATTGAATGCCGTGGTCCCGTAACCCACACGGTCGTACTGGATAGCCTTGAGGAGCTTACTTCGCAGATCGGCGTCGGAGATTTCAGGCGCGTTCACCTGTACCTCATTGTCGACTGCCTGCACCCCCTTGACCCTGCGGGCACGCTTGCCTGCCTCTTCCTTAGCGTCGAAAACGTCTACGGTGCCGGTAAGAACCGCGACGTTACCCTGTGCCGTACTCTTGACAGAGCCATGTACGCCACTGAGCTGCTTCTTGTTCAGCGCTTTCGTGAGCGCCGCCTCAAGAGATGAGCTGTCACCCTGCCCATGCGCAACCGGCATGCCAAAAGTGAGTACGCTTACTAGCAGACCGGTAATCCACCTGAGGTTACCCCGCATCGTCTTGCTCCTTGCCAACGAGAGTTAGAAGCGCCCCCACGTTATGAACCGTTTTCGCCGGAAAAGTTGTTTTTATCGATACCGTCTATGCAGCTTGACCTCAAAACTGAAAACTCCGGACTCGTCGCGCACCGCAACGACGGAAACATCAGGGGTGAGATTGTACTGACCCTGGATAAGCTGCTGTGCAGTCGAGTTGACGTTCGTCGCGTACTGGACTGTTCCGTTCTTTGAGATCTGCTGCTGAACCGTAATGCGCGCCGTAGAGTTACCTGTTCCGGAGACAAAGGTCGGGTCGATCTTTACGCTACCGCCCCCGAAGAGCTTGTTGATGCGGCTGGAGAGGGTGGCGTTGAGTGCGCCGCCGAGGATGGAATCAGCGGTCGAATTAACACCGGCCTGCGACTGCGCCTGGGAGTTGATCGCCGCCTCTTCCTGCGTGCTCCCGACTGCCAGGAGCGAAAAGATGTCCTGCTCGGAAAGTGGCGGGTTCGAGCGGAAGGTGGGTGTCAGCTTCTCGGTCGTTCCGCTCAGGCCGATGATGATGTCGTAGTCCTCGACATGGGCACTCGCCTGCAGGTCGATTGTCGGCTCAATCTTCACTGGATTGGTGAAGTAGATATCACCGTGCTGCAACGTGTAGTGGGTACCGGCAAAGGTAGCGTCACCTTCAGTGATAGAGATGTGGCCGAGTACCGAGGGCTCGACGGCTGTGCCGCGAACGAACAGATCCAAATCGCCGGCCAGCTTGGCATAGGAGTTGTTGATATCCAGCTGTGGCGCAGACGTAACGTGGATGTCCAGCCGGATGTTGTTGCCGAAGGCTGTCGGATCCGGTGGCGGCGAGATGCCGTTGGAAGCAAAAGATGCCGTGTCAACGCTGGCGCCGACGGCGAAACGGGTGATGAGTACATTGCCGCTCACCAGTATGTTCTGCAGCGTGCCCTGGATGCGGAGTTTGGAGTTGAATACAGTGCTGACACCGCCCGGATACCGGACGCGCACCTGATTGCCCGTGACAGTGAGATCGGCATAAACACCCTGCTGGTAGGTAACGAAGCCGCCAAAGACAAGATCGCCGCCGCCGCTGGTAGCGTGCAGGTTCTTCACGCTTAGCCGGCCCTGGTCGAAAACCAGCGAGCCGTTCAGGTGGTTGACGCCGTTGGGGAAGTCTCCATAGGCGAGGTTAACGTCATTGAAGTCGGCCGCGCCTTCGAGGTCCGGCTTCTCGATTGTGTTGCCAGCGGTGAAGTGAAAAGCGATGGAGCCACTGCTCTTGATATCCGGCACAAAGGTGTGCGCGACCTGAAGATTGAGCGTTCCAAATGCCTTGGCGTCGAGCAGCCGGTTGGTGCCGAACAGCTCGGCGCGGCCCTCGGCATGCAGATCCGTCCCAGCGCCGGTGATATGCACCGGCTGCAGTTGCGCAATACCGTCGCGCAGAGAGGCACGCAGATCGCCATCGGTACCGATCGATACGCCTTGCGCACTGACCGCGATGCGGGAAAGATCAGCGTCGCCGTTCAGCTGCTTCGGCGTCGCCAGCGGACCATTTACGGTCACGGTGCCCGCAAGAATCGAGTCGCCCTTCACGCCTTGTACGTTGAAGACTTGTAGAAAAGGGTTAATGTCTAGGTTCGACAATGTGAGCTTTGCCGCCGTCGTATAGCTACCGCTGAGACTGGTCTGCGCGTGCAGGTTCGCTGCCGCACCACTGAGCCGCGCGTTCAGATCAGCCAACAGTGAGCCGTTCTCCGTGTGTGCCGTGAGATCGACCTCGCCCGTTGCGGCCGGGCCACCGGCCGGGTTCGCTAGCGCCAGATTAGTCAGGTGCACGGCAGCCTGTGCCGTCGGCGCCTGCGCGGTACCGGATGCCTGAACGTTGAAGGCAAGCTGGCCGTGTACTACCAACGGCGATTTCTTGAGCACCTGAAAATTGTCCAGGTTAAGCCCATTCGCCTGCGTTTGCGCGTGGAAACGCTTGCTCGTCAGGTTGTAACCGCCACTGCCGGTGATCTCGCCACCGCCGATCAGGAGGGTAAGCTGCGAGGCGCCAACATCCTGCCCGGCAAAGGTCAGATCGGCGTTCAGGCTCTTGTACGGCTCGCCGTATAGCTGTCCGCCGTTGACGGCAAGATGGCCTCCTCCGTTCAGGTTGCCGAGTGTGCCGCCGACAGTTGCATTTAGGTTCAGGGTGCCGGATACCGGAACGGTGGCCTGGCCGGCGAGTGCCAGCAGGTCAGGGATGTTCGCATTGTTGATGCTCGCAGTCGCGTTGATTGCCGCTTCGTTGTCGAAGGCATAGCCGTGACGGCGAGTTTTGTGCGCATGTAGATGCCCGGCTGCGTGCACTTGCGTACTGCCGCGCGTGATGACCGCGCTCTGCACGGAGATCAGAGCCGGCGAGTACTCGGCGTCTGCTGTCAGGGAGTCGATGTGAAAGGCTGTGGGTGCTGCCGCCGGCTGATTGGTTGCAGCTGCCGGGACGGGCACCGGCTTGCCGTCAGGGCCGAGAGGCTGGTTACCGGCAGCGACCGCAGCTGGCGCGGTTGTAGCAGCCGGCGTGTTATTGAGCAGCAGATCAAAGTTGTTCACCGCCAGATGCCCGGTCACGTCGGGAGCGGCAAGGTTGCCAGTCACAACGCCGTTGAAGGAGGCCTGGCCATGCAATGCGAGTGGCAAAGCCGGTGCACCGTTCTTGCCACCGACACCAAAGGTAGCAAGCGCCTTGTTGAACTCTCCAAGGTTCGAGACAGTGACCCGCGTCTGCAGCGACGACCGTCCACCAGCCACGAGCCCAACCCCACCGGTCACATTGAGCTGCGTGCCCGGGGTGTGCGCATTGACTTGGTGAACGACCACGCTGTTGCTGCGGCCCGAGTAGGTGACGTCGATGATGCCGTTCACCGGCACGTCCCCGTGCGCGGGCACGGCTGGGGCGTTCAGCCCGATGCGGGCGTCAGCCGCCAGGTCGGACGCATTGCCGGTCCAGCTTAGCTTCAAGGTGCCATTAGCCACGGTAAAGAAGCCGAGGTGCTGGAACTTGGGGGGCGCCACGATCGAAAGAATGGAGGGCAGCGTAAAGCCCTGCAGGCGCGCGTTGACCTCACCAGAGGAAATGGCGGCCTTTGCCGGAGAATTACTAGTGGCGTTCGCGACAGCGCGGTTTACCTCGCGGGCAGCACGCGCCGTTGCGGCCGTTTTCGCGTTTGGCGCGCCGGGTAGCGGCGCGGCAGCAGGTGGCGGAGTCGGCGCGAGCCAATGGTCGATATGTGCTTCCCCGGTGACAGTGCCGCCGGTCGCAAGCGTTGCACGCAGATTGTTGGCTGCCAGTGTGTCCTGCGTGATGTGCAGGTCGGTGGAGGCATTGAGCCCGCTCAGGTTAACGCCCGAGCCCCGGTAGGTCGCACCGGCGATCTTGGTCGTGCCGTCGACCGTGAAGAGAGCCTTTGTACCTTTGCCTGCAACGTAGAGCCCTATCACGCCGCGGTCCAGACCAGGGATCGCAGCCAGTGCCTCCGCCTCACGCAGATCAACCGTTCCCTTGGCGTCCAGTTGCCAGTGCGGGTCAGCAAAGTTACTTACGTTGGCGTGAGCAGCCAGAGTCGAAGAGCCCGCGGTAAAGTGCAAGTCACTTACGATCAGGTTGCCCCGACCCATCAGGGCCGCTACCGTGAGCTTCGAGTGGGCCGGTGCAGCGATCGAGCGGCGTGCGGTCAGATCCGCAATAGAGATGGTGGCCTTGTACTGATCAGTCGGCACCAGATAATTGATCCCGACTTCCAGGTCGTTGGCCGCGAGCGCGAACGGTATCGCCTGTTGATTGACGAGCGCGGTACCGTCGTTGATCTCGGCGCGGTCTACAGCCAGGTCAAAGATCTGGTTGATCGTCGTGTTGATATCGGTCGGAGCGCTCTTCTTCTTCGGCACCGGCTGGTTCGTCGAACCGTCTTTGTAGACGATCAGGTGGATCACGGGTCTATCAATGCCGAGATAGTTAAGCCCGACCTTTGCCTTGAAGAAGGAGATGATCTTGACACGCACGCGGAGGCGGTCGAGGTGCGCATAGGGGACTTCGCCCGGCGCTTCCAGGCCGTGGATCGTCAGGTTATCTGCTTCAAACTCCAGGTGCAGCAGACGCCAGCGAAAAGCGCCCAACTCGACGCGGCCGCCGGTCGAATCCTCGAGAACCTTGATCAGCTCTGTACGGACCTTGTTTGCGAACTGTGGTGTCGAGGCATACCAACTCAGGCCGGCGACGAGCAATGCCAGTACGACGACGAGGCCCAGCAACGTCTTGAGGACGAGATGACGCCGTGGACGGGGGCCGCGGTCGCCAGCCGTGCTGCCGCGACCGCGGCCGAAAAGCGTACTCGGGGTCGTACTCATAGGGCGCCTCCCAGCGTGTCCTCATCCGCGTTGCCAGTGCTCTGCCCATAGGCCGGCACTAGGATCTGCACGCTACCTTCCTGGCGCAGAGTCGCTTCCCAGTCGTCGATCTGCTTGGTCACCTGCTGCTGCAGCAGGATCTCCTCGATGCGTGGGCGTAGCGTCTTCAGCGGCGGCGTCTTTTCATGCTTTGCTTCGAACTGCGGCACCAGCGTTTTGTCGTAATAGGCCTGCACCTGATCGGTCGGGATCCGGATGCCGGTCCGAAAGCGCAGGTTCAGGTAGTCCAAAATAATAAGCCGCTCCCGCCAGCGCTGCCAGACCTCGTCCGTGTTCATCCCGCGCTCGGACAGGTAGCCGGCCCAGCCGGCAGCGCTCTGGCAACGTGTCAGGCATCCCGGCAGCTGCTTCTTGAGTTCGTTGATAAATTTGTCCACGTCAGCGTTCGTGATGTTCGGTGAGTCCTGATTCTGCTCCTTCATCTGTTGAAGGATCAGTGTGCGGGTGATCAGGTGCTCGGCAGCACGGACATCTGTATTTTCGTTCGCTGGCAGTAGCTGGAGCGACTCAAACCGCCGCTCCTGTTCCACGTCGCTCTGAAGCAGCACGTCTCCGTTGACGATTGCGACGACGCTGTCTAAGACGACCGGCTGATTCTCCGGTACGCCGGTCTGGCCTTTCTGTGTTGCGGCTGCTTTTGCAGCATCGCCAGAAGCAGCGGCTTTCTGCTGGGGTGTGACGTGGGTCTGGGTGTCCTGTTGGACCGGTGCGGCGTTCTGCGCGAGCACCGGCTGCGAAAGTGCGCCGGCAAGCAGGATGGTAACAAGGAGCCGCATCAGAATGCCTGCCCGATGGAGAAGAAGAAATTAAAGTGGCTCCCCTCGCCCTGCTGCGGCGGTGCACTTGGATTCGCAATGTTAAAACCTGAGATCTCTGGGTAGAGGGGCGGATTAAGTGTGTAACTGGCATCGACACGGATCGGACCGATCGGCGTTCCATAACGTGCCCCGATGCCGAGCGCATGCGCAAAGAAGTTATACGAGCAAATACCTGTTAAACCGATGCTGTTATGTTCCGGCGCAGGGGCAGACTGAATCGCTTCGTCCGCGGCACTTGACTCACGGCAGGCGGCCCGGTCGGGCTGGCGAAAACGCAGAAAACTGGGCCAAATATCGCTGCCCTTGACGAAAACATTTCCCATGTCGTGGAAGAGCACAAAGCTCACGCTGTTGCCGACGACCGGAAGCGTGGGCGGCGGAAGGCGGAGTTCGAAGTTATTGACCAAGGCCGCGGCTCCGCCGATAGGAAAGCCAGTGATGTTGTCGCGAGGACCGGCCGCATTGATGCCGAACCCGCGAAGCGATTCCGCACCCCCGGCGTAGATACGTTCCGGAAGCGGAATCAACTCCTGCGAGCCGTTTCCAAAAGAGCGCTCGTAAGCTAGGCGCGTCTGGCGTGCAAAAACATAGCGATGCACGTTGCCGAAAGGATAGTAGGTGGCATTGGTGCCGTCCAGACGATTAAAGTTGGACTGCGAGCCGAACTTACCATCGGCAAAGAACTCCTGGAAAGTGTTGTAAGTTCCTCCCGAAGCGTCGAGGGAAGATGGTCGACGCGTGTCGCGAATCCAGGTTACGCCGGGGCCGCCGACCGTAACCGGCTGCGACTCTAGAGGTATCTCCTCCGGTGCGACCTGGATAGTATTTGCATCAACCATGATGCGCCGGAATTGAAACTGATAGATCCAGGTCACCGGCTTTCCTACGCGCTCTGTCAGGCGCAGGTTGGCGAGGATGCGAGAGGCCGCGTAGGTAGTCACGTCCTGCTCGTTGGTGTAGCCGCCGTCTGCGGACAGGGTGAATGTTTTTGCCCCGAAGGGATGCGGGTCGCTGAAAGTCAACAAGGCTATCTTCTCGAGCGATCCGTATGTTGTCTTTAATGTCAGGCTATTATCTGTTCCCCGCAGATTGATGCGGGATACATTCAGTGACACAAGTTCGCTAATGCCGAAGTTCCCGTTCGGGTTGTTGTATGTGATCCCCTGCTGGAGAAGCGTAAGATTGTTTGCCGACGTAGGGTTGCCCGTCTGCGCCTGCAGACCCACGCCATAAGTCACATCCCAGCGCTTGGCCTCGGTAAACTGCAGCAGGACATCCTTGCGCAGTTCCTGCCCGTTCGGGTTTTGCACGGCCGTGTTGACGCCGTTGAACAAGGTCAGGTCGTAGAGCTGCCGCTGGGTGTCGATCAGCGCGCTCTGGTTCAGTACGTCGCCCGGGTGCACGAGAATGTGTGAGGCGACCGTCTTCTCCCGGGTGTAGTGCAGGCCGCTGACAAGAACCTGGTTAACATGAATCTGCTCGCCCTCGGTGATCTGGAGTGTGACATCGATCAGGTTCGGATCGTGCGGATCCGGGGCCTGCTTCAGATTCGCCGTAGCCTGGTCATAGCCATGGCCGAGGTAATACGTCAGTACCGCGTCTCTGTCGCCGGTGAGATTATTCGAGTTATACGGCTGACCTACCTGAGTGTTCAGCAGCGGCAGCAGTGTGCTTGAAGGTACCTGGATGTTGCCGACCAGCTTGTAGGAGCCGAACCTTTGCTGCACGCCTTCGGTGACCTGGTAAACAACCGTCATGTGCGCGATTTTGGAAGGCCGGCCTTTTTTGTCAGTATCTGAGTCCCGGACAACAGGCTTGACCTGGACATGCGAGAAGCCACTTCCCTCGTAGATGGCGGTGATTGTCGCGACATCGCTCGCGACCAGTGCGGCGCTATACGTGCCGCGCGGATCGAACAGGCTGTTCGGGTGCACATTCAGGCGCGGCTCGATCAGTGACGTTTCAAAATACTTGTTCCCTGCAATCGTGACCGAGTCGACATCGTGCACCTTGCCGAGCTGAACGTTGTAGGTCACCAGCGTCTGGCCATTCGGCTGCTTTACGCTGGTGTGCTCGACCTGGATGTCGAAATAGCCCTTCCGCTGGTACAGATCGCGAACGCGGCGGTCACCTTCGTTCAGCAGGTCTTCATCGACCGTACCTTCCTGGTAGATCGGGATTAGATTCCTGATGCTACTCTGGCTTACCTTTACACCATTAACGACGACCACCACCTTGTTACCCTGATTCACGTTGAAGGTGTAGTTCAGGTGGTTCGTCGGCGGATCGAACTTCTTGTCAGTCAGCGTGACCTTGGACTCAAGCAGCTGCTGTTTCTGGTAGTGCGCTCGAAGGTTGTCGAGCGCAGTGTTCACGGTGTCACGCGTGACGCTCGAGTTCTGTTTCAGCTTTGCCGCCTTGCGGAACTTGTCGATCGTCAGCCCGCTCTGGCCGTTGACCGCGACTGCGCCGACACGCGCACGCTGCCCGAGCGTAACAATGTAGCTCAGGTTCATCTGCTGGTTTACCGGATCCGGTGAGTGCGCCTCTTGGACCTGTGCCTGATAGTAACCGTTGGTTTCCAGCAGGTTCTCGATCAGCTTCTTTCCTCGGTCGAGCTTGGCCTGCGTGAACGGGGTGCCCGGGCTGAGCTTGGTCGCGCCCTGCAGCAGGCTGGTCATTGTCTCGTCGCTCACGCCGTCTACATTGACCCGCCCGATGAAGAGCTGCTGCTCGCCATCAAAGATGATGCTGACGTCGTCGCCTGAACGCACCCCTGCTACATCCACACTGCTGTAAAGCCCGGTAGCGTACAGCCGGCGCAGTGTTGCGCGGATCTTGTCCGGATCGAGCGGCTGGCCGACCTGCAATGGGAGCTCCGCCTGAAGTGGCTGCAGCCGGGCAGCGCTGACGCCGCGGTACTCGATCGCGCTGATCGTCAAGCCACGCCATGCGCGCAGGTTCTCCGTGCCGGCGTTCGGGGTGCCCGGCGGTGGACTGCTGTTCACCGGATGGCCCTGATCATAGGAGGGCAGCTTGGCCGCGTTCGGCACGGTCTGTCCGGCATCAGGGTTGGTGCCACCTGGTTGCTGCTGGGCGGGCGACTGCGAGGACGGAGCCACAGCACCCTGACCCCGGGCCGGCAAATCAAAAAGGCACACAGCACTCCCAGCCGCGACCAGAGCAAGAATAGCCGCCGGACGGCGGAAGAAGCGGATGGAGGGGGAGAGCGGTAAACCGCTTCGTAATTGCTGCATTCGGTATCCGTATTCACTTCTGGGATGTAGGCCGATCCTACCGATTGCGCCGACCCGCATACCCCTTTTTCCTTGTAATCTGTGACTTTCGGCACGTGCTAAACCGTTCTGTTCTCACAAGAGAGCGAAACAGCCTTCTGCCCTAGCCGCCCATCTCGCTCTCCAGCGAAACAGGCTGGCTTTGAGACGGCCTCAAAGCGGAAAGAGTCGCCACCTCCGCGCCATCCTATACTAAGGAATGGGTGCAGACCGCAGCGTGAATTGCATCGGTAACGTGAACAAGGAGCCATGATCGACATACCTCTGTCTGCTCCGCCAGCCTCCCCGTCTACGGAAGCTGAAGAAGCGTTCGCTGATCGGTACTCGCGCCAGATCCTGTTCGCGCCTGTTGGCACGGCGGGGCAGCGGCGCCTCGGGCTGGCGCATGTCGCTATCGTCGGCGTAGGTGCCACCGGAGCGGCGCTTGCCGGACTGTTGGCGCGGGCAGGCGTTGGCAGGCTGACGTTGGTCGACCGGGACTTTGTGGAACCGAGTAATCTGCAGCGGCAGGTCCTCTTTGATGAAGCCGACGCGCTTGCCGGGCTGCCCAAGGCGGAGGCTGCGCGCCGCCAGATAGCCCGCTTCAATCGTCAGACAGAGGTTGCCTCCTGGATCGCGGACCTGGTTCCGACCAACATCGCCTCCCTTCTGGACGGCGCCGAGCTCGTGCTTGATGCGACCGACAATTTCGAGACCCGCTACCTGATCAACGACTACGCTGTCGAGCAGCGTAAGCCCTGGATCTACGCGGGCGCAGTGGGGGCGTATGCGATGTCAATGAACATCCTGCCCGGAGACACGGCCTGCCTGGCGTGCGTCTTCCCCGAGCCGCCAGGAGGACCGGTTGAGACCTGCGAAACTGCCGGGATCCTCGGCATGGCGGTTAATCTTGCGGCCTCGGTGGTCGCAATGGAGGCGATCAAGTACCTGACCGGTGCGCGCGCGGCTATGCGACGGACCCTCCTTGCGCACGACCTGTGGACCAACGAGCGTTCTGAGTTGAACGCGGCCGGTCAGCCGCGCGCAGACTGCCTCGTATGCGGCCCGGCGCGCGAACGGAAGCACCTGCGCGGCGAAACCCGGCCGCAGATTACCCTTTGTGGGCGCAACTCAGTTCAGATTCATGAACATACGCGCGAAGTCAACTTCAGCGATCTGGCGGCGAAGCTTGCTCCACACGGTGCGGTACGGTGGAATGAGTTGCTGCTACGCTTCCACCGTCCTCCCCATACCCTGACCGTTTTCCCTGATGGAAGAACGCTGGTGCAGGGAACGACAGATGTGGGCCAGGCTCGGAGCTTGTATGCGCGGTACCTTGGCGCTTGATGCAGGAAGTGAAAGCAACTCCGCAGTCGTGTAGCGCGTCTCAGCTACGATCCAGCTGTATCCCGCTGTCTCAGCCCGGACGCGACACTTGCACGATCGGCCGTTCACCCCAGACAAACTTGTTCAGAAGAAAGCAATCCAAACGGATCGGAGTGCCGTGAGCACAGCAGGACCTACGCAACAAGCCAAAAATCCGGTACAGCACATGCGCCGCAATCCCCCGATTGCCGGCGAAGCAGAAGCGATCGCTGCGGCGCAGGGCGGCGACGGACGAGCCTTCGAAACCTTGTATGGCCTGCACAAACGCAGGGTGTACTCGCTCTGTCTCCGCATGCTGGGCAATGTCGCGGAAGCGGAGGATCTAACGCAGGAAGCATTTCTCCAGCTTTACCGCAAGATCGGCACATTTCGCGGAGATTCGGCCTTCTCGACCTGGCTCCATCGTCTTGCTGTAAATGTGGTGCTGATGCACCTTCGCAAGAAAGGTCTACCGCAGGTATCGCTCGAGGAGACACTTGAGCCTTCAAGCGATGATGGCCCTCGCAAGGACATAGGAGCGCGCGACCTGCAACTGTCGGGCTCGATTGACCGTGTGACGCTGGAGCGAGCGGTAGAAAATCTACCCCCCGGGTATCGACTGGTGTTTGTACTTCACGACGTAGAGGGATATGAGCACAACGAAATAGCAGGCATGCTGGATTGTTCGATTGGTAACAGCAAGTCACAGCTCCACAAGGCGCGTATGAAGCTGCGCGACCTCCTGAAGTCTGGCCTGCGAAAGGAAACACAGGAATGAAGGAAACACGAATCGCTGCCGAATGTGTGGCGTTCCAGGAGCGCCTTCCTCAGCTCTTTGGGGCAGAGACCGACTTCAGCAGGGAGCCGCATCTGGAAACCTGCGAAAACTGCGCCGAGCTGGTTCGGGACCTGGAGTACATCGCGCAGCAAGCCAAACTGTTGATGCCGATCCACGATCCTTCGCCCGCCGTCTGGGAAAATATCAAGACAGCGCTCGGAAGCCCCGAAACCAACAGCAAGTAGCAGGCAGTCGTGCATCGCAGGCCAGGCCCGGTTGCGCACCGGCGTGTAGTGCTGATCGGCTTCATGGGCGCGGGCAAGACGACGGTTGGACGCCTGCTCGCCTCTCGCCTCAACTGGCGGTTCCACGATGCTGACGCCCTGCTGGTCGAGCGGAGCGGCCTGAGCATCGCGCAACTGTTCGCTGCATCGGGTGAGGCTCACTTCCGGCAACTGGAGGCGTCCGCTGTGGCAGAGTTGCTCCACACAGAACAGACGGTCATAGCACTCGGTGGCGGCGCCGTGGAAGCATCCGCAACCAGAAGCCTGCTGAGCGAGGATGATGCCACCTTGGTGGTTTACCTCGAGACACCATTCCAGGTTTCTCTTGAACGCTGCGCGCGGGATCGTGAAAGCGCGGTCAGACCCGTCCTCGACGACGCTGCCGGTCTGGAACGCAGGTTCCAGGCCCGAGTGCCGCTGTACCAGATAGCGGAGCTAACTGTGCCTACCGAACGGCAAAGCCCCGTTGCGCTCTCGGAAACGATCGCCATGGCAGTGCGATCTCCGTCGCAAGAAACTGCTTGATTGCGCCAACAGAGCCGGTGCGTTGGGGGTCCTGAGAAGCTTTTACCCGCGCAGCCCCTGCTACCATCAGAATGTGCAGATCGCGTTTAGCGCCTCTTCAAAGAGCCGGGACCCTGCCTATCCAGGCAACTGCTTCCAGCCCCGCTCACTCGACGCTCTAGGTAGGACGGGTCGGTCGTGAGCCCATCCGTCGCGGCAGGCAAACGTGGTCGGGTCCGCGTTTCCGGTCCTGTTTCCGCGCCTGCTCCTGAGGCCCTTCTCGAGCCGCTGCAAGCCGGTGTAACAGCTTCCCGTATCGCGGACTATGCCGAGCTGTTCAAGTCACGCGTGACTGCCATGGTAGTGCTGACAGCCTGGGCTGGCTTCTACCTGGGCACCCTGCAAACGGGAGTCAGCAGCATGCAGCCGGGTCTGATCGCCGTCCTGCTGGGGATTGGACTGGTAAGCGCAGGCGCTGCAGCACTGAACGAAGCGATCGAGTCTCGCTCTGACGCCCGAATGATTCGTACGGCGCGCCGGCCTATGGCGGCGGGCCGCATCGGCCGTGTGCACGGGGTGACACTGGCGCTGGCTGCTGCAACCGCCGGGACTCTGCTACTACTCCACGAGGCAAATGCCCTCACCGCGACGCTTACACTCTTCACCGCCGCCACGTACGTGCTGGTCTACACGCCTTTAAAGCGCGTGACCACACTCGCCACCTTTATTGGAGCTTTCCCCGGTGCCATGCCACCCCTGCTTGGCTGGGTTGCGGCAAGAGGGCGCATTGAGTGGCCTGCAGTCGCACTGTTCGCACTGCTCTTTGTCTGGCAGTTTCCGCACTTCATGGCAATCGCCTGGCTCTATCGCGAGGACTATAGCCGGGCTGGCATTCGCATGCTGCCGGTGGTTCAGCCGGACGGGTCCTCGACGGTGATTGAAGCGGTCACATACGCCATCCTGATGGTGCCGGTGAGTTTACTGCCGGTGGCGCTACACATGGCGGGCTGGACTTACGGGGTTGCTGCCTTTCTACTTTCTGTGGTGTATCTCGGCTACACGATCCGTTTCGGACGGATCACGCGTGCCCGGTCCAAGTCAGAGAGCAAGATGTACGCTCGCGATTTGCTCAAGATCAGCGTCATCTACCTGCCGGTCCTGCTGGTCCTTCTTATGTTGAGCGCGCATCGGCACTAGAGTCCAAGGCGAAGGAGGACAATGATGGCAACGCTTACAACCAGGCCAGACGCTCCGGCCCACGTGCACTCCCCCAACGCGCCGATCGAATTGCTGGGGCTGACGCATGATTATGGCGCACGACGCGCCCTGGATGGCCTGAGCTTCACGGTGGAGTCGAAGCAGATCTTCGGCCTGCTGGGGCCAAACGGCAGCGGGAAGACGACGCTCTTTCGCATTCTCTCGACCCTGATGGTGCCATCCGGCGGTCACGCGCGGCTGGCTGGCTTTGATGTCGCAACCCAGGCGCGTGAGGTACGGTCCAGGATCGGCATTGTCTTCCAAGCGAGGTCGGTTGATCTCAAGCTGACCGTGGAGGAGAACCTGGTGCACCAGGGGCATCTCTACGGGATGAGCGGCAGTTCTCTGCGGCGGCGGATCGATGAGGTGCTGGAGCGGGTACTGCTTCGTGACCGCGCAAAGGATTTTGTTGAGACTCTCTCGGGCGGCATGCAGCGTCGGGTCGAACTGGCGAAAGGCCTGATTCACTCGCCGTCGATCCTGCTGCTTGATGAACCTTCGACCGGGCTCGACCCGGGAGCACGGCTCGACCTGTGGCAGTACCTGCGCACGCTTCGCGATGAAGACGGGGTTGCAGTGTTGGTCACAACCCACCTGATGGAAGAGGCAGAGCATTGCGACCGGCTCGCCATCCTTAACGCAGGCAAACTGGTAGCCCTGGGCCGGCCGGCCGAGCTCAAGGAAGCGATCGGTGGCGATGTGGTGACGCTGGAAACACGAACGAGCCAAGAGGCGCGTTTGCTCGCTGAGCACATCAGCGCCCGCTTCGGCGGTGAGTCCTCTGTTTTGGGTGCAAGTGTCCGGGTCGAGCATGAACAGGGACATCGCTTTGTGACCTCGGTCGTTGAGGCCTTCCCAGGGGCGATCGAGGGTATTCGCGTGCAGAAGCCTTCGCTTGAGGACGTCTTCATCCAGCGGACCGGGCATCGTTTCTGGCGGGAAGATGGCGCGGAAGCCGCACCGGACATAGAAACGCTCGAGGCACAGCGGCGCCAGGGATACAACGAGCTCTTTTAGGAAGCAAAGTTTCGGCTAAAGGCCGGAAAGGATGCAGATGGCAACGACGGTTACAGAACTCGGTACCACAGCGGCGCAGAGGCTGATCACCCCGGCACGGCCTTCAACGGCCGTTGCAGCCTACTCACTCTGGCGGCGCGAGATCGTCCGCTTCTATCGCCAAAAGGCGCGTGTCGTCGGCGTTATCGCCTCGCCGCTGCTCTTCTGGCTGGTACTTGGCTCGGGTTTTGCGAACTCGTTTCACGCAGCCGGCTCAGGAAGCGCCGGCAGCCATTATCTCGGGTACTTCTTTCCCGGTTCAATCGCGATGATCGTTCTGTTTACCTCGATCTTCTCGATGATGTCGCTGATCCAGGACCGCAACGAAGGTTTCCTGCTTTCCGTATTGGCCGCGCCGGTGTCGCGCTCGGCTATCGTTCTCGGCAAGGTGCTGGGTGGGGCCACGCTGGCCGCCGTGCAGGGCATAGTTTTTCTTGTCTTCGCGCCACTGGTCGGCGTCCATGTCAGCATTGGCGCCGTGTTGCTCGGCATGCTCGTCATCGCCATGCTTTCCTTCGAGCTCACCGCGCTTGGCTTCACCATCGCGTGGCCGATGGACTCGCCACAGGCCTTTCACGCCATCGTCAACCTGCTGCTGCTGCCGCTCTGGATGCTCTCCGGATCCCTTTTTCCGGCAAGCGGCGCTTCACCCTGGATGCACGCGATCATGCGCGCTAACCCGCTCACGTACGGCGTAGATGCGTTGAGAAACCTGCTCTTCCCTGCCCAGCCGACAGATGCCTCTCTGCCAGTCAACCTCCTGGTCACAGCCGGCTTTTGCTTGTTGTGTTTCGCGGCTTCCTGGTTTGTCGTCAACCGCCGTACAACCAGGCCGGTGGTCTAGAGGGTGGCAATGAACGAGACTGCCCTCCACGAACCAGGACTCCCGGCCATCAATAATCGCCCAGCGACGATGGGAGTGGTCGGCATCCTGCTGCTCAGCGGCGCGGCGACGGCGTTTCTGCTCTGGTTGCTGTACGTTCACCATGCGCCCGACTCGTTCCGCAACCGGCTGCATTTTCTGCCTGAGCTCAACGCAATCCTAAACGCGCTGAGCGCAGTGGCACTCACAGCGGGTTTTGTTTTTATCCGGCGTCGCGAGATCGCCCGTCATCGCGCCTCCATGCTGACGGCATTCGCTTTCTCGTCTGTGTTCCTGGTCTCATACATCACCAACCACGCCCTGCATGGCGACACACTTTATCCGGTTCACAACAGTTTGCGCACGCTCTACCTGACCCTACTGGCGAGCCACGTGCTGCTTTCGATCCTTGCCTTGCCGATTGTGCTCATCACATTCTTCCTGTCGCTTTCCGGCCGGTTCCGGCAGCACAAGAAGCTCGCACGGTGGACGTTTCCGCTGTGGCTCTATGTTTCCGTCACCGGCGCGATCGTCTACCTCATGCTGCACGCAGCCGTGGGACCGGCCTACTAAACTCATGGCACTCACTACCATTTCGTTTCGGGCGCCAAGGGCTGGGCGCGTTATCGAGATCACCTCGCGTGCCGACAAGGCCACGGCTCAGCACCTTCAGCTCAATGCCGAAGACGGCACGCTCGAGCTGCTGCGGACAGGTTTCCTAGTCGCCGGTGTCGCCGCGCTTGCGGCTTTGGCCACGCTGTTTTTCTTCGGCGGCGTCGGGCCAGAAGGGCCGCGCTCGATCCCGGGCTGGCTGGCACTGATCGTTGCGCTCATGTCGATGCCCTTCGGCTTGCTGCTCCTGCTGCTAGGCGGGGCGAAATGGCTGCGCAACCACTGGCTTAGCCGCATGTCACTCACCGAGCACACGCAGCCCGGCAGGTAATTACCGGCCGAACCTGTACCCTGCTTCGGCTGCACGCAGGCTGCTATCCTTTCTCAGCGAAACACACGAGAAAGGCTTGGCGATGGCAAAAACAATCAACAAAGTGACCCTGCTCGGAAACATCGGCAAGGACCCGGAGATCAAGTTCCTTCCCAGCGGGCAGGCGGTCGCGAACTTCGGCATCGCAACAACGGACCGCATCAAGGACAAAGCTTCCAATGACTGGCAGGAACGCACGGAGTGGCACAACATCACCGCATACGGGCGGACCGCCGAGATCGTGCGCGACTACGTCAAAAAGGGCAACAAGCTTTACATTGAAGGCCGCCTGACGACTCGCTCCTGGGACGATAAGGAGACTGGCAAAAAGGTGTACCGGACCGAGATTGTGGTGAATGACCTCGTGCTGCTTTCCGGCCGTGGCGAAGGTGCCAGCGAATCGGGCTCCGCCACCAGCTATGGAAGGAGCCAGGCGAGCAGCACTGCTTCGTTCGATCAGCGGTCGAGCGCCCCGCAGGACGATTACGCGCACGCTGAGATCACAGACGACGACATCCCCTTTTAATCCGGCCAGCTCGGCGGCCACCCGAGGCATAGAAGACCCGCCCCGAAGTGGCCGTCGCCGAGCAGGCGGTTTAGCCGTTCTGGATCGGCGCCCGTAGGGTCCGGTAGCTCGCGTTTCCTCTCGACCAGACGAGCAGCAGCACGTCACTGTTCGCGGTGCTGTGAATCTCATTGGCAAACTGGCTCGCCGATGAGGTGGGGTGCCGGTCAACTTCCAGAATGATGTCGCCTCTGGTAAGCCCGGCGTCTTCAGCCGGACTGGCAGGACGCACCCGCTCGACGACCACACCATGTACCTGATCCGGCACCTCCAACTGCTGCCGTGCCTCGGCGTTCAGGTCGGTGACGGCGAGCCCGAGTTTGCCACTTTGCGGCTGATCCGGACCTCCATTTGCCGCAACCTGTGATCCTTGTCCGAACTCGCCCAGCGTTGCGGTCACGGAGATAGGATTGCCGTCGCGTATTACCCCGAGAGCAATCTTGGTCCCGGGTGTCAGCTCGCTCACCGCGACCTGCAGTGCACTGCCGTTCGCGACCTGCGCGCCATTCACCTTGCGGATCACGTCCCCTGCATGCAGACCGGCGCGGGACGCCGGCGAGTCGGGCGTGATCTGCGCGACGATAGCACCCGCAGCATCTTCAAGATGGAAGAAGTGCGCGTTATCCGGAGTCACATCGTTCAGGCTGATGCCGAGATAGCCGTGATCGACCTTGCCATGCTCGATCAACTGCTTCGCCGTGGCTTGCGCCAGCTGCGCGGGGATAGCAAAGCCCGCGCCCTGGAAAGAACCCGTGTTGGTATAGATCATATTGTTGATTCCAACAAGATCGCCGTGCGCATCGACCAGCGCGCCGCCGGAGTTGCCGGGGTTGATAGCGGCATCGGTCTGGATAAAGCCGCCCGGCCGCCGGGCATCACTTGCGAATGGGTCCTGGCGATCGACCGCGCTGACGATGCCGCGCGTGACCGAGTTCTGGAAGTTGAACGGACTGCCAAACGCCAGCACGGTCTGGCCTGGCTCAAGCTTGGTTGAGTCGCCCCAGTTGATCGTCGGCAGATCGCGCGCATCCACCTTCAACACGGCCAGGTCGGTGAGTTTGTCGGTGCCAATGACCCGTGCATTCAGGATGCGGCGGTCATGCAGGGTCACTCGCAGGTTCACTGCCCCGTTGACCACGTGCGCGTTCGTGAGTATATAGCCGTCGGGTGACAGTATGACGCCACTGCCCACTACGTGCTCCAGTTCCTGCTGGCCACCCGGCTGGCTCTGCGGACCCATGGGGCCAAGCTGACCGAAGAACTGCCGCAGGGCAGGCGGCAGCTGATCCTGCTGATCGCTCTGACTGTCCTGCTGTCCTTCTTGCTCGCCGGTGGCCTTTGCTGTCACGGCAATGTTCACAACCGCCGGCTCCACGCGTGCAGCTACTGACTCCATCGCCTGGTCTAGCGCAGTGAGCGCTGCCACGCTGTGGTCGTCGAGCGCCGGCTGCGAAGTAGAGGGGGTGCTGGCAGCATGGATTGTACTGTGGCCTGCTGCGAAAAAGCCGCCCAGGCCGAACAAGACCGCTGCGGTAAGAGGCAGAACAAGTCCACCCCGTTTCTTAACTAATGGATTAGTTGCTTGTGACATGGGACAATCTTTCTTCCCCGCGTAGGGGCGGCTAGAGTTGCAGGAGGATCCAGCCGTCCGGTGTAGGCACGGCTGCGTAAGAAGAGCGGTTCCCCTGAATCAGGATCGGGACCGCGGCAGACTGCCAGCCTGTAAGAACCCAGGCTGGTGGAGGTTGGTGGAGCTGATGCTGGGTCGCGTCGACGGACTGCAGTACGGGAAAGGCCAAAGTGGGTCGCCGCGCCGCTGACGTCCGGCGTGCAGGCACGTGAAACGAAGCATGTATGAGACGCGCAGCCGGAACCTGGTCACGCTTGATCTCGGCGCGCGCGAGCAGGAAGTGCTCCGTGTTGCCGCTGAGCGACCTCCGAGGTGAGGACGTTTCCGGGCGGCGCGAAGGAGCCAGGCTTGAGGCCAGCGGATGGGAGATCGCCGGCTGCTCCGCCGGTGCGAAGGAGACCAAAATGGGACTTCGCGCGAGCAGAACCGCTGCGCTCGAGATAGAAAGAAAGAGCGAACCTGCGATCAGCCGCAGCTGTACCGGCCCAAGCCGGCTTGCCCTGCCGTTCAGGATCCGGTGCACACGCGAGACCAGCTCCGGGCGGCGCTCCCATGCGCCAAGTGCGAGCGAGGCGCCACGGCGTACGAGGGAGTGCTCAGCGAGCCTGGTAAGACAGCTGGCATACGCCTTGCGCGAATGCGTCAGCCGCAGTACCCGTTCATCGCAGGCGATCTCCCGCTCGAGCGAAAGATGGCGTTCAATCCACAGCAGCACAGGGTCCAATGGAAATAGAACCAGCGCCAGCTTCTGGAGCAGGTTGCGCCAGTCATCAGCACGGCGCAGGTGCTCCAGCTCATGAAGCAGTACCTGCTCCAGTTCAGCGGGGTCCAGACTCGCGAGCAGGTCGGCCGGCAGCAGGATGCGCGGCGAGAAGAAGCCGATGACACTCGGCCGGTCGACATCCGGAGAGGTGCAAAGCGCGGCTGGTCGGGGACCACTTCGGAGTAGAGCAGCGAAGCCGCCGCCATCTTCGACCGGCATCGCTCGGCTGGTCAGGCGCCTGAGTGCGACAACGCTGCTGACAAGCCTGGAGGCGCGCACCAGCGACAGCAACAGCCACACGCAGGCGAGGGCGAAGCTCCAACGCAGGCCGATGTGTATGGCTCCAAGGTGCCCGGCTTGCGACGCGGCCACAGCATGGATGGCAGACTGAGCCGTCGGCCGCGGCAGAGCCGGCAAAAGCACGATCAGGAGAAAAACCGCCGTCCAGACCGCCGAGCGGAGGCTCGCTGTGAGACCGGGAATCGCCCGAAAGCAGAGACTGACGCCAACCGACAACAGCAAGCCTTGCCAGATGGAGGCCAGCAGAGAGCCTGACGCTGCCGCACAAAAAAGGATCGGAGAATGCAGGAGAGAGCTCATGCTTCCTCCTCCGGCGCATTCGCAATCGCTTCCTTCAGCCTTCTGAGCTCTGCGGCGCTCACTTCTCCGTCGTTAAGCAGGGAGAGCAAGAGCTGTTCACGCGAGTTGCCGAAGAAGCGTTGTAAAACATGACGAACCTCCGTCCGTCCCGCTTCCTGCTCGGCGATACACGGGCTGTAGAGGAAAGCGCGTCCCTCCTGTCGGTGGCGTACATAGCCCTTCCTCTCAAGGATGCGCACAGTCGTCAACACGGACGTGTAGGCGAGCGGCATCGTGCCGGAGACCGCGGCGACTATGTCAGCAACAGCCGACTCGCCGCGCCTCCAAAGCACTTTCATCAGCCTTAGCTCGGCTTCGGTGAGCGTGATCGAGCTCTTCGGTGGCATCGTCCCTCTCGCACCGCGAATGCCCAGCCGGTATGGCGGCCTTCGCTTACTTCTCAGACTAGTGATTAAAGAATTAGTTAGCAAGATTGTTGTAGCGGCATTGGGACCGAAGCTCTGGAAGTATTGAGGCGGTCCGCAACCCTGAACCACGCAGCAGGGTGAAGTAATCCGGGAGAAGTTTGTGGGCCAGTAATCCTTGCCCTGAAAGAGTTGCATTGGCTTCTGTCCTACTATCATAACGCGCAACTTAATTTCTCAAGTTATTGCATTCTTAAGCCACCTTACTCCTTTGCTATGTATGCTGAGCTACACAGTCAGCCAGCACCGCGGTGCACTGGCACGTCAGCCCGGAGCCGCGAAACCGCTCTCTGGATCCCCTGTACTCGCACGAGGAAAGGCTGGACCGTTTGAGCGTTCACCTGATTAATCCAAGCGACAATGCGTTTGGAACCGCTGTTATTACGCCGCGCTGGCTGTTCGTGCTTGCCGCAGCAACTCCCGAGATAGCCGGCGACCCCATCCTGGTGGATGAATCACTGGAGCCGCTGGTGCCGGAGACGATCCAGCCGGGCGACATCGTCGGCATCAGCGTGCACACCGGCAACGCTTTGCGTGGTTACGCGGTCGGCAACCTTGCCCGCGAGCGAGGCGCGTGGGTAGTGTATGGCGGCATTCACGCTACCCTTTTTCCGGAAGAAGTCTTCGAGCGCGGTGCGGCGCACGTGGTTGTCAAGGGAGATGGCGATGTAGCCTGGGGCAAGGTCGTGCGGGACTGCTTGGCCGGGAACCCGGGCAGGATCTACGAAGGTGGCCGGATCTCCGGAGAAGAGTTCCTGCCGGCTCGCTGGGACCTGATGCCGCCCGACAAGTACATGTGGGCTTCGGTACAAACGATCCGCGGCTGCCCGAAACACTGCTCGTTTTGCAGCGTGTGGAGGACCGACGGACAGCAGCCTAGACAGCGGCGGTTTCAGAGTGTGATCGACGAGATCATCGACCTCCGGAGGATCGGCTTTCGTTTCATCGCGCTGGCTGACGACAACTTCTACCCTGTCACCCTGACGGACTTACGGCTCGCCCGGGAGCAAAACAATCACAGCAAGCTGGCCGAGCTGGTCGCCATCCGCGCCGAGCGTTTCCAGTTGATGGAAGAGCTCGCGAAATTGCCCAGGGATATGGTCTTTTTCACCCAGATCACGATGGAGGCGGCGGAGGATGGCGAATACCTGGACGCAATGCGGCGGGCCAACATAAAGGGGGCGCTGGTAGGTGTCGAGGCTGTGACCCCGGAGGGGCTGAAGGCTGTCTTCAAGGACTTTAACTACTCAGGCGAGGCGCTTGCCCGGCAGTTACAGATCTTCCGGAAGCACGGGGTGCACGTGCTTGGCTCCTTCATCTTCGGCCTGCCGACCGACAAGGAAGCGACCTTCACGGCAACTGTCGAAATGGCCCTCAAGTCCGGCGTAACCTTCGCGCAGTTCGTCATGATGACGCCGTTTCCGGGCACGGTCGATTTCGGGCGCTGGGAGAAGGAGCAGGCGAAAAATCCGACGATGGTCGGCGGGGTGCCAATCACGCGCTACTGGCTGATTCCGCCGGAGATCCGGCCGAAGATGTTCACGCCGCACCCTTCCATGAGCTCGGACGAGATTCGCGAGCGTACTCAGAAGGTCTGGGACCGCTTCTATGACTGGGGATCCATCTGGCGTCGCTCTGCCTGCACGCCCACGCTGAAAGCCCGGCTCGCATTTATCTTCCTGTCCAAGCTGTACCGGCAGATGTACGCCAACACCGGCATCTCCACGGACAGCGCACGCCGCAAGAAGTCAAAAGTAGCGGCGCGCTGGATGATCCGGCAGACCAGCAAGATCTTCAAGGCCACCCCCATGCCAGAGCTTGCTTCGCCAGCCTGGGCAAACACCCGAGCAAGCAAACCGGGAATGCCGGCCAGCTACAGTTCAGGCGCTTTGCTTTCAGCTAGCAGCCTCCTGCATCCACAGATACCTCCTCAAACGAAAACCCCTCTTGCGTAATGTAGAGTGTCTACGACGGAGGATCGATGGCCAACACGCAGAAGCTAATAGCTCAGGCTTACTCCGCCTTCAATCAGCGAAACGTTGAAGGCGCACTAGTGCTGATGAGCGAGAACGTGAGCTGGCCAAAAGCGTCGGAAGGCGGGCGCGTGGTCGGGAAAGAAGAGATCCGCGCCTACTGGACTCGTCAGTGGAGTGAGTTCGACCCTTGCGTGGAACCGGTCCAAGTCATCGACCGCGAAGACGGCAAGACTGAAGTCAAGGTTCACCAGCTCGTGAAGAGTCTCAGCGGTGAAATCCTTTCCGATAGCGTAGTGTGTCACGTTTACATGATCGTGAACGGCCTCATCGAGCGAATGGACCTGAAGGAAAGCGAAGAAGGTTTGGACTCAGGCCCATCGAGTGGTTTTGCCACCCGATCGCATGGCTGAGACTACGGATGATCTGAAACGGTGGTTTGTGCAGCCATGCCTATTACCCTAAATAGCTGCCAACGAAAGCTGTGTTCGGACGTTCAACAAACCAGGGCCACTATGCGATGCCTTCTCGTCTTCAGTTTTCTCCTGTGCGCACGCCTGCATGCGCAAACAGTTGTTCCGCCCGAAGTACGCCTGGAACCGCATGACGGGAAGACCACCTTCCAGATAGGGGAGCCGATTCGGCTCGACTTGGTACTCGGCAATCCCACAGGCACCCCGATGACGGCGAACGTGACTGATTACGGCGACAACTCTGACCCGGTCGTGATCACACCGAAAACAGGATGGATTGCCTGGCAAGGGCAGAGCGGTCATGACTTTGCCATCGAGAGCCAGCTCGGGTCGCAGCCGGTGCGCATCCCGATTCGCGTGGACCAGGTCGCCATCTTCCGCACACCAGGACACTATGACGTGCGCGTCACGGAGAACCGCGTGCAGGGCGGGGCGATCACGACCAACTCAGTCGGTTTGGACTTGGAAGCAATGCCTGAAAGCCGCGAGAAGGAAATCGTGCAAGGTGTCGAGTCTGACCTTGCCAACGCCGGCGTTGGTCGGACGGAGCCCAGATGCGCAAAGCCGCTGTCACCCGGCTGGCGGCCCTGCAAGGCAATGTTGCACTCAAGGAAAAGGTCAAACTGCTTATCGCAGGGCAGCAGGATTTCCGCAGTGTCGCGATCGAGGCCTGGGCCACAACACAAGACCTGAAGCACCAACTACAGATGATTGAGGCAGCACGGCATGATCCCCAGATTGCTCCAGCGTACGACATGCCGGACGCGATGGATGAAACCCGGCGGCTCCTTGCAGGCCTCTCACTGAGCGGATGGCATATGTCCGTGGCTTCGCAAAAGCCTGATGCAGTTGAGCAGCAGCTAGCGCAAGCGCATCAGCAGGACATGGTGGACCTGCTGCACTCGATGTCGCAAAGAACAGGCGAGAACCGCCGTGATGCCGCGTACTACCTCGTCGAGCTTTCAGGATTGCCGGCAGCCGACCAGGCTCGCGCCCGTGAATAATGCGATCGAGGAGTTTGCGCAGATGGACGACGTTAGCCAGCATATGATCCTGGAAACGACCCGCCCTCCGGTGCGCGACCCTAAACTCTTACCCACTCTGCAAGCCATGCTGGATCGCAATCCAGCCGATAAGGACGCGCTTGCCGCCTACCTGGATCTGGATGCTGATGCAGAAGACGCTATCCCGTATGTTGTGCGTGCAGTGTGTGCACCGGGAGGGCCACCCCTGATCGACACGTTCGACAAGGTGAAGGAAGATCGACTAATACAGGTAGATGCGTGCCTCCTGCCCCTGTTTCAGGAACAGGCGTCTGCTAGCAGCGCTGTCGGCAACAGGCAGCCGAACTCCGGCAGAACTAACTTCATCTGGAAACAACGTGTCACTCTGGCCGCCCGATTTGGATCACCCGGTTTATTGTCAGTCATTGAAAGTTCAGGCGCACGGCAGCTCACTGAGAATCCCGGCGATTCGGGCGTCGTTGGTGCGCTCTTAGCGGCAGAGATGCGGGACAACCCGGTGCCGCGCTAGGCCGCTTGCCGTCCGTGACTTCCTGGTTTGAAACGAACAAGGTCTTTGAGGCTGCGCGCCAATCATTCCCCTCTGCGATCGAGGCTTGGCTCTGCGACCAGGTACGCACCGCCAGCGACGACGATGCAGGAAAGGCTGCGTACGAGCTTTCGATAGGCGGAACAGCAAAAGATCGTCCGATTATCGAACAGCGGCTGGCAAGGCTCCGCTCGGAAGCTCGTGACACTTCCGATACCCAATCTTCTAAGGCGGAAGAAAATCTTGTCTTGGCGTTGTACCACGCCAAAGCGTGGACCCTAACTTCAGAGGAGCGCACGGCAGTGGCACAGGCATGCCTCACGGACAAGTGCCGGGCTTACGCGAAACAGTAGAGCTTCGGACTCGAAAAGTTCGACCAAAGATTGACGAGGCATGGGAAGCACAAACGGTCGTTTGTGATGGCTGAATCACCAGGGAAGCTGCAGTGCAAGAGAGCCATCCGGCGCGATGGAACGCGCTACAGCCGTTGCGCCTGCCGCAGAAGCTCAATCTCAGCCTCGGTAAAGACACGGGAGCGGATCAGAAAGCGCATGCCCTCCGGGCCTTCGAGTGAAAACATGCCGCCGCGCCCAGGGACAACATCTACGGTGAGCTCCGTGTGCTTCCAGTACTCAAACTGAGGGCGGCTGATGTAAAAGGGTGTGTCTGCTGGGGGTTCGCCTACCGCTCCGAGCAGCACGTCGCTTTCACCGACCAGAAATTCACCCCGCGGGTAACACATGGGCGAGCTGCCGTCGCAGCAGCCGCCGGACTGGTGGAACATGAGCTCGCCATGTCGGCGACGGAGCTTTGTGATCAGCTCCGCCGCAGCGGGGGTGCATAGGACTTGTTCCGGATGGCTCATGAGATCGAAGTAAGAACACCGGCGCGGTTCGCAAGCGCTTCGTGGCGCGTCTTCATTAGTAAAACCCCATCGCATTCGCGCTGTAGCTGATGAGCTGGTTCTTGGTTTGCTGGTAGTGCTCCAGCATCATCTTGTGATTTTCCCGACCGATACCGGACTGCTTGTAGCCGCCGAAGGCAGCATGCGCTGGATAAAGATGGTAGCAATTCGTCCAGACGCGGCCCGCCTGGATGCCGCGGCCCATGCGGAAGGCACGATTGATGTCGCGGGTCCACAGGCCGGCGCCAAGGCCGTAGAGGGTATCGTTCGCGATCTCCAGCGCTTCGTCCTCGTTCTTGAAGGTAGTGACCGAAACAACGGGGCCAAAGATCTCCTCCTGGAAGATGCGCATGCGGTTGTGGCCCCGAAAGACGGTCGGCTCAACGTAGTAGCCGCCGGCGAGGTCACCTTCGAGCTCTGCGCGCTTGCCACCGGTCAGCACCTCAGCGCCTTCCTGCCGGCCGATGTCAAGGTAGGAAAGGATCTTCTCGAGCTGCTCGCTGGAGGCCTGGGCGCCCATCATTGTGCCCTTGTCCATCGGATTGCCCATGCGAATCGCTTTGACGCGGGCCAGTGCACGCTCCATGAAGCGGTCGTAGATCGACTCCTGAATGAGCGCGCGCGATGGGCAGGTGCAGACCTCACCCTGATTGAGCGCAAACATGGCAAAGCCTTCGAGAGCCTTGTCGAAGAAAGCGTCGTCCTCCTCGAGGACGTCCGCAAAGAAGACGTTTGGGCTCTTGCCGCCGAGCTCGAGCGTGACCGGGATGATGTTCTGCGAGGCATACTGCATGATGAGCCGGCCAGTCGTCGTTTCACCGGTGAAGGCGACCTTCTGGATGCGCGGGCTGGATGCGAGCGGCTTGCCTGCTTCCAGACCGAAACCGTTGACGATGTTGAGCACGCCGGCCGGCAGAATATCTTCGATCAACTCCATGAGCACGAGGATGGAGAGGGGGGTCTGCTCGGCGGGCTTGAGCACGACGGCATTGCCGGCAGCGAGCGCGGGAGCGAGCTTCCAGGCAGCCATCAGCAGCGGAAAGTTCCACGGGATGATGAGACCGATGACGCCGAGCGCCTCGTGGTAGTGGTAGGCGACGGTGGTTTCGTCAAGCTGCGAGATGCCGCCTTCCTGCGCGCGAATGACGCCCGCGAAATAGCGGAAGTGGTCGATGGCGAGCGGTAGATCGGCGGCCATGGTCTCGCGAATCGCCTTGCCGTTGTCCCAGCTCTCGACGGTCGCAAGCATCTCAAGGTTCTCTTCCATGCGATCGGCGATGCGGTTGAGCATGCGGCTGCGCTCGGCTATAGAAGTACGGCCCCAGGCAGCTTTCGCGGCGTGGGCGGCGTCGATGGCAAGGTTCACGTCGGCCGCGCCCGAACGCGGAATCTGACAGAGCGGACGGCCGGTGATCGGAGTGGGGTTCTCGAAGTACTCCCCGGTCGTAGGCGCAAGCCACTGGCCGTTGATGTAGTTGCCGTACTGCTTACGAAGCTGGACAGGGGTCGAGTGGGTTGCGGGCTCGAGAGCTGGGATGGTGGCCATGCGGCGCTCCTTGGAGAGAGGGGGTGGACGCTGGCGTCGAGCCAAAGCGTTCCGCGACAGATTGTATGCCTGGAGCAAAACGTATGTCTCTTTCGGCAGGCAGTTGACGGAGTAGAAACAGTCGTCAGCCGTTTATGAAGCTGAGGAGAAACAAGTAGGGGAGAGTGAAGATGCTACTAACCTGCTCAAGCTCGAGAAGGCTCCTCCGTTTTCTGCGCTCTTTCGTCCTCCTGACCATCTCCGCAGGACTCCTAGAGAGTTCCGTTGTGTTTCCAAGCCACCTTAGTGGCAGAAAGATGAAGCAACCCCGAACGCGCAGCGGCGTAGCTATCAGCAGTGGAGTGCGCTGAAATGCGGGCTCAAAGGAAGCCGACTGGAAAGATTTGGGCGGGACTGCTCTTCTTTCTTCTATGGGCTGTTGCGATGATTGCGGGCCTTACAGCTGGTGTGCCCTCAGGATTACAGGCAACTGGGGTCTTTCTCTTTCTGAGCTATCTCGTGGGTACTTCAATCTATCTCGTCTGGAAGGCGAAAAGCAGTGGCAGGAAGTCGTGGGGTGATGAGGCTTTGTTGCCACCACGTCTCAGGCGCTGGATTCTCGACGTGGTTGACTCCGAGAGCAAGCCCTAGCCAGCATTCTCGGTGAAGTGGCCTGACTGGTGAGAAGTCCGAGGCTCATCTGAGCCTCGGACTTCTTCTTACCGTACCGCCTGGTTGACCGGCGGCGCCTGCTTGTAGGCGACCTTCAGCGTCAGGATTTCGTAGGGGTGGATCGGCACCGTCGCAACGTTGCCGGAGACAGGTACGGCTGCGCCGTCATGCTGCTCGATGAGGTTGGTGACGGAAGCGCTGCCGGCACCGTCCGGAAGCGTGACCTTCACGTCCTCGCTCTTGCCGGCAACCTCGTACATGCGCAGCACGATCGAGTCCGAGTCTTCGGCCTTTTTCATCGCTGTCAGGATGACGTTGGGCGAGGAAACAGAAGCGAAGCTGTGCTCAGCCGGCAAAGCACCGGTGTGGGGCGCAACCTGCATTGCGAACATCGGGTAGTTGAGCTGGTAACCATGCTCCACCGTGCCAGCCGTAATCCAGCTGCCTGAGTGCGGGTAAAGTGCGTAGGTAAAGTGCTGCATACCCTGATCAGCATCGGGGTCGGGCGAGGTAGGCGAGCGCAGCAGCGTGAGCCGCAGGAGATTGCCCGTTGCGTCGTAGCCGTATTTGGAGTTGTTCAACAAACTGAAGCCGTGTGTCTCGTCACCTTCATCGGCCCAGCGAAGCGCAGGCACCTCAAAACGCGCCTTTTCATAGCTGTTGTTGCGGGTGGTGGGGCGCTGGATCGTGCCGTACGGGATCTCGTAGGTCGCATTGGCGCTGGTCGCGGCCAGCGGAAAGGCGGCCTTGAGCAGAATGTGGCGCTCGCGCCAGTCGACATCATTGGTCACGACGGCGTGATCCTCACCGGCGCTCAGCGTGATGTTCTGGGTGAAGGTCGAGTTTTGCCAGTGGCGCTGGATCCGGATGGTGGCGTGCACCGGTGAGTTGTCGACGAGCTGGACAGACTCGGCGGTGTCGATCTTGATCGCCGGGACGTCATAGGTGCCAGGATCGATGTTCCAGGCGTCGTACTCTTTCGGGTTGTCGTGGTAGGCCTGCAGCTCGTTGCCGCAGCCGCCCTGCGCGAGTGTCTCGAAATTAGCTTTCTTGTCAAAGAGGCTCGTGATGCAACCGGTCTGCTTGTCGACGGTGATGCGGAGGGCCGCGTTTTCAATGGTGAGGCCGCTGGTCTTCAGGTCGGTTTCAAAGGACTTCTTCGCCGGGATGATGTGGAGCACCTGGTAGCCGAGCGATGGAACATTGCTGGCGCGGACGCTCAGGTCGAAGCTGTTGGTCTTCGGGTCGCTCGCGAGGACTTCCGAGGGTAGAACCGCTCCCTTCTCATCGACGACCGAGACAGCGCTTGCCGCAGCCGGCATCTGGACGTGGACAGTGACATAGCCAGAGCGCTGCCACGCGAGCGGATTGAAGAGCAGCACGGGAACGCCTGCGTCGGCCCTCGATCCTTTGCCCTCCGTGTTGATGCCGGCTGCTATTTTGTCGACCGCGGCCTGCTGGATCTCGTCGGTCTCACGGCGGACGGTGTCGAACTCTTTTTGCGCGTCCTTGTAGATAATGCCGATGCCGGAGCCGGCGGCAAGATCGTGGAAATCATTGAAGGTGATGTACTGCCAGGCGTTGGTCAGCTCGGCATTGGGATAGGTGCTGCCGCCGAGCCAGGCGAGCGAGGCATACTTCTCCGCATTGAGCGCTTCCTCCTCGCTGTTACGCATGTTGAGCTTGTGTTTGGCCTGCGTGGTGTAGATGCCGCGGTGGTATTCGAGGTAAAGCTCATCTTTCCAGGTCGGGATACTGATCTGGCCGCCGGAGGCCGGGGTCGGATACGTGTAGCCCTGAGCGAGCCCAGCGTAGTTCCAGACCTTTTCGGGAGTCGCGGTCTCAGGTGTGACCTCGGGGCGGACCTTATCAAAGAAGGTCCCGGCAGTGCCGAGCTCCATGTGCGGGATCACCTTATTGGGCTGCATCCAATGCAGTCCCTGGTCCAGCATGGCGCGGGTGGGTCCGCCGCCGTGGTCGCTCACGCCGAACAGGTCCATCATCTCAGGCAGCCCTGGGGCCTGTTTGCGGGCGGTGGCGAGGTCGATCGAGAGGCGGAGTGGATCTAGGTTCTCATTGCCGTAATCGTGCGGAAAATAGGTCAGCACTTTGCTGCCGTCGGGCGACTCCCACCAGAAAAGCTTGAACGGGAGCTGGTTGGTGTCGTTCCACTCCATCTTCTGCGTGACAAAGGTATCAATGCCCGACTTTAGATAGATCTGTGGCAGCTGCCAGTTGTAGCCGAACGAATCGGGGTTCCAGCCGATATGGACGTCTACCCCATAGTGCTGCTGGTACCAACGCTTGGCGATGAGAATCGAGCGAACGAGCGATTCACCATCCGGCAGGTTCAGGTCGGGCTCGACCCACATGCCACCCAGAACCTCCCAACGGCCAGCCTTGATGTCGTTCGCGATCTCCTGGTTAATGTTCGGGTACTTCTCGACGAGCCACTCGTTGTACTGAGCGGCTGACTGCGTGAAGGTGGCCTGCGGGTACTCATTCAGCAGCTGTGCCGCGGTGCCATAAGTCCGGCGCACAACATCTACGGTTTCCGTAGACGGCCAGAGCCAGGCGGCGTCGATGTGGGCATTGCCGGTTTCATGGAAGGTCGCCTGCTGCAGCAGCGGCTTCAGGGCTTCCATCTGCTGCTGGGCCTGCTTGAGCGAGGCGTCAAATCGCTGCTGGCCAGCCGGGCCGGGTGTGTCGAGGGCCTGGATGTCGACCGAGGCGAGTGCTTTCTGGAGAGTGGCTTGGTCAGTAGAGGGATTTTTCGAGAGCGAGGGAATCAGAACATCGGCGCTGAGCGCCTCTGTGCGCAGGTCGCCAGGATTAGGGCGGTTGTCGGCATAGTCGAGCTGAAGGTGAACAGCGCGGAAGCGCTTGGGCCCATCGCTGGCAGGTAGCTTGACCGCGACGAGGAAGCGCTGGCCCGGTTTGGCATTCTCGGTGAGGATGATGGGCTCAAGGTTGGAGCCGAGCGCGACACGGCGACCGTCGAGGTAAACGATCTGTGGCAGGTCTTCCTTGGCAGAAGCTTCGAACTGGAACGAGATGCGCATGCCGGAGGTGTCGTAGCCGTGGATGGTGGCCGGAACCTCGATGACGCGGCGGTACCAGACAGCCTCTGCAGGTGCCTGGCTCTTCGGCTGCACGGTGGTCCAACTGGAGTCATCGAGCGTGGGGGATTCGCCATGGGGCAGGTCGCCGACGTGATAGCGCCAGTCATTGACATCAATCTGGTTGAGCGCAGCGAGGCGCTCTATAGTGGCGCGCGCCTCCGGTGGGAGCCCCTGAACGAGCTGCTCGGGCGTGACAGCCTGGGTATGGCCCTGAGCCCGCGCGAGGACCAGGCCGGACGGGCCTGCAAAGAGCCCCGCCGCTATTGTTGTGCCTGCCAGAAGGCCGCCTTGGAATCGTTTCCGCTTCACTCGAATCTGTTCCCCTCTCCGGACGTGTGACGCCCCAGAAGGAGAGTAGAGGATTGGGGTAGAAATGCATAGGGCAGGCGGCGAATGCACTCGGAGGACCTGCGATGGTCCCGTGTTTGAATGGGAAACGAAGGAACAGACGAAATGCCATTGAACTGTGGAATAGTCGGACTGCCGAACGTGGGCAAGAGCACCATCTTCAACGCACTAACCTCCGCCAAGGCACAGGCCGCGAACTATCCTTTCTGCACGATCGACCCGAACACCGGCGTGGTTACAGTGCCGGACGAAAGGCTGGGAAGGATCGCCAAGCTGATTCAGCCAGAGAGCCTGGTACCGACAACCATGGAGTTCATCGATATTGCCGGGCTGGTTGAGGGAGCGTCGAAAGGCGAAGGCCTGGGTAATCAGTTTCTCGGGCACATTCGCGCTACCGACGCGGTTGCACACGTGGTGCGATGCTTCGACGATCCGGAGGTGGTGCACGTGGCAGGCGCAGTCAACCCGTTGCATGACATCGAGATCATTGAGACTGAGCTGCTGTTGGCTGATCTGGAGACCGTCGAGAAGCGCTTTGCCAAGACCGAACGCGCAGCAAAGAATACAACCGACGGAAAGGTAAAAGCCGAGTTCGCCATGCTGCAAAAGCTGCTGGCGGTGCTACAGGCCGGCAAGCCAGCGCGCGCAGTCGAGTTAGCAGATGAAGAAAAGCCGCTGGCGCGGGAGCTGTTCCTGATCACCGCCAAGCCGCAGCTATACGTCGCTAATGTAGATGAGGCAGGGCTGGCGAACGGCAATGCCTACACGGCCGCAGTGGAGCAGCGAGCGGCAGAAGAAGGGAGCCAGGTGGTCAGGATCTGCGGCGCGCTCGAGAGCGAGATTTCACAGCTGGAGCCTGAGGAGCGGTCGGAGTTCCTGGCCGACATGGGGCTGAAAGAGCCTGGGCTCGACCGCCTTATCCACTCGGCCTACCGATTACTCAACCTGATCACCTATTTCACAGCGGGCGTGCAGGAGGTCCGTGCGTGGACGATCCGGCGCGGCACGAAAGCTCCGGGCGCAGCGGGTGTGATCCACTCGGACTTCGAGAAAGGCTTCATCAAGGCGGACTGTTACGCCTCGAGCGATCTGTTTGCGCTCGGCAGCGAGCAGGCCGTCAAGGAAAAGGGCCTGCTGCGCTCAGAGGGCAAAGAGTATGTCGTGAAGGATGGCGACATTCTCTTCTTCAAATTCAACGTGTAACCGCTCACTCACCGGACAGGCTACCCGGCCTGACCTCCTGCCCATCCTAGCTCTTGAGGTGGTACAGATGACCGATGAGAAGCGGAACGAGACAGCGCCGCATGAGCCCTCCGGCTTTACAAGCCACACCCGCAGCCTGGCCGGCGAGTACGCGCACGAGCAAGGCTGGGGGCTGCATGAAGAGGAGCGCACAAAGCTGCCGGAGGACAAACAAGATTTTGAGGGCGGCACGGACTACGAGTATGGCGCGCGCGATTTCGGCGACACAGCCGTGGACACGAGCTCGGTAGTGCCGTCGCCGGAGTCTATTGAGTTTGTGCAGAAGAAGTCAGAGGAGAGTTGATATGTCGCAAACACACGCACACCCGCCCAAGAAATCTGGAAGTGAAAAGAAGGAGGATGAAACGGGAGCGCTCACACAGTCAAGGGAGCGGATCCCGGCTCCTGACTCTGGACCACACGCCCACTCTCACGCAGCCCACTTGCACGACGACGCTGCCGCCACCGCGAAGCCGGCGGGAAACCTACGGCAGGGCTCAGCGCCTGGCGCATTGCGGCAACCACCGCAGGAGATTTCGCGAGCCGGAAAGCAGCACCGGGACTAGGCAAGCTCTTTCGGCGAGCGTACTGCACCTGATGAAAAGGCCTCGCTTAACGGCGGGGCCTTTCTGTTCCAAGCGCGAATGCTGAGAACTGCTTGAACACCTTAGCGGAAAGAGTGTCTCCTTTCAGTAGGCTATAACCGTGAGTAGTCCTCTCCAGGCGACAGTAGCGACTCAGGCTCAGGCAGTGGGTTTCGCAGCAGCAGGTATAGCTCCGTTGCCGCGCCTGGGCTCGGTGGAGAACGAGGCGTTTGCCCGCTACTTTGCCGACTGGGTCGCGCTGGGTCATGCCGGGGAGATGGAGTACCTGAAGCGCAAGGACGCCTTGGGCCGCTATGTGCGGAGCGCCGTGGAGGTGGCCGTGCCCTGGGCTCGCTCCATCGTTGTGTGCGCAGCTCCCTACGGCGGCGGAGCAGAGCTACCACTCTCAACCGACGCCGCTCCACAGAGCTCGGGCTGGATCGGTCGCTATGCCTGGTCGGGCAGGAGAACCGAATCAGGGGCGCTCGCGCCCTCGGACTACCACAAGGTGCTGCTACGCCGGCTAAAAACGTTGGAAGAACTGCTGAAGAAACAGCTTGGCGAATTTCAGTCGTGGGCGTACGTCGACACGGGCCCGCTCGTCGAGCGTGCGTTCAGCGCCATGGCCGGCGTGGGCTGGACAGGCAAGAACGCTTGCACATTAAGTGAGGAGCTTGGCTCCTTCTTTTTTCTCGGCGTCATACTTACGAGCCTGCCGGTCGACGAGGACCAGCGAAGCTTTCTGCCTGCAGACCGATGCGGTTCGTGCACGCGATGCCTGGACGCCTGCCCGACCGAAGCCCTGCTTGGGCCAAGAGTGATGGACGCAAGCCGCTGTATCTCGTACTTGACGATTGAAAAGCGTGGCACAATCGCTCCGGAGCTGCGCGCCGGCATGGGCCGCCAAATCTTCGGCTGTGACATCTGCCAGGACGTGTGCCCATGGAACGCACGGGCACGCCGGCACAGCTCGATGCAGGGCGATGAGGAACTACTTCCGAGAGAAAAGCTCGTTAACCCCCCGCTCGCAGAGCTGGCCGGGCTTTCGGAGGATGAGTGGAACAAACGTTTTTTCGGCTCGCCCGTCAAGCGGGCCCGTTTCGACGGCTTTCGGCGAAACGTCGCTATCGCCATGGGCAACAGTGGCGACCCGAGCCTGCTGCTGCAGTTACGCGCCTGGGCAGAAGAGACAGAACAGGATGAGGTGCTGCGTGAAACCGCGCAGTGGGCAATCGAGCGGTTGAGAGACGGGAGAACAGCTGAACTCAAAGCTTTTGCTGCGATGGAGGATGCGAGCGGGAAGAGGTGCCAAGAGTAAGTAGCAGCTGTCGATCATTCCATGCGCGACACTGCACTGTGACTTATGCTTAGGAGGCGCATTTTGGGTCTGCCGCCTTACTGAAGCGGGCGGAACATTGTTCTTACTTCTAATCTGCCTGAAAGGGTCCTCCTACTTGCGACTCCGTTCTCTGTACCACTGCGCCCTGCCGGCCATCTTGCTGTCGGTACTACTGGTTATTGCCGGCTGTCGGCACGCAGCTAGCCCGTTCGCGAAAACGCAGCATCCGACTACCAATCCAACCGAGCAGGAACTGCATGCGAATGCCGACGCCGGCCATCTTGCGTCGCTGCACTGGCCTGACTTTTCAGACTACAAGCCTCTTGTCGAGAGTTTCTACGGCACTCGCAACTGGGACCCGGCCTGGGTAGATGGTCATAAAGCAACGCGCCAGGCGATTGCACTGGCCGATCTTTTCAAAGCAAGCGCCGGCAAGGGTCTTAATCCGGACGACTACGACGCGTCACTTTGGGCCGCGCGGCTGGCAGGGCTGCACACCGCAGGTGACCGGCAGATCGCAGACTTCGATACCGCTATGACTGTAGCGACCATGCGCTACATTTCGGACCTGCATATTGGTCGGGTCAATCCACAGCATTTTGCCTTTGGTGTCAACGTGCAGACAAAGAAGTACGACCTGCCTAACTTTGTCGCCGAGCAGGTGGTGGGTGCCCAGGATGTTGCGGAGTCGCTGAAAGGCGTCGAACCGGCCTCAGCAGAGTACCTGGAAACCGAGAAAGCGCTGACGCGATACCAGCAGATGGCGAAGGATTCCGGCAATGAGCAACCGATCACCGCGCCTGCAGCTGCGGTCTCAGTGGGAGCGACTTATGCGCAGGCAGGCGTACTGGCCGCACGCTTGCAGTTGCTGGGAGACATGCAGGATGGTGACGGGAGCAGCAGTGCTGAAAGCCGAAGCTACACACAAGCGTTGGCGAACGGCGTGAAAGAGTTCCAGAGCACGCATAACCTGCTCAGCGATGGCCGACTGACACCGCAAACAGTGACCGCGCTGAATGTGCCGATCGCCGTTCGGGTGCAACAAATTGAAGACACGCTGGAGCGCATGCGCTGGCTCGCTCCCGAGTACGAGAAACCCGGCGTACTCGTCAATGTTCCGGAGTTCACGCTACGGGCGTATGACACTGACCAGGGAGACCGGAAGCTGGCCTTTCAGATGCGTGTAGTGGTCGGCAAGTCACTGGAGGAAGACCACAGGACGCCGGTTCTGGCGCAGGAGATGAAGTACGTGGTGCTTCGGCCTTTCTGGAATGTGACACCAACCATCGTGAAGAAGGAACTGGTGCCGCATGTGGAGGCAAACAAGGGCTACCTGGAGGCGAAGAACTTTGAGGTGGTGGACCGGGCAGGAAAGCCGGTAAACAACTGGACTGCGAGCGGGCTTGAACACAGCGAGTATATGGTGCGGGAGAAGCCAGGTCCAAAAAACTCACTCGGACTGGTCAAGTTCATGTTCCCAAACAAATTGAATATTTACCTGCACTCAACGCCGGCGACCGAGCTATTCGACCATACACGGCGCGACTTTTCACACGGATGCATCCGCCTACAAGAGCCGGAAAAGCTGGCTGACTGGGTATTGCGTGATCAGCCGGAGTGGGCGCCGGACAAGATTCACGATGCCATGGAAAATGGTGAAGACAACAAGATCGTCAGTCTGACGCACCCTATACCGGTCCTGATCTTCTACGAAACGGCTCGCGTCGACGATGATGGGAAGGTTTACTTCTTTGATGACATTTATGGCTATGACAAAGATATGGAGGCCGTCCTGGCACACGGCGATCCATTTCCGGTAAAGCCCGAGCCGAAGGAAGAGACTTCTGATACGGAGTAAGCGGCTGGATGAACGACGTGACCTGGGCTACTTCAAGGTCCACTGTCGTACAGGGCCTACATCCACATGGACGAACTGCGATTGCGGATAGTAGCCGACGCCACCCTGACCGAGCGAGAGCGCGGCGAGTTGCAAGGTACGTGTTGATACGCCTGGAACGCGAATATCAATAGCTTTGGAAAGCATGTGCTGCGAGTGCTCAGCGACCCCCCGTCCGTGCTCACGAAGATAGTTGTTGCTCCATGGGGTGCGATAACCGCAAACAATGTCAATCACGCCATTTGGCCGCCCCAGCTTTTCCATGATTTGGTGCAACACATCGAACTCGTGCGGATCGTAATCGGCAACATCATTCGTGCGATGGTCGCGGAGAAAGTGATTGAGCATGGCGATAGCTGAAGGCACGTACTGATTGCCGACCCGGTAGGTGACGTCGATCGACTCATGTGTGTGCAGGTGATACATGCGCAGGTGGTACTGCTCGGTCGGCGTTGGAGCTGTGTCCAGAGGCGAAGGCGCAGGCGAAACCAGGGGCGTGTCTGCTGGGGTGGCAGGATTGCCGGATGCGCCGGCAAGGCTTATGAAGCAAGCACAGAGTGTTAGCAGGCCTGCCGACCGGACCGACTTTGCGGAGATCATATTCGACATAAGGACAGCCTCCCGAGGAGTATCGCCGGACTTTGTGGTTCTACAAACTGCCAGACAAACCATCCATTCCGATATTTAGATGCCTTTTGGCTTCCCTTGAGGATAGCTCTGATTGATGGCTCCAGTCTCCGCAGTCAACCATAATCGAGAGTTGGACTACTCGAATAATACGGAGTACCTCTTAATGAAAGTCATGGGATTGCATGGGTGCCTCACTGACTGAGAGCAGCTGGACCCGATCGGCTCGTACATGCACCACCCCTCTTTCATTTTGCAGCCGGCCTTCGACCTGGAGGAACTTACCTCCGGTAATGAGTAGCCGTTGCTGCTCATACAGCTCCGGATGCACAACAACGTTGCTGATCCCGGTCTCGTCCTCAAGTGAAAGAAAGATGAAGCCGTGCGCGGTGCCCGGGCGCTGCCGGGCAATGACGCAGCCGACAGTGAGGACGTACAGGCCGTCCTGTGTCCGCGACAACTCCCTGGCAGTAAGGACACCCTGTCGTTTTAGAAGTTGCCGCTGGTAGTGCAGCGGGTGGGGTCCGGTGGTCAGCCCGGTCCCGCCGAAATCGGCTACGAGGCGCTCTTCTGTGGACATCTGCCGCAGCGGCGAAGGTTCAGGCTGAGGCGTTGTGGAAGATCGAGATTGTTCAAGAAGCGGTCCGGCGGGGCGTCCGGCCTGCTCCACCTGCCAGAGCGCATCGCGCCGATGCCCTACGCCGCCAAGCGCGTTCAGCGCGCCGATACGAGCAAGCTGGACGAGCTCACCGCGTGAGAGACCAGAGCGAAAACCGGGCCTGCTGGCCGCCGAGCATCGGGCAGCCAGGTCATCGACGTTTGCAAACGGACCACGCGCTTCCCTGTCTGCAACCATTGCCTGGGCCGCCGCGGCCCGAAGCCCCTTTACATAGAGAAGGCCCATGCGCAGCGACCACTTTCCATTCTCCTCCTGCTCGATATGGCACTGCCACTGTGAGTGCTGCGCACACACAGGCTTAATGCGAAGCCCGTGGCGCTGTGCGTCCTTGACGATGACAGCCGGCATGTAGAAGCCCATAGGCTGGTTGTTGAGCATGGCACAGGTAAACGCAGCCAGGTAGTGCACCTTGAAGTAAGCGGAAGCGTACGCAATAAGCGCGAAGCTGGCCGCATGGCTTTCCGGGAAGCCGTAGAGTGCAAACGATGAAACGCTGTTGACAATGTGCTCCTGGGTTGGAGCGTCCAGGCCGTTCGCCAGCATGCCTGCGCGCAGCTTGACGACGAGCTGTGCCATGCGCTCGCGCGAGCGCTTCATCCCAACAGCGCGGCGCAGCTCCTCGGCCTCTTCGCCGGTGAAGTTGGCAGTGATCATAGCCATGCGGAGCAACTGCTCCTGGAACAGAGGTACGCCAAGCGTACGGCGCAACACCGGCTCAAGCGAAGGGTGCGGATAAGTGACTGGCTCCTTCTTCTGACGGCGACGCATGTAAGGGTGCATCATCTTACCGACAATCGGTCCTGGACGAATGATTGCTACCTGCACCACAATGTCGTAGAACCGGCGCGGCAGGTTGCGCGGCAGGCTGGCCATCTGCGCGCGGCTTTCTACTTGAAACATCCCGACGGTATCAGCACGGCAGAGTGTGTCGTACACAGCCTTATCGTCCTGCGGGACGGAGTGCAGGCCGTAGCGCTTGCCGTGGTGCGTACTCACCAGCTCGATCGTGTCTTTAATGACGGCCATCATGCCCAGGCCAAGCAGATCTACCTTGACGAGTCCCATGTCGGAGCAGTCTTCCTTGTCCCACTGCACCACTGTGCGGCCGGGCATGGAGGCGCGCTCAAGTGGAACGACCTGATTGAGCAGTCCTTGGCAAATGACCATACCGCCGGAGTGCTGGCCGAGATGGCGCGGTAGATCCTGCAGCTGAAGACACAGGTTGAGGTAGGTGGCGATACGCGGGTGGCGCAGGTCGAAACCAGCCTGCGCGAACTGGTTGGGCATCGTATCGGTTTCGGCCTTCCACTCCCAGTGGCCGACCAGACTCGAGAGGCGGTTGAGCGTGTCCTCGTTAAATCCAAGCACTTTGCCGACCTCGCGCGCGGCCGATCTGCCACGGTAGGTGATCACATTCGCGGCCATGGCAGCGCCCAGCTCACCATAGCGCCGGTAAACATACTGAATCGCCTGCTCGCGCTTATCACCGGAGGGCAGATCAAGATCGATGTCGGGCCACTCATTGCGGTTTTCGCTTAGGAAGCGTTCAAAGAGCAAGTTCATATGGATCGGGTCAGCGGCGGTAATCTCCAGCGCGTAGCAGACCACTGAGTTTGCAGCCGAGCCGCGGCCCTGGATAAGGATCTGGTTCTGTTGGCAGTAGCGAATCAGATCCCAGATGATGAGGAAATAGCCTTCAAACCCGAGCTGCTCGATCAGCGCGAGCTCTGTATCGGCCTGCCTGCGCGCACGCGTGAACCGGCGGCGATGGGCTGGGTCGCTGTAGCGCTTGCGTATGCCTTCATCCACGCGCTTGCGCAGGAAAGAGGCCATCGTTTCGCCCTCCGGCACGGAGTAGCGGGGGAACTCATAGCCTAGCTTGTCAAGCGAGAAGTCAAGCCGGCTTGAGAGCTCTGTTGTGTTCCTGATGGCTTCAGGCAGATCGGCAAAAAGGGCGGACATCTCGGCAGCAGACCGCAGATGCCGCTCGGCATTGCGAGCCAGGAGCCGACCGGCTGTTTCAAGCTTGACCCCGTGGCGAATACTCGTAAAGACATCAAGCAGCGGCCGCTCGGCCCGGGTTGCATAACGTACGCCATTGGTGGCGATGAGCGGCAGGCGGAGCGATCGTGCAAGACGTACAGCTGCCTGGTTGCGCCACTCTTCATCGCGCTCGTAGTGGCGTTGCAGCTCCACATAAACATTGCTGTGGCCAAAAACGCCTGCCAGTTGCGTAAGTAGTTTGCGGGCCTGCTCCTCACCACCACGCAGCAATGCGGCGTGCAGAGGGCCTTCTTCTCCGCCGGTCAGGCACACTAGACCCGGAGCGTACTCTTCCAGATCGAGCAGGGTGGCAAAACCTTCCTCCTTGCCGCTAGCGCGCAGCTTCATGCGCGTGATCATGCGGCACAGGTTTGCGTAGCCTTCGCGTGCGGCACAAAGTACAGGCAGCCGCGGCAGCTCTGCTTCAAGCGCACTTGGCTTCCTGCTGGCGTACGTACTTGCCTGCATGTGGTCCCGAAGAGAAAGGCTGATCTCCGCGCCGAAGTGAGTGCGGACTCTTAGCCCCTTGCTGTTGTGGATGGCTAAGCCTTTGGTGTGGAAGCGCGGAGCGCCGTACACACCATTGCGATCAAGCAGGGCGATAGCAGGCAAGCCCAGTTCTGCGGCACGCAAGACCAGGTTCTCAGGCAGTGTGGCCGCATCAAGGAATGAGAAAGCACTGGCACAGTGCAGTTCGGCATAGGTCTGGCTAGTCATAAAGACCTTCCACACACCATGGATTTTGAGAGCTGGCAAGCAGATTGCGGCGCAAACGGCAACAAAGCTGCAGCGGTGCCGCGGGTGCGTGGATTAGAAACGGATACAGCGGAAAGCGTGCATACCCCGATGGGTCCGTTGTCTGTACGTGAGGTTGTACCGTCTGGGATTGTGGCCTGGGTGGCAGAGTATTGGCTTCCCCTTCGGAACGCTGGTACTCCGCTGCAACATCCCAGTACTCGTGAGACCATGCATCGCCGCTCCACCATGCACCGCTCATGCGCCAAGGTCCGCTCGCGGAACGCACGTGATAAAGCACGTCACGAAACCAGAAGCGCACCGGCTGGCCATCTTCCACATGCACCTGCACCGGCTCAGGTGGCCGCAACTGACGGATTGCCGGCGTGCGTTTTCCTTCATTTTTCGTTTCAGACATAGTTGCCGGAGTATTCCGGAAAGTACGCATAGTGAAGCTGTCAGGCGCATGCGTATCGTGCAGAGCAGGCGAGCCCACGCGGTCGTCACCAACTAATGCTTTCAGCCGCGCAATCGTTACATCGAGGCGGGAGGGCTCAGGCAGTGGAGGCGCGAACATACCACATTGCACCGCCCCCGCTTTGGCAGCATCCGCTTCGACCACAACAGCCAGAACAGGCGCGCCGGGGGGATGAGCCGCCAGCTCCAGCTGCAACAGCTTGAGAAGCAGGCGCTTGTTTTGCGTAGGCACGGTTGGGCGAATCACACGTTTCGCCAGACTGCTTATTGCTTGCGAAGCCGTTATCGCGTCCGCAGTTGAAGCTTGTAAGCCGGGGGATACCTTTGAAGCGCTCCTGCCTGTTTTCGCATCCTTCGCACCCAAAGCGACCAGGTGGATCAAACCAGCAGCAGTTCCGGAAGAGCGATCGGCTGCTACATGCAACGAGGCATCTACCCGGCCATCGTCCTCAGCGTCCATTGCTTTGCCGTCCAGCACTAATGTGATGGTTACTGTTGCAAGTGCAAGCGCACGCTCCCGCGCTTGAGTGACAATCTGCTCGAGCATAGGGGAGAGCACAAAGAGCACGCCTTCCAGAAGGCGCACCGGTGCGTCAAAGGAAAACTGCTCGCGCAGCTCCCAAGGCACCGGCACAGGCGCGAACAGGTGCGGGTGCTCTCCGCGAGCGAGTTCACGCAGGCGCTTGCCGGGCTGTCCCATGCGGGCGATCAGCTGCTTCTGCGGAAGCATAGCCAAAGCACCCAATGTGCGGACACCCCAAAGCACCAGGGTCCGCGCCTGTTCCTCCTCTAGTTTGAGCGCATGCGACAGGCCGGCCAGCAGCAAAGGTGCGAGCGCGGCTTGCTCCTCACCATGTGGCACGACGGTAATGCCAGGCTTGCCGTGCGCGAGTAAACAGGCGGTGTGAAAGTTTGTGCTAACAGCGATGGAGGCATGGACGCCACGGCCGAGCAGCGCTTCGCGCAGTGCTCGGGCAAGAACTAGCGGTTCTCTATAGAGCCGCGACATACCGGTGATGTCGAGCACACACATGGCAGCGGACGCACTCGGGCGCGTCTCCACCACTTCCATCATCGGTGTGAAATTGCCGGCTGAACCCAGCATGGCGTTGCGCGCGCTTGCTTCTTCTCGCTCCGAGCGGCGCAGCAGGGTAATACCGGCAAATGACTCTGCTTCAACCCGCGTCATCCCGTTTCGTATCCCATCATGCCTAGCTGCTGCGTTAGCTGCACATACGCTCTCGTGGGGTGCTTCGCCCGTAAGCACAGCAACAGGTTTGCCGTGCAGGTGAGGCCGGAAACGCAGCATGGCCTGCGCGGGAAATTCTGCTGCATAACAGCAGGCAAAAAGATTTTTGCTTTTCGCGATATCTGGCGAACCTTCCCGCTCGCGCGTCTTCACGGGTACACACCTCCGGCTAAATCACCTTGTGGTGAGCATGCTGTCTTCCAGGCGAGCAATGCAGCGTACGGGCGCGCTGTGGAGGATGGTTGTTCATGTTTAGCAACGACATGCAGCTTCGTTTCTGGAACCGCATGAATGTCTGAGTCATAAACAGTCTGCGGCACAGCATACGAACTGGCCTGCCAGGTTGATTGCGGGCTTTTGTGTGGAGCCGCATACGGTTTGCGGCTGGACTCGCGAAAGCGCTGCCGAGCAACCTCACTCTGGTAGCAGACCGACTCGACAACAGTGCCGCCAGCTAGTCGGAAAACAGCAGGCTTGCAGAAGAGCATGAGCCCCGCACTGGACTGCGAGCACGCCGCCTGTGAAAGCAACAGGAAAGCGGTGCCATTTGCTTCGGCCACGGCGCGGAAACGGAACCAGGTAGCAGCCGGGATGCGGAGCACATGCTCGGGCGCAACGCTGCCAAGGTCAAGCACGATCACGGCAAAGCCGCCGCCCTGCAGCAGCAGGTCCGCAGCACGCAGCGCCTGATCCAGGCAGGCCCAAGGCCGATGTTCCGCGACTGGTTTGCCCATGCTTTGCACTGCGTGTACTGCTGGCATTACGGGTGAGCCGGAGATTTGTTCTCTTGACCCATGCACAGCAACTCCTTGCAGATTGCGGCCACCCTGCCGGTCGCTAGCTACCTGCTCAGAACGAGGAACGGGTCGGAACGCCGGGTGAGGCTCAGCTTTTGCCCGTTTGTAAGGGGATAACGGAAGATTCGGTGCGCCGGGCGTGCCCAGCTTTTGCCGGTTGCGTGTGGAGTGCATACCGGTGCGACTACCAGCGGGCCAGTACCGCTCTTTTAGCAGAGTGTCAGCTGTTGTACCGGCTGGGTCACGCGGTGGAGTAAATGCCGTGTTAGCTGCAGCTTTACCGGCAGCCTGGAACAGGCCGCTGACTGCTTCGTCCAGTCCTTGTTCCTCGCCACGCGGGTGCGAGCTGCATCGGCCACGGGTAACCGGAGTCGACTGTTCAGCAGTGCCGGCTTTCAGCATGCTCCGTTTTTGCTGCGATAGAACTGCCGCAGCAGGTGCGCCACCGCACCGCACCCACAGCATCTGTGGCAGCAACACTCCATTTGCCGCAGCTGTTTCTGGATCAAAGCTGTCGCTCGCGTCAACCCATGCGCAGACTTTCCCGGCGCGCATGGCCCCAGCAATCACCTGCATGGCGGCTCCCGTTTTGCCAGTGCTGCCGGCGCCTGCCAGCTCCGTCACAGCGCCAACTGGAACACCGCCAGTGGCTGCGTCCAGCTCAGTTATGCCGAACGGAAGCATCGGACGGACGGTAAAAGGGCGAGGCGTTAGTGCTCCGGCGAAGCTGTCAGCCAATTCGCTCTCGATTGTTTGCCGAACAACCTGCGCGCGTGTCGCTACGTTCACCATTCCTGGAACCTCTCACATCATGGAGAACAAAAGGCGAAGTAGGCAGACGAGCGTATTCGCTTTTTGTTCGCTTACCACGTCTAGGATGCGTCTGCTAAGCCAGAATGTCAAAAGGTGGAAATGTACTTCGAAGCAACTATGGAAAAGATCCAGCAGTATTGCACAATAGGTTGTGCAGAGTAACAAACAGAGCACCTCGCGTGGCGATACCACAAAGCCTGCATTTGCAGCAGTCCACATGAACCGTGTCTCTTTTAACGTGTTTACCTCCGCACCAACGTTATTTGCGCAGGGCCGTGAGTGGTGGAATCATGAAAGAGAACGCCTCAACGCAACAGCGGTGATGACATTCGCCCTCTCGTAGTGAAAAAGGAGCTTCATGGAGCAGATTGTGTCGGATGCGCTGGTCTTCTTTGGTGCCACAGGAGATCTGGCTTACAAGCAGATCTTCCCATCTCTCCAGCGGCTTGCGAAACGCGGCAAGCTGAAGGGACCGGTGGTCGGTGTCGCCAAGGCCGGCTGGACACTGGACGATCTGAAAAACAGGTGCCGGGACAGCGTGGTCAAGCACGGCGGTGTCGATCCGGAGGGCCTGGATCATCTGCTGAACTGCCTGCGTTATGTCGACGGCGACTACAACGATCCGCAAACATTTACAGAAGTTCGCCAGCAGCTTGGCGATGCGAAGCACCCGCTCCACTACCTGGCAATTCCGCCTTCGCTCTTCGTGCGGGTTGTGCAGCAGCTGAAAGAGTCCGGCAATGCGGATGGCGCTCGAATTGTTGTTGAGAAGCCATTCGGACACAGTGTAGAGACAGCAGCCGCGTTGAACCATGCCATCCACGAAGTCTTCCCCGAGGAATCGATCTTTCGGATCGATCACTACCTTGGAAAGAATCCTGTTCAGAACCTTATCTTCTTCCGCTTTGCCAACTCGTTTCTCGAACCGATCTGGAACCGCCAGTACGTGGAAAGCGTGCAGATTACGATGGCTGAGAGCTTCGGCATCCAGGGTCGTGGCAGTTTTTACGACGGGGTCGGCGCCATTCGCGACGTGGTACAGAACCACCTTATGCAGCTGGTCAGCAACATTGCCATGGAGCCGCCGCCGTGCCCGGATGTTGAGTCTTTGCGCGACGAACGAGTGAAGGTGCTAAAGAGCATCAAGCCAATCACCTCTGACGACGTGGTGCTTGGGCAGTTTGATAATTACCTGGACGAGCCGGGCGTACGGCCGAACTCAAACGTTGAGACTTTTGCGGCTCTACGGCTCAACATCAACTCCTGGCGCTGGCGCGATGTACCCTTTTTTATCCGAACCGGCAAGCTGCTGAACAAGACTGCGACCGAGATTACTGCGACTTTACGCCAGACTCCAGCCGTGTTCTCAGACAAGCTGACACCACAAAACTATGTCCGCTTTCGCCTGAGCCCAGAGCCAGTGGTTGCGATGGGCGGTTCGGTCAAAGAAGCAGGAGACGCACTGCGCGGCTGCATGGTCGAGCTGAAAGCCTCGCAGCAGTGCGGTACCAATGACCTGCTGCCCTACGAAGAGTTGCTGGAAGATGCCATGCGCGGCAACCCAGTGTGGTTTGCTCGGGAAGACTACGTAGAAGAAAGCTGGCGTCTGCTGGATCCTCTGCTGAAGGATCTGCCCAAAGTGCATACCTACAAGCGCGGCTCGTGGGGACCGGAAGCAGCCAATGAGTTGACACGGGACGTAGGCGGCTGGGCCAATCCGGCTTAGAATCTGCTTTGCCTGCATCCGCACCGAGCATCAAGCAGCATTCCGGAAGCGTTTAGAGTGACGCGACATGTTGCGTCGAGCGGGTGACCCGCGTTCGCGGGTCATCCAGAGCGCAGGCGTTAGCCGAGCCGCCAGGCAAGCAGAGTCGCAGGGTAGCGGTCACGACCTCGATCCGGATCAATCCAAAGCGTGAGTAAGACAACCGGCTGCGTATCGATGGAGTAGTCTTCACGCTGCTCCGTCGAACCGGAAGGGCTGAAGTTCCAGCCCTGGCGTAACAACTCACGATGCGAGCCATCGGCGTAGGCTGCGGAGATGGCCCACTCCTGCGATCGCTCGTGCTCCGGTTCGGCGAAGTGAAGCATGGTCCTGGTGATTTTCTGGGGCGCATCAAAGCGGAGCGCAATAGTTGCCGCTTGTGGTCCAGCCGCCTTCCATCCGTTGCCAGGCGCCGAAGTGAGTGCGTTTTCAACCGGATAGCCGGACGCCTCAGAAGTTACTTCCACCTGCGCGAGCGACTCGAGATTCAGCCACGTGCCTGGTTCTTTCGGGTGTTTTGAAGGATCGTTTCCCTGGCCTGTTATTTGCTTCCTCATACTCAGTTCCTCTTTTCGTAGTACAGCAGTGTGAGATGTGACGAAGTTGGGGTAAGCAAGACCAGGCTGAAGCGTCTTCTTCTGACGAAGCGCGCGGCTACTCCGGCAGGGCGATATGAAGTCGCAAACCTGTTCTGCTATAACAGACAGGTTTGTGAACTACCTGTTCATGCCATGAGGCAAAGAAAATGGAGTTAATTACCGATGCTCCAGGATCCTCGGTGAAACGCAACACTATGGCAAAGTCTTTGCAGAGCAGCCAACCCACGCCTCCCAAACCCGAGCATGGTACAAGCGTTGCCATAGCTTTTCAGCAGATCCGCGAGCTCATTGTTCTCGGAAGGCTTTCTCCGGGCAGCTGGGTTGTGGAAGGCGACTTGGCGGAACGGCTCAACATCAGCCGGACACCGGTGCGGGCCGCTCTCCACTGGCTTCAGCGAGACGGCTATGTACACGAGCACCGCACTGCCAACAAATGCCGGATCGTAGTAGCGCCGTTGACCAAGGAGGATGCTGGAGAGTTGTACAGCATCATCGGTCACACGGAAGGTCTGGTCGGCCGTACAGTGGCAGCGAAGCCAGAACAGGAGCGCCTGACGCTTGCCGATGGATTGACAGGGGTGAACGACCGGCTTGCGCATGTGACCCAGAGCACAACCGGCCCTGGTTCCATCTTTGACATAGATCGTGAGTTCCACGCCCTGATTGTTGAGGCGGGAGCCGGACCGCGTCTGCTGGCTCTGCACCGAGCCATTGAGCCGCAAGCCGAGCGCTATTGGCGGCTCTACGCATCGTCCATTCTGCACGACCTTCAGCTCTCTGTCGCGGAGCACCAGACGATCATTGATGCAGTCCGGAAAGGCGATGCGGATGCGCTGGAAAGAGCTCTCCAGCTGAACTGGATCCGTGGGTGGGAGCGCGTCGGAAAGGTGATTGACGTCTTTGGCGAGCGCGGCAGCTGGTAAGTAGCTTTGCCGGCGTAGAGTCGTCTGCAGAAGCTTGGTCACGAGGCAAATGTATGCTGGCAAAACGGACGTATGAGTTGCCGTAAGCCGCCAGCCGGTGAACAGGTAAGGTGATGCTATGGCAGCTGCCGCAGCAACGACATCCGATTCCGTGAACGGCGACGCAGTATTTCGCAAGATCAGCTTTCGGCTGATCCCGTACATGTTTCTGCTCTACATACTTGCCTATCTGGACCGCGTAAATGTGGGTTATGCAGCGGTGCAGATGAAGGCCGATCTGCACCTGAGCGAGACTGTCTATGGCACGGGCGCGGGTATCTTTTTCCTTGGTTCGGCGCTCTTCGATATCCCAAGCAACCTGGTTCTTGCCAAGGTTGGCCCGCGACGATGGATGGCCCGCATCATGATCAGCTGGGGCATCGTGGCAGCCTGCATGTCGCTGGTGCACTCGCCTCACTGGTTCTACATCCTGCGTTTTCTACTTGGCGTGGCCGAAGCCGGCTTTTTCCCCGGCATGATCCTCTATCTCACCTACTGGTTTCCTTCCCAGGAGCGTGCGCGATCAGTGGCCCGCTTCATGACGGCCACAGCACTGGCCGGCGTCATTGGCGGCCCGATTGCCGGAGAACTGCTCTCGTTCAACGGTTTAGGTGGATTGCATGGCTGGCAATGGCTGTTTATCTCGGAAGGGATTCCGACTGCGCTCGTGGGTGTATCGGTGCTCTTTTTCTTAAAGGATCATCCCTCCCAGGCGAAGTGGCTGGCGCCCGAAGAGAGTCAGTGGCTCGAGGGTGAGATCGAGCGAGATCGCAAGAAGCAAGGTTCCAGTGAGCACCATAACTTCGTGGATGCGTTGAAACTGCCGGCGCTTTACCTGCTATGCGGAGTTTATTTTGCAAGCCAGGTTGCGGTCTATGTCATCAATTTGTGGCTTCCGTTAATACTGAACAGCGTGCGTGGCGCAAGCCATCTGAGCGCCTCATCCATTGCACGCTGGTCAACGCTCCCATACCTGATTACAGCCGTTGGTATGACGATCGTCGGCTGGAGCTCGGACCGCAGCAATGATCGGCGATTCCATGTAACGGCATGCATGTTGTGTTCAGCGGCTGGCTTTGTGGCCGGTGTGCACGCCCATACGCCGGCGATGGTGCTGCTGGCCTTCACGTTTGCGACGCTTGGCGTGTTCAGCCTGCAAGGACCATTCTGGACATGGCTCACAAGCATGCTCGAAGGTACAGCAGCCGCCGGTGGCATCGCCATTGTAGCGGTCACCGGAAACGTAGGCGCTTTCCTGGGACAGGTCACAGTCGGGCGGCTCAGTGACGCCTCCCACAGCTACGCGAGCGGACTGTACACGATCGCCGCCGTCCTGGTTATAGGTGCCGGGGCTGCGGTTAGCCTTCGCAAGAAGAGCAAGGCTATCTAACCGAGCCGCTCTGGTTATAGCCTCGGCAGCTGGCTCGTATCCCATCCACCGCCCAGAGCTTTGATAAGCAGCACGCTGGTATCCAGGCGCCGCAGCATGATCTCGATGTCATTGCGCTCATTATCAAGCGCGGCCGTCTGCGAGGTCACGACCTGCAGGAAGGTGTCGACTCCGCCCTCGTAACGGGCATTGAACAGGTCCAGCGACTGCTCAGCACTGGCTGTGGTTTCATGCTGCTGCTGCGCCTCGTTCTCGAGGATACGCATCGCGGCTAGGCTGTCCTCCACCTGCTGGAAGGCGGTCAGCGTCGTCTGGCGATAGTTGGCGACCGTCTGGTCATACTGGTCGCTCGCCGTCGAGACGAGAGCCCGACGTCGTCCGGCGTCAAAGAGAGTTTCGGAGAAGGTGGGTCCCACAGCCCAGAAGCGACTTGGCCAGGTAAACCAGCTGGAGATTGCGCTGCTCAGGAACCCACCCTGCCCGCCGAGCGAGAGCTCCGGGTAGAACGCTGCATCAGCGATACCGATCTGCTCATTCGCCGAAGCCATCCGACGCTCGTCGGCAGCAATGTCGGGACGGCGCTCCAGCAGTTGCGACGGCAGCACGCCCGGGATCTCCGGCATGACCGGTGGTTGAAGATTAATCGGGTCGGGCGCCATTGCGTACTTCGCAGGAGGCTGGCCGATCAGTACGGCAATCGCGTGTTCGTCAGCAGTGCGCTCTATACCAAGATCCGTAGCAAGCACGCGCGCAGCGTTCAGCTGAGTCGCAGCTTGAGCTACATCAGACTGGGGCGAAGCGCCGCCCTGGAAGCGATCCTGGGTGAGATCATATGCCTGCTGGTAGGCGCCGATTGTGTCACGGACGAGCTTAATCTGCGCGTCGGTCGCGCGCGCGTCGAAGTAGTCCATGGCTAGCTCAGCATGGAGACTGAGGCGCGCGTTCTCAAGGTCCGCGGAAGCAGCCTGGCCTTGCTCGCGAGCACTGGTGACCGTCCGCCGAATACGCCCCCACAAATCCACCTCGTAGTTCAGGTCAAAAGGCAAGCTGAAATTACCGTCCCCGTTATTTGCGAGTGTCGAATTGAAGTAAGGCTGGTTTGCCGAATCGCGCACAGCGCCGATTGTGGGTGCCGTGCCGATAGTCGGAAATAGGTTTGAGCGGTTCAGCTTGACCTGCTCGCGCGCGGCACGGAAGTTCGCTTCGGCGGCCTTGACGGTCTGGTTCGCGGTGTCGACCTGCACTTCGAGCGCACTCAATTGAGCGTCGTTGAACAGGGTCCACCAGTTGCCTTTCAGCGCTGCGTCCTGCGGGGTCCCGAGCGCCCAGCCATCACCCGGCATGGGTTGCGCGTGGGGCGACTCCTTGAAGGCCGGAGCGATCGGTGTATTTGGCCGCGCGTAGTTCGGCCCAACCATACAGCCGGAGAGCAGGAGCGAAGCCGTAGCAAGCGTGAGTGCCAGTCGAAAACGCAGGCTCATTCTGCTGCCCTCTTGTCAGCGCCGGGCGTTGCGCTCTCCGCCTCCACGCGCACCTGATCGCCACTCTCGAGCGAGTCGCTCGGGTCGAGCACGATCCGATCCGATGGTTTAAGCCCTTCGGTGATCTCGACGGTAGCGCCGTAATCGTGTCCGATCTTCACAGAACGCAGAACAACGTGGCCGTTCTCCACAACGCCAACCTGGAGGCCCTGCCGGCGGAACAGCAGCGTGTTTGACGGTACCTGCAGCGATATTAGCTCCGCCGGAAGACTCAGGTGCACAAACGCATACGCACCAGGCAGCAGTTTGCCGGTCGTATTTTGCACGTCAACCTCAACATTCAGTGTGCGGGAGAGCGGATCCACTGCGCGGGAGTTGCGGGCGAGCGTGCCGAAGAAGCGCTCGTTCGGAAAAGCATCCAGCGTGATCGGCACCCGTGCACCATCGTGGACCGCACTCTGGTAGACCTCAGGAACGGGAACGAAGACACGGAGGCGATCAGTGGCTGCGAGATGAAAGAGCTCCTTCTGCGTAGTATTCTGTCCCGCTTCAATCAACGAACCCACATCGACGTTGCGCGCCGTGACCACGCCAGCAAAGGGAGCGCGCACCTGCTCGAAGTCCTGCGTCTGCTGCAGCCGTGCAAGGTTGGCCTGCTGCGCGGAAAGCGTCGACTGCCGAGCCGACAGATCGCTGGTAACCTGGTCAGCCTCCTGGCGGGACACGGCATTCTTCTGCAGCAGCTTCTCCCAGCGTACCGCCGTGGTCTGAGCCAGCTGCAGGTTTGCCTGCGCGGTCTTCACGTCTGCCTCGGCCTGCTGTACCTGCTGGTCCAGTTCAGGTGTTTCAATAGTTGCGAGCAGAGCGCCCTTTTGCACGTGTGCGCCAATGTCGTAGTACCAGTGCTGCAGGTAGCCATTGGTGCGCGCGTAGATTGGGGTGTCGATAAAGGCGCTCACATTCGCCGGGAGCACAACTTCAGGCGATTCTCCTCCTCCAGTGGGATTGGCAACACGCACGAGCGGAATCGCTGCGGCATCCGTGCTCGTTGTGAGTACCTGCTCGTGCTTACTGCGGGAACGGATGCCCGCGAAGATAAGGCCGCCCAGCAGGGTACAGACAACAATACCGAGCACCAGACCACCGCGGCTGCGGCTTACGGGCGGGCTTGGTACAGCATCGCCGGTGATCGCACCACGCGGCGACGCGGGCGCTGGCATCTGCTCGGTGCCAACATCATGCATCGCTTCGCTCTCGGTAGGGTTTAGTGGGAGGTTCGTTTCGGGCATGTTGGCTTTCCTATCAGGCGTGCATGGCAGCATCGGTTTCGGCCTGGCGCATTGCCTGCTTCCTGCCGTGCAGCAGGCCAAAAACCGACGGAACAAAGGTAAGTGTCGCAACTGTCGCGAGCACAAGGCCGCCAATAACAGCGCGTCCGAGCGGAGCGTTCTGTTCCCCGCCATCACCGGCGCCCAGTGCCATCGGAATCATACCGATGATCATCGCAAGCGCAGTCATACATACCGGCCGAAAGCGGGTCGCGCCTGCCTCAATGGCGGCCCGGAGTGCTTCGCCATGCTCGGCAAGGCGGATCTTGGCGAAAGACACGACCAGGATCGAGTTCGCCGTAGCAACACCCATGCACATGATGGCTCCCATGAGTGCGGGAACGCTCAGCGTCGTGTGCGTCAGGAACAGAAAGAGCACGATGCCTGCGAGTGCCGCCGGGAGAGCGGTAATGATGATGAACGGATCGAGCCAGCTCTGGAAATTCACAACGATCAGCATGTACACCAGCACAATTGCGAAAGCGAGACCAGCCAGAAGCGCGATGTAGGCGCTCTGCATCGTTTTAAGCTGACCGCGAACCTCTACGAAAGTGCCTCGAGGCAGGTGCTTGCTGTTGTGTTCCACAATCCGTTGCACATCGGCACCGACAGCGCCAAGATCCCGGTCTTGGACAGCACCGAAAATATCGATGGTTCGGCGAATGTTGTAGTGCGAGATGATTGCAGGTTCATCCTTGCGCTGGATCGTGGCTACGTCGCCGAGAATGCCGGTCGCACTTGAGTTGTCAGCGTGGATCGGAATGTTCTGGAGGTCTGCCATCGACTGCTCGGCATACTGAGGCGTCTGCGTTACGAGGTTGTAGTTCACTGCATTCTTTGGGTTCAGGTAGAACATCGGCGTGATCTGAAATGACCCGCTCAGGCTGTTCGTCAGGCTCTGTGCCACACCGCGTTCCGTGAATCCGCCCTGCGAAGCTTTTGTACGATCGACTACTACATTCAAGACCGGGTAGTCGAGCGGTTGTTGCACGCGCACGTCGGTGAGGCCAGGTACCTGGCGCAGCTGCTTCAGCATCGTGTCTGCGATCGCCTTGCTCTGGTATACGTCGCTGCCCTGGATCTGTACGTCGATCGGAGCCGGCAGACCGAAGTTGAGAATCTGCGTCGTGATGTCGGCTGGCAGGAAGTAGAAGAGATCGCCTGCGAAGCTGCGGGGAAGGGCCGAGCGAAGACTGCGGATGTAGTCCGCCGTGGGGTGGTGGTTCTCCTTTAGGCTCACGATGATGTCGGCGTCGCTTGCGCCCACCAGACCGGAGGTTGCGTGCATGGTGTTGAAGCCGCTGTAAGGAAGACCGATGTTGTCGAGTATGCTGTCGAGTTCTTTTGGCGGAATGGTGCGGCGAATCTGGTCTTCAACCAGGTCGCAGAGCTTGGCAGTTTCCTCAATGCGAAGTCCGGTTTTTCCGCGAACGTGGAGGATGAACTCCCCTGCATCGGTTGAGGGGAAGAAGTCACGACCCAGAAATGGCACCAGGAGGAATGCGCACAAGCAGGCGATGAGGAACGCCGGAATGAAAACGACTCGGCGCATCACCAGGCGGGTCAGCAAGCCCTGATAGCTGGAACGTACGCGCTCAAAACCTCGCTCAAATGCCCGCTGAAACCTGACGAGCGGATTGCGGGTGGGTTCCGGGTGGTGAATCTTCAGGAGATACAACGCCAGAGTAGGGACAAGCGTACGCGAAAGGATGTAGGAAGCGAGCATCGCGAAAACGACTGCTTCAGCCAGCGGAACAAACAGGTAGCGCGAGACGCCGTTAAGAAAGAACATCGGCAGAAACACGATGCATATGCAAAGCGTCGAGACCAATGCTGGCACGGCAATCTGCGCGGCGCCATCAAGAATCGCTTGGCGCAGCTCATAGCCTTCCTCAATAAAGCGCTCGATGTTTTCGATTGTTACTGTTGCATCGTCGACGAGGATACCGACCGCGAGCGCCAGCCCGCCGAGCGTCATCGTGTTGATGGTTTCGCCGATGAGGCTCAACACGATGACAGAGGAGAGAATGGAGAGCGGGATGGAAATGGCGATGATGAGCGTCGAACGCCAGGAGCCAAGGAAGAGAAGAATCATCAGCCCGGTAAGGGCGGCGGCAATGATCGCTTCCCGAATAACACCCTGGATAGCGCTGCGCACGAAGACGGACTGATCGGCGAGTGGCGCGATCTTGAGCTCTGGCGGCACCAGCGTCGCGACCCTCGGCAGCATGCCCCGCACACCAGCGACAACAGAGAGCGTAGAAGCCTCGCCGTTCTTGAGCACGCTAATAAGCACGCCGCGGCGACCGTCCTGGCGAACAACATTGGTTTGAAATGCGAAGCCGTCGCTTACGGTCGAAACGTCGCGCACATAGACAGTACTGCCGTTGACCTGCTTGACCGGCATATTGGCGATTTCACCGAAGGTTTGCGGCGAAGCATTGGTGGTGACGTCGTACTCGCTCGCGCCGATCTTGGTGGTTCCCGAAGGCAGGACTAGATCTTGAGCTTGCAACGCATTCAACAGGTCGTTGGGCGAAACGCCTTTCGCCTGCATAAGCTGAGGTTCCATGTTGACACTGATCTGGCGCTGCTTGCCGCCATAAGTCAGCGGAATGACGACACCCGGAACGGTCGTGAGTTGCGGTCGTATGAAGTTGGTCGCGTAGTCGTTGAGCTGCGACTCGGAAAGCCCTACCCCCGAGATGCCTAGCTGGAGAATGGGCACGCTCGAAGCCGAGAAGTTGATGATCTCAGGCGGCAGCGTACCCGGTGGTAGCTGCTTAAGCAGGTACTGTGAGGCCGCCGTCACTTGAGCATTTGCGGTGTCTAGGCTGGCTCCGGGCTGGAGAAAGACCTTAACGACGACCTCGCCGTTGTAAGTTGTTGACTCCAGGTGCTCGATGTTATCTACGAGCGTCGTAAGAGCTTTCTCATAGGGGCTAGTGATGCGCCCTTCAAAATCCTCGGCAGAAAGCCCGGTGTAGGTGAAGTTGATAGCCACGACCGGGATATTGATAGCTGGGAAGATGTCCGTTGGCGTACGGAGGATAACAACCGGGCTCAGGAGCAGGATGAGCAGCGCAAGAATGATGAATGTGTACGGGCGATCAAGCGCGATCTTGACAATCCACATGCGCAGTCGGCTCTTTTCCGCACCCAGCAGAGGCAAAGGTACTCATCTAGTCTGCTCCTGAGCAGCAATGCTTGCCAAACAGTTTATTCAGAGAACGATAATCGGAAAAAAAGATAAGCTGAGCTATGGAGCTTCGACACCTGCGCTATTACTGCGCCGTCGCCGACACCGGCGGGTTTGCCCGGGCAGCCTCTACGCTGCATGTCTCGCAGTCTGCAGTGAGTGAGCAGCTAAGGGATCTGGAGAACGAGATCGGCGTGCCACTGTTCGACCGAAGGGAGCACCGTGCCCGGCTGACTGTGCATGGCGAGCTTTTTCTGGAGGAGGCGCGACGAACGCTGCTCGCGGCCGATCGTGCAGTGGAAGCAGCACAACGGTCACTCAGGGGTGAGATCGGGACACTTGCTATCGGCTTCTTTATCGGAGGGACAGACTTTCTGTTTCCCGCCCTGATTCGCACGTTCCGCAAACACTCGCCGGGCGTCCGCGTAGCGCTCCTCGAAATGACACCGACCCAGCAGCACGAGGCTCTGCTTTCGGGCGCGATCGACATTGCATTTACGCGCCCTCCGCGGCTCTTTTACGCAGCAGAACTGCAGACAGAGCACTTCTACACCGAACCGCTTCTGGCGGTTTTTCCTGAAGGGCACGCCCTTGCGGGACAGGCGGTTGACATGCGCCGCCTGGCAAAAGAGCGTTTTGTCATCGCCGAGCGGGAAACGTCGCCCGCGCTATTCGACAAGGTGATTGCGTTGTGTCGCAAGGCCGGCTTCTCTCCGGTCATTGCGGCGACATCATCCGTTGCCAGCGGGGTACTCACACTTGTTGCTGCCGGGGAGGGCATATCCATACTGCCCAAGAACACACAGAAGCTGGCACCAGCCGATGTCGCATTCTCACCAATCCGCAGCAGCGAAGCATTCATCGATCTGGTGATCGCCTGGAGCATCCGGCGCGAAGGACCGCTCCACCGGTCGTTCCTCGATCTGGCCCGAAAGGCTAAAACCAGAGTTGCAGAAAGCTGACTTCTCTTTTTGACTGCGTTCGCTGGGGACGCGCAGAATGGTCCTCTCATGACTGTCAGGCCTTTCTGGTATGAAACACGCGGCGGCATCAAAATCCGGCTGGCGATCATGCTCTTTCTCCAGTACTTCATTTGGGGTGCCTGGTACGTAACGGTCGGCACATGGCTGGGTAGGACTCTGCGCCTGTCTGGGACAGAGATCGCACTCATCGCTGGTTCGACGGCGATCGGAGCGCTGCTCGCGCCGTTCCTCGCCGGTACACTGGCGGATCGCGCATTTGCGACAGAAAAGCTGCTGGCTGCGCTACACATGGCCGGGGCAGTCCTCCTGTGGAGCGCATCGCTGAACCAGACCTTTATTCCGGTCTATGGACTGCTGCTGCTTTACGCCTGCTGCTATATGCCAACGCTTGCACTGACGAATACGCTCGCGTTCCGCCAAATGCGCGACCCTGGAGTGGAGTTTGCGCCGTTGCGCGTGCTCGGCACCGTTGGCTGGATCGTGGCCGGACTGCTCGTAGGCGGTTTGGCGCTCGAAGCAACTGCCCGGCCCTTGCAGATCGCGGCGGTCGCATCGATCGTCATGGCCGGATACTGTCTGACCCTGCCCCATACGCCGCCGCTGCCGGTTGGACGGCAGCAGGCTGAGAAACAGGCACGCGGCATCTTCTCGGCAGAAGTCCTCAGGTTATTTCGCGATCCATCCTTTGCAGTCTTCGCTGCAGCTTCCCTGCTTATTTGCGTTCCGCTGCAGTTCTACTATGCCTTCACCAACCTCTTCCTGAATGAAGCAGGTGTGCATAATGCTGCGGGCAAGATGACCGGCGGCCAGTTCTCCGAGCTGGGCTGCATGCTGTTGATCCCGTGGTTTTTCCGCCGGCTCGGTGTCAAGGGCATGCTGCTCGCCGGGATGGGTGCCTGGGCGCTTCGCTACAGCCTTTTCGCCTTCGGCAACAGCGGCAGCGGCATGCCGCTCCTTTGGAGCGGCATCCTGCTTCACGGCATCTGCTATGACTTCTTCTTCGTCACAGGCCAGATTTACGTCGACCGCAAGGCGCCGGCCGCAATTCGCTCAGCAGCGCAGGGTCTCATCACACAGATCACCTACGGCGCGGGCATGCTGCTCGGCTCCTATCTTTCGGGCGCAGTTGTCGATCATTACCCGCAGCACGGGGTAGCAGGCGCGAAGGGGCTGAGCCAGTGGCGTAGCATCTGGCTCGTCGCTGCGGGCTGCTCAACGGTCGTACTGGTGCTGTTTGCCGTCTCTTTCCAGGATCGCGAGGTCGCCGATACAAGCCAGGAGGAACTGGCAGGGGCGGCAACCGGCTCGACCGCAGCTGCTGTCTGAAAGGGATCGCTCTAGAACGCAAGCCGAGCGAGAAGAGCGCCAAACCAAACAGCTACCAGCCCACAGACAATGCTACCGACTAGATAGAGACTGGCAGTCGCGAAAGCTCCTATTTCCAGATTTAAAAAAATTTCCCACTCGAAGGTGGAGAAGGTGCTGTAGGCGCCGATGAAGCCCACGGGAACGAGGTAGCGCCAGAAGGGATCTATCTCAGGACGCCGGGCGAGCAGAGTGAGAACGACGCCAATAAGGAAGCAGGCGGTTATGTTGATCGTGAAGGTGCCGACGATTGGAGGGCGACCCAGGCGGTTTGTGAAAAGCACCGCGGCGCCGTAGCGGGCCAATGCTCCAAGCGCGCCTCCGAGTGCGACGGCAAAGATTCGGAACAAGCGACGCTCCCTGAAAAGATGTGTCTGGCGGCTAACGAGCAAGTCAGTACCTAGTCGAAGCCTGATTGTAGAGCAGCATACGGCTCGAGCGGAGCAGCCCGCTCCCGCCCGCCAAGAGGACGCGAGCATGGTTGGCCGCAGCAAAGTGTTAGGTGTACTACTCGAAAAGAACGCTGCCGCATATGTCCGCGCGCCAACTTGAACCTTTACGCTGGTTAAGAGCGCAGAGAAGCAGAGACAAGAAGGAGCAGACTTTTGGGTGAGAGCGGAATGAAAAAACACAGCCAGGGTGAAGCAGCCGTTCACCCGCGTCCGCAGATGCAACGCGACAGCTGGCAGACGCTCGATGGTGTCTGGCAGTTCTCTAAAGGGCGCAAGTCGCTCTGCGTGCTACCGGAGCAGGTCGAGTGGGAGACAGAGATCCGTGTCCCGTTCAGCCCGGAGACCGAGGCGAGTGGTGTACATGACACTGGCTTTTACGAAAGCGTCTGGTATCGACGGACCTGGGAACAGGAGCCGCTCCGAGCAGGCGAGCGGCTCCTGTTGCGCTTTGAAGCGGTAGACTGGGCGACCACGGTCTGGGTCAACGGGAACAAGGTCCGCGTGCATGAGGGCGGGTACTCGCCTTTCTCAGCCGACATTACCGACGCACTGATCGCGGGTACGACGCAGGAGGTGGTCGTGCAGGCGAGCGATGACGCTGCCGACCTGGCCAAGCCGCGCGGCAAGCAGGACTGGAAGCTGGAACCGCACTCCATCTGGTACCCGCGCACGACCGGTATCTGGCAGACGGTATGGCTCGAGACGGTTCCGCAGGTCCACATCCATGCACTGCACTGGACCAACAACCTGGAGCGATGGGAGATTGGCATCGAGGCGCTTATTTTCGAGCACGGCTGCGTTCCTGCCATAAACTGCGCGGAAAAACCGGGTTATTCTGCTGCGCTTCGACTGTCTATTCGCCTTACGGCGGGGCAGCAGGTACTGGGCGACGACACGTACATCGTGATCTCCGGTGAGGTGCACCGGCGCATTGCACTTTCGGATCCTGGCATCGACGACTATCGCAATGAGCTGCTTTGGTCACCTGGCTCGCCGACGCTGATTACGGCTGAGGTGACGTTGACCGACGCCCAGGGCGGAGTAATCGATCGCGTCCAGAGCTATACCGCTCTTCGTTCGGTCACAACGCAGGGCGACCGCTTCCTGCTGAATGGCCGTCCCCTGCAGCTGCGTCTGGTGCTTGACCAGGGCTACTGGATCAAGACAGGCCTGACTCCGCCCGATGACGCCGCCATCATCCAGGACATCGAGCTGGTCAAGAAGCTGGGCTTCAACGGAGTACGAAAGCACCAGAAAATCGAAAGCGCGCGATTCCTCTACTGGGCCGACCGCATGGGGCTGCTGGTCTGGGAGGAGATGCCGAGCGCTTACCGCTACACAACCAAATCGATCGAGCGGCTCACACGCGAGTGGCTCGATATCCTGCAGCGCGACCGCAGTCACCCCTGCATTATTGCCTGGGTGCCGTTCAACGAAAGCTGGGGCGTACCTGACCTGCCGGAAAGCCCATCGCAGCGCCACTACGTGCAATCGCTCTATCACATGACGAAAGCAATCGATTCCAGTCGGCCGGTTATCGGCAACGATGGTTGGGAGAGCGTGGCGACTGACATTATAGGGATCCACGACTATGACGACCAGCCTTCCCGAATAGGCCAGCGCTATGGCATAAATGACGTCGGGGCCAGGCTGCTGAAGCGTGAGCGGCCAGGCGGGCGCGTGCTCACCATTGACGGCGAGAATGTCGCCTGTGACCTGCCCTTGATGTTGACGGAGTTTGGGGGCATTGCCTTCGGTGGAGCTGACGAGAAGATCTGGGGGTACTCCCGCACGGAGACGGCGGAACAATTGCTTGAGCGTTATCGCGCGCTGCTGGAAACTGTGCGCAGCCTGCCAGCGCTGACGGGCTTCTGCTATACGCAGCTCACAGACACCTACCAGGAGGCGAATGGCCTGCTCTATGCTGATCGAACACCGAAAGCCTCACTGGAACTGATTGCCGAAGCGACTACCGGGTTATTGCCGGACTTCAACCCGATCGTGGATACCGCTTGGCGCGATGGCCTGATGCAGAATCAGCACGGGGCTGAATGAGAGGTTGGATAGGTTAGGGAGCTTCCATGGCTGATGTTTGGAGCCTACCCGCCACAAAGGCTTGCCGCTGCGTATTCCTCCGCGACCGGCTCGAGCTCGACGTCGGGATCTGGGTGCGTCTGACAGGACTGCATCCACCATCCTTCCTCTGATAGCGCGGGATGCTCGAGACTTGCACCGCGGGCACACTGCTCCACCATGGCGACGAGCGGAGTAGGCTCCGGCTGACCCGAGCGCAGGTCGAATACACCTGACTCGTAGTGCCCATTGTCGAAGGTGACTAGATTGTCCCAGAAATAAGAGCCAAGTAGAGCCCAGAACGTGAAGCCAGCGCAGGGTATGCCTTCCTGTCGAGCACGCAATGTATCATGCCACGCTGTAGCTACCCAGCGGATCTGTTCACCTATCTCGGCACCGAGGTGTACCTCTGTCAGTGCAACTGGGAGGCTGTAGCGATAGAAGGCTTCTTCAAGAATCGATCGGAAGCCCTGGATGCCATCCTGTCGGATACGCACTGCTTCCACGTCCGCGAAGGGGCCTTCTGCGGAGCGGCAGTGTTCCGGGTAGCGCCCGATGCGGTGATCGAGGTATCGGTCACTGGTGACGTAGTAGTTCACCCCGATCACTGCCGGTGGAGACGGATTGTCCCTAAACCAGAGAACCTCGTGCTCGCCGACGCCGCCAGCAATGAGGTAATTGAAGAGAGGATGCGTGCGATCGACCCGGCCACACAGGAGATCGAAGGCAAGCCAGCGCCTTTCGTTCCATACGTCCGCTGTGGCAGTCAGCTCGGGTGTCGACCAGCAGCGGCCCAGGTCATCAGTCTGGACGAGCTCGGCATCCGAGCGTACGGCGCGGATCGCCTGCATACTAAGCACGGTTCCCTTGACCTCGTTCACCAGAGCGCGCAGATAGCTGCGCTCGCTTTGATGGTGCGGGTACCAGGTGCCATACCGCCCGGAGAACCGAGCGGTAGTGTGCGGCTCATTTACGGGCGTGTAGGAGCCGATCCACGGGTAGCGTTCTGCACATTGGCCCGCATACGCCGCGAGCTGTGGCGCAAAATCCGGGTCGAGAAGGCTTGTGCTGGGCGGGCCGCTGCCATGGTGCACCAGTCCGGCGATTGGTCGAAGCCGGGCTTCGCGCATAGCCGTTAGATAGGCATCGGTCCACTGCCAGGAACGCTCCTTCTCGAAGCGCTCCCAAAGCAGGCCGCAGCGCAAGGCCTTTATGCCGCATTTGGCGAAAAGCTCGAGGTCACTTGCTCGGCTGTCGTGACCGGAGAGCGTCATCTGGTCAAAGTATTTGTCGCCAACACGGTTACAGGTATATTCAGCTCCGCCCCATATTTCTAGAATGCCTTCCCAGCTTCGATGCACCATCCCGCTAGGCCACCCGGTCTTCACCGGCAGAGGATAGCCGGTGTGTTTCCTCCACCGCCGAGTCGACGGGGATGGCGAGCAAACGTTTTTCCTGCTGCGCCGTTCTCAGCGCGCTGCTGCGTTCTGCCAGCTTTGCGAAGAGGGCGAGCGCCTGCGCGACCACCTGGTCCATGTTGTAGTACTTGTATGTACCCAGGCGGCCGGCGAAGTGTACTCCAGGCAGCGCGTCAGCCATCGCTTTGTACTGGGCATACAAAGCGGCGTTCTGTGGCTGCGGGACTGGGTAGTATGGATCGCCTTCACTCGTCGGGTACTCGTAAACTATGCTGGTTTTCGCATGCTCCTGCCCAGTCAGGTATTTGAATTCAGTCACGCGTGTGTAAGCGTGCTCGTTCGGGTAGTTAATAACCGCCGCACTCTGGAAGGTGCGCGTGTCGTGCGTCTGGTGCTCAAAGCGCAGTGACCGGTACGGTAGCTTGCCATAGCAGAAATCGAAGTACTCATCGATTGGACCAGTGAAAATGAGTTCGCGGAACGAGATCTCGTCCTTGATGTCTTCGTACTCAGTGTTGAGCATAATGCTGATGTTTGGGTTGACCAACATCCGCTCAAACATGCGCGTGTACCCGTGCAACGGCATCGCTTGGTACTGATCGGTAAAGTAGCGATCATCGCGGTTTGTGCGAATAGGAACGCGCGCTGTAACAGCTGCATCCAGCTCCGATGGATCAAGATCCCACTGCTTGCGCGTGTAGTTGCGGAAGAACTTGGTATACAGCTCCCGGCCGACGCGGCTCACCACCACATCTTCCGAGGTGCGAATCTGCTCACGCGGCTCGGCGAGCGAAGCAAGAAAGCCTTCCACCTGCGTGCTGTCGAGATGTAGACCATAGAGCGCGTTGAGCGTGTCGACATTAATCGGCATTGGCACGAGCTGGCCGTCGACGCTGGTCTTCACACGGTGTTCGTAGGGCCGCCAAGCAGTAAACTTTGACAAGTATTCGAAGACTTTTGCCGAATTGGTATGAAAGATGTGAGGGCCGTAGCGATGGATCAAGACACCCGCGTCATCATAGAAGTCAAATGCGTTGCCAGCGATATGCGGGCGCTTGTCGATAACCAGAACTCGCGCGTTGATCTGCGAGGAAAGCCTTTCTGCCAGCACACTTCCTGCGAAACCGGCACCTACAATTAAATAATCAAACATCGTTATCCTCTTCCTTCGGCTAGCACCATGCAGCGACGAGCTGCTTCTGACGGTCTTTATGTGTCCTGCTGAGTCGGACATACCTGACTCTGTAGATCGATCTGCTTCAAAAACGGTCAGCGCCGACAGGCAATAGCGGCGCTGCATGAAGCAAGACTCTGATGGCCGACGGCTGTGTCGATCAGCAACACATGTAGCTCATTGCAGTTGATTCCTACGCGCTAGGCGTTTGGATGCGCAAACAAGCTGTTGTGTGAGCTGGACAAGCATAGAACATTCATGACTGACTCCTTCTCACAGGCGACTCTCTGCACCGAGACTTAAATCCGCTCTAATTTTCCTGGTAAATCAGGAAGTAGTCCTGCCCGTCGGCCTTGGTGAAGTCGTACCTGCCTACGCGATGGAAGCCTGCCCCAGCCATCTCCTTCTCCACTACTGGCTCATTGAGACCATGATCTGCGCCGTTCCCGTTGCGGTCGATGATGCCGACCCGCGCACCTGGCCGCAGTGCGGGCTTAAGACTGCGCAGCAGCAGATTCGTATGCGCGATCTCATGGTAGACCTTCAACATCAGCACAGCATCGACACTCTTTGGGGGCAGCTTCACATCGTCTGGAGTGCCTTGTACAGTTTCGATGTTTGAGAGATCTTCCTTTTTCGCTCGTGAAGCTATTGCAGAGATGGCCTCGGGATTGATGTCCTCTGCATAAACCTTGCCGCTTGAGCTGACACGTCTAGCCGCGCGAATAGTAAACCAACCTGATCCGGCCCCTATATCGGCGACAGATTTCCCTCTTACGATGCCAAGCAGGTCCATCACGCGATCAATCTGCAGCTTCTTATCGCGATCTTTGTAGTCAAAGATTGAAAGATCGCCCGTATAAGGAGTGCTGGTCGGGTGCGCTGCCGTTTCAGGCTGTTGCGCTTTCGTGTTGTGCAGAGCAGGTGGGCAAACAAAGCCGAGCACCAGCACGGCAGCCACACCGAGCACTCTGATTCTTTTCACTGTTTGTCTGCTGCGCATGATTCCAGAATGCACTGTCCTGCGACTAGATGTCCAAGTATTCCTGCTGAATGCATTCCATTCCGCTGGAATGCTGCTTGTTCAGAGGCCTTGCCTGCTTGTTTAGAGCTGACGCGCAAGCACGAGCGTAATGTCGTCCGGCTGCTCCGCGTTACCGATCCAATTACGCAAAGCACGCATCACTTCGCCCGAGATAGCAGCAAGTGGCTGATCCCGGTAGCGGCGAACTACTTCCAGCAAGCGATCTTCACCGAACTCACCGAAGTCGTTTTCAGGCTCTGTCACTCCATCAGAATAAGCGATGAGAAGGTCCCCTCGCTCGAGCGAGATAGTCGCTTGCTCGTATACGAGGCCATCGATCAGGCCTACAACGGAACCGCCGCAGTCAAGGCGCTTGAGGGTTCCATTCGAGCAGAGGAGAAACGGCGGCAGCTGCCCACCATTTGAGTAGGTGAGCGTGTGTTTCGGAGCGTCGTAACAAGCAAAAAACAGCGTCGCGTACTTCTCAGGCTGCGTGCTGCTGAAGAGATGCCGGTTCAGAAGCGCTAACAGCGTGGCCGGCGAAGCGTGTCCCAACTTTTCAGTACTCGAGAGGGCCACGGCGCCCTCGTTCCCCGCCAAACGATACGCGCGAACTGCCGAATGCAGCGACGCCATCAGCAGCGCAGCCGAGATACCTTTGCCGCTTATATCTCCGAGGGCCACACAGAGCTGCCCTTCTCCGGCTGGAATGAAGTCGTAGTAGTCGCCGCTCATCGTCCGCGCGGGAATACAGAGGCCGTGCAGCTCTAACGAGGGCAGGTGGACTGGTGTATCTGGAAAAAGATTGTTCTGCACCTCCTGTGCAATCTCAAGCTCGCTCTGGATGCGCTCCTTCTCCCGCTGCTGCTCCAGCAGATGCTGGAGCGAACCGGCCATTGTGTTGAACGAGGTTGCGAGCGCGGCAAGCTGGTCACGCCGCTCTACGCGAATGCGATGTGCGAAGTTGCCACGGTCGAGCTCGGTAGTGGCGCCGTACAAGTCTGCAATCGACTGCGTGATGGTGCGGCTAAGTCGAATCGCCATGTAGAAAGCGAAAGCTTCCACCAATGCAAAGAGGATGGCTATTGCGAGCAGCGCATCCCGGACTATGTTGCCGATGCGCACTGAGGTAGCGAACAGGCGCGCATAGAGCAAGGTAGGCCTTGAAACGACACCCATCATCGCCGGCTCTTCCGTGCCCGTGTCCCAGTCTGTCAACCTCATCGGTGCCGCGAAAGTGACGCGTGGGTCAAACAGGTTTGCGCTCCCTGCGAGAGTTCCTCCTCTTGCGAGGAGAAAGTCTGTGCGCTTTGCGTCTACAGGTCTCCGTGCTTCGACGCTCCCTTTCGACGGCGCCTGGCCGGGAGCAAGGCTGTAGCCCGAGCGCAGGTCCACTATGCCGAGGCCACGCGCAATAGTGCTGAGGCTCTCGCGGGTAAGTGGAATGCTCGCCAGCACCCTCACGGCTCTGCCGTGGGAGGAGTAGCCGATCAGCGTACGAAGATACAGGCGATGCTGGTCGATGACAATCCCGCCGAAGCTGGGTTGAATCCAGGACGGCAGCTGGTCAAGAGGCGCCTGCGTGGCAGTGCGTGATCCTTGCTCCCGGAACGGATGCCCCGCTGTGTCGCGAAGATCCAGCCGCTGACCATCGTGCCATGCTTCGACGGTGAGCCCGCGCTGACTCTTCAGCGCTTCCTGCATCAGTGCTGGAATGGCGACAGTGGTGCTGTTCGACTCCAACTCGACAGCATGACCAATTGGGGCCGTGAGGAGCGCGTCCTCGTTGCTCAGCGTCTCCAGCTCCTCATCGAGAGCGGTTCGGGCCGTGTTAATGGCAAACTGGCCCGAAAGCAGATACCCGGCGATCCCGGTCAGCGTGCCGAAGAGCACAACCGGCGCAAGACCCATCAGAAGGCAGGTGACTACGAGCCGGTTGCGCACCGTCCAGAGCACGCGCTGCAGCAGCCAGCGATAGGCGAGCACCAGCACGAAGATGAAGAGGGCGAGAAGTGAAAGAACAGCGAGCACAGCGCTAAGGTGGCCGACTGCGCCAGGCACAAATCTCAACAGGAGTAGTGCCACCGAGCAAACGAGAAGCCAGCAGCTGGTCCGCTCGACCGCGCCCGTCGGCGGCCGACGCCATAGCCGCTCAAAAACAGCGGCCTCAACACGTTTTAGTCGGTTGCACATCGCTGCTCTTCCGTTTCAGGCCAGCACAAGCACCCTTTGGCCGGAGTTTACCGCGAGCTGTACGGCGGCTCGCGACAGCTCGCGCTCAGGCTTCCTCAGCGGGTGCGGGCGTCACGGTGAACTCAACAGTCTGTTCGCCCAGCCGCAGATGCCGAGCCTTCAAACGAATGGTGCCGGGCTGCTCATTTGCGCGCACCCAGACCGCGCCAGTGCCACCCATTAGCGCAAAGGGATTGTCCCCGATCAGTTCGCCCGGGCCATCCAAAGTGAACACGATGGGATCGTTGGCTGAGGGATGCACGTTGCCGAACTCGTCTGTGACTCGTAGCACCACTCGCGTCGTGTCTGAGCCGTCGGCGACAAGGCCGGTGTCATCAGGAAGTAGAACAAAGCGATCATCAGTGCCCCTGCCAGAAAAGCTCCGCGAGACCACCTGCCGGCCGGCGATGTAGCCATCGATGCGCAGATCTCCCCAGCGAAAGGTGAGGCTGGACCTATCCAACGCGTTCATGTCGAGCTGAAAAGGCGGGTAGCGCAGGTACTGGAACTCTGCGCGGTCCGGATCGAGCTCGGCAATCAACGTCCAGGGATTGCTCTCCAGGCTTCGCTCGCGAATGTAAAACTTGAGATGGTCGCAGTTGGAGCAGACGACTGCGCGCGTGAATCGAGTCGCTTCGTCGCTCTTGGCCCAGTGAAAGGCAGGCTCGAGGACGACCTCTTTGGCAGGATCCCACTGTGATCTGTAGAAGCCCGCAGCGGCTTTCGGCTCGCGAAAGATATCGGTAACCCCGTGATAGCAGATACGATCGCCCGCGCCGAAGTTTGCGTGAGTGTTGTAATCAAAGGCGCACCAGCCGATACCGCCGGCATACTGTGGGTTCGACGCGAGCTGGTCGTGGATGCGGGCGTGACGGAGTGTATGCTCGCGCTGCCGCTCATTGTCATCGGTCGTCTTTACCGGGTAGGTATGCCCCACAAACTCTGTGTTGAGGTAGCGCGGATGGTTCGGCGGCTTCAACGGAAAACCGAAGTCGTTCATGGTGAAGACATCTTCCAGGAACTCCGAACCTTGAAAGTAGCGGATGCCGCCGGTCTGCCGCGTCTCGTCAAGCGCGTGCGCCAGCGCATTCGTGCGGGTGTAAAAATCATGATCATCCTTTGACTCATTGATCCGGACGCCCCAGAGAATAATCGACGGGTGGTTCCAGTCACGACGGATCATGCGCCCGACATTGTCAATCGCGATCAGCTTCCATGGTTCGGGACCGATGTGCTGCCAGCCCGGGATCTCTTCAAGCACAAGGAGGCCGATCTCGTCGCAGCAGTCCAGGAAGTGGCGGGACTGCGGGTAGTGAGAGGTGCGCACGATATTGCAGTGAAGCTTGTCCTTGAGGATCTTTGCATCCTGCCGCTGCACGCGCGCTGGCATCGCCTGCCCCACAAAGGGGAAGGTCTGGTGGCGATCAAGGCCGCGCAGCTTGATGACGGTGCCATTGAGCGAGAAGCCGTGATCGGTGAAGACAGCCTCGCGAAAACCAATGCGACGCTTTTCTTCGTCAAGCAGCTGATTGCCGCGCAGGAGGCGCACATGCACGGTATAAAGCTTTGCATGATCGAGGTCCCAAAGTTCGACTTTACCAAGCCCGGTCAGGGTGACGGTGTGGCGGGCGCCGTCATCGCGGCTCTCCGTGCTGCCGTACACAGGCGCGACGGTCACCGGATCGAGCGCAGCGCTGGTATCTGCCGCCGCACCTACGCGTACATTCTGCCTCACTCTGGCGACAGTGCGCGATTCATCGAGTAACTCCACGTCCAGCGTCACCTCGCCGGACTGGTCCGGCTTGCCGCCCAGAAAGCAGTCCACATCGAGTGTCGGGTTGGCTGTAAGCACCCCGAGAGGCTTGGCGAAAACGTTGTCCAGGTAGAGCTCGGGCACCACCCGCAGCGATACCTCGCGGTAGATGCCGCCAAAGGTCATGTAGTCGATCTCATAACCAAAAGGCGGCAGGTCGGCGCGCTCGGTTGAGTCGACCTGCACTACCAGGACGTTAGAAGCGCCGGGCTGGACAAACTGCGTCAGCTCAAAGGAGAACGGCGTGAAGCCACCCTTGTATTCGCCCAGCATGTGGCCGTTGACCCAAACGGTCGAGGCGGTCATTACGCCTTCAAAGTCCACAAACACACGCTTGCCTTTCGCCGAGGCCGGCAGGCGAAAACGCCGGCGATAGGTCGAGACAAACTCATACGCAGCATCATCAAAGTTGTGCCACGGCAGACGGATGTTGGTGTGCGGAAGTACTACTGGCTCAAAGCCGGAGTCGTCAAACTCCGACACCTCCGCACCCGGCACGCGGGCAGCACGGTAGCGCCAGCCACGATTGATAGGCAGCACCAGGCGGCCCTCGCCGATTGCTGATGCGGCAAGTGCAGCGGGGCTACCGACGGCGGAGACTGCCAGGGCAGCACCGGTGGTTTTGAGAAAATCTCGTCTACGCATGTATGCGAACTATCTTAGGCAATTGGGTGCCCTCTTGTCAGGCACAGCCCAGCGTGGGCTTAAGGCTCCCACTCGCCCCTGGATGCTGGGCTCAGCCCGCGTGAGCTCAGAACTCCGGCTTTCCAGGTAGACCGCCTCCGCTCCAGCGTCAGTGGCACCTCAAATATCTTTGGCGAGAAAGCGGCCGTAGACGATAGAAAAGAAAGGTCCGCGACTTCGCGACCGCTGTGAAGGAGCGGCTTGCCGCTGTTCTCCTGCTGGGCTTCGTCCTCTGCTGCTTTCTGCCGGAATCCTACTGATTGTTGCTCGCCACCTTGCGGCGCTGCGCCGCCAGCTGAGCAGCGGCCGATCAGGGCCAGCGGTGCGAGTTGATGCCGACGACAGTGACGAATCTCCACCCGATGCTTACCGACCTGACGCCACACATGACGCGATGAAGCGCAACGACCATCTCCGAACAACACGAGCATCAACTTACAAGTGCGTGACAACATGAGTGAAATAGACCATGAAGCGTTCAAGTAGGTGATCCGGCCCACGTAGGGCTTGCAGATGATGAGACTGCCGCGGCGACCATCAAAGGTCTTCAATCCTCTGGATTGCCGGAACGGGTCTTGAGGTGGACAGCAATAACGTGATCATCGACAGTCTTTGGTCTTGGCGAGCGGACCATGCCGCGAGTGGCGTTGCGGTAGGCTGGACGACGAATACAGCTAATCGTGGCTCTTGCTAAACGGAAGCGACGTGACAGCTCTCGGCCTTGCCGTGGAGCACTACCAGAAAGAGCAGGTGTTGTGAACGCAACAACGGTGAAACGATCTTCTATCAGAGAGAGCTCCCGTATGACGTGCCGAACCAGAGCTCCTGGATGGACGGCAGCGCGACTGGCTATCCCTCGTACGTTGTAGCTTCCACGGTATGTACGCACAGTGCGTATGGGCTTGGTATCCACTCCTACTTTGATCAGGGGCAGCCAATTGTCGAGGACAAGGCAGTAAGCATTCCGGATGTCACAGGAGTTACCGCCACCGACAAAGGTCCTGTGTTCTTAAATGGAAGCGGTCAGATAACTAGCGTTATCGATCCCATGGGAACCACAGCGAACAGCGGCGACGCCGGAAGCCTGCAGCCAGTAGCTGCTTACGCTGGAAGCGGGACCTGCAATCTGTCGCCATCCGTTAGCCGGGCCAGCCCGAATGATGGCCATCCGTAAAAACGATTGAGACCAGTAAGAATGCGCGCGCACTCCGAGCGCCAAGTATTAAGCTTCTGTGCTAACATTCGCCCGTTCTAAACTCCTGCCCCAAAGGGGATTTCTATGCAAATTCATTTTGCAACATCAACCCGGAACACACACCAAACCTCCTGTTACTCTGCCTGGAAGCTGAAACTGATCTCTCTGGCCTCGGTTGCTTTTATCTTTGCTCTTGGTCAAGGACTGACTCCGGCGGCGTACTCCCAGACCTGGACACTCCAATGGAGCGACGAGTTCAATGCAGCGGCGGGAACCTACCCAAACTCCAGCAATTGGACCTACGATACCGGCAATAGTGGCTTCGGCAACCCTGAAATAGAGGACTACTGCGTCCCCGGTTCGAGCGCTGCTCCGTGCGTAGCCAGCCAACCAAACGCCTACCAAGACGGAAACGGCAATCTTGTGATCACGGCTATCCGCGATTCTGCGGGCCAGTGGACTTCAGCGCGGCTCAAGACGCAAGGCCTCGTCCAGCCGCAATACGGACGCATTGAGGCACGCATGAAGCTTCCCGTAGGCGATGGCTTCTGGCCCGCATTTTGGATGCTCGGCGCGGATATCAACTCCACCCCTTGGCCAGGCTGCGGTGAGCAGGACATCATGGAGTGGGTTCAGTCGTACACGCCGACTACGACGTCCTCGACAACTCATGGGCCGGGCTATTCCGGTGCGAACGGCATCGGAGCCCGCTTCACATTTCCGGGCGGCGGACGTGTCGATGATAGCAACTACCACATCTATGGCGTGATCTGGGCGCCCAACTCGATCCAGTACTACCGGGACAGCCCCTCGAACATCTTCGAAACGCTCACTGCCTCCACGATTCCTTCCGGCTCTACCTGGCCTTTCAACAACCCATTCTTCATCCTGCTCAATCTGGCCATCGGCGACGGAGGCTTTCCTGGTTCGACCGACAGCAGCACGCCATCTACAGCGACAATGCTGGTCGACTACGTCCGCGTGTACCAATCTTCGGCGGCGAGAAGTCTGAATGGGAGCCACACGCTCACACCGCAGAACAACACAGCTCTACGCCTGGACGATCAGAGTGCCAGCACCGCCAGCGGCAATCCCATCGACGTCTACACAGCCAATGGCACCGGCGCTCAGACTTGGTCTATTTCTAACTCCGGTGTTGCGCCTGCCGGCTACTATAACCTCGCTACCGAAGGCAGCAATTGCCTGACCGCGTCTGGTACCGCCAGTGGCTCGGCTGTGACTTTGACTCCCTGCAACGGCTCAACTGCTCAGGCCTGGAATGCAGTGTCAAACGGCAGCACGTTCGAGTTTAATCCGGCGAACAATCCGGATAACTGCCTTGACGTTCGGTCAAATGGCACCGCTTCCGGCACCCTTGTTCAGGTTTATAGCTGCCAGGCACAGCCGAACGAGCAGTGGGCTGTCAATTAGATGCTCTCTGCTACGGCCCTAGGCACCCGCTTACAGGCGGGTGCCTAGGGCCTGTACGAAACTTCACGCGTATGCTTGGCTCGAATGCGTTACCATACGGATTTCAGCGGCAGGCAGTCGACTACGAGTACAGTCGGGTTCGTATTCAAACGCCACCGCCCTTCCTGTCCACTTCATCCTGTCTTGTGTCCCGCTGTTGCCCGAAGTACGGCATCAGCTATCGCGACCGGCTGCTCTGATGGCAGAGCGCGGCGCGGCGCCGGGCAGCTCTGTTTCTACGCAGGCGTGCGTCGGCGGACGTGACTCACATCTCGATTTGTTACAGACACTGCTGCCGGACATTATGATGGCTTACCAGTCAGTTCGCATGCTCAGCAGACTCGTTCAGCGCTACTAAGAGATTGCATGCTCGATTCTTTATCTACGGGCTCGATGTAAACCTTCTTCCGAAGTAAGAAACAGATCCGACATGGAACAAATGCGGTCAGCAATTATCTATAGAGCACAGGAACACTCATGATCTGAGATTGCGCATTCTCGAGTTGACGGCGCGAAATGCGGAGGGATGGTCCCCCGTTTAAGTATCGGTTTCAGCGCTATCGCACATCAACGAACGAGCGGAAGACAAGGACGCCAACGATGCGGCATAGTTATCTTTGATAATAAGATTGCGCACACGGCTTCACTGCCCAGATTACCGACCAACCGGCAACATTGTTTCCTGCAGGTTGTAACCTCGCAGACCCAGGGCCGCTGGCTCCCGCGCAGCAGAAGCAGGATAGTGAATGGTGACGGTTCGACTTTCGCCGGGCAAGAGCGATAGGTAATTATCGCTGTAGTAGGCCGGCAGGATGCGCTCTCCGCTCTGAGCCCCCTGAAGAGTCAACTTCAGCTCGATTGCTGCCTGGCTGCCCTGGTTGGTCAGGACAGTGGTCAGAACCTTTTCATTCCCCTCGGTGCCCATTGTGGTTCTTGATCCAATCTTCGCCTCCGGAAGAGTGTTCAGCTTGCGCATATCCTCTTCCTTCCCAGAGAGCCAGTAGAAATTTGAGGACAGCATCCTGCTTCCAGGGCCCACCAAGTTCAGCCGCACAAAGACCGGCGCTTCCAAGCCCGGCTCGCTGAACATGCTGGCGAGCGGCAGCCGCAGCACATTCGCACTCTCATCGACATCAACTGCTACTGGCACCGTCCTGGTAAAAAGCTGTTTGTTCTCAAGCGACATCACCACCGCTTCGACCTTTGCGCCTGTCAGCGGCTGAGTCGTGGTGTTGATGACGGCCACGTCGAAAGTAGATAGATCAAGTTGCACGTGCTGCGGCTCGGAGGCATGCATAACGCCGTAGAAGGAAGCCTGTGTGTCATAGTCCCACGACAACATCTGCCACATGTTGCTGGGCCACGCGGGCTGAGTCATCCAGATCATGCGGCCGCTGTTCGGCTCCCACAGGTGCGCTGTAAAACCCTCGAATATAGCGCGGTGTAAGGAGTAGTTGAACATCTGCACCTTGCGTTCGAAGTCCGGAAGGCTGGTGGGCGCGCCGAACTGCATCGCGATGTGATCCATGAACGGGTGAATGTCACCATTCGAACTCGTATGCCAGTCGTGGTACGTCCAGGCATCGCTCAACGGCCACTGGTTCTCCGGCGCAATCCAATGCCGGAACCCTTCCAGCGTCGTGAAGGATGGAATGCCCAACTCGACCGAAAAACCCCGGTTCAGCGTGTCGAAGTAGAGCTTCGGGTCCTGGTACTTGTATGGTCCGCTGTTGCGCAGATTCACACGGTTTGATGAAGGGGTGTAGTAACGCGTGCCATCGTACTCCGCGAGCACCTTACTCAGTCCATCGCTGATGGCGGGCTGCGGCACGCCCTCGTTGCGACCACACCACATCACGATTGAGGGATGATTGCCATAGCGCTTCACGACATCCGCCGCGTTGGCCAGAAAAAGCTCCGGATCCTGCGCCTCAGCGTTGTAATCCTCGGTCGACTCCCAGAAGTCGTTCCATACCATCAGGCCATACTTGTCCGCAAGGTCGTAAAAAACTGGTTCGTCGTTCTGGCCCACCCAGTTGCGGATGATATTGACGTTCGCCAGCTGATGAAGTCGGAAGTATGGTTCCAGGTGCTCGCGGCTAATTCGCTTCATCATGTCTTCCATTCCCCAGTTACCGCCACGAGCGGCAATGCGGACCCCATTCACCTTGATCACGAGATCCGTCATGCCTGGCTCGTTCGTCACCGGTGTAACGGCAGGGGACTGATCCGCGGCCCCGGTCAGGGACGAGGCCCAGCCGTCGGGAGTCTGACGCGTGCCTTCATGCGTGACATTGAGGATGGTGTGGTGAAGACGATGCGCGAGTGTCGGGTTTACCTCAACACGGCGCAGCGTGCCGTCCGTCGCGAAAAGGCTCTCCTCATAGGTGACCTCGCGCATGCCGAACTGGATCGTCTTTTCGTCACTAGGTACGTCGCCATCCGTCACCGATAACTTGAGGTGGTAGAGCTCTGGTCTACCGTAGCCATTCGGCCACCAGAGCCGCGGATGCGCTACGTGCAGTTGCTTGTATACGTCAGGGGTTAGCAACACATCCGTCCTGCCCGGATCGGCTGTCACTTCCCTGCTAATTTGCACACCGCCCTCGAACTCCGCGCGTAGCTCTACCTTTTCTGGCGTCGACCCACGATTTTCAACCGGCACCTTGATCGAGACATCCGCTGAGTCGGTGCGGGGTAACGGAAGCAGGGTGATGATCTGCGGGTCTCCTAACATCACCGTGCCGGTCTGCTTCAGCACCACATCCTGCCAGATACCGGTGTCCCGGTCGCGGATGGACGGGATCCAGTCCCAACCTTCTGTATCCACGAACGTCGGCCCATCCAGCAGCATAGCGCCCCCGTTGTCTCCCGGCCCTGCCTTGATCGATTCTTCATACGGGATGCCCGGGTGTGGAGGCGGTGCGACCCGAACTGCTAGCGCGTTGTCACCTGACGCTTTCAGCAGCGTAGTAACGTCAAAAATGCCGCGAATAAAAGCGCCTGTGATGGTGCCAAGCTTCTTTCCGTTCAGCCAGACCTCCGCGGCGTAGTTGATGCCGTTCAGGTTGAGCGTGTAATGCCGGTTCGTACCTTGGGGCGTAGAAAACTCCACGCGGTACCAGTAATCCTGCTTGTTCAACGACTCCGGGATAGCAAGATTGTTCATATCCCAGTCCGGGTCTGGATAGACGCCTCGATCGACTAAGGTCGTCAGCACCGTTCCGGGGACTGTCGCCGCATACCAACTACCACTCTCCGCACCCACGAGAGAAAGCTGTTCCGCAGTCAGCGAGACCTCCGGCGCAGCTTGAAGCTTCCAGTTCCTCGCCAGCGTCCACTCTCTGGGCGCGGTCTCCTCCAATGTCGGGCCCGCAGACGGAAGCGCTTTCACCACCGGCTTGCCGAAAGCTGCCTTGTCATGTGGCAGGGTGTCCGGATCCTGCGGCGCCGTGTTCCCTACCTGCTCTCGCACTTGAAAAAACCAGGACTTAGACCCATCCTCAAAGAGGATGGTCGAGAAGTTTGGGCGGTCTGCTGCCATCTTGGCGATTTCTGAGGGGGTTGCAGTCGTGTGCCCAACAGAGAAGTTCGCGATCTTGCCGCCGAAGTGCTGCCACATCCTGAGCCTCAGAGGGATCACCGGCGGCAGATGTGGTTGGTCATAGCGGTACTTTGCCTCCTGGTTCGAGATGAAGTCCGGACCTATCAGTAGCTCCGTATCTTCAATTGGTCCCATTGCCGGGCTGCCACTGCCCAGCTCCACTCCATCCAGAAAGAGCCGGGCGGTCACCGCATCAAACGTTGCCGCGATGAAGTGCCAGCCGTCATCACCGACGGCGCTCCGGCCCTGCACTTCGTTGCCGACCCCCAGCCGCAGCACGGGCCTGCCTGCCTCAAGGCCAAGGTAGCGCGAATCTTCGGCTGCCGGGTCGCCGATCCCGGCGAGTAAGGTCGTCTGTCCTTGCCGATCCGCATGGAACCAAAGCGATATCGTCCACGGAGCGTCCGCCCTGAGGAGCGTTTCGGACTTGCTCAATGATTTCTCGAGACCACGACCACCCAGCAAAAACTTCGCCGAGTACGGTCCATAGGTGCTTAGGGTTTCCGGCTCAGTTGTGTGACGCTCTTGCGCCTCCACTTGAGCCGTAACCGTCCAGAGTATCAAAACTAAGTAAACAGCGAAAAATAGGGCGTGGACGGGTCGTGACATGGCCCGGAGATCTCCTTTGTAGCTCGCTGGAGTTAGACATAAGTGGCCGGAGTGAAAGCCAAGGACTTCACGCTGACGACACAAACGACATGCCGGGCAGTAAGCAGCCTTCCTGTTCTGACAGCGGTCGCGAGTCCTAAGCGCGACTACGACAGAGTAGAGAAGCTGCGTGATCTCCAGATTCCACGCCGCTCCTCTACATCCTGCGATGACTTAGAAGTAAAACTTGCCTGCAAGCTGGACATTGCGGGGGTTGTAGCCCGTTGCAGTGTTTGTGACTTTCCCGAAGTTTAAACCATCTCCGATACTGGCGTCAGGAGGTGCAAGCCACGCGTGGTTGAACGCATTGAAGAACTCAAAGCGTAGCTCAACGTTGTACCGTTGATCCCGGCCGAAATACGTGTTCTTAATAGCGGAGAGATCGGCATCCACATCACGTGGGGTTCGCACGTTGGCGAGCGTGCGAGGCGCGTTGCCTAGGGCAAATTGCTGCGGAAGTGAGAAATCGGCGGTGTTGAACCACTCGTTCCGAGTGGGATTGTTGAGCTTGACGTTATAGGTAGAAACGTTGGGGCGTCCGTTGCCGAGCAGCCCCAGACCAGATGTGTCGGCTGGCAGGCCACCGACAACGACAGGATTGCCACCGACGTAGCTGACAATGCCTGAGCTCTGCCAGCCGGTGACAAACCCGGACACGATCCCGTGTAGGTTGCCAAGAAACATGTGACCAGGGCCGAATGGCAGCTCGTAAGTATAGCTGCTGACAAGCTGATGACCAATGTCCTGCGGCGACACGGAGTATTCGCCGTTCGGGTTGTACTGGTTCTCGTATGTCGAACTAACAGGGCCTAAGAAGGTCACAGCCGCCGGCGAATTATCCAGCAGCTTCGAACCTGTGTACGAGATCAGCAGCGTCAATCCGGCCGCAAACCGTTTATCGAGCCGGGCGGTAATTGCGTTGTAGTTCGAGTGAGCGCCAGTTTTCCGATACTCGATCACATTCGCGTACTGCGGGAATGGTTTGAGAAGCTGACTTTGTTGCACGGTTGGTTGCGCCAGAGCTGAACCGGGAGTTGTGATCTTGCCGTAAAAGGGGTTAGGGACGAGGTTCAACAAGTTGCTCCCGAGTGAAAGATAGCCTGGATTTACTTGGTCGTAGGGAATACCAGGATCTCCGCTGATTAAGAACTGCCCTTGGTTATAAAGCCAGCCGAGTTCCACGGTCGCCGAACTTGGGAGCGAGCGTTGGATAGTGACGTCTGCTTGTTCAGAATAAGGGGTATGAGTGTCGTGATTGGTAAGAAACGAAGACTCAATCGTGTTCCCGAGGTCAGTTCCCGCTCCGCCTGCGGCGCCCGCAGGAAGGTTGTAGCTGTTGCCCGGAAAAGGGTTGTCAAGGGTAGTTGCGATCGTGCGTTCACTGTCGAAGGTGAAGTTGGCATTGGTCGTCGTGCTGAAACCCTCGGTACCTGCGCCACCGGAGGTTCCGGCGGGCTGAATGTCAGAAGGTGCGTACACCAGCCCGAACCCGCCGCGAATAGCCCAGTTTTGGCTTGGGCTCCAGATCGCGCCGAAGCGCGGACCGAAGTCGAGCTTGTGCTCGCCTACTTGCTGACGTCCATACTGGCCCGTGCTGGTACCTACAAAGTGCATGGCACCTGTCAAGTTGCCACAATTTGGGCACAGCTCGCCGGCAGTGAGCACTCCTGAGGAGATTGGAGATGAATCTGTCGGATTCCAGTAGGAGAGCTGGTTGTGCCGTTCCGTGCGTGGTTGATCCGCATCCCACCGTAGCCCGTAACTCAGCGTGAGATGAGGCGTAGCTTTCCAAGTGTCTTCGATGTACAAAGCATAGTAGTTGCCGGACGTCGCGAAAGTAGGATCGTTGCTCTGGTAGCCGGAGTCAGGCAGACCGAGCAGGAGGCTGGCAAAGGGATTTCCTCCGCCTGCTACAGAGTTGTTCACCTGCGACTGCGTCCAGGATTGGGAGATATTGAAGGTACCCGTGGGAACGCCGTACTGGTGGAAGTTAAGGAACAACTTGCGGTACTCGCCACCGTATTTGATTGAGTGTGGCCCGATGATCTTGGTGATACTGGCAAGTACATCGTGAACAGAAGGATTCTCTAAAAGCGCAACGTAGCCGCTGGGTCCAATGCTGCTGTATCCGTTGCCGATGCTGATGTATGGAAACTCTCCGTAGTCGGCAATACTGGCCAAGGATGCAGGAAGCCCCAACTGTGTGATATCGAACTCCCCGCCGAAAGGCGTCCGGTCCTCAGTCGAGCGGCTAAAGCCGTAGCGCACGTCTAAAACAGTCGTCGGATTCAGCGTGAAGGTGTTGTCGTAAGCAAAGCTGTGCGAGGTACCTATGGCGGGTCCACCATAGCCCAGCGACGCAGCGCCGTTGCTTGCCGGATAGTCCGCAAATGGGACGTTCACATCGTGGTACTGCGAGTAGCGCACAAAGCTCTTCCACTTCTGCGACCAGTTCTGGTCAACGCGTACGTCAAACTGGTAGTTACTATCAGTCGGTGCTCCCGTCGCGAGATAGTTATTTAAAAGCGAGTTGGTGTTAACGTTCGGCAATGGCTGAAAGGCTAGGATTTTGGATCCGGCACTGCTAATTTCATTCGCAGGTATCTGGTTGTTGGCATACGGCGTACGCTGATAAACAGTGTTGGAACCGCTCGCTACCGCTGTCACTTTATTTGGATCATAGAGCTGGACCGGATTCGGACCGGACAGCAGGGCGCTAAAATCACCATTGCGCTCTGCCTGTGTTGCGACGCTGTCGACTTCCGTCTGGCTGCTTACGGTGCGGGAGATCTGTGCTCCAACAAAGAAAAAGGTCTTTCCCTTATAGAGTGGCCCCCCGAATGTGCCACCAGCCTGGTTGCGAAGCAATGCCGGCTTCACAGTGGCAAAGTAGTCGGTGGCATCAAAGATTGCGTCACGATTGAATTCGAAGACACTACCATGCAGCATATTGGTGCCGGTACGCGTCGCAAGGTTGATCAAACCACCTGAGAAGCGGCCATACTCCGCCGTTTCTACGCTGGTCTGCACGTTGAACTCGTCGACAGAATCGACAACGGGCGTGTACGCGCTGGAGTTGTTCCCCACGTTATTCTCAGGCAGGATGTTCGTGATCCCGTCGAGCTGCTGCTCGTTGTTCGAGTTACGCGAACCGGCGAACGAGGGTGTAGACGCTCCGTAGGGACCGCTGGTGTTGTTCACGCCCGGTACCAGCTCCGCTAGCGCAAACGGATTGCGGCCGTTTAGAGGTAGCTCCAGAATCCGCTTCCCGGTAATAACTTGACCGGTCGTCGCGTCATCCGTTTCCAGAGCGGGAGTTGTGGACTCGACTGTGACGTTCGCGGTATCGCTACCAACTGCAAGCGAAAAATCTGCGGGATGTGTCTGGGCGACGTCCACCGTCACATGGTTCTGCTCAGTTGGAGTGAAGCCTGGTGCAACGACTCTGACCTGGTAGTCGCCCGGGTTCAGAAAGCCTTGCTCATAGCGTCCTTCGCTATCTGTCTTGATAGACTGGCTCACCCCTGTTGCTGTGTTTGTAATCGTGACAGTGGCGTTTGGTATGGAAGCGCCGCTGGCATCCTGGACGGTACCGGAGATGGCTCCAGTAGGTGTTTGAGCGATAGAAGCTGTTGTTGTGGCAGCAATGAAGCTGCTGAAGAGAAGCAAACTGCGGATTCGTCTTGGATTAATCTTCATATGGCCTCGAAGAAGGGGACTCTAGAATTCAGTTTATTTCGTCTCTCGACCCATTGTGGTAGCGTTCCCATAATGACGTGATAGCGTTCCCATTAAGAAGAAACATCAGCGTACAGGTCGGGGCGAAGTATGCGTCCGAGTTTCCAGAGTTGTCAACAAGTATTGCTCGACCGGATCACGACAGCCTCTCTTGCTGGGCTCCCTCTTCTTGCTTCAGCTACGATCCAGGTTTAGCAGCCATCGTCCAGCTTGCCAGCGGCCAAGGCAAGGGCAGAGCCAACCGCACGCCTCCGCGCTTACCTGGGCATACCTTGCGCAAAGCCCCCGTTATCGCCAATTGAGCGAGAGGACTGGGTGTTGAACAAGCCTGGTATCATCGGCGACCGTCGCGCCTGTCTGGTTCGTATGATCGCCAGGTGTAGGTTGCGAGTACACCTGCTGGTAGCTGGGTCGCAAAGCTGAGCCCACGCCAGCGGACGGAAAAGCTCGCCCGTGTGGACTGATTATTGAGCACGAGCAGCGCAATGGAGCCATCTGTGTTCTGGAAGGCGACGGTTTCGACGGCATCGCGATGGGCTACGTGCCCGTGGTCCACGGCAGGTGGCTCGCTCGGAGCGACTGCAGCGGGCACGTCTGACGATGCGATCCGGGTTGCGCCAGGAAAGATAAAATGGCTGGCGTGCCCGAGCGCGTAGTAGTCACCGGTGTAGGTGACAGCAGGCGGCGTTTGCTTCAGGTCCACGGTGACGAGCCCGCGGCAGGTGCCGCACCCGCCTGCGTGCGGGTTGTGCTCCGTATCCAGCGCGATGCCCCAGAGCACGACGGATTTGCCCCAGTTCCGCGTGACATCAAGCAGCAGGTGTGCGGTCACGAGCAGCGGGCTTTCGCGCTGCCAGGTGCCGCCGGAACACTCCGTCATCCAGATGCCTTCGGATGGATAGCGGTCGTGCAGCGTGGTTTGCGCGCTGGCGGTGCCCCCATAGCAGTGTAAAGCCGAGCCGGCAAGGTAAGGCGTGGCAGCAGGGTCCGCCAGCACCTCCTCGGGATACTCAATGTGGTTCCAGTTGTGATCGAAGGCGAGTACCTGTGTCTTCAGCCCTGCCTGGCGCAGGTCGGGACCCAGGTAGCGACCGATAAGCTCCTTTGCCTGCGCCGCAAGCAGAAGAGTGCTGGGGAAATCGTTGGCATCATGGAGCGGTTCGTTTTGTACAGTGAGGTACTTGACTGGAATACCGGCTGACTGGAAGGCCTCGACGGAACGCACGAGGTACGCGGCGTAAGCTGATTCGTCCTCGGGGCGGAGCGTACCTCCGTTCATGGTTTCGGAAGTCGCGCCGGAGGCTGCCGCGCCCGGCTCGGGATGGCTGCCGGTCTTCATCCAGGCTGGAGGGCTCCACGGCGTTGCCATGACGGTGATCGCGGGATTGAGCCGGAGCGCCTCGCGAACTGCGGGAAAGATGTAAGCGTCATCATGGCTCGCAGAGAAGTGGAGCAGCTGCGGATCCTGCTGCCCTGCCGGCATGTCATCGAAGCTCGTGTGATCGCGCGAAAGATCGCTGGCCCCGATGGGCTGGCGCAGGAAGCTGAGGCCTATACCGCCCTTGGGGTCGAAAAGCTTGACCATCACCTGCTCGCGGGCTGCGGGCGACAGTTGGGTGTAGAGCAGCCAGGCTGCACCATCCGTCATGGAGGCGCCGAAGCCGTCTATGGTCTGGTAGCGCTGCGTGTCATCGACGGTGATGGCCGGAGATGCGGGTTGCGCATCTTCGGCACTGAAGCGGAGGTCGGGCTGGGGGGCGAGCGCGTTGCTGAGGTCGGAGGATGTCTGGTAGACGTGGACCTGCTGCGCCAGAAGCGCAGTTGGCAGCAGCAAAGCGGCAAGGGTGAAACCCAAACGGGCGAGCATCGTGCGTCTCCGAGAGTGATCAAGCGCATACTGTCGTTAGTGGTTTGCGGGCTGCACTTGGCGAAGTGGGGAAGAAACAGATCTTTCGAATCCGCCGCGCTTGGCTCAGGATGACTCACTCTGTCTCTTCGCTGGGCTCATAAGAACCTGATCGACTGGGTACCAGCCATTGCTGCTTCGCTTCGATCAGAGCCGCTTCCCAGGGCGAAGTTGGGGGAGCCGGGCTACGATGCCGCGAGTCACCCGGCGATTGTCATTAGAAGTACACCTTAGCCGCGAGCTGGATAACTCGCGGGCCGCCGGGGCCAGTGGGGCTATTCGAGACCGTCGGAGTTCCGAAGGTTGAGTCCTTGGCAATGGAGAGCGGAGTGAAGGTGCCCGTAGTGGCGTTGTAGCTGGGCAGGGTTACATTTGCGGTGTAGTCGTGCCCGGTGAAGTTCGGGTGGTTAATCACGTTGAAGAACTCGCCTCGCAGTTGGATGTAGCGGCCCTTGTCCGAGGGCCCGATCTCGAAGTTCTTGAAGATGGACTGATCCCAGGCGACTAGGTTGCTGTCGCGGATGCTCCCCGGGGCGCTCTGGGTGGGAAAGCCGATGGTCGGCGGCAGCAGGTTACCCTGCCCGTTAAGACCGACGTAGAGCGGAGGGGTTTCGCTGTACTGCGAGCCGCCGGTGAGCTGGTTTGCCGGCGAGAAAATCGCGTTACGGACCGGAGATCCGCTCTGCAGACTGGTGAGACTTGAAAGCTGGTAGCCGTCCGTCAGGTAGCCGAGCCAGTGCGAGGCGTGCAGGTCCTTGGAGAAGTCAGGCAGCGAGTACACATAATTGATCGCCGCGATGTTTCGCCGGTCGTAGTCGGCGACGCCATAGCTGTAAAGACGGGGGTTGAAGGGGTCGACGCCGGTCTGGTCGGCGCTGGAGGTCGTCATGGCTTTGGACCAGGTATACGTGCCGCCAACGGTGAACACCCTCGTGAAACGCCGCTGCACCGAAACCTGGAGGGCGTTGTAATTGGAGGTGCCGTCGAACTTCAGGAACGGGAGCTGCCCGTATCCCTTGTACGGCAGCAGGTAGTTCTGCGTATAAGCGTGCTGGCCGCTGAAGCTGTAGCCGGCGGCCGCATACTCGGGCGGCAGATTCGGCTCAACCGCAGGAACGACCCCGCCAGGGAAGGTAGAAGGGTCCTGCGCGGCGCGTTGAAAGGTGGTGCCGTAAGGCAGCGCGTTCTCATCGTGCTGGGTAACCAGATGACGGCCAACGTTACCTACGTAGGCGACATCGAGGGTGGTGCCCGGTAGCACCTCTCGCTGGATACCGAGGGAGTAGCTGTAAACCACCGGCACTTGGCCGCTCTGATCGGCACCGATCACGCTGGACAGCACGCCGGTGCCGGTCGAGGCATTCGAGGCCGAAACCTGCGTTAGGTTCGCATTCGCGATGGAAGGGGTCTGCACAATGGCCGGGTTGGAGAAGACAGTGTTGAAGATGATGTTGCCTTGCTCCCGGTCATGTGAGGTGCCGAAGCCGCCGCGGATCACTCCCTTGTGGTCGCCGTACGGGTCGTAGGCGAAGCCAAAGCGCGGTTCAGGCATGATGCCTTGCGAGGCCCACCCACCCTTAGGCAGGGTGCCATTTGAGACGAACTGGATGCCGTCGAGCGGGTTACCTGACCCGGGAACGACGTTGCCGCCAGTATTCACCTGCACCGCCGTTGCTGGATCATAGGCAGCCGGGTTGAAGAGCGCGATCTGGTTGTTTGCATCGTACTGCGGCGGGATGTAGACAAAGCGGACGCCGTAATCGAGCGTCAGCCGCTGCGATGCCTGCCAGGTATCCTGCAGGTAGAACTCGGCCTGGTTGTAGCGGAACTTACCCAGAGGCCGGAAGCTGGACTGGTCGAAGCTTTCAAAGGCGCCGAGCAGGCCACTGGCGATCGGTGAGCCGTCGTGTGAGTTAGCCGCGCCGGCGATACAGCCTTCGGCGCTGGTAGAGCATGCGTTAAAGCCGATCTGCCCATTGGAGTTGCCGTAGGCGATCTGGTCCTTGCGGGACCGCTCATAGAAAGCGCCGAACTTGAGAGTATGGCTGTGCAGCGTCCAGGTCAGGTTGTCGTTTGCGGTGATGTTGGTGGCGGCTTGATGCCAGGGCGTCGAGCCGAAATACGTCGACGGATACATATGGCCGTTGCCGGAGAAGTTGATATCGGGGATCGATGTGGCAGGCGTTACTGGGTACAGCAGCGGCAGGTTGATGCTGTTCGCCCCTACGGTGATATTGCCGTTGACGCCCTGAATGGTGGAGCTGTACACGCTGGGCCCGACAGTGAGCTCGTTGAGCAGAGTCGGCTCGAGAATGCTGGTGAGATCGACAGACAGATTGAAGCCTGGCTGATTGTCGGTGCAACCTCCTGCCACCTCAAGGGTGCCCGAGCAAAACAGGCCGCCAAAGGTGCCGACCGGGCCAGTCTGGGTATCGCGGTTGCCCACATAGCGAGCAAAGATGCGCTCACTCGAGGAGATCTGATAGTCGAGCCGGCCGATGTACTCGGTGCGGGGATGCGTCGAGGAAAGCGGGTCCTCGCGGTTGTAAGTGCCCTCGCCGACAACATTTGGCATCGGGTAGAGGTTTAGTACTTTCTGGATCTGGGCGAAGTTCGCCTGCTGCTGCGCGCTCAGGTTCGCTCCGGTAAGCAGATTGCCGGGGATCGGAAGATGGGCTACAGGATCGTAGATCTGAATGGGATTGCCACTGCTGTCGACGCTTTGTGAGAAGTTGCCGGCACGCTCAAGTGCGGTAGGCGTTTCGTATTGGGAGATACTGCCCGGCACCAGCTGGCGATACCACTCGGTCGAGAAGAAGAAAAACAGCTTGTCGCGCTTGATGGGGCCGCCGATCTGGGCGCCGACGGTGTTGTAGCGGTAGAGCTGCTTCTGTGTCCCGTCGTGGTCGCCGATCCACGTGTTGGCGTCCATGCCTTCGTTGCGGTGGAAGAAGTGCACGTTACCGTGGAAGTTGTTGTCGCCACCGCGGGATGTGACAACGATGGAGCCGCCGCCGGCTTTGCCATACTGGGCCTGGAAATTGGAGGTGAGCACCTTGACTTCGGCAATCGCGTCGGTATTGATGGTGACCTGCGTGCCGCCATTGTTGCCCGAATCGACGTTGGAAGCGCCATCGATGGTGAAGTCGTGCTCGTTTTGGCGGGTTCCATTGACCGAGTATGTGTCAAGCCCGCCGGTTTGGGAGGCGCCGAACGAGCCGGACCCGGCGACGCCCGGGACGACGCGAAGGATATCGAGGACGTTGCGGCCGTTTAGGGCGATGTCGTTGAGCTGCTTGCCGGTGATAAGGTCAGAGCGCTCGCCGGAGTCGGTCTGGAGTTGAAGCTCGCCGGCGTCAGCCGCAACCGTGACGGTTTGAGCTTCCGAACCGACAGCGAGTGAGAAGTTGCCGGCGTTCAGGTTGTCGGTCGCACTGAGCACTACGCCATCTTTCTCTTTGGTCTCGAACCCAGGTGCCGTGATCTTGATCTCATAGGTGCCTGCCGGCAGATTAGCAAGAGAAAAGGTGCCATTGCTGCCGGACTTTGCTGCGCGTGTCACACCGATCGAAGGAGCAGTCGCCACCACGACGGCATTCGGAACAATGGCACCGCTCGGATCCTGGACCGAGCCAAAGATAGAGCCTGAGGTCTCCTGTGCAGCGAGCGGCAATGTGGAGGCAAGCAGAAGAGAGAAGGCGGCGAAGCATCGCCGCCGGGAATTGGCCCTTTGCGCAACGGATAGGAAAGCTTCTAGGCGGATGAGTGTGCGGCCGGACTGGCCAGGGAAGTAAGGTTGTGACGCTGGTTTACTGTCGATCAAGGTCAGGCCTCGTTTTCACGTGCGTTCATGTTGCCAGCGAACGCTACTCGGCTACGTGTAGCATGGTCCCGATGCGCTGGTGAGGTTTCCCTGAGGACTTTCTGAGGGAACTAAGTCGCCTAGCACGAACAGGATTTAGATGTGGCGGGAGAGACATCTGTACCAGATCGCGCGGTAGCGAGCGCCTTCCAGCTCGGTGAGTGGACGGTGGAACCCGAGCTGAACTCCCTGCGCAAGGGCGCCGTGCAACAGCGGATAGAGCCCAAGGTGATGAAGGTTCTGCTTACGCTGGCCACTCACGGAAACCGAGTGGTTTCGAAAGAAGCGCTGATTGCAGCGGTATGGCCGGACACCTTTGTTAGCGATGACGTACTGACTCGCTGTATCTCGATTCTTCGACGAATCACCCGGGACGACTCGCAGGCACCCCGCTTCATCCAGACCGTCCCAAGGAGAGGCTACCGCCTGCTCGCGCCGGTGATACCCATCCCAGGTGGGTCTTCAGAGTTAACTTCAAGTCCGGAGCACATCGCCGACTTGGCTTCTGTTATTCCGTCAGAGCAGAATGCCGGGCCTGTGTCGGCCGAAGCCCCGCGACTGGCGGTCCCGCTGTCGCCTGTTACGGCTCAAACGCCGCTTTCGCCGCGGCCGGTTGTGACCGCGCTGGCTGCTTTGTCCCTCGCGTTGCTGGTGGGCCTGCTCCTCTGGATCGGGTTCGTCCATCACCGGCGAAGCCATGCCATTCTGCCTGCTTCCTTCAGGACGGTACAGTTCACCGCATATGCGGGCGAGCAGACGCAGCCGGCCTTCTCTCCGGACGGAAGCCGGATCGCCTACGTTGCTACCTCGGAGGATGGCCGCTCCCGGCGGATCTATGTGCAGCATGTCGGACGGGAGACAACCGTGGAGCTGACGCCGGGGAGAGCCGGCGAGCAGTTCAGCCCGGCATGGTCTCCGGACGGGCGTTCCATTGCCTATCTTTCGCGCTCGAACTCCGAACTGGGCATTGACATCGCACCGGTTGACTCGCAGGTCGGTGTGCGGCGCGTATTTACACCGCAGGAGCCGAGCCACTGGGACCAGGGCGCTCTCGCCTGGTCTTCAGACGGGCGAACCCTCATCTTTCCCGATCACGCTGGCTCTGAGCCGCATTCATCGATTTACGCGCTGGACCTCCAGACCGGAAAAGCCCGCGCGCTCACCTCGCCGCCTGCAGGCTGGGAAGGCGATCTGAACCCGGCCTTTTCGCCGGACGGCAAGCGCATCGCCTTTACAAGGGCGAGCGAGACTTCGGTCCGTTATCTTTGCTGGCTGTCATTTGCCGGGGGCCGGGTCATCTCGCAGATACACCAGGTGACGCGTGACCGCATGACGATCGACAGCCTAGCTTGGAGTGCTGACGGCGGCTCTGTCATTTTCTCGTCCAACCGTGGCGGTAAATATGCCTTGTGGACGATTGGATTGAGCGGTGGTACACCGCAGCGGTTGCCGGTCGGCACCGAAGATGCGTTCGAGCCTTCGGTCGGACCGAAGCCGGGTGAGCTTGCCTACGCGGAGGGTTCGGCGATCTGGAGTATCGTGCGGGTCCGCGCCGGCGCGAAGGGAACACCGCCTACATCGCTGCTCACCTCCACCCAGCAGGATTCTGCTCCCTCGATCTCGCCGGATGGGCACTTCCTGGCCTTCCAGTCGCTGCGCTCGGGCACACAGGAGATCTGGATTTCCTCGATCAGCGGTCATGCGATGCGGCAGCTGACCTTTGCCGGTGGGCCTCTTACCGGCAGTCCTGCATGGTCGCACGGCGGCGAAACGATCGCATTCGACTCGCGCCCGGATGGGCATTCTCATATCTTCGCGGTGGCTGCAGCCGGTGGGCAACCTGTGCAGCTGACATTTGGCGACTCTAACGACATTGTGCCGCGCTGGTCCCACGATGACAGGCTGGTATATTACCGCTCCAATCGCGGCGGCCACTGGCAGCTCTGGAAGGTCCTGTCAACTGGAGGCGAACCGAAGCTCGTTTCGGACGGAGACGGCATCGAGCCGCAAGAATCAGCCGATGGGCGATGGCTCTACTACACACGCGGCGACGAAGCCGGGCTTTGGCGGATGCCGGCCGAGGGCGGAAGGGAGACGCGCGTGCTGAGCCAGCCCGCTGCGGGCTACTGGGGCTACTGGCAGCTGGAGTTAGGACAGATCTTCTACCTGGACCTGACAGGCGGACGGCCGATGATTCGGGTTGCCGCTTCGACACCGGAGTCCACGGCTAAGCCGGGAAGCGTGTTTGCGGAACTGCAGGAGACGCCGCCGCGGTATGCGGGCATTGCGGTGACCAACGGAGAAAAATCGGTACTGATGACCGAGGAACGAGCTGCCGGGCGGCATATCACGTTAGTGCAGCCGCAGTAAGTCAGGTCTGCGTACGGCTTCGCCTGAAAACTTTTGTGAGTGCGCAGTACTTCACATCCTTCCCGGGCTATTTGACAACGACAGTGGATGGTTGCCGATCCCGCTGGCTACGGCAAGGTGCGTTCTACTCTTATTCGCCTGCAAGGAAGCCATACTTGTCGAACTGTTGAGGCTCGCCATAAGAAGGGCTGCGTGACTTAGAAGAGTTTTTGGCGAGTGCTCATGATCTTGGCACCGTGGCGCAGCGGCTTGTTGGTTGCTACGCTGAAATGCGGGTTCATGTGGACTGGGCCTACTTGCAGCGGAATCTCATGCCAGGCTGCGCGTGATGGGCAAAGGTTCGGGACGTATTTCGGAGGTACTGCACTGCACATCGAGCGGCCGGCTCAGTTGCTTGTAAGTACATCCAGCTGTTGAGCAACCTTCGCCGATTCCCGCGAAAGCATGCAATCATTTTGATCGCTATGTCCGTAGTTCTTGTGCTTCAAGGGTATGCCATGGGTGAATCTTGGAGACGTGTCTTCGAGCCGCTCTGTTGCTTCTGCTTGGCAGTAAGAACGCTGCTGCACGAAGGCAGAAGGCCTGAAACGTCTCGCCAAGTGCTTAGTGGGTTTCTCTTGGCTCAGCGTTGGAGGTGATTCGCAGGAGAGATAGGCGGCATCTGGTGAATCTCATCCGACTTAAGATCCTCATGCGATGCCGGGCAGTGGTCCTTGAGATTTTCTGGCTGATCCCTCGCGAAGAGCAAGTTCCTACCACTCGCAGAGTCTAGACCCTCTGTTGGAGCTCTTGTATGTCCCGAGAGAGACAGTCCATCCATGCTGACTGGGGATGATCAACGCACGTAGCGCAGGGGGGCGGATCATCCAAGCGTGCGGCTTCGCACAAGGGCAGATTACGAGTCCACTATCAACCGCGCCGCACCTTTGCGGCAATCGCAGGACTTCCAACGATTGCTGGACATCCCCGGTATGACCTTATCTCGGAACCACTAATGTCGTAAGTTGGTCATTTGATTGGCTCCTCAGGTAGGACTCGAACCTACAACCCTTCGGTTAACAGCCGA
>CAXTMF010000009.1:0-31800 GCA_964245435.1 uncultured Acidobacteriaceae bacterium
CGCCGGCACCATCTCCGAGATCATCGCCTAGGGAGAGCGGCCTCGTCGTCCGGGGGGTGCGGCTAGCGTCAACGGTAGGTATTACGGAGAGGGCAGCGGCGGAGTCCCTGCCCTCGTTTTCCCGGCTGGGAATGGCACGGGAGATCGGATAGGATAGAGCAATGCGTGAAATCGTGACATTGGCATGTGGAGAGTGCAAGGAGCGGAATTACTCGACGACGAAGAACAAGAAGACGACCACCGGTCGGCTGGAGTTCTCGAAGTTTTGCAATCGCTGCCGGAAGCACACCCCCCACAAGGAAACCAAGTAGCTGCGGGGATGCCGGGAAGAACCATCCAGCTCGGCTGCGTTTGCACAAGGCTCCTCTGGTCGCATCGGAGCAGCAGGAAGCCAAAACGGGGGCGTAAGCTCAATGGTTAAACTGTCGGTCTCCAAAACCGAACTTCTCGGTTCGAATCCGAGCGCCCCCGCCAGTTTTCAGTACCTCGAGTGAGCGTGCGCCGCGGCAGGCCGCGGTGGGAGTGGGCGGATGCCCGTCAAGGAATTGAAGAGCGAGGCAGGGAGCGGAGCCGGTGGGGGCACCAAGGCTGCAGGGAATGCCAGGGAGCCGGCGCAGGGGAAATTCATGCAGAAAGCAGCAGTAGCAGAGCTTCCCGAGAGCTCCAGGCGCGAGAACCCCTTGGCACGAGGGCGGGAGTTTCTCGGCGAGGTGCGTGGCGAGATGCGGAAGGTGACCTCGCCCAGCCGGGCCGAGGTGCAGACAACGACCACTGTGGTCATTCTGGCGGTGTTCCTTTTCGCCGCTTTCTTCTACGTTATAGACACCATCCTCGGCTACCTGCTGCAAGCTTTGCTGCACGCACTTGGCGGGTCCTAAGCGGCGCGGGGCATTGCACGAATGTTTTTGAGGGCCGGAGGTATACGGTCTAGTTGAAGTGGCAGCGGCGCTGGGCGTCCGTTGGTGAGGGTAGATGGCGGACGAGCAGCAGCAGATCGATGAAAGCCTGGAACTTCCTACAAGCGAGCAGGTAGCCGTCGGTGATCCGGCTGAAGCTGGCGCGACGCTGGAGGCGCCTGCCAACGATCGCTTCAAGTGGTACGTGATCCATGCCTATTCAGGGTTCGAGCGCAAGGTGCGTGAGGCAATCGAAACGCGCAAGAACTCCTATGGGCTCGGCGACAAGATCGGCCGTATCGAGATCCCGCTCGAGTCCCATACGGAGCTGGTGAACGGCAAGAAGAAGATTACCGAAAAGGTCTTCCTGCCTGGCTATGTGCTCATTGAGATGGATCTGGACAACGACCTGTGGCACATCATCAAGAACACGCCTCGGGTGACCGGATTCCTCGGGACCGGAGACAAGCCGGTTGCGATGAGCGAAGAGGATGTGAAGTCCCTGCTTTTCCGGTCCGAGGCGAGCAAAGAAAAGCCGCAGCTCAAAATCAAGTTTGAGAAGAACGAGTCAGTGCGGATCACAGAAGGCCCGTTTGCGAACTTCAATGGGCTGGTTGATGAGGTCAATGAGGACCGACAAACCGTGAAGGTGATGGTTACCATCTTTGGCCGGTCAACGCCGGTTGAGCTCGAGTTCGGCAAGGTCGAGAAAGTCGAAATCTAGTTCGCTGCCGGTTGAGTCATCCTGGCTGACGGCTGAGTAAACAGGAAAAGGAAACGCGATGCCTCCTACAAAGAAAGTACAAACCTACGTCAAGCTGCAGATCATTGCCGGCAAGGCGACCCCTGCTCCTCCGGTTGGACCGGCCCTCGGTCAGGCGCAAGTCAACATTATGGAATTTTGCAAGCAGTTCAACGCGCGCACCTCGACCAAGGAGATGGAGGGCTTGGTCATTCCGGTCGTGATCACGGTCTATGTGGATCGCACTTTTTCATTTGTGACGAAGACCCCACCTGCGGCAGTCTTGCTTAAGAAGGCCGCCGGCCTCCAGAAGGGTTCTGGGGTGCCGAACAAGACAAAGGTTGGCACGGTGAGCGAGGCGCAGATCCGCGATATCGCAACTCAGAAAATGCCGGATCTGAACGCTTCGTCGGTCGATACAGCAATCAAGAGTATCAAGGGCACGGCGCGTTCGATGGGCATCGAGATCACGGCATAGCTTCGGCGCTTGCGCGCAGCTCCTGCTTTGATAGATACTCAGAGGGTTGCTCGAAACGGGTAGCTTCGAGCGGTCACATGAACCACGGCCGGCGCGCCAGCGACTGAGGCGGTGGGAGACAGGAAGTGTATGGCACAGAGGGTTTCCAAGAACATGGCGGCTGCACGCGCGCAGGTTGAGGCTCGGCCTTATCTTTTGACCGACGCAGTGCCGCTCCTCCAAAAAGTCAAATTTGCCAAATTCGACGAAACCGTCGACCTGACGCTGCGTCTGGGTGTGGACCCCCGGCATGCCGATCAGATGGTACGTGGAACGGTGGTGCTCCCGCACGGGCTTGGCAAGACCAAGCGGGTCGCGGTGATCACGACCGGCGACCGGGTAAAGGAGGCCGAGGCTGCTGGCGCAGACTTTATCGGCGGCGAGGAGATGGTTGAGCGCATCCAGCGAGAAGGCTGGACTGACTTTGACGCGCTGATTGCGACCCCGGATATGATGCGTTCGGTAGGCCGGCTGGGCAAAGTGCTCGGTCCTCGCGGCCTGATGCCGAATCCTAAGACTGGTACGGTGACTAGCGATGTTGCGGCGGCAGTGAAAGAGATCAAGGCCGGCAAGATTGAGTTCCGCACGGACAAGACAGCACTGGTGCATTGCCCGGTAGGCAAAATGAGTTTTCCGCCGGAAAAGTTGATCGAGAACGCCATGACGGTGATCTCGAGCGTGATGCGTGCGAAGCCATCTGCGGCCAAGGGGAAATACGTTAAAGGCATCACGCTTAGTTCAACCATGGGGCCCGGGATCCCGTTGGATAGCTCGGTCGCGGACACGGCAGCAAAAGCCTAAGAGAGACTGAGTAGAAAGTCACTTGAGTATTAGAGAGCAGGAAGCCAGCCGCACCTGCCGCCGTTACTCGATCCGGAAGCGACCTTTTTGTGCGCGGACCGTGAATCCAGAGACAAGAACCGGCTGACGGGAATGGGGTTTCGAAGATGGCACTAACACGAGCAAAGAAGGCGCAGAAGGTTCAAGCGCTTGCGGCCGAGCTGCAGGGCTCGACAACCGCGATCATTGGCACCTTCGCGAAACTGACGGTTTCGCAGGATTTTGAGCTGCGGCAGAAGGTACGCGAGGCTGGTGGTCGGTACCGGGTACTCAAGAACAAGCTGGCTAGCCGCGCCTCCCAGGGTACAGCGATTGAAGGTGCGCTTCAGGGCCTCAAGGGCGTCTCATCTGTCGCTTACACAAGCGGCGACCCGGTCTCGCTGGCGAAGGTGCTCTCAGCATGGGTGAAGGAGAACGCGGAGTTCACCTTCAAGCTAGGCATTGTCGACGGCAAGGTCATCAATGTTGAAGAGGTCCAAGCTCTGGCAACAATGCCGGGCAAGGAAGAGATCTTTGCGAAGCTCCTTTTCTTGATCAATGCTCCGGCACAACGGCTCGCTACTGTTCTGGCGGCTACAGGACGTGATATCGCGGTGGTTGTCAATCAGGCGGTCGAGCAGAATAAGTTCTCGACTGCAGCATCGTCGTCTAGCCCGGTGCCGGCTGCGCCAGCCGCCGAATCTGCAGCTCCCGTAGCTGAGAGTGCTGCACCAGCAACCGAAGCTGCCGCGCCAGCGAAAGAAAACGTGGCGCCAACAGAAGAAGATGCGGCAGCTGCCGCGGAGCCGGCGCAGGCGGAATCCATCCCGGAGACGCAGGCTGAAGCTGCCGCTACCGAGGCTCCGGTCGAGGGCGGGACCGCGCAGTAGACGGTTGTTAGTTCGCGGCCAGGCCGCAAGTAGTGCGCGCCCGAGCCGAGAGCTTCGGGCCGGAGGCTTGGCGAAGCAGGCAGGCCGGGGTGCAGTCTGAGCACAGCGAAAACCGGCGTGATTGGGCGGAGTCAGTAGCAGTCTAGGTACTACTTGTTCCATGCAGCGAGACAGCGGTTCTTGGACTGCAAAGGAAATCGGTTCGGGTTGATACAGCACTGTTAGATCAGAAGATCAAGGGAGAAGAAAGATGGCGGATCTCGCACAGTTGGAAGAACAAATCGTCGGGCTGACCCTGCTGGATGCAGCAGCTCTGGTGAAGAAGCTCGAAGAGCGTCTTGGCGTTTCGGCGGCTGCAGCAGCGCCGGTCATGGTAGCCGGTGGCGGTGGAGCGGCGGCAGCGGAAGCTGCTCCGGAGCAGACTGAGTTCACCGTGATCCTGAAGGATCAAGGGGCAAACAAGATCAACACCATCAAGGCTGTCCGTGAGGTCACGTCGCTTGGGCTCAAGGAAGCTAAGGACCTGGTGGACGGCGCGCCGAAGCCACTCAAGGAAGCGGTCAGCAAGGAAGATGCTGAGGCAATCAAGAAGAAGTTCGACGGCGTCGCGACGGTCGAGATCAAGTAGGTCTTCGCAAGAGGTAGCCCCGGCTGAAAACGCATGGGACTGCCTCCTTGCATTGGCCCCAAAAGTGCTGTAGGCTCATATCTGTGTCCCCGCACCCCGAGCTACAGCTTGGTTCTTCGTTCCAAACTTACAGTCTTGTACTCCTCCGCCGTACTCCGGGTACGTTGGAGCACTTTGCTGTCTCGCTTCGCCTGGGTGAGACAGCTCAACCATGCCCACTGTGGCAGGAAGTAGTCGCAGCTATCGAAGCTAGCTAGCAGGTCGCCTACCCGCGCTTGTGTTGCCGTCCGGCACACAGGCTATTTGCGTTGTCGGCATCTTTCGGCTCGTCCAGGGAGCCTTCCAGGTTCTCCTGTATGTGGAAGTGGGATGAGGGCAGACGAGTTGCGCGACTGCGGCTCCGTGGAAGCCGGCCGACGCCCATCGGCAGGCAGTTTAGCAGAGCGGTCTTTCATTGAACGAGGCAATGAGGGACGGTAGTGGCTTTGCAACAGGTAAGTATGCGCAGGCTGCTTGGTTCCGGGCAACCTGCTCCCTCTCGTGTATCCCGGGACCCAGAGGAGCAATCGATGCCGAACGAGACCCGCGCCCTTCGCAGCCGACTCGACTTTTCCAAGATTCCTACGCCGATCCAGATCCCCAACCTCATCGAAGTGCAGCGCCGGTCGTATGAGCGCTTCCTGCAGATGGACAAGCTGCCAAGCGAGCGCGACGATAATGGTCTGCACTCGGTGTTTACCTCTGTTTTTCCAATCACGGATTTCCGCAACATCTCGCAGCTGGATTTCGTCGACTTCTCGATCGGCAACTGGGAGTGCAAGTGCGGGCACCTGAAGGGTCTGCACCACCTGCGTACGGCTTGCGGCAACTGCGGCAACATGGTCATTACCGATCCGTTCCACCCGGGCGATGTGCTTTGTCACAAGTGCGGTACGTACAACAAGAACACGCCGGACTTCTGCAACAAGTGCGGTGATCCGGTGGGTCTGCAACTGAAGTACGACCAGGCGGAGTGCGAAGAGCGCGGCATGACCTACTCGGCGCCGCTCAAGGTGACGGTCCGGCTGACCATCTACGACAAGGACCCGGACACGGGTGCGAAGAGCGTCCGCGACATCAAGGAGCAGGAGGTGTTCTTCGGCGATATCCCGCTGATGACGCAGAACGGCACCTTCATTGTGAACGGGACCGAGCGTGTGATTGTGTCGCAGTTGCATCGCTCGCCCGGCGTCTTCTTCGAAACGGCGAACAACCGTACCTACTTCCTAGGCAAGATCATTCCTTATCGCGGTTCGTGGGTCGAGTTCGAGTACGACCAGAAGAACACGCTCTATGTACGTATCGACCGTAAGCGCAAGTTCCTTGGCACCATCTTCCTGCGCGCGCTTGGCCTGCGCACGGACGAGCAGATTCTACGAGCTTTCTACACAGTCGACACGCTGGTGATGCGCGATGGCAAGCTGCTCTGGACGCTTCCGGAGGACACGGCGCAGCCGACCAACCTGCTCGGCTTGCGCCCGGCAAAGGCCGTCGAGGCAAATGGGACGGAGATTGTTCCGGCAGGGCGCAAGATTTCTCCCTCAATCCTCAAGAATCTCCGCGCCGCAGGCGTGACCGAGATCGAGATCGATCCTTCGGAGCTTGACGGAGCTATGACTGCGGCCGACCTGCTCGATACAGAGACCGGCGAGGTTTTCCTTGAGGCGAATCTTGAGCTGACCCCGGACAAGCTGCACAAGGCAACCGAGGCCGGCGTCACGGAAGCGCATGTCTTCTTCCCGGAGAAGGACGAGGTCGGCAACATCGTGACGAATACACTTCGTCGTGATTCCGTGCGCAAGCCGGAAGAGGCGCTGATCGAGATCTATCGCAAGCTGCGCCCGGGCGATCCGCCAACGCTCGATACGGCCACTGCGCTGTTCGAGGGCATGTTCTTTGATCCGCGCAAGTACGACTTTTCGCGCGTGGGCCGGCTAAAGTTCAACATCAAGCTCTACGAGAACCAGGACGCCACCTCGCTCGATCATCGGACGCTGACGCCCGATGATTTCTATGCGACGATCCGCTACCTGCTCAAACTGCGCAAGAACATCGGTGCGGTGGATGACATCGATCACCTGGGTAATCGCCGTGTGCGCGCGGTCGGCGAGCTGATGGAGAACCAGTTCCGGATCGGGCTTGTACGTATGGAACGCGCTATCAAGGAGAAGATGAGCGTGTACCAGGAGATGTCGACGGCGATGCCGCACGACCTCATTAACGCGAAGCCGGTCATGGCGGCGATCCGCGAGTTCTTTGGCTCCTCACAGCTTTCGCAGTTCATGGATCAGACCAACCCGCTCTCCGAGATCACGCACAAGCGGCGTTTGTCGGCGCTTGGGCCTGGCGGCCTGAGCCGCGAGCGCGCGGGCTTTGAAGTACGCGACGTACACCCGACGCACTATGGCCGTATCTGCCCTATTGAGACGCCGGAAGGTCCAAACATTGGCCTGATCTCGTCGCTCTCCTGCTTTGCGCGTATCAACGAGTACGGCTTTATCGAGAGCCCGTACCGGCGGGTGCGCGGCGCGCAGATGGTTGATTATGTCCAGGTGACCAACGCAGGCGAGAGCGGCATGCGAGTCGGCGATCACCTCGAGAAGAACGAGGCGTTTGCGAAGAACGAGGAGCTGCGCTCGGCAGGTAAGCGCGAGATTGAGTTTGAGCCATTCTCGTTCTACCTTTCCGCGTGGGAAGAAGACCGGCACACGATCGCGCAAGCCAATGTCGAGCTGGACGAGGAAGGCCGCATTACCAACGAGCTTGTAAACGCGCGCCGGCAGGGCAACTTCGTGCTGGTTTCCCGGGACGAGATCGACTACGTCGATGTAAGCCCCAAACAGCTGGTGTCCGTCGCTGCTTCGCTCGTTCCATTCCTTGAGCACGACGACGCGAACCGCGCACTGATGGGCGCCAACATGCAGCGGCAGTCTGTGCCTCTGCTGGTGGCAGAAGCGCCATTTGTTGGCACCGGCATGGAGGGTGTGACTGCACGCGATTCAGGCGCGGTCATCTCGGCACGCCGAAATGGCGTGGTGGACTCGGTCGACTCGGAGCGCATCATCATCCGCGTCGAGGGCGAGCACCATCCGACGCAGCTTTCTCGCGAGGTCGGCTCGGACATCTACCAGTTGATCAAGTTCAAGCGATCGAACCAAAACACCTGCATCAACCAGAAGCCGATCGTGCGTAAGGGCGACCGCGTGCTGAAAGGGCAGGTGATCGCGGACGGGCCCTGCACGGAGCAGGGCGAGCTCGGCCTCGGCCGGAACGTGCTCGTTGCGTTCATGCCGTGGCGTGGTTACAACTTTGAGGACGCGATCCTGATTTCGGAGAAGCTGGTCCGCGAGGATTACTACACCTCCGTGCACATTGAGGAGTTTGAGATCGAGGCGCGCGACACGAAGCTCGGACCGGAAGAGATCACGCGCGACATCCCCAACGTCTCGGAGCATGCGCTACGCGACCTGGACGAGTCGGGCGTAATCCGGATTGGTGCCAAGATCCGGCATAATGACATCCTCGTCGGCAAGGTAACGCCGAAGGGCGAGACCCAGTTGACGCCGGAAGAGAAGCTGCTGCGGGCGATCTTTGGCGAAAAGGCCGGCGATGTGCGCGATGCGTCGTTGACCTGCCCTCCGGGCATTGAAGGCACGGTCGTCGACGTGCGCATCTTCTCCCGCAAAGGGCAGGACAAGGACGAGCGCGCGCTGCAGATCGAGTCCGAGCAGGTAGCGAAGCTAGAGAAGAACCTCGCTGACGAGATCCGTATTCTCACCGACGAGCGGCTGAAGCGGCTCGAGTCGATCCTGGGCGGTAAGGAGGTTCAGGCCGATCTGCACGATGAGCGCACCAATAAGCGGCTGCTGGTGAAGGGCAATATCCTCGACCGCGAAACCATTGAGCTGATCTCGACCAAAAACCTCAAGCGCATCCGCTACAACGACAAGGATCCGCGTGTGAACGAGCAGATCGACGAGATCGAGGAGATGACCTCGCGTCAGATCGATGTGCTGCGCAAGATCACCAACGACAAGATCAGCAAGCTGCAGAAGGGTGACGAACTCTCGCCGGGCGTTATCAAGCTGGTGAAGGTCTACATCGCAATGAAGCGCAAGCTGAGCGTTGGCGACAAGATGGCGGGCCGTCACGGCAACAAGGGCGTGATCGCGCGCATTCTGCCCGAGGAGGACATGCCGTACCTCCCCGACGGAACGCCAGTGGAGATCGTGCTGAACCCGCTTGGCGTGCCTTCGCGTATGAACGTCGGGCAGATCCTGGAGACGCATCTGGGCTGGGCGGCCCATGAGTTGGGCGCGCAGGTCGCCGCGATAGTCAAGAAGGCGCAGGATGCCAACGAGGTTCGCGAGGTCTTCACGAAGCGCTTCGCCGAAACGGCTGCGCTGCGGCAGCTGCTCGAGCTCGATGATGAGCAGGTAATGCGTGTCGGTCTGGGCATGGAGCGCGGCATCTGGTTCGGCACGGCGGTCTTCGACGGCGCGCGTGAAACCGAGATCAAGGCACTGCTGGCCTCAGCAGGGCTGCCGAGCTCGGGCAAGACGGCGCTATTCGACGGCATGACTGGCGACCAGTTCGAGCAGCCGGTCACCGTTGGTTACATTTACATGCTCAAGCTGTCGCACCTGGTCGACGACAAGATCCACGCGCGTTCGATCGGGCCGTACTCGCTCATCACCCAGCAACCTCTGGGTGGCAAGGCGCAGTTCGGTGGGCAGCGCTTCGGCGAGATGGAGGTGTGGGCGCTGGAAGCGTACGGCGCGGCTTACATCCTGCAGGAGCTGCTGACCGCGAAGTCCGACGACGTCTTCGGTCGTACGAAGATCTACGAGGCCATCGTCAAGGGCGAAGCGGCAATCGAGCCGGGCGTGCCGGAGTCGTTCAATGTGCTTATCCGCGAGCTGCAGGCTTTGTGCCTGGATGTCGAGCTGATGAAGCAGGAGGATCTGGACGGCTCGAAGAACCGCCAGCCGGAGCCGATGTTGGCCGCCGCCGACTAAGCGCTTCGTTCGGTTCTCGGTCCCTCGGGCGCTTCGCGTAAGTCGCTAACTTTGCGTGAGGCGCTCGACAAGGGTCGAGCAGATTTTGTAACCAAGAGGATTGCTGTTCCGTGAGCACGTGCTCCCGGGGGCGAACAGTGAGCCGATCCAGAAGAGCCCCGGGACCTAAAGCGCCCTGAGCGCGCCAGGAGGTACCGCCTTGTACCGTTCCAGCCCATTTGAACTATCCGGCCCTATCACCGACTTCGACGCGATCCGCATCCAGCTCGCATCGCCTGAAAAGATCCGCAGCTGGTCGCATGGGGAAGTGACTAAGCCGGAAACAATCAACTATCGGACTTTCAAGCCGGAGCGCGACGGCCTGTTCTGCGCACGCATCTTCGGCCCGGTCACGGATTGGGAGTGCCTGTGCGGCAAGTACAAGCGCATGAAGCACCGTGGCGTGATCTGCGACAAGTGCGGCGTTGAGGTGACTCTTTCGAAGGTTCGCCGGGAACGGCTCGGCCACATTGAGCTGGCCTCGCCGTGCTCGCATGTGTGGTTCTTCAAGGGCCTGCCTTCGCGTATCGGTCACCTGCTTGACATCTCACTGCGCGATCTTGAGTCGGTTCTTTACTTCGAAAGCTATGTGGTGGTCGACGCGGGCGACGCGCCCGTGAAAGAGCGCGAGATCATCAAGGACGAGACAAAGTTCCGCGAGCTCGACCAGCAGTACCGCCCGTCTGGCTTCAAGGGCATGATGGGTGCCGAAGCAATCAAGGAGCTGCTCAAACGCGTCGAGATCGCCGAGCTTTCCATCGAGCTGCGCGAGCGCATGAAGACGGAGACTTCACTCCAGAAGCGGCTCAAGTACTCGAAGCGGCTTAAGGTGGTCGAGGCATTCCGCAAGTCGGGCAACAAGCCACAGTGGATGATTTTGGACGTCATTCCGGTAATCCCGCCTGAGCTGCGTCCTCTAGTCCCGCTTGACGGCGGCCGGTTCGCGACCTCTGATCTGAACGATCTGTACCGGCGCGTGATTAACCGCAACAACCGCCTCAAGAAGCTCATGGATCTCCACGCGCCTGAGGTCATCGTGCGCAATGAAAAGCGCATGCTGCAGGAAGCGGTCGACGCGTTATTCGACAATGGCCGCCGGGGCCGCGTGCTCCGTGGTGCGAATAATCGTCCGCTTAAGTCGCTCTCCGACACACTCAAGGGCAAACAGGGCCGCTTCCGTCAGAACCTGCTCGGCAAGCGCGTCGATTACTCGGGCCGTTCCGTCATCGTGGTCGGGCCGGAACTGAAGCTGCACCAGTGCGGGTTGCCGAAGAAGATGGCGCTTGAGCTTTTCAAGCCGTTTATCTATCACCGGCTGGAGCAGACCGGCCACTGCACGACCATCAAGCAGGCCAAGGAGATGGTCGAGCTGCAGGAGCCTGTGGTCTGGGACATCCTGGAAGAGGTGATCAAGGATCATCCGGTGCTCTTGAACCGTGCTCCCACGCTGCACCGCCTCGGTATTCAGGCGTTTGAGCCGGTGCTTGTCGAAGGAAAGGCGATCAAGATCCACCCACTCGTCTGCACCGCGTTCAATGCAGATTTTGACGGCGATCAGATGGCTGTGCACATCCCGCTCTCACCGGAAGCTCAGGTCGAGGCGAGCGTGCTGATGCTGGCCTCGCATAACATTCTTTCGCCGGCATCCGGTCAGCCGATCACCGTTCCAACGCAGGATCTCGTGCTTGGGCTGTACTACCTGACCAAAACGAAGAAGGGCGGCGTAGGCGAAGGCCGCACGTTTGCGAACACGGAAGAAGTGCTGATGGCGCTTGAGGCGAAGGCGGTGGAAACGCTGACGCCAATCCGTCTGCGCTACTCGGGTCCGGTGCTCGACATGACGACCGCCTACGACGACCAGGACCTGACGCATACCGAGCCGGTGCAGTACGACCGTCAGTTCATCTCGACCACCGTCGGACGCGCGATCCTAAACGATGCGCTGCCTGAAGGTATGCCGTACATCAATGGCCTGCTTAAAAAGAAGGGCATTGGGCAGCTGGTGAACTATTGCTACCTGAACCTGGGTCTGGAGACGACGGTCAAGATGCTCGACCGCATCAAGGACCTCGGCTTCCAGTACGCAACGCGCTCCGGTCTCTCGGTCGGTCTGGATGACATGGTCATTCCTGATTCGAAGTACCCGGTGGTTCGCGAGGCTGAGCAGCAGGTGGTCTCCGTCACGCAGCAATACCTGGACGGCGCAATCACAAACGGCGAACGCAACAACAAGGTCATCCAGCTCTGGTCATCTGTTACCGAAAAGGTGGCTGATGAAATGTTCAACAACATGAAGAACGCGGACAAGGAGGGCGTGATGAATCCGATTTACATCATGGCCGATTCCGGTGCCCGTGGTTCGAAGCAGCAGATTCGCCAGCTCTCCGGCATGCGCGGCCTGATGGCGAAGCCCTCGGGCGAAATCATCGAGACCCCCATCACGGCAAATTTCCGTGAAGGGCTCACGGTGCTGCAGTACTTCATCTCGACCCATGGCGCCCGTAAGGGCCTGGCTGATACAGCGCTCAAGACCGCGGACTCGGGCTATCTGACCCGCCGTCTGGTCGACGTGGCGCAGGATGTGATTGTCTCCGAGCTCGATTGCGGTACCTCAGACGGAATCTACGTCATGCCGATTATCGAGTCCGGCGAGATCATCGAGCCGTTGCGCGACCGTATCATCGGCCGCGTCTCGCTCGAGCGCATCAAGGACTACGAGGGCAATGCGATCGTCGAGGTCAACCAGGAGATCTCTGAGGAGTTTGCCTCGGCGATCCAGGCGGCTGGTATCGAGCGCGTCAAGATCCGCTCGGTGCTCACCTGCGAGTCGAAGCGCGGCGTCTGCATCCGTTGCTACGGCCGCAATCTGGCGTCCGGGCGCATGGTGGAGCTTGGTGAGGCGGTTGGCGTGATTGCAGCGCAGTCAATCGGCGAGCCGGGCACGCAGCTCACGATGCGTACCTTCCACATCGGCGGCACAGCATCGCGGGTCAACGAGCAATCAAAACTCGATGCGAAGAACAACGGCACCGTGCGCTTCATCAACGTTGTTTCTGTTAAGTCGAAGCAGGGCGATACGGTGGCGATGAACCGCTCCGGCTCGGTCGCGATCATCGACGACCGCGGTCGCGAGAAGGAGCGCTATCAGATCGTCTACGGCGCTAAACTGAAGGTCGAGGAAGGCCAGCAGGTCACGCTTGGGCAGGAGCTTGCCGAGTGGGATCCGTACACCTTCGCCATTCTGACCGAGGTCGGCGGCAACGTGCAGTTCAAGGACCTGCAGGAAGGCATCACGCTCAACGATGAGATCGACGAAGTGACAGGGCTTTCGCGGCTTGTTGTTTCGGACGCTCCGGATGAGAAGCGCCAGCCGACGATCCTCATCAAAGCCGACGGACGCAAGGACAAGCGCTACCTGATGCCAAGCCGCGCTCACCTGATGGTGCAGGACGGCGAGGAGGTTTTCCCGGGCGATATTCTGGCGAAGATCCCACGCGAGACGACCCGCACCAAGGACATCACCGGCGGTCTGCCGCGTGTGGTCGAGCTCTTCGAGGCGCGTAAGCCCCGCGAGACGGCCATCATCTCGGAGATTGAGGGGGTGGTCCGGTTCGGCGAAGTCGCCAAGGGTCAGCGCAAGATCTACGTCACCGCCGACGATGGTTCCGAGAAGGAATACTCAGTGCCGCGCGGCATCCACGTCAACGTGCAGGAGGGCGAGAAGCTTCGCGCCGGCGACCCGTTGATGGATGGGCCGCTCAACCCGCACGACATTCTCGCGGTGCTTGGCGAAAATGCGCTGCAGGCCTTTCTGGTGAACGAAATCCAGGAGGTTTACCGCTTGCAGGGCGTCGCGATCTCGGATAAGCACATCGAGACGATCGTCCGGCAGATGCTGCGCTGGGTGAAGATCGATGAGGTTGGCGATACGAACTTTCTACTTGAGCAGCAGATCGATCGTTTCCGCTTCCGGATCGAGAACGAGCGCGTGCTGGCCGAAGGCGGCCGCCCAGCGACGGGCAAGCCGCTGCTGCTCGGCATCACGAAGGCGTCGCTCTCGACCGATAGCTTCATCTCGGCCGCGAGCTTCCAGGAGACCACGCGTGTGCTGACGGAGGCGTCGATCAATGGCGCCATCGACAACCTGCGCGGACTCAAGGAGAACGTCATTGTCGGCCGGCTCATCCCGGCAGGCACGGGCATGGAGTACTACCGCAACATCCAGCTCTCCCCCGAGCTCGAGGAAGCGGCAGAGCGTGTCCAGCAGGAGGTCGCGGCCCAGCAGGAAGCCGAGGAGCGCGAGCTCGAGATCATGCGGCAGGAAGGTGAGGCCGAAGAGCTGGCTGCTTCGGAGTAGTGCCGGCCGTCCAGAAAACAGCATGCAACGTAGGCAACGACAGAGGGCCCGGCGAAAGCCGGGCTCTCTCACGTAACCCTCAAACGCGATAAATCCCCGCAGTAACCTTACTGTCGTGTAGTACTCTGAGGCCGCATCGCAGTTGTTATTTCCAGCTCCGTGCCTGCGAGTCACAGGAGGTCCATGCCGGCAGCCGCTACTTCTGATCTGCGATCAAGCCGCTGGTGGTTCGCTCTTATCATTGGCATTGTTTGTATCTGGGTCCTGAGCCTCCCCATATTTCCTTCGCAGGACGGCCCGATGCACCGCTACTACGCGCATGCTCTCGGAGCTGTGCTTGCCCATGATTCACAATTTCAGGTGTACGCGATCCGGCATCCCTTTCCGCCCTATGCGACGCAGTACCTTTCACTGATCGGGCTGTTCCACTTTTTCTCGTTCGATCTTGCTGAGAAGCTTCTGGTCGTGATCGAGATCATCTGTTTTGCGTGTGGCCTAAGGCTTTGCGCCACCGCGATCGGCCCATCGGGCCCATGGGTCTCTCTGCTGATTGCTCCACTGCTCCTGCCGTGGTATCTGCTGATGGGCTTTTTCAACTACAGCATAGGCCTTGGTATTGCCTTACTCTCCGTTGCCTGCTGGCTCCGGGTGGAGGGAAGCCGATGGGCACTCGCAGGGTTCGGCTTGTGCGCATTGATACTGATCTTTTCGCATCCTGTGCCTGTGCTTCTGCTGCTTGCTTTCGAAGTCCTCGATTTAGTGCGCCGCCGATTCTTCATGCCGGCGCCTCCTGGCTCGTGGTGGAAGTATCATGTCAGACTGATCGTCGCCTTTGCCTACACGGTTTGCCTGGCCGTGTATCCTTCACTCGCTATCGACAAGACGCGAACGGCGGACACGCTGAGCGACGCAGGGTTTCACCTGTCGTTTATCCGGACTGTGCTGCTGCTGACAGGCGTGTCTCCGTACAACAGCCGGTCGCACAATCTCTACATCAACGGTTACCGCCTCGCTTGCTACGGCCTGCTCTTGCTGGCGCTGGGCTGGGCATGGCGGACATGGCGGACATCTCGAAACTTGGGGCGCCTCGATATCGGAGCGGCCTTTGCGTTGTATGCAGTTCTCTTCGCGCTGCTGCTTCCTTTCCTTCCGGATCACCTGAACGGTGGCGTCTTCTTCGCCACGCGTATGGTGGTGCTGGTTTGGGTGTTCGCACTGTTTGGAGCGGCGGGCCGGCACTATACTGGGACCATTTTTCAGCGCACCTGCCTCGTTCTCGGTCTGGTGTTCACTGTTCTTACGCTTGTACCTGCGGAGCGCAAGCTGCGGCCGATCGCGCGCAGTGTGCATCAGGTAGAAGCCAGCGACGTTCCGGCCCCCAGCAGCGGGCTTCTTCTCACTGGGCCTACGCTTACATCCTCCGTGCGCATGAACGAAGATCTCGCGTTTGACCCATATCTATGGGCAAATGCTCTGCCGCTCGTGCGTCGAGGAAACCTGGTGCTGGATGCGCCTTGGCTACAGCTTTCTGTGTCTCCCCTGCGCGCGGCGCCAGGTGCGCCGGAGCTGACAGACGTGTCTGCACTTACCGACCAGGCGCAAGCCGATCCACCTGCGGCGCTGGCTGCTCTGTTTCCGGGTGGCTATGGTGAAGGTGCCATTCGGCATAGTCGATGGGTCCTGTACGCTGGAACCGCACAGGAACTGGCGGCGGGACTGGCGCCTTATCTTGGAGCGCAGGATGCAGCCGCGTTCACTTGCAACCGTGTCGCGACCTGGTCGCTTGCCTGTTTCCGGAAAGATCATGACTAGTCCAGCGTTGCACTTACATCATGAGTGCGAGCGATGACTCAGACTCGCCAGGGCACTCGAGCGCCTCTCGAGGGGAAACGGCAGCCCCATTTCAACGCGCACCTGCTCTTTGCAGGTATCGTGCTCGTCTTTGTTGTGTGGGTACTGTCCCTGCCGGTATTCCCGACGCAAGACGGTCCCATGCATCGCTATTACATCCACGTCCTTGATGCTGTGCTGCATGGCAGCAAGCTGTACGGCGTGTATCGGGTGCGACACCCATTCCCTCCATATGCAACACACTATGGACTTCTGCTTGTTCTCTCGCACTTGATGTCCTATGACCTGGCCGAGAAACTCTTCACTATCCTGATTGTTGTCTGCTTCGCTTACGGACTTCGTTTCTGCGCGATGAGTTGTGGGCGCGCCGGCGATACCGTCTCCCTATTTGCGGCGCCGCTTTTTCTGCATTGGGCGCTCATGATGGGCTTTATGAACTACTCGCTTGCACTCGGCATCTTTTTGTTCATTGCGGGCTGTTGGCAGCGTGCGTCGGCGGGGCAGGTTCGTTACTGGCTTCCCTTTGCGGTGCTTGTCTGTCTCCTAACTGTTACCCACCCGGTTCCCCTTCTCATCCTCATTGCACTCTGCACACTTGACCTGCTGCTGCGCGCTTTCGTCCTGCGCGGCAGGTCGCCCTGGTCGAGCTCCCGCATCGGCCTCGCTGTCACGGCTCTCGTTTTCTGCTTCCTCGCGTTCAAGATCCCTGCGGCAAGCTTGCAAAAGGGTGCAGCAACGACGGTCTTCGCGGATATGGGATTTCATGCGCGCATCACCGCGCAAACCATGTTGCTTGCCGGGGTGTCGCCCTACTACGCCGTAACGCATTCGCTGCTTCTCAACCTCTATCGTCTGATCCTCTACGCTATCTTTGTTGGCAGCATGGTGGTCGGCTTCCGCGCCCTGCATCAGCACCTCGCATCGCGTCAGCTCGTCCTTTCCGACACGTTTTGGATCAGCACGGTTCTGCTGGCGCTCGCGATTCCTTTCCTGCCGGATTACGTGAATGGTTCCGGCTTTTTCTCGACGCGCATGATGGTGTTCCTGTGGATGGGCGCACTCGTCGCAGCATCCGGAGCCGATGAATTTTCATGGAGGACCCAACAGATCCTGCGAGTCTCCGCAGCCGCGGCAGCTGCCGTATCCCTGCTTGCCGCTCAACTAGAGTTTCGTCCGGTAGCTGTAAAGCTCGCTCAAGTGGAGCAGCTGTCGATTCCAGGAAATCGAAACAGCCTCCTGCTGACAGGTCCAAACCTGGACGATTACGTCCACCATACCTACCAGATCGCTTTCGATCCCTTCGCCTGGGGGCCGTCGCTCGCCCTGATCCATGCCAATGACGTGATTCTAGACAGCCCCTGGATCGACCAGAACATAGCCCCGCTCCAAGCGGTACCCGGCTCACCTTTGCTGGTCGATGACATAAAGCTGACTCACTTGTCGAAGATAGATCCAGGCTTTCGCCCTGGCGCTTCGCTGCCCGAGAGCCGGGCGCATGGGCTTCTTGATCGCTCCTCGGTACTTCTTTACTCCGACACACCGGGAGAACTGGAGATGGGTATCGGCGAACAATTGGAACCGGCCTACGCCGCCCGTTATACCTGCAGCAGGCACGCCTGGTACATCGTCTGTCTGGAGAAGCCATGAACGGAGCAGGCACCGGGTTCCATCTTTGGTAAGCAGCACTTTCTTTTACCGAACCCTTCGCGGCGAGCAATCACTGAACGCTCACCAGTCTGGCGCGCCAAGCTGTATTCGATCCTGATGGGATCCCTGGAGAGGTCATTCATGCCGGCAATGCTGCCCACAGTCAACCGTCGCAGCATGCGTGTACTTGTCTTTCTGCTTGCTTCCCTCGGGGTGCTCGCCTTTGTCACCCGAGGCTACAAGGACGAGCGCGTGGCACTGCACTTTCGGGACTTCAAGCAGCCCTATGCGAGCGCACGGTGCGTGCTTACGCACTGCGACCCTTACAGCGAACCGGATACCCGCGCCACGTATCTTGCCAGTGGCGGTGTCGACGACGACAAGATCGTCTTTGATCCCTACTCCGCGCTCTATCCGCCATTCTCGCTTGTCGCACTACTGCCGGTCGCGGCATTCACGTACCCGCTTGCACATACCATGTGGGAGGCATTGGTCGCCTCCACCTTCTCGCTTGCCGTGCTTTTGATCGCAGACCTTTGTGTCACAGCCGGTGCTGCTTATGGAGCCGTTCTGCTGCTGGCTGTTTTTACCTTTTCGAGCACAATCCTCCTAATGCTCGGCCAGATTTCCGGACTCGTCATAGCCCTGCTGACTATCGGCTTTGTCTGCCTGCTTCGCGAGCGTTTTGCCGGCATCGCAGTTCTCTGTCTAACGGTCGCAGTGCTGCTCAAGCCGCACGATGCGGCGATCCCGCTTGTCTACCTGCTGTTTGCTGGTACGCGCTGGCGAAAAGTCTTTCTGGCGGTAGCGCTCATCTCGATCACCTTCGCGGTGGTCAGCCTGCTTTCCTTCAATCACATGCCGCAGACTGCGCACTGGCTTCCTGAGCTTCGCGCGAATCTTGCCGGCAACGCAGGTGCTGGCGCAATCAACAACCCCGCCGATCACTTCCACGGCATGGAGTTGACCAACCTGCAGGCTATCTACGCCTTGTTTGACAGTTCGGCTGTCTTCTATAACGACGCGACGATTGCCAGCTTCTTTGTGCTTCTCATTGCCTGGGTCGTCGCAGTCTTCCGGCTGCGCAACTCGCTTCCGAAGCATCTGCTTGCCATTGCGGCTATAAGCTGTCTGGCGCTCCTGCCGATTTATCATCGGCAGTACGACACACGGATACTCCTGCTCGCGTTTCCTGGCGTAGCGTACCTACTGTCGCGCGAAGGGCACAAACTCTGGGGGGCTCTCGGGCTTTCGCTGCTGGCCCTGGCTACCGTGCTCACAGCGCATCAATTCCACAGCGTTCTTGCGAGGCATGAGGCCGCGATCGAGCATGCAGGCGCGGTAAGCACCCTTATGTTGTACCGCCCTCTGCAGCTCAGTGTGCTGGGGCTCTTCTCCTACTTCCTAATCTCACTGTTCCTGGTAGCGCGCGCGCAACAACTCGAGGATCGCCGGCTCGCGAACTCCCTAAACATAGCGCCAGATCCTATCACCTGAGATACCGCTGGTAGATCTGAAAGAGCTCGCCAAATGCGCTGAAGAAATCCAGAGGGCTTACCTTCGAGCCCGCGACATCGGTCCACTCAGGCAGCGGATACTCGTAGATACAGTCGCGCACCGCGCCGGGGTCATTCCGGTGCCGTGCCATGAATCGCGCCAGTAGCTCGACGTCAAAGATCCAGCGTGACTGGAATGGATCCGCCAGAACCTCTCGCAATTCCGGTGTAACCCGGAAGAGCTTGGCTCCACACTGGGTGTCGTAGATCGGCAGACGCAACAGCATCGAGGCAGTGGTAGCGAAGCAGCGGCCCAGGTAATGCCGGAGGGGCTGTCGATTGATGTTCCGACCAAGTAGCCGAACGCGTGCGCCAAAGATCATCGTCAGTGATGGATTCTGAAACAGCACCGCAGCCAGATCGGAGATCTGAGCAAGCGGCGTCGCCAGGTCCGCGTCCCAAAAGCCGGTCACTTCGCACTGTCCACTTGCGATCGCGTGCAGCATGCCATGCCGCACTGCCTCTGCTTTGCCCCCATTTGGCTGTTTGTCCAGCACGCGCACACGCTCAGGAAAGCGCGCGCGCAGAGCCTGCAGGATCGATAGCGTTGCGTCGCGGCTGCCATCGTTGACGAACAGCAGCTGCACTGCGCCGCCGCGTGTGCCTTCCAGAAAGGTGACAAATGCTTCGGTGCGGAGACGTGCCGCTTCGTTATAGCAGGGCACTACGACTGTGCAGCGTGCCATGGATGGCGGCGCGGCCGGAGACTCGGTATCGACCTTGGCTGTCAAACGAGGATCCAATCTCCTTCCGTCCCAGGGCACAGATCGCCCGCAAAGACGCCTCAGTATAGCCCAGCCGATACCGATAGCAGCGTCCGGCGGAGGGGAGCTTTCGTCCGGGAGTTACGTATCGAATGCGCCAACTGCGCCGCGCAAATGGACCCTGCAATACAGCCTGCCCGCGCGCTAAGTCGCATCCCATACGCGTGAGAAAGGAAACTCCGATGCGTGCCAGCAGTGTTTTCTCCGTTTTGCTCTGCGCTTCGCTTTTCTGTGCCGGATGCTCCAACAAGAAAGCTGCTTCGAAGGACAACTTCAAGAAGGCGATCGGGAACTACTACAACGCGCACGGTGAGTGCGTCTGGTCTAGCCCAGTCAAGCTCCCGGTCGAGGCAGACCCGAAGGCTGGCGATCAGACCGCCGGCTACGATGCTCTGACCGATGCCGGCCTGCTGACGCGTACCTCAACGCAGAAGAAGGTTTTTATTTTCGGCTCAAAGCAGGTGAACGACTACGATCTATCGTCACAGGGCCGCTCGGTGTGGACCCCGGACCAGAAGCAGCCCGGCTACGGCAACTTCTGCTTCGGCCATCGTGTCGTTACCACCGTCGATGACTTCTCGACCTCCAGCGACAACAATGGCGCCCAGGTCGCTAATGTTGATTACCACTACACGGTTGGAGGGCTCGCAGGATGGGCGCAGTCGACCGAGATGAAGACGGCGTTCCCGACCATCCAGGCTGATCTTTCGGGTACAAAGGTCGATAAGGCCACGTTGATCAACACAGACGATGGCTGGCAGGTGTCGCACGATTAAAGGAACGGCGCGCGCCCCGGTTCGCCGGCTCCTCCGGCTCGCGACCGACCAGCAACGGCTGTTGATGCGGCGCCCTGCAAAGAACGTTTGAAAGGTTCTTAGCACTCTCCTGAGCAGGCGTCGGCAGCCGTCCGGGGCACCGCTCCAGGCGCCGGCCCAGCATGGTACCGTTATGGTTTGAGGGGTTCCCCGAACCCCGCCGAGGATGCCCCGTGCAGGCCACTGAAACAGCACTTCGCAAGACCTCCCTCAACTCGCTCCATCGTTTGCTCCGTGCCAAGATGGTCGATTTCGGCGGATGGGATATGCCCGTAGAGTACGCAGGCATCGTTACAGAGCATATGGCGGTGCGTACGGGTGTTGGCCTGTTCGATGTAAGCCACATGGGCTGTATCCAGCTGCGCGGGCCGCAGTCGCTCGACGCAGTGCAGCAGTTCTCCATGAACGACGCCTCGAAGCTTGCGGTTGGGCAGGCCCAGTACTCGGCCATGCTGACGCCGCAGGGAACGTTTGTGGACGACATCATCGTCCACAAGCTTTCAGACAATGACTATCTTGTCGTGATCAACGCGGGCACGCGCGAGAAGGACTACGAGTGGATCCGGCGGCAGGCGCAGCCGTTCAAGGGCCATGTGTCCGACTACTCGGACTACTACACTCAGCTTGCCATCCAGGGTCCGCGCGCAGTAGATGCCCTGCAGAAAGTGACCGACGTAAACCTGAGCGAGATCAGGAATTACTGGTTCCGCTGGGGCAAGGTATGCGGCCTCTACAACACCATGGTGGCGCGCACTGGCTACACGGGTGAGGATGGCTTTGAGATCTATGTTCCGTCCGATGAGTCGACGAGCACGCGGGTATGGAACGAGATCATGGAGGCAGGCCGGGAATTCGGGATTCAGCCCTGCGGCTTGGGCGCGCGTAATACGCTGCGGCTCGAGGCCGCCATGCCGCTCTATGGCCACGAGATTTCCGACACAGTCAACGTGTACGAGGCAGGCCTGGGCCGCTACGCAAAACTGGACAAGGGTGTCGCCTTCACCGGCTCTGAGACGTTGCGCAGGATCACAGAGTCCGGAGGTCCGACACGCGCGCTTGCTGGTCTGGAGATGGTAGATCGCGGCATCGCGCGCGACGGCTACAAGGTTTTCGACGAAGCAGGAAAGCAGATCGGTGAGGTGACGAGCGGCTCACCGGCGCCATTCCTTAAGCGCAACATCGCGCTGGCTTATCTGCCGGTCGAGTACAGCGCATCGCGGAACACCGCCGCTAGCACAGTTGTCTCAGGATCTCCGCAGGCCTTTGAACCGCGTGAGGTGCTCGTTGAGATCCGTGGCTCCATGGTGAAGGCGCGCACCACTCCGGTCCCGTTCTACAAGCGAGCAAAGCTGAGTGCGACCGCGCCGGTCACGGTGACCCCACGCATGACGCAGGAAGGATAACCCGTGAGCACCTACCCCCAGCAGTATAGGTATACCCGAGAGCATGAGTGGATCGACGTATCCGATGGCGTCGGCACAGTCGGCATCACCGATCATGCGCAATCGACCCTCGGTGACATTGTCTTTGTCGAGGTGCCGAAGCTTGGCGCAAGTGTGGAGAAAGGCAAGGTCTTCGGCTCGGTCGAGTCCGTCAAGGCCGTTTCTGACCTTTATTCGCCGGCTACCGGCCAAGTCACAGAGGTAAATGAAGATCTCGGCGCATCGCCCGAGAAGGTCAACGCCGACGCGCACGCGAACTGGATCATGCGTATCAAGCTGGCGGAGCCTGCGGAGGTCGAGCAGCTCCTCTCCGCTGCCGACTACGAGAAGTTTGTCTCCGAGGAGACCGGTCACTAGGCTGACTTCACGGCCTCGTCCCGGCACTGCTCCTACTCCGTTGTAAAGGACACTGCATCATGCGCTATCTCCCTAAGTCCGACGCTGAGCGCGCCGCCATGCTCCAGCAGATCGGCGTATCTGCCATCGACGACCTGTTCGCAACCATTCCGGAGCAGTTCCGGCTAACGCACGATCTCGATATACCCAGCCAGAAGGGTGAGTCTGAGATCGTCGACTTCTTCAAGGCCGCCGCCGCCCATAATGCGCTCGGCTACACCAGCTTTCTCGGGGCCGGTGCGTATCGGCACTACCGGCCGGTCATTATCGACTCGCTTGTGCAGCGCGGCGAGTTCCTGACCAGCTACACGCCCTATCAGGCCGAGATTACGCAGGGCACGCTCCAGGCGATCTACGAGTTTCAGACGATGATCTGCGAGCTGACCGGCATGGAGATTGCGAACGCGTCGATGTACGACGGCTCAACCGGCGCTGCCGAAGCCGCGATGATGGCGATCCGCGTTACCGGTCGTGACCATGTCATCGTCGCCCGCACAGTGCACCCGGAATATCGGGAGGTCATGCGGACCTACGCGCAAGCCATGGGCATGCAGAGCGGCACGCGCCAGACCGAGGTCGGCTATCTTGCGGATGGCAGGGCAGACGGCGGCCGGGTCGATCTCGCTGCGCTTGCGGCCGAGGTCACAACCGAAACGGCCTGCGTGCTTGTACAGTCACCCAACTTCTTCGGCGTCGTTGAAGATATTCCCGCGATCGCCGAGATCGTGCATGCAAAGGGCGCACTGCTGATTGTCTCGATCGCCGAAGCCGTTTCGCTTGGCGCTGTACGGCCTCCGGTCGAGGCCGACATCGTCTCGCTTGAAGCGCAGAGTTTTGGCGTCGCCCTTTCCTATGGCGGCCCCTATTGCGGCGTCATCGCAGCCAAGGAGAAGTATCTGCGCCAGATGCCCGGCCGGCTTGTCGGCGAAACCAAGGACAAGAATGGTCAACGCGGTTTCGTGCTCACGCTCTCAACGCGCGAGCAGCACATCCGTCGCGAGAAGGCCACCTCGAACATCTGCACCAACCAGGCGCTTGTCGCGTTGATGGCTACCGTGTATCTAACCGTGTACGGCCGTGAGGGTGTTCGCGAGCTCGCCGAGCACAATCTGGCAAAGGCGCACTACGCCGCGCAGACTCTTGGGGCGCATGGCGAGCTGCTCTTTGCCCGCACGCCGCGCTTTCACGAGTTCGTGCTACGGACCGAGGAAACTCCTGACGAGTTGAACGGCCGTCTGCTTGAAGATAAGGTCATCGGCGGCCTCGACCTGCGCCGCTGGTACCCGGAGCTGGGCAACGCCACTCTATGGTGCGCGACCGAGCTCACGACCCGCGACGAGCTGGAGCGCACCGCGATGCGCGTCGCCGCTGCTGAGCCCCTTGCCATCGGCGCACGCTAGGGACCGAAGGCGCAACGTTGTCCTCGGCTCCGGTCCAGAACGCGAGACCGATGGCAGCGTCCGTGATCCTGCCGGTCGGCGCGCTCTGTATCGCGATGATCTCTGTGCAGTATGGCGCCACCTTCGCCAAGCGCCTCTTCCCGGTCGTTGGGGCTGAGGGCACAACGGCACTGCGTCTGGGGCTGTCAGCTGTTTTTCTGCTTCCTTTTCTACGGCCGCGCAGTCTTCGCATCTCGCGTCGCAACCTGCCGGCTTTGCTTGGCTACGGGTTCTCGCTCGGCAGCATGAATCTGCTTTTCTACTCCGCGCTGCACACTATCCCGCTCGGCATCGCCGTGGCACTTGAGTTCACCGGACCTTTGGCGCTTGCAGTCGCGCTTTCTCGTCGTTGGGTCGACCTGCTATGGGCTGCTCTGGCTGCTGCCGGTGTAGTTTTTCTGCTACCATTTGGCGCGTCCAGGCATAGTCTGGACCGCACTGGCCTGCTATATGCGCTCGGCGCCGGCGCGTGCTGGGCTTCCTACTCGGTTTTCGGGCAAAAAGCCGGCGGCGATCATGGCTCGTCTACTGCTGCTCTGGGAGTGCTGATCGCAGCTGTGGTGGTCGTCCCGGTCGGCGTTGCGCGCGCTGGCGCCACGCTGCTCTCCCCGTCGATCCTGCTCCCGGCTGTGCTGGTCGCCCTGCTCTCCAGCGCACTGCCCTACCCGATGGAGATCATCGCGCTGACTCGCCTGCCTACCCGCGCCTATGGAACCCTGACCAGCGCCGAACCTGCACTCGGCGCGCTCATGGGCGCCTTGTTCCTTCACGAGCATCTGACTCCCGTCCAGATCGCCGCCGTATCCGCGATCATGGCTGCTTCACTCGGGACGGCTGCGACTCTCAGGCCGACTGTGGTCCCGAACTAGCCTTCGGAAGAGCTCCTGGCCTTTCGTTCCATCTCGGGCAGTTTCCCCCTGCGCATCACGCCAACGCTTCGTACCGCACGGACCATCTCCGACGGCTAAGATACTTCCAAGGGCCCGCGCCAGAAGAACGCCTAAAGGACCAGATGAATGAGCACAGCCGCTCCTGAATTTGAAACACTCTCGCCTGCCGAAGACGCCCGCTTCATCGGCACTCCGCGCAAAGTGCGCCCGCACCAGACGCAGAACGAAGCGCTCTCCTTCGAAAAATCCTCGCCTGGCAAGCGCGGCTATAAGCTGCCGCCGCTTGATGTGCCTGCGGTGGACGTGCACGCGCTGCTCGGCGATGCGGCCAGAACAGAGCCCGCGGCATTGCCCGAGCTGAGCGAGATCGAGATCATCCGCCATTTCACGCGCATGTCTACCTGGAACTACGCGATCGATCTCGGCATGTATCCGCTCGGCTCCTGCACGATGAAGTACAACCCGCGTGTCAACGAATTTGTGTCGCGACTGGAAGGCATCGCCGAAGCGCATCCTTACCAGCCGGAGTCGCTCTCGCAGGGCTCGCTCGGTATCCTCAAGGAGCTCGAGCACTGCCTGCTCGAGATCACCGGCATGAACGCGATCACGCTTCAGCCGGCTGCCGGAGCGCATGGAGAGTTCACCGGTATCCTGCTGGTGCGCGCTTATCACCAGTCGCGCGGCAACGCGCGTCGCACCATCATTATCCCCGACTCGGCGCACGGCACGAATCCTGCGACCGCAGCGGTCTGCGGCTACGAGGTCGTCAATCTCAAATCGAACGCCGAGGGAGGTATCGATCTCGACGCGCTCCGCGCATTGGTCGACGAGAACACGGCTGCGATGATGCTGACCAATCCTTCGACGATCGGCGTCTTCGAAAGCGAGATCGCCGCGGTCGCCGAAATCCTGCACGCAAAGGGCGCGTTGCTGTACATGGACGGCGCCAATATGAACGCGCTCGTCGCGAAGACCCGGCCTGGCGACTTCGGCGTAGACGTCATGCACCTGAACCTGCATAAAACCTTTTCGACCCCGCACGGTGGTGGCGGTCCCGGCTCCGGGCCGGTAGCCTGCAAGGCGATCCTCGAGCCATTCCTGCCTACGCCCATCGTTCGCACTGACGCGGACGGCAGTCACTCGCTCGACTACAACCACCCGCACTCCATTGGACGGGTGCGCATGTTCTACGGCAACTTCGGCATGTTCGTTCGCGCTCTTGCATACATCCTTGCGAACGGTCCGGACGGACTGCGCCAGACCACAGAAGATGCTGTGCTGAATGCGAATTACATCCGCGCAGGCCTGCAGGACCTTTATGAGCTGCCCTACAAGACACCATCCATGCATGAGGTCGTTTTCTCCGACAAGCGCCAGGCGAAGAACGGCATCAAGACTGGCGACATCGCCAAGCGGCTCATCGACTACGGCTTCCATCCCTACACCACCAGCTTTCCGCTGATCGTGCCGGGTGCGCTCATGATTGAGCCGACAGAAAGCGAATCCCGCGAGGAGCTCGATCTATTCATCGACGCCATGCGGCAGATCGCTCAGGAAGCGGATAGCAATCCGGCGGTCATTCTCGCCGCGCCGCACTCCACCCGGGTCTCGCGCCTGGATGAGACGGGTGCAGCGCGCAAACCAGTTCTGCGGTGGCGGCCTGCGGCCACTCCGGTTGCCAAATCCCCGGATGCGCACGCGCTCGTCCCGGATACCCCGGCGAGGGAATGGTGATGCCCGGCAGCATCTTTGACGAGCGCCGCGAAGAGTTGGAGAAGTACGAGTTTATGATGGGGCCTGAGCGTGGTCGCCTTGCCGTCTCACTCGACGTGCTAACTGACGCGCTCGTCCTTATCGGTCAGCACGGAGTCTATTGCGTCTCCAATCGGAATCCTTCCAAGCCGGCTCTCGACCTGCAGGCAGTGCTGGCCGGCGTCGAAGGCGCGAAGGAGCTCATTCAGTCCGTCATTGCCAGGCTCGGGCAGCAGCGCGGCTAGCGGCTGCATTGCTCCAGTGCCCAAAGGCCACGGAGTGGGCGGCTGTAGTAAGCTGTGAGCTGCGCAGCTTCCTTCTCGCGCGCCCGTAGCTCAGCTGGATAGAGCGTCCGCCTCCGAAGCGGAAGGTCGCAAGTTCGAATCTTGCCGGGCGCACCACTCCGCTACCGCATGACGGCCTCCCAAGTCGCATGGAAGTAACCCCTGGGCAGCAATGGGCACTGGAGACTGGACCTTCGCCGCGATAGTATGAGGGTCGCCTCTTGCTTTCCCGTCTGCCGCCGATAGAGACGGAGGAGGTCGTAGTGATCCTTTCTGAAGTCAAATTTGTCCCAATTCGATGCACACGTGGGCTGCCCTTGAGCCGTTATTCACAGTAGGGGCTGTGTGCTCCAAAGTGTTTTATCTTGGGGTGGATTGGCGACAAGGTTTGGTAAAGGCATGGCCTTGAAACGGAAGCTGAGCGCGGGAAGAATATGGATCACCAACGAATTCTTCATCGTTATTTGCTGGGTGATCTCCGTCCTGCTGCCAAAGCGCAGATGGTACGGAGCGGTGCTGGCGTTTGCCCGCTTGCTCGCGCACACAGCTGGTTCATTCGCGCCTGAGACGAGTAAAGCGAGTGATGCTTCACTGGTTCCGCGGCTGCTTCATCGATTCCTCGACATCCTCGCTGTTCGTGACCGGTACTTTCCGATCCCTCTGGTCGTCGAGGGCCAGGACTTTCTCGAGGAATATGCTTCCCAGCCGGGCGGCTTCGTCATCTGCTCCGCACATATTCCGTTCGTCAAGGTGATCTTCCCGCTTGTTCGCAAAACTGTCGGCGACCATCGTGACATTCGTGTCGTTGCGCGTGAGCCCGAGGGCGACAACGAAGTCACTACCTGGAACGACATCAGCTTGAAAGCTATCCTCACGGACCACGCGGTGCTCCTACACACGCGTACGTTGCTACGCAAGAACGGCTGCCTTCTGCTTGCGGTCGATAAGGAACAAGGGGAGTTCATCTCCTCGAACATCTTTCGCTTTGTCGGCAAGATGAACTCCCGCATCTTGATGTTTTTCACTCAGCTGCAGCCCGATGGCCGGATTTTAGTTCGCATCATGCTTCCGCCGGGCCCGCGCTGCCGCACTGAGGATGAGATCCGAGCAAACCTGGACTTTGTCGCTGAGAATGTGCGCCGCATCCTGCAGGGAGATGAGCTTCAGGCCGTCACTCGCACGAACCCTGTGCTCGAGAGATCTCTCGAAGGGGAGCGAAGCCGGGAGATACATCGTATCCAGCTCTACTCCAACATGCAGCTTGAGGCGCGCATGAAACGCCTCGAAGCGCTCCTCGCCGAGCATACAAATGGCACCTCGCAGCGAGAGCTGTTGAAGGGACGTCTGGAGTTGATGCGTAGCGAGCTCGAAACGCGGGCCGGGGTCTGACCCGATTGGGCGAACCTTGATCCGTAGTAGAGATACAGCGTCCGAGACGGCAACTCCGTCAGACAGCCAACGTAAACCGCTGTATCTCTACACAGAGGGTCCAGTTCCTCCCGCCTGCTTGTGCGTGAGCGAAGCTTCTTAGCAGACTAGATATGGCAGCTTACCGCGCCACGCTTTTCCAGGTACTTCTGGTGGTACTCCTCGGCGCGCCAGAACGTCTCCGCAGGGACGACCTGGGTCACAATTGGCCTATGGAACCGCTGCTCATCGGTCAACTGCGCGATCACACCGTTTGCCGCAGTCTCCTGTTCCGGCGAATGAAAGAAGATCACACTGCGGTACTGCTTGCCCCAGTCCGGCCCCTGCCGGTTCAGCTGTGTTGGATCATGCAGTTGGAAGAAACGCTCTAGCAGCGTCTGATAGCCTACCTTGGCAGGGTCGAATGTGAGTTCAACCACCTCTGCGTGCCCCGTTCGATCAGTGCATACATCCTTATACGTCGGGTTCTTCAACGCTCCGCCCTCGTACCCGACTGCTGTTTCGACCACGCCGGGGATCTGCGCCAGTGTCGCTTCCACTCCCCAAAAACAACCAGCTCCAAACGTCGCCTTCTCCATTTCAGTCCCCTTGTCACCTGTTGGATGAGGAAGCTAGGTGATGCGCTTCACCGGAGTTATCGGCTGCGGCACCAGCTTCTTCGAGGATGCGCGCATGGATTCCGTCCCATAAAGCCAGACGTGCCCGCAGGGCTGTTTCTGCCGACTCGCGTGCCTCTGCCCAGTGCGTAGGAGTCGTGCAAAGCTGGCGCATCATCTCGAGCGCCATTGGCCCATGCTCGTCTCCATCCATCTCGATATGCCGCTCCAGGTAGTAGCGAAATGGTGCAACCCGACCCGGCAGCTGAGCGTCCAGCTCGCGGATAAATGCCGGAAACATCTCCGGGATCAGATCCTCCCGGCCGAAGGTAAACGCGGAGGCTATGCGGTGTGTGGCCCCGCTTGCAAGGATGGCAAAGGTCGCTTCCACGAAGGTCTGCGACTCAGCCGGAGCGTGCTCGAGTGCCGCGGCGATTGGATCCCCTGCATGGACCCGGGTTACGAGCGACTCAGCCGGACCTGTGCTTGCTCCGCAGCTCGCCATCGCGCGGAGGTATAACTCGAAGTGCGAGAGAGCCTCGCCTTCGTACAGGTCACTTTCTTCTGCTAGAACAATCTCGTTGACCAGCCGCCCGGCCATCCTGCTTGCTGCTGGCCGCCAGGGCACCTCCACGCAGGTGAGAGTACGCTGGAGCGACTTCACCAGCGACATGAAATCCCACACCGCGTAGACGTGGGATTCCATGAAGAGCTGCAGCGCCGGAAGGGAGCGGATCGACGCGTAAAGAGGGTGGCGAGCCAGTTGCACTCGCAACGGGGCAATCGCCTGTAGTAGCGCGTTTTCGCCCCCAAGGACCGGTTTCAGCACAGACGCCATGCGCATTGGATAAAGCGAAGCGTTGACGGGCGGGTACGGGTTCATAGGCGAGATTCAAGCCATGAAACAGCCCGCCAGAGAGCCGGTATGTGGCGCGAGTCAGGCTAGAGCAGCTCATGCCCGGCAAAGAAGTACCCAATCTCAAAGGCCGCGGTATCCTCTGCGTCCGACCCGTGAATAGCATTCTCCTCTATGGAGGACGCGAACTGCTTGCGGATCGTGCCTTCTTCCGCATTCGCTGGGTTAGTGGCGCCCATCAGTTTACGGAGATCTGCGATGGCATTCTCTTTCTCCAGCACCATGGGAAAGATAGGCCCGGAGGACATGAACTCCGTGAGCGAAGCGAAAAAAGGCCTCTGCGCATGAACGTGGTAGAAGCCTTCAGCCTGCTGCCTGGAGATAAACATCTTCTTGATCGCTACGATCTTGAAGCCGGCCTTCTCGATCGCGGCGAGAATAGCGGTCGCGTCGCCCTTGCGCACGGCGTCGGGCTTAAGGATGCTGAAGGTTCGCTGGGACATGGTTTGTTCTCCTGGGAGTACTGAAAGCCAATGGCATGTTGAAGATGAGCAAAATTGTGCAATCGCTGGCAGGCTGGCAGTATAAGGGTCCGATAGACCACGCAATAAAGGGTGCCGCTGCAGCGGCACCCTTTCTCAAGATGCTGATGACGAGCCTTAGAGGGCTTGTGCGAGCTGCGGGAGTAGGGCCATATGGCTGGTTTCGTAGAGAGCGAGCAGCCGTTGGCGCATCAGGTAGTAGGCCGACGCTGCTTCTTGAAGCTGAAAGGGCACCGAGATCCAGTGACGACCGGTCACCAGTTGCGAGAGCATACCGAGCTGAATCTGACGGACCGCTGAGCGAAGCCGAAGCGCGTCGCGACGCATACGCTCGGCTACAATTGCGCCTTCCTCTTCGTTCCACTGCGCCGCATGTGCCGCAAAAGCCAGGAGCAGGTCGGCATTCGCGCGCATTCGGCGCAAACCAAGGTCCCCACCCAGCAGGTGCCAGATGACCTCGGGCTCCATCGAGACTTGTCCCCGTTGCGGATCCAGATAATCGCGGGCAACGCAATTCAGACCGTCCAAGTCGACCGGCTGCACCGAGCTAAGCAATGCATCCCACCCGCGGCCGTCAAGACGAACGGAAGAACGCCGGGCGTAGAGTGCTGAAGCCGCGAAGCCAAAAATCGCTACCAGAAATAGGGAGAAGGGGACAATCGAATGCATACGTTTCCCGAAACCTCAGTGTCCAGCTTTGCCGAGATCGTATTGAACTCGTTCGTGAAGTGCAACAACATATTTACGCAGGGCAGGGGAAATCGGTTTCCTGGCCGGTTCTTCGCGCCAAAGTGAGACAGTCCAGTAACCGATCATCAACAGATAACTGATACTCCGGACGTAGTAGAGCACGCGGTAATAGGTGTCGTGCGGCCCCATGTAGGCCTCCAGGCCTTCTACTGTGGAAGCCACGAGGGACCAGAGCATCAGGCCCTGCCCGATCGCCATGGCGTGGCTCCGCCAGGGGAGCCCAACCTCCTTCGCCGAGAGCATCATGGCTACCACTAGTTCACAGGCAAGCAGGCCAGCGAAAATCTCTGCCCGCAACTGGATAGCCTCTAGACTGTGAATGCCGGATGGTTCTAGAAGTGACGCAGCACCTATCGCAAGCAGGGCGCCGACCCCACCGGCAAGAACAAGCGGTTTGGCCGCACCTCGCTCCCACATGCCCGCGGGCCGCAGGACCGCTCTCGCTAACTGGAGGAGTATATATAGTTGTAACAAGAAGCTTGTGATGTCATATGCAACATAGGCCCGCACGTAAGACGCCGAAGCGCCACCCGGGTCCACGAAGTAAAGAACTGGCCCGGAGACTACGTCGAGAAAGCCGAAGGCGAAAACCGCCGAAAACGAGCGAACTCGTCTTCGGATAAGCATCGTCAGACAAAAGATCGCATCCAGTGCGGGGCCTGAAACCAGAAGCGCCTTGTCTAGAGCTCCTACGATCACGCCGCCCTCCGCGTCCAAAGGGTACCAAGCGCACGCTGACCTCGGCTAGTTCAAATTTTGATCTAGACATCACAGGAAGAGTACGAGGTGCTACCGGGGACAGAGGCGATGCCGCCCCAGGGGTTCTTGGAGGTGCCGCCGGGGACAG